>CAVVJA010000012.1:0-164032 GCA_963748415.1 uncultured Actinomycetota bacterium | reverse complement strand
TCATCTCCTGCTTGGCGCCGTGGAATCCGTGGATGGTCGAGCGGTTGTGGGTCCCGCTCACCCAGGTGTTGGTGGCCCGGAAGCGGAACTTCGCGATCTCGGGATCGCCCTTCACGGCGTCGAGGGTGGCGAACAGGGTCGCGGTGTCCACGCCATTGCGCGTCGGCTCGCTTGCCTGCGCAGCGGCCATTTCGGTGGTGATTGTGCTATTTCTCCTTTTGGGTTGTCTGGTGCTGCTGTGCTGAGGGGTGATGAGTTCGGGGTTTCGCGCGGTGGCCTCCTTCCCTGTGGCGGTGGCGAGTCAGGCGGTGGCCCGGTGGCACTCGCCGGGAACCAGCGGGGTGGCCAGCGCCACCGCCTCGTTGTCGATGGCGGCGCTCAGCTGCTTTTGCAACTCGATGAACGCCGGCGCCGCCGGATAGGCCGCCAGGCGGCAGGTGATGTCGAAGATGTCTCGTAGCGCCTGGTCGCGCTGCTGCTGGTAGCGCGCGAGCGCGGTGCTCTCCTCGGCATCGCCGCTCAGCGCCTGGTCCAGCGCGACGGCCAGGAACTCCGCGTCGCGGAACGCGTCGCTGATGCCGTGGGCGGTGACGGCGTCGCGGTGATAGCCAGCATCCCCGACCAGCGCCCAGCCCGAGCCGAACGCGTGGCGCACCTGGTTGAGCTGGCGCAGCATGCCCTGCACCGGCGAGGTCCGGCGGGCGCCGCGCAGTCGCTCGACCAGCCCGGGGGCGGAACGCCCCGCAGTCGCTCGACCAGCCCGGGAGCGGAACGCCCGAGCAGCTCGCCAAAGGCCTCCTCGCGTGAGGAAGCCCTGCGGCGGGCCGCCTTGGCGTCAGCGGAGGGAGTGCAAACCCAGATGCACGCCTCCCCGTGGTGGGTCGGGAACACCCCGGCGAACGACCGCTCGGCCACAAAGAGCCCCATGCTTGCGTAGTACGCGTACTGGTGGGCCGCGCCGCCCGGGAGGCGGCGCTGGCTGATCCCAGCTCTGGCCGAGCGGGCGACCTGCGACCGCAGGCCATCGGCGCCGATGACGTAGCGGCCGCGCAGATCAACCGGAGCACCGGCGCGGTCATATCCGCTTATCCCCACGACCCGGCCGCCGCCGTCGCGCTGCACGCCGGTCACGGTGACGCCCGTGCGCACGTCCGCGCCGGCCTGCCGCGCGGCGGCCGCGATGATCGTGTCCAGCACGTACCGCCGGGGCGTCACGACGAGGTCGACACCGGCCTTGTGCTTGATCGTGCGGCTCACCGATACACCACCGGCGTGGAAGGTGACCTGCCTGAGGGCCGGAGCGCCGCTGGCCAGGACCGAGCCGAGCAGCCCCCAGCGGCGAAGCTGGACGACGCCGCTACGGGCGATCGAGTGCGTCGACACGGCGTCGCTGGGAAATGACGCCTGGTCCACGACCACCAGGTCATGCTCGAGGCGAGCCAGCAGCATCGCGGTGGATGCCCCGGCGACTCGCGCCCCCACGACGACAACGTCGTGACGACTCCGGTTCGAGACGTGCATGGTGGGGTCGCTCCCGTCCAAATCGATTGCAGGTGCTTCAGCTCGGCAGCAGCGCAGTCGTGATCCACAGGGTCGGCATGCCAGCCAGGATTGCGGCACGCGGCGAGCCGGTGCGCAACACGGCGATGACGGCTATGGCGACCGCGGCCAGCGGCCCTACGGCCTGGGTGGCCCCCAGGCCCCGGCAGGCTGTCGCGACACCGGCGGCAGCCAGGGCAGCGAACGCCGCCGGGGCGACGAGAACCGAGGCTCGTTCCAGGAATGCCGGCATCGTGATCCGGCCGGCGAGCACGATCATGCTGAGCCGGAACAGGTAGCTGCCGAAACCTGCGGCCAGGATGACGATCCAGGCATTCACCGCCGTACCTCCGTGGCTGGCTGAACCCGGTGCGTGGACTGGGTCGGCCCATTTCGTTGTGCGGTGAGACCGGCGGTGATGCCCGCAGCGATTGCCAGCACTATGCCGAGCTGTAGCGGCGCCGAAAGTGCCAGCAGCGCGACGGTCGCTGCGGCGAAGATCGCTCGGCGCAGCGCTGGACTGGCAAGCTTGCGGGCCACCTCACCGACGAGGAACAGGGGCGTCACGAACTCGAGGTGAAGCCACGCCGGCAAGCCGGCGCCTACCGTTGCGCCGGCGCCGATGGCAGCGAGCCAGGACACCCAGAGCAAAACCGCCCCGCCGAGGTAGTGAGCGTGCCCGCGTGCCCCGGCCGAGCCGCTCGTATCCGTCGAGCCCGACCGCGAACGATGGATCGATGAGCAGATAGGCCGCCAGGAACGCCACCACCGCGGTGTGCCGCGCCAATGGCGGGCCATCGTCGCGGAGTAGAAGATGAGCCGGACGTTGATGACCAATGCGGCTGCTACCACGACCATGGGGGCCGCTCCGGCGTTCAGCATCCCGATCGCCGCCAGCTGCGCACTGCCGGCAGTAGACCAGCGGGCCGGTCAGCCACCCGGCCAGCGTGGGGATATCAGCCTGTGCGGCGCTGACGCCGATCACCAACCCGAAGGGGACAACCCCGGCCAGCCACGGCATCATCGCCCGGGCACCCGCGGCAATTTCGCGGCGGTCGGCTCGAAGGCTGATCACGGCCTCTCCTGTGCGCTGGGCCCGCCGAGCGGCGGGGACCTAATCGGACTCGTGCACCAATGTGCGCGCTCGGCCGGCCCCAGCCTTGGAGGAAATATGGAGAACACCTGGAGACAGCGCCGCGGCCGTCGCAGGTGAGACGACTGGTGAACCGCCGAGGGGTTACCGTGGCAGGGAGCTTTCTTGATCTTCGTGTTCGAGCGACTGCGAACTCGATCTCGACCGGTTCGAGCTGCGCCGGGCTGGGCGCCGCTGTCCGGTTGAGCCGCAGGTGTTCGACCTCCTCGCCGTGCTGATCAGGGAACGGCACCGGGTCGTGCCCAAAGAGGAGTTGCTCGACACCGTCTGGGGCAATCGCTTCGTGAGCGAGTCGGCGCTGACCAGCCGGGTCAAGGCGGCACGTCAGGCGATCGGGGACGACGGACGCAGCCAGCGGCTCATCCGCACCGCCCACGGACGCGGCTACCAGTTCATCGCGCCGGTGGATGAGGCGGCCCAAGCCGATCGCGGTCGCCGGCTCCCGCCGGCCCCGCCCATGCAGGAGATCCGATTCTGCGCCGCAGGCGACGGCACCCGCCTTGCCTACGCGACCAGCGGCGCAGGGCCGCCGCTGGTGAAGGCCGCGAACTGGCTCAGCCACCTCGCCTACGACTGGGAAAGCCCGGTGTGGCGGCATTGGCTGGCCGAGTTGTCGAGCCGGTTCCACCTCATCCGGTATGACGAGCGAGGTTGCGGGCTGTCCGACTGGGACATCGGACGGTTCTCGTTCGATGACTGGGTGGACGACCTGGAGGCCGTCGTCGACGCCGCCGGGCTGGACCGGTTCCCGCTGCTCGGCATCTCCCAGGGCGGACCCGTCGCTATCGCCTACGCGGTGCGCCACCCGCAACGCGTCAGTCACCTGGTGCTGCTCGGCTCATTCGCCCAGGGACGGCGCAAACGCGCCAGCACATCCGACCAACTCGAACTCGCCGAAGCCCACATCGAGATCGTCCGCCTGGGCTGGGGCCGTCCCGACCCGATGTACCGGCAGATCTTCGTATCCCGCTTCCTGCCCGACGCCACCCAAGAGCAGTGGCGCAGTTTCGACGAGCTTCAGCGGCGCTCGACATCCCCTGAGAACGCATGGCGATTCGTCGACACATTCGCCAACATCGACATCACGAGCCTGGCGCCCAAGCTCACGGTGCCAACGCTGATCATGTGCTCCCGCCGGGAGCCTGACAACCGCTTTGAACAGTCAAGGCTGCTGGCCGCACTAATCCCGAACAGCCGTCTGGTCCCACTCGACAGCAGCAACCACCTGCTGCCTGAACGCGATCCCGCCTGGAAACACTTCCTGACCGAGATCGACCGGTTCCTGACCGGCAGCAGATGAAACCGGCAGTCGCGACCACACCGACGACCGTGTACACCCTGGCTACCGGCGTCGTTGTGGTGCACCAGGCCGCTCAGGTGGGTGACACCGTCGCGGGCGCGGGTCCAGATCGCCTGCTCGATGGTGTCCAGCACCAGCTCGGTGCGCATGGACGTCGACCCGCGCCAGCCGAGGATGCGACGCGCGTAGGCGTCGATCACGAACTGATACGTAGACCATCCCCCGACCAGGTCGACACGTAGGTGTAGTCGGCCACCCAGAGGCGGTTCGGTGCGAGCGCCCGGAACCGCCGGTTGACCAGATCCGCGGGCCGCGTGGCTTTCGGATCCGGCCTGGTCGTAACCACCTGTCTGCCGCGCCGAATCCCCTTTAACTGCAGGTCTTTCATCAACCTCTCCACCGTGCATCGGGCCACCGGGATGCCCTCCCGGTTCAGCGCGAGCCACACCTTCCGCAGACCGCAGACGTAGTCCATGATCCGACCCCAGGGCGCCCATCCTTACACTCCTCCGGTCCCCGGATCTGCGGATCGATCGAGCTGTTCGCATGTCGACTCCCGCTGTGTCCTGGGAAAGGGGGGCCGGCTATTTATCGCGGGCCGGGATCGGCGCATCGACGGCGAGGGTGGCTACGTCCACCTCTACCGCTTCGGGGTACTTCAGTCCGGCGCCGGTGTTCAGGACGACAACACGCTCGCCAGACCTGATCCAACCCGAGCTGCGCAACTGCTTCGCCGCCGCCAGGCACGCGCCCCCCTCCGGGCAGATGAAGACGCCTTCCTGCTCGGCCATGTGGTGCTGTTCGGCGAGCAGGTCGGCGTCCGCGACCGCAACCGCGATGCCGTCGGTCTCCCGGACGGCCTGCAGCACGATGAAGTCGCCGAGGGCCTTGGGCACAGCGAAGCCGAATGCCACGGTGCGGGCATCGGGGAACGGTTCGCTCTCGGACGCTCGTTGCTCGAAAGCACGCACGATCGGAGCGCAGCCCTCGGCCGGCACGGCGACCAGCCGCGGGAACGGGCCGGCGATCCAGCCGAGCTCAGCCATCTCGTGCAGCGCTTTCCAGATCCCGACCAGTCCGACGCCGCCGCCGGTGGGGCAGACGATGACGTCGGGTAGCTTCCAGTCGAGCTGCTCGGCGATCTCGTAGCCCATCGTCTTTTTGCCCTCGAGCCGGTATGGCTCCTTCAGCGTCGAGACCTCTTGGTAGCCGCCGCGTTCGGAGACGGCGGCGGTGATGAGTTTTCCGGCGTCGCCGATCAATCCGTCGACGAGGTACAGCTCGGCCCCCGCGACCGCGCACTCGGCGCGGGCGATCGACGGAGCGGATACCGGCATCGCGACGAGACTGCGCATGCCGGCACGTGCGGCGTAGAGCGCCCAGGCGGCGCCGGCGTTTCCGTTGGTCGGCAGGGCCACGCGCTGGATGCCGAGCTCGTGAGCACGGGACACGGCGACTGCCGCGCCGCGCGCCTTAAAGGTGCCTGTCGGGACGAGGCCCTCGTCCTTCACCAGCAAGCCCGGAATACCGATCTCGGTGCCGTAGGCCGGAAGCGGCGTCAACGGGGTCATGCCTTCGCCCATGGTCACAACAAACGATTCGTCCCGGACCGGCAGCACCTCGTGGTAGCGCCACAACGTCGGGCGGCGGATGGCGATCTCCTCGCGCCTCACCGACGCCCTGACCCCGTCGAGGTCGTAGCGCGCCAGCAGCGGGGCGCCCGCGTCGCTCACACCCTGGACGACGTCTGCGTCATACCGCTCGCCGGAGCGGCAGCAGACGAGATGACTGAGCGCCGAGAACGCCATGGCCTTCCCTTATCTGAGCGTCTTGATGAATAGATTCTTACGGCACTTGAGTTCGGTAGCGACGGCGTCGAAGTCTTCTCGGGGTGGTGAGCTCGCGGAAGGTCACGGGGCGTGACAGCGAAGATGTGCATCCTGACGTTGTTCGGCGCGATGATCGCGCCGACCTTCTTGTCCGCGGCCAGATCGCCGTCGCCCCTCGAGCAAAGGACCTCGTCATGACCGAAGCCCGGCCACCTTCCCACCGTTCGACCTCGACAGCACCCGCACGAAGGTGCAGGCGGCCGAGGACGCCCGGAACAGCCGGGACCCGCACCGGGTCAGCCTCGCCTACACCCCGACTCCATATGGCGAAACCGGGACCAGTTCATCTTTGGCCGTGAAGAGATCGTCAAATTCCTCACCGCCAAATGGGAACGTGAACTCGACTATGTGCTCCGAAAGAGCCTCTGGGGATTCCGGGAGAACCGAATCGCCGTCCGCTTCCAATACGAGTGCCACGACGCCACCGGTCAATGGTGGCGCAGCTACGGAAACGAACTGTGGGAGTTCGACGAGCAGGGACTGATGCGGCGCCGCGAAGCAAGCATCAACGACGTAGCAATCGCCAGCTCAGACCGCCGCTGGTTCGGTCCTCGCCCAGATGACGAGCGCGGACCAGAACACGACATCGCACTGCAGTGAAACACCCGGCCGGCGTTGTTCAATGGCCTGCATCGCTATGTACTCGCGCGGGACTACTCCGGAAAGTCGCGCGGAATCGTCGTGGGCGTAGCTATGTCCACCGTCTTGTGCCTTGCGCCCGGTCTCGAGTGAGGGTGTGTGGCCCTAGAGCGCAGCGCGGCCAGAGCGCGCGGCTCTTGCCGCAACGGCCAGCCGATCGCCGGTGCTAGACCGCGCGGCTTGCTCCGCGCGACCATAGATCAGCGAGCCCGTGCGGTCTCGCTGAAGTCAGTGGGGGTGCGCATGGCTGAGGTGATGAATCGGCTCGTCAGCGCCATGAACGCCCATGACCTGGACGCGTCCGCAGCGCTGTTCGACGTGGACTACCGCAGCTCGCAACCGGCCCACCCCGGCCGAAGCTTCACCGGCCGCGAGCAGATGCGCGCCAACTGGGCGGCCATGTTCGCCGGGATACCCGATTTCCGCGCCGAGGTGCTGCGCTCGGTCGACGATGGGCCGACCACCTGGAGCGAGTGGCGCTGGTCGGGTACCCGCGCCGACGGGCAGGCGTTTGAGATGCGGGGTGTCACCCTGTTCGAAATCGCCGACGACGTCATCGTGGCCGGCCGCCTCTACCTCGAGGATGTCGAGCGTGACTTGATCGGCATCGATGAGGTCGTCGAGACGCTCTCAGGTCACCGACCACACACCGCACGCCCGTAATCCAGCCAGCGCTAGCCGGCACGCGCTCCACGGTTGATCCACACCCACCGCCTCAACCGCGACCGCACCGTCGATCTGCGCGACCATGACCTCACGGAGACCTACGCAGATGAGTCGTTCTCGAGTGGCGGAGCCCTTCGCAAACGAGGGGCTGTGCTGGGAATGTGTGTGCGTCACCACCAGTAGTTGTCCTGGGCCGTGTAGGGCTCCTCTAGCGCCGTCATCTCCTCCTCGGTGAGCTTGACGTCCAGGGCGGCCACCGCGTCTTCGAGGTGGTTGGGTTTGGTGGCACCAACGATGGGGCAGGCCACCGCTGGCTTGGACAGCACCCAGGCTAGGGCGATCTGCGCCATCGGGACGCCCCGCCCGTCGGCGATCCTGTGGATGGCGTCGACGACCGGCTTGTCGGCCTCCCGGTCGAATGCCTTGGCCACCGCGTCGGCGGACGACCGGGCGGTCTGCTCACCCCAGGGCCGCGTCGGCGCGACCCTTGGCCAGCGGTGAATAAGGGGTCAGTCCGACGCCCTGGTCGAGGCAGAGCGGAATCATGTCACGCTCCTCCTCACGCTTGAGGACGTTGTACTGGTCCTCCATCGCCGAGAACCTCGTCCAGCCGTTCACCGCGGCGGTGTGCTGCATCTTCGCGAACTGCCACGCCCACATCGACGAAGCACCCAGGTAGCGCACCTTCCCGGCCTTGACCACATCGTGCAGGGCCTGCATGGTCTCCTCGACCGGCACCTGGTCATCGAACCGGTGGATGTAGTACACGTCGACGTAGTCGGTGCCCAGCCGGCGCAGCGACTCGTCCAGCTGCTCCAGGATCGCCTTACGCGACAGGCCGCTGCCGCCCGGGCCGTCGTGCATCATCCCGTGCACCTTCGTGGCAACAACGATGTCCTCGCGGCGGGAGTACTTGTGGACGGCGCGGCCCACGAACTCCTCCGAGGTGCCGCCCTGGTAGACGTTGGCGGTGTCCCAGAAGGTGACACCCAACTCGACGGCCTGCCCGAAGAACGGCGCAGCGGCATCCTCGTCCAGGGTCCATTGGTGCATCCCAGCCGCGGCCCGCCCATAGCTCATGCAGCCCAAACCGACGCGGCTGACCCTCAGACCCGATCTGCCCAAACGCGTGTACTCCATCTCAGCAAACCTCCTACGGTGATTCCCCGCTCAGACCGGACTGCCCGGAATCATCCCCCGAGCATCGACGCCCAACCCCACCCCTCCGTCACCGCCGCCTAGGTCACCGCCCTCGGCTACGCGGTCAGCCAAGTCGATCAAGCATGAGTCGAGCTCGCTCGCACATGCGCCAAGGGTGGCGAATCTTCCATGTTCAACTCAGCGTCGAAACGCGCATCTCCTGCTACGACCCCTCCATCAGCCCTGAGCTGGCGAAACAAGGGTGCAACGAACAGCCCGTCGACTGACCAGAGCTTGGGCGAACGTAGCCTGACCAGCGGAGGCGAGCTGCCACCGCTGCGGCCACCGACGACGCGAACCCGATCACATACGCGATCAGCACGATCCGCGCCGCCACCACGACAGCAGGAGGTTGCGGGCTCTTCTGGGCACTCACTCAGTCGACGCCCGCGTTAGGCGCTTCAACACGCCCAGACGTCACCCAGACAATATGGCGGATCCTCTGCCAGCGTCGCACATATCGACAAGGCGACCGCCGGTCGCGCTAATGCTCGTCTCACGCATAGTCGGCGGTTCGGGAAGCGGTGCATGGCGACGACGCAGCGCGCGCATCTCTGTTGTACGGGTGATCCTGTCAAGCGGGGTTGATGTGAGTCGGGTTTTCCGATCATGGTGTGAGCTCCCGAACAGTTGTTCGTGGTCGTTGAGGCCGAGCAGGAACACGAAGCGATGCAGGAAGGCATAGCCGTCGGTGCGGTAGGTGTCCTGGCCGACGAAGGTGATCAGGCTGTCGGCGAGGGTCTGCTTATGGGCGCCGCCGCCCGCGAGTCGGCCGGTCAAGGGCTCCGCCGTCGGTCGCGCATCGGCTTGTGTCATTCTCGCCAGACGGGCGCGCGCTTCTCGAAAAAGGACGCCATGCCTTCACGGGCGGCAGGCGTGTGCGCGGTCTTCGCCATGACCTCGACCGCGATTTGGTAGGCGTCGGCCTCGGGACGGTCGAGCTGGGCATACAACGTGCGCTTGCCGATGGCCTTGCTCGCTCGGCTCCCACGGGTGGCCCGAGCGAGCAGGTCGCTGACCGCCGCGTCGAGCTGGTCGTCGGGCACAACGGCGTTGACCAGGCCCCACTCGAGCGCAGTTCCGGAGTCGATTACCTCGCCGGTCAACGCCATCTGCATTAGCCGCTTGCGCCCGATCGATCGTGCGACGGGCACGGCCGGTGTGTGACAGAACCATCCACCGGCTCCGCCTGGCAACGCGAACCCCGCCGACTGACTAGCCACCGCCAGGTCACAGGAGGCAACGAGTTGGCAGCCCGCCGCCGTCGCCAGGCCATGGACCCGCGCGATCACGACCTGGGGCACCGACTCGATGGTCCGCATCAACTCGGTGCACAGATCGATCAGGGCGCGAACCCCGGCGTCGTCGCGGGCGGCAACGTCCGCGAAGTCGTGTCCCGAGCAGAACACCGGTCCTTCACCGGCCAGCACGATTCCGGTCGCAGCGGTGTCGACCGCAGCTCGGAAAGCGGCAAGCAGCTCGGCCAAGTGATCACCGGACAGGGCGTTACGCCGGTCGGGCCGGTTCATGGTGATCGAGACCGTGTCGCCGTCCTGCTTGACGATTATGTGTCGATATTCGGCCACGGACCTACGGTAGTCCGGCGCACCGGACAACCGGCCCCGCTCGCCCCGCTCGGCCGAGCCGATGACCTACCGCGGTAGCCGGCTACGCGGCGTCGGGCGGCTGGAGGTCGTCACGCGCGTTGACCTCGACGCAGAACACGCCGCACGCCGCATCGAATGCGGAGAATCTGGCGTACTCGCCGAGCAGATTCGCATCCGTCGGTACCAGGTCGCCCTTCGCAACACGCACCGTCGCCTGGCTGCCACCCTTGCTCTGTGGGTCGGCCGGCATGCATGTGCGGATCGCCATCCCCGCGATTGGCGATCGGGCTCCGCGTTCGGGTTGCGGTTTGATGACCGGACGCCGTGTTCGTCAGGTCAGTCCCTCCGGTAACCGCGCCGTAGCGAGCCGGCGCCCGTGCGAATCGACGACCTCCACATCGTGATGATCTTCCGCCCAGTCCCCCGACGAACAAACACCGCGCCTCCACCCACTCGACAACACCGGTCAGCAGCGCGGAGGAGACAGCCAGCGATGTAATGGTCCAGTGCTCACCACACCAAAAGGGGCACGTCATCCGCAGCGGTTGCATCTCCTCAGACCAGCGGGCGCACGGTCTGTGCGCAGACCTCACCAACGGGTCGGAGCAACAAGAAGTGCTGACCCGCCAGCCGCTATCGGAACCGAGCCTTCCGAAACCGCTCGGCAAAAGCCATTAGAATGACGCGCCACCACACCCCTCGACGCCCACAGGGCACGGGAGGTAGTCGGCGATCATCCCGTCTGCCTGTAATGCGCACCCCGGCCGCGCTCACAGTGCGCGGCTGACCGAGCGGTCGCGTCCGGTCGTTTGTCGGCGCCGTTTGGCACAGTTGACACATGGCATCTTGGGCGGACGTCGCGGCGGACGCGCCGCAGTTCGCAGCACGGGTACGCGAACTGTTCCAGGCCCGCAAGCACAAGACGATGGCCACGCTGCGCGCCGACGGTTCCCCGCGGATCAGCGGCATCGAGACCCAATTCGGCGAACAGGTGACGTTCGGTTCAATGACTGGATCGCGTAAGACTGCGGACCTGGAGCGTGATCCGCGGGTGGCGCTGCACAGCCCGTCCGTCGACCCGCCCGAGGACGATCCCGGCGCGTGGATCGGCGAGGCGAAAATCGCCGGACGCGCTGTTCCGACCCCAAGCGGCTTCTGCGTGGACATCGCCGAGGTCGTTCTTACCCATCTCGGCGGAGGGCTCGTCGTCGAATCATGGCATCCGGGCCGCGGACACGAGAAGCGCGTTCGCGACTGATATTGCAGCCACCGCCTCCGAAGTGCGGGGCAGGGCCGCCGCTTATGGTTTCCACCGCACATAACGCCCTCCCGCCGGCGTGGCCCACACGCTCGGGCCCCGCGAAGTAATCGGCGATCCCGGTAGCCCAAGCGCCGTGCCCGGCGAACTATCGGTCGACGCGCGCATCACCGTCTGCGCGCTAACGCAGCACCGGATCGCTGCCACACAGGTGAGGTGATCTGGAGGCTTGTCAATCGGATGCCGATTCGATCCGGTCGGGACGCGTGGCCGGTACATGTCCACGTCGAGATGTCGTGATGGGTGGACGTGGGTGGACTCGAACGCGTGCCGCCACATTGCCAGCCGGACGAAGGTCCATTCGCCGCGATCCGTAGAAGGCCCGAATCGTCGCGGGCAAGGGATTTCAGCCAGGTGAGCGGGGCATCGTCGACGGCGGACGCTCGCGGAGAGCGTCCTTTGCAACGAGCCCTCAACCGAGTGAGAACCATGTTGTGCTGAACGGGTGTGCGGTGCCAGAAGTCTGCGCATAGGGCTTCGGCATGATCATGTCAGTGTCGCTGCGGCTGTTCTACCTGATCTTGGTCCGGCTCAGCGGTTGGCTGGCGCTGTTGGCCCGGTCCTCGGCGTCGAAGGACGCCGAGCTGCTCGTCCTGCGTCACGAGGTCGCAGTGTTGAGGCGAACAAGCCCGAAGCCACGGCTCGACTGGTCCGACCGAGCCCTGGTCAGCGCACTCTGCCGACATCTTCCCCGCGACCTTCTGGCCAGTCGGCTTGTCACACCCGCCACGATCCTCCGTTGGCATCGCCGCCTGGTCGCGAAGAAGTGGACCTACCCGCACCGCACGGGACGCCCACCCATCGACCCCGAGATCGCCGCGCTCATCGAGCGGCTCGCTCGACAAAACCCAACCTGGGGCTACCAACGGATCCAAGGCGAGCTGCTCAAAGTCGGCCGTCGAGTAGGTGCCTCGACAATCCGACGAGTCCTGAAGAAGCTTCGGATACCGCCAGCGCCTACCCGAGCAGACCGGACATCCTGGCGACAGTTCCTCCGCACCCAGGCATCGACGATGCTGGCCTGCGACTTCTTCCACGTGGATTGCGCCGTGACCCTGCGCAGGATCTACGTATTCTTCGTGATCGAGATCAACACCCGCCACATCCACGTCCTCGGCACCACCACCAACCCCGACGGGCCCTGGAGCGCCCAGCAGGCACGCAATCTCGTCGCCGACCTCGGCGACCGCACGGCCGAGTTTCGGTTCCTGATTCGTAACCGAGCCGGGCAATTCCACCGACGCGTTCGATGCCGTGTTCACCAACGTCGGCATCCAGATCGTCAAGATTCCGCCCCGCTGCCCGCAAGCCAACGGATACGCCGAACGCGTCGTCCGCACCATCAGAGCCGAACTGACCGACCGCATGCTGATCTTCGGACAACGACACCTGCATCGCACCCTGGCCGAGTACATCTCCCACTACAACCAGCAGCGCCCACACCGAGCCCAAGACCTCCGACCTCCGTCACCCGTCGGCCCAGCGCCGAGCCACGAGGTGCCATCTGAGATCGTCCGCCATCCGATCCTGGGCGGCCTCATCAACGAGTACCACCGCGCGGCCTAGCCGCTCGAACATGCGCCGCACCGGGCTTTGGAACCCCACACGCAGCTCCCGGTGCGTGCGCCCAGTCCCGAAGTTCGGCCGATCCCGCCCTTCCACCGAGGGCGATGACCTTCAGCAGAACGTCAGCAATAGGCGTTCGACTGTCCAGGGCGCCTGCCTCGATCTGTTGAAGCAAGCGATCCGAGCGTTTCGACGCCACGTGTCGCAGGATACGGGCATGCTGGCATGAGGTAGCTGCGCATCATGGCGTGTACCGGCGTACTGAGGGAAGTGATCACGTGACCGAACACGACGAGTGGGAATGGGACGACGACCTCGAATGGGATGATCCCGAGCAACGGGACGCGGAAGCGCTGCGCCTCAAGGCGATCTTGGAGACGCTGCGTGAGTACGACGTGGACAGTATCGCTGACTTGAACGCGAAGCTTGGGCATGGTGAGGCATTGCGCGCAATGAAGGCGAAGCTACGGGAGCTGACGGGTTAATCGGGCTTGCCCATTGCCGGGCCTGAGCTTAACGCTCAGCCACGAACACAACGAGCTGGACCAACTTCCGATGCTTGTGAAAAACGGCCTAACGACCCCCTGTATTTGTTGGGCCATATTCGATCCGTGGCACTTCTAACAAGGTCAATATCTCGCGGGGTACTCAGATGGTGGGCCTAAAAAGGGCGTGTCCTAAAATCGATCCTACGGCCTCGGAAAAGGGTGCCGTAACTCGAAGTTCTGTGTGATCCTTTGCTGGATCCTCTGCTTGCCGCGCCCGCGTAGGAATAGCTAAGGCTAGTACGGCAGTTGTAGATCGTGATCATTGGTGACTGGCGCGTCGTCGGTAGTGAGCTGCGCGGGCTTGGGCTTGGTGTCGTCGTCGCCATGTCGACCAGGCCAGCAGCCTTTCGATGCCGGGGCTTGTCTGGAGGTGGAGCGCGTCGAACAGGCGCCGGAACTCGTTGACGGTCAGCTCGATCATCGTCGCTGGCGCCGGTGCGTGATCGCGTTCTATCGCGGTCGCGATGGCGAGGAAGGCGTGCGCGAGCATCGCGAGCGTGGTCCAGCGGTGCCAGGAGGTCCAGCGCCGGACCTGGTGCTGGTCCAGGCCGACGAGGCCTTTGGCGGATTGGAAATTCTCCTCGATGCGCCAGCGTTGCCCGGTCACCCGGATCAGGGCGCGCAGGGGCACGCGGCGCGGGCTGTAGCAGCGCAGGTAGGCCAGTTCGCCGGTATTCGGGTTGCGGCGCACCAGCAGCCAGTGATGCCCGTTGTCGCCGGCGTCTTCGGCGACCATGTCGCACCAGAGCCAGTCGTAGTAGCGCGGGCCCTTGCTGCCCTGCCCGGCCGAGCACCGCTGCCATCCCGCCGTGGGCGCGAGGGTCACGCAGTCTCCGAAAGCTCGAGACCAACTGGCCGCAGCTCCAGCACGACGCGGCCGCCGACACGCATCATGCGCTCTACCCGGTGCGCTTGAGGGTCGTCGAGTCGAACAACGTCACCCGCACCTATGTCACGGGCTGCGACGTCCTCTATCGTCACGTGCCCACCGTAGGAGGCTGCCGAATGACCTCCCCACGAGTGACTCCCGAAGGGTTGCTCGGCGTGACCGATGACCCGACGGCAGCACTCAGATATCCGTTCTGTACGGCCGAATGAATCTCAAAGGTGCCGCCCCGAACGGACGCAAATCAGTTGTTCTGGCGTACTCCGCCTGCAGCGATCGAGCCACGGTCCCGTGGGGACGGATAGGTGGCCTCAGCCGGACAAGGCGCGGCGGATGCGCTGCAGCAAGGACGGCGGACGGGCTGGTCGGCGGGCCAGCCGGTCGTCGGTCACCGCGCGGAGCTCATCGAGCCAGTCGGGATGCGCCCGCAGCAGCGGCTCGTACTGCTGGCGGCTGATCTCGTAGATGACGGTTTCGTCGACCGAGCGGACGGTGGCCGCCCGGCGCTCGCCGGTGACCAATGCCATCTCGCCGATGATCTCGCCCCGGCCCATCGTGGCCGCTAGCCAGTCGCGGCCATCGTCTCGGCGGAGCCGGACCTCGACCTCGCCTTCGCCGACCAGGAACAGCGACGTGCCCGGCTGGCCTTCGATCACGAACCGCTGGGTCGGGCCGAGCAGCAAGGGGCGGCCCCCGGTGGCTAGGTCGTGCAGGCTGTCACGGGGCAGCGACCGGAAGATGGGCGCCTCAGCCAGGAGAGCCTCGATCTCGTCGGTGCTGGGTACGGCGGAGACGGCCGGCTCGTAGATGTCCGGGTGCGGGCCCAGGCCGTCATGGCGCTGGAGAACGGCGACCCGGGAGCGGTCGTGGGTGTAGGCCTCGATGAGGCTGACCTGGGCGGGCACGCACTCCTCGCCGGCGTAGTCCATCAGCCCCCTTGCTTTTGCCCAGTCGGCGACGGAGTTCATCGAGGCGCGGTACGCGTTGCCGGCCGTTGGGTAGATGCCCTGCTGCCCGGCCAGGCCGTGTCGTTGCCAGAGCACCGCCTGCCTGGCGTGTGCGGGCAGGAAAGCGAGCTCAGGGAAGGCGTGCGCGGTCTGCCGCATCACCGCCCGCTCGGCGTCCCGGAAGACTCGTTGCCACGTCTCCTGGGCGTTGAACCGGTTCGGCCCGGCGAGCTCGATGGCGTTCTTGAGGTCCTCATGATGGGCATGCAGGAAGCCGAGGGTAGCCTCACGCTTCTTCAGCAAGTTCAGGACGCACACCGGACCTGTGCGCGGACTACCCCGGCGGGCGAAGGCGATCTGACGCATCCGCCCGACGTCGCGCCATGCGTCAGGACGCAGGCGGGCGCGCGTCTGAGCGAAGATGTCGCTGCTTTCGTAGGCGGTGCGTTCGCCGGCGTCGAGCAGGTCGCCGATGTCGTCTCGGACGGCCTCGATGATCCCCAGGCACGTGAGCAGCTCCAGCTGCACGCCGACGCGCAGCAGCCAGGCCGGGTCGGTCAGGTGGTGCTCCTTGCCGACGATGTCGGCCACCAGCGCGGCGATGTAAAGCGCGGCCTTGTCGGCCCCGATGGCCAGCACCGGGTACCAGGGGTGGTACGTCAGGCCCGGATCCGGCACGCCCGCCGCGATCGCCTGGCGGGCTGCATCAGGCGCCACCACCCGGTCAATGATCCGGCGGTACAGCGTGCCCAGGACCCGGACGTCACACACATCCAGCCAGGCGTCGTCGCAGGACACCACCGACCCGCCCTGGGTGACGCGCAGCTCCATTCGCGCCCTGCGCAGGAATCCCGCGGTGAACCCCAGATCCTCGCCGGCCAGGTCGCGGCCGGGCAGCACCTCGATCCGCTGCAGACCCCGGCCCGACAGCGGAACCGGCCGGCGATCCCATCCGGTAAGGACCCGCCCGTCAATACTGAGACTGGCATCAACGGCAACGTCGCCGGCCAGGTCCGCCACCTCGAACAGCAGCACGGCCCGGTTCGGCGAGCGGGCATCGCCAGTGACCATCGCGGCGCAGTCGCTCGATCCAAGCCCGGGCGTGGCGTCCTCGTCAGTCGGACGACGGCCGGGAACGAACGGCACGAACCGGCCAGTCACGGCGCCATCCTCGCACGGCACACCTCCCAGCCTGGCCACCCGCGGGCGCGGCTCGAGATGGGTTGGGATTGCGAGATCCGCCGGGACGGCAGCGACTGGATTCGTGGCCAGGCGCGTCCCGGCTTATAGCTCCGCTCACGTTCGATCTTGTCTATCCGCACTGCGCTGACGCGCGGACCGTTTAGTTAGGCCGTTGGCGCCATCACCGCCGATCAGGAGCATGCAGTCGGAAACCCCGCAGAGACGCAAATCACCGACAGCCACAGAAGGCTCCACCACACGGCTGGCGGCCGCTGAGATTCGGTCGTCGTCGAGACGAACGCTCGGCTGTAGATCGCGGCCCAGCCGAAGAGTGGGGAACGACCGTCGCAACTTCGGTGGCGACCGATTTCCTTCCGCAAACAAAGGGCATTTCCTGGTTGAGAACGTCAGACGGGTCGTACTGAAGTAGCGCTTAAGTCCAGGTGGTCGTCCTCGCCGGCGGAGTGTCAGCTGATGTGCTCGGCCTCGTCGAGGGATCGTGGCTGAGCCGGACTCACCGGAGGAGACATCGATCGGGCGGTGCCGTTGTAGGACGCGAAATGATGCCTGGACGGAAGCCGATCAATCGTGTCGACCTAGGCCACGATCCGGCCGGGGGCTCGATGGTCGGTTAGTCCAGGTTGGAGAGAGCGCGCAAGCTCGCCTGTTGACCCGGTCGATCATTTCAGCACTTGACAGACCTGAGTTACAGCGACTGCGTCTTTGGGGTGACGAAGGCGTCTAACCACTCGAGGATCGCCCGATCCACACCGTAAAGCTAACGCCTGCGCCGGGTCACTGATCCAAGGAGTCGATCAGCACGCAGCCCCTTGTGACGGTCAGCTCGCGTCGAGGACTTCGACGCCGACGATCCGGCCGTCTTCCCAGTCGAGGGCGATGAACCCGTCGACGCCGGTGTGGCGGCCTGCGTGGTGGTGCGGTGCGCGGCCGCGGTTTGGCGGCCGAGGTGGATGTAGGCCGCGTCCGCGTCGGAGTCGTAGCCGATGCGCACGTGGCGATTGTCGCGCGCCGGGCGGCGACCAGCTGCCAGTAGACGACATCGGACAGGCGCCGCTTCAGGCAGCGCAGCGCCTCCTTGGGGGTCTTGCCCTCGAGCTGTTTCCGTTCGTAGTAGCGACGCCAACACTGTCGGGTTGCCGGATCTGGGTCACCGCCATCATGTGCAGCGCGTGTTGAGCCGCCGGTTCCCGACGCGGGAGAGCCGATGCCGGACCTGGCAGTCCGGACGGCAACGTGCCGGCGCCCAGGGCGTGCCGGTCTCCGGCAAGGCCCTGGCCGTCGACAGCCCGCGCCGTGTGCAGTGATCGCACTGGCTCCCCGGCCGACCAGCGATCCACATCCGGTCCACCGCGCCCGGCGCGGGCGGCATGGTGGCCCGCACCGGCACGGCGAGCGCGATGTCGGTCGCGGCGAGGACGAAGCCGTCCTGAATCGAGTGGTCGCTGATCTGCCCGTCGCCCGGATCCCATCGGACGGGACGCCGTACATGACGGCGTAGCGAGCCGGCCCCGCTGGCGGGCAGACGCGCGCCAACCATGGCCCGGGCCAGGAGAACGTCGTGGGTTCGGCGACGCGGGCGATGCCCAGCCCGCGCCCGCCCAGCCACCGCGAGACCACCCAGCCGGTCGCCGGATCGCCGTCGCTGGGCCCCTGGGGGAGTTGCTCGATCGGCATCTCGAGGATCATCGCAACGCAGGCGAGAAACGAGCGCACCGGCAGTGGCTGCCGCGAGATATCGGCAGCGGCATATCCCTCACGGACGATCACCTCTTCGCGCGAGCCGTCGGCCGGCACGATGCCGCGCCTGCACTCGGCGCGCCAAGAACCAATCCGGCGGACCCGGCCTGAGCCCGCCACGACCGGGCGGTAGGTCCTGCGACGAGCCGGTGTGTCGCCGGTCTCTGGACGGCTGATCGGTGTCGGGCTCTGCAGGATCGTGATCATCCAAGCTCGGGAGGCGCTCGCCTGTCGGATAGTGACGGGTCAGTTCGGGCAGGCGT
The DNA here is from genome assembly GCA_963748415.1 of uncultured Actinomycetota bacterium. Classification (GTDB taxonomy): domain Bacteria; phylum Actinomycetota; class Actinomycetes; order Mycobacteriales; family Jatrophihabitantaceae; genus CAVVJA01. The sequence goes on along the minus strand of CAVVJA010000012.1, from coordinate 145,571 downwards.
GCCGGTGCTGGTGCTACCGGGCGGTGGCGGAGGATGGGCGTATGGCATTCAGCCGCGACTCGGTGCCGGACCTGACGGGCGAGACGACGGTGATCACTGGCGCGAACGGGGGGCTGGGTCTGCAGACCGCGCGGGTGTTCGCGAGCAAGGGCGCGCGGGTGGTTATGGCGGTGCACGACCAGGTGAAGGCCGCGCGGGCGGTGGAGGAGATCCGGGCGGAGACGCCCGAGGCTGGGGTGGAACTGGTCGAGCTGGACTTGGCGTCGCAGGTGTCGGTGAAGAAGGCGGCTGAGCAGATCCTGGCCAGGCACGACGAGGTCGACATTCTGGTCAACAACGCCGGGCTGATGGCGATGCCGGAACGGCAGACCGTCGACGGGTATGAGATGCAGCTGGGCGTCAATCATCTGGGGCACTGGACGGTTACCGCAGGGTTGATGCCGGCGCTGCTGGCTGCCCGGGCGGCCCGGGTGGTGACGGTGACGAGCACGGCTCACCACTTCGGGCGAGCGGTGGATCCGGACAACCCGCACTTGCACGGCCGCTACCACCCGTGGCGCGCTTATGGCCAGTCCAAGTTGGCGAACTATCACTTCGGGCTGGGCTTGCAGCAGCAGTTCGAGCGGGCCGGAGTTCGAGCGCAGAGCCTGATCGCGCATCCGGGGCTGACCCACAGCGACCTGCAGACCAGGACCGTCGCCGAGGGTGGCGGCGGATGGATGGGTCCGTTCTGGGCGTGGATGGCCAGATACACCGGCATGGACGTCGAGCACGGCGCGATGCCCCAGATCAGGGCGGCCACCGACCCACGCGCAAAGGGCGGACAGTTCTACGGCCCCCGGTTCGGCAACTTCGGCCCCGCCGTGCGGCTGCCCGTGCTGCGGCCCGGAACCGAACGGGCCGTCCAGACACTGTGGCGGGTCTCCGCACGCGAGACCGGGGTCCCGCTCACCATCCGAGCGCGCTGACGGTCCAGCGGGCAAACGGAGGAAGATCATGGTGCCCGTCGAGCATTGCCGCTTGACCCCACGGCGAGAGCGCTTCGTATGCGCGCCCGAATCCAACCGATCAAGAACCTGACGGGCTGCTCAGAATCGACGAGTTGCAGGCGCAAGCCCGCGTGGGGCGACGCGGCGGACGCAATCATCCACCGCGACCGTGCAGCTCGCGGTGCCGATTCGGGTTTTCATGGCGCCTCTACCCGAGATCAGCTTTGCGCCAGCGAGGCGGCCAGTCCCTGGGCCATCGATAATAGTGCGCAGAACGCAACAATCGGAGCGCGTTGGCGGCGGCTGTAGTTCGGCGGCGTAGTTGGTCCAGTCGCCGCTGCTCGCGCGTTGCCAGGCGACGCCGACGCTGATGTGGATGCCGAGCAGTCGGGCGGCAGGGAGTTCGGCAGCGATCCACCAGCCTCGTCCAACCAGCAATGTCCGCTGCCGATTGGTCAGCTACTGACAGAGCCGGCCCTCAATATGATCCGGATGCTCATACCGTCCGCGCACCGCCAGCGACTTGAGCTCAACGCGATGCGCCCCGTCATCATCAGCAACTTCCTGAACTGGCCGCAACGCTGGTGAGCCCTGCTCTGCCGGGGCGTCCAAGAACGACGTAGGCACAATCCCCAGGTCGGTACAGCCAGCAATCTGGCATACGCGTCTTGCTTGGGCACGCAGCAGCGTGGAACAAATGCGATATGCGCGTTGGCATGTGCGGTCCGCTACATCCAGCCATCGGTTTGTTCTGCGGGCCCCGGAGCAAGTCGGGCAGTGCTGGTTGTCGCCGAGGCGCGCACCTCGGCAACCAATCCTCACGTCGAGATCGGTTGGAGCGTGAGCCGGTCACGGGGGCGCCGGTGCGGTGCGACTGCGCCGGCTGCCGTGAGCACTGAGGGACGCAATGGGCGGGATGAGGAGCCGGTAGATGGGCCGCACCGACCAGGCGGGGAGATATCGATGACGCTCCTCCTCCCAGACCCTCGCCCGCCGATGGGGCTTGAGCAAACGCATCGCCGGAGATGCGTAGGCGCCGGTCGGCTCGGCCGTGCGGAGCTCGATGCGGCAGAGGTGTTTGGTGCTGACAAAGCCGTATTGGTGGGGGCTGACCAGTCGGGCCGGGGCGCCATGGTTGCCGTCGAGCGGGCGGCCATCGAGCCGTTCTGCGATGAGCAGGTCTTCCGCGAGGGCGTCGTCGATCGCCACGACCGATCGGTAGCCGTCCAGACCGCCAAAGACGATATGAGTGACCGACGTGCCCGGTTGAACCGACGGCTCGATGATCATGCGATAGAGGGTCTCGAACGCGACCCCCTCCCAGCGCAGGTTGGTGGCGGACCACCCAGCGACACAGTGAAAGTCGGCGGTGAGCTCTCGACGGGGAAGAGTCGCGAGCTCGGCCAGTGCTAGGGCGAAAGACTTGGCCACGGCGCCGCTGATCTCGATCACAGGATCGATAGGGACAGCGGGGGCGGGTCGGGCGAGGTGCGTACCGAAGCGTGGGAATCCGTCGATCGGGCGTTGGCCGGGGGGAAGGGTCACTTCGGGGCGCCTTGCCAGGATGCCGCGGGAGTGCCCGCACGCCACTCCCGCCCGATCTGTCGCATCAGTGTTGGGTAGACGACCAGGTGTCGGAGCGGCTTGATCGCGGCCAGGTAGCCGGTCCCGAGCAGTCCGTTTGGTTTCACCAAGACGGCCATCTGGCCGTGGTGCCCGCCGGTCTGGTCCGGGACCCAGCCGATGTGCAGCACGCCGTGAACGGTCCGGTTGACGATCTCCGCGGCGCACTCGTCGTCGATCAGGTAGAGCGCGGTGAAGGGGAGGGCATCGAAGTGCAGGCCGGATGAGGTGTCGCGCAGATCCACCGGCAGCCGGTCGCGGAGCGTAGGCCGCGTCGGGGCGTGGCCGGTGTCCAGGCCGTCCCAACCGAGCAGCTCCCCGACCTTCCACCGGATCGCGAACAGTGTGCGGACCGCGCAGGAGGAGCCTGTCGACGGGTCGCCGGCGGCGATCAGGCGCACCAGCCGAGGGAAGTCGTCCGGGCCGCCCGGCGTGGGCAGCGCCCAGACGTCCTCGAGCCGGAAATCGGCGGTTAGCTCATGGATCCGCCAGGGCTTTGAAGTGTGCGCGGTGTTCGCGAGGCTCATTCGCGGACCTCCATCCATACAGTAGTGTATGGATGGAGGTTAGGCATTATCTGCGGCGCTGGCAACTCCGCCCGGCACGCGATAGAGATAGGGCCATGGTCGCCGTGACTCGCACGCCTCGCAGCAGCTGGATCGATGAGGGGCTGCGGGCCCTGGCCGCCGGCGGCCCGGACGCCGTCCGGATCGAGCTGCTGGCCCAAGCCCTCGGCGTGACCAGGGGCGGCTTCTACTGGCATTTCACCGACCGGAACGCGCTGCTCGACGAGATGCTCGACACATGGGAGCGGGCGACCACCGATGAGGTGATCGAGCGGGTCGAGAGCGAGGGCGGCGACGCCAGGGCCAAGCTGCAGCGAACATTCGCGCTCACCTCCGCCAGCGACGGGTTGCTGGCGATCGACCTCGCGGTCCGCGACTGGTCCCGGCACGATCAGACCGTCGCCGAACGCCTCCGACGCATCGACAACCGGCGAATGGATTATCTGCGCTCGCTTTACCGGACCTTCTGCCCCGACCCGGACGACGTGGAGGCCCGCTGCATGCTCTCCTTCTCCCTGCTGATCGGCAACCACTTCATCGCCGCCGATCACGGCGCGCGCAGCCGCGCGGACGTGGTGAAGCTGGCTCTACGACGGCTCGGGGCTTAGCTCTTTGATTTCGAATCAGTGGCTGCAGGCGGCCAAGCCGACGCCAACCTCAACGCTAAATCAGGTCGTCCGATAGCCCCGTACTGACGCAACCACGCCTTGCGGCTATCCGCGGGACCATTCCTAGCCAAGCAGTCGAACAACGGCCTGCTGAGACTGAAGGAGGAAGTCATTCGCCGCCGCTGCTGGGATCTTGGCGTCGAAGTCGTGTCCATTGCGCGGCGTCATCAGCCCGAGGACAGTGGGCGTGAGGTCCTATGACGACCCGGCTCGGCACGTGCAGCAGGCGCGAACCGGGCGTGGCGCACCGCCACGCGAACCCGAGGAGTCAGCCGTGGCCGACAAGTCGCCCCGTCAGTCGAGCAGCAAGAAGTCCGGCAAGACCCGGAAGCAGAAACGCGCCGACAAGAAGGCCGCAGCGGCGAGTAAGGACACTCGGGGTGCACATCCCGATCCGCGGCCCCGCCAAGTAGCGCGGCAAGCAGTCGGTCGGCCTGGCGGCCCTCCGACGGACGGCGATCGTGTACCGAGCGGTGCCAGAGCAGCGCGAAATGGCTCTGCGAAACAGCTAACCGGTGCCAGTAGAGCGGTCCGCTCTCGAACGTGTGTTCGCTATCCTTGGCAGGCCCGTAGGAGTGCGCTTGCTGGTGTGCACCGTCCCTCAACAAGGCGAACCAACGGCGAAAGCCTTGGCTGCTCGTGACTTGGCAATGAGCTCACCAACGCCGTGACATGCCCCCGAGAGCGATCGCCGAATGCAACCGAGCCGCCATGACCGGTCCTTTGAGCGTTACCCTGCCCCGCGTGGTGGAACCTGTGCTGGATCGGCACGTCAACGTTGCGCAGCTGTGGCAACTGGCCGTGATGCGGCCCGGAAGGGCGAGAAGTGGGGCCAGCGCAAGAAGTCGGTGAGCGACGCCATGGAGAGCTACTACACCCTGTCGGGTGCCAATAATGCGACATCATCGCGGATGAGCCCCTTGTCGACCGTGTACGCCTCGCCTTCGACGAGCTTGCATCCCTGCCTCTGACCCCGTTGCAAGGCCACACCACCGGTTAGACACTGACCCCGTCGGATCAACGCAACAGACCCTGTTGATGCGGTCGGGGACCACATTCGCCGGTCCTCACCCGGGGAAGATCGTCGGACACCGCCAGCTTCGACGGTGCCACATACACCGCGTATTCGAGCGCTGCCATCGCTACTCCCTTGACCGATTGATTGCCGACTCACGCCTCCGTCGGGCGGCCACCTACGGGATGTCTATGGTGTCGCCTTGCGCGCCGCAGGCTGGGTGGCCAGCGGCGCGCTGCCAGTGGGTGGGATGCACGATCATTCCGGCTCCTTCGGCCGAGGCAAGAAGAGTCAATTCACGATGCTTCCCGACCGGGCGGAGGCACCCTCGGGGATTCTCGGCGCGACACGTCAGCGAGACAAAAGGCATCGCCCAGTCCCGGTCACCCGCCAAACAGGCGGCGCAGTAGGGGGTTGGCCTGCTTGGATTTGATGCGCACGTCCTCATACTCGTCCGGGCCGATGAGCCCCCGATCAAGATGGATCAAATAGATAGTGCCGGCGTGATCGTCGAGTACCGCCAATGGCGCCACCCTGGCGACGGCTCGGGCAATGTCGACGACTGTGGGCCACGCTTCTGACCGGCCCACTGGCCCGTCGAAGACACAGGTCAGGCCATCTCGGGGCCGCCTGCCCAGCAGCTGCCCGGCTTGGTCGATCAAATGGTCGGACAGACCGTCCACGATCAACATGCTCGTATCCACTACCGACGATTCCCCGTCGCGCCAAACCCGTAGCCCGCCAGCCCTGCGGGCGGTAATGCAACCTTCGCGAGCGAGCTGCCGCTCGAGCCTGCGTAGGTCGACGCGGGCGGCCGTAAGCACCGTCACCGCAGCCACCTCAGCACAATACGTCGCAGCGGGCGCTCATAGGCCGCCGCACCCAGGCCATCGAGGTCACCCCGGCTCGCGTCCTGATCCTGTGCCATACCAAGGCCGTCGCGAGTTAGAGGACGAGACCGCCACGCACCCAATGCGCGGCCTCGCCAGTCACAGGCGCACGCGCGCCGCCGGTGCCAAAGATCGCGGAACGCCAACTCACGGCCCTGATGGCCCACGGCTTTCACGCCGACGGCATGCTGATCAAAAAGTGCACGAAGCCCGTGAGGATCGCGGCCCGCGCCGAGCCCACACCACAACCATCAGTTCGCGCGGCAGCCTATTTGGCTGCCGAACCCGAGACCGCTCGACCGATCCACAGATGCCGAAATTCCGATGAGGATCGCGACCGTCGATGAGCAGATGGGTCACGGCCATGCGTCATCTGCGGCCAGTTTCTCGGCGATGCGCTCATGAAAGCTCTTTCGCTGGAGCGCGGCCTCGATATCAGTCACTACGCGGCTGAGTGGGTAAGGGATCTCCGACTCGATCTCGACGATCGCGGCCTCGGTGGCCCGCCACTCCGCAGCCAGGTGTTCGACGAGCCGCTTGGCTTTGGCGGTGAGCGTCACCTTCTTGCTACGCGCATCGACAGCCGGAGCGGTGCGAACCAGTCCGGCGGCGCGCATGGCGGCCACCTTCTGGCTCATGGCCGAGTGCGTCCTCTGGACCGACGCGGCCAGCTCGGTGATCGTCATCGGTCCTCGCGCGTTCAGGCGAAGAAGCTCCATCACATGACTCGGCTTGAGACCGTCGATTCCGGCCTCGTTGTAGAGCCGCGCGATCTCGGTGTCCATGGCAGCTTGAAGCAGCCGCATGGATCGCCACAGACTTTGCTCGGTTGGGTCGAAAGCCTCACCGTTCGCCACTAGTGAATCATAACAGTACTTATATAAGTCCTGTCAAGTACCGGTCAGTCGGGCTCCATTGCGTTAGTTGTGGGCCCCGGCTTGGTGTTGCTGCACCAGTCGGGGCCGCCTGTACGGTCTCGTTCACCCGACTCACTGTTTCATGACGCAGTTTGCGCCTGTCAATGCGTTTCTGACAGATAAGTGGATGTAGGGTGTGCCGCGTGATCCGGGCGGTGACCTACACCAGGGTGTCGCAGGATCGGGTGGCGGGGAAACGGTCCGTCGGAGGAGCAGGAAGCCGAATGCCGAACCTCGCCACCGGCAACGGGGCGGCGGCCGGCTCAAAGCCAGATTGCGCCCGATGCGCGGACTCAAACGAGTGCAGTCTGCTCGCACCCTCGTAACCGGGCACGCGTTCGTGCAGAACCTACGACGCGGCCGCCACGAGATCGTTGCCGACCAACCGCCACGAGACCGCGTCCGCGCCGCATTCGAGAAACTCGCGTTCTGCGTCTGACCCCAGACCTGCTGCCTCCCGTAGAACGCAAGATCACCCGAACCCGCTCAACGCAACAGTGCCCAACAGCGCCTGCCGGGTGCGGGCCGTGACAGCTTCCTGCCACACCGACCAACGGGCGTGAGGTGCGGAGCTACGATCCATCGACCGTGGGAGGTCGTCATGTCCGTCCCAGCATCCCGCGCTAATGCTCGACGGGCTCGAAGTCTCAACCTCATGCGACGTCGTCTCAGTCGAGCACGGAGATGGAGGGTTTGCTGAGCGCGATGACCGACGTCATGAACTCCTACACCACGCTCGATAATGTCTGGGCCATCAGCGTCAATGTCGACGGCCGGACCCGGTTCGAGCGCTACTTCTCATCCCAGAATTCGTATGGCACGCCCGATGCAAGCGAAACAGGTCGGTCGCGTGGAGAGGGTGTGCCTGATAGATGGCCGGGCCGGATCCCGGTCCCGCCCGCGGGCTGAGGGGCACTTCATGCGCAGACCTATCGCCGTTGTGATCGTCGGCATCTTCGTCGCGCTGGCCGGTTGCGGTGGCGGCACCTCGGCGGGTGGATCGTCGAGCAGCAGGTCGGCGTCGGGCGGCGCTGCGGCGTTGGAGGTCACGTTCCGCAACGTGACCCCGGGCAGCGACAGTGCGGCGATGGTCGACTACGACGCCGTCATGCAGGGCGGCAAGGTCCGACTTATGACGATCGGCTATCCGGATGAGTCTGGATCGCATCCGTTCCCGGCGAAGACGTTCGTCTATGACGGCCGCCGAGAGTTGATCCACGATATCGAGAACGTCACTCCGTATCAGCAGATTGAGAATGCGGCGACGGCCAAGTCGCCGGGTGGCGGCGAGCCGGCGCTGGCCCCGGTCGCCCAGTTCCTGCCATTCGACGCGCGCACCGCGTATTGGCGGTGGCTGTGTCCGCAGGCGAAGCGGCTGCAGGACGGTGTGGATTTGGGACGGCCTGCGGTGCAGTACTCCTGCCAGCCGACCTACATGATTGGCAACTCGCCCACCATCTGGGTCGACAAAGCCTTCGGCATCGCCCTCGGCCCGTTGCTGCCCGCGGCAGCGAAGTTTATCGGCCAGCCGCATATCGACGCCACCACGTTCTCCACCGAACCTCCGGCCGCGGCAAGCGCCGACGTGATCGGTACGGCCCTCCAGCCGGGCGATCGAGCTCCGGCCTTCACGGTGACCGAAGTTCCGGTCTTCGTCTCCGCGGATAAGACCGCAACCGGACGGCCGCTCTCCACCAGCGAGTTCGCGGGCCGCCGGTACGTGCTCGCGTTCTTCGGCGAGGGCGTCTTGTGGGATCCGAACGCGCCCGAGGTTGGCTCGCTGCGCCAGCTGGACGAGCTCACCGCCGGCGGCACGAGTCCCGCGGTGCTCGGCGTGTTGATCACTGCGGGCGGCTTCGTCGACAAGGGCGGCCTGTTCGCAAGTAAGGGCTGGCATTTCCGGATCGCGTATGACGACTCGCGAGTTCAACACAAGTTCGGTTTCAGTGATCAACTCGATTTCGCCTTCATCAACGCCGATGGCACCATCTCCGCCCTCTTTTCGGGTGTGATGAGCAAGTCGGGGCTACAGGCCGCGCTCGCGGACCTGAAGTGATCGCCGTGGCGACCGCACCGCAGCCGAGTCGACGCGCAAATGTCGGCACGTACCGCTGCCTTGCTAACGAGTGTCGGAGCGATGGTGAGGTCACATGCGCCGACGGGTGCTCCTCATTGTCGTCACGGTCTTCGTCGTGGAGGGTTGCGGCGACAGAACCAAGAGTTACGGGGCCTCGCACCCCTCTCGACAGTCCGGCGGGTCTGTTGCGTTGATCGGGCGGGGGTGGGTGTGTCTGACCGGTGGCGTGGTGTTGCGACCGGGGTTACAGGCAGGATGCAAGCTCGTCGAAGGCCAGACGGACGCGAACGTCCGGACCATCAGCGTTTCGGGAGTTGGAGCGCTCGATAACCCTCCATCTGTGTTCGTCTTTATCTCGGCGGTGGTGTACCAGAACGACGGCTAAGCGCGCTGTCTCCGCGGCCCTCTGGTGTGATCTGAGTTCGCTTCAACTCTCCGACGGTGGTGGTGGCAGCCCTCATCCAGGCAGCCGCGCGAGTCGCCTCAACCGGCCTGACCAGGCCTGGTTCGGCGCGGGGCTGACGGACATTTGACGGACATTCGCCGAAATCAGAGGCTCGACGATGATCATGCAGAATGACTGAAGGCCCCGGAATCCGGGGCCTTAGTCGTTGTAGCGGGGGCAGGATTTGAACCTGCGACCTCTGGGTTATGAGCCCAGCGAGCTACCGAGCTGCTCCACCCCGCGTCGGTGTCAGCAAGTCTAGCCGGGCCGATCGACCCGCGCCAAGCTGCAGGCGGCGGCGTGCGGCCCACGGTCGGCGACAGGCGGTGTTCAGATCACCTCGTCGGGGATGGCGTCGGCGTGGCCGTCGCCGGGCCACGCAGGGCGAGATACTCCTTGGTGAGGCGCTGGACCTCCGCTTGAGCCTCACCGATCCTGGCGAGATCGCCGCTCTTGTAAGCGTTCTGCAGTTCGGTGAAGGCAGCATCCAGCTGTTTGAGCACGACGTCCGCACCCCCCGACGCCGGCGGGGAGGCGGTCGACGGTGGCGGCGAGGTGGTGGTCTTGTCTGTGTTGGCGTCGGGGTTGCGGACGGGGCTGGCACCGTGCCACCCGGCGAGGCGCTTCGCAGCGGTGGCACCTGGCCGACCGGACTGAGGTGGGCCAAGGCGTCGGTCACGCTCGAGCCATACCCGAGTTGGTCACCGTAGGCGACGAGAATCGCTTGTAGCAGCGGGAATCCTCCCCCGGCGCGGGCGACGTATAACGGCTCGACATAAAGGAACTGGTTGCCGACCGGCAGGGTGAGCAAGTTGCCGTGCAGGACCTGCGACCCGCCCTGATTGAGCAGGGAGATATCGTCGTGAGATTGCCGGCTCCGAACTGAACCGGTTGAAGACTTGAGTCGGACCTTGGATCGCCGAATCGGTCGGCAGCCGGAACACGGTCATCTTGCCGTAGTCAGGACCGGGATCGCTGTCGACCGTAATGTAGGCCGCCAGGTTGTCGCGGTTGTTGACCTTCATCGGCGACGTGAGCTGGAACTCCGATGTCGTGCCGTTTCCCAGCGGCTTGTCGGCAACGAGGTAGTACGGCGGCTGGTCGCCGCTGGCGGCAGTCGGGTCCGTCGGCACGGTCCACTGGTCACGCACGTTGTAGAACGTCACCGGGTCGTCAACGTGGTACTTGGCAAGTAGTGCGCGCTGGACCTCGAACAGATCCTCCGGGTACCGGACGTGCTCACGCACGTCCGTCGGCATAGTGGACTGCGGTTGGATCAAGTTGGGGAACGCCTTCTTCCACGCCTCCAACACGGGATCCCTCGGGCCCCACTGATAAAGATGAATCGTCCCGTCGTAGGCGTCTACCGTCGCCTTCACCGAGTTGCGAATGTAGTTGATATCGCTGTCCGGCTGGGTGGCGGTTCGGTTCGTTGTGGTCAGGGAGTCGGTCGTCAGGCTGGACAGTGACTGGCGCTCCGAGTAGGGGTAATTCGCCATCGTCGTGTAACCGTCGACGATCCACACGACTCGACCGTTGACGACGATGGGATAGGGGTCGCCGTCGACCTTGAGGAAAGGCGCAACCTTGAGGACCCTCTGCCGCGGGTCCTTGTTAAAGATGATCTTCGCACCCTTCGCGCTGACGGCGTCATTAAGCAAGAAGTTCGTCTGCTTGTGATCGACGGCCAACGCGAGGCGGGTGAAGAAGCTTCCGAGCGGCACGCCACCCTTGCCTTCGTAGTGACTCGTGGAGTCACTGCCGTCGTATTCACGGCTTCCGGAGGCGCCCACGATCGAGTAATCGGTGCTCAACTCGCCGAAGTACACCTGCGGCGTAGTGATCTTGAGAAAACCCGTGTCAGGGATCCCGCCCTCGGCGAAGTCGTCTTTGGTGTTGACACTCTCGTTCGCCCGAGCAGCGACGAAGCCGTACCCGTGGGTATACACGGTGTGCTGATTGATCCAGTTGGTCTGGTCGCCCCGTAGGTTGTCAGCTTTGAGCTCGCGGACCGCGACGACGTAATCCCTGGTCACGCCGTCAGCGGTGTACCGGTCGATATCGAGCTTGTCGGGAAAGCCGTACTGGTTCTTGATCTGCTGCTGCTGGGTAAAAGTCGGCTCAACGATGTTCGGATCGAGGATCCGGATGTTGGAGATGGTGGTATTGGCCTCGCTGAGCGCGGTCTTCTCGGCGGGCGTGGCAGATTTCGAGTAATTGTTGACATAGGTGACGGTTCCGGCGCCGCCGGCCGCCGCCGTCTGGATCCCGTAGGCATCTCGCGTCGCCTGAATATTTCTGGAGATGTAGGGCTTTTCCTTGTCGCTGGCGTTCGGCTTGACGGAGAACTGCTGCACCGCCGCGGGATAGATCCCGCTGATCAGGATGCTCAGGATGAGGAGCACACCGAAACCAATCGCGGGTAGCCGGGCACTCTTGAGCCACATGCTGGCAAGCACGGCGACGGCGATGATGACCGCAATCCAAAAGAGAATCGTCTTGGCAGGCAGGGACGCGTTGACGTCGGTATAGGACGCTCCGGTTACCCGGCCGCGATCCGAGTACACGAGCCCGTAGCGGTCCAGCCAGTAAGCGAGGGCCTTGAAAACGATGAAGAGGAAGATCAAGATCGTGATGTGCCGGCGCGCGGACAGCGTGATCTTTGGTCCCGGCGTCTGCAGCCGGATCGCGCCGTACAGATAGTGCACCGCGATCGAGAACACCAAGGCGAAGAACACCGCGGTGAAACCGAACCCGAGCAACAGCCGGTAGACCGGGTAGTCCCACGCAAAGAACGACAGATCCCGCCCGAACTGCGGATCCTTGATGCCGAAGCTGCCGCCGAACCGCCACAGCATCCAAGTGCGCCAATTGCCTTGTGCGGCCAACCCGGCGCCGAGGAAGGCGATGACCATGACGAGGATCAGCACCAGCCGCTTGCGGGGCTCGAGGGCGACCCGGTAACGCTCGAGGTTCTGCTGCTCGGCTGAGAGCGGGCGGAATGGCGGTCGCAGGAGGTACGCCACAATCATGTTGCCGCCGATCATGGCGGCCATGAGCAGCCCGAAGATGGCGAACAGCACCGCTCGGGTGCCGATGATCGCGGAGAAAACGCCGCGGAAGCCAACCTCGCCGAACCACAGCCAGTCCACATAGATACCCACGAGCGAGTTGCTGAGGATCAGCACCACGATCACGATCGCCAGGACCGACAGGATGATCTTGGCGCGCCGCGACAGCGCGAACGAAGGGAGATTGGGCGGCCGCATGGCCACTGGGCGACTCCTCGGATCGTGATCCCGTTGCCCAGCGCATGGACGTGCGGGACGTGCTTGACCGCTGGTGGCCGGCGACGCCCAGGAGCTCCGCCGATTCACCCGCACCCTCAACGTACCGACTCCAGCGCAGGTTCCGCCCGAGCGGCCAGCGGCACGCCCTAGCAGTGTGGAGCCGTTTGCCCCTTCTGCAGAGCTCCCAGATCCTGCACAGCTTGGTGCAGGTTGCTGACCTTCACGACAGACAGACCGCTCGGTATCGCGCCGGAGACGTCTTTGCAGTTATCCGATGGGGCCAGGAAGATCGTCGCGCCCGCGCGGCGGGCCGCAATCATCTTCAGCTGGATGCCGCCGATTGGCGCGACCGTGCCATCCGGGCGGATCTCGCCCGTGCCGGCGATGAAGCGGCCGCTGGTGAGGTTGGCGGGGCCGACCTTGTCGATGATTCCTAGCGCGAACATGAGCCCGGCCGACGGCCCCCCGATCTGGTTGGCCAGGCCGAGATCGACCTCGAACGGCGCGAAGCACCCAGGCGACACGGTGATGCCGATCCGCGCACCGGTACCGTTGTCCTGCGGTTTGCTGAGCTGAATGTTGAAGGTCTTGCGGACGCCGGTTCGCGAAACCACCACTGTGACGGTCTGGCCGGGGTGCTTGGTCGCGAGCAGCTTGGCCAACGCGTCCTGGTCCGCGATTGGCTGACCGTCGACGGAGATGATCTCGTCGAACGGTTTGAGTATTCCCGAAGCGCCGGATTTGTCGAGAATGCCGACGACGCCGAGCCCCCGCGGGTACCCCAATTCACAGAATGCCGCTGCGGTGGCGGAGCTCTGCGAGTCGACGAATTGCTGAGCGTCCCGTTGATTGACCTGCTCCTCGGTCTGCCCTGGTGGGAAGTACGCCGATCGCGGGACGACCACGCGGTCACTCTGGAGCCAGCCGACCAGGGCGTCCACCGCGGTGACCCGGTCCGGCGTGATGCCCACCGTCGTCAAGTTGAGGTGTCCGCTGGTCGGATTCGAGGAACGTCCCTTGATCACGATGATCTGCCGCCCGTGATCGTCCGTGCCGAGCGTGTTCAGTGTCGGCCCCGGACCGAGGATCACATAGGGCACTGGCATGAAGAGCGCCACGAAGAACAGCACCAGAAACAACACGCCGGCGACGACCAGGGCCCGGACGCGTCGACTCACCGGAGCACCATATATCGGCGATTTTTGCGCTTCCTGAGCGTCGAGGAGCTCACGAGTGACGTTCGCCATCGGCGCAACGGCGAATGCTGCTTCGCGGCACGCTGGTCGGCGCTTGTTCGTCATCACTACCGTGACAGGTATGGGTGGCGGCAACCTTCCTTTCGGCTTCAGCCAGCACGATGGCGAGCCAGAACATCCTGACGACGTGACCGGCAAGATCCCGCTGTTTGCCGAGTTGCAAAAGCTTCTGTCGTGGTCTGGCGGCCCGGTCAACTGGGATCTGGCCCGGCAGATGGCGATCTCCGCGATCGCTGGCGACTACCGTCCGGTGAGCGCGGCAGAAACGGCCGCCGCACACGACGCCATGCGACTCGCCGACCTCTGGTTGGATCCGGTGACCGATCTGCCGAGCGGGGTGCGCTCGGCGGAGGCCTGGAGCCGGGTCGAGTGGATCGAGAAGACGCTGCCGGTCTGGGCTGCGCTGTGCGATCCGGTCGCGGCTCGCGTGGTGAGCGCAATGACCTCGGCCCTTCCGCAGGAGGCACTGGCCCAGGCCGGCCCCCTCGGCAACGTGATGCACCAGTTCGGTGGCCTGATGTTCGGTGCGCAGGTCGGGCAGGGCATCGCGGGAATGGCTCGTGAGGTCGTAGGTGGTAGCGACATCGGGCTGCCGCTCGGACCGCCCGGAACGGCCGCACTGCTCCCGCAGAATGTCGCAGCCTTCGGCGACGGCCTGGCCCAACCGGCTGACGAGGTGCGCCTCTACCTCGCATTACGGGAAGCGGCTTACCAGCGGCTGTTCGGCCACGTGCCGTGGCTGCGACAGCGACTACTCGACGCGGTGGACAGCTACGCCCGCGGGATCAAGGTCGATCCATCGGCGATCGAGCGGGCAGTCGGCGAGATCGACCCGACGAATCCGGAGAGCATGCAGAATCTGCTGTCCGGTGGCCTGTTTCAGCCGGAAGAGACGCCCGAGCAACAAGCGGCCCTACGGCGCCTGGAGACGCTCCTCGCACTAGTCGAAGGCTGGGTCGACACCGTCGTCGGCGCCGCCGCCAGCGAGCGGATGCCCGGCGCGCCCGCCTTGCGGGAAGCAATACGGCGCCGCCGGGCTACGGGTGGTCCGGCCGAGCAGACGTTCTCGACGCTGGTCGGCCTGGAACTGCGTCCCCGGCGGCTGCGCGAGGCTGCGGCGCTCTGGTGGGCCGTCACGGAGAAGCATGAAGCCAGCGCCCGGGATGGCATCTGGGCCCACCCGGACCTGCTCCCGAGCGCCGACGATCTCGACGACCCGTTGGGGTTCGCCGAAACAGTGGGGGCCGAGCTGCTGGCCGAACTCGACGCCGCGCCCACGGATCCGTCCTCGTCGCCGGCCGCCGACCCCCCGCGCGACTCGGGCGAGGACGAGCCCGAGCAGGGAACCCCACCCGACTAGGGCGGCTACCGCTCCCCGGTGCTGGCCGCAACCAGGGGGTCGACGTCATCACCCAGGTCCTGCCGGAACGGCAACGCCGCGCCAGCGGACAATCCGTCGAGGTAACCGCGGGCTCGCTCGGCCCGCGGATAGCGCGCCACGAGCGACCAGAAGGCTGCGTCGTGACCGGATATGCGCAAGTGGGCGAGCTCGTGGACGAGAACGTAATCAAGCACCCAACTCGGGACAGAACGCAATCGCTCCGATACGCGGATCGCGCCTTCCTCGGGTGTGCATGAGGCCCATCGAGTCCGCATGCTCGCTACCCACCGCACACTGGCCGGAAGCGCCCCACCGTCGAGGTAGCGGTCAGACAGCGCGCGGCATCGCGCCTCGAGCGCGGCGTCACTCCGACGGGCGCCCCGCCTGCGGCCGACGGTCTCGGAGGAGGTGAGCCGGCCGACCATCTCCGCCACCCAGCGAGCCTCCTGCGCTCGGCTGAACCGGGCCGGGATGAGCACCACAATGCGATCGCCGTCGCGATATGCCGACACGGTTCGTCGTCGGCGGCTGCTGCGACGGACATCGACGGCCGGGTCGCCCGCCAGCCTGGGCACGGCATTCGCATCAGGCACCCACTCACGCTAACGGTGTCCGCGGACACCGCCCGCACGACCTGCCGGGGCTGCCGATAGCCATCTCCACAAGACCAGGCCGGGTTATGCGCACGCTGTCCACAGTCTGGTCCACAGATGTGGACATCGACTTGAGGGTGACGCGCTGCGAGATTTTGTACTTAGGCAAACAAACGGTACGGCCTGTGGACAACCAGATCGATCAGCCGCTGAATCTGCCACGGTGTCGGCGTGACGTCGGGCTTCGCACCGTTAGCCGGATACGTGCTGAACCCAGCTACCCGCGTGCTCTGGCGCTCGCCATCGTGCATCCAGCTGGAACTCGGTCGGCGTGCGGTCATGGTCGAGGGGATCGACGCGACCGCAATCCGCGCGCTGACCGGCCAGGCAGTGGACGGCGGCCCAGCCTCGACGGTCGCCGCGAAACCCTTCGAGTCGGCTGTCGGCCCGCTGGCCGCAGCGGGCTTTCTCATCCGTCCGAACCCGGACGTGCCGTCGATTGCTGTTCCGCGCCTCGCTGCCGACCTGGCTGCATTGCGGGTCCGGCACGGGCACCAGGCCGAGCAGATCCTGGCTGTTCGTCGGACGTCCTGCGTCGTGCTCCGCGGTAGCGGGCGGACGCTGACGGTAGTCGGTGCGCTTCTCGCCGCGGCCGGTGTCGGACATGTCGCCGTTCACGCCGAGGGCGATGCGGTACTGGAGCATGCCGCGCCGGGCGGTCTGCTGCCTGACGACGAGGGATTTCGGTACGCCGCCGCAGCGGCAGGAGCAATTCGCCGAGCCGCTCCGGAATGCGACACGAGACCGGTGGCGGACGGTCGCGGGCCCGATCTCGTCGTGCTGTCCGCCGATCAGCCGCTCGACGCCGACATCCGAGACAGCTTGCACGCCCGCGGGGTGCCGCACCTCGTGGTGGCTGGTGGCGCCGACAGCGGCGTCGTCGGCCCGCTTGTCCGCCCTGGTCGGACCAGCTGCCTGCGGTGTGCGGACCTGCACCGTGGCGACCGGGACGGCGCGTGGCCGGCCTTCGCGGTCCAGTTGGCGCAGCGGCCGCGGCATCCTGCACCCGACGACGTCATTCTCGCGACCGTCCTCGGCGCGCTCGCGGCGGCGCAAGCGCTGGCCCACCTGGACGGCGAGAATCCGGCCACCCTCGACGGCACGCTAGAGGTGCATCCACCTCATTGGATGGTGCGTCGACGCGGCTGGGCGCCCCATCCGGCCTGTCGCTGCGGCAGCGGAGTGGCTTCGCTGGAACCGCCCGGCACAATGACCACATGAGCACCGTTAAGGTGCCTCAGCGAGCGTGCGAGGTCGCGGCGACGACGCGGAGCGGTCTTGTGGGGTGACAGATGCCAGGCGAACCACGGTATGGGGCGTGTTTCGTGAGCACCGCGGTGTTGTCGGGTAGTCGATGCCCGGCCACGAACCCCAAGCGCAGGCTGATCACGTGACCGATATCCCGCAACGACGCGTGGCGCGAACGGCGAGGTTGGCATCGCTACCGCTGGGTGTCGCCGGCCGAGCCACGATGGGACTGGGTAAGCGACTGGCCGGGCACTCGGCCGAGGCGGTCGCGGCCGAACTGCAACAGAAGACGGCCGAGCAGCTGTTCGCCGTGCTCGGCGAGCTCAAGGGCGGCGCGATGAAGTTCGGGCAGGCGCTGTCGGTCTTCGAAGCGGCGGTGCCTGAGGACCACGCCGCGCCCTACCGAGAAGCGTTGACTCGGTTGCAAGAGGCGGCACCACCCATGAGCGCCGATGTCATGCATCGGGTGCTGGCCGAGCAATTCGGTCGTAACTGGCCAAGTAGATTCCAGGACTTCGACGACGAGCCGGCGGCGGCCGCCAGCATTGGTCAGGTTCATCGGGCGGTGTGGGCGGACGGCCGGCCGGTGGCCGTGAAGATTCAATATCCGGGGGCGGGGCCCGCCGTGATTGCCGACTTCACGCAGCTGGCTCGGGTCGGCCGGCTGTTCGCGCGGCTATCCCCAGGGATAGACGTCAAGCCGCTGCTCGCCGAACTGCGCGAACGGATCATGGAGGAGCTGGACTACACGCTGGAGGCTGACGCGCAGCGCGGATTCGCCGCCGCATATGACGACGACGAGGAAATCGCCATCCCGCGCGTCGTCGCGAGCGCCCCGAAGGTGATCGTCAGCGAATGGATCGACGGGACACCGCTGTCGCAGATCATCGCCCACGGCCGTATAGCTGCCCGGAATCGGGCCGGATATCTGCTGGCGTTACTGCACTACTCCGCTCCGGAGCGGGCCAAGATGCTGCACGCCGATCCGCACCCCGGCAACTTCCGCATCCTGTCTGACGGACGGCTCGGCGTCGTCGACTTCGGAGCCGTCGCCCGTTTGCCGGACGGCTCGCCCGAGCCGCTTGGGCTCATGACCCGGCTGGCCCTGGAGGGTCGGACGGGAGAGCTGATGGCGTCGATGCGCAATTACGGCTTCATCCGGCCGGGAATCGAGGTTGACCCGCAACGGGTGCTGGACTTCCTTCGGCCGATCCTGGATCCGCTTGCCGTCGACGAATTCACCTTCACCCGTGAATGGATGCGCGCCCAAGCGGCCCGCATGGGCGATCCGCGCAGCGAGGAAGCGCGGGTGGGTCGGATGTTCAACCTGCCGCCGTCCTACCTGCTCATACACCGAGTGACGCTCGGATCACTTGCCGTGTTGTGCCAGCTCGGCGCGACCGCTCCCTTCCGGGCGCTGGCTGAGCAGTGGCAGCCTGGCTTCGCGGAGCCGGTCGGCTGATCGAGCCCGGCTCGAGCCACGCGCCGGCCGGGGTGGGTGATCTCGGCTAGCCGTCACTCCCACCATTCCGCGTCGAGCTTGGCCTCGATGGACCTCACATAACGGCGCGTGCAGGCAGCACAGATCCACTTGATGTATTGCCCGTCCGCGCCCTCCACGAGGTCGGCGCACCAACCGAGCGGTGGGTCTCCGTCGACCTTCCCGTCGGCGACGCGCCCGCACATTGCGCAGACGGCAGCCATCCTCCATGCGTAGCGCGGCCACCGGAGGAAGTCCAGCAACCGCGGAGTCCTGCGCCGGAGGCGACGTTGTCCTCCGGCGCAGGATGGGCCGTTCAGTGCGCGATGTCGCCGGCAACCGACGCCGCCGACTCGGCGGCGCGTTCGTAGCGAGCGTGCGCAATGCGCGCCATCCTCTCGCGGCGGCGCCAGCGGCGTGCCGAGGAAGCCTGGCGGACCATTCGCGAGTGTTCGGCGCTCCGTTGCGCGTCACGCATTCGCTCGCGAGCGAATGCTTCGTTCATGCTGATCATGTCAATGCTCCTGAAGTCGTCGTGTGTTGTGCTCGGTGCGGCGGTCATGCCGTCACCGGGCCGAGGTTCTTGTAGTCGTCGTTCATGCGGCAATCTCCCGATCGGTCTTGCGCGGACGTCCCCGGGGACGCTTGCGCGCGATGATCTCGCCTCGCTCGAAAATCTGGCCGCCCCAGACGCCCCACGGTTCGCGCCGCTGGATGGCGCCGCGAAGGCAGGCGACCCGGACGGGGCATTCTGCGCAGTACCGCTTGGCTTGCTCGAGTTCGCCGGGCGTCTCGGCAAACCACAGATCCGGATCCTGCACCCGGCAGGGCAGATCGTCCGGACTCAGGCGCGAGATCGGATCGAGCGTCCCGAGCGCAATGTTCTGCTCGCCCGGATCACTCCGTTCGGTCGTGTAGCAAGTCAACACGTCGGGTCACCTCCTTCGGCTGATCGGGTATCGGGGTCGACGGTTGACGGTGGAAAACGTTGAGGCCGCGGATCCCTTGTGGGAGCCGCGGCCTCGAGAAGAGCCGGGATGCTGATCGGTGATCAGCGGAGTACCACTTCTCGAGGCGGACTTTCCTGGTTGAGGGCAAACCGGTCCGTACGGCTCTGGATCGGCATTGGCACCACGTGCCCAGCCAGCGGCCAGACCTGCGGCGTGACCCCGCCACCAGGGACGGCAGAGGGCGACAACGACAACACACGATCAAGCCCGGCGTTCTTGGGGCGCGCGGCGGCCACCGTACCGATGCTGGCGATCATCATCTGCGGCCACCTCCCTCTGCGTCCAAGCTTGCGCAACATGCGCAGCGTTCTCCGTCTTCGCCAAGCTAACTGCCTAAGGGGGTGTGAGGCAATCGGATTAATTCCCTAGTTCAGGGGTTCGCGATTGGCAGAATCAGCCTGTATCAATCACTAGGTTGACCGCTTCCGGATCCGCACCAGAGAGCACCGCGAGCAACGGCTCACCGTACCGATCCAATTTGGCCGGCCCAATGCCGGAAACGCGCGCCAATTCCGATCGATCCGACGGCCGGGAATCCGAAATGGCCACCAGCGTCGCATCCGAGAAGACCACATACGCGGGCAGGCTCAGCGCCTCGGCCTGTCGCTTGCGCCAGGCGCGCAGACGTCCGAACAACTCCGCGTCGTCCGCCTGCGGCCGAGATTTCCGTTTGGCGGAGGGGGTGTTTGCCAATGCAACTGGGCGAAGGCCGTCGAGGAAACGGCTCGGCCGCCGGCTGCGACGTTGCCCCGGGCTGCGCGCCAAGGCCCACGACAACCCCAGCCGCTCGCGGGCTCGGGTGATGCCGACGTAGAGCAAGCGGCGCTCCTCCGCGACCTGGTCCGCGGTGCCCGCGCGCTGAATCGGGACGGTGCCGTCGGTGAGTCCGACAAGGTACACCACCGCCCATTCCAGACCTTTCGCGGCGTGCAGCGACGCGAGGGTGACGCCCTGCACCGTCGGAGCGTGTTGCGCGGTCGCGCGCTGATCGAGCTCGGCCACCAATTCAGGAAGGTGCGCATGAGCATCCAGCGCCACCAGGTCCTCGGCCAAACTCACGAGCGCCGCCAGGGATTCCCACCGTTCCCGGGCCGCGCCGCCGGGTGGTGGATCGTCTGGATGCCAGCCCACGCTCGCCAGGACACCGCGCACGGCCTCAGGCAGCGCCGCCTCGTCGGCCTCCGCCCGCGCTGCACCCCGGAGCAGCAACCGCGCCTCGCGGATTTCGGGCCGGTCGAAGAACCGCTCGCCGCCGCGCAGGACATATGGCACCCGGGCCTTGGCCAACGCCTGCTCGTAGACCTCTGACTGGGCATTGACCCGGAACAACACCGCAACCTCGGACGCCGGCGTTCCAGCGTCGATCAACGCGCGGCAGCGCGCCGCGACGTCAGCGGCCTCAGCCGGCTCGTCGTCGAACTCGGCAAAGGTTGGCAGCGGGCCGTTCGGGCGCTGGCCCACTAATCGCAGCCGCGGTCCGCCATCACTGCCCTTGCCCCTGGCGACGAGCCGGTTGGCCAGTTCCACCACCTGAGGCGTGGACCGGTAGTCCCGGTGCAACCGCACGACGACAGCTTCGGGGAAGCGGCGGGTAAAGGACAGCAGGTGCTCTGGTGTCGCCCCGGCAAACGAGTAGATCGTCTGGTTGGCATCACCGACGACGCATACGTCGTCCCGCCCGCCCAGCCAGGCGTCGAGCAACCGCTGTTGCACGGGCGAGACATCCTGATACTCGTCGACGACGAAATGCCGGTACCGAGATCGGATCTCTTCGGCGACGTCCGCGTACTCCTCGATCGCGCCGGCCATGATGAGCAGGAGGTCAGCGAAGTCGAGCTGGCCGACCCGGCGCTTGGCCGCCTCGTACTCGGCGTAGACGCTGGCAACTGTCGCTGCACTCGTCGGCGGCTCACGGCCAGCTGATGTAGCCCGGGCCGGGTAGTCCGGAGGCCCGACGAGAACCGCCTTGGCCCACTCGATCTCCGTGGCGAGATCCCGCAGCTCGGTGCGGTCGGCTCGAAGCCGTACCCGCGATGCGGCCGCGCTAACCAGCCGTAGCGGGTTGTCGACGACCTCGGGCATCGCCCCACCGAGCACGCGGGGCGCAAAGTACGTAAGCTGCCGCAGCGCTGCGGCGTGGAAGGTGCGAGCCTGCACGCCGTCCGCGCCGAGCCGGCGCAACCGGCTGCGCAGTTCCCCCGCGGCCCGCGCCGTGAACGTGACCGCGAGCAGCTGGCCCGGCGGGACGGACCCGGAACGGACGGCGTATGCGATGCGGTGCGTGATGGCTCGCGTCTTGCCCGTACCCGCGCCCGCCAGGATGCACACCGGGCCGCGAACCGCCAGCGCCGCCTCGCGTTGCTCGGGGTCGAGGCCGTCGAGCACGGAAACTGCCGCAGCGGTCATACCCCGATCCTTGCAAGCGGGTCCGACCGTTGCCGAGACCGGTCCGCCGCGCTTACGTGCCGAGCGCGGCGACCAACTTGCGGGCAACCGAGAACGGATTCGTGCTGGAGTCGGCGATGAGCACGGCCACGGCTTCGTGCCGCTCGGGAACGACCGCGAGAACCGATGAGAATCCTGGCAATAGCCCGGTATGACCCAGGCTGTCCGGACCGAGCTGCTCGCCGAATTGCATGGTGCCCAGCCCGTAGGCCGTATACGGCGTGTTGGGTTTCCCCGTGTTGGTCGCGAGCGGTTGGGTCATCTGGGCGACAAGGCCGGGCTCGAGTAGCCGACCTCCATATAGCAAACCTCCATATAGCAAGTAGCCCCATCGCGCAACGTCGGCGGCATCGGCAGCGATTCCGCCCGCGGTGACCAACGCGCTGGGGACGCAACGTACCGGGAGATAGCCGTCGAAGGTCGCCGGCACCTCATCGTGTTTCGGCACCGCGACGGGTGGAACGGGACGTTCGGTGTCCTGGACTACGGTGCGAGTCAGGCCAGCAGGATCGATCAGATCCGCCCGGATCGCGGCGCCTGCGGTCTTGTGCAAGACTGCCTCGATCACCAGCCCGAGCAGCAGGAAATTCGTATTCGCATACTCGCTCATTCCGCCCGGAGCCCGGCTGCTCTTCGGCGTATACGACAGCGATTCGGTCATCGTCCAGTGCCGATGCGGCTGGGCGAGGAACTGCTTGTCAAAGGTGCCTTCGGCCGGATCAGAGAGGCCACTTCGCATGCTCAGCGTCTCGCGCACGGTCGCCCCGTTCGCGGTCAGGGGATGCTTGACGTAGGCCGACATCGGATTGTCGAGCTTGACCTGCCCGGTTGCGACCAGATGCATCACCTCAGCGGCCGTGAACGTCTTGGTGATGCTCGCGATCGCCAGGTCCGTCTCGGGCCGCAGCCGCCTTCCCACGCCATCCTGACCAGCCGCACCAGCCCAGACGCCACGATCGCTGACGACCGCTGCCGTCAGGCCTGCGGCTGTCGTGCTGTCCGGGAGGGATGCATTGTCGGCGACAATCTTGTCCAGAGCGGCCTGTAGGGCCGGCACGGTCGCGGCCGGCAACGGATTGGCCGCTGGGGCCGGGAACATGGCAGCTTGCGACGCCGAACTGGAGGTCCCCGAGCCGCTCGGCGGCGTCGTCGCGGCCCGCTTGGTGCACCCAGTCGCGGCGACGGCGAGGAGCACCGCGACCGCGAGCCCTCTGCGCCGAGAGAACCCCAAGCCATCGCGGATCTCCTCGAACGAGGTTGGCCAACAGTACCGGTGGTTTAAGCCTCATATATAGGGAGTGACGAACGAGTAATTCGCATACAGCCAAATTGGCGACTGATTCTGTGACAGTAACAACGGGAATTGACGGTATTTGCCGCGTGTTGTCGGCTGTTGTGATCAGTATCGGATATCAGGCAATTTCCGCCGGGCGCCTCCCCGACGTGATGGCGGATCGGCTCGTGGCCGTCCGGTCCGATCATCCGTTGCGGGTGGCGGTAGACGGTCCGCGGGCCGCGCTGCCGTTTGCCCTCGCTCGTAGCCTCGTCGAGCCGCTGCGCACGCGCGGACGGGCTGTCGAGATCATCGACGCCGAGAGCTTCTGGCGCGACGCGTCCCTGCGCTACGAATGGGGTCGCACGGACCTGGAGGCGTATGCGCAACGCTGGCTGGACGCGGACGCGCTGCGGCGGGAGGTTCTCAGCCCGCTCGGACCGGGTGGCACCTCGAGCTTTCTGCCTGCGCTGCGAGACCCGGCCACGAACCGGTCGGTTCGAGCCGCGCCGGTCACGGTGCCGCTCGACGCCATCGTGCTGATCGCCGGCGAGCTGCTGCTTGGCCACGGCTTGCCATTCGACTACACCGTCCATCTCGCGCTGGATTCCGGCGCCCGACAGCGATTGACCCCTCCGGAATGGCAGTGGACGCTTCCGGCGCACGATTCCTACGACCGCGAGGTGCAGCCCGCCGAACTCGCTGACATCATCGTGCGCTGGAACGACCCGCGGCACCCGGCAATTCGAATCGCCGATCAGGCTCCGATCTCGCCCGACAACCAGCAGTCGATGAGGTAGCGCGAGATCGACAGCTTCGGGGAGATGCGCTGCAGGACCACGCCCGGCTCGTCCTCGCCGGCCACGTCCGTGCGCGCCGCCGCGCGGGCAACCTCCTCGCGAGTGAACCAGCCGGCCTCGGCTACCTCGACGGCGTCGACCTGCAACGTCGGATCGCCTTCGACGCGAGCGACAAATCCGACCATGAGCGACGACGGGAACGGCCAGGGCTGGCTCGCTACGTAGCGCACATCGGTCACCCCGACCGCCACTTCTTCCCACACCTCGCGAGCCACCGCACCCTCCAGCGATTCGCCCGGCTCGACGAAGCCGGCCAGCGTGGAGAACCGCCCCACGCCCCAGGCCTGGCCCCGGCCCAACAGGCACCGGTCACCGCCGTCGTGCACGACCATGATCACGGCCGGGTCGGTGCGGGGGAAGTGCTCGCTGGCGTCGTTCGGGCAGACCCGAATCCACCCAGCCTGAGACTCGACGGTGGGAGTGCCGCATATCGGGCAATGCGTATGCCGGCTGTGCCACAACTGCAACGCCACTGCCGAGGTCAGCAGGGCCGCATCCAGGTCGTCGGCGGCTGATGCGACCTCCCGAAGCGTGCCCCAATCGGCGGAATCATCCGGGGCCGGCAGCGTGATGGAGAAGTACGGCACCTTGTCGACGACACCGAGCAGCCGACGCGGAGCGTTGACCGCGTTGCCGGAGGCCGGGTCGGTGAGCCGCAATTCGAGGCGATCGTCGGTGCCGCGAATCAGCGGCGACCGCCCGTCCGGAGAGACCACGATCAACCGAGCTCGCGGCCAGGCGTCGGCCAGCCATTCCGCGTCACCGCGACGATAGGAGGCCCGGTCGTAGGTGATCCGCGCGAGAGCCGGGCGTTCTTGCGTCAAGACGGTTGCCCGTCCGGCACCACCCTCGTCAGCGCTTGCAGGGGCGTCGCGATGCTGGCCGCATCGCCGACCACCACCGTCACGAGCCGCGACGGAGCAAAGAATTCGGCGGCCGCCGCGCTGACTTCCGCGGTTGTGACCTTCGCCAGCCGTCGCGGATGCTCGATCATCCAGTCCAGGCCCAATCCGTTGCCGAGCAGACTCGTCAGCGTCGTCGCCAGTCCGGCTTGAGTGGCTGTCGAGAGCGCAAGCGTGCCGATCGCATATTGCCGTACCGAGTCGACCTCGCCGTCGGTCACGGGCAACGCCGAGATCTTGCCGAGTTCATACGCCGTTTCCAGCAGGGCCGGCGCGGTCACCTCGGTCGCGACATCCGCGTCGAGGACCAGCGCCGAGCCGAGCATATTGTGTTCGATCCGGCTGTGCGGGCCGTAGGTGTACCCCTTGTCCTCACGGATGTTCTCGTTCCAACGCGAGGAGAAGTAGCCACCGAAAACGAGATTCGCCAATTGCAGAGCCGGATATGCGTCGGCATCACGTCCAAGCGCGACACCGCCCAGCCGCAAGGAGGATTGCACCGAACCCGGCCGATCAACAAGGACGACCGGACCATTCTCGAACGATGGCAGGGCGGGCACCCGCTCAGCTCGGCCCGTTCCGTCCCAGCTCGCGAGTGAATCCGCCACCACCTCCAGAGCCCGCGCGGGCGAGACATCGCCCACGATCACGAGTACGGCGCCGGCCGGCCGGACCAGCTCAGCATGCAGCCCAACCACCTGATTGCGCGTGACCGTTGAGACGTCGGCGACCTGCGGGAGCTCCCGAGCGTAAGGATGCTCGCCGTACATCCGGCGCGCGAGAGACTCGGCGGCGACGACTCCGGCCCGCGACCTCGCGATTGTCAGCCGCTCAATCAGACGCGCCCGCTCACGCGTGACCTCGTCGGCCGGATAGCGGGCAGTTGTGAGCACGTCGGCCAGAATCGCCAGTAATGGCGCAAGATTCGTGGCAATCGCATTGCCAGCCAGGAGCAACCGATCGGCGTCGACACCTGCGGTCAAGTCACCGCCCAGTGCCTGTACCGCCGCCGCCAGACCGGCCCGGTCGTAGCGATCTGTCCCGGAAAGGACGGTGTCGGACAGCACGGTGGCGCGGGCCGAATGCTTGGGTTTGGCCGACAGGAAGGGCACCCGGAGCCGCATCTCGACGAGGGGAACACCGCGCTTGCGCACGACGACCACCCGCAGCCCGTTGTCGAGGGTCCGTTCGGAGCTGGTCGGCTTACGCGGTCGGCTCGGGTTCGTCAGCGGCGGAACGGGCTTCGGCCCGGCCGCCCGGCTCTTCGCGGGACTCATCGCGCTCCCCCGGCGATCAGCTCGACGACAGCGCGCCGCTCGGGACTCAGCGCGGCCGCGGCCTCCTGCACGTCCGCCCCGGTCACGGCGGTCAGTCGGTCAGGCAGCTCCGAGATCAGCTCGGCCCGACCGAAGATCAACTCAAACTTGGCGAACTCGAGAGCTCGCGACAGCACGGCGTCCAGGTCCCGGAACAAGACGCTGACTGTCCGGGTGCGAACCCGGTCGAGCTCCCCCGGTTCGAGGCCGTCTGCTGCAACGCGGGCCAGCTCCTCGTCTACGACCGCGAGTATCCGCCCCAACGATTCGGGATTCGGATAATGCGCGGTGATGGTGAACGCCGTTGGGTCTCGCTCGTCGAAGGGATCCCCAAATTCACCGAGGTACGCGGACACGTCGGTGACCAGGCGATCCCGATGCACCAACCGTCGCTGCAGCCGGGAGGCGTCACCTTCGGTCAGGATCTCGGAGAGCAGTACGCCAGCAAGATGAGCGTCCAGCTGGGCTACCGGATCCGGCACCCGATAGCCGATAGCGACCGCGGGAATGGGTGCGTGCGCGTCCGTGGTTACGGCGCGGCGTTCGGACGCGAGTGGTGGCTCGCCGAAGTTTGGCCGCGCTGGCCTTCGTCGCTTGGGAATCCCCCCGAAATGCTTTTCGATGAGCGCGACAGTCTCGTCGACGTCTACGTCGCCCGCGACCGCGAGCACGGCATTGGCGGGCGGGTAATAGCGGTAGAAGAAGTCCGTCGCGTCGTCGACCGTCGCGCTTTCGAGATCGACGAAGCCGCCATAACCGTTGTGTGCGTTGGGAAAAGTGTCGAACAGCACGGGCGGCAGCTCCAGCCAGGGGAACCCCCCGTAAGGCCGGTTGAGAACGTTGACGCGAATTTCCTCCTTCACCACCGCGATCTGATTGGCGAGATTCTCCTCAGTGATACGAGGGGAAAGCATGCGGTCGGCCTCGAGGAACAGGCCGCGTTCCAGGGCATTGGACGGTAGCGCCTCGAAGTAGTTGGTGTAGTCGAAGTGGGTGCTGCCGTTGAACATTCCACCGGACGACTGCACGTAGCGGAAATGTTCGAGCTTCTCGAGATTCGCCGAGCCCTGGAACATCAGATGCTCGAACAGATGGGCAAAGCCCGTGCGGCCCTCCGGCTCGGAGCGGATGCCGACGTCGTAGAGCACGGCGATGCCCACGACGGGAGCCGATCGGTCCGGCGCTAGGACGACCCGCAAGCCGTTGGACAACGTCACATGGTGCAGGTCGAATGAAGGGCTGGGTAATGAGGCACCGTCGGATCGGCGGCGGGAGACGGCTGCAGGCACCGATCCACCTTACGGGTGCCGATCCCAGTCGGCGCGTCAGCTAACCGTGATGCTCCGGATGACGGCCGGCACATCCGCCCACAGGTTCGACACGATGTCCGGGATCGTGACGTACCAGACCGCGTCGAGGCCGTTGCCGCTGTCGATCACCGCGATCCAGAGCCGTTCTTTCGTGACCTTCAGCTTGCTGGTCTTCACGTACGTCGGGTTGAGGGTGATGGTCGTCTGCACGACATGGGCCGGACGGCCGTCGATTGTGGTATCCGCACTCGAGTCCTGGGTGGACGTCGGATTGGTGCCGTAATCCGTCTTGGCCAGGCTGGCCGAGATCGCCTCCGACAGCTCACGCAGCGTTCCGTTCTGGCCGGGTGGCAGCACGCCGGAGCCCTCACCGAGGAACCAGTTGACGTCGACCTCCTTGGATAGCTCGAGCGTCCAGGTCTCCGAGTTGTCCGTCTTGAGGTCGGGCGAGATGCACGCGTAGCTCAAGCCGGCCTTCGGGTCGATGGCCTGCGGGCAGCCTTGCGCCGTGGCCCCGCTGCTCGGCCCGCTTGGGGTGGAGCCCGATGGACCGGAGGATGGCGACGCTGAAGGGAAGTCGGGCAGGCGCGACGGGCCGGACGCGCCGGCGCGGACGCCGCGGCCGCCAACCTCGGTCGAGCAGGAGGCCACCAGCAGGGCCGCCAGGCAGCCGACCGCGACCACTATCCACCGATGCGTCACCGAGGAGTACCCAATCCGGCGCGGCCGAGACGGGCGTATCCAGCCCAGAGCAGGGCAGCGGCTTCTGCGCCGCGATACAGCATCGACAGGTTCACCTTTTCGTTTGGAGCGTGGATCTGGTCATCGGGGAGGCCCACCCCCAGAAATACCAGCGGCACCCCGAGACTTTGCGCAATCGCAGCTTCTGGCCCGCTGCCGCCCTCTCGGGTCGGCAGCACGGGAAGACCGTCAAACGCCGCACTGATGGCCTCGGTGAGTACCCGGTAGGCCGGGGTGTCGATTGGCACCAGGCACGGGGCGACACCCTCGCCTTCCCACTCGACCCGGGACACAATGCCATCCGGCGTCTGCGCGGCGACGAACGACTCGACCGACTGGCGGATCGCGGCCGGGTCTTGGGCGGCCACGAGCCGGAAGGACAGCTTCACCTGGGCGTCGCTCGGCACGATCGTCTTGTTGCCGGCACCCTGATACCCGCCACTCAGGCCGTTCACTTCGGCGGTTGGCCGGGCACCTACGCGTTCGAGCGTGCTGTAGCCCGCCTCGCCGACGAGTGCGCGGGATTGCGCAACAGCCAGGAAGTCCGTGGAGTCGAACGGCACCCGCCCGAACAGCTCGCGTTCCTCGTCGGTCAAGGGCACAACGTCGTCGTAGAACCCCGGAACCTGCACCCGGTGGTGTTTGTCGTGCAACCGGCTGACCAGTCGTGCGATCGCCGCGGCCGGGTTCGGCACCGCCCCGCCGAAAACGCCGGAGTGCAGGTCGAGATCCGGGCCATGAAAGAACACCGTGCACGCGATGAGGCCTCGCATGCCGGTGACCGCACTAGGGCGGTCAGGCGCGATCATGCCGGTGTCCGTGATGACGACGACATCGCAGTCAAGCCGATCCCGGTGCTCCGCGAGCAGATCCGCGAAGTTCGGCGACCCGGACTCCTCTTCACCCTCGACAAACAGCTTCAGGTTCACGGCTGGGCTCGTGCGCCCGGCGGCGGCCAGATGGGCCCGCACGCCCAGCAGATGGAACAGCAACTGGCCCTTGTCATCGGACGCCCCCCGCGCGCGAAGGACGTCGCCGTCGACCGTCGGATCGAATGGGTCAGAGTGCCACAGTTCGATCGGGTCGACGGGCTGCACGTCGTGGTGCCCGTAGATCACGACGGTCGGCGCGCCGCGATCATCACTTCGCCACTCGGCGAACACGGCCGGTAGCCCGCGGGTCGGCCAGATCTCGACTGTCGAGAAGCCGGTGCGCTCGACCGCGGCGGCGAACCACCCGGCGTTGCGGGAAACGTCAGCGTGGTGCTCCGGTTGTGCACTGATGCTCGGTATCCGCAGCCACTGATCCAGATCCGCCAGCAGGTCGGCCCGGTGCCCAGCGACGAAATCTCGCTCGAACGTCATGCTCGGACGGTATCGCGGTAGGTGTTTGACTGGGACGGCATGGTCAGAGACGGAGGCAGGGATGGCCGAGCGAGTCGACGTGGCTGTCGTCGGCGGCGGACTCATGGGGGCGGCCGCGGCGTGGGCGGCGGCGCGGCGAGGCCTGTCGGTCGCGCTGCACGAACAGTTCGAGTCAGGGCATACGCGCGGCAGCTCGCACGGCAGCGCTCGCATCGTGCGGCGCGGCTACAGCGATGCGCTGTACACCCGGCTGAGCGGCGAGGCGTTCGAGATGTGGCGCGAGGTCGAGCTTAGGGCTGACGTTCGCCTGCTTCGGATGGTCGGCGGAGTGGACCACGGGCCGAATCGCGCCGCGCTGGTCGCGAGTCTGCTCGCCGCGGCCGGGATCCGGCACGAGGTACTGGCTGCGGCTGACGCTGAGGCGCGGTGGCCGGGCATGCACTTCACCGGACCAGTCGTGTATCACCCCCAGGCCGGGACGATGGACGCCGACCGGGCAGTGGCCGTGCTCCTCGACCTGGCCCGGCGCGACGGCGCGACCACCGAGCACGGGAGTCGCGTCGCGGCAGTCGAGGCGGCGCGCGACGAGTACGCAGCGGTGCGGCTCGCTGATGGCCGCGAGTTCGAGGCACGGTGCGCGATAGTGGCAGCCGGCGCCTGGGTCGAGCCATTCCTCGGAGGCTCACTCAGGCTCCCGCCGCTGACCGTTACCCAGCAGCAGGTGTTCCACTTCCCGCGGCGCGACCAAGCAGCGACGCCCTGGCCGTCGGCCATCCACCAGGACGCGATGGAGGTCTATCACCTGCCCGGTGGTCGGGACGGCGGAAGCGGAGACGCCCGGAAGGTCGCCGAACATACCCGTGGCAATGTGACGACCGCCGAGACGCGGGACGGTGTGGTGGACGCCGGCGCTCGCGACCGGATCGTGCGCTACGTGACCGACTGGTTGCCGGGGCTGGAACCAATCCCGCAGGGCGAGACGACATGTCTGTACACCTCAACCCCCAGCGAGGACTTCCTGCTCGATCGGGTCGGGCCGATCCTCATCTGCTCGCCGTGTTCCGGACACGGCGCGAAGTTCGCTCCCTTGATCGGGGAGCTGGTGGCCGGTCTGCTCACCGGCGATCGGCCGGTGCCTGATCGCTTCCGGCTCGGCGCGCACACCAGAACGTCGGCCGTGGCTAAGGTCTCGTTGTAGGCCATGATCGCGGCGACGCGGTGGTGACCACGTCTTCGGACGCCAGTGTCGCGCGAGGGAAGTCGTATGCCGTGGACCTCACCTCACGCACGCTGCCCGATCCCGCACTGATCGTCCTCGTCGGCGCCTCGGGAGCCGGCAAGTCGGCCTGGGCAACCGCGCGTTTCGCGCGTCGCGAGGTCGTTTCATCCGACGAGTTGCGGGCGATCGTCGGCAGCGGGGAAAGCGACCTCTCGGCCACCGACGACGCATTCGCGCTCCTGGACACCGTCGTCGCCGCGCGGGCGCGGCGTCACCTGACGACAGTTGTGGACACGCTGGGCCTCGATCGAGCGCGCCGCCGCGAATACCTGAACATCGCTCGCGGGGCCAGATTGCCGGCGGTGGCCGTCATCTTCACGACGGACGCGGCAGAGTGTCGGCGCCGCAATCGGGCCCGGGATCGTCCAGTTCCGGTGGCTGCGCTTAGCGCGCAGCTGCGGCGGATGTCCGATATCCCGGCTGAAATCGCTGACGAAGGATGGGATCTCGTGCTCCGGGTAGTCGGCCCCACGGCGCAGCCATCGAGTGCGGCTCCCCCGCCCGTGGCCGTCCATGCGCCCGGCGCCGAGTTGCGGTTCGTGCTGCAAATCGCCCGTTTCCCCTGGGGCGACGATCCCGCGGGCTGGTTGAACGCAATCGCGCAGTCCGCGGCGGATGCAGGCTTCTATGGGCTGGCCCTGATGGACCACCTGATCCAAATCCCGCAAGTCGGCCGAGCCTGGGAGCCGATTCCGGAGCCCTGGGTCACGCTCGGGCTGCTCGCCGGCCTCCCGACCTCGCTGCGGCTCGGCACGCTGGTGAGCCCGGCGAGCCTGCACTCCGCCGGACGGTTGGCCAAGACCGCTGCGACCCTCGACGTGCTGACTGGGGGCCGAGCCTTCTGCGGCGTCGGCACCGGCTGGTGGGCTCGCGAGCACGCGGCATTCGGGATACCGTTCCCGGCCACCGACGACCGGGTGCAGCGGCTGGAGACGACGCTGGAGACGATGCGTGCGCTCTGGAACGCCGGCACCAAGGCCTACCACGGTTCCGGGGTGTCCTTGCCGGAGACGACCTGCTACCCAAGGCCGATTGGTCCACTCCCCCTCATCGTCGGTGGAAAAGGCGCGCGGGTGCTGTCAATCGCCGCGCGGCTCGCCGACGCCTGCAACGTGCCGTCGGATCTCGATTCGGTGAGCCGGGCCGTCGCGGCAATGGGCGACCGCGAGGTGACTGTGCTGGATATCCCCGTTATGGGCCAGGACCGCGAGCAGGTGGCCGCGCTCGTCGAACGGCTGCGCGGGCGGCGGTCGGCCGCCGACTATGCGCAGCGCCATCACGCCGCGACGATCCCCGACCATGTCACCCGCTACCGGGATCTCGCCGCGCGCGGAGTACGCATGGTGTTCCTAGCGCTGCCCGACCTCGCCGGCCCGGACGAGGTGGGGCGAGCAGCACGCGTGGTCGCCGCATTCCGATGAGCGCCGTGGGCGACGGATCGGTCGTCGCCGCAGCTGATACGCGGGAGTCCCTTAGCCCCGACCCAGGCATTTGTCAGGGTCAATTCAGGGGAAAGCCCAATGGTGTCAACCCTTCGGGGCCGGAGAGGCTGACGCGGATCCCAAACCGAATCTGCGAGCACCGGAGCCGGACCCATGAAAACGATTGCCCGCTTCGCGATCGACAAGCGCTGGTATGTCATTGCCGGCTGGATTGCGTTCGTCGCACTCACCCAGATCATTACTGGCGGCCTCGGTGGCTCCGCCTACAAAGACACGTTCAGCCTGCCCGGCACCGAAACGGACAAGGTCGTGCACCTGCTGGACAAGGCCGGCCACGCCGACCAGAACGGGCCATCCGGCCAGGTTGTCCTGCATGCGAGGTCGGGGGCATTGGCGGCGGAGCCGGCCGGGGCCTACGGCGCTTTCGCCGCCTTGTGCTCAGAGCACTTCGGCGTGGTTGGCGTGGCGACCCCATGGCAGACCGTCACGTGTGCGGACGGGCGGGCCGTCACCGGAGCGGGACAGCCAACCCTGCTGTCCGCGGACAAGACGATCGCGATCGCAGACGTCACCTGGAAGTCGGCCAACTATGACCAGAAGCTCTTCGACGGCGTCTACGACCAGCTCTCGAAGCTACGCAGCGACGCGTTGCAGGTTGAATTCACCGGCGACCCATTCCAGGGACACGACCAGCAGGACAGTGGGGTGCCGCCGGCTCTGGTCGGCTTCTTCGCCGCGCTGGTGATTCTGGCCATCGTCTTCCGAACGGTGGGCGCCACCGCACTCCCACTGGCCAGCGCGGCCGCCGCGCTCACGGCCGGACTCGGCCTCATCGGAATGCTCAGCCACGCCATGAGCGTCTCGAACATCACACCCCCGCTTACCGAACTGATGGTGCTCGGCGTGGGCGTGGACTACGCGCTGTTCATCGTTACCCGGCACCGGCGCAACTTGCGCCGCGGGATGAGCGTTCGGGATTCCATCGTCGCCGCGATCAATACCTCTGGGCGAGCCGTGTTATTCGCCGGAACGACCGTGTGCATCGCAATGCTCGGCCTTACCGCGCTGGGCGTGAGCTTCTTCTACGGCATGGCCATCGGTACCGCGATCGCCGTGAGCCTGACCATGCTCGCATCGCTCACCTTGCTGCCGGCGCTGCTTAGCTTCCTCGGCCTGCGGGTGCTCCGCCGCAAGGAGCGTCGAGCCGTTCAGGCCGGCAAGTTCGTCGATGTCGAGACAGTCGGATTCTGGGCCCGCTGGTCGCTGCTTGTGGCCAGGCGCCGGGTCGCGCTCGGTGTGGCTGGCGCGGTCACCGTCGTGGCCCTGGCGATTCCGTTCTTGTCGCTGCGCCTCGGCCATGCCGATCAGGGCAACGACCCGGCCGGCACCACGACCCGGAGGGGCTACGACCTGATCGCGGAGGGTTTCGGACCGGGTTACAACTCGACGCTGACACTTGTCGTCGATGGTCCCCAGGCCCAGGCCACGGCACAGACCGTAGGCCCGGCGCTGGCTCGCGTGCCGAACGTCGACACGCACAGCATCTTCGTTCCGACGGAAGGGTTAAGCCCGCAGCTGTCGCTGGTGTCGTTCAAGTCGCTCACCGCTCCGCAAGATGAGAAGACCACCCAGCTCGTCAATGAGCTGCGCAACGATGTGCTGCCCCCGCTTTACAACGGAACTGGCGATCACGTCTACGTGTTCGGGATGACCGCGACCCAGACGGACTTCACGGACGTGCTGAGCTCGAAGCTGCCCCTATTCATCGCCGCCGTCGTCGGGCTGTCATTCCTGCTGCTGCTGATCGCGTTCCGCAGCATCCTCGTGCCGCTTACCGCCGCAGCGATGAACCTGCTGGCGGCGGGTGCCTCGTTCGGGATCGTCGTCGCGATCTTCCAGTGGGGCTGGTTGGCCGAGGCACTCGGCATCGGCAAGGGCGGCCCGATCGAGGCCTGGGCCCCGGTCATGGCCTTCGCGATCATCTTCGGCCTGTCCATGGACTACCAGGTGTTCCTGGTCAGCCGGATGCACGAGGAGTGGGTGCACACTCACGACAACCGGCGCGCGGTCAAGGTCGGCCAGGCCGCGACCGGTGGCATCATCACCGCGGCCGCAGCGATCATGATCGCGGTGTTCCTCGGCTTCGTGCTCGACCCGAACCGTGCGGTCAAATTGTTCGGAGTTGGCTTGGCCGGCGCGGTGCTCATCGACGCATTCATCCTGCGCACCGTTCTGGTGCCGTCGCTGATGCACATTTTCGGTCGCGCCAACTGGGCGTTTCCTCGATGGCTCGACCGCATCACCCCACGGGTGTCCGTGGAGCCAGCCGACGATGTCGGCCCGTCCCCAGATCCGCACGACCGGCCCGAGCGAGAGCTGGCGCGGGTTTAGAGACCACGAACCGGCGGCGGTCCCGGGGCACGCGGGACCGCCGCTCTCGTATCGCCTGCTCCCGTGGAACACGCCACGGCGGCGACACGTTGAATAGGAGTCAGACAGCACTCACCGGGACGGGCAGCACATGGGACCAACGGGACTCGAGCGGGTCACCGCACGCTATGAGAGCGGACCAGCCGTACTCGACGACGTCACTCTCCTCGCCGATCCCGGCGAATTGTTCGTGGTCGTCGGCCCGTCGGGAAGCGGGAAATCGACACTATTGCGAGTCATTGCCGGAATGATGCGAGTGGACGCCGGTGAGGTGCTGATCGACGGCCAGCGGGTCAACGGACGGCCGGCGGAGCAGCGCGATGTCGCGATGGTGTTCGAGTACAACCGGCTGCTTCCGTTCCTGACAGTCGCGGACAATATGGGCTTCGGCCTCACGGTGCGTCACACCCCGAAAGACGAGGTCACGCACCTCGTCGAGGAGCAGGCACGGGGACTCCGGCTGACCCGGTTGCTCGGGCGCAAACCGGCGACCCTATCGGCCGGCGAAAACGGACAGGCCGCCATAGGTCGGGCGTTGGTCCGGAAACCGTCAGTGTTCCTGCTCGACGAGCCACTCTCGCACCACGACGCCGTCGAACGCATGAGAATGCGTAGGCAGATCGCGGACACCGTTCGCCGGCTGGGCGTGACGACTATCTACGTCACTCATGACCAGTCCGAAGCGCTAGCTATCGCTGACCGGATCGCGGTGCTGCGCCCGGGCTCCGTCGCCCAGATCGGCACGGCCCACGAGCTTTACGCGCGGCCGGTCGACGTGTTTGTTGCCGATTTCATCGGGGGCACCCCTGTCGGTCTACTTCCGGCCAAGCTGGTCGAGTCCGGCGGGCAGGCGGGCTTCCAGGTGGGACCTCGCACGCTGCCGCTGTGGGGGCCGGTCCCCGCTGAACTGGTCGCGTGCGTCGGTCGCGATGTCCTACTTGGATTCCGCGAGGAAGACGTGATCGGGGCCGGCCGGGAGGCGGACCCGGGCCGGGTGGCGCTTCCGGGCATCGTGCGGGCCGTCGACTACACCGGGCCGTACGCGGTCGTGACCGTCGAGCTCGCAGTGCCGGCCGCCATTCGACCAGGTGAGCCCGGGACCGCAGAGGGGGCGCAGGCGCGGGTCCGCACTCGCGTCCCGGGCCGGGAATCACCCCAGGTGGGCGCCAGCGTTCAGCTGGAAATCGACGCCACCCGGGCTCACGTTTTCGATCCGAGAACGGGAATCGCGTTGTATCACCCGGCGGCCGGATACTGATCGGGTGTACGTCCCGGACCACTTCGCCGCGCCCGGCGACGCCGCGGTCGCCGAGTTGCTCGCTCAGCACGGCGCCGCTGATCTGATCACGGCGACCGACAGCGGACTGCTCGCGACGCTGTTGCCATTCAGCTACGACCCGGACCGGGGCGAGCGCGGCGCGCTGCTCGGTCACGTCGCGCGCAACAACGATCAGTGGCGTCGCCCGGCCATCGGAGAGGCGCTGGTGATCGTGCACGGGCCGGACGCCTACGTGAGCCCGACCTGGTACGCGAGCACCGCCGAGCACGGCCGGGTGGTCCCCACCTGGAACTACATCACGGCGCACGTGTACGGCAACCTGATCGTGCACGACGACGTTGCCTGGCTTTCGGCGCTGGTTCGGCGGCTGACCGAAAAGCACGAGTCCGGCAAGACACCGCGGTGGTCGGTGGATGACGCTCCGGAGTCTTACATTTCCGGCCAGCTCCGGGCGATCGTGGGTCTGGAGCTCGCGATCACGCGTGTCGAGGCCAATGGAAGCTCAGCCAGAATCGCTCGGATGCGGACGCCGAGGGCGTCGTTACGGCGCTACAGGCTGGGACCCCGTCCGATCAGGCTGTCGGCGAGCAGATGCACCGGCTGCCTCGCCGCTGATCAACTCCCGCATCCCCTCGGCGTCGAGCAGGTCCGCCGGGGCGATGGTCTCGCCGGAACGAACGTAGTGGAACGCGGCCCGCACCTCACCCACGCGCGCGTCCCCGATGCCCCGCAAACGAGCCCAGGCGAGCCGGTAGGCGGCGAGCTGCACCGCCGCCGCGACGGCGTCGGCGCCTGTGGGCCGGGTGCCGGTCTTCCAATCGACCACGGTCCAGCCGCCGTCGGCATCGGCAAACACCGCGTCCATTCGCCCCCGCACCATGACCGGTCCGATGGTCATGTCGAACGGCACCTCGACCTCGTACGGCGTCCGCTCCGCCCACGGACTCGCCTCGAAGGCGCGCCGTAACTCCGCGAAGTCGGCATCGTCGGCGCTCTCGTCGGCTGCGCCGGGCAACTCGTCGACGTCAAGCAGCGCCTGGGCCGACCATCGCCGCTCGAGCCACGCGTGGAAGGCCGTACCACGACGGGCGAGCGGGGCCGGCTTGGCCGGCAGCGGGCGGCGCAGCCGACGAGCCAACTCGTCGGGGTCGCGGCGGAGGGCGACGAGCTGTGACACGGACAGTTGGGCCGGTAACACGACCTCGATGCTCGCCGTCGCCGACATCGCTGTGTACTCGGCGAGCAGCAGATCCACGTCACGGCGCCACCCGGCGGCCCGATCCTGCCGATCGGCCACCAGCCCAGGCAGGATCTCCGTCCGCCGGGCGGCCGCCTTGGAGGTTCGCGGACCCTTCCGTATGGCTGCTCGAACCAGCTCCGCACCGGCTTCCACGTCCGCCCGCCGATCGCCGAGGGGGTCAACGGGCCATACCGCCTCCCGCGCAGAGGTCAGGCGCGGGTTGACCGCACCGTCCGGCGGTACGAACCATTCGTCGACCTCAGCCAGATCGCGAATCTCGACCAGGAATGCGGAGGGCCGACGCGGCGCCTTGGCGCTATCCCACGCGTATCCGGAGGCGAGCAGCATCGACCGGGCCCGCGTAACGGCGACATAGGCGAGCCGCCGTTCCTCGGTGCGATGTCGCTCCCGTACCAGCGTGGTGTGCTGGTCCAGGTTATCGGCAAACTGGGCCCGGTCGGCGGCCGTCACGTCAAGCGCCGGCAGGTCAGCTCGGTCGCCCCGCAGCGGCGTTGGAAGCAAATGGCGCGTTCGGGTCCAGTCAACGGCCCGAGGCTCGGCCGGAAACACCGTCTCCACCAGCCCTGGCACCGCGACCAGATCCCACTCCAATCCCTTCGCCCCGTGCACGGTCAGCACTTGTATCCGCTCGGCGGCGACCACGGCCTCACCGGCCTCCAGACCGTTCTCCTCGACCTCAGCGGCGTCCACGAAGGCCAGGAATGCACCTAGCGTCGCCTCGTCGGCGTCTGCCGCGAACCGAGCGGCCTCATCGAGGAACCGGTCGAGGTGGGCTCGTCCCACCCGCGCCCGGTCGGCGCGGGCCGCCACCTCGACGCCGACTCCGGTGACGTGCTCCACCTCCGCGACCAGTTCCGGCAACGGGCCACCAAGCCGCTGACGCAGGCCTCGCATCTCGGCCGAGAGCGCGGCCAACCGGCGGTGTCCGTCCGGCGAGTAGTCGGTGGCCGGCCCGAGATCGTCCAATGCCTCGACCAGACTGCCCTGATCCACGGCGTCGCTGGCGGAAAACTCAGCCGGACTGGCGGAGAACCCCGCTGCGGGAGAGGTCTCGGCGGCAACGGCCGCTCGCCCTCGGGCCAGCCGGCGGGCGCGCCGGGACAGCGCGGCCAGGTCGGACGCACCGATTCGCCAGCGGGCGCCCGTCAACAACCGGGCCAGTGCCGGCCCGGATCGGTGGTCGGCCAGAACGCGCAGTGTGGCCACCACGTCAGCGACCTCCGGAGTCGTGAGCAGCCCGCCCAGGCCGACCACCTCGACCGGCAACCCGGCATCTAGCAACGCCTCGCGCAAGAGCGGTATCTGGGCTTCGTCGGCGAACCAGTACGGCCGCTGTTCGACCACCAATCGGCCGCCGTCCGCTCCACTCATCGCCCAGCCGCTCGGGCAAGCCACGCCGCCTCGTCCTCGACTGTCGGCGTCATCGTCGTCGAGAATCCGGCCCGGGTGGGCGCTGGGACGGGTCGCAGCCTGACTCCAGCGCGCTTGTGTGGCCGTGACCCCGCGTGCGATGACGTTTGCCGCGGCCAGGATTCGCTCGTCGTTGCGCCAGCTGGTGGCGAGCGGGTATTCGATCGCCACCGACCCATCGGCGTGCGGGAACATCGACGCGAATCGGCCGATGTTTCCGGCGGTGGCTCCCCGCCAACCGTAGATCGACTGGTGCGGATCGCCGACCGCCGTGACCGGATGCCCCCCGACCGAACAGACCCGCCAGCAGCGTGACCTGAGCGTGCCCCGGTGTCCTGATACTCGTCGAGCAGCACCGCCGAGTACCGCGAACGCTCCGCGATGGCGACGTCAGGTACCTCCGCGAGCGCGGCCGCCAATGCCATCTGGTCCCCGTAGTCAACGCCGCCGAGCTCATGCTTGGCGCTCTCGAACGCACGCACCAACGGGA
Source organism: uncultured Actinomycetota bacterium (assembly GCA_963748415.1). Classification (GTDB taxonomy): domain Bacteria; phylum Actinomycetota; class Actinomycetes; order Mycobacteriales; family Jatrophihabitantaceae; genus CAVVJA01. The sequence goes on along the minus strand of CAVVJA010000012.1, from coordinate 106,261 downwards.
CGAGCGCCACGCGATCGCGCTGAGCCTTGACGTACCCGGCGGTCGCCTTCGGCGTGGCCGACCGAGCGGATCCCGTCGGCAAGCGGTCCCAGTCGAGCCAGCCGCCGTGGAAGCGAACCCCACGACGTCGTCGGGAGTGACGAGGTGATCGGCCAGTTGATCCGCGAGGCCCAAGACGTCTGGGTCACGGACGCCCAGCGCCCCGATGTCGACGGGCAGCTCGCCACCGTAACGGCGCACGACCGAATCCGCGATAGCTGCCACCGCACCGCTTGCGACAGCAGCCGAGGACTCGGCTCTCGGCCCAGCCGCAGCGCATGCTCGCCGACCAGCCGCCCGGCGTACGCGGAGTACGTCAACACCGTCGGTTCCGCCGGCCAGCAGCTGGGCCAGATAGCCGGTGTCATCGTGGGCCGTTTGCTCGACGATCGCCCGCCACTGGGCAAGTCGGTGGCGTACGCGTCCGGCCAGCTCAGCCGCCGCCTTTCGCGTGAAGGTGAGCCCCAACACCTGGTCCGGCGCCACCATCCGGTTGGCAATCAACCAGACGACCCGCGCGGCCATGGTCTCGGTCTTGCCAGACCCGGCCCCGGCGATGACGACGCACGGCGCGAGCGGCGCCTGGATCACCGCCGCCTGCTCATCGGTTAGGAGCCGGCGAACCGAACAGCTTAAGAGCCCAACTGAGCGAGCCGAGATGGTCATCGAGTCACCGGTCGGCCTTCGTCCATCAACGGACAGCTCGTCTTCACGTCGCACTTGCCGCAGTAAGAGTTCTCTATCGCGCGGAACCGCCCCCCACGCATGGCGTGGGGCGACGTCTGCGACCTGCCGGTCGATCCACAGCGGATCGTCCTGCTCCCCCAGTGGCGGTTGCTGCTGGTCCTCGTAGTTCTTGACGTCGCGGCCGAGCTGTACCAGCCGAGCACCGCCTGTCTCCTCGCCAGTGGCCACGCCCGCGAAGCCACGATGCGAAACCGCGAGCTGATAGGCACCAAGTTGCGGATGGACAGCGAGTTCCTCGGCGGTCGGCTTGGACTTTCCGGTCTTCAGGTCGACGACGACGGGCCGGCCGGCTCGATCCCGTTCCAGCCGGTCCACCCGGCCACGCAGCCGCGCGTCACCGACCACGACGTCGAAGTCCCGTTCCACCGCGATCACGCTGAGATTCGCTCGGGTGTCGCGCAGCCAGGCGACAAGCTTCGCCAGCATCGTTCTCGCCCGCAGGCGCTGATGCTCAGCGAGCCATCGCGCACCGAAATCCAGCCGGGACCAGCGGGCGTCAAGCAAGACCTCGAGCCTCGGCAAGGTCGGCGTCGTCGGTCGCGGCCGCCGAGACCTCGTGGATCAATGTCCCTAATGTCTCCCGGATCTGGTCACCCTCGCGGGCACCAAGCTGCTCGAGCAGCGGCCCGCAACTCGCACCGCAGGAAGGACTCGATACGTGACGGGCTGATCGAAACCGGAGCGGCCGGGTCAGCGACCGGCCCGTCGTCCGACAGGGCGGCCAGCCCCCACCAGTCGTCTGGGTGCGCACCCGACACACCGGCTGCGGCCAATCGTGCCAACTCCGCTGCGGCGTCCGCGCGCTCCGCCGCCTCGAGCGTGTGGTCACACACGGCCGCGCGTAACTCAGCGACGAGGCCGGGAAGATGCATGCCCCCGTACCCGAGGTGGCGAGCGGACGCGGCCCGTCCAGCGGATCCAGCTCGTCGAGGAATCGTGAGGGCTGCTCCTCCTCCCCCCGACACGGCGGTCACCAACAGGCGGCGGCGCGCCCGAGTGACCGCTACGTAGAACAGTCGCCGTTCCTCGGCCAGTTGGGGGGCGAGGGTGGACACGCCGGCCGCGTCCCGGCCGGCGAGGACATCCACGAGCACATCCGAACCGAGCAACGAGCCCCGGCGGCGCAGGTCCGGCCAGCTGCCCTCCTGCACTCCGGCGACACACACCAAATCCCATTCCAGGCCCTTGCTGGAATGCGCGGTCAGTACACGCACCGCCTCAGAACCGCCACTCGTTGGGCTGGACCACTCGCCGGGAACCTGCTGCGCCATCAGGTGTTCGTAGAAGTCCCGCGGTCGACGCGGCGGGCAGCCGATCCGTGAACCTCGCCGCGGCAGTCGAACAGGTCCACCACGGCATCCAGGTCTCGGTCAGCGGCCGCGCCCGTCGAACCACCCACCCGCGACTTGTCCGCATCCCAACGCCGCGCCAACCCGCTCGCGTCCCAGAGCGCCCAGAGCACCCCCTCGGCGCTGCCTCCGGCTTCCATCGCGACGCGGCCCGCCGCCAGCACTCTCGCCAACCGCTTGAACCGGCCTGCGGACGTGCTCGGCCAGGACGGTCGCGCCCCGACAGATCCCATATAGCGCCGGCGACCACGTCGTCGTTCGGCTGCTGGCCGGCGCGCGCCAGCCGGTGCAGCTCGTGTCGCAGCCGCCGCAGCTGCAGGGCGTCCGCACCACCGATCGGGCCGAGTAGCAGAGCCTCCGCGGAGATCATCGTGCAGGTCGTCCGGGTGCAGTACGGCATGGAAAGCGGTCAGCAGGTGCGCGACGGCTGGCTGCTCAGCAAGGGGTACATCGGGGCTGGCCACCGCCCACCGGCACCCCGGCGGCGATCATCGCCCGGCGGAGCACGGCCAGGGTCGTTTTCGGGTGGAGCGGACCAGCACGGCCATCCGCGACCATGCCAGGCCATCCTCGAGGTGCGCGCGCCGCAGCGCCTCGGCCACATAGGCGGCCTCCTCGGCGGCCGTACGGAGCACGGCGACCAACACTGCGCCGGGTGGTAACTCCGCGGCGCGGCGGAAATCTCCCGCTGTCGGGCCGGGCCTGGAAGCCGGGCCGCGATACGGCGGGTGGCGGCCAGCAGGGCTGATCCGGAGCGGCGGGATGTCGGGAGCATCACCACGGGCACGTCACGCTCACCGCCGAATCGGGCCGGCATCTCGCGCAGTGCGGACGCGTCCGCGCCGCGGAAGGCATAGATGGACTGGTCCGGATCGCCGACGACGACGATTTCGTCCGCACCCTCCGCAACCAGACCAAGCAGGTCGGTCTGCGCGGGATCCGTGTCCTGGTATTCGTCGACGAAGATCCGGCGACGGCGGCGACGCTCGTGCGACAGCAACGTCGGATCCGTACGCAAGACATCGACAGCCGCCTGAATGAGCTCGGCTGGATCCCACGCCCCGGGACGAGCGAGCGCGGTCACGTCCAGGTACTGCTGCAGGAACGATCCGGCGGCGACCCAGTCCGGACGACGCTGCCGACGACCGAGTTCGGCCAGTTGCGGTCCGGTCAGCCCCCGCTCGACCGCGCGGAGCAGGAGATCACGCAACTCCGCGGCGAAGCCGCGGGTCCGCAACGCTGGCCGCAGCTCCACCGGCCAGGAGTGGCTGCCGCGTTCCAGGTCACCGTCGATCAGCTCGCGCAGCACGAGATCCTGCTCGGGGCCGGACAGCAACCGTGGCGGGGGTGCCCCCCATCCACTGCGGCCATCCGGAGTATTCCGAAGGCGTAGGAATGCAACGTGCGAGCGATCGGCTCCCGGACGGTGCCACCGAGCCGCGCGGTGACCCGGGCTCGCAGCTCGGCCGCAGCCCGCCGGCTGAACGTCAACATCAGCAACTGCTCGACGGGTATGCCGGCTCGAACCCGTGCGACCGCTGCCTCGACGAGCGTGGTCGTCTTGCCCGTTCCCGGTCCCGCGAGCGCGAGCAGCGGACCGCCCCGGTGCTCGACAACGAGACGCTGGCCCGCGTCCAGCTCGGGTGACCGCCGCGGCAGCGCAGGCGGCGACCGGACCAGCCGGTAGCGGGGGACGTCCACGCCGACATCCCAGCATGTCGCCACGACAGTTTTCGCACCGCCTGCGGAATGATCAAGAACGGGGCTCGGTACGGGTTACCGCCCGTCCCATCGGTAGCGCGCAAGGTCGATTCGGTCGCCGACGAAACGCACGCCCTCGCTGAGCAGCCGCTGGCGCTGTTCGGCATACAGGCGATCGGCGCAGCGACCGTCCGCGCGGACGACCCGGTGCCAAGGCACCGTTCCGCCGTCCAACGAGAGCACCCGACCCACCTGCCGCGGCGCACGAGTCCCGACGTATTCGGCGACATCGCCGTAGGTCATGACTCGACCGGCCGGGATCGACTCGACGCAGCACAGGATGCGCTGGGCGAGCGAATCCGGTGGTACCGGGTCGCTCAGCGCGGCTGCCGTCCGGTGAGCGCGACGAGCTCGGCCTCGGAACTCGCACCGTCGTCGACCGGTACCGCCGGGCCGAACGCGCCGGTCGCGGCGAGGTCACCGAACCCCTTCACGATCCCGAGGACGTAGACCACCTGATCTTCGGGAAGCGGATCCAGTACGCCGATTGCTGTGCCGAGATCCCATGAGTGCACGGTGACATCGATCAACATCTCGTCGAGGTACGCAGGCACCGGAGTCGGGCCCCGGGACAGCGCGACCATGCGGTCCATCGCCCCCGGCTCCGTCCAGGCCGTGGCGGCGTTCGTGGAGGCGGTCCTCCACAGGGAGACCCGATCGCCGCCGGCGCTCGTCTTGGCGCCTTCGACGATCTCGTTCGCCGCCTCGAGCCCATGACCACCCAGCAACGGTGCCACCCAGAGGCTCTCGTCAATCACATGATCGGCGAGTGTCGCCACGCTCCACTCCGTGCAGGGCGTTGACCCGTTCCACTGATCGTTCCCGACACGATCGAGCCGGTCGCCGAACTCACGCCAGGCCTTGCAACATCAACGCGACCAGGATCAGCCATTTCGCAGTCATACCCCTCCGAAGTGCTGCGCCGGTAGCCCCTATCAGTACGAAGGCAGGCTGGGATCGATCTGATTCACCCAGGCGGTGACACCGCCCTGCACGTGCACCGCATCTCGGAAGCCGGCCGCCTTCACCGCTGCCAACGTCTCGGCCGAGCGCACGCCAGTCTTGCAATACATGACGATCTGCTTGTCCTGCGGCAGCATGGCGAGTGCGTCGCCACGCAGGATCTCGTCCTTGGGGACGAGCGTCGCGCCCGGAATCCGCACGATCTCCCACTCGGCCGGCTCGCGAACATCCACGAGGAAGATCGGCTTGTCGGCGTCGATGAGGTCCCTCAGCTCCGACGCGGTGATGGTGGATCCTATGGCGGCCTGCTGCGCCTCCTGGCTCACGACGCCGCAGAATTCCTCGTAGTCGATGAGTTCCGTCACCGTCGGGTGCTCCCCGCATACCGCACAGTTCGGATCCTTGCGCACGGTGATCTTGCGGTACTCGGTCTCCAGCGCGTCATACACCATGAGCGAGCCGACGAGCGGCCGGCCGATTCCGGTGATCAGCTTGATTGCTTCGTTGACCTGAATGGAACCGATCGACGCGCACAGCACACCGAGGACACCACCCTCAGCGCACGACGGCACCATGCCGGGTGGCGGCGGCTCGGGGTACAGGCATCGGTAGCACGGGCCTTGATCGGCCCAGAACACCGACGCTTGGCCGTCGAAGCGGTAGATCGACCCCCACACATACGGCTTGTGCAACAGGACGCAGGCGTCGTTGACCAAGTACCGCGTCGCGAAGTTGTCGGTGCCGTCCACGATGAGGTCGTACTGAGCAAACAGGTCCATCGCGTTCGAGGAGTCCAGCCGCTCTTCGTGGAGATTCACGGTGACGAAGGGGTTGATCTCCCGCACCGAATCCCGAGCCGACTCAGCTTTCGATCGGCCAATGTCACTTTGACCGTGGATGATCTGACGCTGCAGGTTCGATTCGTCGACCACGTCGAATTCGACGATGCCCAGAGTGCCCACGCCGGCCGCGGCCAGGTACATAAGCGCGGGCGACCCGAGCCCGCCGGCGCCGACGCACAGCACTTTTGCGTTCTTGAGCCGCTTCTGCCCGGCCATAGCAACGTCTGGAATGATCAAGTGACGGCTGTATCGGCGAACTTCGTCCACGGAGAGGGACTCGGCCGGCTCCACGAGCGCTGGCAGCGACACGACGGGTGGTTCCTTTCGGCGGGTATTTAACCTTTGAATAACCCCGATCATCCCAGCGTCATTCCGGGTTTGGCGACCGCAGCGTGCTGTCGATCAGGTGCCGGCTTGCTCGACGCCAGGGGCATCCGAGGCGCCCGGCGGGTAGGGCCACGGGTTGGCCTGACAGGTCTTACCGTTCGCCGCTTGGAGGCTGATGGTCTGCTGCATCATCACCGGCGCGAGCCCGTTCTTGAGGCAGGCGTGAGCGTGACTGTGTCCAAGGGCATGCCCGGACTCGTGGTTGACCATGTACAGGTGGTAAACGGCGATATCGCCGAGATAGGCCATATCACCGCGAATCCAGCGGGCGACGTTCAGCACGACTCGCTGGTCATGGGTCGGCGCGTAGCAGGATGTTTCGATCTTCAGCTCGTACCCGCACAGGGCCCGCACGGTCATGGCCGAGGTCAGCGTGATGTGAAAGTCCGCTGGACCGCCGTCGACACGCTGTAGTGCCACCCTGCTGCCGTTTCTGGTCCAGCCATGCGGGTTGTTCAACGCGCCCTGCACGGTCGCCGCGAAGGTGGCCGGACTCACACCGGTCACGCCGTCCTCGATGTCGATCGTGTAGCGGTGCAGGGTGCCATGACCGACGACCGGACCCGTGCCAGGAACCACATGGAAGGTGCCCTTGCCCTGCTTGGCGAAAGGCGCACCCGGAGGTAGGGCGTCGGAGGCAAGCACCTCGTGTTGCCCGGCCGAGCCAGCCTTGTCCGGCATGAGCGGGGTGTCGGTCGGTGCCGCCGGCGGTTTTGCCGCGACTGTTTGCCCGGCGCCCGCAGATGACGCAGCCGAAGCGGGGTGAGGCGGGCCGCCCGGCTCATTCATCCTCATGAGGGCGACGATCGTGATGACAACCAGCAGCGGTAGCGCGTAGACGCGCCACCCGTAGTCGCGCACGAAAGCGCGCAGGCGACCCGGCGAGCGGCGGCGGGGCGGGCCGGCATTGTAGGAGCTGGGGGGATTCCGGATAGGACGACCGGCACCGGCTACGTCCGGCCGATCGTCGCGTGGCATGGTCGCCAGGCGTGATCGGGTCGATTCCGGCACCGACAAAGCCTCCCACAACCGGTCGAGCCTGGCGTTATCGCGTCCGCGGGCGCGCCCCCATGTTACGGCCGGGTACCGAGCGCGTCAGGTGCGTCGTCGAGAAGGGCTAGCACCGCACGAGCGACCGTCCGCGGCTGTTCCATCTGGGCGACGTGTCCCACATCGCGGATCACCAGCAGCCGCGCGCCCGGAATGACCGTCGCCGTGCGTGCGGCGCGACTGACGTTCACCAACCGATCGCGATCACCCCAGATCACGAGCGTCGGCGCCTTGATCGCGCCCATACGCGCCCACATGCGGCTGGCACCCGGCGCGAGATAGGACGCCACGAGTCCTCGCAAGGACCGTACGAGCGCGTCGCTCGCCCACCCCAACCGAGCGCGGTAACGGGTCTCGGCTACCGCTTCAGCCAGGCGTTCGGGCGGCACGGACGTGGGGTCGGCAAGACATAGCCGAAGCATCCGGCGCACTCGGATCTCGGGGCTCGCCTGCTCGAGCCGCCGGAGGACTGCGGGGCCCAGGCCGGGAAGCATCATGAGCGACAACACCGGGTCCTGGCGCCGCATCCGCGGCCGAAGATCCGGCACCGCGGGGGAAACGAGCGTCAGGGTCCGCACCAGGTCCGGCCGGCTTGCAGCGACGACGATGGCGATGGCGCCACCCATCGAGTTGCCAAACAGGTGTACTGCGCCGCGCCCGAGATGCTCCAAGTACTCGGTCACGGCCCGAACGTGGGAGCGCAGTGAATAGTCGTCGTCCGGTGGTGGGAACGACCGGCCGAAGCCGGGTAAGTCCAGTGCCACACCGGCGAGCCGTGGCGATAGCAACGCGGCCAGATCGGTCCAGTTCGTCGACGACCCTCCCAGGCCGTGGACATAGAGGGCGGGCTCGGCATCAGGGCCGCCCGGAGTGGCCCGTACGAACAGCTCGTATCGGCCCACCGAAACCGACGCGCCGGGCCACGGCGGAAGGATCCGATCCTGGGCTGTCAATGGGGTATCGGCCAACCGGGCGGTCCGCACCTGTGCCTCGGTGAGGCGAACTCTCGACGCACCGTTCGGACCGAGCATGACAGCCGACTCTACGGCGACTCCCGCAGTAGCACTGAGCCCGACACCGGCATCGCAGATCACCGGTGATCCAGCGGTCACCCAGACCCGGCGAACGGAAGTGGAATCGGCCCCGGTCAAGAGCCTGCGTCAATAGGAACTGCCGGCCCATTCGTCACTCAGGCTCTACGCCGAGCGGCGCCGAGCCGTCGCCTTGCGAGTTGACGTGCCTGACTTCGCCGTGGTCGCCTTGGCTGGTGCCTTCTTGGCTGGTGCCTTCTTGGCCGCAGTCTTGCCTGCCGGCGCCTTTTTGGCCGACGCCTTCTTCGCGGGTGCGGTCTTGGCCGATGTTTTGGCCGTAGTGGTCTTCGCGGGCTCCGTCTTGGCCGGCGTTGTCGCGGTCTCGCCGCGACCGCGCTTCGCGGCCTCGACCGAGGCGCGCAGCGCCGCCATAAGATCGACGACATTTCCGGCCGCGGGCTCGGCCTGAGGTGTCTCGATCACCTCACGCCCTTCGATCTTGGCTTCGATCACTTGCTGCAGTGCTTCCCGGTAGTCGTCGCTGTAAGCGTCGGGATCGAAATCGCCCGCCATGCTCGCGACAAGGGACTCCGCCATCGCGCGCTCTTGCGGTCGCAGGTCGACATTCTCGTCCAGGAAGGCAAACGCGGCTTCCCGCACCTCGTCCGGCCAGATCATCGTCTCCAGCACGATCACACCGTCGCGCACCCGCAGCGTCGCTAGCTGCTCCCGGTTTCGGATTGCCACCTTGACCAATCCGTACATGCCGCTTTCGTCGAGCGCCTCGCGCAACAGCAGATAGGGCTTCACCGCCTGGTTTTCCGGTTCCAGGTAGTAGCTTCGCGCGAAGTAGATCGGATCCACCTGTTCTGCCGGTACGAATTGCAAGACGTCGACGACCCGCGTGGAGGGCAACGGGAGGTCGGCGAGATCCTCGTCCGTGAGGACGATCGTGTCCCCGCTGGGCAGCGAATAGCCTTTTGCGATATCGCTGTAGGCGACTTCCTCACCATCGGCCTCGGCTACCCGCCGGTACCGAATGCGAGACCCGTCACTGCGCCGAACCTGATGGAAGCTGATGTCACGCTCCTCGGTGGCGCTGTACATCTTGACCCCGATGCTCACCAGGCCGAAGGAAACCGCGCCCTTCCAGATCGCTCGCATTGCCTCACCGTCCTGTCAACGCGGCCACGGACCCTCATCATCGCCTGTTTCGGCGCAATTTGCCGCTCATTAGGTGCGAACAGGGCAGGATTGGCCCTGTGGAACCCATGCTCGCGACGCCGGTCGAGGCCTTGCCGAGCGGATCAGGATGGCGCTACGAGTTCAAGTGGGACGGCGTTCGGGCGCTCATCGAGGTCAATGCAGGTGTCGTGCGCATCCGCAGCCGCCGGGGCAACGAGGTCACGATCGCTTATCCGGAGCTGGCCACCCTTGGGGCTGGGATCGACGATGCCCTCGTTGACGGCGAGATCGTCGCCTTCGATAACGGCCGACCATCGTTCGGCCTCTTGCAGACCCGCATGCATGTCCGGGTCCGAGCTCAGGCGAGCCGGCTGGCGGCGACGACCCCGGTCACCTTCATCGCCTTCGACCTGCTACGGCTCTACGGCGTCAACCTCGCCGAGCGCCCGTTGTCGGAACGGCGGGCGACGCTCGAGCGGATGGTGGACGACCACCCGAACTGGACGCTGAGCCCGCTGTTCGATGACGGTCCCGCCACCGAAGCGGCTGCAAGGGAGCACGGTCTGGAAGGAGTGGTGGCCAAGCGCGACGCGAGCAAGTACCGCGCCGGGACTCGCGGATCCGACTGGCTGAAGATCCGTTTCCTGCACCGCGACGAGTTCGTCGTCGTCGGCTGGGAGGCCGATCGCGACCGCCCCGACACGCTCAGCTCGCTGCTTGTTGGCTACTACGACGGTACCGAGCTGGCATTCGCCGGCAAGGTCGGCAGCGGCCTGACCCAACGAACCGCCAGCCAGCTCAGCAACACGCTGGTCCGTGCCCCCAGCTGCCGGCTCGCGACGCTGCCCGAGGCGTCGCCAGGGCGGATCGTCACCTGGGTTGAGCCGACCGTCGTCGTTGCGGTCAGCTATACCGAGTGGGCGGCCGACGGCCGGTTGCGGCAGCCCGTGTTCGCCGGTCTACGACCGGACAAACGACCAACGGAGGTGCACCGCGATGGCTGAGCGGATTTCGGTAAGAATCGAGAATCGCCAGTTATCCCTGTCGAATCTCGACAAGGTACTCTACCCCGTGACCGGCTTCACCAAGGGCGAGCTCATCGATTACTACACCAGGATCGCGCCCGTGATTTTGCCGCATCTCGCCGACCGCCCGTTGACGATCAAACGTTATCCCAATGGGGTGGACAAGCCTTTCTTCTTCGAGAAGAACGCCGCACGTGGCACCCCGGACTGGGTGCGCACCGAATCGCTTCCGGTGCCTGGTTCGACCATGGACCGCGAGCGCATCGACTTCATCGTCGTCGAGGAGTTAGCCACTCTGGTGTGGTTGGCCAACTTAGCCGCGATCGAACTACACGTTCCGCAGTGGCGCCTGCCCAAGCGGGGGAAGGCGCCGCGCACGGACATCGTCGTGTTCGACCTCGACCCGGGACCGCCGGCGGACATCACCCAATGCTGCGAGGTTGCCCTGTTGCTCCGAGACATTCTCACGTCCGACGGCCTGGATCCAGTCGCGAAGACCTCGGGCAACAAGGGCATGCAAGTGAGCGCCGCGGTGTCGGTCCGCGACCCCGAACGGACATCTGCCTATGCACAGGCCGTGGCCCGCACGTTGGAGCACGCGCACCAAACGCTTGTCGTCTCTCGGATGGCGAAGAACCTCCGCGCCCGCAAGGTGTTTGTCGATTGGAGCCAGAACCATCCGGCCAAGACGACAGTATCGCCGTACTCGCTGCGAGCGCGCGAACGCCCGACAGTGTCGACACCGCTCAGTTGGGCGGAAGTCGAGGCTGGACCCCCGTTGTCCTTCACGGCCGGCGACGTGCTACTTCGTGTCGAGGACGATGGCGATCTGTTCGCACCGACCCTCGACGACACCGCCCGTAGCGTGCTCCCGAAGCGCGACGTTACCGATGAGTAGGCTTCAGACGAAGGAAGTGGCACGACCAGTGGAGGACCGTCGGGATGACGACAGCTGTCGAAGCCGGCCGCGGAGGCCGGCTGCCGCGCGTCGCGCGGCGTAGACAGTTGCTCGCAGCCGCCCAAGAGGTCTTCGTCGCCCAGGGCTACCACGGCGCCGCGATGGACGACATCGCCGAACGGGCCGGCGTGTCGAAACCCGTGTTGTATCAGCACTTCCCCGGAAAGCTCGAGCTGTACCTGGCGCTGATTGATGCTCACACCGACGCACTGGTCCTAACGATTAAGAATGCGCTGGCCGCCACTGATGACAACCAGGAGCGGGTGCACGGAGTTCTCGCCGCCTACTTCGACTTCGTCGATGGGACGACTGGCAGTGGCCCAGGCGCCTTCCGCCTCATATTCGAGACCGATCTCGGCAACGAGCCCGCGGTGCGCGAGCGAGTCGAACGTGCCGATCGGGCGATCATGCGCGCCGTTTCCGACACAGTCTCCGCGGACACCGGGCTGTCCCGGCCGCAGGCGGAACTCCTGGCGGTGGCGTTGACCGGGGCCGCGCAGGTGGCCGCCCGGTGGTGGCTCGACAATGATCGGCTGGTGTCCCGCGACGTTGCCGTGAGTCTGATCGCATCCCTGCAATGGCGAGGCATTTCGAATTTCCCGCTCCACGGCGCTACAGGTCCCGGAAATACTGGCCTCGAGCGGTGGCCCGCGGCCGGTTGCTAACGGTTTGCTAACCAACGGTCTCACCGGACCCGAAAATCATCGCCGCGACCTGCTCCGCCGCCTCGGTGTGAAGGCTCGCCGTCACGTGGCTATAGGTATCCAACGTGATCGAAATGTTCGCGTGGCCTAGCCGTTCCTGAACGACCTTCGGGTGGACTCCGGCGGAGCCCAGTGTCGCCCAACCGTGCCGCAAATCGTGCAACCGGATCGGCCGCAACCCCAACTGGCGGACCTTGCGCCTGAACGTCGTGGAGAACCGCTCCGGGTGCAACAGGCCCATCTATGCGGCAGAACACCAACCCGTGATCCCGCCACCCGGCGCCCATCAATAACCGCTCTTGCGCCTGCCGCTTGCGGTGCTCCTTCAACGCGGCGACGGTGGCGGCGTCGAGGTCGATCGTGCGGCGGCCGCGTGCCGTCTTCGGTTCCCCTATCGCCGGTTGGTCGCAGACGTGATCACGGTCTGCCGGATCGCGGCCCGGCGGGCGTCGAGATCCACCTCGACCCACCGCAACCCGAGCACCTCGCCGCGTCGCGCGCCGGTCGTTGCCAGCATCAGGAACGCGGCGCCGAGCCGATTGCCTTGCCTGCCGGTGAGAAACCTCGCCGTCTCCGCCGCGTTCCACGTGGTCATTTCGGCGTGCGTGCTCGCCTGCCGCGGCGGGTCGGCGGCGTCGGCCGGGTTGCGGACCAGTCGACCCACTTGACCGCGTCCCGCAGCATCCTGTGTACGACCGCGTGAACGTGATGCACCGACCTCGGCGACAGTCCTCCGCCCTTCTGGTCCTTCCGCCCGGCCGCGAGTAGCTGTGCATAAAGGTTGTTGAGTACGCGCGTCGACCGACACGAGCGGCGCCGACCCGATGTACCGCTCGACGTGTAGCCGAAGATTCCGGGCGTAGTTGAAATGTGTTGCTGGTCGGACGGTCGGCTCGATCGCCGCGAGCCACTCCGCGGCGAACTGCCGCACTGTCGGCCGTGTTTTCGGCACGTACGCGCCGCGGTTGACGGCGTCGACCATTTCGGCGAGCGCCCGCTCGGCGTCCCGTTGGTGCGATACCCGGAATGCCATTTCTGCCGGCGCTTGCCGGTTTGCGGATCACGGTCTATCTCGACGACGACCGAGTAGCTCGCGCCGCGTTTGACGACACTGCCTCTCACGACGCCTCGCCCTCCGGTCTGGCGTGGACGTACTTGATCGAGAGGAGCAGGGCGTCGTGCCAGTCCGGCTCGATGTAGTACTTGTGGGCGCACACCAGCGCGGTGACGTGCTCCGGCGCGACGGCGAACTGTGCCGTCAGATCGGCGTAGTCGGGGTGCGCGGCGAGCAGCATCTTGGGGCCGGTGCGACTGACCGGCCCGCGCGGGTCGAGTAGTTGCTCGATAGTGGCGCCGAGGACGACGACGAGGTCGACAAGCTCGGTCACGCTCATGTTCCGCAGGCCGCGCTCGATTTCGGACACGGTGACCGGCCGCCATGTCACATTCCCGGGTGTCCTTGACGGCCACGGCGACGTCTGCCGAGGGATCGAACCGAAAGGCGTGACCGACCCGGATCTCGCCGGCGTCGCGAGCCCCCTTGATCTGAGTGATCTGCTTCTCGGCGCCCTTGCTCCACAGGATGGCGGAGCCACGGGGTACGAGGAAGTTTCGGCCCTAGCCGTCGGCGACCTCGACAATGTCGCCGGCGAGGCCAAGACCCGCGACCTCGCGCGTCAATATGAGCTTCATGACATGGCCCCTCAGCGCGCCGTCGAGGTGTACGGCAATCCCCGCAACAGGCGTAACCCGATCGACACGCCGATCGAGAACCTCCAGCACTACCAAGCCGAACCGGCGCGAAATCCGGCTCTAATACTGAGGATTCTTGACCCGGCGGGGTCGAAGGGGATATCAAGATCAACTCGATGACTGCCCCAACCAAGATCTTTTTTTGCGAGGGAGATTTCGGCCTTGTGGCAAGGGGCTGCCGAGCTTGGGAGAACGTCTACCCCGGTCCTCACCGGTGACGATGTAGCGCAAAGTCCGGTCCATTAGTCCTCCGGACTCAGGACGTAAGGCACCGTGCGGCCGCCCGCTGGCAGGCAAACGGTTGAGGTGTCGGAAAGGCGAACCCCAGTGAGTGACTACAGCACGATCATCGTGGTTTGGGGGTTCATGGCGCTGGCGAGCGCGGCGATCGCCGCGAACATCGCGTATCGGCGCGGCTTGAACGACACGGCCTATTTCTTTGCCGGCCTGTTCCTGGGGATCATCGGGATCCTGGCGGCGGCGTTCATGCCGTTGCCGCCGCATTGGGCGCCGACCCGTGGGGTAAGGCCCAATGGCGCTGGTACGACGGCCGCGAGTGGACCGCCTACACCAGCAGCGAACGTCGAGGTAGACGCGACCCGAGTAGCGCGCTGATATCGCGTCCGAAAACAGAACAGTATCCACCGCGCTATGGATGCGATTTCTCGGTCACCATTCGGGTGCAGGACTCCGGACGGGTTCGGGCTTCGTTAGGGGATCGAAGGGCTCGATACCGCTCCCGTACATGCCGAGGCTCAGTTGCCCGAACCGGCCCGACTTGCGCCGGTTGCAGTCGAGACACGCGGGTTGGTGATTGGCCGGGTCGTGTTCGGATCCGCCGAGGCAGACCTCGACGATGTGGTCGAGGGTGCATGACCGAGGGTCGGGGTACTTGAGGGTGACGTCGATGGGTTGGCCGCAGATCCCGCACGGTTCGCCGAGGGCGGCGCGGGCGCGGACGGCGTCGCGTTCGAGTTGCCAGACGCGGCCGGATCTTGGTCGGTCGCGGGTCATGTCCAGAGTTCTCGCGCGTCGAAGATCGCTAACGGGTTGATGCCGGGTGGGAGTTCCGCCTCGTCGGCGAGGTATCGGTCGCGGATGATCCCGGTGGCGATGTGCCCGACGAGTTGCGGGGTGAACCCGGCGACGGAGCCGCACAGCACGCCGAGCCAGTACGCGGTGCCCGGCGGCGTCCTCGGGGGAAATGGTCATCGGTGCCGCCGCGAAGATCACGTCATGCCCCCTTCCCCCTCCTATGCCGATCGAGATTCTCTTGCTATTGCTCGGGATTCTGAATGCTCTTGGCCGGGGTGGGGAGGATGTTTGTAGCACCCCGTGCGCTACTCCTGAAAAAGCGCGCGCGCAGATTGGGCGAAGTGATTCATCTTCGAATCAAGGTCACTACCGAGATCGGGTGCCCGTTGGTCATCGATGGTGGTTGCGTAACGGGTGGCCGCCGTCTGAATGGCGGCCGCCTGCGCGGCCATGTACTCTGGCCCGAGGATTGCCACCGCACTTGCCGATCGCGGTAGCCGACCATATGCGTCCCAGCGACGTTCAAGACTCGCTTGAAGGCTCGCGTGGGTCTCGCTTCTCACAGCCAACAGGAACGGCATCAGCGCCGCGCCGCCGTCTTCCGGCGGGGGAAGCCCCGCTTCCATGCGCTGCTCAAAGGGCGACAGCGTTTGATCGAAACGGGCAACCGCGAGTTTCCATAGGGCGTCCGAGACCACACTGCCAAGCTCGATCTCATCGACGGCCTGAGCAAGATCGGTGTACGCCTCGCGTCGAGCATCGCGGAGCCACTGCCGCTGTTCTCGCTTACCGCCGAGCCAACTGCCCAACAACGCGAACCCGCCCGCCACGATCGCGGCAAGGATCGCGGCGATCGCGGCGATCACGGCGATCACGGCGATCACGGCGATCACGGCCAAGACCGTACTCAACGATGCGGCACGCTACGGGGTTCGTTGCGGGTCGCCGCTTGGGGGTCGATGTCATCGCGCCTATATCCCCTCCAAACACCGGTTTCACGCGTTTGGTGGCGGATATGACAGCACGAAGATGGCGGGACTGCGTTAGCTAGCGCCACTCGCGGCCGCACCGCGCCGCCCAATTGGGTTCGACTTCTTGGGTCGTAGGGTGGCGCCTTCTCGTGATTCGGGGGTGTTTGACTCCTCGCGGATCGCGCCGATGTACACCGACGGCCGGCCGTGTCCGCCGCGGGTCGCCCGCACAAGCCAACCGTGCTCGACGGCGTGGCCGAGGTGATGACTGATCGCCGTCGATCCGAGCCCGGTCACCTCGACCATGTCGCGCCGCCACATCGCTAGCGTCCCGTCGTCGGCCATCCGTTCCCCGAGTTGACACAGGGTGCCGAGGACCGACCGGTCGAGGCGCGTGACCCGTGCGGCGCGGGCGACAGCGCTCCGCCATTCGGCGCGCCCGGTCATGAAAAGGTCGCCCCGGCCGTCCCCATCGGCGGCGGCGGTTCCTCACCGCCACCGAAGCACGCGGCGAGGGAGAGAGTCGCGAACACGAGAGCTTTCATGACCGTCTCGGGTCGTTGCGCGTCGGGGAGCCCGTCGAGGAGGTCGAGGCTCATCACCGACTCGGCGAAGTACCGGTACGCCTGCCGTTGTGATTGTTCGGACGGTTGTGCTGGTGTTGTCATCGGGCCGAGCTCCAATCTCGGTCAAGGCCGCGGTTTGGTGTTGGCGCACCGGCCGCGGCCGCCTTAAATGGGTGATCTTGCTAATGGATTGATCTTGCTAACGGATTTGCTAACGGACCGGTTAGCACCGGGGGCAACCGGACGGCATGAACGGCATGCTGTCGGCGACGGAACCCCAACAAATGCAGGGGTCCGCGCACTACACGCGACGAACCGCTACCGCCATTCGGGAATTCGAATTTCCCGCTTCATGGAGGCGGGGACGGCGGCTGACCGCATGCCGCCATTTCCCTCCCGTCGTCGGTAGGACAACGCGCGTTCGCTCACGGCGCAGGTACCGGCCACTGGATCGGCACATGACCTCGGCTAGCGTGGAAACGTTGGCGTCGAGTGACCAGCTGGAGGTCGTCGGGTGGAGGTCAAGATCGGCGTGCTGCACACGCCGCGCGAGATCGTGCTGGAGACCGCGCTGACGCCCGAAGAGGTCGAATCGACGGTGACGGCAGCGCTGAAGAGCGTCGACGGCGCGCTCAGCCTGACCGACGAGCGCGGTCGGAAGGTCATCGTTCCGGCAAATCTCGTCGCCTACGTCGAGATCGCGCAGGCCGACGCCCGCCGCGTCGGATTCGTCGCGGGCTAGCCGGACAGGCCCAGTTCCCGCATTCGGCCGGCATGCCGATCGGTGATCCGAGAGATCAACGCGGCGACCCCCAGTAAATCCCCCGTGCCGGCGATGAGCAACTCCGTGAGCGCGTCCCGCTCGGCCAGCACGTGCTGGGTCTGACTGATGGCCTCCCCTACGAGCCGACGACCCCACAACGAGAGTCGACCCGCGAGCGCTGGTTCGCTGGCGATGGCAGCTCGTACCTCGCGGACTGCAAAGGCTGAGCTGCCGGAGTCGGCCAGCACCTCGAGAATGAGCGCGCGGGTAGAGGGATCCACGAACTCGGCTATCTCCCGATAGAAATCCGCCGCGAGACCATCGCCGACATACGCCTTGACCAGCCCCTCGAGCCACGTCGACGGTGACGTCATCGCATGGAAGCCGTCGAGGGCCGGAACGAAAGGCGCCATCGCCTCTTCGGGAATGGCTCCGAGGTCGATGATCCGGTCGGCGAGCAGCCGGTAATGGCCGATCTCGACTGCGGCCATCCCACAGAGCGCCGCCCGGCCGGAGAGCGTTGGAGCCATGCGAGCGTCCTCGGCGAGCCGGTCGAACGCCGTCAGCTCGCCGTAGGCGAGCGCGCCGAGCAGATCGATCAGCGCGGTGTCGTCGGGCACGGCGGCAGAGTATCCGAACTCATCGTTAGACTAGGTCGAAGTCGCCGTAGCCCCGGCGCGCCGGCGGTCACGTCGTGTTGACCGCGTCTCGTCCCGGCCCGGCGGCGCGAGCCGATCCATCGATGTCAGTCATGTCAGCTCGGCCACCCGGGTAGCCGGCGGATCCGAGCCGGCCGGCGCACCGGCCGAACGGATTCTGGGGACCCGATGAACGAGAGCACCGCGGAAGGCCCGGCCCCGCCTGAACCTGACCCCGACGCGCCCGCCGAACCACTGGCTCCGCGGGCTCCAGTACGTCAAGACAGTCCAGCGTTCGCGGACTTTGCGGTAAGACCGGAGATCGTCGCGGCGCTTGCCGCCGCCGGCATCGTGCGTACCTTCGCGATCCAGGAGATGACGCTCCCCATCGCGCTGGCCGGATCCGATCTGATCGGGCAGGCGCGAACCGGCACCGGAAAGACGCTCGGGTTTGGGGTACCGCTGCTCACCCGGCTTGCTCTGCCGAGTCCGGCCGGCGCAATCCCGCAGGCACTCGTCATCACCCCGACCCGAGAACTGGCGATCCAGGTATCCGGCGATATCGCTGCGGCCGGGGCCGGCCTCGGTGCCCGCGTCGCCACCATTTACGGTGGCCGGGCTTACGAACCGCAGATGCAAGCCCTCGATCGAGGGGTCGATGTCGTCGTCGGCACCCCGGGCCGGCTCCTGGATCTGGTCGAGCAGCAGCACCTGATCTTGGATGCCGTTCGCATCCTGGTACTGGACGAGGCCGACGAGATGCTCGATCTCGGTTTCTTGCCGGACATCGAGAAGCTGCTGACGATGTTGCCGGCCCGCCGGCAGACGATGCTGTTCTCCGCCACCATGCCGGGCCCGATCGTCGCGCTAGCTCGCACATTCATGGATCAGCCAGTTCAGATCCGCGCCGAACAAAACACCGCCTCGCCGGCCACCGAACACGTCGACCAGTTTGCGTACCGGGCACATGCCATGGACAAGCCCGAGTTGCTCGCTCGCATCCTGCAAGCCCGCGGCCGCGGGCTGACGATGATTTTCACCCGCACCAAGCGACAGGCCGCCAAGGTCGCTGACGACCTGCTCGCCCGAGGGTTTGCCGCAGCCGCCGTCCACGGCGATCTCGGTCAAGGTGCCCGAGAGCAAGCGCTGCGCGCGTTTCGATCCGGCAAGGTCGACGTGCTGGTGGCGACAGATGTCGCCGCTCGTGGCCTCGACGTGGACGGTGTCTCGCACGTCATCAACTACCAGGCGCCGGAAGACGAGAAGATCTATATTCACCGGATCGGGCGCACTGCGCGCGCGGGGGCCTCAGGCACGGCCATCACATTGATCGACTGGGAAGACGTCGCACGTTGGCAGGTTGTCTGCGACGCACTGGGCCTCCCGTTCCACGAGCCGCCCGAAACCTATTCGACGTCCAAACACCTCTACCTCGAACTTGACATCCCGGCGGACGCCGGCTCGGTCCTGCCCAGGGCCGATCGCACCCGAGCGGGGCTATCGGCTGAACAGGTGGAGGATCTCGGTGGACCCGACGCCAGACGCCGTCGATCCGGCCGCCGGGAACACGAGGAGCGGCCAGCGCCTCAAGCTCGTCCGACGCGGACACGGGTGCGGCGCCGGACCCGTGCCGGTCAGCCCGTCGAGATGTCCCGAGACAACCTCGCGGCACCGGCACCGCAACAGTCTGAAGCCGCCGGGTCGCCGCCTACGAATGGCCAGCCCGACGGACGTCCCACATCGGACACAGCGGAGTAGACAACAATCGGGCCGGTGAGCGTCGAGGACCAGCAGTCCACGGGGGCGACGGAGCCGGCGGCTGCGGCGGGGCCCGCGAAGGCGACGGAGCCGGCGACCGACTCGCCAATGACGCAGTACGTCACAGCGATGCGCCGACAGCGGCGGTGGTATTTCCTCATTGTCGGCGGCATCGTCGCCGTCGCCGTCGTGGTCGTCGCCATCGTCATGGCGACGAGCGAGATCAGTCACGTGCAGCTGCACACCGCGACGTCGGCGGCGCCGCAGGTGCCCCAGGGTCAGCTCAATCCCACCCCGAAGCTCGCCTGGAATTCGAGCGACGCTACTGCCATCGGCGAACCGTTCTACCAGGGAACAGTCGTCACCCGCTCGGCTCATGCCGCCATCGGGCGGAACGCGCTCACTGGAGCGGTCAGGTGGTCTTATACCCGTACCGACCGCGTCGTGTGCACAGTCACCCAGCAGCAGGGCAAGACGTTAGCGATCTTCGCCAAGGACGGCAATTGCGACGAGTTGACAACGCTCGACACCGCGACGGGCAAGCGGCTCGGCGTCCGCACCCTCGTCGACAACGGACACCCGGTCTTCACCGCGCTACCTGACACACTGGTCATCACGACACCCGAGGCCGTGCACGCGATCGATCCGGATTCCGGATACGACCGGTGGCTTTACGAGCAGCCCGACGGTTGTCGCACGACCGGAGTCGCACTGGGCTCGGGCGGCGCGTTGATCGGACAACAGTGTGCCGACGGCGGGCACCTACTACTGCGCGACCGATACGCAAGCTCCGATGACAAGAACACGCAAGTCAAGTGGCGCCTGCCCGGCGTGGACTCAATCCCGCTCGCGGCGGAAAGGATGGCTCTCGCGCTCGATCCGTCGACGGGCGATCTGGTGAGTTACGACCTCGGCCGGGGTTCGGTCAAGTCCCGAACACCGTTGTCTCCCCGGCCGGTCGCCTCGGCGTCGGTCTTGCAGCTGGCCACCGCTACGGCAGAGCTCATTCAGATCGGGGAAACGACCTACACGATGACGCCGACCGGGACTGAGGTGCTTTGGACAGCCAATACGCGGGGCCTGCCCACCGTGGCTCCCGGGGAGGCCGAGGTACAGCCGCCGCCGCTGGTGGGCGCCACCGTGCTGGCCGCGTCCGCGCGCGGTGTCGTCAGCCTGGACGGCAGCACCGGATCCGTAAAGCGCACGTTCTCCGTTCCGGCTCCCTCCAGTGGCAGCCGCGTCTTTCCCGTGGGCACCGGCTTCCTCGTTGCCGGATCTACGACTGCGGTGTATCAGTGAGCCGAACGAGCGAGCTCACATCGCGGGCTGCCTCGGCGGGGGTTGAGCTGCCGGGTTTCACGCTAGCGGCGCTGCGGACGGGCGAGGAGACGAATCCGCCGGTCTTGCTGGTTCCGGGTTGGACTGGCAGCAAGGAGGACTTCGGCCCGATTCTCGAACCGCTCGGCGAGGCCGGTTTCTGGGTCAACGCGATCGACCAGCGCGGGCAATTCCGCTCCCCGTTCCGCCCTGATGGCGACTACTCAACGATCGCGCTCGGAAGCGACCTTCGGCTCGCCGCGGCCGCACTCGGTGGGGGTGTGCATCTGGTCGGGCACTCGTTCGGTGGACTGGTCGCGCGAGCTGCTGTGCTCGATGACTCGGATCTGTTCCGCTCGCTCGTGCTTCTGGATTCCGGTCCCGCGGGCATCGACGATGGCCGCAAGGAGCGCCTTGACCTCATGCGGCCGGTGCTCGCAGAACACGGGTTGGCGGCCGTTTACCAGGCGCTGGTCCAGCTCGACGCGGGCGAACCCGGATACGAGCCACCGACCGCCGAGGAGGCGCGCTTCATGCGCGAGAGGTTCCTGGCGAGTGACCCAGAGGCCCTCATCGGCATGGCCGAAGCTCTGATCAACGAGCCGGACCTGGTCGCGGCCTTGACTGCGGCCGATGTGCCGATCCTCGTCGCCTGCGGAGTGGACGACGACGTCTGGACTGCCGAGATCCAGGCCGCCATGGCCCGCCGGCTCGGCGGGAGGTATACAGCTATCGTCGGCGCGGCGCACTCGCCCGCGGTCGAGAATCCGACCGAGACCGTCGCTACGCTGGTCGAATTCTGGCGCTCCGCCGAAAACCACGGATGATCGAAGGGTGAACCCCGACCTCGGCTACTTCGGACCGGACAGCGTGACCTGGCGGGTGCACGCGGAGCCTGTGACGATGATCGGCGGTGGCCTACGCGCCTTGCTCATGCAGGCGTTGCACCCCGAGGCGATGGCGTTGATCAGCGCTCGCTCCAGATTCCGGGAGGATCCGTGGTCCCGGCTGCAACGAACAGCCGAGTACGTCGCCACAGTCAGCTTCGGTACGACGGCTGAGGCCGACGCCGCGATCGGTCGGGTACGGGCCGTGCACGCCCGGATCGGCGCGACCGACCCGGACCAGCTCGCCTGGGTTCACGCCTGTGAAGTCGACTCGTTTCTGGTCGCCGCCGGCTACACCGGCCTGTCGCTGCCGACGGAAGACGCCGACCGATACCTCGGCGAGCAGGCCCGGGTGGCCGCAGGCGTCGGCGTACCTGACGAGCTGATTCCGACGACGGCTGATGAACTGGCGGCGTTCATCGACCGGATGCGGCCCCACCTGGCGCTAACCCGGCCGGCCATCGCTGCGGCCCGGGTGATCCTGGTCCCGCCCCTTCCGGTTCCGCCGCGCTATGTATTGCCTGCGCGGATTGGCTGGACTACGGCATCCTCCCTTGCGGTCGGCATGCTGCCGGACTGGGCGCGGCGGATGTATCGTCTGCCACCGCTGCCGGGGAGACGCGTGGCAACGACGGTGGCGCTGCGCAGCGCCCGAGCGGGGATGACGCTCCTGCCGGACGAGTGGCAACACGGACCGCATTACCGTGCTGCGCGACAGCGGGCCGCTCTCGCTTCGTAATACTTCAGTCAGATCACGTGCTTGTGGTCGCCGCTGTACAGGCGTTCCATGGAGGTATGCGCGTAGCGCAGTTGGGCGTGGTCGGAGTGGTGGCCGCGACGGTGCTGGTTCTCAGTGCGCAGCCTGCCCAATCGGCACCGACCCTGCATGTGTCGCTGACCCAGGCGACCTACGGCCTGCTCGCTGCTAGCACGGTCGAGATCGCTGCTGGGCGGCCGGCCCAGCAAGTGACCACGCGATTCCACATTGACCAATGGTCGTCCGGACCCACGTCCGTCCTCGTGTTAGTCGGCCGGCCCGGCTCTACCGACGATGTCGAGCAGAATGCCGACCTGGCGGAGAACGCCGCGTTGCGCTCTGAGAACCAACTCGTCGCCGAGAATGTCACCACCGACGCCGTGACGACCCGGTTCTCCGCTCCCTCCGCCGGCCGGTACCCGGTGTTCTTGCTGCTGTCTGGGCCGGAGGACGCGTGTGGCTCGGCAAACATGGTCGAACCGCCGATTCACCACTCGGTAACCCAGCTCGGCGTGATCGACATCCGCGACTGATACCCGCCGGCACCGCGTATCAAACGAGCAATCCCAGTCCTCTCCTTGGACATACGCGTCCCACGCGTCGCGACAGCATCATCGCCCAAGGGGGCGGCATGACCACGACTGCATCCGACCAGACCGGCACGATCCACATCCGCTCGTCACAGATCACCCGAGCCGAGACGGCGCGGCGGCTCTACGAGGCCGAGTGGGCACTGCACTGCGCACATCAGACCGGCATCGATGCCTGGATCGCCGCGGCCAGCGACCACCTGCACGAGGCCGTCCGCGAATACCTGCTGGCCCGCGCCGGGGATTGACTCGCGCCACGGTTGCCGTGACGACGGCGGGTGGGCCTAGCCGACGATCGCCGGAGAGCCGAGGCCACCGATCGCTGCGCCGTTGAGTTCAGGCAGCCCCGCCCACGGCTGGCGGTCGGGTGCGGCGGCCTGCCCTTCCGGACAGTGCTTGCGGAAGTCGCACCAGGAGCACCCTGGCCCCGGCGCAGGCGGAAAGGTCTCGTCCGGGTGGGCGCCGCCGTGCCAGGTGTCGGTCGCGACGATGATGTCCTCGGCCGTCGCCTCGGCGCGGGCCACCTGCCGGGCGAGCGACTCGTCACTGTGCTCCGCTGCCGCGACCCGGCCGGTGGGCAGGTGGTGCAGCTCAACCCGGCGACACGGACGCCGCAAGGTTCGCGCCGCGGCGAGCGCGTAGAGGGCGAGCGCCTGGGATGACCGCGCTTCGTCGGCGTCGGGCGCGTGGCGGCCCGTCTTGTAATCGACGATCACGAGCTCGCCGCCCCGGTTGTCGATGCGGTCCACCCGCCCGCTCACCGCGAGCCGCTCGGTGACCGTTGCCACCGTTCGCTCCACCCCGGCCGGCTCATCGGCCGGATCGATGCCGCCGAGATAACGCTCAACCCAATGACTTGCCCGAGTGCACCAATCGCGCGAGTGCGCCTGGTCGCGAAAGCCGTCCGACTGCCAATGCCGCGCGACGAGCACCGCGCCCCATCGCCGCCGTCCGCTTCGCTCGAGGCGACGTCCACCAGCGATGCAGCGCGAGGTGTACGACCGCGCCCAGGGTGTTATGCGCCCAAGGCGCCCCCCGGCTGGGGTGGGTCGATCGAGATAGGTCATGCGGTAGCGCCGCGGACAATCAAACGCAGCAAGCCGGGAAGGCGTCGCCGCCAAGAGCCGACGCGGCATGCGATCCCAGCGTCAGCTGCTCTGGCTCGGTGCGACCGCGCGCTTACCAGCCTCCTCCGCCGCCATCGCCGCCGCCGCCCCAGTCGCCGCCCCGCCGCCGCCCCAGTCGCCGCCGCCCCCACGCCGCCCCGCCGCCGCCGCCCCAGTCGGAGCCGTTGCCCGAGTCCTGCGCGGAGTCACGTCCGGCCTCATATCCGCTGTCGTACCCGGCGCCGTATCCGCCGCCACCCCAGCCGCCGAATCCGCCGGTCAGCACGCTGCCGATCAGCAGCGTCTCCCAGAACGGGAACGAGTACCAGCCGCCGGGTACCCCGCGTCCGCCGCCGTAGTAGTACGGCGCGCCCGGGGTGTAGTCCGGGTAGCCCTGATATGTCTGTCCCTGAACCGTGACGTCCTGAGCCTTCGTTAGCTGATCGCCACGCGGCTCTTCGATCGATGGCAGCTCCGGCCCGGGATCCAGGCCGAGTGCCTTGCGAGCCGTCACCGCCGCGTACAGGCCCTCCAAGGTGGTGCGTCGCGCAGCCGCGTACTTCTCGACCGAGTCGGCTGTGTCCAGTTGCGAGCCGGCGGAGTTGAATCGCTCGGACGCGTCCGCGACGGCCTGCCGCGCCGTCGCATTGTCCTTGGGATCCAAGGTGTTGACCTCGTTTGCGAGGCGGTCGTAGTAGGGCATCACGTTCGCCTTGGCCGCTTCTAACTGCCTCTTGAGCTTGCGCTTGCGGTAGAACACGACTCCTCCTACACCCCCCGCGGCCAGGACGCCGAGGCCGACCAACCATGGCCACACCGCCGCCCCGCCATCGGATTCCCCGCTCGCGGTGTCGGTGTTTCCGGTGCCGGTGCCGTTAGCGCAGACCGGTCCGCCCTTGAGGTTGTTCGCGAACTCCACGAGCGTGTTGGTCAGGTCACCGTTGGTCGCCTGAAGGTTGGCCCGGGTGTCGCTGTAGGCCTTGTCCATTTGCGTCTGGGCGAATCCTTGGCAATACACGCCGGACTTCGCTTGGTATCGAGTACCGACAAAGACAGCTAGCGTCTGCTGCGGGCTTATTGCCGCGTGCAGGCGGTTCACCGCGTCCGGTCCGTTCACCGTCGAGGGAAAGATCGCCGCTTTGACCGACTGGCCGAAGGCGTTTTGCACCGCGGGCCGGTTGTCGACCCGTCCTTCGGCTCCCGGAGCAACGTAGAGGGATGAGTTCTGCAACGTACTTGTCGCGCCGTCAACCGGGTCGGCCGACGCAGCTGGAGCCACCAGGAGTAGCACCGCAAGCGCGGCGAACACGGCGAATGCCGCCGAGATTCCGCCCAAGACCACGCGAAATCGCGACATGCCGCCAGGGTAATGCCTCATGTTGTAGAGACGATCGGGGACGATGCTGTGTTCCGGGCGAGCAGATCCGCGTAGGCCTCGGGAGACGTGGTGCAAGCGCCCATCCGGACCGCCTTGTTTCGGCCGTGATAGTCGGACGATCCAAGTGGAATCAGACCCAGGTTGGTCACCAAACCCGATAAGTGGGCCCGGTCGGCAAGGGAATGGTCAGGGTGGTCGACCTCTAGACCGTCCAGTCCGCCCGCCGCCATGTCAGCTATGACCTCATCGCCGACGACGGTCCCCCTACGGCGAGCGAGCGGGTGCGCGAAGGCCGTGACACCTCCGGCAGCGTTGATCAGGCGAAGGGCGTCGAAGACGTCCATGTCCGCCTTCCGGACGTAGTACTTGCTCCGCGATGACAACAGGTCGGCGAAAGCCTCGTCAACCGAACCAACCACGCCGGCTTCAATGAGCGCCTGGCCAATGTGCGGCCGGCCCACGGTGCCGTCACCCGCGAGCTCGGCCACCCGCTCCCATGTGACCGGGATGCCATCCGCGCGCAGGTTGTTCACGATGGCCTGACCTCGGTCACGGCGGCTCGCCCGCAACCGCCGGCGTTCAGACTGCAGTTCCTCATCGTCAGGGTCGTACAGATAGCCCAGCAGATGCAGACCGATTCGCGCACCATTGGCACCAAACCAGGCGCACGAGAACTCGGTGCCGGGAACCAGAGTGAGGCCCGTCGGCAGCGCAGCCGCCGCCTCGGCCCAGCCAGCTGCCGTGTCGTGATCGGTGATCGCGACCACATCGAGGCCCGCAGCCTTGGCTTGTCCGACGAGTTCCGCCGGCGAGTCCGTGCCATCGGATGCGGTGGAGTGGGTATGCAGGTCGATCCGCACACGGCGAGCGTACGGACTGCCGCAGAGCGCACAGCCCGAGGGCCGCACAGCCGGAGGCCCGCACAGCCCGAGGCCCGCACAGCCCGAGGCCCGCACAGCCCGAGGCCCGCACAGCCCGAGGAGCGCACAGCCCGAGGCCCGCACAGCCCGAGGAGCGCACAGCCCGAGGAGAGCGCACAGCTCGAGGCCCGCACGGCCCGAGGAGCGCACAGCCGGAGGCCCGCACAGTCCACAGCCCGACGCCGCACGTCACGCGACGCCGCCCGACGCCGCACGTCGCGCCCCACCGCCCGACGCCGCACCGCCCGCGACCCCCCGCATGGCACAGCCCGATGCCGCATGTCGCGCCGCACCGCCCGACGCCGCACCGCGCGCGACCCCGCATGGCACAGCCCGATGCCGCACGTCACGCCGCACAGCCTGAGGCCGCACAGCGCGAGCCGCACAGCTCGTCCGGGCACGCTCGCGGAGCGACGCCGCCCGTCGCGCTACTCAACGTCGTCAGCGAAGGCCTCCACGGTGCCGCGCGTCTCCATGGAGCCTGCTTGCGAACCCGGACCATGGAGCCCCGCGTCCTCCCCCAGAGCGGGCTAGTTTCGTGGTGGCGGGCTGTGACCAGTCGATTAGATCCAATAGGTCAGCTATCCAGGAACGGTTCGCTAGTTTATGCCCCTTCGTAGCGGCCTCTCGCGCGATTCGCCCAGCCACTGCACCACAAGGCTGTGGTGAAACCCACCGCTGATCCGCGACCTCAAGACGCGACAGACAGAGTCAGGATTCGGGCGGAATTCTCGGCAACGGCGAGGTCGTGCGGCTCGATTCGGCGTCATACCCGCTGGGCTTGGCCGGGCTCGCGGGCGCGATGGGCCACAAGCCTCCCGTGCCATCGTCCTGCGTCTGTACCGCATACCGTCCAAAGAGCAACTCCGATACCTGGTGATAGCGCAGGTTAGGGTCTGGCAGGTAATCGATCCGGCTCAGCGCCTGCTCCTGCCCCGCCGACTCGATGATGAAGGAACCGTAATCGAGCAGGCGGCCGAACACGGTCTGTTCGTAGGTTAGGTCGGTCACCTTGACGAGGGGCATGATCGCGACCTTGCGCGTGAGGATGCCAGTCACCAGAAGCACCCGCTTGTTGGTGACCACGAACCGTTCCACGTACCAGTCAGCGACGAGCCACGCGAACCAGGCGAGGGTGACAACGAAGAAGACGACCAGCACGCCCCGCAGCAGGGCGATGCTGTTGACCAGCCACAGGATGAGTAGGCCGGCGAACCACAGCAGCGCCAACCTGCCGGCATCCGACGCGAGCGAGACCCAGTGCCGACGGACCGAGAAAACCTGGTCCTCGCTCCGCAACAGATAGCGATCTAGTTTGGCCATACATCACAACCTCAGAGGCTCTCGACGAAGCTTGCGAGCCCGTTGAACACAAACACGATGGCGTTCCAAATATTGTTCGCGATGGCCGCAGCGGTCTGCGGCTGGGTGACGATGAAGAACAACAAGAAGATGATGAGGGCGATCCACAGGAACCTGCTCAATGTCACGCCGACTCCGATCCCAATTTGCGCACACGTCGTCGGTTTTTCATACCTTATGAGCACGCCGTCGCATGTACGCCGCGCCGACGCCAGAATATCGCTATGCAGCCTGATCGGCAGCCTTGTGCCGGTGGAATCGTCCTCGACGACCAACGCCGGTTGCTCCTGATTCGCCGGGGCCAGCCGCCGGCGCTCGGCCTTTGGTCCATTCCAGGTGGGCGCTGCCGACCTGACGAGTCCCCCGAAGACGCGTGTGTGCGCGAGGTCCTGGAGGAGACCGGACTTCTCGTCAGGGTCATTCGGCACGTGGGACGGGTCGATCGCGACGGACCTCCAGGACTGATATACGTGATCGACGATTTCCTGTGCGAGGTGATGTCCGGCGTCCTGCACGCCGGTGACGATGCCTCGGACGCACGTTGGGTCAGCCGTGCAGAGTTGGACACGCTCGGGCTATCGGCAGGACTCCTCGACGCGCTCGTCGCCTGGGGCACCTTGCCTGACTGACCTGATCCGCGACCGAGGGACATCATCGACGCGGTTTCGGGCGACTCGGCTGCTCACCTCCTCGCGCTTCTACGTACTCACGGGTCGGGACGAGCACCTTGCGCCGGAAGATGCATACAACCGTCCCGTCCTGCTTGTAGCCGATGGTCTCCACATGGACGACGCCGCGATCAGGCTTGGACCTCGAGGGCGTCTTTCCGAGCACCCTGGTCTCGCCGTAGATCGTGTCCCCATGGAACGTTGGGGCAACGTGTCGCAGCGATTCGACCTCGAGGTTCGCGATAGCCATCCCGCTGATGTCGGGAACCGACATGCCCAGGAGCAACGAGTAGATGTAGTTACCGACCACCACGTTCCGGCCAAAATCTGTGGACTCACGTGCGTAGTGCGCATCCATATGCAATGGGTGGTGGTTCATCGTGAGCAGGCAAAAGAGGTGGTCGTCGTACTCGGTTACCGTCTTGCCTGGCCAGTGTTTGTAGACCGCGTCGACCTCGAACTGCTCGTAGTACCTCCCGAACGGCATGACGACCTGCCTTCCAGCTAAATATCCCGCGACACCTCTGGTTGTCTACTCGGCATTCTGCTCATGTCGCTGTTCGTCGCGACCTCAGGCTCGATACGACACCTAGCTAGCGCCCCGCCGTGCGTTCGAAGCACAGGCGAGCGACACCCGCCACCGTCCGATCGTCGGGCGGCACTTCATTCGAACCGGGTAGCCGCCGACCGTCACCTGTCATTCGAGTCACACGACACCCCGCACTCGCCCAGCGCGCGTCGCCGAACGCCACGAAATCGGGGACCATACCTGGTCGCATCCCAACATGTCCATGGCTAGCGCACCCACTGCGACCTCTCAGCTCAGCGTCGCAGCGAATGCGATCTCCACAGCTGTCGGCCATCCGCTCATCGCGCTTCGGCTCCCATCGGTGCCTTCTCCGGAGCAACGGCCATGATTGCCACCGGGCTCGGCTACCCGATCGTGTTGTGGGTCTTTGAGTTCAACCAGCATGGAGAGTCGCCCACCGCCAAGCTCGATGGCATGGTGCGCGCGACGCGCTCAGGGTCGATCATTCTCGGCCGCGACGGCAGAACGCTGAATTGCGAGGTCGTTGTCGAGGTCCATCCTCCTCTCATTGACGCCACATGTGGCCGGGGATTCCGGGTCGTCACGCTGTCCTCTTGGTTGCCGGGCATGAGTCGATCCCCGCAGGACCATCCGACGACGCTGTTCCCACCGTTTGACTCTGTGATGGTCGGCCAGGACGAAGTCCGATGGCACGGGTCAGCGGAAGGACGACGCTATCTGCGCCTCGACCTCCGCATAGGCTGACCCGGCGCGACCAAGTAGCTGACCGATGCCGTCGAGCGCGTCCGATAGTCCTCTCGCGTGCTGGTCGAACTGATCGTAAAGAGCACTGAATTGCACGGCGGCGGTACCAGACCAATCCGCCCCGAACAGCGGCCCCAGCTGCCCGCGGAGGCTTTGGTGCGCACCACGCACATCTGACGATGTGCGAGCAACGGTCCCGCTCAGAGCGTGCAACTGCTCCGGTGTGACCTTGAGTGCTGTTGGCATGAAGATCCCTCCAAGCGCTTGATCGGGCGACGTGAGAGTCGCCAGCTGATGAGTCGATGTGATTAGCAAACGTAATCATGCGAGGCGTCGAGAACGATGATCAGATCCGGTCTGTGGATACCCGCCGGCGTTATCCACAGACATCACTTGAGCGCCCCGCCGGATGACGGAGCGGAAGACACTCGATCGCGTGCGAGTCAGCCTGTCCATCAGTGATCCACGTCGTCCGCTCCGGGATGTGCTGATCACTGCGCCCGAAGGAACGCGGCTCGCCGAACTAGTCGACAAACTCACCAATGAGCCAGCCGCGGCAGTCCGCCCGTCCACGGTATGGAGTGGAAGCTCGCGCCTCGAATCAACTGCCCCGCTCGGCGGGACCGGTCTCCGCAACGGCGACATACTCCGGTTCGGTGATCCGATCGGACAGGATTCGACGAGCAGCGCGCCGCTTCAAGTGGCTGTTGTCGGTGGTCCCGATGCAGGCAAGGTCGTGCCATTGACCAGGAGCGAGACCGTGGTCGGTCGCGCCGGCATCTGCGATTTACCGCTGTCCGATCCCGAGGTCTCGCGTCGACATCTGGCGCTTGCCGCGACCACGTCTGGCATTCGAGTCCGTGATCTCAGATCGACAAACGGCACGCGAATCGAAGGACAGTGGATCGACGCGTCCGAGTCAGCGGCATCGATCGGGGACACCATTCGGCTCGGCGACTCGACGCTTGTAGTGACTTGTGCATACGAGGGCGCGGCTGCGTTGACCCCGGCTACGGACGGCACATTGTTGGTAAACCGGCCACCGAGCGCAGTTGCCGAAGCCAGCGTCGGCGAGATCGACTATCCCGACGACCGCGACAGCCCCAGCTCACCTCAAATACCGTGGCTAGCCGCGTTGCTGCCGGTTGCGCTCGGTGTCGCCCTCGCCGCGATCTTCCACGCTGCGCAGTATCTTGCGTTCGCTCTCCTCTCACCTGTGATGCTCGTGGGATCGGCCGCCGGTGATCGTTGGCGCTGGTGGCGCGGACGCCGTCGCGCCGCGGCACGACTGGCGCAACAGCAAACGGACGTGAATCGTCGATGTGCCGAGCTGTTGATCGCCGAAACCATTACTCGACGCCGATCTCATCCAGACCCTGCATCCGTACTGCGAACGGCGTCCATACCCGATTGCCGAGTGTGGGAACGGCGTCTGGAGCAAGCGGAGTTCGGCACGGTTCGCTTAGGGCTCGCCGACCAAGCCTCGCGACTAACGGTGCGGCGTGGTGGGAATCCCTTCTCTGCCGGAGTCGTCCGAAGCGTGCCTTTCACTGCAGATCTACGGGCGGAATCCATTGGGTTAGTAGGTCCCCTCCCGGTGGCCCGGTCTTGTGCGCGGTGGCTGATCGGTCAACTGGTGGTGGCACATTCACCCTCCGACATCAGCTTTGTTTTCCTGGTCAGTGACTCGAGCGAGGAGGCCTGGACGTGGACCCGCTGGCTGCCGCATGACCGCTCAGTGGCAACGTCGCCATCCAAACATGCCGCGACGACTGCAGCGCTTCGGAGTCTCGTCGACACCCGGCTGACCGAGCGTGGAACACGGACAACGACGACCTGGTCAGGGCCTTGGACGGTGCTTGTTGTGGACCCGAGCGGAGATCTCGCCGACGTGCCCGGCCTCGCCAAGTTGCTCGGCGATGGCGCCAACGCAGGTGTCAGCGGGATATGTGTGGACGATCGGATTCGAAGACTCCCCGCCTCATGCTCAACGGTCGTCACTGTCGACGATGTGACCGGGACGAGCCTCGTCGTAAGCCAGCCGGCCGGTTCGGTTGTGCGAGGCGTGTCCGCGGATCAGGTGACAACCCACTGGGCCGAGCGCGTCGCGAGGGGGCTGGCGCCGCTGGCGGATGCAGGCGCCGACTCATCCGCGATAATTCCCGCGACATGCTTTCTGTTCGATCTACTTGGACTCGATCGAGGAAATCTTCCGTCGGCGATCATTGAGCGCTGGCGTTTAGGAATGGGACGACCACGAACCGCCGTTGGACTCAGCGCACACGGACTTGTTGAGCTCGATCTGATCAGCGACGGGCCGCACGTTCTCGTGGCCGGCACGACCGGCTCAGGCAAGTCGGAGTTCTTGCGGTCGTTGGTCGCCGGATTGTCAATCGCCAATGGACCCGGCGACATCGCTTTCCTGCTTATCGACTACAAGGGCGGCGCCACGTTCGCTGACTGCAGCCGGCTGCCACATACCGTCGGGGTGGTAACGGACCTCGATGCACACCTGACGAGGCGCGTCTTGCGATCGCTGGATGCAGAACTACGCCGGCGGGAACTCCTGTTCGCACAGGTCGGCGCCCGTGACGTCGATCAGTACCGGACGACGATTACACCTCACGCCTCCCTACACCGCCTCATCCTTATCGTCGACGAATTCGCGGCTCTCGCCGAAGAGCTGCCGGACTTCTTGGATGGTCTGATCGACATAGCACAACGAGGTCGATCCCTGGGCATACATCTGATATTGGCCACGCAACGACCGGGAGGTGTGATTTCCCCCGAGATCCGTGCGAACACAGCTCTTCGCGTCGCTTTGCGTGTCACCGATCCCAACGAATCTTCCGATGTCGTAGGAACAACCGCAGCTGCTGCAATCGACAAGAATCGGCCTGGTCGCGCATGCGTGCGCACGGGATCAACGGTGATCGAGATGCAAACTGGTCGCGTTGCCGATATGGCGCAATCGATCCAGCGAATACGAGTTGAGTCACTGGATCATTGGGGCCATCCCGTCGCGGCGATCCCAACCGATCTCGGCCGGACCGACCTGCAGTTGTTGGCCGACGCCGTACAGGAAGCAGCCGTCGTCACAGACGCGCGCCTACCCAATCCGCCGTGGTTGCCGCCGTTGCCGGACACGCTGCCCATCGATGTCGTCGAGGACCCGGGCAGCCCCGAGCTAATACCCGTCGGAATGGTCGACTTGCCTGACACGCAACAGCAAATGCCGCTCCTGATTGATTTGACTCAGGCCGGTCCGTGCCTCGTGATCGGCGGAGCGGGCTCGGGCCGGACCACTTCTCTCAATACCGCGGTCGCAGCTGCGGCGAACCGCTTAGCGAGTGAGTCGCTGCAGGTATACGTCATCGACTGCGCAGGCGGCGGCTTGCAGGCACTCGTCGATCTTCCCCACTGCGCTGCTGTGCTCTCCAGAGACGATTTTGACGCGATCGAGCGGCTCATCGAGCGCATAACCCTGATCGCGGCCGAACGGCGAATCGACCACGCGAATACGCAACCGGTCGATTGGCTAGATGTAGGCGCTCAGGACTCACAGCGGCGCCTCTTACTGGTACTGGACGGCTGGGAGGGCTTTGTCTCAGCCTCCGAGGAACATGACGGAGGCCGGACCGTCGATGTATTCCTGGGCCTATTGCGCGACGCGACCTCTATCGGAATGACTGTTCTGATCGCTGGCGACAGAACGACGTTGGCTCCACGTCTGGCAGGCATTGTGCGTCGTAGGTTCCTGCTCAGGCTCGTGGACCGAGCTGACTACGCCATGGCCGGAATTCCGCCACATCGCGTGCCGCTGCACATGCCGCCGGGGCGAGCGATCAGAAGCGATGATCACGCGGAGGTTCAGTTCGCGGTACTCGGACGCGACCCGAGCTATGCCGAGCAATGCCGAGCGGTCGCCGGGATTGTCGCAGCGACGAAGCCCAGGACGATAGCCCCGGTGATCACCTTGCGACCGTTGCCGCGCCGGGTGCGGCTCGCCGCTTTGGACCCAGCCGAGCTGGGGCGGCCGACGCTAGGTGTTGGCGGCGACGGCGCCGAACCGATACGGCTTGACCTGTTCGCCAGCCCCGGAACCTTCCTCGTTGCCGGGCCACCACGCTCCGGTCGGACTACGGCGCTGACCGTTCTCGGCAAGCAGCTGGAATCGGCGAACATCGAGATTCTGGTGGTCGCTCCTGCGCGATCCGAGCTCGCGCACTACGCGCACCTGGCGGGTGTTCTCGTCTGCGACGTCGATGCAAGCGCACATTCTCTGACGATCGCGCCGCGTGGACGCAGAGTAATCCTGATCGACGACGCCGAGATGTTCGTCGATACCGCGGTTGGAGAAGCGTTGACGGATATCATGCGTCGAAGCGATTCCCACCAGGTCGCCGTGGTGGCGGCACGGACTGACGATCTCGCCGTCTCCTATCGCGGACCGCTGTTCGAGGCTCAGCGCGGCCGAACTGGACTGATACTTCAGCCGGCCGCAGCCGACGGGGAGCTTCTTGGTGTGCGTCTTCGGCGCTCTCGGACGAGCGCGCTTCCAGGGCGTGGCGTACTGGTGGGGAATCTGCCGCGCCTCACTGGCCTGGCAGTGTCCGGTGGCCTGATACCGGTACAGGTGGCCACGCCGTGATGCCGGACAGAACAGCCGAACCGCGGCGGCGAACGCATAAGGTAGGGCGCTTCTCACGCGCGAGAACGACCTGGCGCTGGCTTATCCGGCTGAAGTCACGCCATGTGTGGATAACGATGATCTGTCGGAGGCACGAACGTCTCTTTGATGGCTCGCGGGGATACCCAACGCAACAGGTTCCAGATCGATCCGGCCTTATCGTTCGTCCCCGACGCACGGGCGCCGCCGAAGGGTTGCTGGCCTACAACAGCACCCGTCGGCTTGTCATTGACGTACAGATTCCCAGCGGCAAACCGAAGCGCGTGCGAAGCCTCGAGAATTGCCGCACGGTCCCGGCCGAATATGGAGCCTGTGAGCGCGTAAGGCGTCACCGATTCAAGTTGATCAAGGGTTCGTCTCCACGCTTTGTCGTCGTAGACGTGAATGGCCAAAATTGGGCCGAAGTACTCCTGGATGAACGCCTCGTGCGTTGGGTCACTGATCGTAGCGACCGTGGGGCGCACGAAGTAACCCGTGCTGTCATCGGATTTGCCTCCAGCGAGCACGGACGCCGACGGCTCCGCATGCAACCGATCGATCGCGCTGGTGAGCCGATCGAACGCGCGCCGATCAATGACCGCTCCACCGAAGTTGGTGAAATCCATGACATCGCCGAAGCTCAGCGATTCGGTAATCGCAACCAGCTCATCACGCACGCCGCCGTCCCACAAGGACTGAGGAATATATGCGCGAGACGCGGCCGAGCACTTCTGTCCCTGGTACTCGAAGGCACCGCGCACCAGCCCGATCACGAGCGAGGCCGGATCAGCGGATGGGTGAGCGATGACGAAGTCCTTGCCACCAGTCTCACCGACGACACGCGGATACGATGCGTAGGAGGATATCGATGCGCCGATAGCCCCCCACAACAATTGGAAGGTCGGCGTCGAGCCAGTGAAGTGTATGCCGGCCAATGCGCGATGCGGCACGGCGACTTGGCTCACGGCTTGACCGTCGCCTGTCACCATGTTCAGCACTCCCGGGGGCAGCCCAGCGGCTTCCAGCAACCTCATGGTCCAGTGCGCGGCAAGCTGCTGAGTGGGAGACGGTTTCCACAGGACAACGTTGCCGAGCAGCGCCGGGGCCGTCGGCAGATTGCCACCGATCGCAGTGAAATTGAAAGGCGTGATTGCCAGCACGAAGCCCTCGAGCGGGCGATAGTCCATGCGGTTCCACGTAAGGCGCGAACTCGTTGGCTGGTTCTGCAAGATCTGCCGGGCAAAATGCACGTTGAATCGAAGAAAGTCGATCAACTCACACGCCGAATCGATCTCCGCCTGCTGCACCGACTTCGACTGGCCGAGCATCGTGGCGGCATTCAACGTGTCCCGCCATGTCGTCGACAGCAGATCCGCCGCGCGAAGGAAGATCGCCGCGCGCTCATCGAATGGAAGGTCGCGCCAAGCCGCGGCCGCGCCCAGAGCGGCGTCCACGGCGTCGGCCACATCCTCCGTCGTCGCCTGAGCACCTTGACCCAGCACAGTCGAGTGACTATGCGGAGCGACAACATCGATCCGACCACCGGCCGCCATACGCTGCTGACCGCCGATCGTCATCGTCAGGTCGATGGACTGCCCGGCCAACTCCCGAAGTTTGGCCTCAAGCGACAACCGCTCCGGTGTGTCCCGCTGGTAGGTGTGAACAGGCTCGTTGTTCGGTATGGGCGGAGTGGTGACGGCATCCATGAGCGGCCTTTCGCCAAACGGTCCAGGGGGCATTGGGTCGCAACGCACCGCCCGGATCAGATGGGTGGGCCGGGCGGCGGATCCGGTTGCCCGTGCCCACAGGGGACATCGACGATCGTCCCACCATCAGCGAGATGCGCCCAGCGAAAGCTCGCAGGGACTTTCCTTGGCCAACTCAGATCGTCTCGATCAGGATCGGAAGTTCCTGACTGGCGTACCACGAAAGCCCGAGACCCTCCGCGTCATCGACAAGGTCTTGCGCATCTGGGTCGCCGAGATCCGCAGCAAGCACGGCAGCCGCGGCAGCTGCGATGATGCCTTCCGACTCGGAATCGTCTAGGTGGGCGGCAGCGACGCGATCGAGGGTCACCGGGATCCCTACCTCGACCACACCGCGGTCCCGATCGTCGCGAATCGTGACCGACGAATCGGGAAGATCAGCGGCTAGGACGACCCGGCGACGCGGGGCAGTAGGGTCGTCGTCCAAGGCCCGGAGCGAGCTGCGCGCCGCCTCCATCGTTGCCGCATACTCCAGCTCCTCGATGTCATCGTCCTGATACCAATCCCGAAGCCCGGGAGTGACCGCAAACGCCGTGAGCGGGCTGCCGTAGACAGCACCCTCGGCCAGGAGTTCACGCAGCCCAGATAGCGTCGACGGCAGATAGACCCTCACTCGCGTGTCTGCCCGGAGCGCGGTGCCGACTGGCCACTGCGCAGTCCCACAAGCTGTGCCCGAAGCTCGACGGTCGCGGACTGCATTGCCGTTTCAAGAACGGCAGTCCGCCTTCGGGGATCCATGAGGTTCGCTCCGATGAGCTCAAGATCCTCAGGGCCGGGGCTTACGAGCAGCACGTGCTTGCCACTCGCCCGCAGCCGGGCAACGTCGGCAAGGATGCCTCGGGTTATCGCCCGGCGAATCGACCGTTCGATTCGCGCCACCGGAGATCGGGGTCGATCGAGCTCGACGGACGCCATCGGGGCCAGCACGTAAACCTCGTCCACAGGCTGATCGACGAGAAGATCAGCCGACGCGTTCGACGCCGCACCGCCGTCGATATAGGGGTGGCCGCCGATGCGCATCGGCGGATACCACGCCGGAATCGAGCAAGACGCAACGACGGCATCAGGGAGCGAAACATTGGGCGCTCCCTGCGGGCCGACCTGATCGCGGCCGAACACCACTCGGCGCCCTGTCCAGTAATCAACCGCGACGATCCACGGGCGAGGCTGGATCGGCCAGCGACTCGCTAGCCCGGCGCCCTCGGCGATACCAGCCACCATGTCGCCAACGGGCTGGAGGCTGCCGCGCCCAGTCGGCAGGGCGCCGGTCAAGGTCAGCAGGGTCCGGGACTGGCGCGGGTGGCGGACTCCTCCGAGGAGCAGCCGCGGTGATCCAAAGCCAAATCCCGGCCGCGGCGGAAGACCGCGACCGGTCGTGTCGTACTCGAACGCGATCGGTGGATCTTCTGGTGCTGGAATACCCTGATGGTGCCGACGCATCTGATCAACAGATACAGCGCATCCGAGACCCGCTGCGGCGACCGCGCCAGCTGAAGTACCCACGACCAGCTGCACATCCCGCGCATCGAACCCAGCCTCAACCTGCAGCGCCGAGAGGGCTCCGACGATCCATGCGAAACCGAGGACGCCGCCCCCACCCAAGACGAGGGCCCGACGCGGACCAGGTGGTACATCGCCCAGAACGGTCATCGGGTCGGAACTGAGAGCACTCACCGCTGGCTCACCAGTGGTTGCAGTCGCCAACGTCGGTGAGACCTCGGATGACTCCACGCCGACCTCGCAGTCGACCACCTCATCTTCGGGTAAGTCGCCCGAGTCGGCCGACTCGCACGCTGGCGTCATGCGTCGTCCTCCGCTGAGGCATCGGGTGGGCGATGGGTCGCACGCTTCGACGTGGTGCCTGCACCGGTCGTGCGTTCGGATGCGGTGCTGGGGCTTGGGCCAGTTGCGCGGTCCGAGGCAGTGCCTGGGCGGGTCGCACGCGTCGATGCGGTTCCGGCACCGGACGGGCCGGCAGTCTGCCGGTTCACGGATCGCTTGCGCGGCGCGCCTGGAGGTGCCTCGCCGCGTGGCGACCTCGACGACCCGGGTCCCGAGCCGTCACCGTCGCCGTCACCTGCCGGGGCTCCGCTTCCCGCACGGGGGGAAGAGGACAGCGCGACTTTCCCGCGGGTGCTCGTCCCACGAGGTCGCACGAGCCCGTCCGACATGGCCGGTTGGCCCGCCTGGGCCTCGGACAGATCGTTCGGCCGTGGCGCGCCGGGTTGGCGCCGCTCATGCTGCGCCGACTCGGGTGCGTGCCTGACGCCTGGGCTGGTCGGGTCCGTCGACCCGCGCGTTGATGTGGCGGCGACCCGGCCGGATTCGGGGGCCACGGCGGCCGACGCGGACGCTCCGCCGTTCTCGCGGTGCGTGGCCAGCGTGTCGCTAGCGGCGACAAGTTCGGCGAGCGATTCCTCGATCAGGGCGGCGAGCACATCGACGTCCGGCATCGCGTCACGGTCGGCATTCAGGCCGTAATACACCCCGCCGTTGTATGACGTCAGGCCAATCGACACCGCCTGCCCCTCAGCCAGCGGCACGATCGGGAAGATCTCCAGGAGCCGCGCTCCGGCGGCATACAGGGCGTATTGCGGACCGGGCACGTTCGTGACGACGAGATTGAACAGACGGCGGGTAAGGC
Organism: uncultured Actinomycetota bacterium; assembly: GCA_963748415.1. Lineage (GTDB taxonomy): Bacteria > Actinomycetota > Actinomycetes > Mycobacteriales > Jatrophihabitantaceae > CAVVJA01. The sequence continues at coordinate 67,379 of CAVVJA010000012.1, read as the reverse complement.
TATTCGCAGCGCGAGCGCCCAAGGCATGAAGGGTGGGTGGGGCGAACCCGGACAGCGCCACAAGCGCCTCGGCTCCGACGGATTGGCCGGACTCCTTGTGCGCACGCATGGCATAGCTGATTTGCGCTAGCCGCAACACCGGGTTGGGCTCCCCAACGGGCAGGTCTACAAACACCGCGGAGATCCGATTGCCGAGGGCACCTATCTCGGAGTCCGACCGCACGCTGACCGGGACCATCGCTCGCACCGTGGTTGACGGCGTCACCGACTCACCGCGGAACAGCAACCAGCCCCGAAGCGCACCGGCCACCGTCGCCAGGACGATGTCGTTGATCGTTGTCCGGGTCCCGGTATCCGATTGCTGGGCCCGCACTCGCTTGTAATCCGACAGCGACGTGATGGCTGTGCCGTAGCGGCGTTGCTGTCCGATCTGCGCGTTCAACGGCGAGTCGGGAGCGGCCCGAATGGCCAGTCGAGCGGCCGAGGCCAGCCCCCCGAGAACGCGAAGCACCTCGCCAGTGGTGGCCCGGAAATCGTTAGCGCCGAGCCGGACCGTGTCGACCAGAGCACTCGGCCGGTGCACCAGATAGCACACCGCGTCGGCCAGAAGGCTCAACGAGCCCGGCTCAGGCTCGGGCATCCACAGATCGTCGGGCATCTGACGGCCTTGTACGGATGCATCTAGAATGACCTGGCCAATTTCGATGGCGCTCACGCCGTCGACCATTGCGTGGTGCGTCTTGGTGATGATCGCGATCCGGTTGTCGCGGAGTCCTTCGACGAGATAGATCTCCCACAGCGGCCGGTGCCGATCGAGCGGGCGTGACTGGATGCGGGCACAGAATTCCCGCAGCTGCTGGTCCGAGCCTGGCTTGGGTAGGGCCGAGCGTCGGACGTGAAACGAGATATCGAACTCTGGATCGTCCACCCACACCGGGTTGGCCAAATGACCTGGGACTGTTCGGATCTTCTGGCGATACCGCGGAACGAGCGCGATGCGTTGCTCGATCAACTCGACCAGGCGCTCGTAGTCAAAGGCCGGGACGGTACCGTCCCGCTGGCTGCCCCCTTGCTCAGACTCCGCCTGATCGGGCGGTTGGAACACCAGGAGTCCACCGACATGCATAGGCGTCGTGCGGCCCTCGAGGTAGAGGAACGAGACGTCTAGCGAGGACAGTCGGTCGGTCACGCGATCAGCGCCCGCTGCCGACCGGTGCACGGCGGGTCATAGTTCCCAAGACTACGCAGTTGCCCCACCCGCAATGGGCTTCACGGCCGGCCGCGTCGAACATGATGCGGCCGGTTGGCCGATGACGTTGACGGACACCTCGCCACCATTACCTGCGTGATCGCGCGGCTCGCCGGTGCCGAGGCACCGGTATTCCGGCGAGAGCACCGGCAAGGGTGATGACCGACTGGCGCAGTGGGCTCGCTGGCCGAACCTCGCCCAGCGTCTTACCTGCGACGAGTGCGGCATCGAGCGACGCCTGGTCACTAGGCAACAGGGCGGCCGGCGTGCGCCCGGCGAACCGGTCCAGCGCGGTGCTGAGCTCGGCCGCCGGATCACCGGGAACGACTGATCGCCGAACCTTGTTGAGCACCACCCACACCGGTGCAGCGACCTCCGCGTCGCGAAGCTCCGACAAACCCCGCACGAGACGTTGGACGCCGATCGGGTCAGCGCTGCCGACCGCGAGGATCACGTCGGCCGCATCGAGCACGGCGAGCGTCGCTCCGTTGCGCCGTGGAGCCATCGTGTCGAAGCTCAACTCCTCGTCGGATTCGAGGCAGAAGCCGCAGTCGACGACGGTGTAGTCCGCGAAGCTTCGGGCGGCTGCCAGCACCGCCTCGACTGCGGTCGCCCGTAGTTCTGGCCAGCGCTCTGACCGGGTAACGCCAGTCAGGACCCGGAAGCTCGGGGTGACGGCCCAACACAGGTCCGCCAGCGTCTCGGGATCGAGGCGGCTCGCGGTGGACTGCCGGCAGGCGGCCGCGAATCCGGGTGACTCGTCGAGCAGCCCGAGCACCGCAGCGACGACCCCGCCGTACACGTCCGCGTCCACCAGCAGGCTGGACGACCCGAGTCGGGACAATTCATCGGCGAGTGTCACCGCGACGGTGGTGCGCCCCGGCGCGCCGGTCGGTCCCCACACCGCCACGACCGATCCACGCGTGGACGGCGCGCCGTCGGTGCTCGGTGAGCTATCAGCTGAGATGGCTGGAGACTTCGAGACAAGGGGATCACCGAACCCGCGGGCGGCGCGCGTGCCCTTCGCCGCAGCATCCCTTACTGCCACGGCATCGCCGATGACCGTGGCGACGACGGCGGCATCTGCGTCATCCGGTACGACGTGGGAGATGCCCAGGGCCCGGACCCGATCCTCGGCCGTCGTGTCGTCGCGGCGCACAACGGCAACCAGAGCGACTCCGGCGGCGATGAGGCGGTCGACGGCGTCTGCGTCGAGGCGACGCAGCGACCCAGCAACGACAGCGGCGCGCGCTTGACCCGACAAGGCCACGGCGAGCAGGTCCACGATGTCAACGCAGCGGCGCACCACGGTGACCGGGTGCTCGCCGCGCTCGAGGTCCACGACCAGCCGTGCCTCCCACGGCGCACCGCCGGCGGCGCAGAGGACGGGCAGCTTCATGGCTTCTTGGCGCAGCTGTCCAGGGGCGGCAGGTCATCGTTTGGATCAGTGGTTGCCGTCCCTGACAAGATGCCGGCGCGGATCACGGCGCCGTCCAATGCCAGCGCGGTGATGACCCGCCCCGCGAGCGGCGGCGGCACGCGGATCACCACGCCCTGAGTGCTGCCGCCGGAAAACGCGCCACCGCCGGTCGACTGCACGTCCTGCACGGTGACGTCCGCCAGCACGGCAATCGCCGAGCACGAGCGGGTCGACACCCACAGTTGAAGCCGCTGACCCCGCTGCACATGTGGTGCATTGGTGGACGCGAGCGGGACGGTAATCGTCGTGGCTGCGTCGGTAGCAGCCAGCGCCGCCCGCGGAAGCAGCTCTCCCGCCGTGACCTGCCGAGTAACGGATTGGCCGAGCACAACCGTCCGCACCGGCAGATAGGCGCCGGCGTCGGCTGGCAGTCGGACGTGCACTTCGGAAAGGTCGTCGGCGCTCAGCACCGTTCCGGGGGCAAGATCACGCGAAGCCGCCCACACCCTGTCGGAGGCGTTCGCACTGCTGATCACTCGGGCGCCGACGAGTACCGAGCCGAGAACCAGGACTACGCCGGCCACCAGCCGGAGGTCGAGCCATTTCGGCGCTCGGACGCGCCGTGGCGTCGGGGAGGTAACAACCACGGCAGACATCGTGCATGACTCGGCGCAGTTAGACGAATCCGCTGGGTTGCAGTGTGGACAACTAAGCAAGCACGCTTACGGGCTGAGACACTGTCTGAGTGAGCCTGACGCGCCACGCGAACCCAGCAGACGGTGGGGCATGGGCACGGAACGCTTTCTGACCCTGGCTGACGTGGCGGACGTGTTGAATATCTCGGCGTCCCAGGCGTATGCGCTCGTACGCAACCGGGAACTCGAGGCCATCAAGATCGGCGGACGCGGTCAGTGGCGAGTCGAACGGGCGAAGCTCGAGGCCTATATCGACCAGATGTACGACCAGACGCGGCAATTCCTCGACGAGCATCCCTTCGTCGAGTCCTACGAGGACGCGCCGGATGGCGCAACCCGCTCGGGGTGAGCACCAGCACCGACATTGGCTTGCGGCCCGAAATGTCCCACGCCTAAAGCTGTCGGCGGACGAGCACGATCGCCTGAACCGGAAGGAGGAGGACGTCGCGCACCTCGGCAGCCCGGCGGGGTTCGCCGGCCGCGTGCTCGGCAAGTTCCACGAAATCGGCGCCGACCCGGTCGAGGGTGCCGATGACCGTCCGCCCGTCCGTCAGCCGAACTTGCACCGTCGACCGGTCGCGTACAAGGCCACGCAGCACGATGCGGAACGTCAACCGGGACTCCACGACGCTCTCCGAGCCCGGCACCGCAGCCGCACGGCCGAGGCCCGACAGCTCAGCGACGGCCCGGAGCGACACGAGAGCTTCCCGTCCGGCGCCTTCGTCGAGCAGCAGCCAGTCTGAGCCGGACCGACGCAGGTTGCCGTCCACTGAGGTTCCGGCCTGGCACCTGACCCGAATCACGCCGCCAATCGACGAGCGCAGCCGATCGACGACACGGAGTGCACCCGACTCGATCCGGATACGCTCCTCGACCTCCCCGGCTCGCTCCGCCGCCTCGAGGGCGACAGCCTGCGCCTCGAGATCGGCGAACAGCCCGTCCCAACGCGTCACTCTGGCGTCCGGGCTGGCGCATGGATCGGACCTGGGCGATCCGCAAGGCGGCCGCCGGCGGCTCCGGCGCGCGCGGCGATTGCCGCGGCAAGAATCGAGATAGCGACCTCGCCGGGGGTATTTGCTCCGATATCGAGGCCGGCCGGCCCGTTGATCCGCACCAGCGCGGCCGGATCCACGCCGTGCGCCGTCAGCCATTCCGCCCGGGCGGCCTGGGTATGCCGGGAGCCCAACGCGCCGATATAGCCGGCGCTAGTGGCGAGCGCCGCCAGTAGCCCGCCGCCGCTGACCGTCAAGTCGTGGCTCAGCACGACAACCACGTCCCCGCCTGACGCGGCACCGCAACGCTTGGCCGCGTCCTGCGCCGAGTCCACGACGATGCCGGTCCAGCCCAGCACCCCGGCGGCGGTGACCAAGGCGTCCGCCAGCTGGCCGCCACCGACCACGACCAGCGCTGTCGGTGGCCACATCGAGGCGACGAATGCGTCGCCCGATCCAGTTGTGAGCACGGCCGTCCCGGCCACGCCACGGATGAAGAACAGGCGCACTGCATCGTCGGCTTTATCGAGGGTGGACGTCAGGATCGCGTCCGTAGCACCGACTGTCTCCCCGTCGATTCGGGTTACGAGGCACACGGGCGCCCGATCGACGAGCGCCATCCAGGCCGGTTCCGGTATCTCCACCGCCGGCTGAATGAGCAACCGGGCCATTCCTCCGCACGCGAGACCGGCGCGGACCGCTGCCTCGTCGGAAACGGTGACCTCTTCGAGCCGGGCGCTGGCACGTGGCTCGGACAGCAGCTGCGCAATGCGCTCCTGACCAGCCCCCGAAAACAGCTGGCCTACCGGCGGTTGATTCGGAGTCGCGGCCAGGACTGAGAGTGGCTCACGAGAACTGAACCCGCGCGTCGAGATCACCCGGGCCAGAGATACCGGGAGGCCGCTCGCGCGCCACCGTTGCACCTGTTCGGCGATGTCGAACATCGCGGCTCCCTTCTTGGCACGTCAAGCATCCGACTGTCGCGGCTAGCGCGGGAAATCTCCAGATCCCCCAAATCGTCGCAGGGAGCCGCGATCTGAGTCTTGTCCCCAGGAGCCCCCTATCAGCCTTGACCGCATGATGGCTCACCTGTATGAAGGCAAACATAAGTAAACGCATGCTAATGGAGTCTTAATGAAGTCTGCGATTCGGGTGGGCAGCGTAGTTCTCGCGGACGTCGCCGCGATCGGCATGCTGTATCCGGACTGGAGCTCGGTCGCCGCCGGGATGCGTGAACCCGGAGCCTGGATCGAACGCGCGGGCGCCGACACAGTCGTAGGCACCCTGGCCGCGACGGGCTTGTGGGTCGTATCCGTGTGGCTTGGCCTGGCATTGCTCGCCGTGCTCGCCGGATCATTGCCCGGTACTGCTGGCGCGATCGCTCGAACCCTCGCCAACGTGGCCGTGCCGGCAACCGCGCACCGCGCTATCGTCGGCGTCCTTGGCATCGGGATCCTCGCCGCTCCGGCCGCCGCGCTCGCGTCACCCGTTCCGTCGGCGACCAGTTCGACGAGCTCAGTGAGCGTGGCACCGACGAGCTCGTTGCCGGCACCGTTCTGGCCGTCCGCGCCGGCAGGGAGCGCGCAGCCGAGCGTTGCGACACCAGGCTGGCCCATCGACGCCGAGCCGGTACCCCGTCCGGAAGGCGGGACGGGGCCACCGGCCGCACGGGATGACCGTCGGAAACCACCCGCCGCGAACGAATCAGTCGTCGTCCGGCCGGGAGACAGCCTCTGGGTGATCGCGGCGACTCGCCTGGGCCGACCAGCTTCCAATGATCAGGTCGCGGTCGCGTGGCCCAGGTGGTACGCGGCTAATCGGGTCGAGATCGGTTCGGACCCCAGCCTCATCCGACCCGGCCAGATCCTGCATGCGCCACGTCCGGCTGAAGGATCCCGATGACTGCCGCCTCCCCGCCTACGTCGCCCGATCCGTCGGTCAGACAGATCACGTTGCGGGCCGCGCCGCGCCGCGAACCGCCGTTCGACGATGAATTGCCGGCCCGTCATCTGCGCCTCATCGGTCCGTTCGACCAGCCGCTGCCTTTCCGTGAGACGCCGGTTCGCCGGTCCCCCGACGTGTCTGCGATCTTCGCGCCGAGGCGGCGCCGGCAGGGGGACCTTCCGGATGCATTGGCCTTCGGTCGGCGACTCCTGATCGCGATCATGGAGGCGAAGTCGGGCCGCCGGACGTTTCATCAGCTCGCCGCCCATTTGAGTCAGGGCGTCTATTCCGGCCTGGTCAACGACATGACGCGACCGGAACGCCTGCGTTCGTGGCGAGGCCGCATCACCATCCGCTCGGTGCGCGTGTGCGAGCCGGCGGACGGCGTGGCAGAGCTATCCGCCGTTGTGCAGGTGGGAGCTCGCTATCGGGCGGTGGCCGCTCGACTGGAAGGACTCAACGGACGATGGCGGTGTGTGCGGCTTCAGCTCGGCTGAGCTAACGAGCGGTTGATCAAACATCTCTGCTGGGCCTGAGGAACGGCGCGACCTGGCGACTCACCCCGCGCGATCGGCGATGAGATTGTCGTCAGCGTTTGCGTCGACGCTGATTGCCGCGCGCGGACCGGTTCCCGCGGCTGCCCCGGTTCGGATTGCTGCGGTTCTGTTGGCGGCGTGCGGTGCTCGATGTTCCGCTGGACCCGCCGGACGAGCTCTCGTCCTCGGAGGTCATCCGCACCTCCGGCGTATCCGAGCCGAGCGTCGGTGAACTGTAGATGAGTGGTCGGGCCGACGTGTCTCGTTCCAGGCCCTTGGCGTTGATGTGTGGTGCGGCACCCGAGCGACCGTTCGGCGGCGCACCGTTCGGCGTGGGCGGCGACGCGCCGTCGTGTGCGCGTTGGGCGGCGGCCAGCAGGGCAGAATCCAGATGTGCATCGCCATCGACGGCCCCATCGCCCTCGGCGGGGGTGTCGCTGGGCATGAGGGCCGGTTCGGCCGCGCCGCCGCCCGGCGCGGCGGAGGTGGCGTCCTCGATCTCCACTTCGAGGTTGAACAAAAAGCCGACCGACTCCTCCTTGATCGCGTCCATCATCGCCGAGAACATGTCGTAGCCCTCGCGTTGGTATTCGACGAGCGGATCGCGCTGCGCCATTGCCCGCAGTCCAATGCCCTCCTGGAGGTAGTCCATCTCGTAGAGATGCTCGCGCCACTTGCGGTCGAGCACCGAGAGCAGCACTCGGCGTTCCAACTCCCGCATCACGTCCGAGCCGAGGTCCTCCTCGCGTGCGTCATATGCCGATTGCGCGTCCGCGACGAGCTCCTCGACGAGGAATTCCCTGGTGAGGTCGGACTTCTTACCGCCGGCCTGCTCGATGGCCTCCTCGAGCGAGAGTGACACGGGGTACAACGTCTTGAGCGCAGTCCACAGTGCTTCGAGCTCCCACTCCTCGGCGTACCCAGAAGCCGTTGCTCCCTCGACGTACCCACGCACGACCTCGCCGATCATCGGCCGAAACTGGTCGGACAAGTCGGCGCCGTCAAGCACCTGGCGCCGCTCGTCGTAGATAACCGTGCGCTGCTTGTTGAGGACCTCGTCGTACTTAAGGACATTCTTGCGGATCTCGAAGTTCTGTTGCTCGACCTGGGTTTGCGCGGACTGGATCGACCGCGAGACGGTCTTGTTTTCGATCGGGGTGTCCTCGGGCAACCGCAGGAAGTTCATGATCGCAGCGACGCGCTCGCCGTTGAAGCGAACCATGAGGTCGTCACCCAACGACAAGTAGAACCGCGACTCCCCAGGATCGCCCTGCCGACCGGAGCGGCCACGCAACTGGTTGTCGATGCGACGAGACTCGTGGCGCTCGGTGCCGAGCACATACAGGCCACCGAGGTCGACGACCTCGTCGTGCTCGGCGCTGCTCTCCGCCTTGGCCTTCTCCAGGGCGTCCGGCCACGCCGCCTCGTACTCGTCCGGAGTCTCGTCGGGGGTAAGACCCCGGTCCCGCAACGCCAAGTCGGCGCTGAATTCCGGGTTGCCACCGAGCATGATGTCGGTACCGCGACCGGCCATGTTGGTGGCCACGGTCACCGCTCCCTTGCGGCCGGCGTTGGCGATGATCGCCGCTTCCCGCGCGTGGTTCTTCGCGTTGAGTACCTCGTGCGGAATGCCACGGCGCAGCAGTAACGACGAAAGCCGCTCGGACTTGGCCACGCTCGCCGTACCGACAAGCACGGGCTGACCGGCCTCGTGCCGCTCCGCCAGGTCATCCACGACAGCAGCGAACTTGGCGTCTTCCGTCTTGTAGATCAGGTCGGTCTCGTCGTCGCGAATCATCGGCATGTTCGTCGGGATCGGCACGACGCCGAGCTTGTAGATCTGGTTCAGCTCGGCGGCCTCGGTCTGGGCGGTCCCGGTCATGCCGGCAAGCTTGGTGTACAGGCGGAAATAGTTCTGCAGGGTGATCGTCGCCAGGGTTTGGTTCTCCTGCTGGATCGCCACGCCCTCCTTGGCCTCGATGGCCTGGTGCATTCCCTCGTTGTAGCGGCGTCCGTGCAATATGCGGCCGGTGAACTCGTCCACGATCATCACGTTGCCTTCCGTGACGATGTAATCGCGATCGCGCTTGTAGAGCTCCTTGGCCTTCAGGGAATTGTTCAGGTATCCGACGAGCGGCGTGTTCGCGGCTTCGTAGAGGTTCTCGATCCCGAGTTGATCCTCGACGAACGCGACGCCCTCTTCGGTCACCGCGACCGTCCGCTTGCCTTCCTCGACTTCGTAGTGCCGGTCGCGCGTCATCCGAGGGGCCAGCCGGGCAAACTCCAAGTACCACCGCTGGTTTTCCTCAGCCGGTCCACTGATGATCAAGGGCGTACGTGCCTCGTCGATCAGGATGGAGTCCACCTCGTCGACGATCGCGTAGCCGTGTCCCCGCTGGACCAGATCGTCCAGGGACCAGGCCATGTTGTCGCGCAGGTAGTCAAACCCGAATTCGTTGTTCGTGCCGTACGTGATGTCCGCGGCATACGCGAGCTTGCGTTTGTCCGGCGGGAGCTCGGAGAGAATCTTGCCGACCGATAGCCCGAGGAAGCGATGCACCCGGCCCATCCAGTCAGCATCCCGGCCGGCGAGGTAGTCGTTCACCGTCACGATGTGGACGCCATCGCCCGGTAGCGCGTTCAGGTACGCCGGCAGCGTCGACACGAGCGTCTTGCCCTCGCCGGTCTTCATCTCAGCGATGTCGCCCAGGTGCAGCGCTGCGCCGCCCATGAGCTGGACCGGATAGTGGAACTGGCCTAGGGTCCGGCGCGCCGCCTCCCGAACGACGGCAAAGGCCTCGGGCAGCAGGTCGTCGAGCGTCTCGCCGTCGCCGAGGCGCTCGCGGAACGTGTCTGTAAGCGCGCGCAATTCGGCGTCGGACAGATCGACGTAATCCTCTTCGAGGGTCTCGATGTGGGCGGCAATGCCCGCCAGTCGTCGGACCATCTTGCCTTCGCCGGCGCGCAGCAGTTTCGCAAGGACCACGTGGTCATGGTACGGCTCGAATCGAGTGGTCACGGATTGGTCAGAGGATTGTCGGCGCCGCAACGACGCTTAAACGACGCTTACCCCTCCTCTGCGCGGCCACGCAGGCCAGGCGGTCGGTCGCCACCTCGCCACTATCACTGGGCCATGCCCGGCGTCGGACCTGGGCAACAGCCGGCCGCCGACCGGGCGTACCCCTCGCTAACGCTCGTATCGGCGGCCGCTCCCACCCCTGCTGCCTTTCACCCCGTAAAGACGCGCGCGGTCCGCAGACTGATACATGTTTCTTGGATCCGATTTTCTTGCATCCGACGACGTCCACCGGCTCGCCCAGGTCTGGCAAGCTCTCGACCATGGGCCAGTGGAACGGGGTGGAACTCGACGATCTCGTGCTGACGACTGCGAGGCTCGTCCTGCGTCCGTGGCAGGAGGCCGACGCCGCGGCGATCACCGCACTCATGGCCGACCCGCCGATGCTTACGTTTGTGCCATTTCCCAACCCCTACACGCATGACGACGCGGTCCGTTACATCACCGAAGTGGCCATGGTCGGCAGAGCTTCCGGCTCCGCCATCGACTGCGCGCTTACCGAACGCGGCTCCGGCGAGGTCGTGGGTGCGGCGGGCCTGCGAGCTCCCGGAACCCGGACGAACGCAGCCGAGATCGGCTACTGGGTGGGGACGGCCAGCCAGGGCAACGGCTACGCCTCCGAGGCGGCACGCAGCCTCGCGGCATGGGCGTTCGAACGCGGTGGAGTCACCCGAGCAGAGATCCGCTGCGCGGTTGGGAACGTTGCCTCAGCCAAGGTGGCGCTGAACGCGGGATTCCGCTTTGAGGGAATCCTGCGTGGCGACGCCGTCACCCCCGACGGGCCAGCCGACGACGCAGTTTTCGGCCGCATTGCCACCGACCGCGGCGACTCGATCCCCGCCGCCATCCCGCGTCTGCCGGCAGACGGGATCACGGATGGCGTGCTCTTACTGCGCACCCTGACCAGCGCCGACGCGCCGGCCCTGATCGAGCAGTTGACGAACGCCGAGGCAGTCCGTTGGCAGTTCAACGACAGCGTGCCGTCTGATCCGACGATCACCGAGCAAGCCGCCCGGTCGGAACTGGAGTGGCTCGTCGGTCCGCTCGGCCGGCTCACGATAGTCGAGCTCGCGAGCGGCGACGTCGTCGGGACGATGGTGCTGCGCAACGTCGGGCCGCCCCAGATCGCCAATCTCGGGTACGGCGTGCTTCCGGCATACCGAGGACGCGGCTATACCTCCCGAGCCCTGCGACTGCTGACCGAATGGGCCTTCGGGCCAGGAGACTTCGCTCGGCTGGAGCTTGGCACCAAGCCTGGCAACGTCGCCTCGCAAAGATCCGCCTCAGCGGGAGGCTTCGGATTCGACGGCATCCGGGATAGCCGCCTGCGCAATCGGGACGGCACGTTCAGTGACGAGGTTCGCTACGCGCTGATCAATCCGCGGTATAAGTCGACTGGCACCAGGCGGGCGACGTCCGTCAGTCGGTCAACCTGATGAGCCCGTAGTCATAGGCGCGGCGACGGTACACCACGCTTGGGCGACCAGTTTCCTGGTCCGCGAACAGGTAGAAGTCATGACCGACGAGTTCCATTTCGAACAACGCCTGGTCGACAGTCATCGGCTTGGCCGGATGTTTCTTTTCACGAACGATGCGACCGGGACCCTCATCGGCGTCTTCGCCTGACGCTGTCACCGGCGGAGCTGCTACCTCCGCCGAGGAGTCCGCCGTGGCTGCTGTCGCCGTGGACACGGACGTGGGAGTACGCCGTCCGTAATGCACTCGACGACGATCAGCCGCCTGACGTAGCCGCCGTTCCAACTTCTCGATGGCGAGGTCCAGCGCCCGGTAGAAATCCGCGGCGCAGGCCTCACTCCGGACGACGGGTCCGCGGGTTCTGCACGTTAGCTCCACGTGCTGGCAGCTGTCGTTTTGCCGCCGGTTTCGTTCGTGGTGCAGTTCAACGTCAGTCCTGATGATCTTGCTGTCGTAGCGCTCGATTCGGACGAGCTTCTCGGCTACGTGCTGCCGGAAATGGTCGGGAACCTCAACATTGCGCCCGCGAACGACGACCTCCATGCGAACGACGGGTGTGCCCATTCGTCCTCCACCAGGCTCTTCGGCGCTCACTCACAACCAGCACGGGCCGCCAGTGACCGCGCTGATTCGGCGTGAGACGCCTGGTCGGTCAGTTCGTTCACGCTAGTCCCGCGTGCTGTGAGGTGGCTAGCCACCTATTGAGGACACTTCGGGTCACCGCGTGGCGTCGCTGCCACGACCGCCGCGCCTGACACGTGCCAGCCGGCTTCGGTGAGGGCTCGCGCTGCCTCCCGCACTGTCGTGCCCGTCGTGACGATGTCATCGACGATCACCGCCGACGGACGGCCCCCGCCCGGGCAATGCCGTGCCGCCATTGCTCCGGCCAAGTTCGTGCCTCGCTGCGCCGCGCCGAGGCCAGCCGAGTCCCGTACCGCCCATTGCAGCGACAGCAGCGCGTGTACTGGCAGATCGAGCGCTCGGCCGGCCTTCTTGGCCAGCCGTACCACATGGTTCCCGCCTCGCTGCCGAGCTATGGATCGCGCACTCGGCACGGGAACGAGGACAATTCCGGCAGGAGGGGCACGCTCGAACGCACGGACCAACGCGGTTTCGAGCAACTGCGCGAGCGGCTCGGCCAGGTCGCGTTGCCCCCGCTCCTTGTACCGGATCAGAGCGGTCCGCAACACACCGGCGTACCAGCCGTAAGCCACGACGGGCAGCGGCACTCGCATCGTCAGCGGACGCGCGCAGGCCTGGACGCAGCCGGCACAGAACACACTTCGGCTCGCACCACACCCCACGCACGCGACAGGGAGGACCAGGTCGAGGATGGCACCTACCCAGGAAGTCGGAGCAGTCACGCCGTCAATGCTCGCCTTGCCGCACCGTTCGCCGCAGCTCAGAAGGCCGCACTGTGGATAACGTGGTAGTTATCCACAGCCCTATTCCAAGTAGATTGGGCTGCGCCCTCGCACGGTAGCGTCAATGCCACCAAACGGGCTGGTCCAGGCATTGGACCGCTGAATGAACACAGCGCCACCAGAGGACACCCACGGCAATTCGCCGGACGCGGCGGCGACGGACTCCGGCGTCGCCGGAAAATTGCCGGCAGGACGCTTGCTGAACGCGGAACCATCCGACTGCACTGACCAGACACCGTACCCAGAAGCCTCGGATCCGGTGACGTAGAGCGTCGTCCCGTCGTTCCACGCAGCATCAGTAACTTTCATGTCAGAGGGGGTGACCAGAACCAAATTGTCGATCCGCACATTCGAGCCATTGCGCTCGACTGTGCCAACCGCGCATTGCGTGAGGCGTCCAGCACCGCCGATCACAAGCGCGATCCGAGTCCCGTCCGGACTAAACCGGACGGAACTGATGGGGCCAGTCAGATTGCCTCGGGTGATCGTGACCTGACTCGGCGTGCCGGACGTGGGCACGCGCAGCAGGGTCGTGCCATATCCCAGCCAGACCTCTGATAGCCCGGGAGCCCAGGCCGGTCGGCTCATCGGTCCGGCGGGAAGGCGCACAGCGTGCAGACCCGCCTTGCGCGACCCGATCAGCAGGGTGGACCGGCCTGGCGATCCAGCGACGCCCGCGGCCCGGAGATCGGAAGCAGCCAGGTCTCCGGCGAGAGAAATGGAGGTGAGGCCGTAAGACCGGTGACCCAGAGGTCCGTCGAGTAGCTTGCCGGTCTGGTCGGCGACCATGCCAGCATCGTTCACGTAAAAGGCGGGGCGATCATGAAAAACACCGGACGCTGACTGGAAGTCGGTTTCGCTGAATGGTCCGGTGATGCCAGGTATCGACACCGGCCGGCGGTTGTCCGTGATCGTGATCAACGCGTTGTTGAAAGTAAAGGCAAGTTGTGTCGCGAGCCGTCGGCGGCTGTTCGGGTCGAGTCGGCTGCTGCCGGGAAGTTCCACCACATACAGCTGGGAGGTGGCATCGACGGTAACGGTGGCGTTCTTCGCGTTCACGGCATTCGGTATCGAAAGGACTGCAAGCTGCAACTCGGGGCGAGGCTGCGATAGAAGCTGATCGAGCAGCCAGGTCGCGAGCGACTGGTCGGACAGCGGGGTGTAGCGGGGATCCGGAACGAGGTGTTTCTGGATGAGGTCGAAGTAGTAGAGCGGGTGCATGTGGTAGGCGCCGAAGTCGGTCAGCTGGATGACCAGCCCCGGTGACAGCTTGTCGATACGCCACTGTCCGTTGAGATGCTTCATGCCGAAGCTGCGCTGGATGCCGGAGTCGGCCTGTTGCACGGTCCGATAGATGCCGTTCTGATCGATGGTTCCTACCTGGTTTGCCGTGACCGTGACGACATCGGTGGACGGATCGGGAAGCCTGACCTGATAGGTATCCACGACTGTCACGGTGCTGTCCCTCCAGGTGTTGCCGGCCTCAGGGGTAAGGAATCCCTTGGCGGCGTTGTGGTCGGGGAGGCTGCTCACATTCGCGGCGAGGAAGCCCAGCACGATCGCCCGCGGATCTGCTCCAGGCTGGGGAGCGGGCGCCGGAACTGGGGTTGCGGTCGATCCCCCGATCGCCCGCACCTTCTCTGGAGCTGACCTCTCGGGAACGCCGGCACAGCCGGTAAGGGTGACGGTCAGTGCGGCGAGCACCGCGACGATCGCCCCGATGCGCGTCTGACCGGAGCGCGGCCGCAGGGCGCTCCCGCGGATGCGCGTGTGGCCCGAGGGCGCCTTCCTGACGTATCCGCGGAGCTGGTTCTCACGAGAGCGCGTCCTCATGTGGCGCTCCCTGGCACGTCAACCATGGAGTCCGGCTCGAGTGGGAGCGGCGAGGAGGAGAGCACATCCCCAGCGACGCGCGGCAGCGTGAGCCGAAATTGAGCGCCGACCCCCCGCTCACCCCACGCTTGCAACCAGCCGCCGTGCAGCCGGGCGTCCTCGAGACTGATCGCCAAGCCAAGCCCCGTGCCGCCGGTGAGCCGACTGCGGGAGGGATCTCCGCGCCAGAAGCGGTTGAAGACGAGTCCCGCCTCCCCTGCGCGTAGACCAACGCCGTAGTCGCGGACGGTAACGGCGGCCGAGTGGTCGTCGGCCGAGATCGTGACGACGACCGGCTGTCCGTCGCCGTGGTCGAGGGCGTTGCCAAGCAGGTTACGAAGGATCCGTTCCACCCGACGGGCATCCATGGCCACTGGAACCGCCTGGGCCGGGGCGTACAGGATGATCTCGCTTCCCTGCCGCTTCGCGAGCACCTGGCTTGCGTCGATTGCCGTCGCGGCCACATCGCAGAGATCCGTGACTTCCATCTCGAGATGCGCGACGCCGGCGTCATACCGCGAGATCTCCAGCAGGTCCGCCAGTAATGCCTCGAAGCGGTCAAGCTCCGTCTGCAGCAGCTCGGCGGACCGGGCGAGCTCGGGCGGGAAGGCCTCACGCTGGGAGTGCAAGAGCTCACTGGCCATCCGAATCGTGGTCAGCGGGGTGCGCAGCTCGTGGGAGACGTCGCTGGTGAACCGGCGTTGCAGCCGGGACAGCTCCTCCAGCCGGCGGATCTGCCGCTGCAGGCTGCCGGCCATCGCGTTGAACGACTGACCGAGCCTCGCGATGTCGTCGGTGCCGCGGACCGGGATGCGCTGAGCAAGGTCTCCGGCCGCAAGGCGTTCGGCCGTCTTCGCCGCTACCCGCACCGGCCGGACGACCTGCCGAGTCACCAACAGGCTGATCGCGGCGACGAAGAGAACCAGACCAACGCCGGCCAGAAGCACCGTGCGCTGGACCAGCGCAATCGTGTCGGCCTCGGCCGAGAGCGGGAACAAGTAGTAGAGCTCGAACACGCCGTTCTGGGTGGTGACCGGCTCGCCCACGATGAGTCCAGGCACGGTCTGATCGGTGGATCCGTTCGGCTGCGGAATGGGTGCGTACTCGACCGCCAGGTTGTTGTCCTGCACAAGGGTGCGCAGCGATTTCGGAATCTCGGGGGAGTTCTGTGAGCCGGCCGACACGCTGGTGTTGGCCGACTCGATGGTGATCGTGAACAGCCCGGCCTGGCTCCCGGTCGCCGCGAGCTGGGACTGGGCGCTGGTGACGGCCGCGTTCTGGCTGGGGATGTCGCCGGGGCTGACGTCGGCGAACACCCGTCGGACCGTGTCCAGACCGGCAGTCGTCTGCAGGACGGCAGCGGTCCGCTTGGCCCGCAGCACTCCCGCGCTGATCTGGTTGACGAGGAAGATGCCGATCAACAGCACGCCGACACCGGTGACCACCAGGGTGGTGGCACCCACGCGCAGCTGAAGCGAATGCTGCCACGCGCGCCGGGCAGCACGTCCACCTCGCGCGGTTCGTTCTGCGAGCACCCGGAGCAGCCGCCAGGCCCGGGTGCCCACCCAGCGAGCCTGCGCGACCACCGCTGCGCGGACCCCCGCCCGCGGTGGCGCTGATCCGGGCTCATCGGGGGGCATCGGCTCAGCCGGAGGCACCGGTGTGGCCGGTCCGCCGAGCCGCGGGGTATCAGGCGCCTGCCCGGTGACGTCCGGACGCGCAGTCGTTCGCGGACCGCTCATGGTGGGCCGGCTTTGTACCCCACGCCGCGAACGGTGAGCACGACCTCGGGACGTTCCGGATCCCGTTCCACCTTCGAGCGCAGGCGCTGCACGTGCACGTTAACGAGCCGGGTGTCCGCAGCGTGCCGATAACCCCAGACCTGCTCGAGCAGCACCTCGCGGGTGAACACCTGACGCGGTTTGCGGGCCAGCGCGACGAGGAGATCGAACTCGAGAGGGGTCAGGTTGATTGGGGAGCCGTCGCGAGTTACCTGGTGCGCAGGCACATCGATCGAGACCGGTGACTCGGCCGGCCCGATGGACAACGTCTCGCTGGCGACGTCCTCATGATGGCGCAGCCGAGCTCGCATCCTAGCGACAAGCTCCTTCGGCTTGAACGGCTTGACAACATAGTCGTCGGCCCCGGATTCCAGACCGAGGACGACGTCAATCGTGTCGCTCTTGGCTGTGAGCATGATGATCGGCGTACCGCTTTCCGCGCGGATAGCCCGACAGACGTCCAGGCCGGACATGCCGGGCAGCATGAGATCCAGCAGAACGACATCAGGCTTGGTGTCCCTGAATGCCGCGAGTGCGCCGGTGCCGTCGCTGACGAAGGACGGATCGAACCCGTCGGATCGCAACACGATGCCCAGCATCTCGGCCAGGGCGGAGTCGTCGTCGACCACCAGCACGCGCGGCTTCATGCCAACATCGTGACATCTCTACTTCGGGAATGCCTTCCGACGTGACGAGGCGGGGTCCCGGCCGTCAGGCGCGAGCCATCCTGCCGGTCCGCTTGCGCTCACGCTGCTCGACGAATCGACTGGCCTGCGCGTCCAAGCCGGACAGGAACTCGGCGAGCTCCTCGCGCGCCTGCTCGCCAACCGGGCCCAGGTCGTCCCGTTCAAAGACCCGCCAGAAACGCAATATGGGTGTGACCACCTCGTCGTGATGTAACCGCAGGTCGTAGATGCCGGCCATGGCAATGGTCACCGCGTTTCGGGCGAAGTCCGGCATCCCCGAGCCCGGCATGGTAAAGCCGACAACCTCGTCCCGGATGGCGGCCATCGTGGCGTCCGGAGCCCGGTCGAACGCGGCCGCCACCAGGTTGCGGTAAAAGATCATGTGCAAGTTCTCGTCCGTGGAGATCCGGGCGAGCAGCTGGTCGGCAATTGGGCACCCACTCGACTTACCCGTATTTCGGTGCGATACCCGGGTGGCGAGCTCCTGGAAGCTGACGTAGGCGATCCCCTGCAGTAGCTGCTTGTTACCGGAGCTGTACCCGGCAGCCATATGAGCCATCCGGAGTTGCTCCAGCCTGACCGGATCGACCCCCCGGGTCACGACGAGATAGTCGCGCAGCGCGATGCCGTGCCGACCCTCCTCAGCAGTCCAGCGGCCGACCCACTGGCCCCAGGCGCCATCCAGTCCGAACCGGTTGGCGATCTCGCGGTGGTAGGAGGGCAGGTTGTCCTCGGTCAGCAGGTTGACGGTCATCGCCGTGCGGGCGACCGGATCTAGGGGAGAGTCTGCCGGTGTCCAGTCCTCGCCGCCGAGGAAGGCAAAGTCACGACCGCGGCTCCACGGAATGTAGTCGTGGGGCATCCAGTCCTTGGCCGCGTCCAGATGGCGAATCAGGTTCGTCTCGACGACGGGCTCGAGCTCGTACAGCAGATTGGTCTGAGTGTCGCCCATTGCCGCAGGGTAACTTACGCAAGCGTAGGTTACGCAACCGTAGGTGCCGAGCCTGGCAGCGGTCAGCTGCCCGGCCCAGCATTCCCAAGAAGACGGTCGCGCGGCAGGCCACCGCCGATTTTGACTCAGTGGCAGCGGCCCTTCCGGCGCAGAGACCGGCCCTTAGTAGCGGTAGTGCTCCGACTTGTACGGCCCATCGACGTCGACGCCGAGGTACTCGGCCTGTGCCTTGGTCAGCGTGGTCAACTTCGCGCCCAGCGGCGTCGAGGTGGAGCCGCGCCACCTTCTCGTCCAGGTTCTTGGGCAGCACGTACACCTGCTTGTCGTACTGGCCCTGCTTCGTGAGCAGCTCGATCTGCGCGATCATCTGGTTGGAGAACGACGATGACATCACGAAGCTGGGGTGCCCCGTAGCGTTGCCCAGGTTCAGCAGCCGCCCCTCGGAGAGCACGATAATCGTGTGGCCGTCGGGGAACCGCCACTCGTGCACCTGAGGCTTGACCTCGGTCTTGCCGATACCGGGAACCTTGGCCAAGCCGGCCATGTCGATCTCGTTGTCGAAGTGCCCGATGTTGCCGACGATCGCCTGGTGCTTCATGCGCGGACATGTGCTCGGCCAGGATGATGTCCTTGTTGCCGGTGGCCGTGACGAAGATGTCGGCCTTGCCGACTACGTCGTCCAGCGTCACGACCTCGAGTCCGTCCATCGCCGCCTGCAGCGCGCAGATCGGATCGATCTCGGTCACCACGACGCGGGCGCCCTGGCCGCGCAGTGATTCGGCGCACCCCTTGCCGACGTCGCCGTAGCCGCAGACGACCGCGAGCTTGCCGCCGATCATCACGTCGGTGCCGCGGTTGATGCCGTCGATCAGCGAGTGCCGGCATGCCGTACTTGTTGTCGAACTTGCTCTTGGTCACCGAGTCGTTGACGTTGATCGCCGGGAAGAGCAGGGTGCCGGCGCGGGCGAATTCGTACAGGCGATGTACCCCGGTGGTCGTCTCCTCGGTGACGCCCGTGATGCCCGGGCGCGATCCGCGTGTACTTGCCGGGTCGCTGGCCAGCGAGGCGCCGCAGCAGGTCGAGGATGACGCCGTACTTCGTGCGAGTCGTCCGCATCCGGCGGTCGGGACCACACCGGCCGTCTCGTACTCGACGCCCTTGTGGACGAGCAGGGTGGCGTCGCCACCGTCGTCCAGGATGCATGTTCGGGCCGCGGTCCGTCCGGCCAGGCCAGGCAGCATCTGCTCGGTGCACCACCAGTACTCCTCCAGCGTCTCGCCCTTCCAGGCGAAGACCGGCGACCCCCTGCGGGTCGTCCGGCGTGCCGTTCGGGCCGACGACGACCGCGGCGGCCGCATGGTCCTGGGTGGAGAAGATGTTGCAGGACGACCCAGCGGACGTCGGCGCCGAGGGCGACCAGGGTCTCGATCAGCACGGCGGTCTGCACCGTCATGTGCAGCGAACCGGCGATCCGGGCCCCTTCAGCGGCTGCTGCGCGGCGTACTCCGTGCGCAGCGCCATCAGCCCGGGCATCTCGTGCTCGGCCAGCGTGATCTCCTTGCGGCCGAACTCGGCCAGCGACAGGTCGGCGACCTTGAAGTCGTGGACGGTGCCAGCGCTGTCGGGGGCGAGGGTCACGGTCATACTTTCTCCCATTTCGGTCGGGGAATACTTCCATCGGGTAGTCAGACTCGTAGGCGGCCAGTCGGCGGTAGATGCCGGCCTCGGGCGGGGCAGCGTGCCGGTGGATCGCCCCGAACCACGCATCAACGGCGCGCGCGACCTGTGGGTCGGTGCGCATTCGCCGTTCGAAGGCGATGTCGGCAATCGTGAGGCCGTGTTCGGCCAGCAGATCGCGCAGACCCTGCAAGCGTTCGATCTGGCGGGGCCCGTAGTGCCGATGGCCGCCAGGAGTGCGCAGCGTCGCCACGAGGCCCGCCTGCTCGAGATAACGGAGCATGCGTTGCGACCACCCGGTCACCTCGGCGGCCTGTTGGATAGTCATCGTCTGCATCGCGCCGGAAACTCTACCACGAACGTGTCAGATTTTGGCAAACCGCCGATCGAGACGTCGTGAACGCCACTAGCTGCCGGTGGTTGCCCGGAAAACGGTCGCGCGCCCGACCAGCTGCAAAGCGTGTCCCGCAGCCACGAAGGCGGCGGCACCCTTCGGGAGCGAGCGATGTTCTCGATCGACCGTGATGTATGCCTCCCCATGGGTACATAGCAGAACCTGCGGACCAGCGGGAGGAATTCTGGTCAAATCGGAAAACTCATGGATGGATAGCTGGAATTCCGGGATCGACGGGTCGTACCAGGACTCCTCGTCGAT
Organism: uncultured Actinomycetota bacterium; assembly: GCA_963748415.1. Classification (GTDB taxonomy): domain Bacteria; phylum Actinomycetota; class Actinomycetes; order Mycobacteriales; family Jatrophihabitantaceae; genus CAVVJA01. The sequence goes on along the minus strand of CAVVJA010000012.1, from coordinate 46,943 downwards.
AACGTGCGGTCCGCGTACCGGGTGCGGCATCGCGTCGAAATTTGCCACCGCCAGCAACTCGGCCACATCGACGTGCTTAGGCGTGAGGCCGCCCCGCAGCACGTTGTCACTACTGGCCATGACCTCGACGGCGAGGCCGCCCAGGTAGCAATGCACCGTGCCCGGTGGCACGAAGACCACATCCCTCGGGGCCAAGCGGACGTAATTGAGCAAGGCCACGAGAGCCACGCCGATGTCGCTCGGAAACTCGTGAGCCACGGCGACGATCGCGTCGGCATTGTCGGACCATTCGCCTCCTACCGCCGAGAGCCGCTCGCAGCCGCGGGTGAGGCCGTCGACGATCGCGCGGGCGCGATCCGGCTCCTGGTCCAGCAGGAGCGCAAAGGTGCGCCGGAGCCCGTCGGCTGCGGACAGCACCGCCTCGAACGGCGCCAACTCCGGCACGGCCAGTGCCTCGAGAAAACGCAGCGTGTCCGACGTCGGGCGGAAGCCACAGAACGCGTCGAACGCGGTGAGTGCGCACACCATCTCCGGCTTGTGGTGGGGATCCGGGTAGTTCCGGCGCGGATCGCTGCGCGGGATGCCCCGTGCTTCTTCCGCCACAAAGCCCGCCTCGGCCTGCTCGCGCGTCGGATGAACCTGGATCGACAGAGCTTTGGCCGGCGCGATGACCTTCATCAAAAAGGGCAGCTCCGCCCCGAACCGCGCGAGAATGTCCGGGCCAAGCAGCTGCTCGGGGCGGCCGGCGATCACCGAGGCGAGGTCGCGTCGGGTACCGACGATCGTGGCTGAACCGCGGGGGTGCGCGCCGAGCCACAGCTCTGCGACGGGTGCCCCCGTCGGTGGCCGGCCGAGCAGCTGGGGGATGGCCGTCGGTGACCCCCAGGAGTAGTCCCGCATCACGCCTTCCAGCGGGAGCAGAGCGGAATACGGCAGCGGCGAGCTCCTCATGCGACGGTCCCGCCCGGCCGGTCCGCACTCGCCTCAGCGCGAACGTCGTCGACGGCACTGTCGGCAGAATCACGGTCGACGTCGGGCTCGAGGTAGATAACCCGGGCCGATGGCACCGCCGCCCGAACTCGTTGCTCGGCGTCGTTGATAGCCCGCGCTGCATCAGCCAGCGTTGCGCTCGGTGACATGGCGAGTTTCGCGCCGATCAAGAGTTCCTCCGGACCGAGATGCATTGTGCGCAGGTGAATGATGTGTTCGACACCGGGCCCGACCAGGTTTGTGGCGATCGCGTCGACCATTGCAGGTGAGGCCGATTCGCCCAACAACAGACTCTTCGTCTCGACGACCAGAATGACGGCGACCGTGATGAGCAGGGCACCGATGCAGACGGTGCCGATGCCGTCCCAGACGCCGTTGTCCGTGACGGTGGCCATCGTGACTCCGAACAGGGCCAGCACCAATCCGACGAGCGCGGCGACATCCTCGAGGAGCACGACTGGCAATTCCGGCACCTTCGCTCGTCGAATGAACTGCGGCCAGCTGCTACTCCCTTTGAGCGGCCGCGATTCATGTACCGCGGTGCGCAGCGAAAACGATTCGAGGATGATCGCCAAGGCGAGCACAGCGAACGCGACGATGGGCGACTCGAGCGGATGCGGGTGCAATATTTTGTCGATGCCCTCGTATAGGGCAAATAGTCCGCCCGCCGAAAACAGCATCAGGGCGACGAGGAACCCGTACACATAGCGATCCCGCCCGTAGCCGAACGGGTGTTCCGCGGTGGCTTGCCGCCGGGATCGCTTGCCACCGATCAGCAGAAGTACCTGGTTGCCGGAGTCGACAAGCGAGTGCACCCCTTCGGCGAGCATCGAGGTCGAGGCCGTGATCGCGAAGGCGACGAACTTGATCAGTGCGATGCCCAGGTTGGCGCCCAGTGCGGCGATCACAGCTCTGGACCCGCTGCCCCCGCTCACAGCGCAAGCTCACCTGGTCTGGGTGGCGAGGGGTCGATGCCCATGCCCAACGCGAGGTAGGCCGCGGTGAAGTCCCCGAAGGCCGAAGCCGCCCCGAACCGAACCAGCGGCGAACCGAGCGGCACGTCCACGGACGACGAGCGTAACCCGCGCTGCGAGGCGATAGCGTGCAGCGCATCGGCTGCTCGCCGGGCGACGAGGTCGGTCGGGTCGACGTGCTGCCAGCTGGCGAGCCGCTCGCCGGGACCGGGTTGCTCGGGGTCCGGCTCGTCACCGATCGTCAGCAGCCGGGGCCGGGTTGGCGCATCCGCTATCCGGTCCCGGAAGAAGTCGGTGAGCTCGTCCATCTCTTCTGTGATTCACCACGCAACAACGAGCCGGCAATGGCAACCCCGTCGGGCAGGGCGACTGCGACTGCGGGGACTCCGGCGTCGAGCTGCACTGCATCGCGCGTCAGACGAGCGGCAACACTCGCGAGCGGGCCGGCTCCGGCGATTAGCGGCAACGCCCCGGCGAATTCCACCGCCAGCGCCTTGGCTGGGTTCGTGAATGGATCACCCTGCGGGCGGCAGGAGGCGGCGACCTCATCGAGAGCGTCGGCGATCGCCAGAAGCAGCTCAGACGAGCCATCTAGGACGCCCATCTCATGTCCGGCGAGCAACAGCGGAGCGAGGATGCTCCACCGCGCGGCGCGCGGATGCCGATCGGAGGCGATCTCGGCAACCGCGGCCCGGCTGGCCGCGGCTGCGACCGGCGAGCCCGCAGGCGCGGCAATTGCCACTGCCAGTCCGCGCTGCGCGGCCCCGGCAGCAAGCGCGGCCAGCCGTGGGTGGTGGCCATCGAGGGAGCCGATGAACATCGCGTCCGCGGGTCCCGCCCAGGTCGGCAGCTCCACGCCGCTCCAGGTCACGGCTGGCGCGGCGAAGCCAGCCAGCCGAGCGAGTACTTGAGCGGTCCCCGGCGCTGACGTATCGGTCACGACCAAGACCGACCGCGGTGCGTGCTCGGCCTTCAGTCGGTCGAAGCCTGACTCCGGTGCTCGCTCCACCGCCTGACGCACCTGGGCGCCTGCGGTTGCCAGCGCCCACAGCAGACCACCCGGATCGCGTCGGGTAAGTAGCTCGGCGTCGTCGAGGACGGCATCGTCGAAGCTCATCGGCTCTTCGACTCATCCGCCCTCGGCGGCAACGCCCAGGCCGTGCGGACCTGGAGTGGCCTCGTCGAGCAGTAGCACCGGGATCCCGTCGGTGATCGGATAGCTGGACGCGCAGTAGGTGCAGACCAGAACCGGCTCGCCGTCCCTGGTCTCCTCCCGCAACGGCGCGTGGTCGTCGCTCGGGCAAGCGAGGATATCGAGCAGATCAGGCTCGATAGGCATGATCGGGCACTCCTGTCGTGCTGTTGGTGGCGCGGATGACAGTGAGGGCCTCGTCCCGAACGCCGCTCATCGCCTCGACGTTCGGACCCTCGACGTTCAGTCGCAGCAGCGGCTCGGTATTCGATGCTCGGACGTTCAGCCATGTCCCGTCGGCGAGTTCGATGGTCAAACCGTCCAGGTCATCGGTACCCGTGGTGCGCTCGGCGAATGTCAACCGCACCGCTTCGGTTCGCTCCGCCTGCGCGATGGCGTCGGCCACCGTCGAGTTGATCTCGCCAGAAGAGACGTAGCGCTGGTAGCGCGCAGTAAGCGCCGACAGTGGCGCGGATTGCTCGCCGAGGGCCGCCAACACATGCATGGCGGCCAACATGCCGGTGTCGGCGCGCCAGAAGTCGCGAAAGTAGTAGTGCGCGGAATGCTCACCGCCGAAGACCGCTCCGGTGCGGGCCATCTCCGCCTTGATGTAGGAGTGGCCGACTCGGGTGCGCCGCGGCACGCCACCATGCTCTCGGATGATCTCCGGCACCGCTCGCGAGCTGATCAGGTTGTGCAGGATCGTTGCGCCGGGGTACTTCGCGAGTTCCCGAGCCGCCACCAGGGCGGTTATCGCACTGGGGGCCACGGCTGCTCCGCCTTCGTCGACGACAAAGCACCGATCGGCATCGCCGTCAAAGGCGAGGCCGATGTCCGCATCCAGCGCAAGGACGGACGCCTGTAGGTCTCGAAGGTTGGCCGGATCGAGCGGGTTCGCCTCGTGGTTCGGGAAGGACCCGTCCAGCTCGAAGTACAACGGCTCGATCGAAAGCGGCAACTCTTCGAGCACCGCGTCACCCAAGACGGCGGGCACGGTAAGCCCGGCCATTCCGTTGCCCGCGTCGACCACGACTCGCAGGGGCCGAATAGAGCGGAGATCGACGAGTGACCGCAAATGCCGGGCGTAGTCGGCAACTAGCTCGACTCGCTGCGGGCCGGGACCACCGCCGGAGGTGGTCGCCCTACCCGTGTCCAGGTATGCCTGCGCCCGATCGCGGATATCGCCGAGTCCAGACTCCAGGCCTACCGGCACGGCGCCCGGGCGGCAGAGCTTGATGCCGTTATAGCGGGCCGGATTGTGGCTGGCCGTGAACATCGCCCCGGCGAGGTCGCGCTGGCCCGACGCGAAGTACAACATGTCGGTCGACCCGAGACCGGCGACCAGGATGTGCGCGCCGCGGCTGACTGCTCCGGTGGCGAACGCGGAACTAAGCGCGGGACCGGAATCCCGCATGTCGTGTGCGGTCACGATCCGATCCACGGCCAAGACATCGACGGTGGCTGCGCCGAGTGCGTAGGCGACGCGGTCGTCGAGCTGGTCCGGGACGATGCCGCGGATGTCATACGCCTTGACGACGGCGTGCAGATCCGGCATCGCGCCAGACTATCGGGGCAAGCTCACGGGGGCGGCGGCACTACGCGCAGATGGCCTCGGCTCCCCACGCGCCCAGCGGGTCTGACATGGGCCGCCGTCGCCGCCGAGAACGCCGCCGGCGGATGCGGCAGCTGGTCGACGCGGGCCGCCTCGCGGACGGCGTCGGCGAGCGCCTCCAGATCGTCAGCCTGCGGGATCGGCGAGGGGAACTCCCCCGCGTGGCGAACCACGTCCCAGCCGCGGGGCACGGTGAGCCGCACGGCATGCTCCTCGCACAGATCGTAGGAGTGCGGTTCGGCGAAGGTGGCGAGCGGCCCGACGACGGCGGTTGAGTCGGAGTAGACGTACGTCAACGTGGCCACCGCAGGTCGACCACAGCCGGTCCGACTGCAGCTGCGCACGCGCCTCACAGTCGGCGACGATAGCCCTCGACACGCGCTCGGACCGGTTGCTGGGCGCAGGTTGCCTCTCGTGTCGCCGATGACGGCACGTTCGTACAGTGTTCGAGGCTCCTGCGCAGGCATCGCAGACGCGCCTGCGCTCAGTAGGCTCACTTCTCGTGCAGCGCGATGAGCCGACGCGTCCCGGCGTGTCCCCCATCGGGCGTCAGCGGCGCCGGCGGGACAGACACGGCCGTGGGCTGCGTGGCGCGATCGCGCCAGTCGGGATTCCGATCGCCCGGAGCTCCGGTGACCAATTCGACGAACTGGTGCTGGACGCCGTCGAAGAACTCGAGCGAGCCTGGGCGAAGGAACTCGCTGCGGTTGAGTTCGCTGTCGAGGACGTGCCTCCCGCCGCGACCACCGAGGCCGACATCGAGTTCAATCCGGAGGTGGTGGCCGACGGACCAGTGCCACTTGGTCGCCTCTACCGCGGTGGCGTCGAGTCCATCGAAAGCCCGGTGATCGTCATCTATCGCCGGCCCGTCGAGGCGCGGACGGCTGACAAGTCCGAGCGGGCCGATTTGGTGTTCGCCGTAGTCGCCGAGCTGGTCGCCGAGCTACTCGGACGGGACCTGGACGAGATCGACCCGCCGTAGCGGTCAGATGGCGCGGCGCTTGAGACGCCGCCGCTCTCGCTCGGACAACCCGCCCCAGATGCCGAACCGCTCATCGTGCTCGAGGGCGTACTCCAGGCACTCATCACGCACCTCGCAGCCGACACAGATCCGTTTCGCCTCCCGGGTCGAACCACCCTTCTCCGGAAAGAACGCCTCCGGATCGGTTTGCGAGCACAACGCCCGCTCCTGCCAGCTTTGCTCGGCCGGAAGGCCGAAGATCACCGTCAGATCCCGCTCCCACGAGGTCGTGGATTCCCTCCATTGCTGCGGCCTCCTCGGCTGTGCCGGTCCCGCTACCAGCCGTGCTCACCGGTGACACGAAGCGGCAACGTATGACATCGAGAGAATTACACCCGTGTCGTTACCTATTAGTCAAGCCGACATCTGCTACATGGCGCGGCGAGCCGCCCGCAACCCCGCTTTTCGGCACGGAGCGGATGATCTAACGACGACTCACCGGACGGATGGGAGAATTTGGGCGTGCAGGCGCCGGATTCCGACATCGTCGCATTGGCGCGCGCGGTCGAGACGTGCTGCCGGGTCAACCGGTCCGTCGGCTATGGCTCCACGCGCGCCACGCGCGAGCATTTCGACACCTACCGGTTGGCGTCCTCGCCAACCTTGCTTCGCACTCTCGCGGAGCTCATGGCCACCCTGCTCCCTCCGCATACCGAGGTCCTGGGCGGTCTCGAGCTCGGCGGCCTCCCGATCGCCGCCGTGTTGTCCCAGGTGACCGGGTTGCCCGGCGTCCTGGTTCGGACTCGGCGTCGGCCATACGGGTCGCAACGCTTCGTCGAGGGCGTCGACTGCACGGGTCGGATGGTCGTCCTCGTCGACGATGCCGTGTCGTCGGGTCATCAGCTTCGCAACAGTGTCGCCGCGCTTCGCCAGCTCGGCGCCACGGTAACGACAGTGCTGTGCGCGATCGACCGGCTCGATGTCCCGCGGACAGCGGGTCAGGACATCGAGGTCCGGGTGGCCTTGTCCCGCTCCGTGCTGGAGCGGGTACGCCTATCCTCCTGATCGGTCGGCACCGGGAACGCTGCCGCGGCGACAAGCGCGTCGACCACTGCTTGCACGACCGGCCGGGACCGGGCGCTGGTCCGGGTCACCGCGCGCAATCGCCGGTGCAGACCCGCGGTGTGCAGCGGCCACGTACGCACCGGTGCGATATCGGTCGCTACCGCCATCCGCGGCAGGACGGCGACACCGTGACCAGCGGCAACCGCTCGCACCAGCAGGAGCATGTCGTCCGTTTCCCAGCGGACCCGCGGATCGAAGCCTTCCGCTCGGCACGCCGACCGGACGGCAAGACCGCAAGCAGCGTGTTCTGGAGGCATCACCCAGTCCCGATCCGCCAGCGTGGTCAACGACCCATCGCTCGGGGCCGCATCCGGCGCGGTGACGAGGACCAGCGGCTCCGCACACAGGTCTGTGGCGTCAAACTGGTCGGGCAACGCCAGCGGCACGTAATCGTATTCGTCCACGATGGCGAGATCGACGTCGTCGGCGGCGAGCAGGTCGAGGCTGCGCGCCGGTTCGGACACGATCACCGTCAGCACCACGCCCGGGTTCCTCCGACCTAGAGCCCGAGCGGCGGGAGATACCACAACGGCCGCGGCGCTGGCGACGGTGGCGACCGACACCGGCCCGGTCAGCGAGCCGGCGATGCGGTCCAGGTCGGCTCGGGCCGCGGCGAGCACGTCGAGCACCTGTCCGGCCCGCGCGCTGAGCGTGTGACCGGCACCGGTGAGGACGACGCCGCGGGGCGAGCGGTCGAGCAGCGTGGTGCCGGCCTCCCGCTCAAGCACCATAAGCTGTTGTGAGATCGCCGACGGCGTCAGCCCGACGGACCTGGCCGCGGCCGCGATACTGCCGCGGAGCGCAACTTCGCGGAGCAGGCGCAGCCGGCCGACGTCGAGCGCATCGCTCCCATTGGCCATAAGCTAAGCTTACGACAAGAACGTTCTCTTCGTTAGTCAGGCTACGCATCGCGAGAACTCGGAGGTGGCTTCGTGATCCGATCCGTGCGCGTCATTGGGCTGGGCAAGGTTGGCGAGCTGATCGCTACCTTGCTGCAGGAGACAGGCTTCGACGTGCGCGCCTACGACGTCCTGGCGCGGGTCGACCTGCCGTTCCCGACGGCCTCCCTGGACGTCCGCGACCCGGTGGCGTTGCGGGCCACGCTGATCGGCAGCGATGCCGTGGTGTCCTGTGTCCCGTACACCCTGAATCTCGGGGTCGCCGAGGCAGCGTACGACACGGGCGTCCATTACTTCGACCTGACCGAGGACGTGTCGACGACGAATCGAGTGAAGGAGCTCGCCGACAAGAGCGGAAGCCTGGTATTTGCCCCGCAGTGTGGCCTCGCGCCTGGCCTGATCGGCATGATCGGTACGGCGCTGACCCGGCACTTCGACGTCATCCGCAGCATCGAGCTAAAGGTCGGCGCGCTCCCGCGGCACCCGACGGGGTTGCTGGGTTACGCGTTCAACTGGTCGCCCGAGGGCGTGGTCAACGAGTACCTCAACGACTGCGAAGTGCTGCGCGGCGGCATTCGCCAGATGGTGCCCGCGATGACCGAGTCCGAGCGAGTCTTCATCGGGGGCATCGAATTGGAGGCCTCACTGACCTCCGGCGGCCTCGGCACCATGTGCGAAACGTATGAAGGCCGCGTGCAACGCCTGGACTACAAGACCATGCGCTACCCGGGGCATTTCGAGCTGATGCGGTTCTTCTTCGACGAGCTCGGCCTACGCGACCGTCGGGCACTCGCGGGCGAGATCCTGGTGAACGCCAAGCCACCCGTCGACGACGACGTCGTCTACCTGCACGCGGCCGTCGAAGGCCTCGCCAAGGGCGTCGGAGACACCGCGGCGGGCCAGCTCACCCGCAAGCAGTACGTCCGCGCCTACCAGCCGCTGGAGATCAACGGCCGGCCGTGGCGTGCGATCTCCTGGACGACGGCCGCGTCCGCAGTAGCGGTCGTCGAGCTGGTCGCGTCCGGCCGGTTACCCAGCTCCGGGTTCCTCGCCCAGGAGGACATCCCGTTCGAGTCCTTGCTGGAGACCCGCCATGGCGTCCGTTTCGCCGAGCTCGGCGCCGTCTGAGCACACCGTCTGAAGGAGCACGACGTGACCACCTTGCCTCGTCACGAGGACCTGATCGCCGAGACCAGCGACATCCTTGCTCGCCTAGGCGTATCACTGCCGACCACCGGGACGTTCGCCGCGCGATCACCCATCACCGGCGGTGAGCTCGCGCGGATCCCGGAACACACCCCGGACCAGGTCCGAGACACGATCGCCGCCGCGGCCGAAGCATTCGCCACCTGGCGAACGGTGCCGGCCCCAGTCCGCGGGCAATTCGTCCGTGAGCTGGGGGAATTGCTGCGGGAACACAAGTCCGAGCTCGGCGCGCTCGTCTCGATCGAGGCCGGCAAGATCCGCTCCGAGGGGCTCGGCGAGGTTCAGGAGATGATCGACATCTGCGACCTCGCGGTCGGCCTGTCCCGACAGCTGTTCGGCCTCACCATCGCATCCGAGCGACCTGGGCACCGGATGATGGAGCAGTGGCACCCCCTGGGGGTTGTCGGTGTCATCAGCGCGTTCAACTTCCCGGTAGCGGTCTGGTCGTGGAACGCCGCGCTCGCCTTCGTCTGCGGTGATCCCGTTGTGTGGAAACCGTCCGAAAAGACGGTGCTCACCGCGCTCGCCTGCCAAGCCCTCGCGGCCGAGGCAGCGCGCCGGGTCGGGGCGCCGGCCGCGCTGTCGTCCGTCGTCATCGGTGGGCCGGCGATCGGGGAGGTCCTCGTGGACGATCCCCGCGTCGCCCTGCTGAGCGCGACCGGCTCCACCCGGATGGGCCGGGCGATCGCGCCCCGCGTCGCAGGACGCCTCGGTCGGTTGCTGCTGGAGCTGGGCGGGAACAACGCGGCGATCGTGGGACCGTCCGCCGACCTGGATCTGGCGGTACGGGGCATCGTCTTCGCGGCGGCCGGCACCGCCGGCCAACGCTGCACGACATTGCGGCGCGTCATCGCCCACTCCTCGATAGCTGAGGAGCTGGTCGAACGCATCCGCGCGGCCTACGCGACGTTGCCCATCGGGTCACCACTGGCCGCCGGAACCCTGGTCGGACCGCTCATCGATGCGGCAGCCTATGAGGGCTACCGCACCGCGCTCGACAAGGCGGAAGCTGACGGTGGCGAAATCGTGATCGGCGGCGAGCGGGTGCTGGCCGACGAGGACGCCGGCGCTTTCTACGTGCAGCCGGCCCTCGTGCGGATGCCCGGCCAGACCGATGTGGTGCGTTCAGAGACGTTCGCACCGATTCTCTACGTCATGACCTACGACGACTTCGACCAGGCGTTGGCGTCGCACAACGACGTGCCACAGGGACTGTCGTCGTCGATCTTTACGCGGGACGTTCTCGAGGCGGAACGGTTCGTGTCCGCCGACGGTTCGGATTGCGGCATAGCGAATGTCAACATCGGCCCGTCCGGAGCCGAGATCGGTGGTTCCTTTGGCGGGGAGAAGGAAACCGGTGGTGGCCGGGAATCCGGCTCCGACGCGTGGAAGTCCTACATGCGCCGGACGACGAACACGGTCAACTACTCGACCGAACTGCCGCTCGCGCAGGGCGTCGAGTTCGGCTGAGCCTCCCGCGTTGAGCTGATCACGAGCGCCGGGCGCGCGCTCATGGGACTGGTAGGACTGGTGATTGCCTCACCAGTCCCATCGGTCACGGCAGCGGACTGGACGCGACCGTAGTCGGCTGACCGGCGGACTAGCCGATCGGCCGATCCTTCGGGATGACGATCCAGGCGACGAGATAGGCGATCAGGCCCGCGCCGCCGCCAACGATGGCCAGGACGACGGCAAGCAGCCGGATCAGCACGGCGTCGACGCCCAGATATCGGGCTATTCCTCCGCAGACCCCGCCGAGCACCTTGTCGTCGGTACTTCGCCGCAGCAACCGTGGCGGTGACTGAGCCGCGAAGGAAGGCGGCGGCGCGTCGTGGGTAGTAGTGGTGGGGGAAGGGGTGAGTTCAGGATTCGATGTCATGCCATAAAGCGTGCGGCAAGCGGTGGGCCCGGCACATCGGGTGCAGCCCGGACTGCGCCCTGATATCAGCGGCGTCTTGCCTCAGGGATCGCGCCACGGCCAGGCAAGGCAGAGCGCCCCGGGTTAAAGGCCCGGGGCGCTCTGTACGCGGCTTGCCGTCGATGGGCTCGCGACTATCAGTGCTTGAACGCGTCCTTCACGTTCTCGCCGGCATTCTTCACATCGGACTTCGTCTGATCGGCGCGGCCCTCGTTCTTCTGGCGCTCGTTGCCGGTGACCTTGCCCATGGCTTCCTTGGCCTTGCCCTCAACGTCTTGCATGGCGTTCTTGACCTTGTCGGTGCCGCTCACAGTTGCTCCCTTGATGCGTCGGTTCCGCACGTTGCTGTACGGGCCGTACGTCCGTTAGGTACCCAATCGGCGCTGGTCGTAAACCCCGCCGTCACGCCAGCCGGGTGATCTCCACGGTGACCGCCAGGTCGGATTCGGCCGGCCCCGCCACAATGCCCTTGATCGGCGGCACGTCGGTGTAGTCCCGGCCGCGGCCGACGATCACGTGGCGCTCGCCCACCTCGGCGTCGTTGGTCGGATCGTGCCCCGTCCACTCGCCGAGCCACCACTCGACCCACGCATGGCTCTCGCCGACGACCGGCTCGCCGAGCTCGGGCTCTTCGGCCGGGTGCAAGTAGCCAGACACATACCGAGCCGGGATGCCCACCTGGCGCAGGGCGCCGACGAGCAGATGCGCGTAGTCCTGGCACACCCCGCGCCGGGCCCGCCAGGCTTGCGCGGCGGACGTCGACACACCGGTAGATCCCGGCTGGTAGGTCATCTCGTCGTAGATGTACGTAGCAAGGGACAACGCTGTCTCGTGCGGGCTGTGCGCCGCCGCGAGATCGGACGCCACCAGCTGCAGGTCGGGCTCGGGCGCGCTGCTGGGCGTTGGAGTCAGGTATTCGGCGAAGCGGTCGGCGACCCAGGCGGTCGCCATGTCCGACCAGCTGGTGGACAGCTGCGCTCGTGGCCGTCTGGCGTCGTCGACCTCGACGATGCTGGTGGCGTCGACGGTGAGCACGCGGTGTTGGTGCTGGGACTCGAAGACCCGGACGTGCGTACCCCAGTAGTCGTCGTACTGGAACTGCCAGGTGGCTTCGCTGACGTGCAGCACCGATTCGAGCGGGGTCTGCCACTGCGTCCGCAGTGGGGTGAGGCGCACCTCGTTGAACGATGCGAGGACTGGCTGGGGATAGGTGTAGCGCGACAGGTGTCGCACTCGCATTCGAGATGTCACGTCACCCCGCCGATCAGGACACCATCCACGACGTCACGAGACCGTGCGGGAAATACCGGCGGGTCACGGCGTCACTGGCCACCGAGCACGCGCTCTGCACTCGCTCCATCACGTTGTAGAGGTCGTCGAACAGCGCGGCCCGGGGCGCGAACTCGAGCTCGGAGCGGATCATGCCGAGAACCCGGTCCGCCTCGCTCGAGGCGGGGCTACGTGGGTCACCCGGCCCACCCAACGTGGCCAGGCAGCGTTCGGCGGTGACGAGTGCGCGCATCATCGACCGAGGGAACAGCGGGTCCAGCAGGAGGAACTCGGCCGCTCGGCGATCGTCGACCGCGCCCCCGGAGCTGCGCAAGAACGCCTGATAGGCGCCGCAACTGGACAGCAGGGTGACCCACGGCGGCCCGTGGTCCCCCGCCAGGGCCCGGGACGCCACCAGTCGGGCGGTCATGTCGGCCCGCTCCAGGCTCCGCCCGAGGTTGAAGAAGCTATACGCCTCGTCCCGCGAGAGCGTCGCATCGGCGGTGCCGTTGATCGCTGCCGCGCGCTCGCGCACCCAGGTGAAGAACGCGTGCGGCCGAGTACGCCGGCTCGTGCGGCCCGCGTCGTGCCAGGTGACGTTGATGCACTCCCACAGATCGGTCGATATCACTTCGCGGGAGCGCCGGGCGTTCTCGCGCGCGATCGCGATCGAACCCAGGATCGATGCCGGATTGGCCTTGTCCCACGCCAACAGGTCGAGCACGTCTGTGGTATTCACGGGCCGAACAACCTCGGCGCCCATGGCCGAGAGCAACGAGGCGCAGACGACGTCCTCGGGCGCCCACGGATCGTCCAGTAGCAGGGTGAGGTGGACGTCAAGCATCCGGCTGGTGTCCTCCGCACGTTCGACGTACCGGCCGATCCAGTACAGCGATTCCGCTATGCGGCTCAACATAGGACGGTCGCCGACATCTGTTGTTGCTGCTGTTGCTGCTGGGATTGCATCGGCATGTCGCCCGGCTGGTCCTGCGCGGGCAGCGGTGGGATCTCACCCGGCGGCGGGGCTGACGGACGCGGCGTGGCCCATCGGCTTCGCTCCCCAGCGAGCACCCAGGTGTCCTTCGATCCGCCGCCCTGGCTCGAGTTGACGACCAGGGAGCCCTCGACGAGGGCGACCCTGGTCAGGCCGCCCGGAAGCACCCACACGTCATGGCCGTCGTTCACCGCAAACGGTCTGAGGTCGACATGCCGGGCCGCGAGGCCCTCGCCGGCGAGGGTAGGAACCGTTGACAGCTGAACAACGGGCTGGGCGATCCAGCCGCGCGGGTTGGCGCGTAGTCGCTTGGCCAGCCGATCGAGCTCGCGGGGGGAGGACTGTGGGCCGATCACGAGTCCCTTGCCGCCCGCACCGTCGACCGGCTTGACGACCAGCTCCGGCAGCCGGTCCAGGACTTCCCGCAACTCGCTCGGTTCCTCGAGGCGCCAGGTCTGCACATTGGGCAGTACGGGTTCCTCGCCGAAGTAGTAGCGCACCAGATCCGGCAGGTAGGTATAGATCGAGCTTGTCGTCCGCCACGCCATTCCCCACGGCGTTCGCGATCGAGACATTGCCGGCTCGGGCGGCGGTCGAACAGGCCGGGGCAGCCGAGGACCGAATCATGCCGGAACTGCACCGGGTCGAGGAATTCGTCGTCCACGCGCCGGTAGATGACATCGACCCGCCGCTCACCTCGGGTGTCCCGCATCCGGACCGTGCCACCACTGCAGATCAGATCCCGTCCCTCGACCAGCTCGACGCCCATCGCCCGAGCCAGCCAGGCGTGCTCGAAGTACGCCCCGTTGAAGACGCCCGGTGTGAGCACCACAACGCATGGATCGCTCACGCCGGCCGGGGCGGCCCGCCGCAACGCAGCGAGCAACCGTTGTGGGTAATGCGACACCGGCCGTAGTCGGAGCCGGCCGAGGATCTCGGCCCATTGCGGCCGCAGCGCGCTGCGATTGGCGAGCACGTAGCTCACACCGGATGGAACTCGCACGTTGTCCTCGAGCACCCGGAACGTGCCTGACTCGTCGCGGATGAGGTCGATGCCGGCGATGTGCACGCGCACGCCGTTCGGCGGCTCGATGCCGTAGACCTGCCGGCGGAAGTGTTTGGAGGAGGTGATGACCCGTCGGGGTATGACGCCGTCCTCGACCGCTCGGGCCGGCCCGTAGACGTCCGCGAGGAACGCCTCCAACGTCTTGACCCGCTGGCGCACGCCTGTCTCGATGATCTGCCAGGTCGCGTCGTCGATAACCCGCGGCACGATGTCGAGCGGGAATGGCCGCTCCTCACCGCCAACGTCGAACGTAACGCCCTGGTTGAGGTAGGAACGGGCGAGGGCGTCCGCGCCGCTGCGCAGCTCGTGGGTGCCGGCGTTGCGGATCGAGTCGAACAGCACTCGGTACGGCGGCCGGGCGGATCCGGTCTCGTCGATCATCTCGTCCCAGGCCGGGCCGCGGCGGTAGCCGTCGAACACGTCGCCCATTCTCGAGATCGTATGGCCGAAGTTTGTCGGCAGCATTACCGCATTTGCATCCGACGATGGAAATGTCGTCAGGCGCCCACCCGCCGGGCCGCGAGGTCGATGAGCTCGTCTGGCTGAACCGCCGCGACTCGGATGTGGTCGGTGCCGGCCGGCCCGTAGAACTCTCCCGGCGACACGACGATGCCGGCCTGCCGAGCCAGGTCGAGCGCCGCACCCCACGCGTCGCCCCCCGGCACTGCGACCCACAGGTAGAAGGCGCCGTCGGGACGGGATGTCGGATACCCGCAGGCGCCCAGGACATCCCGGAGTCGCTCGAGACGCCGGGCGTACCGCTCTCGCTGGCGGTCGACGTGCGCGTCGTCGTCGAGCGCCACGATCGCGGCTTGCTGAACCGGGCCGGCCGGCATGAGGCCAGCGTGCTTACGCACTTCGCGCAGATACGAGACAAGCTCGGGGTCGCCCGCGTAGAAGCCGATGCGGGCGCCGGCGAAGTTGTCGCGCTTCGACAAGGAGTGCACGGCAAGCACACCGGCAACGCCTGACCGCAGGATCGTCGTCGGCCCGGCCGCCCAGCTGAACTCGGCGTAGCACTCGTCCGACAGCACCGGAACGCCACCAGCCCGGCCCCAGGCCGCGGCCGCCGCCAAGTCGCTGAGCTCGCCGGTCGGGTTGCCGGGCGAGTTCACCCACAGCGCGAGGGCGCGGCCAGCATCCGCCTCGTCGATGTCCGCTAGCCCGCGGTAAGGCACCGCCCGCAGCCCGGCCAGCGTGGCTCCCATCTCGTACGTCGGGTAGCTCACGTTCGGATAGAGAACCGTGTCGCGAGACGGATCACGCAGGTGTAGATAGCCCGGCACTGAGGCGACGAACTCCTTGGTCCCGACGCACGCGGCGAGTTGCGTGTCGGGGTCGACCGTCGCGCCGAGGCGCCGCTGCATCCAGCGAGCCACGGCGGCGCGCAGCGCGGCGGTACCGATCGATGGCGGATAGCCGCGGGCCGACAACCCGAGCGAGAGCGCCTCGATGACCTCGGGCGGTGGCGGATCGCACGGCGTACCGATCGAGAGGTCGACCGCTCCCCCGTCGTGGGCGGCGGCGACCGCGGCGATCTCGCCGAGCCGTTCGTAGGGGTAGGGCGGGGGGACGAATCCGGTCACGGGCGGTTCCCGTCAAGGTGGTCGGCGAGCAACTCGGCCAGGTGTCGACTATGCGCACCGGCCAGGTGCTCGAGTTGAGTGCGGCAGGAGAACCCGTCCGCGAGCAGTACGACGTCGTGCGGCGCGCCTCGGACGGCCGGGAGCAGGGCGGTCTCGGCGACAGCCACCGAGACGTCGTAGTGGCCTCGTTCCACGCCGAAGTTGCCCGCCAATCCACAACACCCGCCCACGGCAGTCACCTCTGCGCCAGCGTGAGTCAACAGGTTGCGGTCGGCCTCCCAGCCGAGTACGGCCCGTTGGTGGCAGTGCGGTTGGGCCAGGCCGCGCACCCCGGTCAAGTCCGGTGACCGCCAGCGAGGCGAGGCGGTGAGCACCTCGGCCAGCGTCCGGACCTGGGCCGCGACATGGCGCACATGGCGGTCAGACGGCAGCAGGTCGGTGGCGTCCGAGCGCCATACCGAAGTGCACGACGGCTCGAGACCGACGACGACCGCCCCGTCGCTGAGCAGCCCGTCGAGCGCCGTGGCGCTGCGACGCAACTGCCTGCGAGCTCCGTCGAGTTGCCCGGTCGAGATCCAGGTCAGGCCACAACACAAGGCGGCCGAGGGAGCCCGCACCGAATAGCCGGCGTGCTCCAGCAGCCGGACAGCCGCCTGCCCGACCTGCGGCGAGAAGTGGTCGGTGAACGTGTCGACGAACAGCACGACCGGATCGCCGTCGGCACGCGCATGGCTGGCAAACCACTGGCGGAAGGTGCGGCGCGCGAACCTCGGGATCGGTCGACGCCCGTCGACGCCAGCCATGCGCTTGGCCAGGCCGGACGCTGGGCCGCGGAGCGAGCCGTTTGCCAGGTTGGGCGCACGGGACGCGACCCGTGCCCACCGGGGTAGCCAGCCAAGTGCGTAGTGCGACCGTGGACGCGGGCGGCGCCGGTAGCGCTGGTAGAGGACTTCGGACTTGTAGGTCGCCATATCGATCCCGGTCGGGCAGTCGGACACGCAACCCTTACAGGACAGGCATAGTTCGAGCGCCTCAGCCACTTCGGGCGCCCGCCAGCCACTAACGAGCGTGCCGTTGGCCATTTCCTGCAACACCCGAGCCCGGCCCCGGGTGGAGTCCTTCTCATCGTGGGTGGCGAGATAAGACGGGCACATGACGCCCCCAGCGGCGGTGAAGTCAGCGCGGCACTTACCGACGCCGACACACCGATGCACGGCGGCCATCAGATTGCCGCGGTCGTGGGGGTAGGCGAATGCAAGATCACGCAGCGCCCTGGCCGCTGGCAACCGTAGGTCGGCGTCAAGCCGGGCCGGGCGGACGATTACGCCGGGATTGAGGAGGTTCTCCGGATCGAAGATGTGCTTGACCGCCGCGAAGGTCTCAATTGCCGCCGGCGAGTACATGATCGGGAGCAGCTCGCCCCGAGCCCGCCCGTCGCCGTGCTCGCCCGACATCGAGCCGCCGTGCGAGGCGACCAGGTGCGCCGCATCTTCGACGAATTCCCGCATGGCACCGGTCGCCGAGCGGAGCGGGAAGTCGATGCGAGCGTGTACGCATCCGTCGCCGAAATGCCCGTAGGTCAGCGCATCGAACTGGTAGCGGGCGAGCAGTGCCTCGAATTCGCGCAGATACCTCGCCAGTCGGCCTGGCGGGACCGCAGCGTCCTCCCACCCCGGCCACGCGGCGGCGCCAGCCGGCGTCCGGCTACCCAGTCCGGCACCGTCCTCCCGGATTCGCCACAGCGCGACGGCGGCCGCGTCGGTGACGACAGCGGCGTCCACTGCCCCGGCCACCGCAATCAGCGCCCGCCCGGCATCGACAGCCTCCGGCACTGTGGTTCCGCCGGTCTCGGCGAACAGCCAGCCGCCACCGCGAGGCAAGGCGGGCACTACACTGCCGCCCCGCCGGGAGCGGACGACCTCCACCAAGCGGGCGTCCAGGCCTTCGAGGGCTAGCGGTCGGTGTGGCAATAGGGCCGGAACCGCCTCCGCTGCCGACGCCATGTCGGGATAGCCGAGTACGACTAGCGCGACCGCCGCAGGCGCCGGCGCTAGCCGCACGGTCGCGCGAGTGACCACGCCGAGCGTGCCCTCGGACCCGACGAGAAACCGGGCTACGTCGAAGCCTTGCTCGGGCAGCAAGTGTTCGAGCGCGTAGCCCGAAACCTGCCGGCTGAACCGTCCGAACTCGGTGCGGATCATCCCGAGCCGATCACGCACGATGCCGTCGAGCGCCGCGAGCATCGGCACTTCGGGCTGTTCCGGCGTGGGGAAGCCATCCCGGCCGTAGCCGCGGGCGGTGAAGCGAACACCGGTCGCGGTCAGGACGTCAATGTCGACGATGTTGTCGGCGGTGCGTCCGTAGCCCAGCGCCCGAGAGCCACACGCATTGTTGCCTAGGCTGCCGCCGACGGTGGCCCGGGCGTGCGTCGACGGGTCTGGGCCGAATCGCAGCCCGTGTTCGGCCGCGGCCGCCGTGACGCAGTCGAGGATCGCGCCCGCCTCCACGCTCGCCGTGCGGGCATCCGGGTCGACGGCCAGAACCCGATGGAGATGCCGAGAGAAGTCGATCACGAGGCCGGAGCCGATCGCGTTGCCGGCTATCGACGTTCCGGCGCCGCGGCAGGTGACGGCAACGCCGAGTCGGCGGCATACCGCGAGGGCCGCCTCGACCTCGTCGGGATGGCGCGGGAAGAGGACCGCACCGGGGACGACCCGGTAGTTCGAGGCGTCGGAGGAGTATTCCGCCCGCCGGCGGGTGGATGCGTCGACGTCGCCGGCGCCGGCCCGACTCAGTTCCGCCGCGAGGTGGGCGGACGGGACGGCGGTCACCCGGTCATTGTTTCGAATTAGTGTCCCACGGTCGTGGGCGGGTCGGTCGGCGTCAGCCGGCGAAGTACCCCGGGGGAGCGGTGCCGTCGAGGGCGAGTGCCACGGCGGCCCGCGCGGCGACGGGACCGACGAGGTTCCCGACGCCGTTGTACCCACCGCAGGCGACGACGTGGGGCAGCACTTCGGTGCACAGCGGACGGCCGTCGACCGTGAAGCCCACGGTGGCGGCCCAGCGGCGGGCGACGCCGACTGGTCCACCACCGGCCATACGCGCGGCGACGCCCTCGATCCACGCCTGGACCGGCGCGGTTGGGGCCGTGTCCGTTGTCCATTCCTCCGGGGCGAACCGATCCCGGCCACCCCCGACATAGAGCCGGCCGTCCCGACCCTGCTGGGCATAGTCGTAGCCCCATCGTCCGTAGACCGGGTACGGCAATCGGCCCGCCGCGACCGGCAGCGTGGCGAGCATCTGCAGCCGGGCAGAACGGACTCGGCCAGTGGTTTGGGGCACGACATGCTCGAGACCTCCGTCGACCGCGACGACCACCACGCCCGTGCTGACTACGCCGTGCGCGCTAGTCACCCGGCCGGGCTGAACGGCGAGGACCGGCGTGTGCTCGTACAGTGCCGCCCGGCCACTGAGCCCGGCCGCCAACCGCAGGGCCCGGTGGGCGGGATTCATCGCACCGTCGTCCGACAGGAACAGGCCCCGGCCGAGCTCGCCCTCGTACTCCTCGACGGCAATGCCGTGCACGCGCAATGCGGCCGCATGGTCCGCACAGTCAGCGAGTTCGGCCGCCCGATCGGCAGCTTCGGCGTCATCCTGCGGCGGGCCGGGCAGGTCTGCCAGCCGCAGCGACCCGCAGCGACGCACGGCATCCGGTGCAATCTCGGTCAACCGATCTAGTTCGGCGAGCGTGGCCCGATAGAGCTCGACCGCGGCCTGCTCGCCCCAGACCGCAATCGCGCGGTGCAGGTACAGCGCCCCGCCGCCGAGCAGCAGGCCCCCGTTGCGGCCGGCCGCGCCGGCGGCCACCCGACCGGCATCCAGCCCGATCACGCTGAGCCCTCGATCCGCGAACGCCGCCACGGCGGCGAGCCCGGACGCGCCCAGTCCGACGACGCAGGCGTCAGCCGTCCGGTCTCCAGGCAATGGCGGCAAGCCGGCCCAGGCCGCCACCCGCGGGTCGTCGTCCCACCCGACGCCGATCACCGCCGGCGTCGAGTCCCGCTCACTCAGAGCACCTTGGACAGGAACGCCTTGGTCCGCTCGTGCTGCGGGTTGGCGATCATCTCGCGAGGATTGCCCGCCTCGACGACGACGCCGCTGTCCATGAATATCAACTGGTCGGCGACCTCTCGAGCAAAGCCCATCTCGTGGGTCACGACGATCATCGTCATGCCGCCCTTGGCGAGTTGCTTCATGACGTCCAGCACTTCGCCGACCAGCTCCGGGTCGAGCGCGGACGTCGGCTCGTCGAAGAGCATCAGCTTGGGGTCCATGGCGAGCGCCCGGGCAATCGCGACCCGTTGTTGCTGCCCACCGGACAGCTGCATCGGGTAAGCGTGCGCCTTCTCCGACAGCCCGACCTGAGCCAGCAGATCGCGGGCCTTCGCCACCGCCGCCGCCTTCTTCATCTTCTTGACCTGGACCGGCGCCTCGACGATGTTCTCCAGCGCCGTGCGGTGTGGGAACAGGTTGAAGTGCTGGAACACCATGCCGATGTCGCGCCGCTGCCGCGCGGCCTCACGTGCGGCCAGCTCGTAAAGCCGGCCGTGCTTCTCGGAATAGCCCACGAGCACCCCGTCGACATACAGCCGCCCGGCGTTCACTGTCTCCAGGTGGTTGATGCATCGCAAGAACGTTGACTTGCCCGAACCCGACGGGCCGACCATGCATAGCACTTCACCCCGGTCGACGTTGAGCGTGATGCCGCGCAGGACCTTGAGCGCACCGAAATTTTTGTGCACGTGCTCCGCGTGCACCATCGGGCGATCGGCGCCGTTCTCGGTGGCGGTTTCGCTCATCGCTTCTCCTGCGATTCCATTGATTCCACCTGGGCATTGGCCAGAGCTTGGAGTTGCCGGTTGGTGAGGGTTCGCGACGAACCGCGAGCGAAGCGCTTCTCCAGGAAGTACTGGCCGATCATCAAGATGCTGGTGAAGAACAGATACCAGGTGGCCGCGCACTAGCAGCAGCGGGATCGGCCGGAAGTTCGCACCCGAGATGTCCCGCGCCCTCGAGTAGAGATCGGTCGTGAGCGGTACCGCGGTCACCAGCGACGTGGTCTTGAGCATGCTGATCACCTCGTTGCCGGTCGGCGGGATGATCACTCGCATGGCTTGCGGCAACACCGTTCGCCGCATCGTCTGCGACCAGGTCATGGCCAGGGCGACCGAGGCCTCGGTCTGCCCCTCGTCCGACCGAGCTGATGCCGGCCCGAACAATCTCCGCCATGTAGGCGGCCTCGTTGAGCCCGAGGCCGATGACCGCGAACGTGAACGCGGCGTCGATACCCTGCAGGTTGAAATCCGCGAGTCTGACGGCGAACGGGATCCCGATGTCGACCTGGCGATAGATCGAGGTGAACAGTCCCCAGAACACCAGCTGCACGTAGACGGGCGTGCCCCGGAAGATCCATAGGTACACCCACGCTGTGCTCTTCAGCACCGGGTTCGGCGAGAGCCGCATCACGGCCAGCGTCACGCCGAGGATGATGCCGAGAATCATGGCCAGCACGGTCAGCTCGAGCGTGACGACAGCTGCTTGCGAAATTCGCTGGTCGAACAGGTATTTCCGGTACGTCGACCAGTCGTAGGCGTCGTTCGTCGCCGCACCGTAGATGAACAACCCGACCAGAATGATCACGATCGCCGCCGCGATCCAGCGGCCGTAATGGCGCAGCGGAATGGCCTTAATGACTTCCGGTTCGGTTGCTACGGTGCCGGTGGTGGTCATGGCCGTTAGCTTGTTGCGCCGTTAATCTGCGCGGACTTGATGGCTCCGGCCTCGACCCCCCACTTCTTGGTGATGTCGAGGTACGCCCCACTGTCGATCAGCGACTGGGCCGCCTTCTGCAGCGCCTGCCCGAGCGGCGAGCCCTTAGCTACCGGCCAGCCGTACGGGGCCGAGTCGAAGATCTCACCGGCGAGCTGAATCTTCCCCCCGCTCTGCTTGACGGCGTAGGCCGTCACCGGTGAGTCGGCGGACATCGCATCGACCTTGCCGAGGACGAGCGCGTTGGTGGCGTCGTCCTGCCGGTCGAACTTGAGCTTGTTGATGGCCGGCTTTCCTGCGGACGTGCACGCCTTGCTCTTGGCCGGGACCTCGTCGGTGTCCTCGACCGTCGTTGACTGCACGGCCACCTTGAGGCCGCACGCGTTGTTCGGGTCGACGGTCTTGCCGGCCGGCGCCGCCCATTGGATGCCCGCGCTGAAGTACGTGACGAAGTCGACGGTCTTCTCCCGCTCCTTGTTGTCGGTGAACGAGGACATCCCGGCGTTGTAGGTACCGGCCTGGATCGCCGGGATGATCTTGTCGAACGCCGCCTCGGTGTACTGGGCTTTGAGCCCGAGCACCGTGGCGACGGCGTCCATGAGATCGACGTCGAATCCGACGATCTTGCCGCTCGAGTCCTTGAACTCGTTCGGCGCGTACGGCACGTTGGTGCCCACGATCAGCTTGCCCGAAGACTTGATCTTGTCGGGAACCAGGGCGGCTATCGAATCGACCTTGGCGACAGCAGCGCTTGACGAGCCGCCGCTGCTCCCGCCGCCGCCCGCGGGAGGAGTCGACGTCTCTGTGTTGCTGCTACACGCCGTGAGCACCAGCGCACTCACGGAGAACGATGCAATGATGATGGACAGAGCACGCGAGTGTTTCAACACCGAGGGGCCTCCAGAGTGCGATGGATTGGCTCAATCTAGGCCACCCGACGACGGTCGACGCCGATAGCGCCCTAACCGTTACCGCCGGGTTATAAGACGGGGACTCGATTGGCTTCTCGCCGGGATCGGTCGAGCGCCGCGAACGGACCGGTCAAGCGTGTGCCTGCTGGCCCTTGCCGAGGACGACGACACCACCGTCACTGACGTGATAGCGGGCCTTGTCGGCGTCCAGGTCGACACCAATGTGCGCGCCCTCCGGGACAACCACGTTCTTGTCGAGAATCGCCCGCCGCACGACAGCACCCGGGCCAACCTGCACGCTGTCCATGAGGACAGAGCCCTCGATGAACGCGCCGGCGTTCAGCCGGACATTCGGCGACACCACGCAGTGTCGGACCGTGGCGCCGGACACGATGGCTCCAGATGAGACGATCGACTCCTGCGCGAGGCCACCCTCGACGAACTTCGCCGGCGGCAACTGCACCTGACTGGTGTAAATCGGCCATTGCGCGTTGTACAGGTTGAACACCGGATGTACGGCAATGAGGTCCATGTTGGCCTCGAAATAGGCATCCAGCGTTCCGACATCGCGCCAGTAGCCGCGATCGCGGTCCTCCGAGCCGGGCACGTCGTTGTCCTTGAAGTCGTAGACGTGGGCAGCTTGCTTCTCGACCATCATCGGCATGATGCTGCCGCCCATGTCATGCGCCGAGTTCTCGTCCTGGGCGTCTTTCTTCAGGACCTCGACCAGCGCGTCAGTCGTGAAGACGTAGTTGCCCATCGAGGCGAACGTTTCTTCCGGGTTGTCCGGCAGCCCCGGCGGGTCCTTCGGCTTCTCGAGGAACTGCTTCACGGTTCCATCGGGCTCCGCATCGATCACACCGAACGCGGACGCCTCCTTACGCGGCACGCGAATGCCGGCCACCGTCACGCCGGCCCCGCTCTCGATGTGTTGCTCGACCATCTGGCGGGGATTCATCCGGTACACGTGGTCAGCTCCGAACACCACGATGTAGTCGGGTTGGTCGTCATAGATCAGGTTGAAGGACTGCAAGATCGCGTCCGCGCTGCCCGTGTACCACCGCGGTCCGAGTCGTTGCTGCGCGGGGACAGGCGTTACGTAGTTACCGAGCAGGGTCGACAGCCGCCAGGTGGTCGTGATGTGCCGGTCGAGCGAATGCGACTTGTACTGGGTCAGGACACAGATCCGCAGATAGCCTGCGTTGACGAGGTTTGACAGCACGAAGTCGACCAGACGATAGCTCGCGCCAAAGGGCACCGCGGGCTTCGCGCGGTCAGCGGTCAGTGGCCAGAGCCGCTTACCCTCGCCGCCGGCCAGGACCATGCCCAACACCCGAGGCTGTCGCGCCATGCGCTCACCCTAGCGGGACAACCGAGCGCCTCCACAGGGGTACGTGAGCGCTTCCGGTGACGATACGATCCCGCCATGCACGTCGGCATCTTCGCTCGAGAATACCCCCCCGAGGTATATGGCGGCGCGGGGGTCCATGTCGAATTCCTCGTGCACGAGCTACGAAAGCTCATCGACGTCGACGTGTTGTGCTTCGGCGCGCCCCGAGAAGAGCCGAACGTCTACGCCTTCACGACCCCGGAGGGACTGCGCGGAGCCAATGCGGCACTGCAGACGCTGGGGATTGACCTCGAGATGGCCGAAGCGGCCGCAGGTTTGGATCTCGTCCACTCACACACCTGGTACGCGAATATCGGAGGCGTCCTCGCAAGCAAGCTGCACGGAATGCCGCATGTCATCAGCTCCCATTCCTTGGAACCGGCGCGACCATGGAAGGCTGAACAGCTGGGCGGCGGCTACCGGATCTCCTCATGGGCCGAGGAGCAGGCCTTCGCCACAGCGGATGCCATCATCGCCGTGAGCGCCGGGGCACGGGGCGACATCCTCGAGACGTATCCGTTCGTGGATCCGAGCCGCATCCACGTCATCTACAACGGCATCGACACCTCGCTGTACCAGCCGACTCCCGATGCCGACGTGCTCGCCAAGTACGGCATCGACCCGAACCGGCCTTCGGCAATCTTCGTCGGCCGGATAACCCGGCAGAAGGGCTTGAAGCACCTGTTGGCTGCGGCGAGCAGCTTCGACCCGTCCATCCAGCTGATCCTGTGCGCCGGCGCGCCCGATACGCCAGAGATCACGGTTGAGACGGAAACGATGGTCGCCGACCTGCAGAAGGATCGCACCGGCGTGGTGTGGATCCGTGAGATGTTGCCCCGTCCCGAGGTGATTGCCCTGCTGAGCGAGTCGACGGTGTTCGTGTGTCCATCGATCTACGAACCGCTCGGCATCGTCAACCTGGAGGCCATGGCCTGTGAGACCGCCGTCGTCGCAAGTGCCGTCGGCGGCATCCCGGAGGTCGTGACCGAGGGCACCGGACTGCTCGTCCCGTACGACCAGCGTGACCCGGAGGCCTACGAAGCCGGCCTGGCTGATGCGATCAACCGAGTCGCTGGAGACCCAGCGCTGGCCCGGCAGATGGGGCGCGCCGGCCGGGAACGCGCGGTCAACGAGTTCGGCTGGGAAGCGATCGCCGCTCGCACCGTCCAGCTCTACAACTCGCTGCTTTGATCCGCGCCGAAACGTAGCCAGGGCAGCACCGCCGCAGCCGTTTGGCTACCCGGTACCACTTCGGTGAAGCCTGCGTCGTGCACGACGGGGACACCGGCCGCAAGCGCCTGGCGCCACGCCGCAGGGGTCGCCGTGCGGACGGCGAGGTTGAAGTCCTGGCCGGCCCAGGCGTCTCGGTCAGCGGGGCCGGACGCCCGCCATCCGAGCTGCGCGGCGTGCGCGGCTTGGGCCATCGCTTTACCGGCCGTCAGCTCGAGGTATGGCGACAGCAGAACGAGCGGAGTGCCGGCTTTGACCAGCGCGAGCGCCGGATCGTCAAGCTCCGTGCCGCCGACTTGCAGCCGGGCCAGATCGCGCGGCCATTCATCGACCGGAATGGGCGGGAAGACCCGCACCTCGGCCGAGCCGTTGCGCACCGTGAGGCCGGGCAAGGCCTCGGCCCGGCGCCATTCTGCTCCGCGCGCCCGCCGCACGACCTTGCGGATGCGCTGGCCGTCCCAGGCGCTGACCGCGCCGACCCAATCGGGCGGAGGTCGGGTCAGCATCAGCAGCACGCCCCGCGCCGCCGCCTCGAGAGCGTCTGTCCGCGTCGGCGGATCGGTTCGCTCGATGCGCACGACGTATGGCAAGACCAGCTCAGGCTGCGGTGTCACCGGCTGCCAACCGGGCCTCTTCGCCCGAGCGTCGCCCACGCGCCTGCGATGCTCGCTGGCTCACTGGACCAGGCTCTCGACCCAACGGATCAGCAGCCGGGCGCCGAACCCGGTCGCGCCCTGGGACAGGACATCGGCATCGGCAGCGGCGCGAGCGGGACCGGCAATGTCGAGATGCGCCCATGGCACGGAACCGGCAAAAGGCCGGAGGAACAGTGCAGCCGTGATCCCGCCCGGGTTGCCCGGCGCGTTCTGGGCGTCGGCGACCGTCGACTCCAGCAGCTCAACATGATCCTCGACCAGCGGCATCCGCCACAGCGGCTCGCCGGCCGCCGCGCCGGCAGCGAGGAGCGAAGCCGCCAGGTCGTCGTCCGTGCTGAACAGCCCCCCGGTGCGAACGCCCAGGGCTACCTTCATGGCACCGGTAAGCGTGGCGAGATCCACCACGGCAGTGGGCCGCAGCCGGGCGACCGCATAGGCGAGCGCGTCGGCGAGCACAAGGCGGCCTTCGGCGTCCGTGTTCTGCACCTCCGTCGTCCGGCCGCCGTAATGCCGGATGACGTCGCTGGGGCGCATCGCCGAGCCGGACAGGCTGTTCTCGGCGGCGGGAACGAGGACGGTGAGCCGGACAGGAAGTCGGCGGGCAGCAACCGCCTGGAGCGCGCCGAGCGCCGCTGCGGCACCAGCCATGTCCGTGTACATCGTGCGCATGCTGTCGCCGGACTTCAGGTTCAGCCCACCGCTGTCGAAGGTGATGCCCTTGCCGATGATCGCGAGGTGGGCCCGTCCGGAATTCCGTGGCCGCCACGCCGCCCGGATCAGCCGCGGTGGCGACATGGATCCGGAACCGACCGCGAGGACTCCTCCGAAACCCTGCGCGGCGAGCCAGGTCTCCTCGTGCACGTCCACCTGGACGCCGAGCGGCGTGAGCACCGCCGCCGCCTGCCGCCCTAGCCAGTCGGGCGTCTTGACCGAGGATCGGGCGTTGGCAAGATCCCGGGCCCACACCGTCGCGGCCGCCAACGCGCGGGCGCGGTAGATCGCTTCGCTGACGTCGTCCGGTGCGCCGGGTGCCAGCACCTCAACGGCCGCCAGGTCCGACTCGGTCGCGGAGCTGCCTTCGAGGGTGAATCGGTACGCACCGAGCGCCATTCCTTCGGTCAGTGCACCGACTTGATCAGCCAGGAGCCCGGGCACCGCCACGGTGAGCCTTGGGCACCGTGCGTTGCGAGCCAGCCCGGCGCCGGCAGCGCGCATATCGGCGGGCTGCCCGGATCCGATCGCCACCAGCAAGACACGACGAGGGCGTTCTGCGGGCAATGGGATGTCCCGCACCTCGCCCGGCGGTCCGGCCGGACCGGACTCCGCCGCAAAGGTCGCTACTGCCGTGCGCGCGGCTTCGGGAAGGGTCACGTCCGGCACGCCATCCAGCAGCGGCCCGTCGGGTCCGAGGCAGAGAGCAAGGACATCGGCCTTCGCCGCCTCGCGCACCACGATGTCGATCACGACTCCGGTGGAACCTCCCAGCGTAAGCAGCACTCGGCCCCGGGTCGCGCCGCGCTGTCGAGGCGCGGAAGCCACCGGGGCCGGAGCGGCGTGCGGGCGTCAGACAGGCGCTCAGCCAACGGCTGACTTGAGCGCCTCTCCCAATGCGCCCGCCTCGTCAGCGGACATCTCGACGACGAGGCGGCCACCGCCCTCGAGGGGCACGCGCATGACGATGCCCTTGCCTTCCTTGGTGACCTCGAGCGGGCCGTCGCCCGTCCGCGGCTTCATGGCCGCCATGAGTGCCTCCTCACGATGCCGCACCAGAAGCACATGCCCCCGGCGCTACCTGCCAACCTCGTGTCCAGCCGATCGCGCGAGACCGGCGGGACGTCTCGTCCATTCTCCAGCATCGGCCGCTCGGCTGCAGCCCGGGTCGCCGATTCACGACCGGACCGTGCCCGGGGCGCTAGTCACGGCGGGAGCCGCCGGTTAGCGTCGCAGCAAGCCCGCCCGCGACAGGAGCGACCTCGTGATAGACGTATTGCTCGTCGACCGTACCGACGGAATAGCGACGATCACCCTGAATCGTCCCCAGTCGATGAACCCACTGTCCGTTGAGCTGAAGCAGTCATTGCTCGACGCATTGCTAAGTATCGCGGGTGACCCGAGCGTCCGTGCGGTCGTGATCACCGGAGCCGGTCGTGGGTTCTGCGTCGGGCAAGACCTGCGTGAACACCAAGAGCTGCTCGCCGCCGAAGCCCAGCCCGTTGCACACCGTTGTGGAGCACTACAACCCGATCGTGACGGCCTTGATCGAGATGCCCAAGCCGGTGATCGCCGCCGTCAACGGCATGGCCGCGGGAGCGGGAGCGGGCATCGCGTTCGCCGCCGACTTCCGTATCGCCAGCCAGTCCGCCGGCTTCCTCATCGCGTTCGCGAACGTAGGCCTGTCGTTGGATACCGGCACGTCATGGACCCTGCCGCGGCTTGTCGGTTACGCGCGCGCGACAGCCCTCGCGCTCCTCGCCGATCCGATCAGCGCGGATGCGGCGCTGGAGATGGGGCTGGTCAATGCGGTCGTCGAGCCGGACCGGGTGCTTGCGGCCGCCACCGAGATCGCGGCCCGGCTCGCCTCCGGACCGACGGCGGCGTATGCCGCGATCAAGGCCTCGCTGCGGTACGGGGCGACCAGCACGCTCGCGGAGGCGCTCGCCAAGGAAGCCGAGTTGCAACTGCTTACCGGAGCCACCGAAGACCATCGCATCGGCGTGGCTGCGTTCGTGGCAAAGGAGAAGCCATCGTTCATCGGGCGTTAGTCACCCGGTTCGCGAGCCAGCAGCCGGCGACGTGATCGTTCACCATGCCGGTCGCCTGCATGAGTGCGTAGGCGGTAGTCGGGCCGACGAACCGGAATCCGCGGCGGCGTAGCTCCCGCGCCATCGCCGTCGAAGCTGGGGACGTCGAAGGGACGTCTGCAAGCGTCGCGGGCTGCGGGTGATCCGGCGGAGCGAAGGACCACAGGAGCGAGTCCAATCCCTCCGGGACGGCGTCGAGTATCCGACGGGCATTGCCGATCGTCGCTTCGATCTTTGCTCGATTGCGCACGATGCCGGTGTCAGCCAGCAGGCGGTGCCCGTCGTCGTCCCCGAATCGGGCAACAGCGGCGATGTCGAAGTCAGCGAACGCCACGCGGAATGCGGGTCGCTTTCGCAGAATCGTCAGCCACGACAGGCCCGACTGGAACGCCTCGAGGGACAACCGCTCGAACAGCGGGCGGTCGCCGTGCACCGGTCGGCCCCACTCGTCGTCGTGATACGCCAGGTACTCCGGCCCCGACGTCGCCCACCCGCAGCGGACGCGGTCGTCAGCGATCATTCGGGTCTGGCTCGTCGGCGTCTTGACCGGGCCGGGCCCACGGCCGCTCCGCCGCCGTTGGGTTGCTTGCCGGCTGGACCGGCGGCACCGTCGGGCCCGCCGCTCCCACTCCACTCGGGACACCCGAATCGTCCGCAGGCGGCTCCGGTACCACACTTCGACCGTTGCGCAGTCGCTCGATTTCCTCGTCCCGGGCCCGTAGCTCGTCGGTGAGCCGGTCGAGGAGTAGGTCCGTCTCGCCGAACCGATAGCCCCGCAACGCAACCGGCAGCCGTAAGCTCGTCACGTCATCCGGCCGGATGCGGCCGCGTGGCAGCTGGGCCCAGGTGCGCGAGTCAGGCGCTGGCGTGGCCAGCTGCTCTCCGCGCGGAAGGAGGTACACGGCGGCAACGAACAGAATGCCGATCACCAGGACGGCGAGTAGGCCGTAAAGGAGGAACGTCAACACGCGTCGATCGTGACATGCGCGGCTGGGACACTGAATGTCAGCCTATTCGGCGCTCCAGTTCGGTGAACGCGTCGTCCACGGAATCCGTCCGGTACAGCAAGTCGACGGCGGACTGGCGGACGAACCCACGCCGGATCAGATCGCCCAGATACTTCCACAGCGGGTCGAAGAAGCCGTCGGCGTCCAGCATGACGACGGGCTTGCCGTGCATGCCGAGCGACGCGGACGTCCAGACCTCGAGGAGTTCTTCGAGGGTGCCTAGTCCGCCGGGTAGCGCGAGGAAAGCGTCGGCCCGATCGTCCATGAGCCGCTTGCGTTCGCGCATCGACTTGACGACGACGACATCGGCGTCGTCGGCATCTTCGACGTCGACGAGTCGGTGCGGTATGACACCGAAGATCCGGGCCCCGCCGAGCCGGGCCGCCTGGGCGACCCCACCCATCATCGAGACCCGCCCACCGCCGTAGACGAGCGAATGCCCGCCGGCCGCCAGCCGGCCACCGACCTGCGCAGCCAGGGAGATGTACGAATGCGGGATCAGCTGTGACGACGAACAGAATACGCAGATAGCCGCCATGTCTAAGGTTATTCGGCGTCGTGAGCGTGCAGGCGTTGCGCCTGCTGGTACGCCCGCTCCTCGGCCTCTGCCTGGGCGGACTGGACCGACGCTGCAGCCACAATCGTGGCTACCGCTTCGTCTACGTCATCCGTGAGCGTCAATAGCTCCGGATCCGCGGAGCTGATCTTGCCGGCCGGGAGCACGGTCGTCGTCAGCCAATCAACCAGTCCCTTCCAATACTGGCGGCCGAAGAGGATCACCGGAAACCGAGTGACCTTGTGGGTCTGCACCAACGTGAGCGCCTCGAACAGCTCGTCAAGCGTGCCGAAACCACCGGGCAGGATCACAAATGCCTGCGCGTACTTGACGAACATCGTCTTGCGGGCGAAGAAGTACCGGAAGGTGATGCCGATATCGACCCAGTTGTTGAGTCGCTGCTCGAACGGCAGCTCGACGCCCAACCCGACGGACACTCCGCCCGCCTCGGACATTCCGCGGTTGACCGCTTCCATAGTTCCCGGCCCGCCGCCGGTAATGGCTGCGAACCCGGCTCGGGCAAGCGCGGCGCCGAGGGCGAGGCCGGTCGCGTACTCCGGGTGGCTGGGGGCAATACGCGCCGACCCGAAGACCGAGACGGCGCGCGGGAGCTCAGCCAGTAGGCCGAATCCTTCGACGAACTCTGACTGGATGCGAAGAACCCGCCACGGGTCGGTGTGCACCCAATCCGAGGACCCTCGCCGGTCGAGGAGTCGCTGATCGGTCGTCTCGGCTCGAATCTGATGCCTGCGGCGCAGCACCGGGCCGTTTAGGCGCTCGGCCGGATCCGGTTCGCGCGCATCACGGGCTGGCCGCTCGTCGATGCTCATCTGGGAACGGTAGCTCGCCCCGTGCCCCGAGCCTCGCTCAGGAACGCGACCAGGGCCGCCTCGACTTCCGCAATGCGCGCCACCTCGACCGATTCCTCGCGGGTGTGAGCCAGGTTTGGGTCGCCGGGGCCAAGGTTCACGGCCGGGATCCCCAGCGCGCCGAAGCGGGCCACGTCCGTCCATCCGAGCTTCGCGGTCGGCGGTGATCCGACGGCTGCGACCAAGCTCGCGGCAAGCGGGTCGGTGAGGCCGGGCCGGGCGCCCGCTGCGGAGTCGACGATCGACACGTCGTATTCCGGAAACATCTCCCGAACGTGCGCCTCCGCTTGGGCTTCCGTCCGGTCCGGAGCGAACCGGTAGTTGATTGTGAGGGCCGCCTCGTCCGGGATGACATTGCCGGCTACGCCACCGGCGACGCCGACCGCGTTCAGGCCCTCCCGGTAGGCGAGCCCGTCGACCTGAACGGTGCGCGCTTGATACTCCGTCAACCGGGCGAGAATCGGCGCGAGGGCATGCACGGCGTTGTCACCCAGCCAGGATCGGGCGCTGTGCGCGCGCCGTCCGGCCGTGCGCACGACGGCCCGCAATGTGCCCTGACAGCCACCCTCCACCCGGCCGTCGGACGGTTCGAGAAGGATGCCGAGGTCGGCTTGCAGGATCTCGGGTCGCTCGCGGGCGAGCCGCCCCAGGCCGTTACGCGCCGCCTCGATCTCCTCACAGTCGTAGCAGATCCAGGTGACGTCGACGGTTGGCCGCAGCGCACCCGTTGCGACCAGGTGTGCTACCCGCAGGGCGACCGCTACCCCTGACTTCATGTCGGACGTCCCGCAGCCGTACAGCCGGCCATCACCACGATGCGACGGCACATTGTCGGCGATCGGCACGGTGTCCAGGTGTCCGGCCAGGACGACCCGGCGGCCCCGGCCGAGCTGGGTACGGGCGACCACGACGTTGCCCGTGCGCTCCACGTCCAGCGGGGCGCAACCACGAAGGGCAATCTCGACCTCGTCGGTCAAGGCCTTCTCGTCCCCGGACACCGACGGCACGTCAACCAACGCCGTCGTGACCTGCACGCCGTCGGCGCTGAGATCGAGCATGACAACCGACGCTACCTGTCGTGCTGGCCCGACTGGGCTACCGGCTGAGCTCGTGTCGGTTTGCGCGGCACCGCTTTCACTGCGCCGATTTGTATTGTAGGCCCGTGAGTTCGACCGCCTGGGGCTACGGCCTCATGACCGCCGTCGTCGCCGGGGCCGCCGAGGGCGCCATCCTCGATACCTGGTATCCCGAGCCTGCCCTCGGTCGGCCAACCACGGCCTCCGTGCCGCCACCGGGACTGACGGCGCTCACGGGCACTCGGGAGAGCGCGAAGGATCGCGGCGTCAAGCTCGCGGTCGTGCTGACCGAGATCGATCTCACCCGTTCGCCGGCCGACGTGCCCGATGCCTACCTGCGCCTTCACCTGCTCTCACATCGGCTCGTGCGGCCGCACGGTCTGAACCTCGACGGGATCTTCGGTGTCCTCAACAACGTCGTCTGGACGTCCGCCGGACCATGCAGCGTCGACAGCTTCGACCTGACCCGCCTGGCGCTCCGGCGGCATGGGCCGTTGCAGGTCTTCGGCGTCGACAAGTTCCCCCGCATGGTCGACTACGTGCTGCCGAGCGGGGTGCGGATCGGCGACGCGGACCGCGTGCGGCTCGGAGCCCACCTGGCAGAAGGCACCACGGTCATGCACGAAGGCTTCGTCAACTACAACGCCGGAACGTTCGGCGTCTCCATGATCGAGGGGCGAATCTCAGCCGGTGTCGTGGTCGGTGACGGCTCCGACATCGGCGGCGGGGCATCGATCATGGGCACGTTGTCCGGCGGGGGTCGACATGTGATCTCGATTGGCGAACGATGCCTCGTTGGCGCAAATGCGGGTGTCGGCATCTCCTTAGGTGACGACTGCATCGTGGAGGCCGGGTGCTACATCACCGCGGGGGCCAAGCTCACTCAGCCGGACGGCTCGCAGGTTCGCGCGCGCGACCTATCCGGCCGATCCGGTCTGTTGTTCCGACGTAATAGCGTGACCGGCGCGCTGGAGGCGCTCCCGCGATCTGGCGCGGGTGTCGGCCTGAACGCGGCGCTACACGCCAACGCGTAGGCTCGCGCCGCGCGTGATGATCCCGAGTCAGCCGATCCGAGCCCCGTTCACCTCCATGGCCAGTGCCGCCCGAAGGGGAATCATCGTCATTCTCGTCCTGGTGCTTGCCGCCACGGGCATCTATTTCGGTGCTCGATACCTCTGGTCGGTGGTGCAGAAGCGCACCCAAGCGGACTCTTGCCGCGTGGGCGATTTCGTGGTGGATCCGGACCAGGCCGCCATCGCGTCAACGATGGTCGGTGTCGCGCAGCGACGCGGCCTGCCGGAACGAGCGGCAGTGCTCACCCTTGCTGCGGGCCTTCAGGAGAGCAAACTGAGCAACCTGCCGGCCGGATCCGGCGACCGGGACTCGGTCGGCGTACTGCAGCAACGCCCGTCGCAGGGCTGGGGCACCGAGGAACAGCTCAACGACGTGCACTACGCCACCGGGGCCTTCCTCGATGCCTTGGGCAAGGTCACGAACTGGCAGACCCGCCCCTTGACGGAGGCCGTCCAGGCGGTTCAGATATCCGCCGTCCCGGAGGGTTACGCCCGCCATGAGCCGAAGGCCCAGGCCCTCGCCGACGCGCTGACCGGAAAGACGCCCGCAGGGATTAGCTGCTCGTTCCGCGCGCCCACGCAGGTCGCGTCTACGAAGACGATCGCGGCGAGCGTGGCCGACGACCTGCCTGTCAAAACCCCGATCACCACCGATCGTACGGTCGCCGTGCCGGGCGCGTCGTGGGCGACCGCCGCCTGGTTCGTAGCGAACGCCGACCGGCTGGGGATAGCTGAGGTCGCCTATGCGGCGCGGACGTGGAAGCGCGGGCACGGATGGGCTAATTCACGCGCGCCGTCGGACACGGTCGTCGCCACCCTGCCCCAGACCTGAGCCCCTGGAGGGGCGGTGGCTAGCCGGTCAGTGGTCTGATACCTGCGGCGGCAGGTTGGCGATCAGATCCGGGTCCTTGTCGACCTTCCCCACCTTCGCGGCGCCGCCCGGAGAGCCCAGCTCGTCGAAGAAGTCCACGTTGGCCTGGGTGTAGTCGCGCCACTTGTCGGGCAGATCGTCCTCGTAGAAGATCGCCTCCACTGGGCACACCGGCTCGCACGCGCCGCAATCGACGCATTCGTCGGGATGGATATACAGCATCCGGCCGCCCTCGTAGATGCAGTCGACCGGGCATTCCTCGATGCAAGCCTTATCGAGCACATCGACGCACGGCTCGGCGATCACGTAGGTCACAGGTGCGGTCCTCCGGAGGGACAGGTCGAGCGGCCATGTCCAAATCTAGTATGCCGCTCATGCGGGCGGACTGGGTGGGTCGTCGGGTGGTGGTACGCCACGGCGGCGAGTCAGCCGAGCCGCCATACCACGACATTGTCGGCGAGTTGGTCGAAGTCACGGCAACGCACGCAGTTGTTCGCCGAGCCGACGGCGAGCGACGACGAGTGCCCCTCGACCGGATCGTGGCCGCGAAGATCGTCGCCGCCTCGACTCGCGACATCTTTGCGATTGAGGAGGTTTGCGCTCGCGGCTGGCGGGCCATCGACACGACGTGGTCGCGGGGCTGGCTGCTCCGCGCCGATCACGGATTCACTCGCCGGGCCAACTCGGCATTGCCGTTGCGGCCGATTCAGGGGTCGCTCGACGAGGTCGTGGCGGCGGCGTACGACTGGTACGGCGCGCGAGGCTTGCCGCTCCGGGTCAGCTGCCCGTTGCCGGCGCGACAGGCTCTGGACGACGCGTTGGCGAACCGCGGCTTTCCAGCGCTGGTCGACGTAAACGTCCTGGTCGCTGCGCTGTCCACAGTGCCATCGTCGACCGAGCCGGTCGAGATCGCGCTTGTCCCATCCGCGGATTGGCTGGCCGGCTACCATTATCGCGGCGCAGCGGAACTGCCCGACTACGGGCGAGCGATCCTGACTCGGCACGACCGGGTGGGCTTCGCGACCGTGCGTCGCGCAGGCGCGGTGGCCGGCGTAGCTCGCGGCGCGGTCGATGGTGATTGGCTCGGCGTGACCGCAGTCGAAGTCGATCCCCGTGTCCGCCGCACCGGGGTGGCAACATCGCTCCTAGGTGCGCTTCGCGACTGGGCCATGCGTGAGCACGGGGCGTCGCGCAGCTATGTGCAGGTCGAGACCACCAATGACGCGGCTATCCGGCTGTATGCCGGCCTGGGCTACTGGCACCACCACGTGTACCGGTACCGCATCGATCCCCGCTCGAATGGCGCGCCCGGCTGATTAGGGCGTGGACACTAGGATCCCGGCATGACGCTACCGACCAGCCAGAAGCTGCTCGTCATTTCCTTCGACGATCCGTTGAAGGCGCAGGAATTCCTGTTGGTGGCAAGCCGCCTGCAGAAGGACGGTGACCTGCAGCTCCATGACGCCGTGATCGTCAATCGGACGGCGGACGGGAGCTCGCGGGTGACCGAGACCACCGATGTCACCCCGACCCGGGGGGCCCTCGGCGGTGGTGTCTGGGGGCTGCTCCTGGGCACGCTGTTCGCCGGACCACTCGGTGGGCTGGTCGTGGGCGCGGCGAGTGCGGGAGGCGGCGCCCTCTACGCGAAGCTTGTCGACCACGGAATCAAGGACAGCACTGTCGCCGAACTGCGCACTGCGGTGCCACCCGGGCGGACCGCGTTAGCCCTGCTCGTCAGCCACGTGTCGCTGGCCGACCTGCAGCGGGAACTGGCTCGCTTCCCCGCAGCGGCGCTCGTCGAGACAGACCTGCCCCCGGCCGCGGTGTCGGCTGTCCAGGAGGCACTTGCGGAGGCGAATCGCCAGCCATTCACCGACGCGTCGGGGTGGCCACCTCCGACTGGGCCGGCGGACCCGAGCGGGACCGCCTCGCCGTCAGCGCAATCGTGATCGCACCCGCCGTTCCGCCGACCAGGACGAGACCGTAGGACACCCACTCCTGGGTGCCGCTGCCGCCAGGGAGCAGCACATCACCCTCGGGGCGGGGCAAGCTCAGCAGCAGCACGGTGAGCAACCACACAGCCACCGGGATGGTGGCCGCGACCGTCGCGTCGATGAATCGTCGCGCGAGAAGAGGCAGCGCGACGTTAGTCACGACAGCCAGGACGAGCGTGATCGGGAACAGCCATCGCCCGACGTAGAGCGGAGTAAGCAACACCTCGACCAGTCCGGCGAGCAGCGCCGCCAGTCCGCACAGGACCATTCCCACGGCCGCGAGCGCCGCGCTCTTCGGGTCCTCTCGCGAAGGCTCCGAGGCTTCGGCCCTCCCCACCGGTCGCTCGAGCGTCATATGGTCAGGCCACCGAACAGATCGCACTCCCAGCCGTCGTCATCCCGGTCCGCGCCGAGCGTCCCGCGCACCAGCCGGAAGTACTCGGTCGACTCGATCTCGCGGCCGAAGTGGTTGGACAGCGCGAAGAAATCCCCGTCGATGGTGACCTGAGTCGCATGCTCAGCGAGCGCGCGCATCTTGGCGTCCCCGAAGCCCGCAGCGTGAACCGCCGTCGTCACCTCATCGTCCTCGACTCCGAACGGCAGATCCTCGATGTTCTCTACGCCGAGGAACGGCTTGCCCGCCGCTCGCATCGCGGCCTGCTGGCGGCGCAGGACCGAGCGAGGTGCGGCCGTCCAGTACATCTTCATCACGCGCCACGGCTCGCGTGCCACCTGGTCGTACGCCGCGTCGGCTGCGGCATCGACGGCGGCGCTGGCGACCCGGTGCGCCATGATGTGGTCGGGGTGCCCGTATTGGCCGTTGGGGTCGTACGTCACCAATACCTGGGGCCGCACTTCACGGATGACGTCGACGGCCGCCGCCACTGCCGCGGCAAAGACCGCCTCGTCCTAGTCCGCCCGCCAGAACGCCCGCGGATGGTGGTTCGCCGCGGTGCCCATCATCCCGCTGTCGCGGAAGCGCCCCGGCCCGCCCAGGTATCGGTGGTCGGTAATGCCGAGTTGGCCCATCGCCGCGGCGAGCTCACCGATCCGGTAGCCACCAAGCTGATCGGCCTGATCACTCGCCAGCTGGGTGAGCGCCGGCACGAGGATTTCGCCTTCCTCACCCAAGGTGCAGGTCAGCAGCGTGACGCCAACCCCCTGCGCCGCGTAGTACGCCATCGTCGCGCCGGTCGTGATGACCTCGTCGTCCGGGTGGGCGTGCATGAGAAGCAGCCGACGGGACGGACTCACCGTGCGAACGTTACGGGACCCCGACCGTCGCTGGGCTGGGGATGTGTTCGCCGACCACCTCGGCCCGCACCTCGGCGAAGTGGCAAGCGACGAAGTGGCCGTCTCGCTTGATCTCCAACTCGGGGATCTCGGCCCGGCAGCGTTCCTTCTGGACGTCGGTGAGCTCCTCGCGGTACTTGGGGCACCGCGTGTGGAAGACGCAACCGGACGGCGGGTTGATCGGGCTCGGCAGGTCGCCGGTGAGCAGGATGCGTTCGCGCCGCGCTTCCTTGTGCGGGTCCGGGATGGGACCGCTGACATCAGGCCATGGGTGTACGGGTGCATCGGCTCGGCGTAGAGCACGTCCCGATCGGCAAGCTCCATGATCTTGCCGAGGTACATCACCGCGACCCGGTCGGAAATGTGTCGGACGACGGACAGGTCGTGAGCGACGAAGACATAAGCCAGGTCGAACTCGCTCTGCAGGTCCTCAGGAGGTTGACGACCTGGGCCTGGATGGATACGTCCAGAGCTGACACCGGCTCGTCGCACACGACCAGCTTCGGCCGAAGGGCGATGGCGCGTGCGATGCCGATGCGTTGCCGCTGCCCGCCGGAAAACTCGTTCGGGTAGCGGTTGTAGTGCTCGGGGTTCAGGCCGACGCGCTCCATGAGCGTCTGTACCTCGGGCTTGATGCCCTTTTCCGTCTTGACCTTTTGGATTCGGAAGGGCGCCCCGATGATTGCTCCGATGTTGTGGCGTGGGTTCAGCGACGAGTAAGGGTCCTGGAAGATCATCTGGATGTCTCGCCGGAGCGGGCGCATCTGGTCCCGGTTGAGTTGGGAGATCTCCCGTCCCTCGAAGGTGATGGAGCCGCCCGTGGGCTCGAGCAATCGGGTGACCACCCGGCCGGTCGTCGACTTGCCGCAGCCCGATTCCCCCACCAGCCCGAGCGTCTCGCCGGCCCGGACCGAGAAGGACACTCCGTCGACCGCCTTGACCGCTCCTACTTGCTTCTGGAACAGGATGCCTTGCTTGATCGGGAAGTACTTCTGGACCCGATTCACCGCCGAGCAGGGCGTGCGGGTCGTCGGCGGCCGGGTGGATGTCTGGCTGGGTCGCCTCGATCTATCGGCCGTGGCTGGGACGCATCGGCGCTGGCTTCGGTCATCGTTGGCGATTGTCCATCCTCGGGCGCGTGGTGGCTCATATGCAGGCCTCGCGGGTCGCATATCGGTTCGTCGCCACCTGCTGCTCGGTCATGGCGTCACAGCTTCGACGCGATCTCGGACGCCCAGATCCGTTTGCGTTCGGCCGAGTCGATGTGACACCGCACGGGGTGACTGCCGGCCGCCGCGACCAGATCCGGGCGCACCTCGCGGCAAGCGTTTCCGGCACGTGGTCGGTAAACCGGCAGCGTGGGTTGAAGACGCAGCCCTTCGGCACTTGGATCAGCGAGGGTGGCTGGCCTGCGATCGGTTGGAGTCGCGCCTGCCGGGTCCGGTCCATCCGCGGCATCGAGCCGAGCAGTCCCCAGGTGTAGGGCATCTCGGGGTGGTAGAAGATCTCGTCCACGGTGCCCATCTCGACGCACTGGCCGCCGTACATGACGAGCACTCTCTCGCAGGTCTCCGCGACGACTCCGAGGTCGTGCGTGATCAAGATGACCGCCGAGTTGTACTCGCGTTGCAGGTCCTTGATCAACTCGAGGATCTGCGCCTGGACGGTGACATCGAGTGCGGTCGTCGGTTCGTCGGCGATCAGGAGCTTCGGGTGCAGATGAGCGCCATGGCGATCATGGCGCGCTGACGCATGCCGCCGGAGAACTGGTGCGGGTAGTCGCTGTATCGGCTTTCCGGATTCGGTATGCCCACGCGCCGGAGCATGTCGACCGTGGCCTTGTGCGCGGCCTTTTTACCGACGTGGTTGTGCACGAGGTAGGCCTCGCGGATCTGGTCGCCGACTCGGTAGAACGGGTGCATCGACGACAACGGATCCTGGAAGATCATCGATATCACGTCGCCGCGCAACTTGCGCATGTCCGCCTCGCTGGCCCGGACGAGATCCTGGCCGTCGAGCGTGGCCGTGCCAGTGACCTGCGCGCTGGTGCCCTTGAGCAGCCCCATGATTGCCTGACTGGTCACTGACTTGCCCGAGCCGGACTCGCCGACGATGCCGAGCGTGTGGCCCCGAGCGAGGTCCAGGTTGATGCCGTTGACGGCCTGCACGATGCCGTCCTCGGTCGGGAACTGGACCTGGAGATCGCGCACGCTCAAGAAGGCGTCGGACGCCTCTGGTTCGGCGGCGAGGGTCTCGACGTCGATGGCGACGCGTTCGGCCCCGGTCACGAGCACCCTGCCCGGCGCTCGACTGCCCGCGACACTGGCACCATCAATTCAACCTCACCCTTGGGTCGATTGCAGCGTACAGAATATCGACGATGATGTTGGCGAAGATGATGAAGAAGGCCGAGAACAGGACGACGGCCATGACGACGGGCAGGTCCTGGTTGAAGGTCGCGTTCACCGCGGTGCGGCCCAACCCGGGCACGCTGAAAATGGTCTCGGTCAGCACGGCACCGCCAAGCAGCGCGCCCAGGTCGAGGCCGAAGACGGTGACGACCGGGGTGATCGCGGCGCGCAGGCCGTGCTTGAAGGTTACCGTCCGGCTCGGCAGCCCTTTGGCTCGGGCGGTACGGATGTAGTCCTCGCCCATCGTCTCGATCATGCTGGCCCGCGTCAGGCGCACGTAGTTCGCCCCGAAGATCAGCGCGAGCACGAGCCAGGGGAGGATGTAGTTCTTGAACCAGGTCCACGGATCAGGGTTCCACGGTGAGGTCACCTCGTTGGACGTGTAGGGGAGGATCTGCCACTTGCCGACCACGATCCACAGAAATAGCAACCCGATAAACGGCGCCGGCAGTGAGACGCCCACGGATGCGATCGCCACGGCAATCTTGTCCGGCCACTTTCCCCGGTTGAGGGCGGCGGCCACCCCGATCGACACGCCGAAGATCAGGAAGAGGGTCGCGGCGCCGATGGCGATCGACAGCGTGTAGGGCAGCGCCGTCTTGATGATGTCCCAGACCGGCCGATTGTTCTGGAACGACGTACCGAAGCACGGCCAACTGCACCAGTACCTACCATTGGGCGGGCCCATCTCCCGCCCCATGACGAGCCCCTTCATGTACTGCAGGTACTGGACGGCGAGGGGCTTGTCCAGGCCGAGGGAAACCCGAGCCTGCTGGATGCGCTCCGGCGTGCAGCCCTTGCCGCAGGTGTTGGCCGCAACGTCGGACGGGCCGGCGAAGAACAGCAGGAAGGTCACGATGCTCGTCGCGATGAGCAGCCCGATCAGGGCCAGGAAGCGCCGGATAAGAAACCTGAGCATCGTCGCGAGAGTGGGCTGGCCCCCGCCCGTGGCGGGAGCCAGCCCGACTCGTCCTCCTACTCCCTAGTTTCTGTAGGGATGCGCTGACTACTTAGTGCTGGACTCCCATCGTGTTCAGGTCGATCTCACCGAAGATCGTCGAGACACCCCCGTTGCGGATATTCGAGCCGACGACGTTCGGGTCGTTGGACGAGATCGTCGTCAGAATCGGCCACACCTGCGGACAGCTGCTGGTTCGTGATGTCGTTCAGCCCGGAATTATTCGCGGACGAGACGTCGGCCGCGATGTTCTTGAACACCGCGGTGTCGCTTCGTCATGGAGAAGTTGTTCGCGTTCCAGTACGTCAGGTCCGCGTTACCGCCGAGCACCGGAGGAGTCACCGAGGCCATGGTCGGCCAGTCCCAGCACCAGCCGGCGCGAGCCATGTCCGGCGGGCTACTGCTGCGGAGTGTCTTGTAGTAGGAACTCTGCGGAATCTGGTCGATGACCACGTTGATGCCGGCAGCCTTGAGGTCGTTCTGGATCTGGGTCGCGACCGTCTTCTGCTTCACCGAGGTGTTGGACACCCCGTAGTGGATGGTCGGAGTCTGTCCATTCAACAGCGCCTTGGCCGCCGCGGGGTCACCAGTCGGCTTGAGACCCAGGTTCGGGGGCGCGAAGTTGGGAACGGTCGACTGGATCGACGGCGACACGATCGTGTCGATCACCGAGCCGAAGATCGCGCCACCATAGACGGTCGCAATCGCTTGCCGGTTGATTGCCATCGCGATGGCCTTACGAACGTTGACGTCCTTGATCTTCTGGACGTTCAAGACCTCGTAGTCCACACACGGGGTCGCGCCGTTCGTGAACCGCGCATTCACGCTCGGATCCTTGATCTTCGGCAGGTCAGCGTTCTGAATGGCGCCGGAGTTCTCCAGCGTGACGGCATTCTTGTCCGCACCCTGGTCAGCAATCAGCCGCTGGCTGATCGTAGGCAGGTCGATGCCGAAGGTCTGGACGAAGCTGTCCGGCAGGGCCGGGCGGTTCGGGTCGCTCGCCGGATCCCAGTTGGAGTTGCGGACCAGCGTGAGCGACTTGTCCGGCGTGTAACTCGAGATCTTGTAGGGGCCGGACGACACCGGGTGGAAGTCGTAGTTCTGCTTGTCGTCCTTGGCCTTGGGCACCGGCGCCGTGTAGAACAGCGACAGGATCCAGTCCGACTCCGGCTGCGCGGACGCGTACTTGAACACGATCGTGTTGTCGTCCGGAGTCTGCACCCCGGCTAGGTCCTTGCTCCCATCCTTGCGTACGGGACCGGCGTAACCGTTCGGGTTCTCGAGCAGGTCTGTCATGTAGGTCGCGCCGTCCTTGTAAATGTCCGTCGCGAAGGACCGCTCGACCGCGTACTTGATGTCCTTACTGGTGATCGGCGTGCCGTCCTCGAACTTCAGACCGGTGCGGAGCTTGTAGGTCCAGGTCTTCTTGTCCGCCGACGGCGTACCCAGGTTCTGCGGCCAGGTCGGGCTTGATCGCCGGCTTCCCGCCGGGGGTGTCCTCGATGAAGGTCAGCGTCCGATAGATCAGCCGGCCGAGCTCACCGGAGTTCGTGACGTAGTTGTTCACCGGGTCGAGGTGCTCGAAGTTGGCGTCGGACAGGATGTTGACCGTACCGCCCTTGGTGGTGTAGCCGGGCTGGATCACCTTACCCAGGCCGGCAGCGTTCCCCGCTGACGCGGGCGCGGAGCTTGCGCCGCCGCTTGTGGCCCCACCTCCGTTGCTCTTCGAGCTCGAGCAGGCCGCGATCAGCGCAACGGCCGCCGTCCCCGCCACGGTCGCAACCATGACTCTGCGACGATTCATTCGTGTCCTTTCTGTGGTGATCGGAAGGGCCTTATGGGTCCCTCGGTGCACTGATGAAAGCCAGAGCTACCCGCGGCTCGCACGGGGATCAAGAGCGTCACGCACTGCGTCGCCGAGCAGGTTGAACGCCATCACCGTGAGCAACAGCGTGACGCCGGGCACGATGAGGAACCACGGATCCAGCTGGTACCAGTTGTTGCTCTGGGACTGGTTGAGCATCTGGCCCCAGGACGGCGTCGGGTCACGGACCCCGACGCCGAGGAACGACAGGGCCGCCTCGGCCGTGATGTTCGTCGGGATGGCCAAGGTGGCGTAGACCAGCACGACGGCCGTGACGTTCGGGATGATTTCCTTCATGATGATGCGCCCGGACGACGACCCGATTGCGCGCGCCGACTCGACGAATTCCCGCTCCCGCAGGCTGAGCACCTGGCCGCGGACTATTCGGGCTAAGTAGGGCCAGCCGAAGAAGCCCAGGATCACGACCAGCGACACGATGGGCAACGTGCTGCCCTTGCCCAGGAAGGTGTTGGACAGGCGGCTCTGCAGGATCGGGGTCAACGTCAACGAGAAGAGCAAGATCGGGAAGGCGAGCAGCAGGTCCATGCCCCGGCTGATCAGCGAGTCGAGGAACCCTCCGAAGTAGGCGGCCGTTGCGCCGAGCACCGTGCCGAAGACGACCGACACCAGGGTGGCGCAGATGGCGATAGTCAGCGACACCCGGGCGCCGTACGCCAACCGGGCGAAGATGTCCCGGCCGGTTTGCGGCTCGACCCCGAGCCAGTGG
Source organism: uncultured Actinomycetota bacterium (assembly GCA_963748415.1). Taxonomy (GTDB): domain Bacteria; phylum Actinomycetota; class Actinomycetes; order Mycobacteriales; family Jatrophihabitantaceae; genus CAVVJA01. The sequence continues at coordinate 3,635 of CAVVJA010000012.1, read as the reverse complement.
GTCGCCGACGGGTACATGTAGCCCGGCAGCGGGAGACCAGGGGTGAAGCTGATCGATCCGTCGTCGAGCACGGTGTTGCTGTTATGGAAGGTGTACGGATCCTGACCCTCGATGCCGGCGATCAACGGCGCGAAGATCGCCAACAGAATCAGGAACACGATGAAGGCCAGGCTGACCAGGGCCACCTTGCTGCGGCGAATGCGCCGCCAGGCCGTCTGCCACAGAGACCGACCCTCGACCGCAGCCGGCGCCTCGGTGATACCCACTTCAGCAGAAGCGACCGCCTGATCGAGGTCCGGTTGCATCGTCATCGAGGGTGCGACCTCCTTCTCACCCAACCAGCCGGGATGGTGCCGGTTGGCCTCACAGCTTGTGGCTAGCGAGGCACGTTATTCGCTAGCCGATCCGCTGAACACCCCGGATGTTGATAGTCGCCCGAGTGACCCTTCGTGAAAGCACTCAAGCGACCACCAAACCGTGAACCCACGGGGATAGCCGCTGGTCATCCCCACCTCAGATCGACCCTCACTCTAGGCATGCGGAAGGAGCCAACTGGGCATCAGGGACAAGAAGTTGCCGATTCGTGATCACGGCCTAACAGTGGTGCAGGTCGGTCCGTTACTATACGAAATCGAGTGAGTGCACTTAGTAATCATCTACCGGGCGGTACCAGGCGACTCGAGCCAGCCCGAGGGAGTTGCGGGCGACGCGCCGCGGACGGTTCTGCCGGTGCGGCGTCGGTGCGTTTCGTCCCGTCGGTCACGAGGTCAAGCTGGCGCCGGAGTGAGCGGATCGTTCGCCGGCGCCAGGCCAGCGGCCCGCGTCGTACCTGCTCCAGGGTGACCACCACACCGGCCGAGGTCGCGATCGTGCGGACGCGGGTGCTCGCAGGAAGGCGCGCGAGCCGGGCCATCACCTCGTCCTCTGGCCCGGGCACCACCGTGGCGACGCGAACCCAGTGCGTAAATCTGGGGCGCATCACGTACGCCGGTCAGCCAGGAATGGAAAGCGCTTTCGGACATCTGCGACCCGCTCGGCCGTCACGTCGGCGACCAACACCGTTTCACCGATCGACGCCTCGACGAGGACGAGGCCCGCTGGATCCACGATGGCGCTGTCCCCGACGTAGCGCTCGTTCTTGACCGTGCCGACCCGGTTGACGCCGACCACGTAGGCCTGGTTCTCGATCGCCCGCGCCCGCAGCAGCGTGCGCCAGTGTTCTCGACGCGGCTGCGGCCAGTTCGCCGGCACGACATAGACGTCCGGTCAAGTCCGCACGGGCCCAGAACTCGTCAGCAAAACGCAGGTCATAGCAGACGAACGGACTCACCCGGAGCGACTCACCGTTGGCCGCCACGTCGACCGTGAGAAATTGGGTGCCGGCCGCGTAGTGCTTGTCCTCGCCGACGTAACTGAACGGGTGGATCTTCGCGTAGCGCCATACCTCGCCGGAGGGCTGGGCCAGGACGGCAACGTTGCGCGCGCGGCCGTCGGCACGGTCCCACTGCGCGACGGAGCCGACCAGGTAGCTCCCGTGCTCCCGGGCCTGGTCGACCAGGAACTGCTCATTAGCACCGCCGGGGTACTCGGCGATGCGGTCCGGCTGCATGGAGAATCCGGTCGCGAACATCTCGGTCAGCACGATCAGCCGGGCACCGGCGGCTGCGGCCTGAGCGATCAGCGGCGTGACGTTCTTGCGGGTACGTTCGGCGTCCTCCCACACGATGTCGTGCTGAATGGCTGCGACCTTCATCTCTCCACGTCCTTCAGCCGGGTGAGGGCCTCGGCGAGCACGTTGGGCTGCTTGCAGAATGCGAAGCGCACCAAGCTGTCGCCGGCGTCGGAGTCATAGAACACGCTGGTCGGGATCGCGACCACACCATGATGCTGCGGCAGCTGCCGGCAGAAGGCGATGGCGTCCGAGTGGACGTCGGCCGTCGCGAAGTATGTCGCCTCCGGGACGACGACGTCGTAACCGAGGTCGGCGAGCCCCCCGCATAGCAGGTCCCGTTGTTCCTGGAGGGTCTGCGCGATCTGCCCGAAGAATTCATCGGGCTGATCGAGCCCGATTGCTACCGCGGGCTGGAACGGTCCGCCGTTGACGTAGGTGAGGAACTGTTTGACCGTGCGAATGGCCGCGATGAGCGCCGGCGACGCGCACGCCCAGCCGATCTTCCATCCCGTGACGCTGAGCGTCTTGCCGCCGCTGCCGATCGCGAGCGTGCGATCTCGCATGCCGGGGAGGCCGGCCAGCGGCATGTGCGTCCTACCGTCGAAGATCAAGTGCTCGTACACCTCGTCAGTGACGACGATGAGGTCTCGCTCGACGGCCAGGTCGGCGATGAGCTGGAGCTCGGAGCTGTCGAAGACCTTGCCGGTCGGGTTGTGTGGCGTGTTGAGCAAGATCAGCCTGGTCCGAGGCGTGATCGCCTGGCGCAATTCCTCCGCATCGAGTGTCCACCGGTCGCCGGAACGGCGCAGGGTTATCGTCCGCCGCCGGGCGCCCGCAAGGGCAATGCACGCGGGGTAGGAGTCGTAGTAAGGCTCGAATACAACGACCTCATCGCCCGGCTCGGTCAGGCTCAGGATTGCGGCGGCGATCGCCTCTGTCGCGCCTGCGGTCACGAGGATTTCGGTCGCGGGGTCATAGGTGAGGCCGTAGAACCGGTGCTGATGGCGCGCGATCGCGTCCCGAAGCTCTGGTACGCCCGGACCCGGGGGGTACTGATTGTGCTTGCCGCTACGAATCGCGTCGACTGCTGCGTTGAGCACGACGTCCGGACCGTCGGTGTCCGGAAATCCCTGGCCGAGATTGATGCTCCCCGTGGCGACCGCTAGCGCCGACATCTCCGCGAAGATCGTGGTTCCGAACTCGCGCATCCGCTCTACGAGTGGACTCGGGACCTCGCTGACGCTCACGGGTTCGAGACTAGGGCGTCGCCGGCGCGGGCCGGTTTGCGGGCAGACGCGTCCGGGTACAGCACAGGTATGCCACTAACTGCGTGGAGCGCCAAGCGTGAGCGCCAGTACGAGGAGATCAAGTCAAGTCTCCGGGACCGGGGCCGACCCGAGGACGTGGCCGAGGAGATCGCCGCCCGCACTGTCAACAAGGAGCGAGCTCGCGCGGGAGAAGCCCGAGAAGCGAGCACGACCTCGGTAGCGGACATCTCCTCCGGACGGCGGGGCGGCCTACGGTCGCATTCCGGTGCGGCCGGCCGAACCCGGGATCAGCTCTACGCCGAGGCCAAGCGCAAGAAGATCCGGGGCCGCTCGACGATGACGAAGGCCCAGCTGCTGCGCGCCGTCGGCGGCTGACCAGGCCAGGTTCATTCGGGGTAGCGCTGCGGGCGCGAGTTCGTAAGACCGCGCCGACCAGGCGAGGCTCTAGCGTCAGGCCCGGGCGCGGGCGCGGAGCTTCTCCCGCTCCTGCCCGGACAGCACCGTCTTCCGAAGCCGTACTGCCGAAGGAGTCACCTCAGCACACTCGTCGTCGCGGCAGAACTCCAGTGCCTGCTCGAGCGACAGCTGCCGGTGCGGGATAAGCCGAACGAGTTCGTCGCCGGTGGACGACCGCATATTGGTCAGCTTCTTCTCTTTGGTGGCGTTCACATCCAAGTCGTCAGCCCGCGAGTTCT
>CAVVJA010000011.1:0-345676 GCA_963748415.1 uncultured Actinomycetota bacterium | reverse complement strand
GTGGTGGGTTGTCGCGGGCCGGGGCGCTTGGCCGGTCGGCCGGCTTCTCCGAGGTCCTTGGTCGGGTGGGATGTGGATGGTTGGTGGTTCAGCGGCGTGCGGGGAGCGCGGTGATCGCGGCCAGTGCGGCGGCGAACTGCTCGGCCCAGGGCCAGTGTTCGGGTAGTCGTAGCCGGCGGCGTCGACCGCTGTGCACGAGTCGGCCGGGCATGGTGAAGATCGCGCGGCGCAGGGTGGCGGCGGTGGCCCGGTGCAGGGTGCCGCCGGCGAGCAGGCCCACGGCGCGGGAGAGGTTGTGCGCGATCACGGCGAGGGCGAGCCATGCGGCGTTGGCCATGAATCGGCCGGAGGGTAGGTGCGCCAGCCCGGCTGATTTCAACTCGGCGATGGACTGTTCGACGATGGCGTGGCGGCGGTGGTCGGCCTCGATCTCGACCAGGTCGCCGGTCCGGTCGGTGACGAACGCGTGATAGTCGAAGGTGGTGAACAGCGCCAACTGCGAGCCCGGGGTGGGTCGGACCCGGCGCACGATCAGCCGCACGCTGATCGCGTGCTTGGTGCCGGCGAAGGCGGTGTAGCCGGTCTCGGCGACATCGGCGCCGGAGACCTCCGGGCTGGACAGCCAGTACGGGATCGGCGTCCACGCCGACTCCTCGATCGCCTCGATCGCGGCCCGGACGCGCTGGTCCTGCCGGGCGGTGATCGAGAACCGGACGTCGAACTTGGCCGCCGTTGTCAGCACCGCCTTGGAGTAGAACGCCGAGTCCGCGCGCAGCGTCAACTGCCCGTCGCGCCAGCGGCGCGGACCCGGCTGACGGTCTCGGTCAAGAAGCTCTTCGCACCTCGGGCGGCGCCGGCCGCACCGCCGCGCAGCCGGCTGAACAGCACCTGCCCGGTCTCGGCGAGGGTGGCGAGCTGCGGGTGGTAGCCGCGGATCTTCGTGTAGCCGAACGCCGCGCCCTGCTTGCCCCGTCCGAACACCGGCACGATCGTGGAGTCCACATCGATCGTCATCGGCCCGCCCCGCTCGACCGGGCCAGCGCCGGCCTCCCAGAGCCGCACCAGCAGCTCCGCGACACCGCGTCGAGCTGGCGGACGTTGTGCCACCGTACTCCCGCAGCCACTGCCGACCGTCGACGGCGCCCGCGTCACGTCGAACAGCGCGGGCAACGCGCCGGCGCGCAGCAGCGCCGTGTCATCGATGCTGTCGCCGCCGGCAAGCATCGACCCGATCACCGTCAACGCCTTGGCGCCGCTGTTCGCGCCATGCCTGGCCAACCGTGACCCGCTCGTCGACCAGCCCGGCCAGGTCGATCCGCTGCGCCAGCACCGCGGCCGGCAGCAGCCCAGCGTACGGCACCAGATTCGCCTCGTCGAAGCTGACAGACACCCGGCTGAGATCGTGAGATGCTCGCACCTAACGGGTGTCCTTCCAGGCGGATCGATTGGGTCCTTCAGCAAGTCCAATCGTCCGTCCCAGAAGGACATCCGTGCGTTACGACGCGCCTACCAAACCAATCGGCGCGGTGGATCCAGCATAAGGGCCCTCCAGCATTCGCGACCTGGCGGTCTGTAAAACCGTCGGCTCAGCCTACGTTGGTTCGAACCCAACACCCGCCACCAAAGAATCCCCAACTATTGTTGGGGATTCTGTCATGCCCCGTGTGGGACTCGAAGGGCAAACAGGACGGTCAGCAGACCGTCGACTCAGTTCGCAGTTGGCCCCATCAGCCGCCGCTTTGCCTGAAATGCGTAGGACATATACCAAAAGGGGTCGGAGATGGCCCAAGGATGAGGCATTGTCTTTGGCGGGGCCGATGCAGAATCCGGAACTCGCGGGATATATGCGGGATGGATCATGACTGCTCGAAGCGTTGTCTGGGAAGGGCTCGAAGATTATTTCAGCTCAGGCCTGCGTCGCGTATCGGCGCGAGAGAGTTGCAGGCAGCGTCACGACACACCCGCGCCCGTCACAGCTTCGACCTGTTCCGAGGACGAGCTATGTAGACACCGGCTGCGTCCCGCTGAGTAGTGGGCTTCGAGGTTGATCCTCGGTGTTTACGGGCCGCTGCTGATTGCAGCGACGAGTTGAGTATCGCGGTCGGGGTAGAGCATGTCCATGGAGCCTTCGGATAGGTAGCGGCGGTCGCCGGCTTGCCATTCATCGTGCATATCGGCCAGGACGGCGCCGACGAAGCGGATGACAGCTGCGTTGTTCGGGAAGATGCCGACGACGCGGGAGCGGCGTTTGATCTCTTTGTTGAGTCGTTCGATGCTTATCTTGAGTCCGCTGCCCGGAGGCCCGAAGTTTCGGGGTGTTTGCGTCGAGGACGTGTCCTTGACGACGCCGGCCGGCGCTCGGCCCGCGCGGTTCAGCATGGCCCGATTGTTACCGAAGAGCGACGTGCCGAGAGGTCGTGTGATTCCGGATCGTCGCTCGCGGTTGGCACTGCCCGGCGGTTGTGGCCGAGTGCTTGGGCGAGTTGGCGGCGCAACCGCTGGTTATCCTTGCTGAGCTCGCGGTTGCGGTTGTTGGCGATCTCCAGGCGCCGGAGTAGCGACGTCTCGCTGCTGCGCTGCTGGGTGGGTATCGGGGTCTGCGGTGTCCGATCGCTGGCGGCGCGTAGGCGTTGGATCTCAGCCTTGATGTCGGGCTGGGTGTAGAGCCAGGACCGGGACACCTCGGCCCGATCGGCGACGGCTTGGAAGCTCACTGGGGCGCCGGCCTGCGCGAGTTCATGTAGCGCTCGGATGGTCTTGGCCCGGGTGAGTTCGTGCCGCCGGCGGGCAGCAGTGATCAAGTGGGTGGTGTTGTCAGCCCGCATTGACGATCTCGCCACTATCGGTGTCGCTGGCAAGGGCGGTGATGATCGCATCGAGGTTGCCTAGCACCTGCTGGTTCATCTCGACAACGCGCTGCTGTCCTCGCGCTTCGGCCGCCGAGATGATCTGCACCACTTGCTGGCGGTGCTCGCGGTGTGCGGGCAGGAACTGCGGTGTGGTGATGAACATCGGGCAGGTCAGGCAGGCTTATCTGAACTTGATCATTCGTCCCGGTCTGTCCAATTTCGCGGGTCGGCGTAGTGGGGTGGTGCGGCCGGCGACATCGGCGACGGTCGGGATACGCAGCTGGATGGTCTCGGTTCGCCGCGGGCTGTGCTCACTGCTCTGAGGGTCCCTGCGGTGGCTGCTGTCCCGGGCATGGGGTGCCGAGGCCGATGTGTACCTGCTGCTCTTTGCCGTCGGCTTTCACGATGAGAGGCGCGCATGTGGGGTGGTCGACCCAGTAGCCACCGGGGTAGGCCAGCCATTCGCTGCTTCCTGCCTGTGGGCAGTTCGAAACGACGATTCGTTGGCTTGGGGTTGATGGCGTTCCGCCCCATCCGATGCCGAGGCGTGCCGCTGGCGCCGCGATTTGGGTGGGACGATGAGTTCGAAACTGGTCCTCGCCTTGATGATCAGGCCTGTTTTCGCGAACAGGCGGCGCGGATGGTTGCCGTCGCCGGTGCGGATGGTTTGCAGGGCCGGGTAGTTGGGGCTGGTTGGGAGTGCGACGACGCTGAGCACAACCTGGAATGATGCCGGCGGCGCGTCGGTGTCGATGTAGTTGCCGCACGTCAACACGGACGAGGCGGAGTCTCTGGCCATGGACCAGACGCCGAGGGTTCGCGGCGTAGTGTCGCAGACCGCGGCGCCCTTGCCGACGTAAGCGGTGGCTGCGAGATCGTTGGCTTGCCGGATCAACTCGTACTGGAAGTTGCCGTAGCCGGCCGTGTTGCCGTTGAACTGGAATGACGTCAGGCGGAGTGCTTCCTGGTGCCCATGCCGTTCGGCGAAGTACCTGCCCAGGGTCGAACGATCCTCGGCTGCGGGACTGATGCGGCGTCCCGGCGCGTCGGTGCTGTACCAGGCAAAGCCGTGGCCCGCGCGCGCCCACAGTCGCTGCAAGGCGGGTTGATCCCCGGCGTTGAATGCCCGCACGAACTGGTCTACTAAGGCTCGACTTCGGTGGGGGTGCAGTTCGCAGACGTTCCTGGTGGCGCGGGGGTCGGGGATGAAGCCGTAGCGGTGCTGGCGGCGCTGGTGCTTGCCTGCGACGCATGGTGTCCAGATCCGGTGCACGCGCCGATCAGCGAAACCGACGCAACGAATGCCAGCGAGCGCGCCAGCAGAGGGAGTCGCCCACGGCGTGTTCTCATGCCTCTCGCCCCGGCAATCTCATCCGCAGCACCGCGTCCCATCATCTCTCTGCGGCTGCGCGAGTTCCGCGGGGCGGAGCGGTGCGGCCGACGAGGTCGGTGAAGGTGGGCGTGCCGAGCTGGATGGTGGTGGCCCTTCGCCGGAGGCTGGCATCGATCTGGGCGAGCTTGTCTTTGACGCCGGCGAGGCTGACTTGGAGTCCTTCGACTTCGCCGAGCCAGCCTTCGCGTTTGGCTTCGATGATGCGGGCCTCCAGGTTGTCGCGGATCTCTTCCAGCCGTGCCGCGTTGCGCTGGGTCCGGCCGTAGGAGCGCGCATCTCACGCAAGCGTGCTCATGAACACAGGGTGTTCCGAAGGCGCGCCCGCAGGTGCCGACCGACACCTTCCGCTTCTCGAAGTGGGCGAGGAAGGCGTCCCATTCCTCGTCGGTGGGGGTGCGGTATTCCTCGCTGGGCCTGGTGGCGCGGCGGCGGGCGATGAATGCTCGGTGGGCCTCGATCGTCTCGGCTGGGTAGACGCCTTGTAACCCATAGTTGTCTCGATTCTCTTGTGCCCGCAGATGATCTGCGCGATGTGCGGCGGCAGCCGCTCATGATGGCGTCGGTGACGAAGATCCTTCGGAAATCGTGCGGCCGAGAAGATCAGTGGTGTCACCGTTGGCGTCGGTCAGCCCGGTCGCGGCGAGCGCGTTGATGAGCAGCTTGCGGATGGCCGTGGGGGTGAACGCGCGATGTTCGTTGCCGATGCCGCGCTGGAACAGCAGCGGCATCGGCGGGTTCCAGACCCTTTCGCGGACGTCGTAGGCGGCCACCAACGGGACCGCCCGTCGGGGCGGCGCAGACGCTGGACGATGGCGCCGAGGACGTCGGCCAGTTCGGGGCTGACCAGCAGCAGCCGTTCGGTGTCGGTCTTGGACGGCGCGATCTGCAGCAGCGGGACCAGCTCGCCGGTACGGGCAGCCGGTATTCGGTGACGCTGTGATGGCTCAGCTCGAGCAGCTCCTCGCAGCGGATGCCGGTCAGCCGCAGGACTTCGATGGTGGCGAACGCCCAGAACGCTTCCTCGTCCTCGTAGGACAGGTTGCGCCGCTTGCCGGTGACGAGGTCCTCGGCCCAGACGCTGCGGCCGATGGCCTTGCGGGGCACGACGGCGCTTTCGCAGCGACCCGTCGGTGCCGGGGATGACCTCGCCCGGGCGGTGGCCTGTGGCGGCGGCCAGCAGGCGGTGCGGTGGCCAGCCGCCGGTCGTTGGCGGTGCGCACGAGCACCGGCAGGACGGGCAGCCGCTCGCGGGTGCGCTGGTCCATCCGGGCCTTGCGGTGCTTGCGTTCCTTGGCCGGCTGATCTCGGCGCCGCTGATCGGGCAGGGCGCCGCCCACACCGCCCAGCGGGCCGGGATCCTCGACGGCCCACTGCGCGATGTCGAGGTAGAAGCGCCCGCACGCGCATCAGTTCGTCCTTGGCGTTCAGGCGGGGGTCGACACCTCGATCCGCTCGCCGGCCGCGTTGGTCATGGTGCGCTCTTGGTCGGCCAGCTCCTCCTTCCAGGCCCGGACGATCTCCGGTGGGAGGCGCAGGGAGTCGATGCCCGGCGCAAGGGCTTCGATGCGGGCCCAGAACAGCCCCGCCAGGGTGCGCGAGATCGCGTCGAGGCTGGCGAAGTCCAGCGACGGCTTGCCGCTCGCGCAGATAGTCGACGATCAGGTCGCGGATCGGCCGTGCACTGCAGCCGATATCGGTCGACCAGTTCCTCGATCTCAGCTTCCCGCCGGCCAGGCCGAACGCGCGGATGGTGTGCGGCGCGTCGCCGGGGAAGATGCCCAGGGCGCGCAGCCGCAGGTAGAAGTCGACCTTCTTCTGCCCGCCGCGGGCATGCACCCGACGCATGGGTGTCGACCAGTTCGACGCAGTCGCCGACGGTGATCATCGGCGATGCGTGCCGCCCTTGCAGGCCATCAGCGTCGCGATCCGGGTCGCCGCGATCTTGGCGTCGCCCTGCGAGCCGGCCGGCTCGGCCGCGGCCAACTGCCCGCAGCCGGGCGAACCCGTCCGGGTCCCGGATCTGCGCCATCACCGAGGCCAGATATCGGTGGGTGCGGGTGAGCATCCACGGCAGGCCGGGGCGGATGACGTCGCCGCAGATCAGCATCAGCAGCCCGGACGCCAGGTCCGTCGCGTCGTAGGACGCCGGCTCGCCTGTCGCGTCAGCCACCGCAGCGGCAGCTGACCCAGCTCATCTCCGGGATGCTGCTCGACGCCGCTGGCCAGCCAACGCTGCTGCCACGTGTCGCCCGGGAACGTCGACAACCAGTCCAGCAGCTTGGCCACGCCGCGCCGCCGACCAGCCCGGGTCGCGTCGGCCGCCGCGACGAACGGCGCGCGAGGTCAACCGATCGCGCTGTGTCCTCCAGCGGTCGCATGCAGTGGCGGGCCACCACGGCTCGACGGGCCGCGGCGGAAACTGTGTCCGCAGCTGCCTGTTCCGGGCCCGCTGTCTCGGCGTGCGACCGCCTGACGGCCGGTAACGGTTTGCGCGCCACGTGCTTGACGAGGCGTCACAGCGCCCTGCCGAACAGCACGCTCAACGACTGCGGGTCATATCCCGGCGCGGCGGTGGAGGCGCCGGTCTTGCCGTACGTTCGCCGGCGCGCGCGTGATGGGCCAGCACCCCGGCGACCACCTCGTCCCTGTCGGGCGTGAAGTACAGCTCGGTCGTGGTCAGGTGCGCGTGGCCCGAGGACCCACTGCACGTCGCTGAGCGTCAGCTGCGGGTCGTGCGCCATCCGGGTCGCCGCGCTGTGCCGCAGGTCGTGCAGTGTCCAGTCCGCTCCGAGCGTGGCGTTGGCGCGCTCGAACATTCGGTGGGCGGCGTGGTAGGTCAACGGCCGCCGCGGCCGGCGCAGTGTCCACCACAGCGGCTGGTCCGGCCCGCGCGGGACTCTCGCCGAGCAGCTCCTGCTGATACAAGCCGCAGCCAGACGAACGCGTCCGCCGACGCGGGCACCTGCTGCACCGCGCGAGAACCCTTGCGCACCACGGTGATCAGCTGCTGGCCTGGGTCGATGTCGCACTGCCGGCGCCCCCGAGCAGCTCCGACGCGCGCGCCCCTGTGGAGATCCAGAACGCCACCAGCGCCCGGTCCCGGTTCGACGGCAGCGCGCGCGAACAGCTCGTTGAACCGCTCGTCGGGGATCGCCCGGGGAATCCGCTGCGGCACCTTCGGCCGATAGCGGCCAACCCGCTCGCGCCCGCCACCGCGTCCATCGGGTTGTGGTGCGCATGCGCGCGCCGGACCGGCGTGACAGATCCAGCGGAAACGGGTTCAGGATCGGTCCGCTGCCGGCGTCGCGGTGAAAATCGTAGAAGCCACGCAGCACCGTCTCGCTGTGCGCGACGTCGCCGGCGCATACCCGTCCACCGGCGCCGGGCTTGCCGGTCACCGGGTTCGGCGGTCCCAGCACGCCGCTGGACCAACCGCCTCGCCCGAGGCCGCGTGGCCTGTCAGCCGCTGCTTGACCGTCAGCTGGATCCAGCAGCTGAAGTCGCGGGCCTCCACCCGGGTCGCGCGGTCCCACCCGACATCCGACCGCGTGAGGAACCGCCACCACCGCAACAGGTCCATGCCGTAGGAACGCAGCGTCGCCGTAGACCGGCCGACCGCCAGCAACTCCCGCAAGAACACCGCCACCGGCTCCACGACATGCCCGTCCGGGTCGATCAGCCGGTACGGCTCCCGCTCATCACCCGTGGCAGACCAAGCCACCGGCACGGTACACGACGAGCCGAGAAAGATCCCGGCCTGACTCCGATTCGATCACGCGGAGAAGCTAGCTACGCGCCCCTCGCATGGCTGAAGGCAAGACGAGAACCCAGCGCTAGTTCAGTCAACGTGGCGTTGGCGTGCGGGCAGCTCTTTCGCACCGGCAGGCCGCAGTAGCCGTTCGGCAGCGACTGAGTGACACGGCCGAGCCGGTGTTTGGACCAGGCTGCTTCGGCCAGTGGCCCGTCCGGGTCGAGCACCACGGTGTGCCCGCCGGCGTTGACCTTGTGTGCTTTCTCCCAGTGCTGCCGCACGGTGGTGTCGTGCAGGCGGGCGTAATGCCCAGTCATGGCAGCTGAATCATGATCGAGGATGCGACGCACAACTTCTTGCGGAACGTCACGGTTGAAACCGGGTCCCGAGCGTGTGGCGCCACTGGTGCGGGGTTAGCTCGACGGGGCGGGCATGCTCGTCTCGGATGTCGCATCACAGATTCCGGACGCGCACACCCTCGTGGCGGACGTGCAAGACGGGAACCAGATCACTCCAGATAACCAGCGGGTTCGTCGACCAGATCTTCTGCCAGTGCGCTTTCGGGAATGCGGACACATCGCGGTTCGCCGCCGCCGCACCGTGCGGTTCGTGCGCGCCGATCAGATGTTCCGCACGCTCAAGGCGGCCCGATTGGACAACAGCGTCGAAGCCGAGATGCGTGCCCTCGCCTGCGTCGAAGTACTCATCCTCGACGACCTCGCCCTGCAAGCCATGCATGCCACCGACACGTCGGACTTCTACGAGCTCATCGTCGAACGGCACCAGAAGACCTCAACGATCGTGACCTCGAACCGCGACCCAAGCGAATGGATCGCCGTCATGAGCGACCCGCTGCTAGCCCAATCGGCCGTCGACCGGCTCGTATCCACCAGCTACGAACTTGTCATCGAAGGCGAGTCCTACCGACGCCGACAACGACCCCAAGCCAGCAATCCCAACAACGCGTCGCGTTGACCAACGAGGAGAAGCACGTGACCATCATCATGCTGCTCTGGTGGTCCCTAGCTTGTGGGGCAATCACGTGGTCCCATCACGCTGGCAAGCGACACTTGAGCCGTTGCGTTGGGATCGTAGCGTTTGAGAGGTGCGACGGGCTGGGCTCACGAACCGTCTGCCGACCGGGTTGGCTTGGCTTGTTAACGAGGTGCCAGCTCGTCGTGTCTCGCCCGTGGCGTGGCTCCAAAGAGGCAAGCCCCCTGTCGACCTGAATCAGACATGCCCACCACGGGTTCCTATTGGTGCCGTCTATTGGGAGGTCGGCGTGACTGGCGTGATCATCGGAATCGATCCGCACAAGGGCTCGCACACCGCGGTAGCGCTGGATCGGGCCGAGAACAAGCTTGGCCAGCTTCGGGTGCGGGCGACAGCTGCGCAGGTTGATCAGCTGCGGCGGTGGGCTGCGGCCTGGCCGGAGCGCACCTGGGCGGTGGAAGGAGCCCGTGGTCTTGGTCATCTGTTGGCTCAGCAGCTGCTGGCCGGCGGCGAACGAGTCGTCGACGTGCAACCCAAACTCGCGGCGCGGGTGCGGCTGCTCAACACGGGCGCGGTGAACAAGAACGACCCGAACGACGCCGGCTCGGTCGCGGTGGCGGCACTGCGCTCGAGCGACCCGCGGGCGGTGCCGGTCGAGGATCAGATCGCGGTGTTGCGGTTGTGGGCACGCCGATACCGCGACCTGGGCAGCGCCCGGACGCAACTGGTGTGCCGGCTGCACGCGGTGCTGTGTGAGCTGGTGCCCGGTGGATTCGCCACGGCGATCACCGCGGCCCAGGCGACCGTGGTACTCGCCGAGCTACCTCCTCGCGGCGAGGTCGACACAGCGCGAGTCGAGTTTGCCCAGCTATTGCCGGACGATCTGCGTCGCATCGACCAACAGCGCCGCGATACCCGTCGCCGCCTGGCCCGGCTGGTGGCGGCGTCGAAGACCCGCCTGACCGACCTCTACGGCGTCGGGCCGATCATCGCCGCCACCGTGCTCGGCTACGTCGGCCACATCGGCCAGTTCCCGAGTCGGGACCGCTTCGCCGCCTACAACGGCACCGCACCGATCGAGGTGTCCTCCGGCAACCGGACGATCTACCGGCTGTCCCGGCGCGGGAACCGGCAGCTTAACCACGCGATCCACATGGCCGCCGTCAGCCAGATCCGCTACCCCGGCACCATCGGCCGGACCTACTACGACCGCAAACTCGCCGAAGGGATGGCGCACAAGTCGGCGCTGCGCGCGCTGAAACGCCGGATCAGCGACGCGCTGTACGCACAGCTGATCGCCGACCAACGACCAGCCGCCCGCGAAGCTGATCGGGACCCGGGAGGGCAATCGGGGAACGACTCTGCATCCAGCGCGGCCGGCTCACACCCCGAACAACCGGCTCTTCGGATAAGCCACTCCCGGGCCGACACCCACTCTAGAACCAGCCACGCGCCCACTAAACCGGTGCTGACACCTCGCCCTGCTCCTGCTAGGCGCCGACCCAGCCGGAGCGCAGCCGAAGTCAAGTTGGAGCCCCGGCCGCGACCGCGACGCGGACGCGGGCAGGAACGAGCTTGACTCCGGTGAGCACCGGCCACACTTTCCGGCGCAGGAGCAAGGCTATCTACGCTTCAACGCTTGACACAAAGAGGTCTCGTTATCGCGCCCCTCGGCGCCGAGCACGGGTCGCGCAGATAGATCTTTCTCGAACGGGCGCCCTCTCACAAACGAACGTTATTCGAGAATCCCAGCCTGATGGTCGGGCGGGTGCAACGGATTCGCGGTGCGCAACGTCAATAGGGCAGTCGCGCCTGCGCTGCGCACGTGATCATGGCAGGATTCGTCGAGTTCTGCCCGAGGTCACCGTCTCGTTGGATACCACGTCGGGCGCAGTCGCAGAAGGCTGTGGTGATCATCGCCACTGTCAGCAGGTCATCTGGGCTATCCGCTCTGACCATCCGGATCTCTTCCCTGTCGGTGACCATCGCCTCTACCCCAGTCAGCTGGTCCGATGCAGGCTAGTCGGCGGGCCAGGGCAGGCGGTAATGGCGGCGAGCGGTCGATTACGGTGCGGATTTAGGTCCCCGACGTGCGCGGCAGGTAAGGGGGCCGAGCGATGGCAAAGAACCCGCTGTTCTCGACATACAGGCAGGGTGAGAACCGACTGACCTCGTCGAGGCTCGCCGTCTTCGAGCGGATGGACCTGTCGCTTCTGGAGGCGATCCTCCCTGCGGCGGCTGGCGAGTTTCGCCAGACAGCACCGCGATCTCGCACTCGGGCAGCGCCGCGGCAAGCCGCGGCCCGAACTCACCCCGGACCACAAACCGCCCGACCCGCCGGCGACTCGCAGTGGTACGCCCATCGGTCGCCATCCATCAACCACGTTGTACCCGCGAAGCGGGTGAGTGCGCGCATCGTTCGAGCGAATCACCCGGGTGAGCTTCCAGCCCTGGCGACAGCCAGACCGCTCCACAGCGAAGGTGCGCCACCGAGGCCGCTTCACCTGCGCGAGCCGGTGCCATCCGAGGATCACCTCGTCGTACCCGCCACGCTGCAGACTCTGCCAGTACGCCAGCGCGCGATCGTGGTCTTGCGGTATCTGCAGGACCTGTTTGCGCCGGCACGGCGGCTCTCGGCATCGGCGTGGGGGCGGTCAAGAGTGGGGAGGCACGTGGCCTGGCCCGACTACGTGCCGAGCAGTCGAACTCAACCCGGACACCACGAACGCCCGCAGGACATTGAGGTCGGCTCGCCGACCCGCTACAGCGGACGACACCGCCTCGACACCGGCCCCGGCTCGAGTCATGGAGTCAGCGCTTCCAGGCGGTGAGCGCGTCTACCTCGGCGGGCTCGAGAGCGAGGGTGAGTGCCCCGGCGTTGGTGGCGGCCTGTTGGGCGTTCTTGGCACCGGGGATCGGCAGGGCGTGTTGCTCGATCAGCCAGCGCAGGGCGACTTGTGATGGTGTGGCGTCGTGTTGGTCGGCGATCTCGCGCAGCAGCGCCAGCAGCGGCTCGAGTTCGGCGAGCCGACCGGCGCGGAAGTGTGGGACGACCCGGCGGATGCCTCCGGGACGCCGGCCCGGGCCGTACTTGCCGGTCAGCACGCCCATCCCGAGCGGGCTGTACGCGATTAGGGTGACCTCGAGTTCGCGGCAGGCATCAAGCACGCCGTCGGTTTCGGGAGCACGGTGGACGAGGGAGTACTGCACCTGGTTGGACGCCAGCGGGATCCCCTCGGCAGCGAGGGCGGCGTGCGCGGCGCGCAGCCCGGTGGCGCTGAAGTTGCTCACGCCGATCGCGCGGATCTGCCCGGCACGGTGCGCGGCGGCCATTGCCCGCAGCAATGACGCGGCTGCGACGAAGCGCGGCGGCCAATGGATCTGGTACAGGTCGATCCGGCCGAGCCGCGCCAGGCTGCGCTGCAGCGCCGACGGCAGCGCGCGTGCCCGCCGGAACGGGTAGGGCGCGTACTTGGTCGCGACCACGACCTCGGGACGGGCGCGGGCGAGCTCTCCGACCCGGCGCTCGGTACGTCCCCACCCGTAGGCTTCGGCGGTGTCGACCAGCGTCACTCCGGCCGCCAGCGACACCTCGAGCGCCTGTTCCTCCGCCGCCGGCGAATCCGCCCCGCCGTAGCCCAGCAGGGAGCGGTTCGCCCACGACATCGCGCCCACGCCGAGCGGCGCCACGCGGATGGCGGTGGCTCCCAGCTGCACCGTCCCGGCCGGCCGTGGGTCGCTCATCATCGGCTCCGTCGCCGGGGTAGGTGCGCGTCGAGCAGTGCTGCGGCCGCGGCCGCAGCCGCGGTCGCCGGGCTGCTGCCCGGGCCGAACATGCGGGCGGCGGCGAAGGCGCCGTCCATGACCAACAGCAACTGTTGCGCCAGCTGCGATGGTTCCGGTGCGCCGGCCTGCTCGGCCAGCTGGCGGAGTCGGTCGAGGACCGCCTGTTTGTGCGCGCGGGCGGCTCGGTGGCCGGGATGGTCTTGCGCGGGGAACTCCGCGGCCGTGGCCTGGAACGTGCAGCCCAGGCATGCCGGGCTGATCGCGAGCCTCGCCACGGCATCGAACAGCGCCGCCAGCTTGGCGCGCGGCGTGCCAGGCCCGGCGATGGCCGCCTCGAACCAGTCCCAGAAGCGGCGGTTGGACTGCTCCAGGTACGCGACGACCAGCTCGTTCTTGGACCCGAAGTGGTGGTACAGCGTCGTCTTCGCCACGCCCGCCCGGGCGATGATCGTATCGACGCCAACGGCACGGAAGCCGTCCCGGTAGAACAGCTCACCTGCCACGTCGAGGATGCGCCCGCGCGCGTCCATGGCCACTGGACTCCTCTTCACTACAGACAGGTCTGTAGCATACGCATGTCACTCTGACGCCCAACGACCGACTTGACTCGAAGGGAGCAGCCCGGTGGACATCGCTGTGCTCGGCACCGGAATGGTCGGCCGCGCGATCGGCGGCAAGCTCGTCAGCCTCGGCCACCAGGTGACGATGGGCTCGCGCACCCCGGATAACCAGGCCGCCCGCGAGTGGGCGCAGCAGGCTGGCGAGCGGGCCCGGCATGGCACCTTCGCCGATGCCGCCGCGCGCGGCGAGATGGTGTTCAACTGCACCGCGGGGGACGGATCCCTTGATGCACTACACGCGGCAGGCGCCGAACGCCTGGCCAAGAAGACACTCATCGATGTCGCCAACCCGCTGGACTTCTCACACGGGATGCCGCCAACCCTGTCACCAGTGGGCAGCGACAGCCTGGGCGAGCAGATCCAACGCGAGTTCCCCGACACCCGGGTCGTCAAAGCGCTCAACACCGTCAACTGCTCGGTCATGGTCGATCCCGCCCGCGTGCCCGGCGAGCACGACATCTTCATCTGTGGTGATAACGACTCCGCCAAGACGCAGGTGCACGAGCTGCTTCAGAGCTTCGGATGGCCGCCGAACGCGATTATCGATCTCGGCGGCATCGCCTCCGCACGAGGCAGCGAAGGCCACGTACTGCTGTGGCTGCGACTCTGGAGCGTCGTTGGAAGCGGCGATTTCAACATCAAGGTCATCCGATAGCCACGACGTCAGACCTGCACCGAGCACGTGTCACGCATAGCCCGCTCGCACACGATTCTGGTGGTGGTGTCGTTGCGAGGAGAAGCCAGGTCGCGGTCCGGAGGCGAGACTCCCCGTCTTGTGACGTTGGGTCAATAGGCGGCAACGGAACGCCGCGCTCAGTTGGTCTGCCTCCGGATCGTGCCCCACCGGGTCCTTCCCGGTACAACCCAGCGTTATCGTTCGGTGTCTGATGCGCCAGGGGTCAAAGGTCCCGTTATCAGGTGGGCTACAGAGCTCGCGGTCTAGGCGAGCCAGGTGCGCAGTTGCGCGTAGACGATCGGATCGCTCAGCAGGTGGAGGTGGTGACGCCGGCCGAGGTGCATCGTCCGCTCGCCCTCGAAGGCGATGCGTCGCAGTGGGCCGGTCCCGGTGGCACTGGAGTATTCGACCAGCAGGTCACCGATCACCGGGAACAGCCCACGAGGTGAGCGGGTGAGTGTTGCCGCCACGGCGTAGTAGGTGACGCCGGGCAACAGGCGGGCCGGGGTGCACCGATCGCAGAGCAGCTCGTCGAGATCGAACCCTGCCCAGTCGTCCTCGATGACCGCGCCGTAGCGCAGGTCTTTGATGCCGACGCTGCGGCGGTTCAGGAATGTGGCGAACGGCCGAGTTTCCGGCAGTCGACCCAGCCGATGCGATCCCCAGTTGGCCAGTCGCTCCAGCGGCGCGCCAAGGTGCGGCCCGCCCAGCCCGACGACATCGCGCAGCTGGCGGGTCCACGCGTGTCCGGCCTCGGCACCCTGCTGGGCGGCGCTGCGCCCCACCAGTGCGCCCATCGAGTGACCGATCAGGGCGATCTGTTCGACGCTGACCGGCCACCCCGCGACCACCTCCTCGAGGAGCGCGGTCAGTGCTCGGCCATTCGCCGAGATGTGCAGCCCGGTGTTGTACGAGGCGTAGAGCGGTGTCCAACCACGCTCGTCGCGCAGCAGCGAGCCGAAAGTCGTACCAGCAGTACCGAACGACCGTTCGGCACCCAGCTGCCAGTACCAGTCGTTCCCGCACAGGCCGTGCAGAAAGATGACGATGCGACCGGTGGCAGCCGGTCCGAGGTCATCGATGACGTTGCCGGGGATGCGCCGCAACGGTCCCTCGTGCGTGCGCAGGCGCAGGTGCGGGGCCAGCGTCGGGTATTCGTCGGCGAGCCGGTCGCCGATCAACCCGCTGACGGCAGCGAGCGTGAACCGCCCTGGGCTGTCGTGTGCTGACGGCGCCGCACGATCGTGTACCGCCGCCGCCGCGGTGCCGACGAGTGCCGGCACGATCGAGGTTCCTATCCGAGTCGCCGAATAGGCGATCGCGCAGATGCCGTCGTGCAGCAGCTGCACCGGCCGAGCCGGTGCCCCCAACAAGCCGAACACCCGACCCGCCACGCCGCGATGGACGCCGCGCGCGAGTTCGGTGACATCAGACCCCACCCTGCCCAGCAAAGCACCGGTATCGCGGACCTCGTCCGCTCGCATCCCAGCAGGCTAGTCCGATTAGGTCAGCCTCGCGACAGTGGCAAGCGGGGTTATCCAGCCAACAGTATCGGGAAACGCAATGCCAGGTGGGCAGTCGTCCCACCACAACCCCACCGAGTTCATCGACGGCAGGCCCAGCAAAACACCCCATGCCCGCGGCCACGATCGAGTCGACCAGCAACGCGGCACGCACGCCGAACGACGGCTAATGCGCACGACATGCGGCATGTCCGTGCATACCCTAGGTGGCGATACGAGCGCGGACAGCCTCGATGAACAGCCGCGGGGTAGGGCGCTGGGCCCTCATCTAGATTGGCGGGCCCGTCATCGTTTCACTCGTCGATGACGGTTGCCTGCACGCCGGCGGCTGAGTTCGACGAGAACTCAAGCGTCAAGTGGCGTGACACACTTTGATCGGGCAGGAGCACCGCGAGTGTGCTTTAGCTGCATGTTGTGTAGTTGGAAATGAGATCGGTACCGCCGGGCGCGCGCCGCCACCGAGTGCACCAGCCCGCCGCCCAGCGCCACCAGGGCGGTGGCGTGGAGCTGGTCGTCGTCGCGCCGAGCGGCCAGCCGCACCGCGTCGCGCAGGTGCTCGAGGCCACCGGGTACGGCACCGGCGGCCATAGCAGCCTGCCCGGCCTCGATCCGGGACGTGATGTCGGGATCGGGCGGCGGCGGGGGATCGTCGCCGTCCTCGCCGCGCTTGTCGCGCATCAGCCGGTCGATGCGTAGCTCCTGACGGATCCAGGTGCTCCAGTCCCTGAGCTGGGCCAGCGCGGCCGGGTGGTCGCCGGCGACCACCAGCGAGCTGACCAGCGTCGCTCGGGAGGCCACCTCATACGGCTCGACCGCCACCGCCCTGACGGCGGCGGCAATCGCCAGCGACGGCTTCGCGGACACCAGGGCCTGGTTGGCGAGCAGGCGCAGCCGTTCCCCTCGCGCCGTGTTGAGGTGGTGCCGAGCGGCGGTCAGCCAAAGATCGAAGTCGACCCCGGCGATGCCGTCGGCTCCGTCGAGGAGCGTCTCGGGCGGACCCAGGCCCCCCACCGACGTGATCGCCGCGGCGGCCGCCATGGCGTGTTGGCTTGCGCTCGTGCTCGCGGTCTTGCTCAGGCACCGGCCGGCGCAGGTCAGGCCGGAGGCTACGAGTCCCGCTGTTATGGCCGCGGTATGAACACGCCGGGCCCCAGTGCCCTTGTCGCCAACCCTCGCATCGCTCCCGGGGCACCGGCCCGACCTGCGATCGTGGTAAATCCGGTCAAGGCTGCCAATCTGGCAGCGCTGCGAGCACGGGTCAGCGCGGTGCTGGCCCGCGCGGGGGCGGCTCCGCCGATCTGGCTGGAGACGACGCGGCATGACCCGGGTTGGGGCCAGACGCGAGCGGCGATGGCTCAGGGAGCCGACCTGGTGATGGCTTATGGCGGTGACGGCACGCAGCGCGCGTGCGCGGCGGCGCTGGCCGGCAGCGACATTCCTCTCGCGCTGCTGCCCGGCGGCACCGGCAACCTGCTCGCCCGTAACCTCGGCATCCCAGCCGATCTGCGTACGGCGGTGCAGGTCGCGGTCGCCGGCCGCGCGCGGCTCATCGACGTCTGCCGGGCCGGGAGCGACTCCTTCGTCGTGATGGCGGGCATGGGCTTCGACGCCGACATGATCAAGGCAACCTCCCCGGTCCTCAAACGTGAGTTGGGTTGGCTCGCGTACGGTCTGGCCGCCCTACGGACGATCCGCGACGCCCCGACGTTGCGGATCCGACTCGAGATGGACAACGGTCGGTCCTGGACGACGTCCGGGGTCGGGGTGCTGGCGGCCAACGTCGGGACGCTGACAGGTGGCATCACCCTGCTGCCGCAGGCCGCCGTGGACGACGGCCAGCTTGCCGTTGCCGTCTTGACGCCGCGCCGGCTGCGGGACTGGGCCGGCCTCGGCGGGCGGCTGACCTCCGGTCGGGTGCCCAAGCCAACCCAGCTGCGCTGCTGGAAGACCCAGTCCCTGCATGTCAGCCTGGATCGACCTGTGATGGTCGAGATCGACGGTGATGTGATCGACGAGCGAGCCGAGCTGGAGTTCACGGTCAGCCGGCGGTCGTTGAGTGTCCGGGTGCCGCCGACCTAGAAGCTGCCGGTGCGGCGCAATTTCTTGGGGCGACCATCGGGGTCGTACATGAGCCGGTACAGCGGATGCGCCCAGCGCTCGGTTAAGCTGGGCATGCCTGCGTGCGATGGGGGCGTAGCCGGCCGGCCGGCCGAGTTCTGCTGCCGCCGGCCGCATGCCAGTGGTCGAGTTCTTTGGCGGCCTGCGCGAACGCCTCGAACGCGTCGATCGGGTCGAGCAGGTCGGCGTCGTCGCCCTCGGCCCGGTCGAGATGCTCACGTGCCAGCGACAGCCGCAGCCGTTGGGCGAACTGGTGGCCGGCCGGGCTCTCATCGAGCACAGCGCAGGTCAACTCGCTGTCGTAGGTCCAGGATCGCAGGTTGACGTTGTCCGAGCCGATCGTCACCCAGGTGTCGTCAACGATGCAGACCTTCGCATGAACATAGACCGGGGTGCCGAGGGCGTTCTCGATGCCGTAGACGGCTACCCGGTCGCCACCGTGGTCGCGCAGCAACTGCAGCGACCGGGCCCGCGCAAGAAGCTGCGGGGCGTTATAGGCTGCGCTGTCGCGATCGGGGAAGTGCGGCACCACCGCGATCAGCTGCAGCTGCGGGTTTGCGACCACGGCCCGGGCAAACACCCCGACGACATGCGGGGACCATAGGTACTGGTCCTCTATGTACACCAGGTGTCGTGCCCGCCGCAGCGCTTTCTGGTAGGCGCGGGCGATGCTGCGCTCGCCTGACGGTGCGAAGTCGTAGCCGCGGCGGCGGTAGGGGTACGTGCGAAGCACCTGCACGGCCTGGGTGCCGCACGGCGGCGGATCCGGATATTGCGGCGGGCAGGGCGCGGGACCGCGCCGGCGCAGGAGTCGATCTCGCCAGCGGTGATACGGGTTGCGGGTGAGCGGGGCGGGATCCTCCCAGCGTTCCCGGAACGCGGTCTCCACATCGGCGACGGCCGGGCCGTGGATAGCGACCTGCACGTCGTGCCACGCCGGGCGAGGTCCATACGCAGCGCTCAGCGGGCAGGGCTGCTCATCGCCCTGATGAGTGGGGTCGTCCTTGCGCCCGTGGCACAGGTCGATCCCGCCGAGGTAGGCGACGTCGTCTTCCGGGCGGTCCCGGTGACGTAACACGACCAGTTTCTGATGGTGTGAGCCGCCCGGGCGGACCCGCATGTCGAGCAGGCACTCGCCGCCTGCGGCCTGGATCTCTTCGCCGAGATGACGGTTTTCGCTTTGCTGATAATGAAACCGATCCATGTGGGAGCGCCACATGAGGCCCCGCACGATGACCCCGCGAGCGGCCGCGTCAGCCAGCACACGTGAGACCTCGGTGCCTGGCCCGTCGAGTCGCTCATCAGGGTCACCCCGCCAGTCGGTGAAAAACAGGTGATCGCCCGGGCGCATCGCGCGGACCGCGACGAGCAGCTCAGCAAAGTAAACAGCGCCATGCACGAGCGGGCGAACCAGGTTTCCGGACGTCCAGGCTGTGCCGTCCGAATGACGCGAGTCCAGCCGCGTCCAGGCGTTCCCACGCTCATCAGCGGTCAAGAACCATGCATCCAGACCCACAGTTTCTCCGCCTTCCGCTGCCGTATCGCCGATGGGCGAAGCACATGCTGGTAGCACATAACCACACGATCGAACCGTCGAGGTCGTAAGAGCCGAACCATCCATATTCGTTACGGACTCATGCGATGGCATTGCCGGGCGCAATGCGTCGACGCGCTGCGGCCACCCCACCGATGGACTGTACGACCGGGCACTAGCGCGTCCCGTGACCAGTACGTTGCGGTCCGCGCGGACTCGACCCGCGCATCTTGCATAGATGGAGGTGGAACAGTGGCGTCCTGCACAGCTCCTAACAACTATTTGCCGCCGGCCGGCGGTAGCTGTTTCCCTAAGTCGCGGGATATGCGCGGGATCAGAACGAGTTTCAAGATCACGCCAGAGGCGTCTAGCCCAGTGAATAAGGGCCCTCCGGCATTCGCGACCCGACGGTCTGTAAAACCGTCGGCTCAGCCTACGTTGGTTCGAACCCAACACCCGCCACCAGAGTTTCCCCAGCTATTGTTCCGAAAACTCTCGCGCTCTCCGCATGAGCCGAACAGCAAATAGAGCGGTCCGCAGTACCGTCCGCTCGGTACTGGCCCGCGCAATCGCTGGATTGTTCGCCAACATGTTCGGAACATACACCCAGAAAAGTCGCCAGATCGAAGCTGTGAAATTTTCCAAGATCATCGAATTGATGCAGCGCCCCGAAACTCGCGGGATCTACGCGGGATCGATCAAGACCTGACCAACCGTCGTCCGTGGCCAGCAGGGGAGATCATTTCTACCGCAACCGGGCTGCTCAATACCCGTCTCGATATGACGGCATCACGGCGTGGCAATGGCGACCCTGACGAGCGCGCAGATACGAAGTACTGTCCCCACTCGCGGGTCGGCGGCCGTTCCGAAACTACCGGTGATCCGCCGCATCGGTATGCGCCCAACCTGCATAGTCTCTCGGGCCCGGTCGAACGCCTATCGCTCCTAACCCGCGCGACCTGAAGAAAACGAGGCTCGACGTGATCATGTACACGGTGGCGTGCGTGCACGTCCCGTATGACCTATCTGTGCGCGACACCATCACCGCGCGGGTATATGGCACACCCGATCGTGCACCAAGGCGGGAGGCCGCCGTGTGCTGGAGGGTGTCCGCTCCAGGTTCCCTCTTGCGACTACGGCTATTCTTCGGCGCCGTTGCCGCCGCCATCGCCGTCCCCACGGTGCCGTTCGAGGTACCGCTGCATCTGGCGCCCTTCCCACTCGGCGCCAAACAGGCTGCCGACGCCGAACATGACGACGCCGATCACGGCGACCGCGGACCCCGCGCCGAGCATGGGCCAGTAGAACCAGAGGTTCTCGCTGTCGTCGGCCATGTCGATGAGGAACCACATCAGGCTGAGGGCGAGGTAGACGCCGAGGATCGTGTAGAAGATTCGCTTCCTGCGAACCCATCTGCGGGCTTCTTCCCGGGCCTCTCGACGGTTGGGAGCGGTGCACATCGGTGTCTCCTTGGTTGGTGAGCGGCGTGAGATCAGTGGTGACTTGTGGATGTCGATTGGTGACTGGGACTGCGAGCGCGGGTTCGTTGATCGGTGCGGTGGATGCCGCCGGCCAATGATTTGTCGATCAGAGGGCAGGTGAGGTACAGACCGCCGCAGACGGCGAACTCCGCTCCGATCATTCGCGGTAGAGGTCCTCCTCAGCTACGGCGCTGGACGCAGCGGCCGTATCGGCCAGGCCGAGCCGTTTGCGCGCGGAGAACATCGACGTGCGTGCAGGCTCGCGCGGCGTGAACGCGCCCAGCCCGAGCGGAGGCGCACTCAGCTCGAGGTAGATCGCCTCCATGCCGCCGCGGGCGCAGTAGGTCTCGTGCCAGCAGCCGGTGCCGCCAGGATCGGTGCTCGCTCCACCAGCCACGGTGCGGGTCCGCGCGGGTCCAGCGCTCCAGCGCGTCGAAGTCGCGCCAGTACTGCCGCATCCCTACGTGCGGCGGCGCGAGGGAGTAGACGATCGACTCGCGCCGTAGCAAACCGTCCGGCGCGGCCGCCACGGACCGTTGGATGCGCGGGCCAGCCTGGATGAGGGTGCGTAGCCCGCGCAGCGAGTTGACCCGCAGGCCGAGATAGATCACGACCAGTTCGGCGTAGTCGGCCAGGTTCACGGTCTCGCGGACCGTTCGCGACGCCATGTCAGCGGGAGACAAGCGCGAAGCGATTGCCGTCAGGATCCTCGAAGAGCGACCACCACCCGAAGGGCTGCTCAACGGGCGCCAGAGGGAACTTCACGCCGCCGGCGCGCAGCTCCTGATAAGTCTGCTGGAGGTCCTCGGAGTAGAAGAACACGTTGGAGGTCGGCAGGCTCGGGTCGGTCGCGGTGGACCGCTGGCCGCGGCGGACGTCGAGGACCACGACAGTTGCTTTGTCCGGTGTGCGCACCTCCAGCCACCGCTCCGCCCCGTAGGGTGTGTCCTGGAGTAGCTCGAAGCCCAGGGTCTGGGTCCAGAACGCCTTGGCTCGCTGCTGGTCCTCAACCTCGATGACGACCTTTGTCACACCATCGATCACGATCGGGCACCTCCATCATTCCTGTCCATCCTGGGGCTCCAAGAGCCTGGCTGTGGCGCTCACCGGTATCACCCGATCGCGCGGCGATGGCTCGCGAGTTCGCTGGGCGACGCCGCGCGAGCTGTCCTGGGAGTCGCTGTGGCGGGTTGGCGGCGACGTCGGTTCGCCTGGCCTTGAGTTCTCGGGCCCGGGAGCATGCGCGCCAGCTCACCGGGAGTCCGGCCGATGAGCCGCGAGGCGGTCCGCGTCAGATGAGCCTGGTCGGCGAAGCCCGCATCGGCGGCCGCGACTGCGATGGGCTTGTCCGGCAGGCTGAGCATGGCGGCCCGGAGGCGCTGCCACATCCGCAGCCGGGTGGGCGGCATTCCGGTGAGATCTTTGATCAAAGCCCGCAAGCGGGACGGACACAACCCGACACCGGCGGCGAGTTGGTCGACGCGGCCAGCGGTCGGGAGATCCCGAAGCGCAGCTGCGACGCGGGGGTCGATTGCTTCCTCCAACGGTAGGATCTCCCGCCGGCGAAGGTAGGTCACAGTCTCCCTGGCGCTCTCGTCGAGAGCGGCGACGTCGGCTCTCGACCATAGACCGCGGAGATGCTCAGCTGCTTGGCGATCGAGCGTGATGGCGGCGTGCCGGCCTGGTCCGAGTTCCTCGAACCAAGGGTCGATCAGCATCGAGACGTGACCCTCTGTGCTGCGGGCAAGGTACGCGACCCGTGGCGGGAAGATCACCCCAGGTGCGCGCCCACCGGGACACCGACCGATCCACCACTCGATGTGCCCGGCACACGGCACGACGATCGTCCATTCGGGACCCACCTGCTCGGATCCCGCCCGACCGCCACGGTCATGGAGAACAATCGTGTGAGCACTGGCCAGCAGCAGGGCGGGCATATCTGCGTCGATCACACAGCCGACATCGACCATGCCTCGACGCTAGGTTCGCGCCGCTACGGCTCATCAGTCACCGGATCGGTGCTCTTCGCGCCATCCCCAATTCTGGGCATGATCCAACGGGATCCAACCGACACAAAGGGGCGCGCGTCGCGTTCAAACCGTTAGCCGCAGCACCGGGCAGCATGACGGTCATGGACCTGCTGCTCGGTTCGCGGCCTTCACGGCCTCTGACCACGGCCGCTCGGTTGTCGTTCATCGGCGTTCGGCTCGGGCATCTATCCTCCTTCGTCGAAGAAGCCGTAGGTATTGACCGCCAGTCCGGCGACGCTGCGGCTAGACGCACTGATCGGCCGGTGGCGAACCGATGGCGACATCGTCGGCGAGCAGAGGATCCCGATCAACCCCGAGCGGCGCAGCGCGTTCGACCCTCGAAGTGAATGCCGGCGGGACCAGTATGCCCGCCGAGTGGGAACGCACCGACGATGGACCACAGAGCAACCCCGGATGGATATCACGTTCACCCGGATCCTGTAGGTCACGATTCACCTGTAGCCGGGAACTCAGACGATCATTCCAGCGAGGCGTCCGCGCCGGAATTTGGGCGAATGAACAAGATAAGTCCGGTACGTTGAGGATTGGTCAACAAAGCTCCGTTAGACCGTGCTCGTGCTAGGTCCGGGTCGCAGGACCCGCGACCGTCCAGCAGCTGGCGTGCGCTCGCCACGGGTCGCAACCCGGCCACGCCGCTGGCGGACCTGCTGACGGTAGGCTGCCGGCGTCGTCGACGTCTCACGACGGAAATGTTGGCGCAGGTTGACCGCGGTGCCGAACCCGACCCTGCTCGCGATGACATCGACCGGCAAGGTCGTCGCCTCGAGCAGGTCCTGGGCGCGGAGGATCCGCTGGTGGGTGAGCCACCGCAGGGGCGTTGTGCCGGTGGCTTCGCTGAATCGTCGGGCAAAGGTCCGCGGGCTCATGGCGGCCAGCCGCGCCAGCTGGCCGACGGTCATGGGTTCATCCAGATGCTCGAACATCCAGTCCATGACAGATGCGATCGCGTTCTGGAACAACGAGACCGGGACGGGCCTGAAGGCGAACTGCGACTGCCCACCCTCCCGATGGGGGGCCGTCACCATTCGTTTGGCGACCTGGTTGGCGACCTCCGGCCCGTAATCCAGCCGGACGATGTGCAGCGCGAGATCGATTCCGCTCGAGGTGCCGGCCGAGGTGAGCACCTGTCCATCGTCGATATACAGCACATCCGGTTCGACCCGTACCCGTGGATAGCGCCGCGCGAGGTCGTCGGTGTCCATCCAGTGCGTAGTCGCGGTACGCCCGTCCAGGATGCCCGCCGCGGCGAGCGCAAAGGCGCCCCCGCAGAACGACACCATCCGGGCGCCGCGGTCGTAGGCGCCGCGCAGTGCCGCGAGCATCGCCTGCGGTGGCTCATGAGGGCACGCCGGCACGATCACCGTGTCGGCATCCTCGACCGCCTCGAGACCGAAGGGTGGGTCAAGCGTCCAGCCACCGTTGACCACCACGGGGCGCACCACACCGGCCAACCGATGGTCGTACCACTCGACACCGAGCTCGGGCCGGCGCGCCCCGAACACCTCACAGGCGACCGCAAGGTCGAACGGGTTGACGCCCGGGGCAAGCACAGTCACCACGCGATGCACCATGGCGCTACCTCCCCGCCAGCCACGATACAGCCGGTGGCAGGATCGTTTCTGTCCCTGACGCTCGTCCGTCTCGCCCCCGCCGCCGCGATGCACGACGCTGACGGTTAGCACCAGGGAGAGTCATGCGCACCGACCTCATGAACCCGCCGTCGGCAGTGGTTGAGCCCGGGAACCAGCCGCGCTCGCAGATCGCCGACGAGGGACCCCCCCACGGGGCCGAGCTGCTGCACTTCGCCCAGACATTGTGCGCGTCCTCGAACCAGGAGCAGCTCGAGAGCCGCTTCGTCGCGGGGTTTAGCCACCTGTTCGGCCTCCCGATGTACGCGCTGTACATCGTCGATCCGTGGACCGGTGGTCAGCGATGCCTTGCCCCGGTGGGTATCAGCGACAGCTTCCTGGCGCGCTATGAGCGGGGAGGACGGGAATTGAACTGGCTGCAGGCGCATCTGGACGCCACCGGCCGGGCGGCCTACAACATGGCGCTGGTGGCGTCGATGGACGAGTGGCTGGAGAACCCGCTCTACACGAAACTCAAGTACCTGCACGACATCCGTCATGAGGTTCAAGCGCCGATCGTCAACCGGGACGGCGTCATCGGAACGCTGCACTGCGGCACGAACGACCCTCGCCGTGGCTTCACCCCGTACGAGGTGCGATTGACCGAGGCGCTGGGTCGCGTGGTCGGCACCGTGGTCGAGGTGATCCACTCCCGGAGAGAGCTCGAATACGAACGTGACCAGACCGTTCTCGCGCTCGACCGCGCCGGTACCGCCATGGTGATCAGCGATCCAGCTGCTCCCGAGCCCCGCCTGAACGCGGCCGCCCGCCGCCTGCTGGCCGATGTGGTCGACGCTGAGCCTGGACTGCATCAAGTGATCGCCCGAACCGGCACTAACGACGGCTTCTCTCGCCATGTCGATGTCGAGCTAACTGCCGGAGGCACCGGACTGCTGCGCGGCCAATCAAGCTACGCACGCGCCCCGGGCGGGACCCTGATCACAGTGTTGGAACTCCAGCGCGATCAGTCCGAGATCGCCGCGGCGACACTGATCGCGTTGACACCCCGTGAGCGCGAGGTGGCACTGTTCGTCGTCGACGGTCTTTCCGACCGCGAGATCGCCGAGCGGATGTGCCTGAGCCACCACACGGTCAGCCAATATGTCAAGCGCATCTACCGCAAGCTCGACGTGGCGTCGCGTGTTGCTCTGACGCGCCTGCTACTGGCCCGCAGCGGCGGCAGCGCGGGCTGAGCGATCCGTTCAAGAAATCCTCCGACGCTGCCAGCCACCATCGACCTGTGCCAGCTCATACTCCGCCGCAACCCACCGACGACGCCGCACTCGTCGGCGCGCTGCGAGTGCATGGATCGACCCTGGTATGGGCCAGTTCGCGCCCCCTTCCAGCGTCCGACCAGAGTGTCAGCACCGCGACCTCGTCCTTAGTCGCGGAGGCGGCCACCACGGCTGGAACATCGCCTTGCGGGGACGGGGTCGAGGTGCGGCGGACCGCCGCGACCGCAATCTTGGGGGACTTACGATGACGTTCTCAACTGCTTCTGTGGCGCGCGCGTGCAGCAGTCACCCGATGCGTACGCTCGCAGCCTGGGGTGTTGTGCTTGCTGGGTCGATCATGGCCCTGGCCTTTGTCCTGACCGGATTCACGACCGAGGCCAGCGGGACGAACAATCCGGTGTCCGAGCGGGCCGACAACCGGCTCAACGCGGCCTTCCCGCCCGATCCGCAACGTGCCGTTTCCGATCTGATCGTCGTGCGCTCGGCACAGTTGACGGTCGACGACGCGGGCTTCCGCGGCTACGTCGACCGGCTCTCGAAGGCGATGCGCGACACCGGCGGCGTCCGCAACGTCGTCACTTACCTCGACGCACAGGACCCGTCACTCATGTCCGACGACCGGCACGCGACGCTGATCCGGGTCGACATCCCCGACGACACCGCCGCGGGCGACGTGATCGGTGCCGTCCGGCAGGCCGACGCCGACCCGAACTTCACCGCCGCGATCAGCGGCAACACGACCCGCGACCACGACTTCAACCTGCTGTCCGAGCGCGACCTGCGCAACGGCGAGCTCAAGTTCGGGCTCCCGGCCGCGCTGATCATCCTGCTGCTCGTGTTCGGCACGCTCGGCGCGGGCCTGGTGCCGCTGCTCATGGCGATCGTCGCGATCACCACCGCGCTCGGGCTGGTTGCGCTGCTCACCCAGCTGGTCAGCCTGTCGATCTTCACGACCAACATGCTGACCGGCATGGGCCTGGCGCTCGGCATCGACTATGCGCTGTTCGTCATCTCGCGGTACCGCGAGGAACGCGGTCGAGGGCGTCTGCCCGACGAGTCGATCGTCGCCACGGGCGCGACGGCCAGCCGCGCGGTGCTGTTCAGCGGCTCCGCGTTCGTAATCGCGATGTTCGGGCTGCTGCTCGTGCCGTCGACGATCTTCCACAGCCTGGCCGCGGGGGCGATCCTCGTCGGCGTCACGTCGCTCGCCGTCGCGCTGACGCTGCTGCCGGCGCTGCTCGGCCTGCTGCACGACCGCGTCGACACCGGCCGGTTGCCGCTGGTCGGTCGGCGGTCCGTGGAGCGGGACAATCCGGAAGGACGGTTCTGGGGAGCGATCATCGACCGGGTGCTGCGGCGCCCCGCGCTCAGCCTGGTCATCGCGACCGCAGCGCTGGTCGCGCTTGCGCTGCCCGCGCTCGGCCTCAACATCGGCACGTCGGGCGTCAGCACGCTGCCGAACGACCTCGCCGCGAAGCAGGGCTACGTCGCGCTGCAGCGCGACTTCACCGCGCAGACCGCCGATCCGGTCCACATCGTCGTCAGGAACGACCCGGGCGAGGTCGCGGGCCGCCTGCAGCAGCTGCGCGACCAGCTCGGCAGCGACCCGCGCTTCGGGGCGGGCGAGATCCGGACCGGCCGCGGCGGCGTCGCCGAGCTTGTCGTCCCGGTGCGTGGCGACCCGGCCGGTGACAAGGCCATCTCTGCGGTGCGCGACCTTCGCAAGGACCTTGTACCGGCGGCGTTCACGGGCACGGACGCCGATCCGCTCGTGGGTGGGTCTACGTCGGAGACCGTCGACTACCTCGACAACGTCACCACCCCGGCGCCGTGGGTGTTCGCGTTCGTGTTGGGGCTGTCGTTCGTGCTGCTCACCGTCGCGTTCCGCTCGATCGCGGTCGCGCTTACGGCGATCGTGCTCAACCTGCTGTCCGTCGGCGCCGCCTACGGCCTGCTGGTGCTGGTCTTCCAGCACGGCTTCGCCGCCGGCGTGCTGGGCTTCCAGACGGTGGACGCGGTCGAGGCGTGGGTGCCGCTGTTCCTGTTCTCGGTGCTGTTCGGCCTCTCCATGGACTACCAGGTCTTCCTGCTCAGCCGGATCCGCGAACGCTACGACCAGGTCGCCGACACCGCCGCGGCGGTCCGCTGGGGCGTCGCGTCCACCGCGCGGATCATCACCGGCGCCGCGCTGATCATCGTCGCGGTCTTCGCCGGCTTCGCGGCAGGCGACCTGGTCATGTTCCAGCAGATGGGTTTCGGCATCGCCGTGTCGCTGCTCATCGACGCCACCGTCATCCGGTCCGTCGTGCTGCCGAGCGTGATGGTGCTGCTCGGTGACCGCAACTGGTACCTGCCGCACTGGCTCGCGTGGCTGCCGCACCTCGAGGTCGAAGGCCACGCCGCGGCGGAAGTTCAGCCTCACCCGGCGTGAGTGCATGCGCAACGTAGGAGGTCAGCTATTCAACATGACACGCCAGCAACTGCGACGACGATTTGCCGACCAGACGATGACCAGGCCGAGGGTCAAGATGAGCTCAGGCTGGGTGTGCTCAGTCAACGTCTCGGGCCGCTCAACGCGGCGGCATTCATGCAGTACCTCGCCCTATGGGTGCCCATCGAGAAGCTGTCATGAGCTGGCATTGGGTTCGCCGCCGCACGTTAGGGGTGATGTCAGCCGTGTACCCGTCGTCGTGCCGACGCGTGAGGTGCCGTCAGGGGTGGTTGCCGACCATTGGAGCCGGCGTGAGGTACTTACCCTCGTATCGCGGGTGTCGCACCGCGAGGGCTGGGAGGGATCGTTCGACAACCTCGCCCGGCTGGTGTCCCGATGATGAGGTGGCTGGCGCGGGCAGTCGCGAACACCAGATTGCGTGGTGAGGAGCCGCGCACTCGGTTCGCCCGCCAGCCGGCGCGGTGGTTCGCGCCGACGCCCACGGTGCCCGAGTCACGGTTTCAGGGCGCCGGCGAGCCGTTCCCGCGACACTGGCGCAGGTTCCCCGAGCCCTGGACGACGACCGATCCAGCCGACGCAGACGTACTAGACACGCTCGCCGCCGGGATCGATGAACTGCCCGCGACGTGGCGCGAGGTGGTCATCGCCCGCGACGCGCTCGGCCGTGACCCCGTCGAGGTCAGCGAGCGCCTCGGCCTGACATCGCGTCAGCAGCGGGCGATCCTGAACCGGGCGCGGGCCAGGTTGCGGGAACGCCTCGCCCGACGCCTCACTCCGGAAGCCGACCGGTGAGCACGGCCCTCGCGGCATCGTCAGCAGTGCCGCGCACGCTGGCGCGTCGGCTGGTACCCATGCAGATCGCGGTGGGGCTGCAAGGCCTCATCCTGTGGGTCCCGGTCGAGAAGCTGTTCATGACCGAGATCGGCTTCACCCCGCGCTCGGTCGGCGTCATGGCGGCCGCGTATGCCGCCGTCGTGCCGCTGCTTGAGGTGCCGTCCGGCATCCTGGCCGACCGCTGGAGCAGGAACCAGATCCTGGTGTGCGCCACCGCCGCGCTGCTCGCAAGCTCCCTGCTGGGCGGCCTCAGCCAGAACGTGCCCACCTACATCGCCGCGGCGATGATCCTCGGCGTGTACTTCGCGCTGAACTCCGGCACGGTCGACAGCATCGTCTACGACGCGGTCCTCGAAGAGACCGGGTCGAGTGAGCAGTACGAGATGTGGATCGGCCGGGTCCGGATGGTCGAAAGCGGCGCGTTCGTGGCGAGCGCGCTCGCCGGCGGTGTGCTCGCCGGCTGGACGTCCACTCGGCTGACCTACTTCGCGTCGCTCCCGTTGGTCGCGGTCGCGGTCGCGGCGTTCCTGCGCTTCGACGAGCCGCGCCTGCACCGCGCCGCAGAACCGGTCGCGCTGCGCCGCCACGTCGCGCTCACCTACCGGACGATGATCCACGGCCCCGGCGTGCGGCAAGTCGTGCTGCTCGCGGCGCTCGTGGGGTTGCTCTCCCAGGCCGTGCTCGAGTTCGGCCCGCTGTGGCTGGTCGCCCTCGCCGCGCCGGCCGCGCTGTTCGGCCCCTACTGGGCAGCCCTGGTCTCCACGCTCGGCGTCGGCGGCTACCTGACCAGCAAACTGAACCTGGACCGCCGCGCGGTGTTGAGCGTGCTCGCCCTCGCCACACCGGCCGCCGCGCTCGCCCTCACCCAGACCCACGCGCTCGCCGCCGTGATCGCCGCGCAGGTGGTGCTCGCGTTGTTGCTGGCGATCATCAGCATCCGGGCCGGCAAGATGCTGCACGACGGCGTGCCGTCGAACGTGCGCGCCGGTGTGTCCTCCGGTGTCGGCACTTTGTCCTGGGTGCTGTTCCTTCCGTTCTCGCTGGCGTTCGGCTGGTTCGCCCGCGCTCACGGACTACAGCCGGCCAGCTGGTTCCTCACCGCAGCGGCCCTGCTCGTCGCGCTGTTGCTGATCGCCCCGTCGCTGCGTCGTCGCCCGAAGCCCGCCGCGGTGAGCGCGCCCGAGCACGAACAGTTCGCCTGCAAGCAGCTCGTCGAACTCGTCACCGACTACCTCGACGGCGCGCTGCCACCCGAGCTCAAAGACACGTTCCAAACGCACCTCACCGGCTGCGACGGGTGCGTCGAGTACCTCCGCCAGATCGGCCTGACCATCCGCGCCCTCATGCAGGCCGACCTGCACCTCGCCCCAACTGCCGCACGTGAGGCCGACCACTCGGACGGCTGACCGGCCTCACACCACAAACGGAGGACACATGCTGCTCGACAAGAAGACCGCGATCATCTACGGAGCCGGCGGAGCGATCGGGTCCGCGGTCGCCCGTGCGTACACCCGCGAGGGTGCCGAGGTGCATCTCGCCGGCCGCACCGAAGCGACCCTCGACGCGGTCGCCCAGCGCATCCGGACCGACGGCGGCACGGCTCACGTCGCACGCGTCGACGTCCTCGACCGGGCGGCGCTGGAGCAGCACGCGAGCGCTGTCGCCGCCGCCGGCGACGGCATCGACGTCTGCTTCAACGCCACCTCCAACGACGACGTCCAAGGCACACCTCTCCTCGACATGCGGTTCGACGACTTCCTGCGTCCCGTGACCAAAGCCGTCACCGCGCACTTCAACATCGCCACGGCGGTCGGCCGGCACATGACCCGCCGCGGCCACGGCGTCATCCTCGTCATGGCCGGAGGCCGAGAGGCGATCCCCCGACTAGGCGGATCCCATGTCGCCTGGGCCGCGCTCGCCGGACTCTGCCGCCAGCTCGCCGCCGAGTACGGACCGCACGGCGTGCGCGTCGCCTGGCTGCTCTCACCCGGCTCAGCCGACCCCGACGAACCGCACCGCGAAACCGGCCGCGGCGAGGATGACACAACACCCGCGCCAGGCACCGAAGGTCTCCTGATACACCACCAGCCCAGCTACGCCGAGGTCGCCAACATCGCCACCTTCGCCGCATCCGACTGGGCCCGAACAATCACCGCGAGCGAAATCAACCTCACCGGTGGAGCGGTCATCGACTGAGCTGCCACCGCCGGAACCGTCGGGCACCAGCACAGCCCTTCAAGCGGATCCCGCAAGGGATCGCTTACGGTACGCATGGATTTGCCGATCAGCGAACCGGCGACCGGTACCGCCTGACGCGCTCTACAGCCGGTGGACGACACACCGACGCGGTTTGTGTCGTCGGTTGCTTGCAGCGGGTGCGGCAGCAGCGCAAGGTGAGGTCGTGGCCAGAAGGAATGGAACGAACTCAGCGCTTGCACTCGTCGTTTGATCATCATCGCTGGCGCCTTCGAGGGCGTGCTGAAGGTCGATTGGGACGTGACCGGCGACCGGGAGGAAAGTGGCCTAATTGCCTGCTGGTTTCCGCAGGATCCCCTCTACTTCGATTGCGATGTCGATGCGGTCGCCGACCATGACTCCGCCGCCCTCGAGGGGAACGTTGAACGTCATGCCGAAGTCGCTGCGGTTAAGCGATCCCGTCGCGGTGAATCCGGATCGCTGGTTGCCGTATGGGTCGGCGCCGAACCCGTTGACCTCGACCCGCAGCGGAACTTGCCGGGTGACGCCGTGCGCGGTCAGTTCACCGTCGAGGATGAACTGTTCGCCACCGAGTCGTAACCCGGTTGACCGGTAGGTCATCTGCGGATACTGGTCGACTTCGAAGAAGTTCTTTGACCGGAGGTCGTCATCGCGAGTCGGGTTGTTGGTGTCGATGGAGGTCATGTCGATCGTCGCCGATGCCGACGAATCCCCGGGCTCGGGCGCGGTGACGAACGATCCTTCGAATCGGGTGAACCGGCCGCGGACCTTGCTCACCATCAGATGGCGAACGCTGAAGCCGACCTCGGTGTGCAAAGGATCGATATCCCACGTCCCGACCACATAACCGGGGATTTGAATCTGTGCAGCACTCATGGCCAGCCTCCCATGTAGACCAAGCGCTCCACGACATGGTTGAGAGTTGAACGAATCTTATACCGCCGCAGGCTCGCCGTGTCCCGGCGTTTCACCGCGCTGATCGGTGGCCCAACGAAGGATCGGGGAGACAGCCGCGCCGCTTCGAACCTCCACGGCGGCGGTATTTCCGGCGTGGGGGCACGCCACACCACGGCCCGGCCTGCACACAAAGAGCCATGTGACAGCCGATCCTTGACTCTCTCATGCCGACTGTTGCTTGACACTTAGCCAGGAAAGAGCGCTCATTTCCCGGGAAGCGTTTGCTGGCCTCCTTCGCCGCTTCCCGCGACCCTGCCGACCGCGGTGATCGCCGCGCTTCCCTACCTGCGGAGCCGAAGTGCGCGGCCTCGCGCCGCGGTGTGGACGGTCGCCGGCGCCCTGCCAGCCACCATCGTCGGCGCCCTCCGCCCGCAGAAACGTCAGCAGCACCGTTTAGAACGCCGACCCGTACAGAAGCACGAACCACTCGTCCCGGGGATCCCCTTGCGGGACACGACTCGGCGAGTGGACCCGCACGCTCAGCGCGCAGAACGACGCGCTGTCTGGCCGTTGAGGCGGCGGCCTCGCATACCGGAATCGACGATCACCCCGCTGACGTCGAGCACGCAGCGTTACGGGATGAGCCGCGCGCATCCCCGTCTATCACCCGATCCGTGCGGCTCGGAAGGAAACGAGGCCGCCGATTCCGCACCCGCAGCTCATTCGCTCGGGTGACGGGCCTTCCCGCGCTTGCTGCCGTCCGGAACTCGCGGTGGCGATGCTCGTGCGCGGGGTTAGCCCGGAGCGAAGATGGCGGCCACGGCCGCGTCTCGTTCCGGTTTGGGCACGTCGCGCAGGTGCTGGGTGACGCCCCAGCGGTGTCCGAACGGGTCGATGAATTGTCCGGCGCGTTCGCCGTAGAAGGTGTCGGCGATCGGGTGGAACGCGGTGGCGCCGGCGTTGATCGCGCGGGTCCACACCTCATCCGCGTTGTCGGTCGCCACGACCAGGGCCAGGTACGTGCCACCGAGCGTCTTCGGGGAGATGATCCCCTGGTCCGGGTGTTCGCCGGCCAGCGCGATGGTTGTCGCCCCAAGGGTGAGATCGATCGCGAACACTGTTCCGTCCGGCAGCGGAATCCGGTCGGTTTCGCGGGCCCCGAACACACTCGCATACCATCGCGCCGCCCGTTCGGGGTCGTCCACGACCAGATGGGCGGCGATCGCGTCAGACATCACACCAACCTCCGCTCGGTGACCCTAGCGCTGGCGGGCGGCGGGCGCCTCTCACTTTGTTCGGAGGCCGGTTCGGCCACCCGTCTCGGCACCGCGGCGGGCGGCCAGCGGGCAACCGGGCCGGGTAACTCGGACCGTGAAAATCGGCGCTAACGGTCCCGACGCGCCGCATCATCGATGCGTTATGAGCGCTCGAGGGTAAGCGTCGACCTATTGCCGCGTCGTATTGACGTCATGACTGCGTGCGTCACGAACTGCCGTTCGTCGGCGCGTCCCGGCCAGGCATCGAACGCCTGGCGATCAGTAAGGTTAGGGTCGGCTACACGATGAGCGCGTCCGGGGACACGGAGATCCGGCTAGGCGACAGGCGGCGGCTCCTATTCCGAGTAGGCGTGGCGGACGGCGCGGCGCCCGTGTTCTTCTTCCATGGTTGGCCCGGATCGCGGCTCGACTTTCGCGCCCAACGACGTCGTGGCGATGAACGCGGGGGTTCGTGCCATCGCGGTCGACCGGGGCGGACGATGCTGGACTGGCCAAACGACGTCACCGCGCTGGCCGACTCGCTCGGGATCGACCGTTTCGCTGTGCTCGGGTTCTCCTTCGGAGGGCCCTACGCGCGCCTGCGCCTACGCGCTGCCGGACCGCGTCGCTCGGGCCGGCCTCGTCTCATGCCTCGGGCCGATCGACGATCCCACCGCCAGGCGCAGGATGTCAGCAGCCACCCGCTACGGCCTCGCGGCCGCTCGCATCTCGCCGCTGCTTGCCCGTCCGATGGTTGCGCTCACCGCGCGGCAGGCGCGGGGCGGCAAGATGATCGACCAGCTCGCCACGTCGATGGCGCCTCCCGACGCGGAGGTACTGCGGCGGCAGGACGTGCTCGATGGGCTCGGGAGAAGCCTCGCTGAGTCATTCCGCCAGGCCATTTGTGCGCGGCTGGGAGCGGGTCTAGGCGACCATCGCCCAAGCTGCGACGTATTACCGAGACGGAGAGGTCGTCGGCTTCGTCGATGGAGCGCAGCGATGCCAAGGTCGAGTAGGGTTTCTTAGGCTGTGGGATTGATCAACTCGGATTATGGGACGGCTACTGGGCGCCGCCACAGCTGGATGCGTCCGTCGGGTCTTCTACGTCCTCGCGGCTGATGCTCTGCACCTGGTCAGCATCGACGGTGAGCACCTTGCCGCCGTCGCCGTAGAAGTGGAAGAACTTGTCTTCCAGTTGATACTCGATGGCGCTGACGGTCTGCTTCGCGCCGTCCTTGAACCTGATCTTGTACGTCACCACTGCTGTCCCCGTTAGCTTTCATGAGTTGGTGCCGCCGGGATAAGACGTGGCGACCAAAGGATACTCGGATCTACTTTCACCCTTGTAGTTCGCGATGATTTGCAATTGGTGCAGCGCCTGACCGCACCAAACAATCCCGCTCGACATCTTCCCCTCTCAGGCGGTCGGTCTGACCGAGCGCCGGTTGCACCGCTTGCACGAGCCGGCGGGGCGATCGGCGACGAGCGGGAGGGCAGCTTTCACGCACGCACACCAGGAACACCCGCAACTCGAGGCGACAATGACGCGTGGCGGAAAGACGTGCGGACCGTCCGGACACAGTATGAATGTGGTGCAGCGTGGGGCGCTGACGGCCATGGCCGAGATCGACGGCGTCGATGATCGGGCGGTCCGCTTCGAAGCCGTGTTCGCTGCCTGCTCGAAGGTGGTGTTCGCATACGCGCGCCGGCGGGCGACGAGAGAGGAAGCCGAGGACGTCGTCTCCGAGACTTTCCTCGTCGCGTGGCGGCGTTTCGATGAGCTGCCGTCGGAGCCGCTGCCGTGGCTCATAGGCGCGGCGCGCAACGTGCTGGCGAACCGGCGGCGGTCCGATGAGCGGCGGGTCGCGCTGGGCGTGCGGCTGCGCAGCCTGCCCGACACCTCCCGATCGGCTGACCCCGGCGACACGTGGACGACGGCGGAGCGCGTCCGTGCGGCGTTGGCGACCCTCCCGGCGGGCGAGCGAGAGGTCATCGAGTTGGTCGCGTGGGAGGAACTTTCGCCCGCCGAGGTAGCGACCGTACTCGAGATTGCGCGCGCCACCGTGTACGTGCGGCTGCACCGGGCCCGGCAACGGCTGGCCCGAACGCTGGAGGAAGAGCGATGAATACCCGGTCCGAGGAGTTGATGAGCCTGATCCGCCGGGCCGATCCGCTGGACCCGGACGAACTTCGGAGCTGGACCGGGTCCGAGCGCCGCGAGCGGGTCCTGCGTGAGGTGTGCACGACGGCGGCTGAGCCCGCCTCGAAACGTCGCCGCCGGCGGTCCCGGCTGGTGGCCGTAGCTGCCGCGGGGATCCTGGTCGGCGGGGCGGCTGCGGCGGCCACGACCATCGTGGGCCGGCCGGCGCCCGACCCGGTGCGCGCCCACCTGGCCGAGCTCGATCAGGGCATGCCGCCGGCCCTGCGCTACAACCCGGACCTCAGCAACGCGCACGCTGTCGCCGCGACGACGTCCGGCACGTTGTACGCCGCAGACCTACCCGACGGCGGGTACTGCATCGAAGCGGCGTCGGCCGACCATCAGCCGCGCGGCGGAACCTGCGTCCGCGCATCGGCGGCCGCCGTCCAGCCCGTCGAGGTACTCGCACCGATACCGCCGGACGCCGCTGCCCCGCTGCTCATCGGCGGCCGTCTCAACAGCGCCGACCTCGAGACGCTCGAGGTCATCTACGAGGGTCGCGCAGCCAGCCCCGTTCTGCTCGGCCTCGACCGGTACTTCCTGATCCAGGTGCCCGCAGCCGACCAGGCCGCCGCGCTCACCGACGGTGTGAGGCTGACCGCCCTGGACTCGCACGGCCGCGTCGCCGCGCGGGTGAATATCCCACCGCTGCGGGACAACGACCCGGGCGGCACCACCGTCGATCGGCAACAGCCGATCTACGTAAGCACGATCTCCAACGGCACCGACTTCACACAGGTGCTCGGCATCGAAGGGCGGGTGAACCTGCCCGGGTACGCCACGCTCGAGCTGACCTACCCGGACGGCACCCGCGTCCGCGTGCCGACCGACACCGGCGGCAGCTACCGCTTCGACCTTCCCCGCGCCCGGCGCGCCGACTTCGCGCGCTCGTTCGGGGTCCTGACCGCCCGCGACGCGGCGGGCCGCGCCCTGGGCACCGCGCCGGTCGGATCGGTCGCGGCCTGGCGGGCGCGCAACGGCTGACCCGCCGCCGCCCGCGGCACACTCCGTATAACCGGATGTATTTCGGCCGGGCTCACGTCCGTCACGTATCCGCTCGTACCGGAAGGGCAAGATCAACTATCTGACCGAACCTTACGCGCCTCGCGGATGGCCCAAAGCGGGGGTTGCGCACGCGAACCCCGTCCGGCGCTGGTCGTGTGGACCGCGTGGGTTGGCGTCGGCGTCGACCGAGGCCGGACTCGATCCGTCGTCCTACTCGAGGGCGGTGGTCACAGTGCTGGGTGACAGTCGGGGCACCGTGGGGAGACGACGTGCGTTGCCCAAATCGCGGTGGGTTGCACTGGGCGCGCGCCGGGGTGCGCGTGTGGCCGAGGCGAACATTCATGCAGCGCTGCCGCCGGGAATGAGGCGCACGATCGACGCGGCTATCGATCACACGATCAGCGTGGGCAAAGCCCCGGGGGTGGTGTTCGGGTCGTGGATCCCCGGCAAGGGCTCCTACATCACCGCGCGGGGGATCGCGGACACCGCGACCAAGACCCCGATGCGCACCGACATGTTCATTCCGATCGGCCAGATCACGAGGTCGCTCACGGCCACGATCGTGTTGCAGCTCGTCGATGAGGGCGTAATGAGCTCAACGACACGCTCACCTCGAGCCCGCTGCAGCTTGTCCACAGGACCAAGTCCATAGCCGTGGACAACAGGCACGCTAGTTGCATATCCGCTACGTAAACGTCCTCGACTACATCGCTGGCGGCAGGCACGGCTATCCCGGCGGCCCGCATCGGGACCGACGCCGAGCATCGCGCTGGAATTCCTCTTGTTGGCCCACGGGCTCGTGCACCTGCTCTACCTCGCGTCGGACGTACAGGAGTTCAGCTTCGACCGCTCGTGGGTCGTCCCGGAGTCGCTTCGCAGGCAAGTCGGGCTGGGTCTGATGGTGGCGACGGTGGTCGCGTTCGTGTTAGTCGCGCTGGCGGTATGGGGTGTCCCTCGGTTGTCGGCAGACTGGCCAGCTCTGACGCTTCTGGCCGGTCTGCTGTCGGTGGTGCTGCTGGCCGCGTTTTGGAACACCTGGCTCGTGTTCGGCCTCACGGTCGACGTCTTGCTCGTGATCGTTGCTGTGACGCAACCCCACTGGGCGGATCAGCTGACGAGGGCGGGAAGCTGACGTCTGCCACGGAGACGACGTTGGGCGTCTGCACGTGTCAAGCATGAGCGGATATCCGCGGAGCCCCGGCTGAGGCCGGGGCTGCTTGCTACGCGTGGGTCGGCGAGGATGACACCCCGATATGGGGCCGGTGACGCCAGTCCAGCGGTGATGGGAGACGGCTTGAATCCCTTCACCATGAGGTAGATGCCGAAGGACAACTCCCAAACGAATTCCGGGACCGTCGCGATGACCTGCGGCCCGGAGCCTGGCTCGATGACATCGAACAGGCTACAAGGCCGTCTACCCCGAAGAAGTGATCAACGGGCACCGGGCGTTCATTGCTCGCCGCCGCGCGTTACGCCCCGGCGAGGAATACCGCACCCCAACCGATGAGGAATGGGCCGAGTTCATCGGCCACTTCGAGCGCCGCAAACGCCAGGGTTTACTGAGGACTGGTGGGGTCAAGGTGGAGGTGACCGTTGGAGCGGTCGGTCAGTGCCTGTTGAAGTGTCTGGCGGTCGGTGTATCCGAGGACGAGGGGCGCCTCCAGGGTGAGCTGAGAGGTGACCTCGGTGCGGCTGGTGACGGAGTGCACGATCACGGTCACGCAGCCGCCGGGGAAGATGTCGTACCAGGTCTGGGTGCCATCGACGGGGGGGCGCTGGAATCGGCGTATACGGGCGTCGCTCGATCTCACTTCGGGGGCGTCACCGGTGTCGCAGTGGCCGGTGAGGCGTGCGGTGAGGGCGTTGTCGCCGGCCCTGTCGTGGTTGACCGCATACTGCGCTGTGCCGTTCTTCGCGTCGGCTCGGGAGAATCGCCAGCCGCTTGGCAGTGACTGCACGCAGGGCACCAGCGTTGCCGAGGGCACGGCCTGGGCCTCAAGCCATAGCGGCACCCACTGCCGGCAGCCCAGGTTGGCGATGTTCAACGAGGTGGTGCTCTCGTCATTGAGTGTGAACGCGGAGCGATCAAGAAACACCAGCCCGAGGACGAGCAGCACGAGCGCCCACAGGGCGATTCGGCGCCCGTTCCAGCGTTGGATCGAGACTGGCCGAGGCGCCGCGGGTAGCAGTCGGATGAACTCGGCGTGCAGATCGAGGCCCCTGTCCCGCAGCGCGCGGCGGAGTTGGGAGGGCAGCGCGAGGCCTTGTGCGGCGGCGACGCCTCACCGATGTCGGCAACAGTGAACTGGCGCAGCGCCCGGTCATAGACTTGTTCCGGGCTGCTGCGTAAGGCGAGGCAGAGCATCATGTTGGCTAAGTCCACTGCCTGCCGCCACGGTGTTGGCCGCAGTTCGGCGAACGCGACGTCAATGAGGAGAACCTGCTGGTCGCGGACCAACAGGTTGGATGGTTTCACGTCGCGGTGCGCAAGGCCGGCGTCCCAAAGCTGGCGGACCACGGCGAGCCCGGAGTCGATGACCTCGTCGCTTACTTCGGCTTCGCCCATCTCGGCTGCGCCGTCGAAGAACTCGGTGACCAGCAGGTATTCCCGCTCCGGGGTGAGCTCGACGACACCGTAGGGCGCCGGGGTGGGCAGGCCGTTGTCACGGAACAGCCGCAGCGCGTAATCCTCCTGCTGCACCAGCCGCCGCACGCTCTGAAATGGTTTCTCGTCCTCCAGCCGGCCGTAGAGCAACTCCCGGCCGAGCTTGTACCATCGGTCGGCCTGCAAGTGTGTCCGGGCGTACAGCTTGCCGAACACCACCTGACCTGGATCGCCGTCCAGGGTGATCTGCAACGGCGTCGAGCCAGCCGACCCGGCGAGACCGAACGGCGCTAGTGTCTGGACGCGGAGACCGAGCTGAGCCTCCAGCGCTGAGCGGATGGCATCTCCTCGTGGCCCCCTCACATCCAGATGGGCCGCGCGCCCGCGGCGATAACTGACCGGAAAGACCTCGCCCGGAGTGAACAGCCGGAAGGCCACGAGCGGAATCGTCACACCGATCAGCACGCCGACGACGATGTCGACCGGCGCCTCGACGCCGAGAGCCATCCGGCCCACGGCAACCAGACCCAGTAGCCCCGCCGCGGCGCACTTTCCGAGGTTGCGCCAGCGCCCTTCCGGCACGAGCGTATACAGGATCGCGACGCATATGCCCGCGAGCACACCGAGCCGCAACGAGGGCAGCGCCCAGCCCTCCCAGT
Source organism: uncultured Actinomycetota bacterium (assembly GCA_963748415.1). Taxonomy (GTDB): domain Bacteria; phylum Actinomycetota; class Actinomycetes; order Mycobacteriales; family Jatrophihabitantaceae; genus CAVVJA01. Next base: position 305,913 of record CAVVJA010000011.1, on the reverse strand, counting down.
TTCCGCGAAAGTCCACACCGAACGGACGCGGCCGCCGCACTGTGCCAACCTCCCGGAAGTACGCCCGTGCAGTCAGAGTCCACGCGACGATAAAGACGATCAGGTGGCGGAATCGCCGCAACACCAACAGTGCAACCACGACCCCCCAGAGCAGGGCCGTGAGGAACACCAGACTGCCCGGAGCCGCCAGCACACGCATAGCCCCCCGGTAGCCAGGAAACGACGGCGCGGACAGCCACCGCACGATCGCATCGTCGACCACGGTCAATCCGACCGCTGCCGCATGCCACCGGCCCCAGAACAGGACGATCGACAGCAGCGTCACTATGCACGTGACCACCAACCACCACACCCCGCTGGTGCGGATGTGGCGGGGCAACGGCGGCGGTTCGCCAGACGGTCGACGCCGACGCCGGCTCCGCTCTAAGGAGGCCTGATCGGCTGCGCGCACCGGCGAACCGCCGCTCGCATTCTGTTGGAGTGGAATGTCCATGGTGCCCCCTCACGGGTGGCTTGTGCCGGGCGCCCTCGTGCTACGAACCAACGCCGGTGAGCCGAACCCCTAGCGATTTAATCGGCGCTCGGCGGCTCACGCTTGGCTGTCGACCAGCACGGTTCCACTGACGCTGTCGACGGTGACGAGGTCGCCGGAATGGAGCGATGCGTGGCGTCGCCAGTCACGAGAACAGCGGGGATCCCGTATTCGCGGGCGTTCACCGCCGCATGCGAGAAAACGGCACCACCGTCAGTAACTAGCGCGCCTGCCGACCGACCGGCCTTTGTCGGGTCAGCGGGAGGCGCGCGCGAGGTAGAGGACGATCTTCGCATGCGGACAGCCAGCGATTGATCAGGATTCGGCCATGATCTCGATGACCGATGGAGCGGACGATTCGGTGTGCACGAATGCCGCGTGGACCCGGTTCATCCGACGCAGATACGACTCGGGATCGCCCATCCCAAGCTGCAGTCGTGCCTCGCGCCAGCGGCCGTGGAGAAACACGCGCAGTTGTCCGTCCTTGGCCTGCGCGTTTTTCACCCACGAGGCACGCGGCCCGTCCTCGGAAATCACGATGAGCTTGCCGTTTTCCTCCAGGAAGCCGACTGGGATCCGATAGCGCTGGCCAGATTTGCGGCCAATCGTCTCGATGATGATCGCGTTTCGTCGCGTGTACGGCGGGCTCGGCAGCCCGTGCAGCAGCGACCACATGCGCACCGGGTTGCCGATTTTCCGCAGCCTGCGCTGCAGCTGCGTCTTCTTCGGACCCGGCGTGGTGTTGGATTTGGTCATCGCGACCTCCAGCCGACACAGAGGCTTTCGATGCATCGTCAACCCGGGTTATCTGCGTCCACAGAGGCGAAGGTCCCGCGCCCACGCTTTGGTGACAGCCACTGGGTTGAGCCGGAGGAGATCCGCCGCGACCCAGGCACCGGCGCGTTGAGCGTCCAGCACCTGGGGAGTGTCTGAGCCGTCCGATTCGACCGGCGGGCCAACGGAAGGGTTGCGTCGCCGGTGGGGGTGTTCAATGATCGCGCCGTTTGTCTTGACCTGCACGGAGGCGATCCGGTCCGGGATGGCAGGGCTCAGCGTTCCGGGCTGGTTGGGTAGTTAATGCCTAGCTAGGTTCGGGGTGGTCTTGGGTTTGTGGGTAGCGGGCGCGGGCTGAACTGGTCGCGGGTGATCTCGAATGCTTCGGGGATGGTTAGTGCGAGGCCGGCGCCGATGAGGGAGCCGGCGAGCACGTCGGTGAGCCAGTGGGCCGATAGGTAGGTTCGGCTTAGCGCGACGGCGGCGGCGAGGAGTGCTGCGGCGATCATCCATTGTAGCCGTCGCCTGCCGGATGTGAGCGCCATGACGATGCCGATGGCGGTGACGGCCGAGGCGATGGCGTGTCCTGACGGGAAGGACGCGCCGGAGGTGGCGATGAGTGACCCGGGCGGCCGCGGCCTGTCGACTAGTGTCTTGATCGGGCCGATGCACAATTCGCTGATGGCGACGGTGAGTACCCACGCGGCGAGGGCGAGCCAGCGCCGGCGTAGCGCGATGACCAGCGTGATCGCGGCGCGGACGGGCCAGTCGAACGCCGTGCCGAACAGGGTGCTCAAGGCCTTCGAGACGTCGACGAAGGGCGCCCACCGCAGGTCGATCATGACCCGGTTCCACCAGTCATCGACCGGCTGGGCGACCCCACGGGTCGACGGGACGGCGATGGTCGTCGTGAGCAGAATGGCGAGGCCGAGGAGGACCAGGCCGATCAGCATGACTCGTCGTCGCAGCATCGGCAGCGGAGCGGGGACTCGGTCGATCGTCACGGCATGCCGTCCTTATCGGTGCTGGCCGCGGGGACCACGAACGCCGGTGAGGGCAGTCCATCGGACAAGAGTGCCGGACGGGTTTGGGTGCGGCCAAGGTCGCGCAGCCGCCGCGTACCGATGATGGGCAGGGGGTGGCGCACCCGTCGGTGTCCTCGATCTCGTCCGAGGCGGTGACGAGCGCCATGATGTGTGTGGCATGTCAGGGTGCCGTCGGATCCAAACACCGCTATCAGCGCGATGCCACCGAAGCGCGGCCACACCGCCTTCGTTCACCACGATATCGGATGCTGACGGTGACGCGTTTCAGCATGTTGAACTGCTAGCCTCGATCCTTCATGCTGATCGAGTTGATCAACAGCCGCTGGCTAGTTGATCTTCGGTTGGCGACCGCGCCGGATGCGCAGTGTCGATCTGCCGGTCTGCCGGCCTCACCGATTCCTTGGGTGGTGGGGATAGGAATATTGCTTCAGGCTGGCCAGGACGCGGCGCGGAGGCGTGCGAAGGCGTTCGCGAGGTGGGTGGCCCACGGCCAGTCCTTGTCGAGTTTGAGGTGCCAACACCGGCCGGTGCGCACGAGGCGGGCGGCGACGTGCAGCAGCCGGTAGCGCAGGGCGGCGGGTTCGCAGCGGGCCAGCTCGCCGTGCAGACACAGCGCTTGGGTCCAGGTGAGCAGGTCGGCGGCGGTGAGGGCCAGTTCCAGCCACACCTTGTTTTGTTGGTAGCCGCGGCAGGGCAGGTTGCGCAGCCCGGTGGCTTTGCCGCACCGGATGCGGTCTTCGACGCGGGCGTGGGCGCGGTGGCGGACCTCCAGGTCGGCCAGCTGCCCGCCGTGCGTGTCGGTGAGGAACGCGGTGAACCGGTGCCCGTCGGCGTCGGTGAAGGTCAGCTGCGCTCCCGGGTGCGGGCGTTCCCGGCGCACGATGACCCGCGATCCGGCCGGCCAGGTGGTCAGGTCGAGCAGTCCGGTGATCTCCGCCAGCCACGCCCCGTCACGCGGTGCGCCGTCGATGTCATAGGCCGGTGTCCAGGCGTGTTCGGGCAGCGTCAGGATCGCGGCCTGCACCTCGGCGTCGACCGCAAACCCCAACGAATACTGGCATCCCGCGTCCCGGCAGGCCGCGGCGAAGCCGTAGGTGGCGCCGGCGGCGTCGGTGCGGATCAACACCCGCGGGCAGTCCGGATCACCCGGCCGCGGTCGCGCGGACTCGGGCAGCGCGGCCAGCGCCATACCCAAGATCTCGACGTGATCGGCAGTCGTGTTCGAGCCCGAGTTGCCCGGACGCAGGATGCCGGCCAGCCCTTCCCCACCGACCACGTCCGGGCGATCCAGGTAGGCCAGCAGCGGATGAAACCCGAACGTCTTCTTCCACGTCTTGGCCGCGTTCTCCTTCTCGCTGTGCGCGATCGTGATCGTCGCGTCCAGATCGATGGTCAACCCAGCCGACGGATCCGGGCCGGCTCCGGCCGCCCAGGCCCGCTCCCGGGCCTGCGCCCGCACCGCCTGCAGCCGGGCCAGGTGCGCCTCGTCGACCCGCTGCACACACCGCCACCCCGTCGCGTCCGACGCGACCGTGCCGAACAATTTCTGTTGATCCCGCAACGTGGCCAGATGCGCCAACGCATCACCGCCGTCGGCGATCACCACGGCCAGGTCAGCCAGCACCCGGCCGGGCAGATGCACCGCCGGCACAGCCCGGTAGGTATCCAGCAGCGCGTTCGTCCACCCCGCCGCCAGCCCGGTGTCCTCGGTCAACTCCCGCAGCAACGCCACCCCGGCACGCGACACCAGCCCCGCGCCGTCCGCACTGACCTTGACCCGCCTCGACCACCGGTTACGCTTCACCCACGGAGTGCCTTCCTCGTTCGGGATTCATTGGACCGTCGCAAGCCCAATTTTCCCTTACAGGACAGGCACTTCCGTCATCTCAACGCCGTGTCAGCCGAATTCGCGTGAAAGAGCGAGGCTAGGGCCGCGCGGCGATGTCAAGGACGGGGCCCGTGGCCGCCCAAAGGTGAGTCGGACAGCGCCGGCGACGGCGAGCCCAAGCCCCGCGCCGCCGAGGACGTCCAGTGGGAAGTGCGCGCCAACATAGATGCGGGCCAGCGCCACGAGGCAGGCCAATCCCACGACGACAGCCCGCCACCGATGGCCGAGGTAGGGCCAGGCGACGGTCGCCAGGGCGGTGACTACGGCGACGTGCCCGGAGACGAAGCCGAGTCCGCCGGCGGGCGCGCCTCGAAGGTGCACATCGGTGAGCAGGGTGGCCGGCCGCGGGCAAAGGTGTCTCGGACGACGTGGGCGGCCAGAAGGTAGGCGCCGAGGCCGCCGCGAGCAGGCTTATCGCCAGTCGCCAGCGACGCAATACCGCCGCGGTCAGCGCGACCACTGGGATAACGAGGAAGTTGCCCAGCTGCATGATCGGCCAAACCACGACCTGCGGGACGAGGCTGCGGTCATTGATCGCGCGGAACACGGCAGCTTCGGTGCCGGAGACCCGGTGTCGATCGAGGACCGCGGCGCATGCCGCGAACATGGCCACCCCGGCGAGCAGTACCACGATGTCCGACCATCCGCGGGCGGCGTGTCAGGATTCGGCCCGCAGCCGCCGAACGATCGTGGTCATATCGACTCAGCCACAACGGACTCGGGAACTAGTTCGGTGCGCGGCGGAGCTGGTCCCTGGCTTGCGCGTCGCGTCAGCTCGCGTGTTCTGCTTGGTGGAGGATGTCTTGGGTGAGCCGGCTGCTGGCGTCGAGGATTTCGATGCCGACGATGCGGCCGTCTTCCCAGTCGAGTGCGACGAACCCATCGACGCCGTCGGGCGTGGCGGCCTGCGTGGTGGCGCGGTGCGCGGCGGCGGTTTGGCGGCCGAGGTGGATGTAGGCCGCGTCCGCGTCGGAGTCGTAGGTGATGCGCACGTGGCGATTGTCGCGCGCCGGTCGGCGACCAGCTGCCAGTAGACGACATCGGACAGGCGCCGCTTCAAGCAGCGCAGCGCCTCTTTGGGTGTCTTACCCTCGAGCCGTTTCCGTTCGTAGTAGCCGCGGCCGGTGCTGTCCGGCTGCCGAATCTGGGTCACCGCCATCATGTGCAACGCGTGGTTGAGCCGCCGGTTCCCGGCGCGGGAGAGCCGATGCCGGACCTGCTCGCCGGAGGAGACATCGATCGGTGCGGTGCCGTTGTAGGACGCGAAATGATGCCGCGACGGAAACCGGTCAATCGTGTCGACCTCGGCCAGGATCCGGCCGGCGATGATCGGCCCGATGCCGTAGAGCTCGGTGAGCCGGGTGCCGGTGGCCTCGACCAGCGCGACGATCCGCGCCCGGACGGCGGTCATCTTCGCGTCCAACGCCCGAATATCGTCGAGGTGCTGCCCGGCCAACTGCCATCGCACGACATCGACCGGATCGACGGGACGGAGTTTCGCCAATAATTGTTCGGCTCTCGACGCCCGAAGCCCACGATGCGTCCCGCCCGGAGTCAGCTCGCACAGCAGCCGATGCAACCGACACACCGCCTGGGTGCACAACCCGCCCAACTCGTCGCGCCGATCGCACAACAGCCGCAGGCTCACCAACGTCTCGTCGCGGTGAACCACCGCGACGCCGGTGCTATTCAACGCAGCCAGGCCGATCGAGACCGCATCATCGGCGTCAGTCTTGCGGCCATGCCCCTGCGAGTAGACCCGCACCCGCGCCGCCAGCTTGGCCGGCACATCCAGAACCAGCTCGCCATCACCCACCAGACGCTGCGCCAACGCCCGGCCCGCTCCACCCCACCGGCGATCCGCCCAGCCGCCAGCGAACTCCCGCAGCCGGCGGTAGCCGCCAACACTATTCGCAAACCGTTGCCGGGCAATCACCGCCTTGGTGACCGGATCCATCACCACCAGCGTGTTACTCGCCTTGTGCGGATCAACGCTGATCATCACATCCTCGCCCACCGACATCGCCTCCTCCTCCGATCCGACCGAACATCGCGAGGCGGGCAATGCAACTACCGGCAACGCAAACCTCTCTAGAGCCACAACCCCGCGGGCGGACCCGGCGAGCCGCAGGCCGTTCGTGAGCCAGAACGCCCCAAGACGACGGCAGCCGATTCGCGAGCAAGCCCACCGAGCCCAACGCCTGAGACTGCTACTCCCAGGCTCCCGACGTCGAGTCAAACAAGTTGCCGAATAGGTGCTGCTCAACGACGCGGCGCGAGTTGCGCCCGGGCGTGGTTATGTGCGGGCGCGACCGACTCCGAGTCGACGTCTCGAACCGCGCGGGTCTGCCGAGGACCCCAGCGTCACAGTCTCCCGGCATCGGCTCAGCTCAGACAACACTTGTGCTACGAACTTCAACAGATGCAGCCCCCTGCGTGTCGGCTTCTGGCGCCTGCTGCCGATGGTCACCTCCCGGGACACGGCCATGGACTACCTGGTGCACAGTCAGGACGTCGCCATTCCGATGGGTCGCTCCGTGCCCCAGTGCAATGAGCTGGCCGTCATTGCCGCCGACCGTGTCGTCGCCGCGGATGTTCCATGCGCGGCGCAGGCTCGCAGGCTGCCGGCTCGTGGCCACCGACGAGGCGTGGAGTGCGGGCGATGGTCATGAGATCGCAGCGGCCCTCGATGCGCTGCTGCTTCTGCTGACCGGTCGGCCCGCTGCCCTTGATCGCCTGTCCGGCCCCGGCGCGGAAACCTTGCGCACGATCGCCGTCGGCATCACGCCGTAAACAGCCAGATGGTGGCCACAGCGCCTCGGCAGTCGGTGCTCGGACGAACGCACGTCAGTGACGAGCAGCTCGCGGCGATAGTCGCTGACCAGCTCCGCGTGCAACCGGTGACGCCGGTCGGGCAGCGGGTCGAGGCTGCGACTGTTGACCAGACTTTCCGGACTACACCCCACGACCCACCAAACATGGCTGGGCACGTCCCCGTCCGCCAGGTTGGATCCGTGCGTGTCGACTGGGACTGACCGCATGCCGCAACACGCGACCCGACGAGCCAATTTGCGCCGCCCGTCTTGTCAGCTGTGACTGCTGGTGGTAAGCCGGATCCCGAGGCCGGGCCGGTACGCCCACGACACCTGCTGTTGAGGGCCTCGGGGGCGAGCGATAGGGCCGGTGCAGCCTCACGCCGCCCATGTCAGGGGGTTCTCATGCGCAAGCTTGTTGTGGCCGCCGCCGCGGCGGCCGCGGTCCTCGCTGCACCAGGCCTGGCCGAGGCGTATCCGTACAGCGTCGGGCCGGCGGTGCCGGCGTCCGGGCCGAGCCCGTTTGCCGGCTGTACGGTCGGTCAGTTCTTCCCGACCTCGGTGAACTACCCGAATACCGAGGTGGAGCCATTCGTCGCCGTTAATCCGACGAATCCCGACAACCTCATCGGGGTGTTTCAGCAGGACCGGTGGAACGATGGCGGCGCGCACGGCTTGGTCGCGTCCCGGTCGACCAACGGCGGCGCGTCCTGGACGGAGAGCTTCGCGGCGTTCAGCGCCTGCTCCGGCGGGACCGGCCAGAACGCCTACGAGCGTCCGTCCGACCCGTGGGTGACGTTCGACCCAGCTGGCAACGCGTATCAGATCTCACTTTCCGTGTCGGATCAGCTGGAGACGTCGGCGATTCTGGTGTCCAAGTCCACCGACAGCGGAGCGACATGGGGACCGGCGACCACGCTGATCCGCGACACCTCGGGCATCAACTTCAACGACAAGGAGTCGATCACCGCCGACCCGACCCGGCCCGGTTCGGTCTATGCGGTGTGGGACCGTGGCGCGTTCCCCGGTGATCAGCGAAGCATCACCTCGGAGTTCCACTCCTTCGCCTACCGCGGGCAACCGATCTTCTCGCGCACCACCGACGGCGGCGCGCACTGGTCGGCGCCGGTGGCGATGAGCAGTCAGAACGTGTTCACGCTCGGCAACCAGATCGCGGTGACCCCGAACGGCACGCTGATCGATGTGTTCTGGACGGGCCGAGGCTCGGGGTTGCAGCCCTCGCCGAACCAGAATTTCATCGGCGCCATGGTCTCGACCGACGCGGGGCTGCACTGGTCCCCACCGGTCACGATCGCGAACTTCGCGGAACTGCCCGGCTGTGGCCCCGAGCGGATCTGTGATCCGGACACGAACGAGGCGGTGCGGGCCGGGACGAACATTCCCGACATTGGGGTGGATCCGAATACCGGAGCGGTGTACGTCGTGTGGGCCGACGGCCGGTTCTCCGGCGGCGCCCGACCCGACGTCGTCTTGTCCCGTTCCACCGACGGTGGGAAGAACTGGTCGAGTCCGGTCAAGGTGAACCAGACCCCGGTACCGGCGGCCGCGTTCAACCCCGCCGTGGAGGTGTCCTCAGACAGCACGGTGGGCGTGGAGTACTACGACTTCCGCACCAACACCGCGGCTGCCGGCGTGCCGACGGATGTCTTCCTTGCCCACTCGCACAACGGGGGCGCAACCTGGTCCGAACAACACATCGGCGGTCCGTTCGACATGGAGAACGCGCCGTTCGCGCGCGGGTACTTCCTCGGCGACTACCAGGGTCTTACCGCGATCGGGAAGGACTTCCTCGCGTTCTTCTCCCAGTCGACAAGCGCCGCCAACTCCGCAGACGTCGTGGCAGTTCGCGTCACCGCCCCGTAACACAGGGGCATCCCGTGGCCGGCTCGCGCTCGCCACGGGGCGAAACGCGAGCCGGGAAGCGGGGTGTGATCGGGTTCAATCAGCTCGCCGTGAATCACCGTTCGTGCCGACCGATCGGGTTGGCCACGAGGGACGTGGCAGCGGGGTTGGATGGTCGTTGGAAACGTGCTGGGCGTCGAAGGGACCAACACCGCGGTCTCAACTTCGAGTATCACGTTCAAGCAAAATCGTCAATCGACCCTTTACGGTATTGGACCTGCGGTACCAATTGTTTTCTGAGTCGAATTGCAATGAACGAGGCGTCTTTTCGAGACGTCCCACGCTGACGAAACGCATGCCAATGTCTCCGCGGCCGACCTGCCGGCCAAGAAGTCGAGCGGAGACAGCCGCGGCCTGTTCCGCTTCGTCGACCAGCCGACCATCACCGCGGCCCAGAACGCGGTCTGGGTGGTGTTCAACGCCGGAGGACCGCTGGTCGCGACCGGCGCCCCGGTGACTGGGCTGGGCCGGCTCGGCGGGTTCATCCCGGTCGAGGTGATCCATGGGACGAATAACTGCACCTACGGCGACATCGCGATCGGGCCGTCCGGGCAAGTGATGCAGGTGTGCAACCTCACCGAGAGCGGGCAGGGTGGCGGCAAGATCTTCGTCAACGTGGATCCGGACGGCCTCGGCCCGGCCGGTTTCGGCGACCGCGTCTTCGTGACCGAGACCCATGTGGGCGGGTTCGACTTCATCCCTGCCCAGCCCGACCGCTCGGTCGACGCGGAGGTCGGCCTGGCCTGGGACCGCACCGGCGGCCCGCATTCCGGACGGGTGTCGCTGGTCTACACCCGCGAACAGCCCAACGAGAGCGATGACACCGACGTCTACCTGCGGCATTCCGACGACGGTGGGGCCACCTGGAGCGCCGCGGCACGGGTGAACGACGACGCCACCACGAACAGCCAGTTCCTGCCGAAGATCTCGCTGGATCCCACCACCGGCGACCTGGCCGTGGTCTGGTACGACAGCCGCAACGACCTGGGCACCGGCGGCACCGGCGACACCGACGGCATCGCCAACGACGACGCCCAGTTCTGGGGGGCATTCAGCACGAACAGCGGCGTGAGCTTCGGCCCCAACATCCAGATCAGCGCCGGCACCTCCAACAGCCACGACTCCGGCAACGGAATCGACTACGGCGACTACACCGGACTCTCCTTCCACGCCGGAATGGCGCACCCGGCCTGGTCCGACAACTCCAACAGCACCGGCACCAACCCGGACGGCGCGCTGCACCAACTAGACATCTACACCGCGGCCGTAGCTCGGCCGTAGCCATGCACCCGTCGCTACGCCAAGGATGAGAACGCCCAACGAATGATGGAAACGAACTGGGCGGTTTCCCCGCCGTAAGCTCAAGCTCTTCGCCGTGCAGGTCGAAGGTGTGCCGCGGACCGCGAGCCAGGCATGCGCGTAGATGGTTCGACCCGGACGTCGCCGACTGAACTTAGCGGTGCGCGGGAGCTCGGCTTGCCGAGACGGAACGGTTTAACCTGCCGTTTGTGCGCCCCGGTTCGCGTTCCGCCGGACGTTCGTCGCAAGCACTCTGCTCTGGCGTTTCCACTCTGCTCCGGCGCTTCAGGGACGCGAAACGCCCGAGCTTGGCGTCCGTTTAGGGCTCGATCCGCAGTACTTCGCCCGTGCCGATCGAGGTGCTGCGGTTGGAGACATACAGCGCGCCATCAGGGCCAACGGCGACAGATCCGGGTCGCGTCAGACCGTCGATGACGGTGGTTCGTGTTCCGTCCGGTGCCACCTTGAGAAGTCTTCCGGGCAGCTGCAAGAAAGGCGGGCCCAAAGAACCCGTGGAGTGCTCCAGGACGTACAGGCTCCCGTCCGGTCCGAAGGTGAGGTCGATGATCGTCGTGAAGCCGGTGTACGCGACGGTTGGCGCCTGGCCAGGCACGATGCGGTAAATATTGGCCGCGCCGACGGCGAACGGTACACCGGTGAGCTCGGCCACGTAGTGCGCGCCGTCAGGGCCGAGCGTGACCGCCGTCGGGACGGATCCGTAGGGCGTCCCTGCGGCAGGGAGGGGAAACGTCGCGATCGTCGAGATCGAGCCGTTCGACCCGACGGCCAAAAGTGCGTTCCCGCCCGCCTCCGCGACGAGGACCCGGCCTGGTTCCGCCAACAGGCCGTACGGGTTGGAGTCGAGCGGACCCGCACCGGGATTCACCGCCGCCTCGTAGGCGCCCAGGTCCGCCTCGAGCCGCCAGTTGCCGCTCGCATTGACGCGTGCCAGCCAGTCGAAGCTCGTCCACGGAGGCCCCAGCTCATCTCGCAGCAGGCGTCAGCTGGCTGTTTCCGGCCGCAGGTCAATGCGACGTAGCAGCTGGGCGTTGGCGGCGACGACGATGGTGGAAGCGCTCATCAGGATGGCGCCGACGGCCGGGCGACAGCACGACGCCGACGCCGCGCCAGGACGCCCGCGGCCAGCGGCATGGCGATGAGGTTGTAGCCGGTGGCCCAGGCCAGGTTCTGCACCATCTTGCGGTAGCTGGCCTCGCAGAGCGTGATCACGCCGAGAACGCCGCGGGGGTCGTCGGAGGCCAGGACGACGCCGGCCGACTCGATGGCGACGTCGGTGCCGGCGCCGATGGCGATGCCGACGTCGGCCCGGGCCAGGGCCGGGGCGTCGTTGACGCCGTCGCCGACCATGGCCACCCGGAGGCCGCGGGCCTGCAGCTCGGCGACCTTGGCGTCCTTGTCCTCGGGCAGCACCTCGGCGAACACCTCGTCGACGCCGAGCGTCGCGGCCGACCGCCTCGGCCACCGGCGCGGGCGTCACCGGTGATCATGACGACCCGGATGCCGCGGCGCGTGCAGCTGCGTCGACGGCCGGCCCGGACTCCGGCCGGACCTCGTCCGCCAGGGCCAGCGCCCCGACGACCTCGGCCGTCGGCCACGACGTAGAGCACGGCGGCGCCCCGGGCCGACCACGTCGCCGCGTCGGTCTCGGCCAGCTCGGCCGGCACCTCGACGCCGGTCTCGCGCAGCAGGGCCGGGCCGCCGACCGCCACCGGCTCGGCCGTCGACGACGGCGCTGCGACGCCGCGGCCGGTCAGCGAGCGGAACTCCGTCGCCGCGGCAGTGGCACCGCGCGTGCTCGGCGGCCGCCACGATGGCCCGGGCCAGCGGGTGCTCGGAGTCGGCCTCGACGGCCCCGGCCAGCGCCAGCAGCCGGTCGTGCCGTCGTCGTGCCGGCGACGGCGGCCACTCGGTCGACGGCGGGCGGCCCTTGGTCAGCGTGCCGGTCTTGTCGAACAGCACGGTGTCGACCGTGCGCATCCGCTCCAGCGCCAGCCGGTCCTTGACCAGGATGCCGGCCCGAGCGGCGAGCGCGGTGGAAATGGCGATGACCAGCGGGATGGCCAGCCCCAGGGCGTGCGGGCAGGCGATGACCAGCACCGTCACCGTGCGCTCGACGGCCTCGCTCGGGCTCGCCGAGCGCCAGCCAGACGACGAACGTGATCAGCGCCGGCGGTCGAGGCGAAGTAGAACAGCAGCGCGGCCGCGCGGTCGGCCAGCGCCTGGGCCCGGGACCGGGAGGCCTGCGCCTGCTCGACGAGCCGGCGGATGCCGGCCAGCGCCGTGTCCTCGCCGACGGCGTCGACCCGCACCCGCAGCGCCGAGTCGGTCGCCACGGTGCCGGCCACGACCCGGTCGCCCGGCCGTCTTGGGCACCGGCCGGGACTCACCGGTGATCATCGACTCGTCGACCTCGGCGCGCGCCCTCGTCGACGATCGCCATCGGCCGGCACCCGGCCGCCGGAGCGCACCAGCACGACGTCGCCGATCCGCAGAGCTCGTCGAGCGCGACCGTCTCGACCGCCCCGTCGGGTCGACCCGTTCGGCCTCGTCGGGCAGCAGCGCGGCCAGCGCGTCGAGGGCGCTGGAGGCCTGGCCGATGGCCCGCATCTCCAGCCAGTGGCCGAGCAGCATGATCACGACCAGCAGCGCCGAGCTCCCACCAGAAGTCCAGGTCGACGCCGCCGACGCCGAGCGAGGTGGCGGCGCTGGCGCACGAACGCCACGGTGATGGCCAGGGCGATCAGCAGCATCATCCCGGGCTGGCGGGCTCGAGCTCGGACCAGGCGCCGGTCAGGAACGGCCACCCGCCGTAGAAGAAGACGACGGTGCCGAGCACCGGGGAGATCCAGGCCGTGCCCGGCGGCAGCGTGTAGCCGAGCAAGTCGGCGAACATCTGCGCTGAACACGACCACCGGCAGGGCCAGCAGCAGGCTCACCCAGAAGCGGTCGCGGAACTGAGCGGCGTGGTCATGACCGCCGTGTCCCATGTGCCCGTGCTCAGCGTGGTCGTGCGCGACTGGCTTTGTGGCAGGTTGCTCGTCGAGGCGGCCGCTGGTCGCGGTGTCGGTCGGCTGGTGATGAGTCATGGCCGTGCCCCCTCGCGGCCCGAAATCTGCAGCAGCTGACGCAGGCAGTGCTCCAGTAAGGGATGCGGGAACGCATCGGCCAGCGCGTAGTACACGACCCGACCCTGCTTTCGGAACGTCACCAGGCCAGCCATGCGCAGCAGCTTCAGCCCGTAGGACACGGCGTCCTCGCTCACCCCGAGAGCCAAGGCCAAATCACCGACGCAGAGCCGCTCCACCGACACCAGAGCGAACAGGATCCGGGCGCGCACCGGGTCGGCCAGCAAGCCAAGCAGCCCAGCCAGCCGTCCGGCCTCCTCGACGCTGATCAAGGTCGCCTGGGCTTTGGTCACCAGATCGGCATGGACCGGATGGGCATGAGTGCGGCTCGTCATCGCTGGCCTCCGTATACCCGTATGGTTGCACGGATTTACGGATACGTCAATGCGGACGATTCAGTGCGGGCCGTGCGTCAGGATCGGCTGGGTGTCTGCGTCCGGTCACCCAGCACGGTCAGGCGCTGCCGGTACTCCGCCTCATCAATCTCGCCGCGCGCGAAGCGCTGCGCCAGCAGCTCCTCGGCACTCATATGGCCGCCAGAGCCCAGCCGGTTATTGCCGCTCACATAGCGCACCAGCGCCACGACGCCGATGATTAGCGCCGTCCACAACAGCACCGAGCCGAAGCCCATGAAGACCCAGGCCCAGCCGCTCATGTGGTCGCCGAAGTACATCATCGAGGACGCTCCTTTCGGCTCATGCGCTTAGCGTGGCCGTCAACACCACACATGACTCTGCCCTGCCGGGGGAAGGATCAGTAGGGGGCAAAGGTCCCTTGCACCTTGGATCCAAAGTCCGCCTGGCATAACCCAGCAGATGCAAAGTCAATGTCATGTCTTCTTCGGATGCCCTCGGGCAACAGCGTTGTCCACTGTTCCCCGTGGGTTGTGGTCATCGTCCGTATGGCATGCACATGGCGGATGACTCGGTGTCCGCTGACATGCGCCCGGATCGGCCGCGGCTGAGATCGCGTGCTGCCACTCGGCAGCGGCGCTGCGAGGCTCGCCTCAGCGAACATGCCGACCGGCGCGGTGTGAGTCCGCACGACAACCTCAGTGGTGGACTCGGCTGCATGCGAGCCGGCTACGAATTGTGCCGACCTACCAACCCTGAATGCCCCCATGGCAGGGAGATCCACGACGAAGTCGGCACAATCATGAGGTCGGCGCAATCGGCGATCGCCGCGATGTCGCCGCGTGAAGTGGACCCTGGCGACACCCACGGCGCGTAGCTGATCGACAGGGGGCGCGAAGCCGCAACGGAGCATCCTTGTCTCGCGCGCGTTATCGCAGGTCACGGGAACGGGGGGTCGTCCGGTGACCACGGGTGTAACCGAGGCCGCCAGGCGGGCACCGCGCGTCGGTAGACCTCGTAGTCTGCACCGAACCGGCGGGCCAACGCAGGATCCTCGTACGACCGCACGAACAGGGCGGTTCCGATCCAGGCCGCCAGCGCGTACAGCAGCAAGTTGAGCTGTCCGAACAGCAGTGCCTCGCCAACGAAGATCGTCACCGATCCCACATAGATCGGGTTGCGCACATAGCGGTTGAACCCAGTTACCACCAGCCGCGCGGTCATGGCGCCGGGCATTGGCGTACCTCCCGCTCGCACAAACTGCACGAACGCATGCACCGCCGGAATCAGGCCCGCGACTATCAGCAGGACGCCAACCATTTCCGCAAGACCCCAGTACGGCAGCGGATGCCGAAACCGCCAGCCGGTCAACCACCACGGAACCAGCACCGCGCCCACACCACCGGCGACCGCGAACCACGCGACGCTTACGCTCACTGCTACGGATCTGCGCATGACGCGCCCAGCCTCTCGTGCCACCGGCCGTACGAGTCGACGGTCGCTGATGTCGAGGATCGTCCCGTCGCCATACGAAGAATGTTCCAGTTTGTGCACCGTGACCCTCGCCGAGGAGTCGCCGATCTTGTCGCGTGAGCCAGAGGCAGGCTTGGCCGGCACTGTCGTTCCATGAGCGTAGCGACGCGGCGTCGAGACACGCTCGCGTCAAAAGGAGTGTTGGTGCGGCGGTGCCACCGGTAGTCAGGAGATGGCGACGCATGCCGCAGGTCGAGGTCGACGGGCTCACGATCAACTACGACGTCCAGGGGGAGGGTGAGCCGCTCCTGCTGATCCCTTACACGTCGGCCGACCACGCCTGCTACGCGTTCCAGCTTCCGGCCTACACCGAGCACTTCAGCTGCGTCGCGATCGACCTGCCCGGCTCGGGTGAGAGCGACAAGCCGGCCGGGCCGTACTCGACCGATGGCTATGCCGACCAGGTCGCCGCGTTCCTCGGCGCCATCGGCATCGAGCGCGCCCACGTGGCGGGTGTGTCGCTCGGCGCCGCCGTGGGCATGCACCTCGCCGCCCGCCATCCGGACCGGGTGCGCTCGCTCTCGTTGCACAGCGGCTGGCATGCCAGTGATCCCTATCTGAAGAGCGTCGTCGAGCAGTGGCGCACGATGGCGTCCGCGCTGCCGACGGTTGCCGACGTGGTGATCCAGGGGATCTTCCCGTGGTGCTTCACGCCCGAGATGTACAACGACCGGCCGGAGTTCGTCGACACGCTGGTGGACTTCGTGCGAAGTCGCCCCGCTCAGCCCGTGGACGCGTTCCTGGCCCAGATCGACGCGGTCATCGCCCACGACGCGAGCGCGGTGCTCCGCGAGATCGACGTTCCGACCCTCATCACCTTCGGAGCGCGCGACCTCGTCTGCTCCACGCGCTTCGCCGAGCCGCTCAACAGCGGGATCGGCGGCAGCGAGCTGGTGGTCTTCGAGCATCTGTCGCACGCGGGGCTGCACGAGGACCCCGAGACCTTCAACCGCGCGACGCTCGACTTCCTCCTGCGCCAGCGCTCATGACGTGCGCGGCGTTGCGGTCGGCGCCCTCGAAGCGGTGGCCAAGACGTCAAGATCGGCTATCACCGCCGATGGCAACACCGGGTGCTCGGCGCAGCCGGTCCCCAAGACCGCTTTGCCGTTCGCAGCGCCACCACGCAGTCACGTACGCCGAACGGCTTGCGGCGATAGACGCCACCCGTCCTGAGGTAACCAGCTTTCGAACGCTGCCGGCCGCGCTCGCCCGGGTCGCCGGCGCTGCCCCGCGTCGGCGTCGGCATCCATCAACCCGTGCACGAGCGTCGACGATATCGCCGCAAGAGGTCGGTAACGCTCCGGCCAGCTGAACACGCGAGTCCTCAGCCGGGCGGTCAGATCTTGACTGTGGGCATAGCGTCGTCCCAAGCGAGCCAACGTTACGGGCCGTCGGAGCATTCGGGGGGCTGCCATGCGTCGTCGTGTATTCATCTCCGCCCTGTCCGCTATGTGCGTGGTTGGAACGCTGGCGGTCTATGGCGCTCCGGCCGCGGCGGCGGCGCCGCCATCGTCTGTTGGGGCTGCAAAGCATGCGTTGCTGTTCTCGTCGGACGGGATGCGTCCGGACCTGATGGAGAGGTACGCGGCGGCCGGGCGCGATGCCGACCTATCGCCGCGCTGATGGCCGCCGGGGTGCGCGGCGACAACGGCATGACCCAGGCGTTCCCGCCGAATACCGGCGTGGGCTGGTACACGATGGCGACCGGCACCTACCCGGGCGAGCACGGCTCGACGAACAACACGTTCCACCGCAGCGGCGAGGGCAACTTCAACAACCGCACGTCGTTCTCCGGCGCGGGCGCGCTGCAGGCCGACACCATCGCGGCCGCCGCCGAGCGGGCGGGCAAGAAGGTTGCCCAGGTCGAGTGGGTCGGCGGCGCGCAGGCCGGAATCGCCGGGCCGACGGTCGACTTCGCCAACTTCTTCTCCACCCGCGGCGTGTTGGCCACGCCGGCCGTTCCCGACGAGCAGGCCGGCGCCGCGGCGTTCGGCATCTCCTACCAGGTGGCGTCGTTCGCTCCGGCCGAGCGGCTGGACCAACGTGCCCGCCGGTGACCCGGCAGCGCCCGCCATGCAGACCCAGCTGACCGTCGCCACGACGTTCGCCGCGCAGAACCCGACGCGCCTCTACGACGTCTACGTCTACGACTGCGTCGTCGACGGCACGCCGCGGCTACGACCACGTGATCCTCGTCCGCAGTGCAGCGGCCAAGGACGGCGCGCCAGGCCGCGGTCGACCTGGCGCCAGGGCGACTTCAAGGAGATCAAGCTCCGCGGGGCCGACGGTCTGGTCGGCGCGCGGGCAGGGCAGACGGCTGGCTTCTACACCAAGCTGATCACCATCGCGCCGGACCTGTCGTCGTTCAAGCTGTACTTCACCTCGGTCGAGCGGGTGATCGCCACCTGCTCGACCGCGGCGTGCGGCGCGCTGCCCGGCGGCGGGCTGGAGAACTACCTCGCCGACAACGTGCCGACCGCCGTGTCCGCGGACTTCGCGCCGCTCGAGGCGCGGATCATCGACGAGGACACCTACGTCCAGCAGGGCCGCGACCTCGAGGCGGCGTACGGCAACGCCGTGCTCAACTACATCCTCGGCACGCTGCAGCCCGACACCCAGCTCGCGCTCGTCGGCTACCCGGTCACCGACGAGTTCTCCCACCAGTTCATGGGCCTGGTCACGCCCGACCGACATGGACGGCGCGCCCGAACCCGTACTACGACGACCTCAACGGCGACGGAATCGACGGACAACCGACTCGCCGATCCGCGAGGGCTACATCCGCAGCGCCTACCAGGAAGCGGACGCCAAGCTGGCGCGTGCGCGCCAGCTGCTCGGCGGCAATCCCACGACGATCGCCGGCAGCGACCATGGCTTCGCGCCGCAGTGGTACGCGGTCAACGCCGGCAAGGTGCTCTCCGACGCCGGACTGCAGTCACCGGAGCAGCCGACGAACTGCCGCGCGGCCGCCACGACGAACCTGGCCAAGGCCTGCTGGGCGGGCGGCACCGCGCAGATCTACGTCAATCTTGCCGGGCGCGACCCTGGCGGCACGGTGCCAGCGGCCAGTACGAGGCGGTCCGCAACCAGATCATCAGCGGCGTTCCAGAACCTGACCGACCCGGCCAATCCCGGCAAACAGGTGATCCTGAAGATCCTCAAGAAGGAGGAGCTGCGCAACGTCGACGGCTCGGACTCGCTGCACCCGTCACGCAGCGGCGACGTCGTTGTCGTGGCCCGGCCGCCGTACCAGTTCGACGCGGCGACACCCGGCCAGACGATCGCGTTCAGCCAGTTCTTCGGCCAGCACGGCTACCTGCCGAACCTGGTCGACCTCGCCGCACAACGTCAACATGCACGCCACGTTCGTGGCCGCCGGCCCCGGCATCCGCCACCGCGACCCGCTGGCGGGCGTGCGCGCGGTCGACCTCGCCCCGACGCTCGCGCTGCTCATGGGCATCCCCGGCCCGCAGAACGCGCGCGGCCAGATCCTCTACGACATCCTGCAACAACCCAGGCTCGCTACAAGGAGGTCACGATCCTCGACATCAGCGACTACCACGGCCAGCTCGTCCCGCTGTCGGAGACGGCCGACAACGTCGCCGGCACAGGAGCGTTGAACCCGACCTTCGGCATCGGCGGGTCGGCGTTCCTCAAGCCGTGGTTCGACATCGTACCGGGCCGAGGCCACCAACGGGTCGATCACCGTCGCCGGCGGTGACTCGGTCGGGGCGACACCACCGATCTCGGCATTCTTCGGCGACACCCCGACCATCGAGCTGATGAACGCCATGGGCTTCAACTTCGACGGGCTCGGCAACCACAACTTCGACCACGGCCAGGCCTACCTGCGCAACACGCTCATCCCGCTGGCGAACTACCGCTTCCTGTCCGCCAACGTCGTCGACGCGAACGGCAAGACGCCGGCCGAGTGGAAGCCCTCCGCGGTCGTCGACGCGTTCGGCGGCGTCAAGATCGGCATCGTCGGGTTCACGAACGACGACCTGCCCGAGCTGATCTCCCCCGGGGTGCCTAGTCGCCGTTCCACGTCGCCAACTCGCTCGCGGCGGTCAACGCCGAGGCCGCCAGGCTGAAGACCAAGGGCATCAACACGATCGTCGCGCTCGGCCACCTGGGCGCGACCGCCGGCACGCTGACCAGCCCGACCGGCCCATTGCTCGACCTGGCCGACAACGTCACCGGCGTCGACGCCGTCATCGGCGACCACACCGACTTCCAGGTCGTATCACACGCGGCCGAACGGCGTGCTGGTGACCGAGAACCGCAGCAAGGGCATCCGCTTCACCCGGCTGCGGCTGGTCGTCGACACGTCCACCAAGACCGTCGTCTACAAGACCGCCGACTTCCACAAGCCGTGGGACATCGGCATCACGCCCGATCCGGCGATCCAGGCCCAGATCGACCAGCTCAACGCCCAGCTGGCGCCGATCCTCGGCACGGTCATCGGCAGCTCGACGCGGTTCATCCCCCGCGCCGACGCCTGCGGCAACGGCGTCGGGCGCACCTGCGAATCGCTGGTGGGCAACGTCACCACGGACTGCTATGCGCACGACCTACGACACCGACTTCGCCGATCACCAATTCCGGCGGCCTGCGCGCCGACCTGACCTGCCCGACGACCGACAACCCGAGCGACTTCTGCCCGCCCTACACGCCGCCGCCGTACCCGATCTCGCGCGGCCAGGTGCTGACCGTCCTGCCGTTCGGCAACGTCGTCGCAACGCTGAATGTCAACGGCGCCGAGCTGAAGACGATGCTCGAGAACGGCGTCTCACGGATGCCGGCTGTCGACGGACGCTTCCCGCAGGTCTCGGCGGTCTCTGCTTCACCTACGACATCTCGGCCCCGGCCGGCAGCCGGGTGACGGCGCGGTGCGGCAGGCCGCTGACGGCAGCTGCACCGGTGCGCCGGTCGACCTGACCTCTGCCTCCGACTACACGATCGCCGAGAACGACTTCATGGCTGCCGGCGGCGATGGCTACCCGGTCTTCACCTCGCGCGCCACCACGCCCGACATCATGGACCAGGTCCTGGCCGACTACATGCAGGCGAACAGCCCGGTCAGCCCGCGATCCAGGGGCGCGTCGTGTGCACCACCAGCGGCGCCACTGCCTGCCCGGTGGTGACACCGTAGTTAGACGCTTGACGGACATCGGAGTAAGCCAGCCCAACTCGACTCAACCCCCTACGATGACCCCTGTCGGTGCGGTCCTTGTTCTCGTCGATGAAGCTCACGGCAACGGCTGTAGCCGGTCGAGCTGGGCTCCGAGCTGGTCGCTCGGGCGCGAGGCGAGCTGGTCGAGACTGCGGAGGCGATCCGATCTCATCGCTTCCTTGAGCGGCTGCACAGCCGGGAGGTTGCCGACGAGCGGCTGCGTGCCTTAGCCGGGGCACAGCACGCGATCGTGTCTAGCGACCGTACCGACGTGCCGATCGGACCCGATCGGCACCTCTCTGTCAAGAGCTGTGGCGGGCTGTTCCCGCCCGGGGATTGTGTCGTCGTCCTCGCCGGGGTCAAGGCCGAGCCCGTCGGGTGGCTGCGCCAGCCTTGACCCCGGCTGCGGCCGCCGAGGTTGGGCGGCGGTCGGGAACAGCGGCGGAGGTGGTCCCTGGCTTGCGCGTCGCGTCAGCTCGCGTGTTCTGCTTCGTCGAGGATGTCTTGGGTGAGCCGGCTGCTGGCGTCGAGGATTTCGATGCCGACGATGCGGCCGTCTTCCCAGTCGAGTGCGACGAACCCATCGACGCCGTCGGGCGTGGCGGCCTGCGTGGTGGCGCGGTGCGCGGCGGCGGTTTGGCGGCCGAGGTGGATGTAGGCCGCGTCCGCGTCGGAGTCGTAGGTGATGCGCACGTGGCGATTGTCGCGCGCCGGTCGGCGACCAGCTGCCAGTAGACGACATCGGACAGGCGCCGCTTCAAGCAGCGCAGCGCCTCTTTGGGTGTCTTACCCTCGAGCCGTTTCCGTTCGTAGTAGCCGCGGCCGGTGCTGTCCGGCTGCCGAATCTGGGTCACCGCCATCATGTGCAACGCGTGGTTGAGCCGCCGGTTCCCGGCGCGGGAGAGCCGATGCCGGACCTGCTCGCCGGAGGAGACATCGATCGGTGCGGTGCCGTTGTAGGACGCGAAATGATGCCGCGACGGAAACCGGTCAATCGTGTCGACCTCGGCCAGGATCCGGCCGGCGATGATCGGCCCGATGCCGTAGAGCTCTGTGAGCCGGGTGCCGGTGGCCTCGACCAGCGCGACGATCCGCGCGCGGACGGCTTTCATCTTCGCGTCCAACACCCGAATATCGTCGAGGTGCTGCCCGGCCAACTGCCATCGCACGACATCGACCGGATCGACGGGACGGAGTTTCGCCAATAATTGTTCGGCTCTCGACGCCCGAAGCCCACGATGCGTCCCGCCCGGAGTCAGCTCGCACAGCAGCCGATGCAACCGACACACCGCCTGGGTGCGCAACCCGCCCAACTCGTCGCGCCGATCGCACAACAGCCGCAGGCTCACCAACGTCTCGTCGCGGTGAACCACCGCGACGCCGGTGCTATTCAACGCAGCCAGGCCGATCGAGACCGCATCATCGGCGTCAGTCTTGCGGCCATGCCCCTGCGAGTAGACCCGCACCCGCGCCGCCAGCTTGGCCGGAACATCCAGAACCAGCTCGCCATCACCCACCAGACGCTGCGCCAACGCCCGGCCCGCGCCGCGGCAACCCTCCACCGCCCACCGGCGATCCGCCCAGCCGCCAGCGAACTCCCGCAGCCGGCGGTAGCCGCCAACACTATTCGCAAACCGTTGCCGGGCAATCACCGCCTTGGTGACCGGATCCATCACCACCAGCGTGTTACTCGCCTTGTGCGGATCAACGCTGATCATCACATCCTCGCCCACCGACATCGCCTCCTCCTCCGATCCGACCGAACATCGCGAGGCGGGCAATGCAACTACCGGCAACGCAAACCTCTCTAGAGCCACAACCCCGCGGGCGGACCCGGCAAGCCGCAGGCCGTTCGTGAGCCAGAACGCCCCAAGACGACGGCAGCCGATTCGCGAGCGAGCCCACCGAGCCCAACGCCTGAGACTGCTACTCCCAGGCTCCCGACGTCGAGTCAAACAAGTTGCCGATTCCGTACTCGAGGCGGGCGGCGATATGCGGCGAAAGGGGGTTTGTCATGCGCGTGGCTGGCGTTTCTTTCGCACTGACACGCGCCGTCCTGGCCCGGGGTTCGTCGAGCTGTCCGAGTTGCAACGGACCGTTGGTTAGAGCGCGATGCGCACCCGTTCAGCGGCGAGATCGGCTCCACGGTGACGCCAAACGCCGCTGGCTCCGGCTCGCTGCCGGTAAGCGCGCCAGCGGCGTGGTCCCGCGGGTCATTTCGCGGCCGTCGGTTCGGGCACGCACACCGTGATCGCCTTGGGCTGGATGGAGACCTTCAGCCGCTTGGTCTGGCTTCGGGCTCCGCCGTCCAGTTCGTAGGCCATCGACCGTTTCAACCGCACGTCGACCCTTCGGGCCGAGGTGGTGGTGAGGAAGGGCGAGCGGTCCACGTTGCCGGTGAGCGCTCGGCCGGCCAAGCGCGTCCAGTCGGCGAGCTTCTCGGCCTGAAGGACGCCGACATCCAGGTGGCCGTCGGCCGGATCGGCGTCTGGGAAGAGCGTGATACCGCCGAACAGGTCGCCCATGTTGCCGACGAGCACGCAGCTGGCACGACCGCGGAACCAGGGCTCGCCGTCGACGTCGATCTGTGCCTCGACTGACGCCCGGCGCAGGTTCTTCACGCCCGTGTAGACGTACGCGACGCGGCCTAGGCGATCCTTCAGCGAACGGGAGGCATCCCCGATCATCAACGCGTCGAACCCGACTCCGGCCATGACGGCGAACCGTTCGCCGTTGAAGCTGCCTACGTCGATGACCTTCCGCTGATCGCCGAGGGCGACGTCCAGGGCGGCCGCCAGATCGTGCGGGATGCCCAGGTTGCCCGCGAACAGGTTTGACGTACCGGCCGGGATCACTCCGACGGGCGCCTGCGATTCGCGCGTGCGGGCGAGGACGTCCACCGCGCGCTGCACAGTGCCGTCCCCACCCCACACGAGGAGCAGGTCGGGGTCGTCGGCCAAGGCCGCGCGCGCCGCCTTGGGCACCTTCCTGCTCTTCGCGACCTCGTACCAGGAGACATCCGGCTGGCCCCGGCGCTTGAGCTCCGCGCGGAGTTCGGGCAGCCCGCCGCCCACAGTCTTCTTCGAGTGCGCGAGCACGGCGATCTTCATCGACGCCCTTTCGAGTAGGCCCACGGGGTGCGCCCACGAACAGCTGATCGTTGCACACACCCTCTGGGTCTCGACACGCTCGCCGTGCGCCCGGCCGTCCCGCAGGAGCTTGAGCAATACTTCGAGACCAATCGGCGGCTCGACGCCCGGCGCGACTCAGTCGCGCAGCTCATTCCGCAAAGGTCGCGAATCTACGAGACGCCGCCACGAGCTGCGGCGGTATAAGCTTGGTTTAACTCTCAACCATGTCGTGGAGCGCTTGGTCTACATGGGAGGCTGGCCATGAGTGCTGCACAGATTCAAATCCCCGGTTATGTGGTCGGGACGTGGGATATCGATCCTTTGCACACCGAGGTCGGCTTCAGCGTTCGCCATCTGATGGTGAGCAAGGTCCGCGGCCGGTTCACCCGATTCGAAGGATCGTTCGTCACCGCGCCCGAGCCCGGGGATTCGTCGGCATCGGCGACGATCGACATGACCTCCATCGACACCAACAACCCGACTCGCGATGACGACCTCCGGTCAAAGAACTTCTTCGAAGTCGACCAGTATCCGCAGATGACCTACCGGTCAACCGGGTTACGACTCGGTGGCGAACAGTTCATCCTCGACGGTGAACTGACCGCGCACGGGGTCACCCGGCAAGTTCCGCTGCGGGTCGAGGTCAACGGGTTCGGCGCCGACCCATACGGCAACCAGCGATCCGGATTCACCGCGACGGGATCGCTCAACCGCAGCGACTTCGGCATGACGTTCAACGTTCCCCTCGAGGGCGGCGGAGTCATGGTCGGCGACCGCATCGACATCACAATCGAAGTAGAAGGGATCCTGCGGAAACCAGCAGGCAATTAGGCCTTTCCTCCCGGTCGCCGGTCACGTCCCAGTCGCTGCACCAGATTCACACTTGGAACATCGGCGGGTCAGAGCCTGAGGTCAGGCCAACCGACACCGCGACCTGAACGACACCGTCTAGGCCGCCACCACTGTGGAGGTGACCAACGGTGGCTGGTGTGATGATCGGGATCGATCCGGAGCAGGCCGAAGTGTGGCCACGCCCTGTGCTAAAGGCCGAACCACGCCGGGGCCAATTAGGTGGAGCCCCGCCTGGGCTAGTCCTGAGACTTTCCGAGAGGAAGGAGCGAGACACATCCGAGGCCGACGCCCCGATCCGGCAAGGACTGGAGATGGTCGACCTCGTCGCTCATCGCGGAGCTGACCTGCCGCAGCAGCGCCCGCACCTGCTCGAGGTCCCAGTCGTAGGACGCGACCGCCTCGGTGGCTTCGAACAGTCGGCTCGAAAGCCGCTCCCGCGTCGCCTGATAGCGCGCCAGCGCGACCGCCTCCGGCACGACACCGGTCAGTGTCTCCAGGATCTCGTCGGCCAGCAGTTCGGCGTCACGCAGCGCGTCGGTCATGCCGTGCGTGGTGATCGGGTCCTTGAAGTAGCCGGCGTCTCCGACCAGCGCCCAACCCGGCCCCCACGACTCGACGCACGAAGCCAGGGGCACCAGCCCAGCCGTGCATCCGGCCGGCCGGCTCGGCCGACGTGACCCGGTCGGCCAGCCGAGGAGCTATCTCCAGCGAGGAGCGTGGCGAAGGCGTGCTCGGTCCCGTCGCGGCGAAGCGTTCGCAGCCGACCAGGCGTGGTGCTGACGAATACGCAGGTCAGCCCGTCGTTGGTGGGGATCAAGCCGGCTCCGCCACCGACGCCGTAGGCCCACTCGTACCCTGTCGCGCGCGACGTCGGCGTAGTAGCGGTAGAGGACCGCGCTGCGGGAAAGACCCTGCCGTACGAAGGGAGCGCCAGCTTGGTCTGCGACGGTGGACCGGATGCCGTCGGCGCCCACCGTGATCGCGGCCCGGAGGTCGGCGGTCCTGCCCGAGCGGTCCTGCACGCGGACGCCGGTCACCCGGCCATCGTCGTCGCGGAGGAGTGCCGTCACCGTCGTCTCGTGCCGCACGTGTGCCCCCGCCTCGGCGGCCGCGTCCACGAGGATCCGGTCGAGCACGTAGCGGCGAGGCGCGTAGAGAGCGTCCACGCCGGCGCTGGGACGGATGCGAGACCTGCACGGACTCACCGTCGGCGTAGTGGAACGTCGTCTGCCGGATCGGTGGCGTGCCCGCGGCGACCACCTCGTCCAGCAGTCCCCACCGCGACAGCTGGAGTACCCCGGCTCGCATGAGGCCGTGGGTGGAAAGAGTGTCCGTGCCGTAGGCGGCCCGGTCGACCAGCGCCACGCGAGCGCCGGCCCGGGCCAGCAGCAGCGCGGTCGAGGCTCCGGCAACCCGGCCGCCGACGACGACCACGTCGTACGTCGGTGCTCATGCTGCCGGCTCCTCGCTGCAGCTCGCCGGACGCGATGGCCGTCGAACCGGTCGAGCAGGTGACGGACGACGGTCCGCGCGTCGTGGCGTGCGCCGTCGATGAAGCCGGAGTCGCGTCGGTGCTGGAAGCGCTGGCCGACGACGTACACACCCGGTGCGCGGGTGACGCCCCGGTGCTGGCGGATGCTGCCGTCCGGGGCCGGTGATCGGCAGCCGGAGCCACGGGTAGTCGGGCCGGTAGCCGGCGGCGACCAACGACGGTGCCGATGCCCTCGCGGGACGAGGTCCACCGAACCGGTGCGGCGCCGGTACGTCGAGCGGCCGTGGTCGGACGCGCCGGCAAGACCTCGTCGGTGAGGCCGGTACGGGCGACGTGCTCGTCGACCGCGTCGAGCACGCGATGCATCCGTGCGTCGGCGTCGGCGGCGTTCTGCGGCCAGATCTGGCCGGAACCGTGCTCGGCGTCCCTGTCATCCCGTCGAAGCGGCCGAGCAGCCGGACACCGCGGGCCTGCAGAGCGACCAGGTCGAGATCGTCGCGCGTCCGCCGGTGCGCGGCCGACCAGCTGCATCGACGGTTCCCGCCGGGCGGCCGACGGGTCGGGGACCTCGTCGATCGTGCGGGCGAGCCGGCCGGTGCGCTGCAGCCACCAGAAGATGTCCATGCCGCGGTAGCGGCGCGGCATCCGGGTGTGCCGACCCGCCGCCAGGACCACGTCGCGGCCGGCGCGGTTGAGTTCGTCGGCGATCTGCACGCCGGACGACGAGGCGCCGACCACGAGCACGCCGCCGGGTCGGCAGTTGCGCGGGGTTGCGGTAGCGGTTGGCGGTGAGCGACCTCGGCTGCGTCCAGGCCCGCCGGCACGTGTGGCACACCGTGCGGGCCGGTCGCGATGACCACGTGGCGGGCCGCCAGGTGCCGCGGTCGGTGACGACCCGATATCCCCCGGAGGCGCCGTGGCCGAGCTCCCGCACCGTCGTACCGCCGACGACGGGGGCGCCGAAGGACGCGGCGTAGCGCTCCAGGTGCCGGACGAACCCGCCCGCGCTCATGAATCCGTCCGGGTCGGAACCGCCGTAGCTGCCAGCCCGGCAGCCGGGTCATCCAGTTCGGCGTCAGCAGACGCAGCGAGTCCCAGCGCTCGGTTCGCCAGCGCTCGGCGACCCGGCCGCGATCGAGCACGACATGATCGCGGCCGGCCTCGGTGAGCAGCCGGCTCACGGCGAGACCGGCATGGCCGGCGCCGATCACGACGGTGTCGATGGTCTTCATGACGATCCTCTCGACGCCCGGGCCGGCCGGAGTCCGCAACGGGTCCGGCCGGCTCGGGCGGGTGTGGTCGGCGGTCAGCCGGTGACCACGTCGATGACGACGGGGTCGGGTTGGTGAGCGCGTCGTAGACGGCCGAGCGGCGGCGGGACTGCTCGACGATGCCGCGCAGGGTCTCGTCGTCGGCGTCGCCCTCGACGTGATAGTTCACCCGGATCTGCTCGTAGCCGTTGCGCACGGATCCGTCGGACAGGCCGAGGATCCCGAGCAGGTCGATGTCGCCCTCGACGGTCGAGGTGACCTTGGTCAGCTCGACGCCGCGAGCGGCCGCGATGTTGGCGATGCCGGCGGTCAGGCAGGCGGCGATGGCGTGCAGCAGGTACTCGACCGGCGTCGGGCCGTTGTCCGTACCGACCAGGACCGCGGGGTGGTCGAAGTCGAGCACGGTGTCGCGTCTTGTGCTGCATCTCCTGCATGGCGCCGTAGAAGCCGGACGCGGTGGAGCGGCTGTGCGTTCCGGTCACCCAGGTGTTGCTCGCGCGGAACTGGAACTTGGCGATCTCGTTCTGGCCCTTGACGGCGTCGAGGGTGGCGAACAGCGTCGCCGTGTCCACGCCGTTGCGGCGCGGGCTCTCGGTGGTGATGGTCATGGATCCTCCTTGGTCGTGCCGGTCTCCCGGCGTGGTGTGTGATGTGTTGCAGGACGCTAGGAACGTTCGGCTTCCCGCGGTCTCCCCTGCGACTGCCGCGAAGACCCAGCTCGGCGACGGTGGGGTCGCGCCAGACGACTGCCGACCCGTCCAGGACGGCGACGCCGTCCTGATTGGTGATCCGCGTCGCCAGAGTCGTGACCGGTTTGTCCGCCCGGGTGCCGGTGACGGTCGCCTCGGCAGTGATCACGTCACCGGGCCGGACCGGGGCGAGGAAACGCCAGGCCACCTCGAGAAAGACGCTTCCCGGTCCGGGAAGCTGCTCGGCGACGAGCGCGTTGAGCAGGCCGGTCGTGACGCCGCCCTGCACGACGATGCCGCCGAACCGGCTGCGCTCCGCGCCACCTCGTCGTCGTAGTGGATCGGGTTGCGGTCGCCGGTGATCTCGGTGAACAGCTCGATGTCGCGGTGGCTGACGGTGCGGGTGCGGCGCGCGACGGCGCCGAGCTCTGGACTGGTCATGACGGTGGACACTGCTCGCCGAGCCTTCCCCGGCCCTTCCCCGCGGCTGTGGCCGAGGGAAGGTGCGAGGGAAGCCCGCGTCGGGCAGAGGCGCACCTGATCGCGCTGTGAGTCATGGAAGCGCCCTTTCGCCGTAATCCGTCGGGTGACGGCAGAACTGTGCGCCGGCCCGCAGTCGCGGAGCTTGGAGATCCTGTGGAGGTTCGCTGGAGATGGGCGGCGCAAAAGGCCCACGAAATCGCCACCGGGTCGTCATGACTGGGCGCTCGGTGCCGACGACGCTCGATGCCATGAGCACCGATCAGCAGGTCCGACCGGACCGCCGGCCGCGCAGGCCGTGGCACGCAGGCGGGCCGCCAGTCCGCGTGGCGATGCCGTTCGCGACGTGCTCACCGTCGCACCGGGCATAGCTGCCGTTCGGCATCGCGCTGGGCATCGTCATCGCGTCGTCGTCGATGGGCGACGGTGCAGGGCTGCTCGGCGCGCCGCTGGTGTACGGCGGGAGCGCCCAGCTGACAGCGACCACGATGTTCCAGCAAGGCGCCGGTCTGCTGGCGATCGTCGGCTCGGCGCTCACCGTGAACGCCCGGTTGTTGCTCTACAGCGCGTCGCTCGCGCCCCGCTTCAGCGCGCAGCCGGCCTGGTTCCGTCTCGTCGGCCCCGCACTTCATCATCGACCAGACCTACCTGTCGGCGCTCGACCGGCCGGGCCACGCCGGCCGGCGGTTCCGCGCGTACTGGCTGTGGCTCGGGCTGGGCGTGATGGCCGTGTGGTCGGCTGCCGTCGGCATCGGCGTGCTCCTCGGCCCGCGGCTTCCGTCCCTGCCCCATCTCGACGCTGGCGGGCACAGCCCTGTTCGTCGGGATGCTCATGCCTCGCATCCGCGATCGGCCGAGCCTCACCGCGGCGATCACCGCGGCAACCGTGGCACCGCTTGCCGCGCAGGTCATCCCCACGGCGGGCGTAGTCGTCGGCGCGGCCGCCGGAATGGTCGCAGGCATGGCCGCAAGGAAGGAGCGATCGACATGATCGGGTTCACGCCGATCCTGCTGCTCGCCGCCGCGTGCTGGCTGGTACGGTTGACGTTCATCGTGTTCGTTCCAGCGGAACGTCTGCCGGGGCGCGTCACCGCCGCGCTGGAACAGGTGGCCCCGGCGGTGCTGGCCGCGCTCGTCTCCGTCGAGATGGTCGGCGTGGTGCGAGACAGCGCACCGGCCGCCGGACTCGCGTCGCTGGGTTGCGTGGCGGCGATCGCCGCAGTGGCGTACCGGCGGCCGAGCCTGACCGTCAGCGCGGGGCTCGGCGTCGCGGCGGTGCTGCTGATCGACCTTGTCCTCGTGCACTGACCGACGCATCAGTCAGACTGCGGCGGAAACATGCTAGGAGTTCGCATGAATGAGGCGCAGGCGGTCAACCTGGTGCGCTTCGCCGAGGAAGCGGGCAGAAGCTCAGGGGCCCCGATGCGGCTCGTTGGCGCCAGCGTCTGGACCGCCGCTACAGCGAGTGCGAGTCGGCGCTTCGCTGGTTGCTCGATTCCGGGCGGGCCGACGAAGGCCTACGACTGGCAGTCGCGCTGGTCGACTTCTGGCAGTACACGGACCGAATCAGCAAGGGTCGGGCGTGGCTTGATCGTGCCCTGCTCGAGCGGACGGCCGAGGATGTGCTTCGTGCCGAGGCGTTGTTCCAGGCCGGCCTACTCGCCTTCTGGCGCGGCGACGACGAGGCCACCCTGGCTCTGCATCAGCACAGCCTCGGCCTCGCCCGCCGGCTGGGCGAGCCGACCGCGATCGCGCTCGCGCTCACGGGCCTGGCCAGGGTGGAGTTGCGCAGGGACATCGAGCGCGCTCGGACCTTGTGCCTCGAGGCTCTCGACGTCGTCGATGGGACGGGCGACCAGCGCGGACGCTCCAGCGCGCTGCATGTGCTCGGCGTCGCCGCCCAGATGCGCGGTCAGTTCCCCCAGGCCCGCGGCTGGATGTCGCAGCGGCTGGAGCTGGCCCGGGAGATGGGCGATCTTCGGTCGGTGGCAGCAGAAGCCGGCAACCTGAGCGTGGTCGAGCAGCAACTCGGCGACCTTTCTCGAGCCAGGGACCTGGCCGTGGAAAGCCTGCGCATCGCCCACCGGCTCGGCGATACCTGGCTCCTCCCGTACTGCCTCAACAGCCTGGCCGCGATCGCTGTCGCGACTCCCGACTACGAGCGCGCCGCGACACTGTTGTCAGCGGCTGACCGGATGGTGACCGAGCAAGGCGCGGCCTGGCCGCCGGACGAAGGGCCGCACTTCGAGCACAGCCGGGCCGCTGCTGCGCAGGCACTCGACCCCGCCGCGTTCAACCGAGCCTGGTCGGCTGGGCAGGCATTCGCCGTCGACCAAGCGGTCAGCTACGCCCTCAGATTGACATAGCGGGGACGGTTCAACTCACGCAGAGCTGAGCCAGTCGTTGTATCTGGTTTGTCTCGACACTCGTGCGCTGTGCGACCATCCTGACGTGGGGTTCGCCTTCGACGACGGCCTCGTTCTCGACACGGCCCGGTTCGAACTGCGTCGAGATGGCCGGCCCGTGCCGATCGAGCCGCAGACGTTCGACGTGCTGAGTTATCTCGTGTCGCACCGGGACCGCGTCGTGTCCAAGGAAGAACTCATGGATGCCGTGTGGGGCGGCCGGTTCGTGACTGAGGCGGCTGTGACGAGCCGGATCAAGCAGGCACGTCGGGCGATGGGTGACGACGGGCGCGACCAGAAGCTGATCCGCACGGTGCACAGTCGCGGATACCGGTTCGTCGCCGACGTGAACGTCGAGGCGACGAGCGAGCCCCAGCTGCCTCGCCCGACCGGGCTCCAGCCGGTGAGACCGCGCCGATCCGCTACACCATCAGCGACGGTCTGCACATCGCATACCAGGTCACCGGCGGCGGCGAGCTGGACATCGTCCTGATCTCGGGCTTCGTCTCCCATCTCGAACTCGACTGGGCCGACGACCGGCACGCGCACTTCCTCGGCCGGCTGGGATCGATGGGCCGGTTGATCCGGTTCGACAAGCGGGGAACCGGGATGTCCGACCGGCCCGTGGGACTTCCCGACCTCGAGATGCGGATGCACGACGTGCTCGCAGTCATGGATGCCGTGGGCTCGCGTCGGGCCGTCCTGTGCGGCTATTCCGAGGGCGGCCCGATGGCCATCCTGATGGCGGCCACCCATCCGGAGCGGGTGTCGTCGCTCGTCCTGTACGGCAGTTATGCCAAGCGCACCAGGGCGCAGGGCTACCCGTGGGCGCAGACCGACGAGGAGCGTCGCAGCTACACCGATCAGCTGATCGACAGCTGGGACTGGGAGGCCGATCTTCGGATGCGTTGCCCTCGGGCGATCCGGAGATGCAACGGTGGTGGGCACAGCGCATGCGCGCCGCGGCGACGCCGGCGACGATCCGCGCGCTGATGAACATGAACTCGGCTGTCGACGTCCGCGACGTGCTCGGCGGCGGTTCGTGTACCGACGCTGGTTCTGCATCGCACCGGCGACGCGCTGTTCAAGGTCGAGGAGGCGCGCTACCTCGCGGATCACATCCCGTCGGCGACGCTGCAATTGCTCGACGGCGCCGACCACCTCGTGTGCGGTGATCCCGACCAGATCCTCGATCAGATCGAGGCGTTCCTGGAGACAGTGCGGCCGCCGGCGCCGTCAGCCGCTCTCGCTCGCGGCTGTCGTGGCGGTCGCCGGCGAGTCGGAGGCTCAGGTCATCGACGACCTGGTGGCCACGGGTGGTCGCCCCGGGCGACGCCGTCGGGCCGGCGCGTCGCACTCTTCGATGGTCCGGCTACGGCTGTGCGGTGTGGGCTCGCGAGCCTGCGGGGCCGCGCCCGCCTGGGTGTGTCGATCGCTGAGGTGGCCGCGCGACTCGTCTGTGGATGGTCCTGGGCGTGCGCCATCGCCGAACGAATCGCCGATGCGCGGGTGCGGGCGAGCTGTGGGTGTCCGCCGCGGCCGGGATGCTGCTCGCGGGCAGCGGGGTACAGCTGCTGCCGGTGCCGTCCGAGGACGACGTTCCCGGGCAGCCGCTGCTTCGCGCCGTCAGGTGATGCTTAGGCGGCTGCACGACGTGAGCGGACGCCGTACCTGTCGTATCACCAGCGTCATTTGTCGCCGCGATGACTCAGGAGGGCGCCTAATGCGTTGAGCCTGTCCGGGTGAGGGAGATCGGGGCTAAGATGTCTGTTTCGTTGTCTGCGCCCGCTGGTTACCGCTTCCCGCGGGAGGTGGTCGCGGTGGCGGTGCGATGGTATCTGCGGTACGGGCTGTCCTACCGTGACGTCGAGGAGTTGCTGGCCGAGCGGAGTCGCCGTTGATCACGTGACGGTCTACCGGTGGGGTGCTGCGATTCACGCCGGAGTTCATCGACGCCGCCCGATACTGCCGGCATGTTCCCTCCGACCGTTGGTTCGTCGACGAAAGATGAGCGGTGTAACTCTCATTGGTGAATTGCAAGCGTTGGGAGCATCCTTCTCCAGAGTCCCGATAGGAGCCGTCGCTGGCTTGACTGTATGGCTCTTCAGCGTCGCCGCCGTCGGTGACGTAGCCATGAATTTGAGTATTGCAGATATGTTGCTCGCAGCATTCGGAGCAGGTTTCGCAGAGAGGCTTATCGTTCAAGGCGCTAGACCGGAGACGCCCGGCACAAGTTCCCGATAGCTCGGTAAGCGATCTTTTGAAGTTGGCGATGTTTCACGAATTCGATTAAGCTGGGACTCAATTAGTCAAGTTGATTCGTGACCGCGACGATTTTAATTCCAATCTCGCGCGCCGAGCACCTCCAGAAGCCCTTCCATGCACTTGAGATGCTCGACTGTGATGCGACGTATACACCACAGAGGTTCCGTGATAGGCCCGCGCAATATAACGTCGCGCGGTAATAACGCGCTGCGTTACACTCGTCGGTGTGCTGCGGTCGTTCGGGCGGTGTTGCGTTGATTGATCGGGCTAAGCGCTGCGGCTCGGAGCGTTGATGGCAGCGGTTAGAGGAAGAGCGCGAGCTCGGTGAACGCGACCTGCACACGATCGTGGACGGGCAAGTCGACGGTGATTTCGTGGTGGCCGCGGCGCAGGTTCTGCACGAAGGCGTGCCCGGCTGCGACTGTGCGCAGTGAGTGGGTCGTTTTCATCCCGCGCATCGGCCTCAGCCGGGCTTTGAGTCGGCCGTGATCGGCTTCCATCCTGTTATTGGCGTACCGCTGGCAGAGATGGCACGCGGCGGGCACCAGCTCGTCGATCACGCGCGGGTAGACCGGAACCCGGTCCGTGGTGACCTCGAGTGGAGCTGGACCAGTATTCAGCGCGCGGGTGACGAATGCCCGGGCAGCGGGGCCGTCTCGCCGTTCGGACACGAGGATGTCGATGACCTGACCGTGCTGGTCGACCGCCCGGTACAGGTACATCCAGCGCACCGGCGACCTTGACGTCGGTTTCGTCGAGGAACCATCGACCGCCGGGCGCGTGGCGTGCCGGACGCGCGGCGTCGATGAACTGCGCTGTGAACGCTTGCACCCACCGGTAGATCGTGACGTGATCGACCTCGATCCCGCGTTCAGCCAGCAGCTCCTCCATGTCGGGTAGGACAGGCCGTAGCGCAGATGCCAGCGCACCGCCACGGCGATCACCTCACGCGGGAACCGGTACCCAGCCGGTGCTGACGAGTCATACCTCGACCTGACCATCCGAGCAGTCTCCCGCCAGGATCAGTGATCGACCAACGCAACAGCGCCCTCTTGATGACTGGCAGCAATACATCGGCCTGAAGGACAAGAACGGCCGTGATGTCCATGAAGGAGACATCTTCACCTGGGGCAACATTTTGACCACTGCCAGGAGCGGCCCAAGGGCCGCGGAGGTCGCCGTGACGGGGCAGCCGGCTGGCGTCAGTCATCGGGACGGCGTGCGCCCGAGTTGGCTATATCGTGCTGGACATAGGAGGTCCGTTTGCACAACGTGGCGGTGTGATGGGTATCGCGACGCATAGACGAGATGCTCCGCGCTCTTCGAAAACGCTGTTGCCGTTGGCGCATCACGCTGGGGAGGTTCTGTAGCAGGCCGGCGCATGATGTAACGTGGCGCGGTAATAACGCGCTGCGTTATACTCGACGGTGTGCTGCGGTCGTTCGCCGACAAGGACACCGAGCGAGTCTGGCGACGCGAGCGCTCACGCCGACTTGACCAGACAACTCAACGGGCGGCGCTACGCAAGCTACTGATCCTGGATGCCGCGGAAACCCTCGATGACGTGCGGATCCCACCGGGTAATCGGCTGGAGAAGCTGCGCGGCGCTCGGGCCGGCCGGTACAGCATCCGGATCAACCAGCAATGGCGCATCTGCTTCCGGTGGACAACCGCCGGCCCGGAAGACATCGAGATCGTCGACTACCACTGAAAGGAGGCCTACGACATGAGCACCACCGCCATGGCGCCCGTCCACCCCGGCGAGGTGCTGGCCGAGGAATACCTCGCTCCGCTGGGCGTCACCCAACACAAGCTCGCCGTGGCTATCGGGGTGCCGCCCCGGCGTATCAACGAGATCGTGCACGGCACGCGACGGATCACCGCAGACACCGCGCTACGGCTGGCTCGCTACTTCGGGACGTCGGAGCGGTTCTGGATGAACCTTCAGGGACGCTACGACCTGGAACTCGAACGTGACCGGCTTGCCGGCGAGCTCGACCGGATCCGTCCACTCGCCAGCGCCTAGCCTCCCGCTGGCCGATCGATGTCCTGGCTAACCGGGCACACGTCGACGCGGGAGTGTGCCTAACGAGCACAATGCCAGCTGCCCGACACCGTCCCCGGGGGCTGGCCTCGGAATCGGTGTTCGGGCTCGATCCGACGGCGTCACCGGTGCGTTGCCCGGTGAGGGCGCTCGCACCCGCCGCTGATGGATCGGGCGCGCTTGCCGGCACTTGGCGACCCAGACGGGATCGTTGACCTGCTCCGACAACGTGGCGTCCGAGTCATCCGATGGGAAGGCCGGCAAGCCATCGAAGCCCTCGCGATCGCATCCGGTCGCGCCTCTGGCGCTCGAAGTCAATTCCACTGGCGTGCGACAGTCTCGGGATCTCCGTAGAAGTCCGTCATCTCGCTGACCTGTCCATCATCTAGTTTGATGAGACAGGTGTTGCGCTCGTCGACTGCCTCGCCGTTGACGGTGCTGGTGGCGTGGTAGTTCGCGATGACCAGGTCTCCGTCGAGGCCGTTCACCGCGGTGGTGACGAGCTCGACACGCAACGTTCCGGCGCTCGCTTCTACGAGTTGGCAAGGCCTCGCAGGAATTCATCTGGTCCGTGGAATACGCCGGCAAGACGGAATGATCCGGGGATCGTGAATGTCACGTCCGGGCCGAGCACGCGGCGGATCGGGTCGAGATCCCCACTTCCGATTGCGTCGAACAACGCGCGAACGACCTGCGCGTTCGCAACTCCGTGGCTGATCAAAGTTATCCTCCCTTGATCTTGCCTGAAACCCTTCCATTCGCGCTGGTTCGCTGTGGCGTTGACGCGAATGATCCCGCGCGGCGGATTGGCAACGACTCAATCGTGTGCGTGCCGTTGGACAAGACACACTTACCGCTCGGCCACATTGTGCTTACCGTCGGGTAAGCGAGTCGTCGCCAGCTAGGAATAGTGAGGGCGAGTCACGACCAGCGAAGATCGGATCTGACGCGTAGTTGGTCGGCGTCGCGCATGGACTAGGCATGGCGAGCCCACACAGTTACTGGTCGACAAGCTGAAGAGCGCACAGATTCACGGCTGAAAAGCCACACATACCAGGGAGGGCGGAATGAGGTTCAAACTCGCTACAGCCATCGGGATCGGAGTATTGCTAGTCGCGGCGAGCGCAATGCCCGCGAATGCCGCAACGGACACGATCACCATCGGAGCGTCACCAACATTGACTAATCGGCAGTTGATTACGGCCTCGATAACTGTTGTCTGCGATCCGCTGCCCGACACGCCTTTCCAGAGCGGCGCCTGGGTCAACTTCCGGCAGACCGTCGGTAATCAGATCTATACCGCGAGCGGATTCACCGACAGCTTCAGCGGCGGCCCGGCCGCACCTATGCTCACGTGTGACGGTGTCACCCAGAACACTGCCGTCGTCCAGGCTCTGCCAGATCAAGGCCACCCATTCCACAGCGGCCCGGCCTTGGTGAGTGCATTCTTCTTTTACCAGACAGCCATAAGTTGCGGCCCAGGCTGCTTCCAGACGACCGGTAACGAGGGCGGGAGTACCCCATGGCTCAACACGTCCCTTCGTGGCTAGCGTCCGGCCTCCACGTGAAAACCAAGCCAGACCACTGACCTGGACGACGCCGAATGAGGCCTCGCGTTCTCGGACCTAAGGGACGGCATCACGAATGAGAGCCGCCCGCACCCAAATACGGTACGGGCGGGCTTTCAATGCGCCAAGGCCAACACTCCACGGTTCGACATCCGGTTGCGGGTCGGCCCTCATCCGTGTCATGTCCAAACATGAGTTCGATACAGAGACCCGCCTGACTGCACGGCAGCCGAGATCCCACCCGAGCATTTGCCCGGCTGGTCACTAGTTGTTGCCACGCGGGACGCTTGTCGGCTGGAGCCCGTGTGACTGCACACCTGGTGTGCACGGCCATCGCACGTATACGTGTCGATTCCTCGTCAATGGCACCGAGTGCGGGCGCGGGATGTATTTCCCACCGTGCCGCGATCCGTCCGCGGGCCCTTTGGCATGGGCTTGATCAACCTCCGCCTCCTGCCGGCTGACTGAAGAATGGCCGTTTGCGTCTTGCGTAGCTGAGGATCAGCAGCCCAAGCGGCGTCGGGATGGCGTTCGGGACAGTGATGACCACGGTGTGATCGCCCGTATCTTCATCGGTCGCTGGTTGGCGACCGTGTAGGTCGATGCTATCGAGGTGCCAGTTGTTGACTCGATGACGGCACCGTTCGAGGTGGCATGGATACTTATGCCGTTGTCGTTGAAATGGCTGCGCACTCTCGTGCGCGACCTCCGCGAGGCCGGGTAGCTGGTCCCGCTGTCAACGGCCGTGAAGCGCCGTCCGTTGTCCTCGATCAAGTAGATCGGGCGGTTGTCCTTCCACACGGCTGAATACCAGGTAGGAATCGACACCAAGGATCGCTTCTTCCACTTCGAGCGGACCACGTAGGTGCCGGGGGCAAACCATTCGCTCGCCGTCGTTCGGGTTGGCGCGGTGGCGGGCCGATCCATTCGAACGAAGCCGATCCGCGCAGCGCTGGGTCCGAGCCGGGCACGCCGGCGGTGACCACCATCGGTGTCCACCGGCCAATACGGATCAGCCGCAAATCGTGAGCGCCTGTCGGATCAGGCGCCCAGTAGGTGGTGGCCGCTGTGCCAGCTCCGTCGAGCTGGACACCGGTACCCCTGTGTAGCTCCGACCTCATCCTCGCTTGGGCCCGCAGATCGGCCTTGTTGGGGCGGCCCGAGTCGCCAGGTCGGGTGCCTCGGTTAACGGAAGTCTCAGCGGCGCTCGGGCTGGCCATTTGGCGGCTTTGGTGGAGCTGGTCGATCGAGCGGATGAAGTCAGTGAATCTTTTCTGCGCCGAGTGGTCATCGATTACGCGATCGATGATTACGGAGCCGGCGTACGCGTGAACAACGACGCGGGGATGTCCATTCTGCATTAACGCCACACGCTCAACCTGGTCCCACGGGATGACCTGCCGCTGGGGGAAATCAATGACAATCAGGCCACGTTCACTGGTGTGCATCGTCGGCCGCGTTGAATTGAAGGTGATCAGCCAGGGTGCGAGAGTCAGGAGAAGGAAAACGAAGAAGGCTGTCGGATTCCCTCTAATGGCCGCCGCGATACCTACTGCAATAAAGACGCCGATCACCGACCAACCAATCCGCCTGGACCTGCGACGGTGCAGCCCATACAGCTTCACGGGCCGACGCGGGGGCAGGCCCGATGCCGGCGCGGCAGACGGATTGCAACGCCCCCCGCCCATTCGGCGACCACGCGGAGCGGCGACGCAGACTCTGGCCTCGGCGCCTCGACCCGAGACTCAATGGCCGCCGCTCCAAAGCGGCACACAAAGGTGAGCAATGCGGCTCCCACTGACAAACCGACGTCAGAGGGCACGGAGCTTCGATCTGTGAATGTGTCGAAGATCACTCCAACGACACTAACCACCAAAAAAGCAAATAGCGCCCAAAAGCGACTCGTAATAGCTTCGCCGTTCCACCGATGTCATGCGATACATCAAGAAGAATCGACCGGCAGGGCCTCGTTGAGGTTGATTTCCGGGCCGACCGATTGATTACGTGCCCGATGTACGCGACAAAAAAGCATGGGTAAATGAAGACGCCGACGCTGAAGACGACGATGGCAAGGTCCGAGAAGGGAGAAAGTGGATCGTTATGGATGGCTATGGCCGAGCCGAGCGTCGCCAAGGCTCCCGCATAGAACAATACCCACAAAGGCCAGCGCCAGCTGGGCATAAACCGGTCGGCGGCAGGCGAGAGATCCGGTCCGACAGGTGCATCCGCTCCTGGACGGCTGGTCTTTGCCACGGTTTACCCCCACATGCCCGCGTGCGGCGACGAACGGGTCGACGCCTGCCAGCAGAGAGTAAATCCAAAGTGGTGCCAACAGCGATAGCTCCAGTGCCCCCGCGCCCGGACCGAACGAGCATGGGTCAAGATCGTCCTGACGAGGGTTGCTCGACATGCGGCAACCGGTCGTCGTCATCGAGATACACAGCGATGCTGTGGGTTCGCGGGCCTACCAGCGGCCTCCGAGTGTGACCGAGCGCACGCGGACTTCGGAGGGCGGCCTCGGCCACCACGACGCCACCGACGATCAGTGCACGCGCGGAGCGGACGCTATGGCGTCCACACGTCGAGGTAGCCCGCGGCGTCCGCCGCTGTGAGCAGCGGGTTGACCACGGCACCTGAGGCGACAACGCGGTACCAGTCAGGCCGCCGTTCCGCCTCGCGCGCCCGCCTCGCGCGCCCGCTTCGCGTTGGCCGTGCTCGGGTCAGCAGTAGCGCCCCGAAGCTGCCCGCCGGCAGGCACAGCTGGCAATTGGCGGTCAGTCGTGGTCTTCGGCCAAGCTGCGGCGGCGGGAAGGACACCTCTTGATTCCGTGCTGATGATCTCATCCACTTTGCCGACCAGGCGCTGATGAGCGGACGTTTCGCGCGGCTCTATCACTTAACCCACGAGACGGCTCGGCCGCATACGTGGGGCCTCTTTCACTAGCATCTGCAAGGGCGCCCGGCGCAACACTTCCGGGCCGGATCTCCGTAGGTGAAAGTCTATGCCTCGGGTACCGGCGTCCGACGTCGGGGAGCTCGGTCAGCGCGTGGCCCGACGTGACGGCCTGAAGAGTCAGCGCTGCCAGCTGACGGCACGGGATGCCGGGTCGGTGCGCGTGCGGCACCTGCCTGTCCCTGGGAGGCGAGTGTCCGCGCGGTTCGGCCGTGCGCGACAGAACCGAATTGGAGGTGTTGCCGGTGATCGCATGCCGATTCGGCGGCATTAAACACCGTCGGACTGATCATCGGCCGGTTGAACGAAGGATTGTGCAGGCCCGAGGTCATGGGATATAGGCGGGATCGGAACGAGTTTCAAGATCACGCCGGAGGCGTCTAGCCCAATGAATAAGGGACCTTCGGCATTTGGGGCCCGGCGGTCTGCAAAACCGTCGGCTCAGCCGACGTTGGTTCGAACCCAACACCCGCCACAAGAGAATTCCCAGCTATTGTTGGGAAAAGTCTCGCACTTTCCGGGGGTACCGAGCCGCAAATAGAACGGTCCACAGAACCGCTGCTGCGGCTCGGGGGTGGCGCGGCCCGCGGTCCTTTTGCCGCAAATATC
This sequence comes from uncultured Actinomycetota bacterium, assembly GCA_963748415.1. Taxonomy (GTDB): domain Bacteria; phylum Actinomycetota; class Actinomycetes; order Mycobacteriales; family Jatrophihabitantaceae; genus CAVVJA01. Next base: position 265,671 of record CAVVJA010000011.1, on the reverse strand, counting down.
CAGGGCATACCATGTGAAACGGGCTGAAGAGCGTCTACGGGTGAATCATGCAAGATCGTCGAGATCGACGCCGGATCCGGAATTCGCGGGATATATGCGGGATGGATCTTGGCCGTGACAGTGCCGGTGATCTTGCCCGAAACTTTCATTGGGAGTGTGTCGACGCACTGCGAGGTGCTCCGCCAGGCCCGGCAGCGGGGCACACGCTCGGGTGAAGCGCTCTCTGTCGACTGTTCACCTGGCGACCTCGAGGCCAGGCGCAGCTTTGCGGGCTCCGACCACGCCGGCGACCTCCAGCCTCCGTCAATACGAGGACTTGTCCCCCAATGAGAGGCGCGCGGGAATCCTCCCAGTACGAGGTGTCCTCGACGATCTTGCCGTCGGCAAATTCCTGACGAAGACAGCACGGAAGCGTTGGAGTCGGTTTTCGCCGCGGCGCCGGCCGCGGTGATCTCTTCGCTCAGTCGCGTTAGCTCGGCCTCAACGGCAGCGAGGCCGGACTGCGCTGAAGGATCTACATCTGCCACTAGGCGTTTCCGCTCCGCCTTAAGCATGGTGAGCCAGGTCGGTGTTTCAGCGGCTGTCCGTCATCCGCGGCGGAGCATCACTCGAGGTCATCCAGAAGGTTTGCGCTCGGCAGCCCGCCGACGCGGAGGACGGGGTCGCTGATGATGACGTGTTCGAGGCGATTACCGAACTGGTCTCACAGCCTGCTTCGACGTGACGACGACGTCGTGCCGCTGCACGTCGGCTGGGGGCGCCGCGGCCAGGGCACCGGCGAGCGCAGCGAGCACCCGCAGTAGGCCAGAGCAAAGAGGGCGAGGGCGCGTTCGCGCGTCCTCGCCCTCTCGTCGTGATCGGCTATGACCTCGGGCAGGGGTTGCTGGGCAAGATTTGTCTGAAGTCGTTGGTGCGGTGGATCGGTGTGAACCCCGGTCCGGGGTAATCGAGGAACAGCAGCGGACCGAACTCGGCGGAGGAGTTACCGCCGAAGGTGTTCGTCGTCCCCGGGATGTTGGCTCCGCCGAGCTGCCAGAAGCAGCCGACTGCGTTGTCACTCCGGGTGCTGAAGAACGGATAGAAATTCGAGCCCGGCGGCGGGTTCGAGCATCCGGCCCCAGTGTCGCGGTTACAAATGCCACCGAAGTCGGCCGCCTCGATCCGCGGCAGGTCCGCCTCGAAGCCGACGCGACTGTAGTTGAGCCCGCCGTTGAATGTCGGACTCGAGAACAGAATTGACCGGGGGTTGAGGGCGGCGTCCCTCGCGGGATCCGTTAAGGAGCCCGGCCACGTCTTCTGGTAGGAGACTCCGTCGAAGTCGTTGTCGGTCGCGGTGCAGCCACCGACCTGGATCCGCAGCGATTGGTCGGGGTTGAAGCAACCGGTGTCGTCTGCGTCCTTCTTCTGGTCGTTGACGCCTGGGTTCACGCAACTGCCCTGCGGGTTCGCGCGGTTGCAGTACTCGAAGTGACCGATCTCGTCGGAGAAGGCGACGTTATAGGAGTGGGCCGCCCAGGGGACCCGAGTGTGCTCACTCGACGTGGAGTACATCGGATGGAATGCGTACGGCGTCTGCGTGCATGTCGAGGCGGTCGGAGCGTAGTTGATCTGGGCGAAACCGTTGGCGACGCTCGCCGTCATCGATCCCGACTCGCCGCTGGCGAGGTCGTGGATCTCGGTCACGAGACCGTCGGCCGAGTCGTGGACGGAGATGTTCAGCGGATCACCAGCGTTCATGAACAGGTCTTTTGTGGCGTCGGGTGTGAACGACGCCAGCGTTTGACCGAGCGGGCTCGGCGGTGCCTGCGGCGTGCCGCTCTTGGTGATGAACGCGAAGTTCGCTGGCTCGACGCCCACCGTGCTCAGGCAGGCGGCGTTGTTGTCGACGCCGGTGTTCTGGTTGCGGTTGAAGCTGAAGATCGCCATGGCCGCGCACCATTTCGTGGCGTCGCAGCTAATGGCGTTCTGGAACGGAACCCACCCTGGCGGATAGAACTGCAACTCCAGGAAAGCCGTCCCCGGGTGGCGGCCGATGTAGTCGGCCTTGGTCGGGTCAGCGCCGTCGAAGATGTTGGTGTCGCTGTTCGGCGCGCACGGATCGTGGGTGAACTCCGGTGCCGACTGGTTGTCACAGAGGTCCATGCCGAACCAGAAAGCGATCCGATCCTGGAAGTTGAACGTACCTCCTGTCCCATCCTGTCTCGGGAGCACCGGCGGATCCTGCGGCACGACTAGTCGATACCCCTGGTTGTTGCCCGAGCCCGGCGTATCGGAGTAGAAGAGCAGCGACGGCTCGTCATGACCCGTGTACCGGCCTTCGTAGCCGAGCGCATCGGCTGATTCGGCGCAGATCGGGCTGCCCTCATTACAGAGGAGCTTCTCAACGCTTCCCCCGTTGGACGCCGGCGCCGCAGCGGCCGGTGATGGCACAGCCACCGCGGTCACCCAGACGAGTAGGAGGGCCGCGGCTGATGTCACTAGCGTTCGTCTCATTCGACCGCCTCCAGACGGGATGTGGCGGCGGCGAAGAATCCCTCGACCCTGAAACGCGGCATCGTCGTCACGACCGCGCATTTGCCGCCGCTGGAACGAAGCGTTCTGTCCATCACTTCCTTCCGCGCTCTCGGCGTGCGATCAGGCCGAAGCACGTCGGGGACTGCGACGAGGAGGGACGGTTTGAGCCTGGCACAAGGTGAAATGCGGCGCAATATGCGCATCCGGCCGCAGCGGGGGAGGGGACTTCGGGAGCTTCGGCCGCTCTAGCCCGACAGCGACGACCAGGTCCACGAGCAGGCTATTTCTGACTCGTGAAACTAGGCCCCGTTTGCGGCGACGAGATACTCAGTGGCCCGACCGACCAATGGTCACGTCCTCGATTAGCAAGCTATAGGCGACGAATCGATGCTGGGATATCCGGCCCAAATAGTTGCCGTTGTTTGCAGAGCCGCAGCCGCGAGCAGGGGACTCACCCCAATTGATGGGGTTTGGTAGGTCGTGGGCGGCACATATGATATCGACTGGGATGCCTATCCGGGTGTGCGAGGCTATCAAGGCGACCGACCTATACCTCTAGGGTTCTGACGGATTGAGAGCCGGAGGAGGGTTCATTATGGCGAAGGCTGACCTCGTGCTCGAGGGTGGCGGAGTCAAAGGCACCGGGCTGCTCGGCGCGGTCACGGCGATGGTCGAATGGAAGGACGACCCATACGAGTTTGAACGCATTGCAGGGACGTCTGCGGGTGCGATCGTGGCGAGCTTCCTCGCCGCCGGTTACGCCGTTGACGAGTTGAAGACAGTTGATGCTCGCGGAGGACTTCTCCACCTTCGAAGACGAATCCACGTTGTTCAAGCATTTCAAGTTGCTCGGCGAGGGGATCGGGCTGCTCTTCCATGAGGGCCTGTTCGTCGGCGACGTCCTGCACAGCTGGATCACGGAGACCTTGGCCGAGCACAACGTCCATACCTGGAAAGACCTCGCCCGACCCGATCCTGTGCTGCCGCCGGAGCAGCAATACAAGCTGGTGGTCGTCGTCTCAGATGTCTCGCGCGGCCGCGAGCTGCGCCTGCCATGGGATTACAAGAACCAGCTCGGCCTAGACCCGGACACCCAGCCGGTCGCCGACGCGATTCGCGCCTCGGCCTCCATTCCCTTCTTCTTCCGGCCGCTACATCTGCGCGCCAGCCGCGACAACTCGGCCGGTAAGGGCTACGTGCTGTGCACCGACGGCGGGATGCTGTCGAACTACCCGATCGACATCTTCGACCGCGTCAACAATCCCCGCTGGCCTACACTCGGCGTGAAGCTGTCTGCGCGCGAGCAGATCAGCCAAGCCCACTGGTCGCCCAACGCCAGCCCGGTGGACCTCGCTCGATCCCTGCTGACGACAACGCTGAACGCGCGCGACAGCTTGCATGTCGACGATCCGTACTACGCGAGCCGCACCGTCTTCGTGGATACGACCGGCTACTCCGGCACGGACTTCCACCTCACCAACGAAGCAAAGCTGAAGCTGTTCGACAACGGCATGGCCGCCGCCCAGGAGTTCGTCAAGGACTGGAATTGGGACACCTGGCGCGCCGACAACCCGGCGCGGGCGCCCCGTCCCGAATTTCAGGCCAAGCCGCCGAGCCAGTAGCCGTCAGCTGTTGGCCGGCTCGCCTCATTGAATCGCTAATTGTCGCGAAGAAACCGTCTCGAGGGGTAGTGCGTAGCAGGGCCTGAGCCAGCATCTCTGCCGCTCTCATGCCGGAGGCAGCCGTCGAGCAGCGCGGCCAGCGCGACTGTTACCGGCATTCGTGCTCATCATGTTGGCCAACGGTGAGCTGGACGATGCCGCGGCAGCGTCCCGCGAACTCGACCAGATAGCGCAGTCTCAGCGCACCGAGGTGCTCCACGCCCAGGCGGGGTATGCGGTCGGGTCGGTCAAGTTGTCCGCAGGGGACTCCGCGGGCGCCCTCATGGCGCTACGGCCGGCGTTCGGCCTGTGGCTCGGATTGGACGCGCCGTACGAGGTGGCGCGGGTGCGCGTACTCATCGGGCTCGCCTGCCGGGCACTCGGCGACGAGGACACGGCCCTGTTCGAACTCGACGCCGCCCACGCCGCCTTCACCGAACTCGGCGCCAAGCCGGACGTCGAGCGGGTCGACGCACTGCGGTCCGCCCGAACGGCATACGGGCTGACAGACCGAGAGGTGCAGGTGCTGCGCCTGGTTGCCGCCGGCAGGAGCAATCGAGAGATCGCCGCGGACCTTGTGATCAGCGAGCACACCGTCGCACGTCACGTGCAGAACATCCTGGCCAAGATCGACGCACCGTCGCGCACCGCGGCAAGCGCATTTGCGCACCAACACAACCTGCTCTGACCCGTGGTCAAAAATAAGCACGGGGTCCAGGCGAATTTGGCTGATCCTGCGGAAGCCCCGTGCCGGCCCGCCGGCCTACGGTCACGTTCGTCAATCCAGTTCAGGAAAGGGGCCCCTCATGTACGTGATCGTCCACCACCGCTTCACCAACCCACCCAGCGCGTTCGAGCGTGGCATGAAGCTGATCAAGAACGAGGGCGCGCCGGCCGGGACGACAGGACTGCAGTTCTACCCGAGCCGTGACGGATCACAGGCCATCTGCCTATGGGACTCCGACTCGGTGACCGACATCCAGGGATACGTCGACGAGACAATGGGCGATGCCAGCGTCAACACCTGCTGGGAGGTCGACGGCGACCAGGCGTTCGCGGACCGCCCGCTGGGCCTGCAGACGTCCGCGGCAGTCCGCGGCTAACGCCGGTGGCTGTGCCACCAGCGTAACCGGCGCCAGCCGCACCCATGCCAAGACGATCGCGGCGTCGCAGCGCTGCGGTCGCCCCGGCATGGGCGAGTCCCGCACCAAAACCCTCGGAGTCGCCAACGCGCATAACAACGTCCCTGCCCTACCATCCTCGCGTCGAGAAATGCGCACCGAATCAGCAACGCGCTCAATACGACGGCATTACCGGTCGCGATGCGTCGACGCGCTGCGCCACCCCACCGATGGACGGTACGACCGGGCACTAGCGCGTCCCGTGACCGGTACGTTGCGGTCGGGGCGGACTCGACCCGCGCATCTTGCATAGATGGAGGTGGAACAGTGGCGTCCTGCACAGCGCCTAACAACTGTTTGCCGGCAGCCGACGGTAGCTATTCCCTGAGTCGCGGGATATTCGCGGGATCAGAATGAGTTACAAGCCCACGTCCGAGGCTTCCAGCCCAGCAAACAAAGGGCCTCCGTAGCCTGGGACCCGACGGTCTGTGAAACCCGTCGGCTCAGCCTACGCTGGTTCGAATCCAACACCCGCCACAAGGGAATTCCCAGGCTATTGTTGGGAAACTCTCGCGCTCTGTGCAGGCGCCGAGCCGCAATGCGGACTGTCCGCAGAACCGTCGGCTCGGTGCTGGCAGCCCGCGCACTCCGCCGGATTCCTCGCCAACATGTTCGGGATATACATCTACAAAAGTCGCTAGATCGAACCCGTGAGGTTTCCAAGATAATCGAATTGATGCTCCGCTCCGAAACTCGCGGGATATACGCGGGATCGATCAAGACCTGACCAACCGTCGTCCGGTGCGGGAGCGGAGATGATTTCTACCCCAACCGGCCTGCTCAATACCCGTGTATCAGCCGATATGGACGGCGTGAGTGATCTCGAAATGCGCACATCTGGATGCCGTCTGTCACGGCGCGTTGCGGGAACTGGATCCCTCGAGTCGCTAAGGCCGGTGTGTGCCATCCGTGTAGCGTGAGTCGGTGAGCGGCGCACGCGCGGGGTATGACGTGATCGTGATCGGTGGGGGCCATAACGGTCTGGTTGCCGCTGCCTACCTGGGCCGGGCCGGCCGGTCGGTGCTTGTCCTCGAGCGAAATGACAGTCTCGGTGGGGCGGTGGCGAGGGCGTCGCCGTTTCCGGGGGTCGATGCGCGGATATCGCGCTACTCATATCTGGTCAGCTTGCTACCGGACCGGATCGTGCGTGACCTTGGACTGAACCTGGTCATCCGGTCGCGGCAGACGGCGTCGTATACACCGGTCGGCGAGGACGGGTTGCTGGTGGAGCGTGAGGTAGGGCCGGCCACGGCTGATTCGTTCGGCCGGCTGACCGGATCGGGCGCGGAGTTTGCTGCGTGGCGGGAGTTCTACGGGCAGCTGCGCGCGGTAGCAGAGGTGGTCGCGCCGACATTGCTTGACCCGCTTCCCGACCGAGAAGAATTGCAGACGGCGGTCGCCGACGCGGCCGGCAGGTCGGTTTGGGCTGATGTGTTCGAGCAGCCACTCGGCGCCACGATCGAGCAGCGGTTCGCGAATGATGTCGTGCGCGGGGTGGTATTGACTGACGCGCTGATCGGCACGCACACCTGCGCCCACGACCCGTCGCTTTTGCAGAACCGCACGTTCTTGTACCACGTGATCGGCAACGGCACCGGCGAGTGGGCAGTGCCGGTCGGCGGCATGGGAGCCGTCGCCGCCGCGTTCGAGCAGGCGGCACGCGACGCGGGAGCCGAAGTGCGCGTGCGTGCCGAAGTGACCGGACTCGATGCGGTGACCGGCGAGGTGCACTGGCACGACGCGGACGGCGTCGAGCGGGGCGCGTCGGGCCGGTTTATTCTCGCCAACGTCGCACCGAAGAGTTTGTCGCGCTTGCGCGGCAGCGAGCCGGCATCGGTTGAGGGCAGCCAGTTGAAGATCAACATGGTGCTGCGGCGGCTGCCCCGGCTGCGCTCTGGCATTGACCCCCGGGCCGCGTTCGGCGGTACCTTCCACATTGCCGAGGGCTACGAGCAGCTCGAGACTGCGTTTCGTGCCGTCGATGGGGGCGCGCTCGCCGACCCACAGCCGGGCGAAGTCTACTGCCACACCGTGACGGACCCGTCAATCCTTGCCCCTGACCTGGTCGCAGCGGGCTGGCACACGCTGAGCATGTTCGGCCTCCACGTGCCCGCCCGGCTCTTTGCCGATGACCACGACGCACGCAAGAACGAGGCGATGCGACGTGCCCTCGCCGCACTCGACGACTGCCTCGCCGAGCCGATCGCCGATTGCCTGGCCGTCAACGCCGACGGCGCGCCCTGCCTCGAGGCGCACACGCCGGTCGAACTCGAACGGGAGCTTGGGCTGCCCGGCGGCAACATCTTCCACGGTGATCTTCAATGGCCGTGGGCGGACAACAGCGCTGAGCTAGACGATCGCTGGGGGGTCGCCACGGACGAACCGCGCCTACTCATCTGCGGCAGCGGCGCCCGTCGAGGCGGCGCGGTCAGCGGCATTGCCGGCCACAACGCCGCCCACGCAATTCTTGAACACTCCTGAACGCGCTGCCCAGCGTGGGCACGATCAAGATCGGGCCGTTAACCCAGCTGGAGGCACTGCTGGCTCGTGATCCGCACCGTCAAACTGACGCTTGACCGCCAACCCAGCCGGCGTCACCACGAAGAACTCATCACGAGCCGTCCGTGATCTCCTGTCCACCAGCGAACGTGCCATCCCGACGCAGCTCAACGCTTGACCTCACGAACGGCCGTTCTGGACGGCTGCCCGCCGTTGATCTTCGCGTTTCGAGCCCACAAATGAGGAAGTCTGCGCTGGTGGGCTGTCCGATGGTCGTCTCGGTCAGCTGTGATCTGCGTCCGACACGTGGGTCGGCCTCGTCGACGTCACCGACGAGCGCGTCCGGGGACCGGCATCCGCCATGCGTTGGTCACGAGCTCCGTCAAACGCGCGACGTCCACCTGCGCCACCGGCAGCGTGACCAGAGGCGAGCCGTCGCCGCCGGGCATGGTGAATAAGGCCTCGGGCTCGCCCAGCAAGAGTGCCTGCTTCTGAGCCTCACCGCCGACGAACACCACGGCGATGTTGGTCCGGATCCGCTGCGGCTTGCCCGGTCTGCGCTCCGGGTACGACCATACGAAACTCGGCCTCGCTCGGTGAGCAAAACGTGCGCACACTGTCGCGAGAGGTGGCTTTCGATCAGCGGCGGCACGTCGCCTTCCTCGGGCTGCAGGTGGTTCGGGCGGTCGCGCTGCCGGTCTTTCCAAGGCTAGGCAGCGCGCAGATCAAGGTCACGGGAGACGATATGGGGGTGGAGCTGCGTCGGGCCGACGGCGGTGTCATCGCGGTTGAGGTGGTCGGTGAACCGGGTGCGACTCCGGTTCTGTTCTGCCACGGGTTGGCCGATTCCCGGCTGTCCGCGCACAGCTTCGCGGGCGCAGCCCACGAGTTCGGACTGCGTCTCATAGCCCCGGATCGCCCCGGCATAGGCGGCACCAACGCCCGTCGGCTGGACCGGGTCGTGGACTGGGTTGCGGAAGCGATCCTGGTCCTGGACGCGTTGGACGTCGGCTCGGTGGCGCTACTCGGCGTCTCGGGGGGCGGAGCGTTCGCGGCGGCCTGCGCGGCCGAGATGCCCCACCGCGTCCGAAGCCTGCTGCTTATCTCGCCACTTGGGCCGCCTACCTGGCCCACCCGCGGGATGGCGGCCGGGCAGCGCACGTCCTTGCGTGTGGCCAGACACGCTCCGGCCTTCGGCGGCTGGTTTCTGGGCCGCCTCGCCACAGTGGCGCGCCGGGAACCAGGGCTGTTCCTTCGCCTGGCTACAAGCGAGATGCCCGACATCGACCGGCGCGCGCTCGCACAGCCGGACGTGCGCGAGGCTTTCCTCACCAACTACCTGCGAGCGCTGCACCGCGGCAGCTGGGGAGTCGGGCAAGATCTGCGGGTGCTGACCCGGCCCTGGGGTTTCGAGATCGAGTCCATCATGGTACCGACGTCGATCCACCACGGGGACGCCGATACCACCGTCCCGCTCCAGCACGCCCGCCGATTCGCCGAGGCGATACCGGGCGCACAACTCCAGATCCATCCCGGCCACGGACACTTCTCGATCCTCGACGCACCCGTGCGGACGCTGGCGACACTCGCCGAATAGCCATCATTCCCGCTAGCAGCGCACGCTGGCGCGCCCCGCAGCCCGACCGACCGAGATCAGCTACTCGTCCACAGGTTCCGGCTTAGCGTGGCTGGCTGACCAGCTCGGCGAGCAATGCTCGGTCGAGGTTGCCGCCCGAGATGACGGCGACGGATGCAACTGCGGCAGCGACACCGATGAATAGTTGGGCCTTCTGCGGCTGCGTCGAGAGGTCGCCCCCCGGCGGTGCGACAGGTACGTTATTGGCCAGGTCGCGATAGACGCGAGTGATTCGTTTCTGGCTTGGTGGCAAGTCACTCAGTCCTCGGGCAGGTGTCGTGTGAATGCGGTCAGAACAGCCCAGATCGCGCGCCGAGCACCTCCAACTCAGGAGCGCGGATGGCCGTTGACGTTGGTGCTGGTTCGGCCGGATGTGTCCTGGCGTCGCGGCTGAGCGAGGACACGGCCCGTACGGTGCTGTTGGTCGAGGCGGGTCCGGACTACTCGACGCTGAGTGAGCTTCCGGACGACATTGCGGACGCTTCACAACCGACGTTGAGCCACGATTGGGGCTACCTCGCCGAGCGTGACAGCCTTGGCCAGGTTGCGTCGCTGCCTCGGGCACGTCTCGTGGGCGGCTGCTCAGCGACGAACGGGTGTTTCGCCGTGCGGGGCTGGCCGGCTGACTTCGATGGCTGGGTCGCGTTGGGTAACCCTGGTTGGAGCTTCGAAGAGGTACTGCCCTACTTCAATCGGCTTGAGACAGACATTGACTTCGTCGGTGAATACCACGGATGCGACGGACCGGTCCCCATCCGGCGCCATCCGCCGGAGGAGCTCAACCACGTTCGGTCCGCCTTCATCGCTGCCGCCGTCGAGGTCGGTCACCCTTACGTGGCCGACCATAACGGTCCGGCAGCCGTAGGCGGCGTCGGCCCAACTCCGCGAAACGCGCGGGACGGCGTTCGGATGAGCACGGCTCTGACATATCTCCCGGTGGCGCGGGCACGTCCAAATCTGACGATCCGCAGCGGCGCAACGGTCGACCGGGTCGAACTGTCGAACGGACGCGCAACCGGCATACAGCTGGCCACCGGCGAGGTCATCAACGCAGATCTGATCGTGCTCCGCCGCGGCGCGTACGCCAGCCCTGCAATCCTCGCGCGTTCCGGAATCGGACCCGCCGGACCGCTCGGCGACCTCGGCATCGACGTGGTCGTCGAACTCGAAGGCGTCGGCGCGAACCTTATCGACCATCCGATCGTCTGGTCGGGTTCCGACACGCCCGCGCTATAACGTGCGCAGGTCGACCGCCAAGTTCGCATCCGACGTCCGGCGCAGCAAGTTCAGCCGCCCATAACGACGGGGTGAGCCTTCCAATAGCACCGCCGACACGTGCCGCATAACTCGGGACGTGCTGGCGGTGTCCACGACGGGCCGCGTTGGAAGGGTCGAACCCCGCCGCGGGTCCGGACTGGTCGGGCTCAACGACCGCACCGAAGCACTCGGTGGTGCGCTTCATGACGCCGAGCATTACCCCGATTCGACGGGTGGGTCCTGCCAAGTCCGGCCACCGCCCTCGTGTCCGTGCTTCAGCGGGAGATGGCACAGCCAGGTCTGGCATCATCGATCGACGTGGCCGGTGCGGTGAGCGGCGAATTTCACCTGCATCGTGGGCGATCTCTCCCGCGCTGGCCTGGCGGCGGCCTCTTGATGCGTGTTCCGGCGGGGCCTGTCTGGCGTCAGCAGTTGGCACAGTTCGATCTTGAAATCGGTTGTGGCGTGCGGCGGATGCTCGTTCAGAACGCTCGGGCCGATGAAGCGCGGCTGCCGCACCACTGGATTGACAGGCGACGGCTACTTGTGCGCCCGCTCGTACTCGGTGTCGGGCCGATCGTCACGCCGGGCTGATCGTTCACGCCAACTTCCCGCGGCTGACATGTCCGGTGGTTCGTAGCCGCGGGCGCCAGGGATGGCCCGGGTGACGTGAACCTGCCAGCCGCCCACCCGAGGCCGGCGACGCGCCGAATCCCAGTCGGCACAGCTAATCCCGACCTGGGAGGCAGGCATGAGCAGAACGACAGGCCGGTGCGTCGGCGCCGCCGTCGCGGCGCTCCCGGTCGACCTCGAGCAGCACGGCCGCCTCGACGCGGCCGAATCGCGGCGCCCACTCGTCGCGGCAGAAGCCCGCAACGCCGACTTCGGCGAGGCGGGCGACGCGATTGCCTACCTGGATGTACTCGCAGCGCAGATGCGCGCCTGCGGCTGGACCGCGTACATCAACCCCCCGGGCCGCCGGTTCGCGTCCCTGTTGGTGCAAGATCCACACAACCGCGCCGTATGGGCGGACATTATCGCCGCACCCGACAGCAGCGCCGATAACTGGTGGTACTGGTTCAGTTGGGCCGAGCGGATCACAGCCGTGCATGTGCCGGCCGTAGCAGCGGACGCAATTATCGCGACCCTCCGGCTGCCACCGGACGGCTCGCAATCCTTGCCGGCGGCCGCCAGCCAGGATACCTGAGTCTTCGCTAGCCCCGTCGGCGGGCGTTTCATAACGAGATCAACGATCACCGCGGATCGTTTCTGGCGATAGCCCAGGTCCGGTCGGCGCGTGCCGGCGGGCCGGACTGTCGGCCGCGGGGGCTCCGGGGCACACGTCTGCGCCACGCAACTCGAAGAATGGCCGGGTCGTGATCCCGTCCCATTTCTTCAGGGAGGCAAGTGAGCTTGCACAACTGCTGGACATTGCGCTACTGCATGAAATAGCAGTCAGGTTCCTTCGATTCAACTCGGCTGTGCGGGAACCCGGGCTCACGACCTTCCCGAAAGAAACTGCTGTGCCTTCCGCTCGATAAAGCGCTGCAAGATGCCGCCGCTACCGACTCCCTACTCGGATAAGTAGACGCATTCAAACCGCTGTTGCGGGCCGAGGCACCGGATCGGCTGAAGCTGCTCAATGCCCGAATCGCTGAACTGGTCAGGAAAGCCATTGACGGAGGACGTGTGGCCGGACTGCGCCGCTTCGGGTGACCAGCCGGACCCGCCCGCCACGGCCCAGCGGCCAGCCCTTCGAGCGTGTACGAAATCCGCTCGGCCGCACATAACAGTCGGCGCTCAGCCGAATGACGTAACAGACCGCGCCCCGATTCGGCGATCGTGATGATCTTCAACATGAGCGGGCGCTGAACTACGCTCACGCAGCGTCACAGTGAGAGTAGTGCGCCGGACCCGTTCGGCGTTGCTCTATGGCCAATGTGAACGGGTGTCGACGCCTGTCCCGATAAGGCGGCCAGCCACGAGGAGATGCCGCAATCCTCTTAATGGCGGCCGACCCTCTCGACGCTCATGTGCAGGATCACGCGGTCTGCCGAATCGGGCGGCGGCTGCTGATCTGGATTGCCGTAGCGGCGGCCGAGGTGCACGTAGAAGTCGCCCGTCGCATCCGGCTCAACCTTCACCAGCTCGCCGCGCAACTCGATGTAGCGCATCGGGTCGTCCGGATCGACGATGAGCACGCTCATCGACGGGTTGCGCTGCAGGTTACGAAACTTCGCACGGTACGTGGTGTGCGTGAACTTGACGTACTTACCGTTGAAGTCGAACCACATCGGGTTGACCTGCACCGTGTTGTCGGGGCGAACGGTGCCGAGCGCGGCGAACAACGGTCGGTCGAGCAGATCGCGCAAATCTTCCGGGATCGAGGCAGTCACCTCATCGACAACCTGAGCGGCGGGCGAGGGATTCCGCCGCGCCCCGTCACCGCGGGAGGGAACATGCGGCGGACAGAACGGCGTCGGCCGCGGATGTAACGGACGCCAAAACGGTGCACGTTATTTGGCGTTGTACGGGTGATCGAAGATCACCTCGCCGCAAGCGGCTCGTATAACGGTGATACACGGGTGATCTTATCAGCAGCGCCGGGACGCCAAACGCCGCACCGCGCAGGCGGTGGCCGCGTCCGGAACCTCGATCACCAGCATCTACGGCGTCGGGCCGATCGTCGCCGGCACGGTGCTCGGCTACGTTCGCGACGCCCGCCGCTTCCCCACCCGCGACCGATTCGCCTCCTACAACGGCACCGTCCCCATCGAGGTCTTCCTCCAGCGACCGGGTCATCCACCGGCTCTCCCGCCGCGGCAACCGGCAACTCAACCACGCCATCCACATGGCCGCGGTAACCAGATCAGCCGCCCCGGCAGCGAAGGCCGCGCCTACTACCAGCGCAAGATCACCGAACGGATGGGTCGCAAGGGCCGCGCTCCGCGCGCTGAAACGCAGAATCAGCGACACGCTCCACCAGCGGATGATCGAGGACACGCGCCGACACGACACCCGCAGCGGCAAGGACCTGGGAGGGCAACCGGGGAACGACGCTGTCTCTGGCGTGGCCGACTCACACCCCGATAGACCGGCTCTTCGGAACAGCCACTCCCGGGCCAGCACCAACTTTAGGACCGCGGCCGGCAAGCAAGCAACGCTCACCTCCCGGCCTGCTCCTGCTAGGCGCCCAACCAGCCGGAGCGCAGCCGGCGTCCACGTCGAGCCCCGCCCGGGCCCGCGCCGCGGGCGCGGGCAAGACGGCATTGACGCCGGCGCGCACCGGCCACGATCCCCGGCACAAGAGCAGGCCACCAACAGCTTGACAGCAAAGAAGGTCTCGATCTGGTACACGCGGCAGTCGCTCACCGAGCGCGCGTTATCCAACCAGATCAGGAGTTCGGGGGCGCCGCCCCAGTGTTGCAGTTAGCCCCCGTCTGCGGGCATTTCATCGGGCGGGCCATTCGCGAAACTCGCCTGCCTCGTGCCTTTGGTGTTGAAGGTCCGGGATCCCTTGCACGGCAAGCGTTTCCGCCCCGGCGGGTGCGCCGATTGAGGCGCCTCGTGCGGGACGGCTGTGGCTGTCCGAGTTGGGTTCCCCTACGCGACGGTCTCGAAGCGAGATGAGTGATTCCATGCTCCCGGCACAGCGACTTATAACCTAGCCTCGATCCTTCATGCGACGCGGGAGTCGATCAACGAGTTGGCGTAGTTGATCTTTAGATGTGGCGCGTCTCGGTGTGCAGGATTGATCTGCCGGTCTTGCCGGCCTGTCCGGTTCCTTGGGTGGTAGGGACGGGGATATCGGTTCAGGCTGGCGAGGGTGCGGCGCGGAGACGCGCGAAGGCGGTGGCGAGGTGGGTGGCCCAAGGCCAGTTGCGGTCGATCTTGAGGTGCCAGCTGCGGCCGGTACGGACAAGTCGCGCGGCCACGTGCAGCAGTCGGTAGCGCAGTGCTGCTGGTTCGCAGCGGGCCAGTTCGCCGTCCAGGCACAGCGCTTGGGTCCAGGTGAGGAGATCCGCGGCGGTGAGGGCGAGTTCGAGCCAGACCTTGTTCTGCTCATAGGCGCGGCAGGGCAGGTTCCGCATTCCTGTCGCCTTGCCGCAGCGGATGCGGTCCTCGACCCGGGCGTGGGCACGGTGCCGTACTTCCAGGTCGGCGTGCTGATACCCGGGCCGCCGAAGGTGGCGTGTCGGTGATGAAGGCGGTGAAGCGGTGCCCGTCGGCGTCGGTGAAGCGCAGCTGCGCGCCGGGGTGCGGCCGTTCGCGGCGCACGATTACCCGCGATCCCTCGGGCCATTTCGCCAGGCCCAGCAGTCCGGTCAGCTCGGCCACCCAGGCACCGTTGCGCGGGTCGCCGTCGATGTCGATAGGCCGCGTCCACGCCGCCTCCGACAGTTGCCCGATCGCCGCTTGGGCGTGCTCGTCGAGGGCGTAGCCGAAAGAGAACCCGACACCCGGCCTCGCGGCAGGTGGCGGCGAAACCGTAGGTCGCGCCGGCCGCGTCGGTGCGGATGAGCACCTGCGGGGAGTCCGGCTCACCGGGCCGGGCCGGGCGTAGTCAGGCAGCGCAGCCAAGGCCATGCCGAGGATCTCGACGTGGTCGGCCGTTGTGTTCGTGCCCGCGTTCCCGGGCCGCAGGATGCCGGCCAGCCCTTCACCGCCGGACACCGCCGGCCGTCCAGATACGCCAGCAATGGATGGAACCCGAACGTCTTCTTCCACGTCTTCGCTGCGTTCTCCTTCTCGCTGTGCGCAATCGTGATCGTCGCGTCGATGTCGATGACCAACCCGTCGAGCCAACGTCAGACCCGGCGCCAGCAGCCCAGGCCCGTTCCCGCGCCCCAGCGCGGACCGACCGCAGCCGCTGCAAGTGCGCCTCGTCGACCCCGCTCCACGCAGCGCCACGCGGTGGGTCGGAGGCAACCGACGCCGAACAACTTCTCCTGATCACGCAACGTCGCAAGATGTGCCAGCGCGTCACCGCCGTCGGCGATCACGACCGCCAGATCGGCCAACACCCGACCCGGAAGATGACCGTCGGGAACGCCTTGTACGTGTCGAGCAGCGCGGCCGTCCAGCCGTCAGCGAGACCGGTGTCGATCGTCAATTCACGCAGCAGCGCCACTCCGGCTCGCGACACGAACCCCTCGCCGTCGGCACTGACCTTGACCCGCCTGCAACGCCGGTTACGCTTCACTCACCAGGTGCCTCCCTGCTCGGAAACTTCGACTGTCGCAAGCCGAATTTTCCCTTACAGGACAGGCACCTTGGTGCTATCCGAGGCCGTGTCACGAATTCAGGCGTGAAAACCCGAGGCTAGGGTCGGGTCGGGTTGACTTTCACCCGACCGAAAGGCGGTTCGGCATGGCGTCAATTTCCGAGCGGGAGAACCGGGAGATCGAGGCGGCCAACGCCGCTGGCGACAGGCCCGTGGTCTTCATCCATGGCCTCTGGCTGCTGCCGAGCAGCTGGGCCAACTGGGCGGACTTCTTCAAACAAGCGGGCTACGCGCCGCTGACGCCGGACTGGCCAGGCGATCCGGAATCGGTGGAAGAGGCCCGGGCGAACCCGGACGTCCTCGCCAAGAAGACCTTGAAGCAGGTCGCCGATCACACCAGCGAGATCATCAATGCCTTGGACAAGAAACCAGCGGTAATGGGGCATTCGACCGGGGGCTTGCTGGCGCAGATCGTTGCGGGTCGGGGCCTCTCGGCGGCCACGGTGGCGATCGACCCGGGGGTCTTCCGCGGTGTTCTGCCGCTGCCGGTCTCCGTGCTGAAGGGGGTGGGCCCGTTCCTGGTCAACCCGCGCACGCGCGGTCGCGCGATCACGCTCACGTTCGACCAGTTCAAGTACAGCTGGGCGAACGCGCTGGACGAGAAGGAGGCGAAGCAGCTTTACGACACGTCCCACGTTGCCGGCTCCGGGATCGCTCTCGTGCAGATGGGCAACGCGAACCTCAACCCGTGGACGGAGGCGAAGGTGAACACGAAGAACCCCAGCCGCGGTCCCCTGCTGATCATCGACGGCGAGAAGGACCACACGGTGCCCTGGGCGATCGCGAACGCCGCCTACAAGCGGCAGCGGCGCAACCCCGGAGTGACGGAGATCGTGAAGATGCCGAACCGAGGCCACTCCCTCACGATCGACCACGGCTGGCGCGAGGTCGCCCAGACGGCGCTCGACTTCGTCCAGCGGTTCGTATAAGCGGTCACTGCGCGGCGGCGACGCCCTTACAGGAAGGCGCAAAATGCCTCGACGTTGCCGCCGGAGAACACTGCGCTGGTGAAGTCGACTTTGCCGCCGGAGAAGTTGGCGAAATCCCAGTGCACACCGTGGTCGGCTTGTTGACAGGCCTGCGCCGGCGTCGGCGTGGCGGCTCGCGCACGGCGGTCGACGGTGATCATGGTTGTCGGGTCGACGCCGTGGGCTGATCTGCGGGTTTGCGAGCGCTGGTCAGCCGCTGGATGATCTTAAGGCTGTCTAGCGTGGGCACGGTTGGTTGGTATTCGAGCCCGAGGCGTCCGGTGTAGCCGAGGCCGTGAAACGTTGCGAGCTCGGCCGGCCAATCGATCGTTCCGGATCCGGGTTCGTGGCGGCCCGGCGTGTCTGCGATCTGAATATGAGCAAGCAGGTCGCCGGCGGTGTCGAGGATGTGCCGCGCGTCCTCGTTCATCACGCTGGCGTGGTAGGCGTCGAACAGCAGTTTGATAAAGGGGGAGGCCGTTTCGTGGAGGATGCGGATTACCTCGGTTGTGCTGTCAAGGAAGGTCCCGGGGTGGTCAACACGAGAGTTGAGGTTTTCGAGCAGCAGAGTGACCGCGCGGCCGGTGAGTATCTCGTCGGCGTGCCGCAATGCTTCGACGATGGCCGCGCGCTGGTCCTCGCGGCGTACCCCGGAGCGGGTGTCGCCTGCGGTGACGACAAGATAGGGGCAGTTGAGTCGTGCAGCCACGGCGATGGAATCTTCAAGGCCGTCAAGGAAGATGCCGTGCGTGTTCGGGTCGACCAGCTGCCCCATCGGCTCGGTGCACATCGTCTACAGCAGGACATCTGTGTCGCCGAGCGCGTCCTCGATGCCGTCCAGGTCCTTGTCCCGCCAGGTCCAGATCTCGACGGCTGGTAGCCCGGCGGCGGCGGCGGCATGGATCCGGTGCGGGATCGCTCCGGCCTCGGTGAAGAGCCATTCGAGGTTGGCGCTGAGCTGGTACAACAAGCCCTCCAGGGTGCGTGATCAGCGGTGGCGGCGGGTCCATTCGGCGCAGTGCGACGCGCTCGTCAAGCTTCGACGTCGTCGGGCCGGTCGACTTCTCGATCGGTCGGTCGACGAGAATGGATGGACAGCAGAGCCGACGTCGCCCCAGGATTTGCAGCCCGTTGGCGAGAGGCGGGAGCCGCCGCAGGTCAAGATGCCCCTGGCAGCGGGGCTCATTGCAGCGGGGTTGACTGCGCATCTCATCGGACGACGTCCTCATAGCTGAGCAGGCACTGAACGAGATCGGGTGGTTGTGCGTTGACGAGCGCGTAGGCCTCTGCTGCTCGCTCGATCGGGAAGGTATGGGTTAGCAAGGGTTCGAGGTCTGGTGTCTCGACCGCGACGGTGGCGCGGGTGCTCCCCCGACGCGCGACCTCGGGCAGGGTCGCGCGACGGTGGCGCGAGTGCTCCCCCGACGCGCGACCTCGCGCAGGGTCAGCCGCCCCTCGGTGCTCGAAACCGGCGTAGAGGACACGATCGCATTGTTCCCCGGGCAGGTACTCCTGAACAACGAGGCACATCAAGACGGCCGGCACGCGACATCGGTGGTTGTGGCATCGAGGAGGGGCTTCCCCCCGAGACCGTTTCGTCAACCGCCCTTATCGCAAGGGGAGCCGTGGTGGACTTCGCCGCAAGCAACCGTCCATCCGCGTTCACGCTCGCGGACGCCATCGCACGGCGCTCGCGGACGCCATCGCACGGCGTCAGTGTTGAACGGTGACGGTTGTGCCGACTTGCGCCCAGTAGTAAAGCCATGCCATCGCCCAGGCTGGGAGGTGGATACAGCCGTGCGAGCCGAGGGTTTCGTAGTGGGGAGATCCGAAGGGCATGGTCTGCCACGGGGCATCGTGCAACCCGAAGTCGCCGTTGAGCGGCAACCAGTAATGCACGAACTCTCGGTAGCCCGGGCCGGTGAGATAGTGGTTGGTTTGCTTGGCCTGCGCCGGCCAGGACCCGGAGGGCGTGCCATTATTGCGGCTGACGGCCCCGGTGGTGGCGGCGGTGGTGGAGTAGGCCTGCTCGTTGCGTTCGCACATCCATGCGTGCTGTTCGCGGATGCTGACCAGCACCAGCTTCGGCACGGTATTACCGAGGCTCTGCGTGGAATCGGTCAACGCGGGCAGGTTCATGACCGCGTGTGTGCCGGTGGCACTCGGTGTCGCCGCGTGGGCGTGTTGCTGATCGGCTTGGGACGGAACCGCTGGTCGCTGGCTCCCTACCGAGCCGCGTTGTGCGGCACGGACCGGTTGAAGCAGCGTCGCGATCGTCATTGCGACCAGAACTGGTAGCGCGTAGGCGCGCCATCCGTACTGGTCCACGAAGCACAGCACCCATCCCACCCGAGGTTGCCCACGGTGACGCGCAGGACGGGGCGGGTCAGCCGCACGGGTCATGCTCGTAGACTCGTACACCGGGGCCCGGTTTCAGCATGTGACTCACCCGCCAGTGAGACGACCCGATCGCACCGGCGCGGCGCCCGAGCGGCTCTCCCCGCCGGTGGTGTCCGCGTGTAGCTGGGCCTGCGGATCTGTCGATGAGCGATGCGAGTGTCGCTTTCGTCTAGCCGTCCTCAATGATCCTGGTGACGATGGCACGGTTGGGTTGGATGCACGACGCGCCGCTGACGCACCGGATGATCGCCCGCAGTGGCTGACCCGCGCGAGCTGCTCGCGGGTGGGCACGGCCGGTGGGAGGCATACTCGATTCATCGTGATCACCATGGCACGGAGCGTCGGTGGATGGCTGCGCGCCCGCCTGGATGTCATGGTCATGACGCTTCGCGAGCGTCCCAGGACCGCAGCGGTGGCTGTCGTCGCCTTCGTGGTGCGCTGGTCGCTACGGATTGTGCTGCCGCTCGCTGGCGCTGCCGCCATGTTGACGCTGTTCCCGTATCACGCCGTGGCGGGTGGAGCTCACTTTCTGGTGCAGGGCACCTTGCTGACCCGTCGTGGGCTCAGCGCGGACACCACATTCGGAAGCTGGGTCTTCCCGCAGGTCGATGGCCTCCCGGCCGGCGTTCATGTGACTCCGGTCAACGTGGATCTGGTTCGGATAGCCTCGGCTGCATCGTCGAACCCGCAGCAGTATGCCGAGAGTCTTCGTGCCGACTTGGTCGACCAGTTGCCCGCGATCACCGCGTGGCTGATCGGCGACGTGCTCATCGGCGCGTTGCTGGGGCTGGGCGCAGCGGCTGCGGTGAATCTGGCGATCCGGCAGCTACGCGGCATGCCCCGACGTGAACACGAGCTGCGGCATCGGCTGCGTCAACTCGCCGCGGCATCGGCTGTTTTTGCTCTGATCACCGTCTTCGGTGCCGTGACCTACGAACCGCACTGGCCTCGTCAATCGCGATCGACCGGCACCCTGGCGGCCCTTCAGCTATTTCCCAACCAACTGCGTAGCTACTACACCCAGAACGCCAAAGCCGTCGACGTGCTCAGCGCAGTGGCGGCTATCCAGACCGGCCTGCAGCAGCGCATCGAGCAGGCGGATGTGCCCGCCGCTGCATTCAACGTCATGTTCATCTCGGACATGCACCTGGCAGGCACCTATCCGCTTGTCGCGCAGTATGCGAGGAACTTCGACGTCAAGCTGGTCATCAACACCGGCGACGAAGCCGAATTCGGCACCCGACCAGAGATGACCCGCACCTACCTGGACCAGCTTCGCGCCGTGACCAGGATCGCGCCGATGATCTGGCTGGCCGGTAACCACGATTCACCAGACATTGTCGGTGTTATGCGCTCAGTACCGGGCGTGACGGTCCTCGGCACCAAGACAGCAGATGGATCGGGCGGCTTCCAGGTCGGTGCGCAACTGATGTTCGCCTACGGGTTGAGCATCGCGGCCATGCCAGATCCGCGAGTCTATGGCGGCGGAGGCGATTTCGGGGCCGCCGACGGGACGACCGTGAACGCCCTGGAAGGCCGTGCCGTCGACGCCGCGTTGTCCGGTGTTTCGCGGCAGGAACGCTTCGACATCTTTGCCAGCCACGAACCCGTGGCGATCGACGAAATCAGAAAAGAGCTGCCGGGGCAGATCAGGCAGACCAACGCCGGGCATCTTCACGCGCAAAACAGAGACAAGGATGTCCAGAACGGGGGCCCGATCACCCTCGTCGAGGGTTCGACCGGAGCCGGCGGGCTCGACAACCTCAGCCGTGGGACACCCGCCCCACCCATCGAGTTCAGCGTGGAATCCGTGGCGGCGAACTGCCAGTTCAGCAAGATCACCCGCTTCCAGATCACCAGTACCGCGCCGAGCGTGTCAACCAACGTCACCACCGGCGTCCTACCGCAGGTCACCGCCTCGACCCGCTACCTCAAACCCCAGGATCTTCCTCGGACCCGCCAATGCGACACCAGCCTCGGCCTATCAACCCCCTCCGAACTCTGACGGTCGAGCCGACCTGCGTTGGCCAGCTCTGACGGTCGCCGAGTCGACTGCAGGATCGGCTCGGTGATATCCACGCCCGGCATGCGAACGAAGACACACCGATTTGTTCGCCGCTCGATTGTCATCGGTGCTGTTGTTGGTCGCGGCCATCGAGCGGATCGAACGACGAATGGCCGGCCCGGCCTCGCCTAATTCCCTAACCTCAGCAAGTAAGACCCGCAGCGATTCGGGGTCGTGGTACCCGATCGCGGAGATCGTTGTGGTGGCGACACGATAGGCGTTCCGCGCACAAAGGCGGCGGCGTCTTGTACATGCTCGAGGAATCCACGGTCGACGAAATCGCGAATCCTCGCCTCAGGCCGCCGATACCCGCTCGTTCGGCCCCGGTCGCGCCAGCACCCTGTCCGCGACTGTCTGGCCGAGCGCGGCCGCTTGAGCATATGCATCTGCCACACGTAGGCAGAACTTCAGCAGCGAATCAGCGGTGGCTGGAGTGAGCCATCCGGGTTGCGTTCGAGCCACTCTTTCGGAGCCCTTGAAACCGAACAGTGCATCGGCTTCTGCGCGGAACTCGGGCGTCGTCAACGAGTCGATGCTTATGCCGCTGTTCTGACCAGCATAGGAGCCGAAAGGCAGGCACCATGACTCTGCCGTCGGAGTAGATGGCGACGGTGCGAATACTACTGACCGACGGGCCGGGCGCTTCTAGTACAACGTGGTTAGGACCGAGCCGACGCCGCTGGCCAGCTTTCATCCACGAGGACAACACTGCCTGTGCGGCGTCGGCAGAAGTAGCGGAGGCGAACGGTTCCCAGAACTCTTCGAGACTGCCGACCGCCTCCGACTGCTTCCCACGCTCCACCGTCGCAGTGAAGAAGTTTGATTCGACGACCGTCGTGAATAGTGGCGCCCACGGACTATCACCTATCCGCACTGCCTTAGCCCGGATCCACCGCGCCGATTGGTTTGGTAGGCGCGTCGTAACGGACGGATGTCCTTCCAGGTAAGACGATTGGGCTTGCTGAAGGCCCCAGGTCGTTACTCGGGAAGGACACCCGTTCGGTGCGAGCATCTCATGACCTTGCCGGTGTGTCTGCCAGCTTCGACGAGCCGAATCTGCTGCCGTGCGCTGGGCTGCTGCCGGCGGCTGTTGTGGCGCAGCGCATCGGACGTGGCCGGTCTGGTCGACGAGCGTGTCACCGTTGGCCCGGCATGGCGCGAACGGTGGCACGAAGGCGATGACGGTGATCGGGTCGATGTTGGCCGGCGGGGACAGCATCGATGACACCGCGCTGGTGCGCGCCGGGGCGCTGCCGGACCTGTTCGACCTGTCACGGGCGCCGTCGACGATCGGCAGTTGGCTACGGGATTTCCGGTGGCACAACGTGCGCCAACTCGACGCGGTCTCCCGCGAGCTGCTGGCCCGGCTGTGGGCGGCGGGAGCCGGCCCGGCCGACCTGTCGGCACCGATGACGATCGACGTGGACTCCACGATCGTGCCGGTGTTCGGGCGCAGCAAGCAGGGCGCCGCGTTCGGCTACACCAACATCCGCGGCCACCACCCGCAACTGGCCACGCTCGCCGAGACCGGGCAGGTCCTGTTCTGTCGGCTGCGGGGCGGCGCGGCGGGCGCGGCGCGGGGCGCGCCGAGCTTCCTGACCGAGACGATCAGCCGGGCCCGCGGCAGCGGTGCGACCGGGCAGTTGACGGTGCGCGCGGACTCAGCGTTCTACTCCAAGGCCGTGCTGCACACGGCGAAGAGTTCGGTGTCCGGTTGTCGGTCACCGCCCGGCAGGACAAGAAGATCCGGGCCGCGATCGACGCGATTCCCGAGGCGTCGTGGACGCCGATCCCGTACTGGCTCTCGACGCCCGAGGTCTCCGGCGCCGATGTCGCCGAGACCAGCTACACCGCCTTCGCCGGCACCAAACACGCGCTGGACGTGCGGTTGATCGTGCGCCGCGTCCGACCGACACCCGGCTCACAGCTGGCCCTGTTCACCACCTTCGACTACCACGCCTTCGTCACCGACCGGCCCGGCGACAGGCTCGAGATCGAGGCCGACCACCGTCGCCACGCGATCGTGGAACAGTCCATCGCCGAGTTGAAATCAGCCGGGCTGGCCCACCTCCCGTCATCGAGGTTCATGGCCAATGCCGCCTGGCTCGCCCTCGCCGTGATCGCCCACAACCTGGCCCACGCCGTCGGCCTGCTCACCGGCGACCGCCTGCACCGGGCCACCGTCGCGACCCTGCGCCGCGCGATGTTCACCATGCCCGGCCGGCTCGTGCGCAGCGGCCGTCGACAACGCCTACGACTACCCGAGAACTGGCCCTGGGCCGAGGCATTCACCACCGCCCTGGCCGCGATCACCGCGATCCCGCACCGCCGCTGACCCCGACCACCACCGACCACCACGACCAAGGACCTCGGACAAGCCGGCAGACCGGCACCACGACACTGCCCAGCACCAGCCACCACCACACGAAGATCAACTCTCAAGTTGATTGATCAACTCACCGTCCCGCGGTGGATCCGGGCTTAGCTTCAACGAGCCAAACCGCGATGCCGCGTTCTTGATCATGCTCGGCGAGCTCGTTGAGGAATTCCGACCCGCCGGCACGCCTCGACGGTTGCCCATCACGTGCCGGCGTCCGCTGGCGGGCCGAGGTCGGCGAGCGCCGTGTTCAGGGTGGTGCGGATGTGCTCCTGGGTCCAGTCGGCTGGATCGAAGAGGGCCTGCATCCCGATGCCGAGGACGACGGCGAGCAGGAATCGCCCGGCGGCTTGGACATCGATGTCCGTCCTTACATGACCCGCTTCCTGTTCTGCGACGATGGCTTGCTCGATGCGGATGCGTGCCGTGGTGGCGCGGTTGCGCTGCTCTGCGGCCAGTTCGGCGTCGGTGGCGGCCAGGCCGAGGAACGTGAACAGGAGTCGCCAGTCGCGGACGCGGTCCTCGTCCAGCGGTAGCAACGTCTCCAGGACCGACGGCAGGGGATCGGCGGAGTCGAGAGCGGTGTCGAGACGCGAGGTGACGCGGTCGCCGACCTCCGCGTAGGTGGCGTCAACCAGGTCGCGTTTGTCGGTGAAGTAGTGGCTCACGACGGTGGTGCTGCACCCGCCGGCGTCGGCGATGCGCCGGTGGGTGGCCGCGGCCAGGCCGCCGGTCGCGATCAGGTCGGCCGCGATGCGCGCGACGTCGCGGCGTCGCTGCTCGTGGTCTCCGCGGGCAGGCATTGACAGGACCGTACCAGGTGTGTGCATCATCTGGTGTACATCAGATGATGCACACACCGGTGTGGGGGCGGGCGGATGGACTTGGGGTTGGCCGGCAAGAAGGCCCTGGTGACGGCGGGCAGCCGTGGGATCGGCCGGGCCGTGGTGGAGCGCCTCGTCGCCGAGGGCATGCAGGTCGCGATCTGTGCCCGCAACGCCGATGGCGTTGAGCTGGCCTGCCGCGAGCTCGGTCCGAACGGTGAGGTGATCGGCGCCGCGGTCGACGCCAGCGATCATCCGGCGCTGGCCGTCTGGGTGCAGGAATACGCCGATCGTCTCGGCGGCGTGGACGTGGTCGTGTCGAACGCGAGTGCTTTGGGCGGCATCCCGCACACCCCGGAGGGGTGGCGGCGCAACTTCGAGGTCGACGTGATGTCCGCGGTCACGCTTGTCGATGCGGCGGTGCCGTTCCTGCGGCGCAGTGAGGCCGGCAGCATCGTCCAGATCGGGACGATCACCGCGATTGAGAACCACTACTACCCCGGCGGTGGTCTGAGCTATGGCCCGCTGAAGGCGGCGGTGGTCAACTACATGAGCCAGCTGGCCAAGGAGCTGGGGCCCGACGGCATCCGCGCGAACGCCGTATCGCCGGGCCCGATCTACATCGACGGCGGCTCGTGGGATCGGATCCGGCAGAAAAAGCCGGATTACTACGAGGCGAACAAGGCCCGGCATCCCTCGGGGCGGTTCGGCCGCGCCGACGAGGTCGCCAACGTGGTGGCCTTCTTCGCCAGCCCGATGTCGTCGTGGGTGAGTGGTCAGAACCTCGTCGTCGACGGGTCCTTCACGCTGCGCATCGGTTACTGATCGCCATGCGGGTGTGCGCGACGACAGGAAGGACGGCGGATGAGAGAAGTAGCGTCGGTGGAGAATCTGGACTTACTTGGTCCGCGTTTCCAGGCCGATCCGCAACGGGTGTACGAGCAGTTGCGCGCGTCCGGGGCCGTTCATCATCTGCCTCGGCACGGTTGGTATCTGGTCACGCATGCCGCGACGGCCCGGGAGGTGCTGCGCGACGCCGAGTGCTTTTCCCCCGGGTCCACAAGCGCACCGAGCCCCCGGCGGAGGTCGCCGAGGAGGTCGCGAAGATCCGCTCACAGGGTTGGCCGTACGTCCCGGCGCTGGGCACCAACGACCCGCCCGACCACACGAGGATGCGCAGGCTCGTCCAGCGCGGGTTCACCGCCCGGTCGCTGGCATGGATGGAGCCGTTGGTGCGGCAGACGGCCGAAGAGCTCGCTGCCACCCTCCCTGACGGCGCGGAGATCGATTTTCTCAAGGAGTTCGCCGAACCGTTGCCGGTGTGGGCGATCTCGCGGGTGCTGGGTCTGCCGGAGTCGCGACGCGCAGACATCCGCCATTGGTCGGTGGCTGCGGCGGCGTCGATCGGCGGCATGCCCGACCGGCAGGCGTGGATCGACAACGAGCGGACGCTGCTGCACTACCAGCAGACGATGGCCGCAGAGATCGAGGACGTGCGCCGCAATCCCCGGGACGGCCTGCTCACGACGCTGGTGCAGGCCGCCGATGCCCCGGGGCCCGGCGAGGACCCGATCACGTTGGCGCAGCTGCTCACCCTGTTACGCGAGCTGGTCATCGCGGGCAACGAGACCAGCGGCAAGCTGATCACCGAGATCGCCCGGCTGCTCGCCACCACGCCCGACGAATCGGCGCGGGTGCGCACCGATCCGAGCAGGGCGAAGCCGATCGTGGAAGAGGCACTGCGGTGGGCGACACCGTCGCAGGCGGCGTTTCGCCGCGCGACCGCGACACCCAACTCGCCGGTGTCGAGATCCCCGCCGGCTCGGTATTGGTGGTCTCCTTCGCCTCGGCCAATCGCGACGAGACGGTTTTTGCCGACGCGGCGCGCTTCGATCCCGATCGCGAGGACTCGGTCAACACCTGGCGTTCGGGCTCGGGATGCACGTCTGCATCGGCAATCCGCTCGCCCGCATGGAGGGCGTCATCGCGACCCAGGTGCTCGCCGACCACGTCGAATCGCTGACCGTCCTGCAGCCCGAAGCGTTGCACTACAACGCCAGCTTCATGGTGCGCGGCCTGCAGCAGCTGCCGGTGCGGGTACGGCGGCGCACGAAAGCGCAGTAGCGCCATGTCGCGCCGATTGACCGTCCATCAATACAACGACCACCATTCAGACCCCCCGAAATGCTCCGGCCCAGTCGGCTGAGGCTGATCCGAAGCCTGCGACGCACCGAACGTCGCGGCGGATGCCCGTCACCGATCCTGTCCACGCGGATACCAACAAGACGAGTCGGAGACCGTGCCACGCAGGCCGTCCTCGCCGCAGCTGAACCGTTTCGGCGCACACCAGCTGGCCGGGCCTGGCCGGGCCTGGCCGCACATAACCCACCGCATCACAACATCCACAGCGGTCGGCGCGATCTACGTGATCAAGCAAGTGTGAGCCGCACGCTGCGGGTGTTCACCTCGCGTCGCCAACGCAAGATCACGTCTGAGGTGGCCCCTTCTCAGGTCCTGCCTGGGGCGTCGGCGAAGGCTTGATTTTCGTTGTCAGCGAACTCACCCATCGAGTGGGAGTGCAGGTTGTAGCTCCACCCATCGGACGCGCTCCCCATGACGGTCCCCGCCAAGCACGGCACTACGGTGCTGGGATGGCGACGCTCAACGACGTAGCTCGGGTGGCCTGCGCACTGCCCGAGGTCGCGGAGGGCGAAGACAAACACGGCCACGGTCACCGGACCTGGACCATCGGTGGCAAAGCGTTCGCGTGGGAACGCCCGTTCAGCAAGGCCGACCTGAAGCGGTTCGGCGACCAGACCCCACCCGTGGGACCGATCCTCGCCATCCGCACCGCGGACCTGCACGACAAGGAAGCCGTCCTCGCCGCGAACCCCGACGCCTTTTTCACGATCCCGCACTTCGACGGGTATAGCGCCGTCCTCGTCCAACTGCGGAAGGTCAGCCCCGAAGCGCTCCAGGACGCGCTCACCGACGGCTGGCTGGCCTGCGCCCCGCGCGCCCTGGCCGACCAGTACGCCCAGAACCATCCCACGCGGCCGAGTCCGACACTCTAATTGGTCGGTCTGTAGCCGTTGATCGACACCCCAGGGTCGGTCGATCATCGTCGTCTGATGCCGAGGCCCACGTTCGCGAGCCGCCTGATCGTGCGTTGTCAGCGGGCTGCGCAACCCTGGTCGGTGACAACAGCAGAATCGAAGGAGTTCGCCATGGCCTCGCAGCCACCGCTGGCCAACATCATCACCCTCGGGGTGCACGACCTGGCTCGGGAGCGCGGCTTCTACCAGCAGCTGGGCTGGCCGATCGTGCTCGACTCGGACGACTTCATCGTCTTCGAACTTCGTGGTGCGTTGCTCGCGCTGTTTCCGCTCGACCAGCTCGCCCGCGACGCGCACACCCAAGCAGCGCCGAGCAGCCCCGGCATCCGAACCTCCGTGATCATCTCCGTGGAACAGGCCGCACAGGTCGATGAACTCGCCGCACACGCACGGGCGGCCGGCGCCACCCTCACCAAAGAACCCACCGACGCGGAGTTCTTCGAAGGCCGCGACGCCTACTTCGCCGACCCGGAAGGCAACTACTGGGAGATCGCCTGGTCAGAGGGCAGCAACCCCGTTGTGGCAGCCGCACGCCGAGCCGTCGGCCAACCCGCCTGAGCCGCGACACCTCCACGTCTGCGCGCATATTACCCAGCATCGCATCACTCAACCGCCACGAGAGCCCACTCCCTATTCGGCGATCACCGTGATGGTTCCGCGTGAGGTGCAGCTCGTCAGCGCTCACACGACGTGAATGATCGACAGGCGCGGCCGACCCGTGATCGGGCGCGCTGGTGCGCTGCTGGGACCTCCCACCGCGGCGACGCGGAAGCACGATCGGCGTGCCCGCGGCGGCCACCCGGGCCGTCGTCCGACGGTGAAGGCCGGCCGAGTCCCTGTCGACGAACGCTTGCGGAGGCACCGCAAGCCGCGCCGCATCTCACGCTCGGCGCCACCTATGGCGTCATCTGACCGGCGCTGTGTTGACACCCGAGCGCCGACGCGGTCCTTGGGTGGCACATATCGGCGCGCGAAAATCGATCCGAGCCTCCTCGTCCGGATTCGCCGCTCGCGACGATCTTCGATGTGAGGTGCAGCTCGGGAACGCTCACGGCGCGTAGTTGATCGATGGCACGAGCGACCCGTCTCGCTATGCGTGCACGGGTACCCGCCCCAGAAAGCGCGCGATATCCGCGTGGGAATCCGCGTGACGTGCCACGTCAACGCCGGCGCCGCAGCGGAGAAGCTGGCCGCCCTGGCCCACCAGTCGCTCGGCCCGCGGTCTCCGACATGGTGACCAATGGCGTCCCAGTCGAGGTCAACGTGACAGCTGGATGGCACGCCCGCCCAGGTGCGCTGCTCTTGACCCCGCTTGTGCGGCGCAGTCAGCATGAGCGCGTGACGGGTGTGCTGGACGCTGACTACGTGGTCATCGGTGCTGGCGCCATGGGAATGGCGTTCACGGATGCGCTGATCGACCACGCCGACGTCAGCGCCGTCATGGTCGACCGTCGGCAGGGTGCGGGTGGGCATTGGCTGGACGCGTACCCGTTCGTCCGCCTCCACCAGGCATCGGCGTTCTACGGCGTGGCATCGACGCTGCTCGGTGATGGGCGGATTCAGCAGGACGGTCCGGAAGCGGGCCTGCATGAGCGGGCGACGGCGCCGGAGGTCCGCGCGTACTACGACCGGGTGCTGCGCGAGCGGCTGCTCGCCTCCGGGAAGGTGTCGTTCTACCCGAACTGTGACTACCTCGGCGAGGGCCGATTCGTGTCGCGGATCTCTGGGAAGCGTTACGAGGTGCGCGGCGGGGCGCGTGTGGTCGACGCCCGCTACCTCTCGCCCGAGATACCGGCAACCACACCGACGCCGTTCGACGTGGCGGACGGAGTGCGCGTGGTGCCCGTCAACGAGCTGGTCAACGTGGCCGGGGCGCCCGCGCAGTATGTCGTTGTCGGTTCGGGCAAGACCGCGACCGACACGTGTATCTGGTTGCTGGACAACGGAGTTGATCCCGGCGCGATCTGCTGGGTGCGGCCCCGCGAGCCGTGGATGCTCAACCGCGCAGTTGTCCAACCGAACCCCGCTATCTTCCTCGGGATGGCGGCACACACTATGGAGGCGGCGGCACGGGCACTCTCCGCGGATGACCTGTTCCTGCGCCTGGAGGCGGCCGGGATCATGCTGCGCATCGACCGGTCCGTGACGCCCACGATGGCGAAGACCCCGACGCTGGCCCAGTGGGAACTCGACCGGCTGCGCACCATCGAAACCGTCGTCCGGCTCGGGCACCTCCAGCACGCGGAACCGTCCCGGTTGGTGCTCAGCAAGGGCGAGGTTGCGATTGCGAAGCACGCCGTGATCGTGCACTGCGCCGCATCCGGGTTGCAGTACCCACCTCTGGTGCCGATCTGGGGCGCCGAAGCGATCACCCTGCAGCCGATCCGGGCCGGCTTCCCCTGCTTTGCAGCGGCGCTGGCAGGGTACGTGGAAGCCACCCGCGACGACGACGAGGAGAAGAACCGATTGTGCCCGCCCTCGCCCCTGTCCAACACGCCCGCCGACTGGGCGCGGATGCAGGTGCTAGGCACCCGGGCGTCGATGGCGTTCGGTTCAGAGCCAGACATCAAGGCATGGACGGACGGGGTTCCCCTGAACCCGGCGCGGATCGCCCCGGGACAGGAAGGTGACGCCAACCTGACTGCGGGCGTGCAACGCCTTCGGAACTACCTCGGGCCGGGCTTGGCCCGGATGGCCGAACTCGCCAGGATGTCGGATCCGATTCCGACCGCGCCAGTGGGCTCATAACAACCGTGCACCAGAACATCACCGGCACACCAGCGTGCAACACAATCGGCGCTCGCGACGATTATCGATGTGAAACGTCGCCGCAGTCGCCGACAGATGGTAACCGCCAGGCCAGGAAGCCCAACCGAGCTGTTGGCGCCGCGGCCGGGTCGAGGATGATGAACCGACAGGGTCGATCCCGGAGGGCGCCGTGCAGCTTCCCTTGATATATGTCGACCGCTTGATCGTTCGCGAAGGAAAGCTCGCCGAGCTCAAGACCGCCATCCGCGAGTTGGCCGAGTTCGTCGCCGCCAACGAGCCGCGCGTCATCGGTTACGACGCCTACTTCAACGCCCCCAACCATCCTCAATCCGTATCATGAGCATTGAGGCCACAGTCGAAGAGATCAAGACGAACACAGATGGATTGTTATTTGGCGCTTCGATGATCCAGCTCATCGACCGGACATGTCGATGTCACTGCGTCGCGGAGTCACGCAGCGATGAGCAACGCGGTTGTAGGCGACACCCGGCACAGTGTGCGCGATGCATCTCTCGATGGCACTTCAGTCCGATCATCGCCCCGTCGGTTAGGTCTTGGTGATGCCATCGGCATTCTGCCGATGCTATTCGCCGCGATTGCGCGACGTGGGCCACCAGTATGGAATGCGACATCAAGCCGGCGAGATCTCGGGTTATCGGGTGGCCGCGAGATCACACAAAAGCAGTCGCGTTGTTGCACGATGGTTTGCGATTAGGCGTCGTACTGGACGCTCGCGACATTGTTCTGCGAGCCTACGAATCACGGGCGCCGAACGACGCGTCTGCCAGTGGTGTGGCTCGGTGCCAGCAAGTGAGCCCATCGCTCGTGACGCTGACTGTCGGCCCAGTCTGTATCAACCGCCCGGCAATAAGTGACGCCCCAGCCGGGCTGGTCGGCGAGCTGTGCCCCGCCCTCGCCGCCAGGGGGCTCCAACTCCTGAGTATCTGGCTGCGCGCCGAGCGTGGCGTCGTTCCTCCTGGCGCGACCAACGCTCATGGCGGCGCTCGGTCTCGATTTTCTGCCGGACAACCGGGTCGTATTGTGTGCCGACAAGGGGGTTGCCCCGCCCGTCGGCCGGGCCAAAGATGTTCAACAGCTGGGCCTTGATGGGATTGATGTGCTCGAGCCCCTCTTCCAGGGGGTGCTTGTGCTTGTGTCCCGTCCTCATGACAGCCACCATTCCTCGTCCGCACGGCTTGGGCATTACCTGCTTGCGCCAGCAGCGGACATCACGCGATCAGCTTTCTTTCACGAGTACGCGCACCGGGCCTCGATCGGTTCATGTCGACGGGTGCACCCACCAAACGGCGTCAACCCGGGGTGGTGAGGTCATGCCAGTGGCCTGTCGGCGCAACCTCGGTCTCGACGGGGGCGACCGCACCCTCACCGTGGTAGGCAAGGGAGATCGTCAGCATTTCGCATGTAGATGATCACGCTTGACCCGCTCGCGCATCGCATCCGTGTCTCCACGGCCGATAACGGGGGACGCAGTGAGCTGTGCCCGCGGATGGGCGCTCTGCGCATGGCAGGCGCCGGCTGCTAGGTGGGCCTGAGCGTCACCCACGGCCTCGAGGAGGGTGAGCGATGCGCCACGCACCCGTAGGACACGGGTGTCAGGCGAGTCAGACGCTGGGCCGGTCGGGTTGGTTTGGTGTGGTTGGGGAGCGGCATTAAGCGAATAGACGAAAGCTGCGTGGAGTGCAACACGTGTATTCAGACCGCGGTGCCAGTGCAGCTGTGGCGCAGACCGTATCGAAGGGCCCTGGGGCTCACAGTGAAGCTGAGGACGCGGTTTGTGAGTCGAACATCTGTTCGATAGCCTGCGTGCGTGACGGCGAGGCCGTTTGTCGAGCTGACTATCCCGCCCTATGGGGCGAGCTTGACAGCTGGGGCAAGGACCCGCGCGGTCAGTGGTGGGGGCTGGTGACCTGGTACGAGGACGTCATCCGGCTGAAGCAGATGGGACGTAGCACGGTGCTGCCCTGTTCTGGGTGGGTCGCTGCGCGGCATCTCCGCATGAGGGACGGCGAGGACTACACGGCTGTACCACGGGTGCAGCTAGCGGAGCACGAGACGTTTTGGCCGCAGCTGACCGACCGTGGGCCTCAGTTCTGGTGGTCGGACAAAGCCCACCACGTCGGCATCCTGACCGAAAGGCAGTACGAGCTGCCAGAGGGATATGCCAAGCACCGCGTTAGTCCCGCATAATCTGCGGCCAGGTTCACTGTAGAAGTTTGGCGCGCTGCAATAGCCAATCTTGATTCGGAGAGGTGTGCACGCTACCAGCGCGCGTGCACAGATGGTCGAATACGTCGATCATAAAGCTCGGTAATCCTTGTTCGAACAGCTGCGTCAAGCGGACCCCAACTTATCTACCGTGGCATTGCCGCGAGCCTGCTGCGCGGTACGGGCGCCGGGGATAACTGCTGTGACGCCTGGCTGGTCAACAATCCAGCGCAGCGCCAGTTGTGCAGGCGATACCCCGCGTGGAGCGAGCGCGGCGAATTCACGCGCGGCCTCGACCCCGGTATCAAAGTCAACTCCGCTGAACGTTTCGCCCACGTCGAACGCCTCGCCGTGCCGATTGTATGAACGGTGGTCGTTGCTGGCGAACTGCGTGTCGTGGGTGTAGCGGCCCGATAACAGTCCCGATGCAAGCGGCACGCGGGCCAGGATGCCGACGCCGGCCTCGATGGCGGCGGGCAGCACTTTCTCCAGTGGTTTCTGCCGAAAGGCGTTGAGAATAATCTGCACGCTGGCAACACCGCGCGCGATCGCGGTGAGAGCCTCCTCGACGGTTTCCACACTCATGCCGTAGGCCGCGATCCGTTGTTCGGCAACCAGGGCGTCAAGCGCGTCGTAAACCTGCGGCGCGGAGTACACCTCGGCGGGCGGACAGTGCAGTTGCACCATGTCCAAGCGTTCGGCGCCTAGATTGCGACGAGACCGATCCGTCCAGAGACGAAAGTTCTCTAACGTGTAATGGTCCGCAGCAAGGGGCGCGCGGCGGCCCATTTTGGTCGCAACGAACAGATCGATGCCCCGATTTGCGCGAAGGAATTCGCCGATCCGCTGCTCGCTGTGACCGTCGCCATAGACGTCCGCGGTGTCGATCAGCGTAACGCCAGCCTGGACGGCAGCGTCGAGCACCGCCAACGCTGCCGCCTCGGTCACGTCGCCCCAGTCTCCGCCAAGCTGCCACGTGCCCAGACCAACTATCGATACCGGCCGTCCTGTCCGTCCCAAAATTCGCTGCTCCACAAACCACGACATTAGTCCACAAAGCCGCCCGGGACAGTGTAGTTACATCTGGCATATGTGTCTGTGCGATCCCGCTGAATCGAGGCAGCGTGCACATCTCAGAGCGAATTGGCAACCCTGTGAGTCCGCGTCCACGCGCAGCCTCTGCCTAGTACACAGGACAATTTCGTGCCGGGCCGCTGGAACAATCAGATACAGCCGTACCCCATGCCGAGCGTCCGGCACAAACGGGTCGGTAAGGCTGCCCGTCGGAGACCGAGACGCAGCCAGAACTCGAAGTTCCGGGAGGTCAACACATCAGGGTGGGCTTGAACAGCATCGGCGTGGTTGAGCTCCTATAGACCCAGGAACCGATCGCCCACGGAAGCGCGCACATCCAATATGTACGCGACATCGGCCAGCGGCGCCACGCGCAGATGAGTAACTCGGTGCGTTGCCTCGCGTCGAGGCTAGCGACGCCCGCGTGCAGACGGTCATCGCGGCGCGGTGGGACTGCAGGGCTGGAGAGATGCGCAGGTTACCGAGCTCAAATCACCAGCTAGGCGAATCCTCGGTAGTCAAGATCCGCCTGAAGGTGGGGCACCCCGGAGCCTCCGTCGCCTCGTGCGATCGTGTATCTCCGCTTGTGCATGGGGCGCGCCGTCGAGCGGACCAACAAGTGCGCCACGCTGCGGCCTCATTTGGGACACCGGCCAGCCATCGAAATTCTCCCCGGTAAGAGCGGCCATCCATCGAGAAAATTGGCGGGTCGGGCGGGACCCTCTGATTGCGGCGCAGGCGGCCGGTGGGTTCCGCCACCAGGCGACGCCAACCGGACGGACGGTTCTAGCCCTGGCAGGTCCCGAAGTCGAAGAAGAACTCTTTGCCGTTGGGACTGACGTGCTCCACGGCGTTGACGCTGTCCACCGTCCCTCCGCCCTGGCTGACGATCTGTAACTTGTCGGTGGAGGTCGCCTGCATGCCGCCGGCCAATGACCTGTGGAATCCTGACGACTGTTACGACCGTGCTCAACAGGCAATACCTGACCGACTAATAGCGATCGACCGGGCTTCGCGCGACCAGCGAAGCCGCTCTGGCTCGATACTCTATGCGGGCAACGGAATCCAACATCACTGACAGGACGCTTGAAGTACTTCGTAGTGCCCACTACCGATACAAGTTCCCAGCCGTCCCGGCCGATGTAGGGGCTCGTGGCAGGATCGTTACGCCGTCGCGGCTGATCGTGCTACCGGCTTGATTGCACGAGCCGACGGCTGAGCGGGGTCGATGTTAACCGGGGTGTCGAACGTGCGAAAGATCGTCGTGTACGAGTTGTTGTCTCTCGACGGCGTTGCCGAGGATCCGGATGAGTTCATCACCGACTGGGACGACGCGATGGACGCCAACCTCGCCGTTGTGATCGCGACGCAAGACGCGGTGATCCTCGGCCGGCGCAGCTACGACGAGTGGGCTCGGTTCTGGCCGGCCAGCGAGATCCAGCCATTCGCGACCTTCATCAACGGGGTCGCGAAGTACGTCGCGACCTCTGCACCACTCGATCGGGAGTGGGCCAACGCGACCGTCGTCGACGGCGATCTGGTCGAATTCGTGCGAGATCTGAAGTACCGGCCCGGCGACGACGTCGGCGTCCACGCCAGTATCTCGGTCGCCCAGGTATTGCTTGCCGCGGACGTCGTCGACGAACTCAGACTGGTGATCGCGCCGAGGATTGTCGGCAGCGGACGAAGACTGCTTGACGGGTTGCCGTCGACTCGGCTCGAATCGATCCGATGCGTGACGTCACCGACCGGCCATCTGCTTGTCGACTACCGCGTCATCCGGTAGGCGCAGCTCGACGAAGACGGCATCCAGCCGGTGAATTACGACGACACAGACCTCGTCTGTCATGGCGCGCCTTCCTCCAGGCACCGCAGCGCTACCTACGTCATCTTTCGTAAGCGCCGCGCCCGTCACCAAGCGATCAGGGCGCTGGAGTTCACGTTTGCCGCCGCTCGTTACCCGTCAATCTCGGGCATGTGATTCCTGGCGGTGACCCTGGCCAGGCAATCATCCGGACGGGTCTTAGAGGAATCCGCGCTCCCGGTGTCAGCAAGGCTGCTAGCGCGTGCACGCGGCGCCGCGGTCTGCCCGCTGACGGGTGGGTCTGGCAGGCGGAGAGCCGGATGGGTCGGGTATGCCGCCGCCCGGTAATCGAGCTCCCAAGCGCTAGCCTGCGGAACGTGGGGTTGATCGACGCAGCGTCAGCGGAATTCGAACGGGTCGTGCGTCAACTGCCAGCGGACTCATGGGAGCGGCCGACGCCGTCGGAGGTCTCGGTAGGCGAGTTGATTGAGCACGTTGTGGTTGGGAACCGGTTCACGGCGCTTCTGCTGGCAGGCGTTGATCGCGATGAGGCCCGGACCATGCTCTCAGGCGATCAGCTCGGTGATGGTCCAGTCGCTGCCGTGGTTGAGTCAGCACGACGCCAAGCACAGGCGTTCGCCACAACGCCGCCCGGGCAGCTCGTTGCGGGCCCGAACGGCAAGATTCCCGCCGCTGCGTACTTGCGGCTTCGTCTCGTTGACATGGTGGTCCACGCGTGGGACCTCCTCCGTGCCGCGCGGCTCGACGAGACTGTTGATCCGCGAATTGCTGTCGGTCTATTAGAAGTGGTCGAGCCGTACTTGGACGAGATGCTCGCCTTCAGGGCGTATGGCGCAGGTCCGAGCGGCACGCTGCCTCCCGACGCCTCACCGCAGAATCGGCTGCTCGACTGGTTCGGACGACGGCCATAGCCGACGTCACCGACCGCCCAGATGACGATGGAGCTGCAGGACGTGAAGACGGTCGACGTTGCCAGAGGGGCGCACGCCGAGCCGTCTGGGTGGCTCGCTGGGCCGTCCTCGCCGCGTTCGTGAAGATGCCTATGAAAGGTTCGGTGCGAAGTTGCCCCGCGGAGAGCTTGTTACCAACTATCGCTCATGCTTGATGACAGGGCTCTGATACTGCGTGGCGACGCGACCGCGTGCATGTTCCATAGCGCGCCCGCGCCAACGAGTTGGTGACAGCCAACCCGCGCCAGTTCGCCGCGGCACGGTTGGGGTCCCGATCGGCCTGCCGCTCATCGTTCCTGTGCAGGCGGCATGCATGAAGACCCGAGTCGAGGTTATTGAGCCCCACATGCTCGCTGGAGTCGAATCTGGTCTCCGCACTGAAGACACGACACGTGGGCATTCGGAAAGCACTTGAGACACGACACGTTGGGCATTCGGAAAGCACTAGCGGCCATCGCTGTCGTCGCACTTGACTACGTCCATGCGTAGTGATGCGGCCGATCCTTATACGGGCCGGGGTGGCACAGCAGCATCGACCCAACGGCCGCACGAGTGCGCCAGTGCGGACGACTCAGTCGGCCAGCCGCTCGCGCACGGCGCTAGCTGTGGTGCCGATCACGTCACGGCGCAGCTCGTCGACCACCTCGCTGACTGCCTCGAGACCGGCGCCCAACCGCAGAAGGACGTGCGAAGACGCCCGCTGGTTCCGGGGCGCGTGGCCGGCCTCAGGCCACGGTGATGACGACCTTGCCGCGTGCGTGCCCCTGCTCCAGGTGGCGCAGGCCCTCGGCCGTGTCGGCTAGCGGGTAGGTCCGGTCGAGGACCGGTGTAAGTTTCCCGGCCTCGATGAGCCCGGTGAGGGTGAGCAGGTTCTCCCGCTTCTGTTCGTGCGGGACTAGTCGCAGCCGCTCTCGCACGAGAGCGTTGATCACGACCGCCCGAAGAATGGCGCCGACCGCCCCGACCACGCGGCCGGGTGAGCCGCCGCCGTTGAGCACGAGGGTCCCGGTCGGGGTCAATGCCCGGCGCAGCCG
The DNA here is from genome assembly GCA_963748415.1 of uncultured Actinomycetota bacterium. Taxonomy (GTDB): domain Bacteria; phylum Actinomycetota; class Actinomycetes; order Mycobacteriales; family Jatrophihabitantaceae; genus CAVVJA01. Next base: position 228,011 of record CAVVJA010000011.1, on the reverse strand, counting down.
GCGCAGCGGCCGGTTGCAGACGTTGTCGAGGATCACGTCGTAGCGCGCGCGTCCGTCCGTGAAGTCTTCCGTCGTGTAATCGATGACGTGCGCGGCGCCGATCGAGCGCACCAGCTCGACGTTGCCGGTGCTGCACACCCCGGTGACCTGCGCTCCCAGCGCCGCCGCGATCTGCACGGCGTAGGTGCCGACGCCGCCGGCGGCACCGTTGACCAGCACCTGGTGCCCGGCCCGCACCGCACCCACGTCCCGGATCGCCCGCAGCGCGGTCGTCCCCGCCATCGGGACCGCCGCCGCCTGCTCGAAGCTCAGACTCACCGGCTTGGGCACCACCTTGTCCGCCTCGGCGCGCGCGTGCTCGGCGAATGCGCCCGGGCAGAAGCCGAGCACCTCGTCGCCTGGCTGCAGCTCGCGCACATTCGCGCCGACCGCCTCCACCCGTCCGGCCGCGTCGATCCCGGCCACCCGGGCCTTCGGTCTGGTCAGCCCCACCCCTCCCATGAGCCGCGCTACGAGAGGGTCGCCGCGCATAATGTGCCAGTCGTACGGGTTGAGCGCGGCGGCGTGCACCCGAACCAGCACGTCGTCGGCCCCGACCCGGGGTAGGTCGGTGTCGACCAGCCGCAGCACGTCCGGCGGGCCAAACCGCTCCTGGACGATCGCCTTCATCAAATCTCCTTCCGTCGTCGCGCCATGTCGTGGTGATCGACGCTAACCGGCGGTTCGAGGAGCGCTCTCCGGGTGAGCAAGCCTTGGCGGGTGTATCCGCGGGTTCGGGTCAATCGCGCGTATCCCGGCCGGCGGCCTCCTCTGCTGTGTCCCACACGATCGACGCCGGCGAGTAGGTTGCCCGCATCTGCTTGCGATCCGCGCGCTCGATCCGTGGCTACGCGGGGCGCCACCGCCGAAGGCAGAGCGGACCGGATAAATCTGTCGGGCGCGGGTCGGCATAACGCGGCTGCGTCGATCCGGGTCGATGTCCGACCTCCGAATTACTGTCTGAGCATGCGCTATTTGATGCTGATATGGGCCGACGCAGATGCGGCAAGCGGCGACGAGTCCGACTTGCAGGCCTGGGTCGATTTCGACGAACAGGTGAAGGCCAACGGCGCGTTCGTACTCAACGGTGCACTTGCTCCGGCCTCGACCGACGCTCGTCTCGTTCAGACCGCGATAGCTGGGCACGGGCTCGACGGGGCGGTGGAACGCCGACCGTTCGCCGAAGGTGATCGTCAGATCGAGGCCTTCTACATCATGGATCTTCCCAACATGGGCGCCGCCCTGGAGTGGGCCAACAGGTTGCCAACCTACGGCCACGTTGAGGTCCGCGAGCTGCTGCAGTTCTGAGCTTCCACGCGCCGGCCAAGCACGAGCCTCCATCTCCGATCCGGCCCGCATCGGGCTTGGACCGCCCCTGCTCGATGCACTATGGCGACGCGCGCCAAGCCGTCTCGAGCTGCGCGGCCCGACCGGCGGGGTCGACCACGACGGGAGGCTGGCGCATCAGTCTCTGGGTGCGTCGGGGCCGACCGAGGCGACATGTTCGATGACCCCTGGATGCCGGGCTCGGCCGGGCGACGTTGACGCGGTGCTGATCGGTGATCGGTTCGGATTAGCGGGGAGTGGGCCTTGACGCGGCGCTCAGGTGGGTACGCCTTAGATGGCGAATCGCGCGACTTGGTGGAGGTGGCCTCCGGTCGAGGCGACGACCGCGTGCGCCACATCGGGGTACCTGACGGGGCGCGGCAGCCGCGACATGACTCGGCCCCGTACCTGTGTCGCGTGCATGACGGCCGACGGCGTCGGTCAGCGTTCCGCTTACGGAATGCCCGCTCACGCCGATGATCGGACGGATCTGGCGCGCACCCTGGCTAGCGATCTTCGAGGTAAAGGCGGAAGCCTTCGGCTTCAGCCACAAACCCGATCGACCGATAGAGGTCATGGGCCCCATCGTCGGCATGGCGTTTGTGGGTGACCAACTGAACCTTGAAACACGCTGCTCGCCGCGCGTCGTCCAGCGCGCGCCGGATCAGCATTTGAGCGACGCCATGGCGTCTGTGCTCGTACTTGACGACTACCGCCTCGATGAAGGCAGTCGGTCGGCCGTCGTAGGTGACATTCGGCAAGATTGACAGGCACGCTGTGCCGACGCCCTTGCCGATCTTCTGTGCCAGGTAGACGGTGACATCGGGACTTGTCATCACCCGCTGCCACGCATCGCACTGTCGGTCAGACGGCGATACTGCCTGCCCACTCCACCCGTCAGGACGATTGGGCCGGTTTTCGGCGAGTACGCCCAGGACTACAGAGAGGTCGTCAGTCCTTGCGGCGCGAACGACGTAGGCCGACGTCATGTCGGCAAATGTTACGGATTCCGGGCAAAGGCTCTGGACAATTGAATAAGCGCGTCCTTCGGTTCCTCGACCGCAGGGACATCAAGCCTCTACAGCACCGCGTCGAGAAGGACTCTGACAACTTCGGCCGGATCTTCGGCCACTTCCGTTGGAAGTGATCCGCTTCCGAAGCTGCCGCGCACTCCCCGTCTGGTACATACCGGCTTGGCTTTGCGGCGGGCGCAATGTGAACCGATCGATGGTTCTTGCGCGTCCGTCGAGCAAGATCAATGTAAGTATTACGCCGATGACGGGTCGTTACGACCTGATGTGAGCGTGGGGATGCCGGTCGTGTTGTTCGTTTCCGAGGGCCCCGGGACTCAGCGGCGTAGGGCGGTCTCCCGCTGCATGTGCGACAGCTTCTCAGGGTTGCGCATGGCGTAGAGCCCGGTGATGAGGCCGTCGTCGATGCGCACCGCGACGACGGTGTCGATCTCTCCGTCGAGCCGGAGAATCAGCGCCGGGTAACCATTGACCTGGGCCGGCTGCAGCGACGCCGCGGCGGCGATCCTGCCCAGGCCGATGGCCAGCAGGCGGGCCACCTTGTCGGCCCCCACGATGGGCCGCAGGACGGCCTGCTTGACGCCGCCACCGTCACCCAGGAAGACGACATCCGGCGCGAGGATGTCGAGCAGGCTCTGCAGATCGCCCGTTTCGGCCGCCCGCTGGAACGCATCGAGCGCGTCTCGGGTCTCGGTCGGAGAAACGACCCCGCGCGGCCGGCGCGCCGCGACGTGTGCTCGTGCCCGGTGCGCGATCTGGCGGACCGCGGCCGGGCTCTTGTCGACGGCTTCGGCGATCTCGTCGTACCCGAGGTCGAACACCTCGCGCAGCACGAACACCGCCCGCTCGGTCGGCGCGAGCGTCTCCAGCACCAGCAGCATCGCCATCGAGACGCTGTCGGCCAGCTCGACGTCCTCGGCCACGTCGGGCGCGGTGAGCAGCGGCTCGGGCAGCCAGGGGCCGACGTAGGACTCCTTGCGGCGGCCGAGCGTACGCAGCCGGGTGAGTGCCTGGCGGGTGGTGATCCGGACCAGGTAGGCACGCTGATCCCGCACGGTGCCGAGATCGACGCCCGCCCACCGCAGCCAGGTCTCCTGCAGGACGTCCTCCGCATCGGCGGCCGAGCCGAGCATCTCGTAGGCGACGGTGAACAGCAGGTTGCGGTGGGCGAGGAACGCCTCGGTGGCGGGGTCCGGGCGGTCGTCCTGGCCGCTGCTCCCGCCGCGATCTTCGGCCGCGGTCTGCGACGTGCCGACCATGGGTGGCTCCTCGTTCACTCTCGACTGTGTCACACACAAGACGCCGGACCCCGCCGTTGTGTGACACCTCCGCGGAGTCAGCGTGCACATCACATAACCGCGCCGTCACAGGGATCGGGTCGCCGGCATCTCCATGTTCGTAGACGCCACGCGGAACGACCGCGCGGCACGCAACTCCCCCAGTGAGGACGGAGCCATGGACGCCCGATTCAACATGTTCGACAACGAGATCGCCGCCAAGTTCGCCAAGCGGTTCGCCAACGCCAGCATGGTGATCCAGCAGTCGCCGCTGCCGAAGTCCACGCAGGAGCTGGTGTCGCTACGCGCCAGCCAGATCAACGGCTGCGGTTGGTGCATCGACATGCACACCAAGGAGGCCGCGGCCGCCGGTGAAACCGCGGTCCGGCTCAACCTGGTCGCCGCCTGGCGCGAGTCCACCGTGTTCACCGAGGCCGAGCGGGCCGCGCTGGCGCTCGCCGAAGAGGGCACCCGGCTCGCCGACGCCCACCACGGCGTGTCCGACGAGACCTGGGCCCAGGTACGCAAGCACTACGACGACGACCAGATCGCCGCGCTGGTCTCCCTGGTCGCCCTGATCAACGCGGCCAACCGGCTCGCGGTGATCGTGCACCAGCAGGGCGGTTCCTACCAGCCCGGCATGTTCGCCGCCACGTTCGACTGATCGGCACACGACTCCCGGCCCGGCCCAGGATCATCCGATCCGGGCCGTGCCCGCGAACGGGAGCGCAGCTGATCGTGCCTAGTCAGGGCTGAAGGCTGACGCGAACGGCACGAAACTGTTCGGGTGTGGCCTGGAGGATCGGCAACCGCGGGTCGGGCACGGACAGGAACGGACCGCGGCGCAAGCCGGCGAGCGGGCGCAGCCGGGCGTCCGCCAGGACGGCTTCTACTGCGGTGCGGTCGCCTCCGCAGATGACCGCGTCGAGCTGGGCGGCATGGGGCAGCAAGATACGCACGGCGGTATCCGCCGCGTCGGAGAACGCCGCCATGGCTTGGTTGGCCCGGCGACGGGCGTAACGCTGCTGTGACCAGCCGCCGGCCCGGGTGGACCCCTGCACGTACGCGGAGTCGACCTTGGACGCAACGAGGTCGCTGCCAGTGAATAGGCCAATCGCGTGCCCGCGCCGACGCACGAGTATCACGCCGACCGTGCGCAACCGCGCCGCGTGCGCGACCAAGATCTCGCGCGGGTCCGTCCCCGACGCGATCGCAGGCAGTGGCGGAAACGGCACTTCAAGCCAGGCGCGGGCGCCGTCAGCGCCCATCAGCTGCACCTCGGTCGCGCTCACCGTGGCCACCGTTAGGCCGTGACGGTCGCTAAAGCCGTCGAGCCACCGGGCCAGCCGCTCGGCCGGAACACTCACCCGGCGCGCGCCCACCCATTCAGCTCACCACGACATCGCCGGGATTCCAACCCGCCCCGCCCCTTAGCGGTTGCGGTACTCCGTGGGGTGGGCTCACCCGCCTGCCCGGTATGGACGAACGGTTTGCGGTCACAGTTGCTCAACGACAACCGCATCGCCCAGCTCACCGATTCATCAACCCGTCGAGCGAGAGACAACTGCACGGTGGCGTCGATGTCGACCTGGTCGGGCAGCGCCGAGCGGACCTGACGCAGCGCCTCGGCACGCTGCTGCGAGGAGAGCTTGAGGTAGGCCGAGACGGTGGCCAGTCGTCCCACGAATTCCTCGGCCGTCGTCGCCACGACGCAGGGCAGGTCGCGTTGTTCGACGTCGCTGGTGCGGTCAGTCGTGGCATTCCTCGTGTCGACGTGGTGACGGCTCAACGTTTGCCGCCACGATCGGCTCCACGAGCGACCGGCCCGGACCGCAGAGAGCGCGGCGCGAGGGTAGGAGCCATGCTGGGATCGACGTAGCTCGTCATCTGGTGTTCGTCGGTCAGTGGCCGGTCAGTGGCTGTAGGAAGAGCTGGTTTTCCAGGTTGATCAGCTCGGGCGCTTGCGTGGTTGTCGGGCCCGTGAGGTACCAGGCGTCGAAGATCCACAGCCCGTTGTCCTCGCCGGTGACATGGAACGCCTCGGCGGCCGGGATCGATGTCGGCCAGCCCGGTAGTCGCGTTCCGGCCAGGAGGAGGTCGTTGATACTGCCAGTGCCGTTTTCGTTTTCCAGCCGGGCGAATTGGCTGCTGTAGACGTACGGGTCAGCGGGGGTGCCCGCGAACTCCACGATGATCACCGACAGCGCCACGGTGCGCCCGCCGAGCGGGACGGTGAACAGCAGCCGGGTCGCGCCGCGCGCACATGGATGCTGTTTGAGGAAGTTAATGATGGCGCTGCCGTAGGCGTTTGCTGCGCAGTTGGCGACCGTGTCTTGGGCAAGCACGGACACCTGATAGCGCCGACCGTCGGGTGTCGTCACCGTGACGATGCGCAGCGGGCCCGACGTGGTCGAGGTGCCCGATGGGCTCACCGGCGGAACTGGGGTGCTCGGCGCCGGTGCCCCGGCGGCGGGCGGGCCACCGAAGGCCAGCGCCTCGACGGTCTGCTGGACATGCGCGACCGGCGACCAGGTCGCCGCGTCGCCGCTGGCAAGGAAGGTGGTCGGACGTTGGATGCCCGGCCTGGTTTCGGCTGCTGCCAGCCACTCCCCGTTGCCGAAGGCCGACGCCGCGACCGCAAGTCCCTGGCCCACTCCGGTGACAGGTGTGGCGGTCCACGAGCCGCCGTCACCGCTGATGTCAACGACGGTGCACACCGGGTCCAAGGCACCGGCCAGAGCAGGGTCATAGGTTACTGCAGTGGCCATCCAGTGCCCTGCGCCGTAGCCGATCCTGCCGTTGGACGCGGCGTCGATGCGGACGCCGGCTGCGGGCCAGCGCACCCCGTCGGTGCTTGTGAACACCCGCAGCACGCCCGGAACGGGGGGACCGCCGGGTGTGCCGCTGCGCGCGCCGAAGCCGCTGGAAGCGGCGATCCACCGCCCGCCGCCGTACGCGACCGAGCTCAGCCCGAACTCGAAGTCGGTGCCCCTGATTGTCGCGACCCGCGCCCAATGCAACCCGTCGGTGCTGCCGTCGACCACGCCCGTGCGGGCGTCGGCTCCCTCACTGCCGACAGCGACCCACCGGCCGTTGCCGTAGCCGAGACCGGCCACGGTGTCCGGCAACGTCGCCACGCCGGTCCACGTCTTGAGATCTGTACTCTCCAGCAGGTCAGTCCCCGGGCTCAGCCGCCCGCCGGACCCGTCTTTCGCGGCCGCGGCAATCCACACGCCGTTGCCCCAGCCCAAGGCGAGCACAGCCGGGCTGGGGATGATCCCCGCCCGGCCCCACACGCGCCCGTCGCCGCTGGTCACGATCACGGTCTGCCCCGGCGCGTTCGTCGGGTCGGTCTCGGCAGCGGCCCACACACCTGAGCCAGAGCCGCTCGCCGATGCTGCGACCGGCTGGTCATACATGACGCCCGTGGCGATGTTCACCACCCGTAGGGTGCCGGTCGCCTTCCCTGGGCGCACCGCCGTCACCCCCGCCGGGGAGTACCCCGGCCACGGCACGCCGCGGGTGTGGGCGCTGGCCAGGTTGATCAGTTCCGGACTGGTCAGCGGGTTGCCGCAGTTGCACTTGACCCGCGGCGTGCCGGTGGCATCGACCAGCACCGCGGTACCGGCCTGCAGCACCGACAGCAGCGAGGTCGCCGCACCGTCGCGGAACCCGTGATTGCCGACCAGGGTGTCTCCGGTGAGCACCACCGGAGTCAGCGTGGCGACATAGCGGCCGATGTCGGTGGGGGCGATGCCGAGCACCCGCGCCCACGCCGCGGCCTTGTCCTGATGCGCGTTCAAGAACGCCACAAGCTGCTGCGGGTCACACACGTGCACGTCACCGCTGCCGCCGTACAGGCCCGGTGCGGTACCACTCGCGACCCGGGCGTGCGTGCTCGCATCGGCCGGCAACGACCGGCGCACCGCCGCGCCTTCCGCGACGACAGCGCCCTTCAGCGGGGCCGCGGCGCCACTCGCGACCGACGGCGTGAACGCATCCGCGCCCGGCAACGCGGCCGCCTCCAACGTCGCCGACCCGACCGCCGGCGACGAGCGAGTGCCGTTGAACACCAACGCGACCACGGCCGCCGACACCGCCACGACCGCAACACACACCGCGACCACCGCCACCACCCGCGAACGATCCCGGCTGGCCCCCCCGGGCTGGCTCATGTCAGGATCCGGTCGAACAACGACACGATGACCAACGACTCACCACGACGAACTCCCCCTCGCTCGACACCGGACCAGCCCCTACCCGCCCCGGCCCTGTCAGCTGTCATGCGCTGGTTGATCATCGCCACCGCAGAGCTGGTGTGCCCGCCGCGCACGGCCGGTCGCGCACCGATCTCGTCGAGGCGGCTGCTTACACCGCGCTGCTCGCTTTTGGCGGCCACGTTGACCACGCTGATCGCCGCGATGGCGGTCACGGACTTCCCGACCACCACCACAGCGAGCGGCACACCGGCCGATAAAGCCCACACGGACGGGCCGCCGACTCTACCGAGATCGAAGCGCGCCCACAGCAATCCCCCGAATCAAGAGCGTGCCGCAGGCTCCTGCCGATCCAAGAGTCTGTCAACCAACTCCCACCATCACTGTGGCCACAGCCGCCGAAGCCCGCCGTAACGGAGAAATACCCCGACGACACATAGAAACTGGGGCAAATCGCGAGCCCCGCTCTAGGCAAGGACCCGCATCCGCCAGACCCACGCTCGCCCGCACCCGGGCCACAATGTCTGCGGTGCGAGGGGAAAGGCCGGCGCCGATGCCCATGGTCGGGATGGTCAGCGCCTCGGTCACCCGCGCCGCCAGCGAGGCGGGTACGCACTCGACAACGACGGAGGACGCGTCGACTCCTTCCACGGGCCGTCGCGTCGTGCGCAACCGGAAACGCGCTACTGAAGCTGCGCAAGTCGTTCGAAGAGCCCGGAATGAGCCTGGCGCAGGGGACTTCTACTACGGCGAGATGGAGAGGCGGCGGCTCGCCAGGCGGGTGACCCGCGTCATCGCTTGGAGAATGCACAGATCACCACGTATTCGGCCGTTTCCGGTTAAGGGTCATGGGCGAGCCGAACGCTCCTTGCGCTTGTTGTTGTCTTCGGCCTGGCAATGATCTTGTTTGCGACGGTTGGTTCTTGCCGCTCGCACAGACTGCGTATGTGCCGGCCCGCAGTACGATCGCGAACCAGCCAGTGGCGGACAAGCAGACCACGGTGCCGGACGGAAGCCCGGATTTCGGGAGGCCGCCTACGACAGCGTCGAAAGCGCGACGTCGCTACTGCGCAGATCGTTCCGTCAGGTCCCGTGGCCATCCCCGTGGAGCTGCCGGTGTCCGGACAGTCCGGTCGCGATCTTGTGCAGCGCCCGTGGCGCGGAATCATTGGTCTCGCCGATCTGAGTGGATCGCGGCGAATAGGCCAGAAAGAGCGTCTGGTGGAGGTCGGATCCCGGGAATAGGTTCGGCTCCGGGTGGGCGTTATGCCAGCCCGCGAGGACGACGGGGGGACCCATGGCCGAGTTGCTCGTGCTCGAATTCGACGGAGTCGACGAGACTGACTACGCGAAGGTAAACGCCCAGCTCGGTCTTGACCCTAAGACCGGGGCCGGGCAGTGGCCGGCAGGGCTTATCACCCACCTGGCGGGCGTTAAAGAAGGCGGCGGCGCCTACGTGATCGAGGTCTGGGAGTCCCAAGAGGCGCAAGCCGGGTTCACGCAGTCCCGCCTCGGCCCTGCCATGTCGGCCGGAGGAGTTACCGCCACTCCGAAAGTGACCTGGGCACGCCTCATAGGCCATCAGAACCCGGGCCTTTCCGAATAGCCACGCTGACAGGACTGCACATGCCAAGAATCGTCATCACCCACGCCGTGCAGGATGTTGAGCGCTGGCTGGGGGGTAAGGCCGAGCGCGCTGCGGCCTTCACGGGCATCACGAACGTCACCGACCTTGTGGCCATGGACGGCAGCAATCATGCCGGGGTGGCGTTCGACGTCGATGACCTGGACGCCCTCACGACGCTGCTGGCCTCGACGCCTCCGGAGGTAGCCGCCCAGGCAGAAGCACACGGGGTTATCCAGCCGATGACCGTCTACGTCGAGGCGTAGGCGGGGTGCATGCGAGCGAGGCGACAGCAGCAGAGCCTGCCCTAAGGCATCCCGGCGCGGCACCATGCATGCGAATGAGAACCGCCAGTCGGCGGGCTGAGCTGAAGAGCCTGCTCGAAAGCATGATCGCAACACAAGGACCCAGTCAGCACGGTTTCCTCGGCAGCACGTGCTACGAGGTGCTCGATGACCTGACCTGCTCGTCGAGATTGCCGATTGGGAGTCCGCCGAGGCACGGATCGCGCACATGGAGGAAGCCGCGGCCACCGGCGGCTACGCACCTCTGCTTGAGCTGATGGCCGCGCATTCCGGGCGCCGTTCCACACCCCCGCCGGACGCGACGGCCTCGGCATCGGCGGCGAGGCGATCCACGCGTGCATATCTTGCGAGATCGCCTGCTGCTCGATGCGAAGGTCACCGCCGATCGCGGATCGTGGTGGGTTGAAGCGGGTCACTGACCCGCGGCGGCGACTCGCCGCACGACGTGCAGCAGGTACTCCCTGCGGTTAAGCGGATTGTGGTCCGACCGCGGACGCGAGGCGATCACGCCGCGCACCGGCGCGTAGTGGTCGAACTCGGTGTCGGCAACGCCCTCGCCGCGCGTCATCGTCGGCAGTCGCTGCTGCAACTCGTGCACCCGTGCGGCCGGGATGTCGCCGTCCAGCACAGCTGCCGAACCGCGCACCGATGGCGCTTGCGGCACTGCCCGTAGCTCGGCCAAGCCGCGCAACGCGGTCGCTACCGCGTCCGCGGGAAGCTCGACGTGGAACCGATGAATCGGCTCGTACACACAAGTGCCTGCCTGCTGTAGCGCGTCCATCACCACCAGCGGGGTGAGGTTGCGGAAGTCGCCAGCGGTACTCGACATGCTCTTGTCGAACGTGCCGTGTGAATGGCTCTGCCGGGCGTAGTAACCGGAATGCGTCATCGTGACCACGCAGTCGGTCACCTGCCATCCGTGGATGCCCTGGTGCAGCGTCTCGTGGACCGTCTCCTCGACCGCCCGGAAGAACGCGAATGGCATCGAGCCGAGCTCGACCCCGAGCCGGAACTCCACGCCGCTGCCGATCGGAGCGGGCTCGACGCGCAGTCCGACCGTCGCGAGGAACGGGTTGGGCTCGGTGCCGATCTTCTCGACGGCCTCGCCGATTCCGATTGGACGCTCGACGCATATCGTCGTCGTGTCGCGGAACGTGACGTCGACGCCGAAGTCATCGGCCAGAGTCGCCTGAATGACCTCCTTCTGCACCTCGCCGTACAGCGAGACCAACAGTTCGTGCCGGACGTTGTCCAGCCGGAGGTTGATCAGCGGATCCTGCTCGACGAGCTGAATAAGCGCAGCCTGCACGGCGCCGCGGTCTGCCGCCCGGCGCGGCACGACGACCGTCTCGAGCGACGGCGGAGCGAAGTAGCGACTGCCGGCTGACGTCGCGCCTGCGCCGATCGAGTCGCCGACCTGCACGCCGCCGAGGCCGGACAGCTTGCCGATCTGCCCGGCGATCACCGAGGTGCTCCGCACCGTCCGGCCCTGCTCGAAAACGCTGATCGCCGTGACCTTGCCCTGCTCGCACGCACCGCACTCCAGCCGGTCGCGCACCCGCACGGTTCCGGAGAACATGCGGACGTAGGCGAGCTTCTCGCCGGCCGGTCCACGCTCGACCTTGAACACGGTGCCGGATGCCGGTCCGTCCGGAGAGCCTTCGGCAGTGGGCAGCAAGGCCGTGATTCCTTCGCTGAGCTCAGCCACGCCTGCGCCGGTCATCGCGGAGCCGAAGAACACCGGATGCACCAGCGTGCGCGCCGTCTGCGCGGCAAGCTCGCACCGGAGGCGACGAGGCGAGATTGTGCGCCCCTCGACGTACGCGGCCAGCAGCGCATCGTCGTTGCCGGGGAGCAAGCCGATCAAGCGCGCGTCGAGATCGCGCGCCGGCACGACCGAGGCGCTGCGAGTGCCCAGCCCGTCGACCGAGTTCATCGCGACGATGTCCGGGCTGAGCCTCGCGGAGATGTCCTGCAGTACATGCGCGCGCCGCGCGCCACCGCGGTCGATCTTGTTCACGAAGATCAACGTCGGGAGACCGAGCCGCCGAAGTGTCCGCATCAGCACGCGGGTCTGCGGCTGCACGCCCTCGACCGCGGAAAGGACAAGCACCGCGCCGTCGAGCACGTTCAACACCCGCTCGACCTCGGCGATGAAGTCCGGGTGGCCGGGGGTGTCGATCAGGTTGACCGTGACGCCGTCGACCGCGAAGGAGACGACGGCCGACTTGATGGTGATGCCGCGCTGACGCTCCAGCGCGAGGAAGTCGGTCTGGGTGGTGCCGCGATCGACGCTGCCGATCTCGCCGATGACGCCCGCGCGATGCAAGAGCCGTTCGGTCAGACTGGTCTTACCGGCGTCGACGTGCGCCAGGATTCCCAAGTTCAGAATACGCACTGTGGTTCATGCCCCTTACCTGGATGACGAAAACCGTCTGGGTGGACATGAACGTGGCTCGCACGAATCCAGTGCAGCAGATGACCCTGCGGTGGACAACCGATTTCTCAGTCGACGTGCAGCACGACCTTGCCGCCGATGCGGCGCTGCAGCAGAGCGTCCAGCCCGGGCGCAGGCTCGCGCCAGGAACCTTGCAGTTCGACCTGACCATCGAGCCGTCCGTCAGCAACTAGCGCGCAGAGGCGGCGCAGGTCGGCCGTCCCGCTTGCGTGCGCGGCTGTCTCGTCGAACTGGTTCAGGGTGTAGATGCGCGCGCCGGGCGCTCGATCAAATCCCGCCGCGCGGAACGTGACGGTCTCGTCGGGAGTCTGCGTCGCGATATTGACGACGATGCCCCGCGGCGCGACGTGCTCGATGGCCTGCCCGAACGTAGTACCGCCTACCGCGTCAAGGATCACGTCGAAGTCGCCGTCAATTCGTTCGGCGACCTCCTGCGCGCCGAGCCGGCGCAGCAACGCACTAGACGCAGCCGCGTCGCGGACGAGTGCGGTGGTGCGCGCACCGCTGGCGTGCGCGAGCTGGACCGCGATCCGCCCGACGCCACCCGTCGCGCCGGTGATCAGCACGCGCTTGGCGAGCAACAGCCCCGCCACCTCCAATGCCCGCAACGCGGTGATGCCCGCAGTAGGAAGCGTCGCCGCCTGCACGTCGGACACCTCGCCCGGGACCGGCGCGAGCAGCGACCGCGCAATCGCCGCCAATTCCGCCCAGGCGCCCGCTCTGGTCAGGCCAACGACTCGCACACCGGCAGGCGGACCACCGCCGTCCGCCGCGGCTCGCTCGACGACCCCCGCGGCGTCCCACCCGATGATCGACCCCTCGGGCAGCGACCGCAGCCGCTCGACCTCGCCCCGGTTGAGCGAGAACGCCCGCACCCGCACGAGCACCTGGTCGGGCAGCGGCACTGGATCCGCAACGTCGGTGAGCGCCACGTACGGAGCAGAACGAGACGAGGTCAGCGCGCGCACCGGCTGGACGCTATCAGCGCCGCAGGACCGGCCCGACCAGTTCGCGACGGCTTCGCGCGGCCACCTTGTCAAACACCGGCTTGAGATGGTCCTGAACGGTGTTCTCGGAGATATGCAGTGTGGGAACCAAAACCTGCGGACAGTCTCGGCGCCAAGTCGGGTAATGCATCATAACTTTCGATTTCGAAACCGTGGACTTGGAGAATATTGATGCGCCGCCGAGCCTGAGCGCGATCTCACGCTACCTGACAGGACCGGTGGTCGAGGTGGCTGCCCGCGCCCCGGTTGAGACATCGCGCGGAGTGTCGGGTGGGGCGCCGTCTCGTTCGTCGTACGGGTGAGCTGTCACCGACGAAAGGGGCGTCCTCGTGTTCCCGGTCACCCGCGAGCGGGAATTGCTGCTGGCGCACCTCGACGCGCAGCGCCGACACGTGTTCGGCATATTGGAGGGGTTGTCCGACGAGCAACTGCGCCGTGCGCTGCTGCCGTCGGGTTGGCACTGCCTGGGTCTGGTCAAGCACCTGGCGCTGGCCGATGAGCACTACTGGTTCCGGTGCGTGGTCGCCGGGCAGTCGCGGGACTACTTCCCGTCGGAGCCGAACGGCGACTGGCGGGTGGGGCCGGAGGAGTCCGCGCAGCACGTGTTCGACTTGTACCGCGAGGAGATCAGCTGCTCGGATGCGATCGTCAACGGTACAGATCTCGACGCGCCCCCCGCGCAGCGCGACGAGCGGTGGGCAAGCTGGGGAGCGAACTTTGCGGATCTGCGTTCGGTGCTACTTCACGTGCTTACCGAGACGTCGATCCACGCGGGGCATCTCGACGCGGTGCGTGAGCTGATCGATGGCCGGCAGTGGGTGGTCGTTTAGCAGGTGTCGGATTCGGGCCTTCGTCGATCGTCGTAGGTTCATCACAACAACCCCGGCAGGAGCAGCCATGAAGTACATGATGTTGGTCATCGCCGATCCCGAGGCGGCGGCCGAGGCCGAGCCGCGGGCTGAGGACTGGACGATCGAGCAGTGGTTGGATGACGTCGCGCGCCGCGGCAAGCGAATCACCGTCGCCCAGCTTCGTCCGACCAGCGACGCCACGACGGTCCGGGTCAGTCGCGGGCAGTTGCTTGTGAGCGACGGCCCGTTCGTCGAGTCCAAGGAATGGATCTGTGGGTTCGACATCCTGGAGTGCGACGATCTCGATGAGGCCATTGCGATCGCGGCGAGGCATCCGCAGGCTAACGGCGGCAAACTGGAGCTGCGGCCATTCTGGACCAACGAGGAGTGAGCAAGCAGGCGCACGGCGCCCCGGCCGACGCGATCGCCGCGGCCGTGGCGGCGGAACGTGCGGCGATGAATGCCAGCCTGATCCGGCTCACCGGCGACTGGACGCTGGCGGAGGACTGCGTGCAAGACGCCATTGAGCGGGCCCTCCTGCAGTGGCCGCGTGAGGGCATGCCTCGATCACCGGCGGCCTGGTTGACGACGGTCGCCCGCCATCGCGCGCTCGACGTGCTCCGTCGCCGGCAGAACGAGCGGACGAAGCTGCAGCAGCTCGCGATCATGCAGGAACCTGATGCAACCCTCCGCCCGCACGATCCCATGTCAGACGACCGGCTGCGGCTGATCTTCACCTGCTGCCACCCTGCCATCGCCCTGGACAACCGCGTGGCCCTGACGCTGAAGACCGTGGCCGGGCTGAGCACCACCGAGATCGCGCGGGCCCTGCTCGTGTCCGAGTCGACGTTGTCGCAACGGCTGCTGCGTACCAGGCAGAAGATCGCCAACGCGGCTATCCCTTACCGGGTGCCTCCGGACGACCTACTCGCCGAACGCACCGGCGGCGTGCTCGCCGTTGCTGTACCTGATCTTCAACGAGGGTTATCGCCAGCCGGACGATCACCTGGCGACCGAGGCGCAGCGCCTCAGCAGCCTGCTGGTCGAGCTGATGCCCGACGAGGACGAGGCCCGGGCACTGCTCGCGTTGATCACCTTCCAGCGGGCGCGCCGCGCCACCCGCTTCGACCCGGCCGGCGACCTCGTGCCAATCGAGGAGCAGGACCGTCGGCGCTGGGATCAGGCCCTCATCGACGACGGCCGGCAGCACCTGCGCCGTGCCGCCGCGTCCAGACGCCCACCCGGCCCCTACCGGCTGCAGGCCCAGATCGCCGGCTGCCACGCCACCGCAACCGACGCGCAGACCACGCCATGGGGCACAATCGTCACCCTCTACGACGCGCTGCTCGCTGTCCAGCCCTCACCAGTGATCATGCTGAACCGCGCGATCGCGATCGGTTTCCGCGACGGCTACCGGGCCGGCCTGGCTGAGCTCGAAACACTGGAAACAATCTCGAGCCTCGCCGACTACTACCTGCTGCCGGCCGCTCGTGCTGACTTCCTGCGACGCCTCGACCGCCGTGACGAGGCGCAGCGCACATACCAGGCGGCCGCCCGCCTCGCCCCCACCGGCGGTCCCGAACAGCGGCTGCTACGGCGACGCCTCACCGAGCTCACTGGCCTGCGCCAAACATGACGTGAACCAACCCTCGCGACCCGCGTCACAGATGGACCCTCTTACGCGCGGGTCGAATCCGACGATGGACTGTGCGACCGGGCATTAGCGCGTCCCGTGACCAGTACGTTATTTGCTGCGGCCGGCGGTAGTTAATTTCCTAAGTCGCGGGATATACGCGGGATCGGAATGAGTTACAAGATCACGCGAGAGGCTTACAGCCCAGCAAACAAAGCCCTCCGCGGTTGTGGACCCGACGGTCTGTAAAACCGTCGGCTCAGCCTACGTTGGTTCGAACCCAACACCCGCCACAAGAGAATTCCCCGCTATTGTTGAGAAAACTCTCGCGCCATCTGCATGAGTCGACCAGCAAACAGAACGGTCTACAGAACCGTCAGTTCCGGTCCCGGTGACGCGATACTCCGACCACTTTGCCGGAAATATCCGAGGCATGCTGTAGCCAAACGGACCTCAATGTGTAACACGGGAGGCGTGCAACGGCCGTCCAGTCGAGGCACGATCGAGGATTCGCGGGATATACGCGGGATGGATGACGGCTGATCCGAGCGTCGTTGAGGGAGCAGTCGTAGATCATTCAAACTGCAGCATGCACACGCGGGTAACCGTCTGCTCGGCGATCACGCTGCCCGCGCGCGGTGCGGGATGGAACGCTCCGGCCTTCACGAGATCGTCTGCGCGGAGAGGTTGCTAGCTGCCTGAGTGCTCGCTGTCGCAGCCGCGTGATGATGTGTGCGTGACCGACAAGCTGCTGGCCGATCAGGTTGCTTACTACCGTGAGCGCGCGTGCGAGTACGACGTGACGGCGTATGAGGACGTTGCGGCGGCTCGGGCGCGCATCGCGCGGCTGGTCGCGCAGATGCAGCCAACCGGCAGAGTGCTCGAGATCGCGTGTGGCACCGGCTTGTGGACAGAGGCACTGGCACGACTAGCCGACAAAGTGACCGCGATAGACGCGGCGGCCGAGGCAGTCGCTATCGCTCGCGATCGGGTGAGGTCGGAGAACGTCATGTTCGAGGTCGCTGACGTATTTTCGTGGGCGACTGAGGAACGGTTTGATGTGATCTTCTTTTCGGCCTGGCTTTCCCATGTGCCGACCAGCCGGTTCGAACAGTTCTGGCAGTTGCTGCGGCGTGTGCTGGCGAACGGTGGACGGGTGTTGTTCATCGACGAGCATGTCGACGTCCGTGACAAGGAGGCCTATGTCCCCGGCCGGGACGAGATCGTCGAGCGGCAACTATCGGATGGCAGGCAGTTCCGGATCGTCAAGAACTTCGTCGACCCCGAGCGGCTGGAGCACCAACTGCGGGAGATGGGTTGGAATTGCGAGATCCGCCGGGACGGCAGCGACTGGATTCGCTGCGAGGCGCGTCCTGCCTGATAGCTCGCTCACGTTCGATCTTGTCTATCCGCACGCGATCTACTCGCCGCGGTCATAGGTGTCGTGCAGGTCGAGACTCAGCTTCACCCAGTGATCGTGCTGCTACGGCAACGCGGCTGCTCCCCGAGCAGCGACGGGCCTGTCCATTGGAGGCCCCGTCCCGCGCTCCAGTTGGTCGGCTAGGCCGACGTCAAACGGGTTACTGGACCCACATCTGGTCGAACATCAGGTAGCCGAGGGGCGTGCGGGTGTAGTTCTGGAGGCGGGCTGAGATGAGCGCGGCTGCCTTCTAGGTCGTGGTGAAGATAACGGGTGAGGCGTCGGTGAGCTTCTGGTCGACCTGCTGCCACAGGAGGTTGGCGGCGGCAGGATCGGTGCTGTCCAGTGGGCGGGCCCGTTTAGCCAAGTTGTCGATGTCGGGGTCGCAGAACTCGCTGACATTTTGATTCGCGCTGTTAGGCGCGCGAATCCGGCGTCGTTGGGGGAGCAGTCGTAGATCGGCATGATGCACGACGCCGAGACGGGGCAGCGGCGGGCGGCCGGGTAGCGCGATGTCGTCAGGGAGGTTGTGACGACGCCGATTGCCCGGCGGCGCGGTCGAGCACTGGTTGCGCTGTTGATGTTGCTCGCTCCGCGCCGAGGGTGAGTCGGTCGAGTACGTATCCCGGGTGCGCCATGAGTTCGGCGTGTTGTTGGCGCATGGGCGCGAGTTCTGCGTCGATTGCCTCGGCGCAGGTGCCTTTGAGCTCGCGATAGCCTTTGCTTGCCGCTAGTACGTGCTCGGCGGTATCTCCTGTGAGCGCTGGGACGGTGACCCCTGTCGTTGTGATCCGCCGCGGCGATTGCCGTCTTGATCAAGCAGGCCGTGGCTGGGATTCGGGCGCTCGCGGCCTGCCATTTGCGTGATCGGCTGGAGGCTTTCGCGTGTGCGATGACGGGTCTTCGCGGTCGTGGATGGACATGAGTGCGTCCAGGGCGAGTTCGAGTGTCGCGGTTTGCCGGCGCCGTGGTAGCCAGCCTGCCTGAGCTGACTGCGTGCAGCGCGAGCCCGTCGGCTGCGGCGATCGCGGCGTGCGCGGCCAGCGCGCAGGTGGCACGCGAGGCGTGATCGCCCCAGGCGGTCGCGAACGCCTCGGTGACGGCCGTGTGGAGCTCGGCGAGGGCGTCACGCTGGGTGTGGGCGAGTTCTGGCGTCGTCGCTGCGCGGGCGGCGAATGCGAGGTGAACGCGGACCTCGACCACCCGCCGTTCGTCGAGCGGCAGCAGTTCGGCGAGCAGGGCGGACAGGTTTTGGCGCATGTCGGTGCCGAGCTTGACGGCCTCAAGCCGCGACCGGATTCGCCGGATGACCTCCTCGTAGGCGGCCGCCAGCATCCTGTCCTTGGTCGGGAAGTAGTGCTGGACCGTCCCGATGGAGACCTTCGCGCCCGCGGCGACCTCGCGGACGCTCACCTGGTCCAGGCCACGCTCGGCGACGATGTGCAGCAGCGCGTCGGTGACGGCGGCCTGTTTCGGTATTGGGCTTGACTCTCGCGTCATGACTGGCATCATACAGTCGTATGACGAAGCAATACAATCGTATGACAATTCCGCGGGGGCTCCTCACCGGCACGGCCGCAGCCATGGCCCTGGTCTGGGGGCTGTACGCGATCGACCCGGGGCGGAACCTCGTGTCCTCGGCCGCGCAAACTGCGCTCTATGCGGGGCTGCTCGTTCTCACCGTCCGAAGCCGGCGGATCAAGGTCCTGCTCGTCCGCACAGTCCAGCGCTGGACCATCAACCCGCTGATGCGCCTGCTGCTCGCGATCGGCATCAACCCGCTGGGCCTGGCGATCCTGGAGACCCGCGGACGTACATCAGGCAAACCCAGGCGGGTACCGGTCGGCAACGGCCGCAAAGGCGACGCGTTCTGGATCATCGCCGAACACGGCCTGCGCGCCGGATACGTGCGCAACATCCAGCACGACCCGCGGGTGCGAGTGCGGCTGCGGATCGGCCTGCGCTACCGCTGGGTGCCCGGCTTGGCCACCGTCCTACCCGACGACGACCCGCTGGCCCGCCAACGACGCATCATCCGCTGGCACCCGCTCCGCGCCTTCAACGCGATCAACGTGCGGGTGCTCGGTGCCGACCTGCTCACCGTGCACGTGCGGCTGATGCTCGACCAGCTCAAGCCGTCCAACCGGGACCAGCACCGGACAGGCGCACGAAGACGCTGATCGACCGCCAGAATCCCGGCGCCCGCTCGCCGGGCTCCCCGCCCGGTAGCGGATCGGCGTTACGAGACGTGCTGATCACCTCGGAGATGACGCGACCGGTACGCGCGGACGTGCCCGCAGACGGTGACGCATCGGCCCGGTGTCCACGATCGGCCGCGCTTCGGCCGTGCTCAGGGACGGAGGTCGGTGTTCGTCTCGCTGGTGTCCGGGTCGTAGGGATAGGAGACGTGCTGGTGGATCACCATCCACTCACCGCCTCTGCTGTGGAACACTCGCGTTCCCCGTGACCAGTCCCGTCTTGCGGTGCGGTCAGCGGGTGGCCTGGAACAGTTCGATCGGATTGCCGTCCGGGTCGTCGAGCAGGATCTGCTTGCCACCGACGCCGGTGACGATGTCGTTGCGGAACCGGGCTTCTGCAGCACGCAGCCGATTCACGTGGCGTCGAGATCGTCCACAGGTAGCGAGATGCGGTCCACCGCCGGGTTCCGGCTGCCGCCCATCGGGCATGGCCTGTCCGCCCCGCCGGGCCCACCGGGGGCAGACAGCGCAAGGCGCAACGCGCCGCGGGCCAGCATGGCGAAGCCCGGGGCTGGGTGCATAAGTGTCATTCATTTCCGCGGTTCCCTTCTGGGTGGCGGCCTCGCTTTCAGGATCGCACTGGCCAGGATCCTGGCCGTGCCCGCCGTGGGACGAGGGCACGACCTGCGATTGTCGGGACTCGGCGCCGTGCGCCCTACACGCGGGCCAGCTCGTCCTTGTCGCCCCGCGGCACCGGGACCGTAGCCCGCGCCTCGGCCGCGTCGTCGGCGTCGATGGCGACGTGCGGGGTGATCTTCTCCAGCGACTTCGGGAAGTACCAGTTCGCCTTACCGATCAGGTGCATGACCGACGGCACGAGGACGGTGCGCAGCAGGAACGCGTCGACGAAGACCGCGCTGGCCAGACCGATTCCGAACAGCTTGATCGCCCGCAGGTCGCCGAGCACGAATCCGCCGAAGACGGCGATCATGATCAGCGCGGCGGCGGTGATGATGCCGCCGGTCTCTGCCTGACCGACTGTGATCGATCGGGCGTTGTCCTTGGTGTGCACCCACTCCTCGTGCATCCGGCTGACGAGGAACACCTGGTAGTCCATGGACAATCCGAACAGGATCGCGAAGAACATGACTGGTGCCCAGGCGTCGATCGGGCCGCCCTTGCCGACGCCGAGCGCCTCCGAGCCCCAACCCCACTGGAAGATGGCCACGACGACGCCGAACGACGCGCCGGCCGCGAACAGGTTCATCACCGCGGCGGTGAGCGGCACCACCACGCTGCGGAACGCGATCAACAGCAGCAGGAAGGACAACCCGACGACCGCCGCGATGAACAGCGGCATCTTGGCCGAGAGCACCTTCGCGAAGTCGACCTGGATCGCGGTGTCGCCGTAGACGTAGACGTGGTTGGCCGTTCCGTCGTAGACCGGCGGCAAAATGCTGGAGCGCAGGTGCTTGACCAGGGCGTAGGTCTTCGCATCCTGGGGTGAGGCGTTCGACTTGAACGACACGAGCGCGGCCGTGTTGTTAAGCGGAATCGGGTGCACGCTGGCCGGGTCGACGCCCGGGGTGGCGGCCAGGGCCTGGCCGACGGTCTGCAGGTAGGCCGGGTCGGTCGCCCCCGGGCCGTCGATCACGGCCTCGAGGTTGGAGTTGTAGCCGACGCCGAAACCCTTGGCGATCAGGTCGTACCCGGTGCGGGTAGTGGTGCCGGCCGGGTCGTTGCCCTGATCGCCCTGGCCGAGTCGCATCGAGAAGAACGGCAGGGCCATCGTCACGATGACGGCGGTGCCGGCCAGGCCGAGCGCGATCTTGTGGGCGGCCACCAGCCGCGACCACCGGGCCCAGAACCCGGTGGGGTGCACGTCGATGAACTGCCCGCCGCGCACGGCCCGGCGCTGCTTGCGGGGCAGCACCTTCAGGCCAAGCAGGGACAACAGGGCCGGCAGCAACGTCAGCGAGGCCGCCATGGTCAGGCCGACCGCCACGGCGGCGCCGATCGCCATGCCGTTGAAGAAGCTGACGCCGAGCGCGATCAGGCCCAGGATCGCGATGCACACGGTCGAGCCCGCGAACAGCACCGCGCGCCCGGAGGTGTTGATCGAGGCGACGATGGAGTCCGGCACGCTCATGCCACGGCGCAGGTTGCGCCGGTGCCGGGTGACGATGAACAACGCGTAGTCGACGCCTACGCCGAGCACCATCAGCTCGGTCAGCTGCGGGGTGATGTTCGAGACGTTCATGGCGTGGGTGAGGATGCCGATCAGCCCGAGCCCGGCGCCGAGTGCTGCGACAGCGCTGGCCAACGGCAGCGCCGTGGCCGCGACGGTGCGGAAGACGATGAGCAGGATTATCAGCGCGGCAATGAAACCGAAGGCGAACGGCGGCACGCCCCCGTCGCTCTGGCCGATGTTCTGGAACGCGTTGCCGGTGAACTCGACCTGCAGGGTGTCGCTACGCAGCGTCTTCAGCTCGTTGAAGACGTTCGTGAACAGCTTCTGGTCGTACTGGTTCGACTTCCAGGTGATGTTGACCAGGCCCGTGGTCGAGCCCTTGGCGGTGTTGAGCAGCTTCGGGTCGCCCGCAGTCGTCCGCGCCGGCCTTGGTGCAGTCGATCGCCTGCCACGCAGTGCGAATCGTGCTGACCTGGTTGCCCGACGTGCAAAGCTTGGCCAGCGCGGGCGTGAGCCCGGCCGGCGCCGACTGCAACGTGCCGGTCTTCGCCTTGAGGACGACCGTGCCCGTGGCGCCGTTCTGGCTGTCGAGGCCTGCGTTCTTCAGCACCTTGGCCACCGATGCGGTCTCGGTGTGCGGCAGGCTGAAGGTGTCCTTGTAGTTGGCGCCGCCCAATGCGCCGGAGATGCCTTGCGCGAGGACGATTAATGCGAGCCAGGCGACGATAACCAGCCATCGTCGCTGAATGGCCAGGCGGGCGAGCTTCTGCATGTGGACTCCGAGTATCAGCGACGGTACGTAGCGGCAGTTAGCACGGTGCCTGGCGAACGGCTGTTGCGCGATCCGATTTTCAGGCGGCTGACAGGCCTTCTCAGCGGGTTGCCATGGAGATCGGGCGATTCTGATGATCGATTCGGTCGTGCGCGAATGTGTGACGAAGCCAGCTAACTCAACGCTTGCAACTGCAGAACATGCGGCGGCGGGCGCGTGAGGTGGGCAGGGCCACCGCCCCGCCCGCGATTCCCTTTTCCAGGGCGGGAGGGTCCGCGGGTCAACGGCCGGCCGCAGGCCGGTCCCGAAGGGAACGCGCAGCGCCCTTGACGCGCGGGGATGCCGACCCGTACCAGCGCCCCGCCGCCGACCACACCGCCTAAGCTCAACCACCAGCGAGCAGCTCAGCTCGCGCACGCATGTTGCGACAACCGTCAGAATCTGCCCATGGCGAAGCGCTCTCTGTGAGAGATGAGGCGCCCGTGGTCGCCGTGCCGGCCCGACGTCCCGGCACGATCCCCGAACCGGGCTCGCCGCACCGCCCCGGCGGTTCGTCGCGACTGGTTGCGGGCGCCAGCGTGGGTGCAGTTGGGTGAGCAGGCGGTCGGCGTCGCTCCACCGGTGCGTAGTTGCCCGCGAGCACGACCATCCTCGAGCACGTCATCACCATCGCGCTCCAACACCGACGACCGCTGACCCCTTTCGGCGGCTATTGAAGAGGTCGTCGACGGTCCGGTCTCACCGCCTCGGCAACGGCGCGCGCCGCGTGCGGCGCTCGAGGTGCAGGCAGCCGTGCGTAGTTGACCACCAAACCGGCGCAGGCGCTGTGCCGCCGGTAGCGCTCCAGCGGAGTGACATGGATGCCTGACTGTCGGAGTCTTGAGACCGCGACGGCCTCGGCCTGTTCATCACCGAGCTCGATCAACAAGTGAAGGCCTGCGGCAACGCCGTGCAGAGCGAGGTTGGGCGCGGCCAGCCGGAGGGCACCGACGAGGGCGTCGCGGCGTTCTCGATAGAGCCGGCGCATCCGACGCAGGTGCCGGTCGTAATCACCGTGGCTGATGAACTCGGACATGGTCAGTTGGTCGAGGACGTTCGGGCCGGCGCCTTCCGGTATCTCATTGAGAACCGCCGCCACCAGCCACCGAGGTAGCAGCATCCAGCCCAGCCGCAGGCCGGGCGCCAAGGTCTTGCTCACCGACCCGAGATAAGTGACCCGGTCCGGATCCAGGCCGGCGACCGCGCCGAGGGGGCGGCGGTCGTAGCGGAACTCGGCATCGTAGTCGTCTTCGACGACGTGCCCGTCATGGCGGTGCGCCCATTGCAGGAGGGCGGTCCGGCGTGCTGCGGAGAGCGCGACACCGGTCGGGAACTGGTGGGCTGGTGTCACCAAAGCCGCAGCGGCGCTCGCCGGCAGGTCCTCCGCACGCAGACCGTCCTCGTCGACGCCTACGCCGACGATCTGCAGTCCCTCCTCGGCAGCGACGTCAGGCAGCCGCGGCCAGCACGGGTCTTCGGTCGCCACCGTGGTGATGCCGTGAGCGGCCAGAGCGCGACTCAGCACCATCATGCTCTGCGTGGTGCCTGCGCTGATGACGAGTCGGTCCAGGCTGGCATGGATCCCGCGTACCCGGGCGAGATAGGCGGCCACGGTCTGGCGCAGCGCGGCGGATCCCTGCCGGGCCGGGTAGCCGAGGTCCTCCGCGCTGGTCTGGCGCAGGACCTGGGTGTAAGCCCTGGCCCACGCCACGCGTGGAAACGCGGCAATGTCCGGGCTCCCCGGCCGCAGGTCGAGCTGCTGGACATCATGTGGGAATGCGGCCTCGAAGTCACGCTCCGGGCGCACGCCGGGTGCCGCTGGCGACATCGAGGAGACCGCCCGTGCGGCCACACGCGTGGCTGATCCCGGCCGGGCCGTCAGGTATCCCTCAGCGATGAGTTGGGTATAGGCCTCGGTCACCACCCAACGCGACAGGCCGAGGTCAGCCGCGAGGAGCCGGCTCGACGGCAACGGCTCGCTCGGCTGCAGCCGACCCTCCTGGATCGCGGTCCGCAGAGCCTGCCCTAGCTGACGATGCGCCGGCCCGACACCCGCCAGACCCACGAACAGCTCCGCGGCCGAAGTGGACTGGTTTCTAGCCATGGGACTGGACTGTAACGCCAGACCGCTGCTCCGTAGGGTCGAGTTCGACAGCGCACACAGAACGTTCGCCCGTCCTTCGGATCACCAACCACGGAGAAGGAGCTCGACCATGACCGCGACCACACTCGCCGAGCACACGCTGGGACCCGACGGTCCCACCGTCTCCGCCCTCGGCATCGGCACCTGGGCGCTCGGCGGCCCGTTCACCTTCGACGGCCGCGACGCCGGCTGGGGCGAGGTCAACGACCAGGAGAGCATCCGCGCGGTACACGCCGCCGTCGACCGCGGCGTGACGCTCATCGACACCGCACCCTGCTACGGCACCGGCCACGCCGAGCGCGTCGTCGGCCGTGCCCTGGCCGCGCTCCCCGCCGCCACCCGCGCCCGGATGCGTGTTGCCACCAAGTTCGGCCTGCGGATCGACGAGGCGTCCCGCACCGGCGCCGGAACCGACGTCCGGCCGCGGCGATCCGCAGGGAGTGCGATGCCAGCCTGGAGCGGCTCGGAGTGGAAGCTATCGACCTCTACCAGCTCCACGGAGGCGCCGAATCGACGGCGCAGGCCGAGGATGCGGTAGCCACGTGTGAGGACCTGCTCGCCGCCGGCAAGATCAAGCACTTCGGCACCGCGCAGGACGACCACGCGATCGACGTGTTCGTCCGGTCACCGCACTGCGTCTGCGTGCAGACCCAGGCCAACGTGTTCGGCTGGTCACCTCAGGTGCTGGAGAAAGCTCACCGCCACAATCTGGTCGTCCTCGCCCGTTCGCCGCTCGCCATGGGCCTGCTGAGCGGCAAGTACACCGCCCAGACCCGGCCCGCGCCCGGCGACGTGCGCCTGGATACGCCGTGGTGGACCTACTTCGACGAGGACTCGATGCAGGACTGGCTGCGCCGTCTCGACACCGTCCGGGAGTTGCTGACCCTCGGCGGGCGGACGCTCGTGCAGGGCTCGCTGGCCTACTTGTGGGCACTGGACCCCCTGCTCATCCCTCTGCCCGGCGTCCGCACCACCGAGCAGGCGATCGAGAACACCGAAGCCCTGACCTTCGGACCCCTACCGGCGGACATCGCCGAACAGATCACCACTCTGCTCGCCGACTCCCCCGAGCGAAGCTGAGCAGCGCGCAGCAACGCAGATGGACCCTGCTGCTGCACGTCGCCACTGAACCGCCCCGGCGAGTCTGGAGACTCCAGCTCTTGAGAAAGGAGCGTCTGGAGCGATGTCACGTCATGGGAAAGCACACCGGCACTGAACTGAGGTGACACCACGTGTAATCGCTAGCTACCTGCGCCAACAAATCGCTGGTGGGTGATCGCCGGCTGGTTGGCGTTCATCGTGCTGGCCCAGGGGCGGCAACGGTCGGCCCGGCTGCTCGACGCCGTCACCCATCCCCTTATCACTTTTCACCTCCGACCAGCTCGAGCTCGACGACGGGCGGTGGGCGCTGCACGGGCAGCTGTCCGTGCGGGCCCGATCGCCATCCACGTCGAGGCGACGCAGGCTGACTTGCCTCGTAGCTTCGGCTGGGTAAGTACTCATGCCATTCTGCTTTGGTCATATTTCTGCTGGCTATGCGGCAAGCGATCGCGAGCCAATGCGCGGGATCTGCGTCCCATAGCAGCGGCGCGTCGAATTCCGCCCGGGAGAACATAGTGCCTCTGCCGTTGACCGCTATTGGGTCTCCGAAGATCTCGCCTGATGTCTGTGGGGAGATGTCCAACGTCCGCTGCGTGGGGTAGGGCACACCGATTGGCTGCAATGTCGCCGAATTGTAGAGCTGTGTATCGGATTTCGTGGAACCGCTGGTAACGACGAGCCATTTTCCATCGTGCAGGTAGGCCACGCCGCCGTAACTTCGAGTGGAAAGGGATCGTCGTTTTTTTCCGGTCGCAGCGTCATAGATCGTGACTTGGCCCTTTGTCGCGTCGCCTGAGTTGACGGCGATCGTCTTCCCGTCGGGGGAGAACGCGACTTGGCGCACGGAAAAGTCGGGGACGATGAGCGACCACGTGACGTGATGGGTAGACATATCGATCGCCGTCAGACGTTTGTCCTCGGCCCCTGCCGTGAGGAGGAGGCGGCCGTCATCGCTAAAGACCAAATAGTCAGGATGAGCCACACCCTGCACGTTCGGCACGCTGGCGGTAAGCCGGGGACGGCGCGGTCGGACACGTTCCACAATTGCACCGAGGGTCCAGGTCGGTGGCCAGCAGCTCGCCGGAGGGGTACCCAGGCCCGCGGGTTCGGCACCGACCCGGCCCGTGTGCGTTCGAAGGACAAGCCGCGGGTCGAAAGAACCGTGCAGTACGTGCGCGAAAACTTCTTCCGCGGCGAAACATTCACTGATCTCGCCGATGCGCAACGCCGCGCCGAGGCATGGTGCCGCGCCACCGCGGGGCTGCGAGTGCACGGCACGACCGCGCAACGACCGGCCGAGCAGTTCGCTGCCGACGAACAACAGCTGCTGCTTACGCTGCCGGCGACGCCGTATGACGTGCCGGTATTCGCGACACCGAAGGTCGCCCCGGACCGGCACATTGAGGTCCTGCGAGCGTTGTATTCGGTGCCGGGCGAGTTGATCGGGCAACGGGTCGAGGCCCGCGCCGACAGCCGGCTGGTGAAGATCTCCCCCCACGGTCAGCTGATCAAGACCCATCCCCGCAAACCAGCGGGCGGCCGATCCACCGACTCGAAGGACTATCCGCTCGGCCAGGCCGAATACGCGCTGCGTGACGTCGAGACCTTGAAGAAGAAGGCCGCTGGCGCCCGGCGTGTCAGTCGGTGTCTACGCCAGCAGGCTGCTCGACGTGCCATTGCCGTGGACCAGCATGCGCGCGGTCTACCGGCTGCTCGGCCTGACCCGCAGCTACGGGCCCGGCCGTGGATGCTGCCTGCGCGCGCGCAGTCGAACTCGACGTGGTCGACGTGCGCAAGATCGCCCGCATGCTCGAACAAACCAACGAACGACAACCAGCACCGCCATCAGCGAAGGTGATCGGGCGGACCAGCGCGGTTCGCCCGCGACAACACCGAGTTCCAAGCGAGGGCGTGTCATGAGCCGCAAGCACCGCCCGCGCCACCGAGCATCGACGCCGACCTGAAGAAGCTGATGCGCACCCTCAAACTCGGCCGGATGCTCGACACCCTGCCCGAACGGCTCGCTCTCGCCAAATAGCAATCGCTGCCCTACGTCGACTTCCTCTCCCTCGTCTTCGCCGACGAGGTCGACCGCCGCGACCGCACCAGCGCCCACCTGCGCGCCCCCGCCGCCAAGCTCGACCCAGCCATGCGGCTAGAGACATTCAGCGGCGACAGCCCGGTCCGCTACGACCGAGAACTGTGGAACGACCTGTGCTCGCTGCGGTTCCTCGACGACGCGCGCGGCGCTCTGATCCTCGGCCCAGTCGGAACCGAGTAACACTGCGCACGCCTTTCATGAGAGTTGATCAAACAGTCCAGCCTGGTCGCTGAAGACCTTGATTCGTAGGCCTTTCCGTTGTCCGCGGTTGACGTAGACGGTTTGCAGTTGGCCGCGTTGGACCTTATGCAACACCGTTTGTCGGGCCACTCCGAGCGCCGCAGCGGCCTGGTCGAGGGATAGCCAGCCTTCCGGCGCAGCCCCGCCCTGCCAGATGATCCGCAGCGCCGCGGTTCGGGCGACGGGATCGACGGTGACGACGACCTCGGCGAGGATCGCCCGCAGCAGCTGCTTGCGTTCCCGGAACGTGGTCGATGGGTGCGTTGAACACCGCCCGCACGTCGGCGCCGGCCCGGGACAGCCAGGCTAGTTCGTGGTCGGTGAGCCGGACCGGGCGGCGGGCTCTGCGCGGCCAGCAGGTCTCGTTCGGCTTGCCGCTGCGCGGCCAGCTTGGCCTCCAGGGCGCGTTCCAGGGTGCGGGCGACGAGCCGGTTCTCCGGCTCGACCGCGTCGTATTGGCGTCGGGCCCGGTCGGCTTCGTAGCGGGCCCGTTCGACGGTCAGCTCGAAGGCACGCAGCGGTGGCCGGCTGGGCCCGTTCGGCGTCGGTCAGCGCCTGCGCGGTCGCGGCCAGCGCCGCCGGTTCGAGAACGGCGAACACCTCCTCGCAGGACCCGCTTCTCCAGCCGCCGCCCGCCGAGGCTCTGGCAGCCCTTCTCGCCGCCATACAGCTGTTTGGCGCGGCCGCACAGATAGCGCGGGCAGTTGCCTTGCGTGCCGGAGTAGCCGGTCTGCATCATCCGGCCGCACTTGCCGCACCGCAGCCGGCCTTGCAGCAGCGCCGATCCCTCCCGCGGTGCGCCGCCGCCGAACCCGCGCGGCGCCCGCCAGTTCGCGCGCAGCCGTGCGGTGTTGGCCTCGAAGCGTGGCCCAGTCGATGAACCCGGGATGGTGATCGGGGATCAGCACCGCCCATTGCTCGCGGGGCAGCAGCGACCGTGCGGGAGACCAGCCGTGCCGGTCGCATCGACGCGTTTCTCGGTGCGGGTGCGGCCGAACACGAACGCCCCCGCATAGACCGGGTTGGTCAGGAAGTCGTGCACCGCCGGATAGGTCGCCGGCGCCCAGTGCACCCGGCCGGTGCGGGTCGGGCGGCGCGGCAGCAGCAGCCCGTCACCGCGCAGCGACAACAACACCTGCCGGCCGGTGCCCAGTTCGGCGAATCGGCGGAACACCGTCGCGATCGCCTCCACCACCGCCTCGTCCGGGGTGATCATCACCGCGCCGGCCTCGTCGTAGTCGAAGCCGACCGGCAGGAACTGCCGCAGCTCACCGCGGGCCGCCTTGTGCCGCAAGCCCGGCGGTCAGCCGGGACCGGATCAGGTGCAGCTCGGCCTCGCTCATCGTGCCCTTCAAACCGAGCACCAGCCGGTCGTTGAAGTCGGCCGGGTGGTAGACGCCGTCGGCATCGGCGATCAACGTGTCGGTCAGCGCGCACAGATCCAGCAGCTGATACCAGTCGCTGTTGTTGCGGGCCAGCCGGCTGACCTCGATGCCGAACACGATCCCGACCCTGCCCAGCCCGACGTCGGCGACCAGATCCTTGAAGCCCTGCCGGGCTCGTCGCGTCCGCCCCGGACCGGCCCAGGTCGGCGTCGATCACCCGCACCTGATGCGGCATCCCAGCCCAGCGCGACCGCGCGTTCCCGCAGCTCGTATTGGCGCAGCAGGCTCTCGGTGTGCTCCCGCAACTGGGTCAGCGTGGACTGCCGGACATACACGTAGGCGTCCCGGCCCAAATGCACCGGGCCGATCTTGGCCGACACCAGCACCGCGGCCGGTCACTCATCGACGACCTCCTCGTCCGGTCCTGAATCCGGGTCGATCAGCACACTGCGGGCGATCAACCGAGCCAGCAGCGTCACGACCTCGCCGCGGGCGGTGTCCGGCAACAACCACCACCGCTGCGCCGGCGCCGCCGGTGTGAAATCCGGAAGCACGAGCTGGACGGTGTCAGGGGCTACTCTCAAGGCACGCAAATAGGTTCACCTTCCCGAAATCGTTGGCGCGAACAAGGACAGGCGAACCTATTTGCCCTTTCCCCGAGGACCCGCCGCCGCTGCAACGCCACGACCAGCCGGTGCAAACCCTGAATTCCCTCGCCGTCCAGCACCAACCCGGTCGGTCTCGACCGGCGTCGTCGCGAACATGTCGGTCGCGTCCGCCCGAATCGTGCCCGGGCTGCCGTCCGGCAACTCGACCACCAGCTGAACACGCCGTTCCACCGCTTGAACCCCGAGCACGGCAATATCTCGCCGAACAACGGATGCATCAACGAGGTCACCCGCACCTCGCACGGCAACACCGAACGCAAATATCCCCTGTGGGGATAGTCCGTCGCAGGCTGATCTCGTATCAAGCCCTACTGTCTCCCCTCCTATACGCAAGGCAGAACGCATCAAGTGGAAGGCGAGCGCAAAATGCTGGACCACCGCCGCCCCGAGCAGCTGACGAGTCCAAATCAGACAACCGCCCGCGAACATGGGGCGATCTCGGTCACCGAGCAGAAGCCAAAGCGACCTATCTTCCCTTGGTCATGTTCGTCCATGAATGTGTGTTTCAATCTGTTTCAAGCGGAACTTGCGGAGGCGAGGGTCGAGCTCGCGTCGTTTGACAAGTCGCATGACGAAAAGCTGACCGCGGCGAGAAGCGATTCAGAATTAGCGGAGAGAGCCAACAATCCGAAGAAGATGGACCAGGCATGGACGCACCTTTATCGCGCCCGAGAGGAATTGGTCAGCCAATACAGTAGCGAGAAGGTGGATGCAAAGGCGAGAATGTTACGTGCCGAGGCTGGCGCATTCTGTGAAATCCTTGGCATTTGGCGTGTCCACCTCATAAGAGAGCTAATTGACATCAATAACCATGCCGGCGCGGCGACCGGAGCGCCACACGAACACCCGCGTTTGGCGGAACAACGACTGCGGCTACAGCAAGCGTATTGGATAAGAGACCAAGGACTGAGTGCGACATTCTTTCGCCTCAAAATTCTTCGGCATTTTCAACTGATCCTAGTCATCGTAGGCCTTCCTATATTAGCTATCGCAGTTGGACTCGTGGCTCACTATGCTTCAGACTTCGCCAACCCCGAATGGAAGGCAGGCGTGATTCCCTGCATACTGGCCGTCCTATTCGGCATCGTCGGCGCCCGGCCAGCGCCGCCCAGCGTCTCCAGAATAAGCCCGGAAACCATCGCGGATCAACTGCAACTATCATCCGCGTCCCTATCTAGAATCCCAATAGGCGCCGTCGCCGGGATCACAGTGTGGCTGTTCAGCGTCGCCGCTGTCGGAGATACAACTATCCACCTCAATATTGCGGACATGCTCCTCGCTGCGTTTGGATCCGAGTTTCGCAGAAAGACTTATCGTTCAGGGCGTCAGAGCTGGGACTACGGAACAACCGCCTAGGGAACACTCGGCAGCAGTCAAGGCACTGGACCCACCAGCGCATGCATGCGGCGCCGAGTCACAACGAGACAGGACGATAAGACCGATAGCCTTGACCTCTCACTGTGGCATGAACCGGTCGCGGAAACCGGCTCGCACCGCCAGCCGGAACGGCCATACATCCACAGCGACCGCGTAGCTGGGAGCAGCTCGGCGATCCGAAGCGGAAGGTCCACGACGCCATTGCCGTCGGCGTTGCCGCTATGGTGGCGTCGGTGGTCTTGTAGCGGGCTGTCGCGGTAACGCTGGCGCCCGACACCACGTTGCCAAGCGAACTGGCCGAGGTAGCTGAAGGTCTGTACCCACCGGTAGAATCGTCACCCGATAAACCTCGATACCACGCTCGCACAGCAGCTCCCCGACACCGCGGTAGGACAGGCCATGTGCAGGTACCAGCGCATCGCGACCGCGATGACCTCCCGCGGGAACCGACACCCAGCCGGTGCGAATGACAACGACGAAGTCTCCGGAGTCACCCGTCCAGTGTCGTGCCGCGCGGATGGAATACGCGATGGTGATTAGCGCGGTCGGCAGGCGTTGGATCGGTGTTCGATGGCGACGATGTCGACGGCGCTTCTTTGCCTCGTCGATCGGTAGATGATGCGAAAGTCGCCCCGTCGGGCGCTGTGCAGACCGGCCAACTCCAGGCGAACTGCCTCGCCGACCGGGGCGGGTTTCCGCCACCGGGCCGTAGGCGAATTCGATGACGGCGTGGCCCACCTTGTCTGGCACCGTCCGTAGGCTTCGATCAGCGCTTGCAGTCCAGGCGATGCGCAGGTCACCGGCTTCAGCCGGCGAGCAGCTGGCGGTCTGTTCCTTCGTGAGCACCTGCGCGGGACCGGATTGGAGTTCGGCGAGACTGTCACGGATGTGGAACAGCAGCTTGGGGCGGGCCATGACGTCGAGTGTTTCCTCCAGCGACTCGAGATCCGCGATGCTCAGCACGACTGCCGCAGGTCGTCCGTGTTTGGTGATGACGTCCCGGTCGTGTTCCCGTTCGACTTGATCCACCACTTCGGACAGGTGATTTTTCACGTCGCGCAGCGTCATCAACGGATCGACTGTCATAGCTACAAGTGTAGCCACATGCCGTCCCGGTGGGCCGCCGCTGTTCGGCGACGGCTGGATGCGACGGCGTCGGTCTGCGCTGCGGGGCGCTGCGCTACGGCACCCGCCGCCGATGTCCTACGGGGGTTGTCGGCACCGGGGCGTCCCGTGATCCGTACGGAGCGGCCGGGGCGGGCTCGGCCGGCGCATTGTGCGCGAACGGAGGTGGGGACAGTGACGGGTAGTTGTGTCGCGGGTGGTAGGGAGGTGGCGTCGAGATCACCGGCCGCGGTCTGGTCGGGTCGAGGGGGCGTCCGGCGCAGCGGGCAACGACTCGGCCGCCAGCATTCGGTGGTTACGTCCCCACGTCGCGGGATATGTGCGGGATCGGAATGGATCTCAAGATCGCGCCGGAGGCATCTAGCCCAGTGAATAAGGGACCTCCGGCATTAGGTGCCGACGGTCTGCAAAACCGTCGGCTCAGCCTACGTTGGTTCGAACCCAACACCCGCCACCATGCCCATAGGCCTTGGATTTCCGGGGCTTTAGCGCTTTCGCAGAGATCGTCTTCAAGCCGCTCGCATGCAGCCAGACAGGCCTCCGATGCCGAACGAGGGACAAGTGGTGGCATTCAGTCGGCGGGTGCTTCGCAGGTGCCGAAGTCGAAAGAGAATCCGTTGCCGTTCGGCGACAGGTGCGAGACGGTCTGCACCTTGGCGTACACGCCGCCGGTGGCATTGTGGATGACGAAATGCGTCGTGTCAGTCGTCTCGACCACCTGCCCGTTCGCGAGCTTGAGGCCGAACCAGGCAGCCCCGGACAGCGCGTAAGCACTGCCGGCGGTGTCCTGCAATGTCACGCCGTGGGTGGTGATGGTGCCGGTGACGTGGACGACATCCTGTGCGTCCACGGCAGTCTGGATCACTTCGTCAACCATGCCCGCGGTCGGGCCGGCGGCCGGGAACGAGTCGTGTTCGTGGGAGGTGGTCGCCGCCCCGTGAGCGGGTGCGGTTGTGAGCGCCATCCCGCCAACGGCCACGACGCCGGCTAACGCGATCAGACGAGCCTTGCGATTGTTGGTCATGCGTCCTCGTTAGTCACAGGTCTGGGTGTGGTGGTCGATGGATGTGGTGATGTTCCCGTTCGCGTCGACGGTCACGTGGAGCACGCCGCCGTCGCGGAAGTTGGGCGCGCCTCCCTGGCCGATCAGGGCGAGGAAGCCGACCTCGGTGTCGACCTGCGCGCCGGGCGTGGCGTTCATCTCGACCCAGAAGCCCCCGGGTGCCTGGTAGGACGCGCCGCTGGTCCCGACGCCCTTCACCCCGTGGAGGGCGTCGTGATCGTGTGCGTGCGGAAGACCCGATTGCGGACCGCCGGATGGACGAGCATCTGGCCGCGGTACTTGACGCTTGGGCGGAAGTCAATCCCCACCCGTACGTGAGGTTGCACTGGCCGTTTCCTGCAGCGGGAAAGCGCCAGTAGCCGAACAAGGACGGGCGCATCCGTCGTCGTCCAGGTATAGGCGGACCCCACTATGCGGCGGTTCGGCTGGCAGGTCACGCTTGCGCACCACTGCGACGCCCGACTTCCGGTGCGTTGCCGATGCCGCCCTGTTCCAGAGCTCGGCGGCGGTGCTGTGGGATCCGGATGCGACGATAGAGGTGAGGTCATGGATCGGTGAGTTCACCGCCGGCATCGCAGTGATCAGCCCTGAGCCGAGCGTCAGCCGAAGGTTGTACTGGAGGACTTGGTCCGCTCGCCGGGTCGGAAGGTAACGGCTGCCTGAACAGTGAGATCGGGGCAGGAATCGCTGGCTGCTGCCGAAAATCAACTGCGCATGCACACGTGAGCGGTCACGCACAATCCCTCGAATGCTGTCCGAGTCCGGATCTGCCGGCCAGGCTCGGTGGACTGCGCGCGGTGTCGGTCAACGACTGCACCCCGGAGCGCATATCGGTGCGCTGCGGAGGAGCGTCCGCGTACACTTGGCCTTGCCTTGCGGCCGGCGCCGCTGAGCAACCATCCGCGTACGGGACTCCCGGCGCGTGCGATCGTGAACTGCGGCAAGGAGCGCGAACGACCGGGAGTCCAGGGCGCTGTGTGCTTCGGCATTCGGTAACGGTTGAGGCGACGACGCTTCGAGAAAGAGCAGCAAACGTGATCGATGTGCACAGGTTGGCCGGCGAGCTGGGTGTATCCGCGGAGGTAATACTGCGGGCAGCGGCCGAGCTCGACGGCGCGGTGAGTACCCGCTCCACGCTGACCGACGAGCTGGCTAGCCAGGTACGGACGCATCTCAGGACGACCCAGCGTGGCTTTGCCGGTTCCGGCGGTAGCCCCATCTTCTCCGTCGGCACGCAGCATTCCGCGGTGTCGAGGCCCCAGAACCGCACCATCGCCCCGGCCTTCCCAGGCCGCGACCGCGAAGACAATCCAGGTCAGCAGGGTCAGAGTCGTGATCCCCACCCCGCAACCGGCAGCGGCACTTCCTCCGACGACGCCCGCTCGCGCCGCGCAAACGCGACTGTCCACGAGCAGGATGCGCTGGCGTCCCAGCTGGCCGCGCAGGCGGCGGCGTCCGCGCTGGCCGCAGAGTGGCGCGCGGCGGGCTTGGGACGCCATGACCGGCACATCATCGAGCAATGTCAGCGGCACGGGCTGACGCCGCAGGACGTGCGACGTCGCGTCGATGGTCAGACCATCGCCAGCCGCCTGAAAAATGGCGAGTCCATCTCCTCAGTCCGCTCTCGCATTCCGTAAGCCACCTGAACTTCCGAACGGCCGCCGCGTCCGGTAACGACGACGCCTGGGACAGACTCGTACGAAGGGACTTGGCGCCGGCCGGGATGGCCTTGGCAGCCGGTGCCGCGGCGCCAGGCGCGGCTGAGGCGCCGGGTCGGCTAAACAGGGCCCGGCCGACGAGGCAGCGAGCAGCCCGGTCCTCGGCCGGGATCGTGCGGACATCGTGGGAGCGTTCATGGAAACCTCGCGGGTGGACGGGGCCGCGGCGAATCAATCCCGTGGCGATGGGGGCACCGCATCGCGCCAACCCCACCTGAGTAGCAGCGCCTTGTCCGACAACGGATATGTCCGCGACCTGTACGCCCCCCGGTCCACCATGCGACCGGTTTGTGCCACGCCAAAGCGGTAGTCAGGATCGGCTCCGGATTCTAGGATCGCTAGAGAAGACACTTATCTCTGGCACGACGCCCCGGTCAAGCCCGGAGTACGTCTCGACATTCCGTCCTCGTAGGCGCTGATCGTCGCGGACCGCAGCCGGTGTCAAGACCGCGGCCGGAGGCCGCGCCCGAAGGGGGCTTGGTCTTGACGCCGGCGAGGACTGCGAGATGCTCGCTGGTGACGAGGAGGGAATGTCTGCGCTCAGCTCATGATCATCACCGGCTCAGGCGGATCGGGTCAGTGGCCATGTCCGCGGGCGCCCAGGCTTGTCTCGGTGCACGAACGGTCCGGCCGCTCGGCGACATGATGATCGATGGGGTGCCCCGCGGGGCGAGGTGTGCAGACGCTCAGTCTTTCGAGGCCGTCCAGCATGTGGTGCTGGCGGCGGTGCCTTTCTTGGAGCGGTCTGCACGGCATCAGGGATCGGCGGGCAGGACAGCGTCGACGGCCACGGCATGTTGTTACGCGACCGGCGCGAAGGCGTCCTCGCCGAGGGCGCGTAGCCAGTGGTGACAGCGTCGGGCGAGTTTGCGGGCGACCGACAGCGCGGCGCGTTGCTTGCCCACCCGGCGGGCGACCTGTTCGTAGTAGGCGTGATCGGGCGAGGTCTTCCGCGCGGCGAAGCGACCAGCTTCATACAGCGCCCAGCGCAACATCGGCGGCCCTTGCCGGGTCAGGTGACCGCGGGAACGCTTGCCGTCCGAGGAGTACACCGAGATGTCCAGCCCGGTGTGACGCACGGCGTTGCGGGAGTGGGCGAACCGGCGGGCGTCGCCCATCTCTGACCAGATCACCACCGAGGTCAGCGCGCCGATGCCGTACTCGTTCTGCAGCGCCAGACAGCCGGGTTGGCGTCGGCCGAAAGCAACAATCTCGGCCCGCAACGTGATCAATTCACGGTCAAGACAGTCGATCATCCGCAGCGCCACGACCGTGGTCTGCCGGGTCGCCGGACTCAGGGCGGCAAGCCGGACCAGCCGGTCCGGGTCCGGCCCGAGTAAGTCTGGCTGCGCCGGCGCGCCGAGATGGAACAAGGTGGCATGGATGCGTTGCTGCCAGCCGCCGCGCTCCTCGAGCAAATCCTTGTACAAGCGCACCTTGGCGCGGACCTCCAGCACATGCTGCGGCGGCATCCAGCACTCGGGCAGGTTGCCGGCTTCAAGCAGCTCACGCAGGTGTCGGGCATCGAGCCGATCCGTTTTGGCGTGCTGCCGCCGGCCCGTCAACCCGGCGACGTCCGCCGGTTCGGCAAGATGCGCATGCACACCCGCGGCCTGACACTCCTCGACCACGAACCGCCAACCGGTGCATCCCTCCACCGCCAGATCGACCGGCTGGCCTTCGAAGCCGGCCAACCAGCATCGAAACGACTCCCGATCAGCCGGGGCGATCCGGCCCCGCTCATACACGCCCGTCGCCGTGTCCACCACGTCGAACGTGACCTGCTTTCGGTGCAGATCCAACCCACCTACGATCGGCATCTGGGGCCTCCTCGAGCACCTTCAGGAACCCACCATTCGGTCCCTACCGGACCGATCGTGCTCCCGCGCCGAGGGGGCCTCTGCTGCTAGGCACCGGCGAGGTGACCGCCACAGGTGTGCAACGACGCGACGGCGTCGATGCGGTCTGGGCACTCTCCTGGCCGGAGCAGCAGCCACCGGTATCAACCCCATCATCATCCGTGCCTTCTACAGCGCTGGAGCCCACCACCCGCATCTGCAGGGTGGCACTGTCGGCGATTGGCCGCTCAACGTGTTCGACGAGGAGCAGGCAGCGGTAGAGCTGCCCATCCTGCGTGCGATCGCGTCGGCCGACATTCACAACCTGGTCTTCCAACGCGACTACCGCATCATCCCGGCCATCTTGAGCGCACCCGCGCTGTGACCTGAAGGGTGCAAACGTCAGGATCGACATGTTCGCGGGTGATCGGTTCGCGGATGCCCTCTCGGTGAGGTTGCGGGCCTGCCTGTTCCGGCGCGTTTCGCGGGGAGTCGCGCGGGTCGGATGACATGGAGCTGCGCGCCGATCACCGGTGTGCCGATAAGTGGCGGGTCGGGTGGCTGGGGTCTCGACAACACCTCGGTGCACCGAAGCCGGTGGCCGGGGCGCCGAAGCGCTTCGGGTAGGGCGTCAAAACGGTTGCGACGGCGACTGCCGTCACTCACTTGGCGTGGGCATCCGGCGCGCGACGCGCGTTCTGCTTCGGTGTGATGATCATCGCCTCCGGGCTCGAGTCGATCTTCGCGTTCTGTGTTGGCTGCAAGATCTTCGGCCGGCTGATGCTGCTCTTGGTGATTCCTGGAAACGTGCGAGGCCTGCAACGACATCTCGCTCAGGACTCTCGATGAAGTCCCAAAGGCAAACGACCGTACGCGGCGTCTTCGGCTCGAAGGGCCAACTTGCACTGCCACCGGCACGACGCTTCGCCATCCTCTCCTGCGTGGGCGCACCTCAGTACGGCCGCCCCATCCGCGGGGCCGTCCCGAACGACGCCTCCGGCCGCACCGCTGGGCCTGTTGCAGCTGATAAACCTCGACGGGCTGCGTCTACGAATGCTCTCGTGGACGAGGTCGTCGAACGGTCGCCGCCCGCGTGCAGACTCGGCCCGCGAGGCCTAATGGTCTTCGCCCGCTCAAGGAGCGCCGGCCCGATTACTGGGCCGAGGCGCACGTCAACCGAACCATGAGGAAACGCCATGCCCGCGACCGCGCGCGCAACTGGTCGTGATCGCCCACCAGGCCGCCTCATCATCCCCGGGCCAGCGGGCTGAGTGAATAGTTGCTGAGCGAGTGGCCCGTTCGGCACGCAGACGGCTCAACCTAAAGACGTCGTTACGCTGGTCTGGTGCCGGTGATGGTGGCCGCGGCGAGATGGTTCTGCGCGACTGGCCCGTATCGGCTGCTGGCAGGGCGGGTGTTGCTGCCGTGGGCGTTGCAGGGCCTGGACCCGGCCGGCGATGCACTCGAGATCGGTGCGGGCAGCGGTGCTATGGCAGCGCAACTGCTGGCTCGGTACCCGGGACTGATGCTGACGGTCACCGACTACGACGCCGGCATGGTCAGCCGGGTCGGCAAGATGATCGCCGCGTTTCCCGGGCGCGCCACCGTGCAACAGGTCGATGCGGCCAGGCTGCCCTTCGCCGATAACCGCTTCGATGTGGTGCTCTCGTTCGCCATGCTCCACCACGTGGGCGACTGGCGGGGCGCCGTCGCGGAGGCGGTGCGGGTGCTGCGCCCGGGCGGACACTTCGTCGGCTATGACGCCCTGGAAGGGCCGCTGACACGGCTGCTGCACGTCGGTGAAGGAGCGAACGTTCGGATGATGCGGCGCGGGCAACTGGAAGCCGAGCTTGCCGAACTGCCGATCAGCCCAATACCTATCCGCCGCTCATTCACGGGCCTGGTCGTCAGGTTCAACGCCACCAAGACTGAGTGAACACGCCGTGGCTGTGACGCGAGCCCGGCGGAGTAGACGGGCCTAACGCGCTGTCCGAGCGTGGTCTGGCACGGGTGGTGCTCTTCCGTCGCGCTAAGCACAGCCCCACGACTTTCGCGACCCTGCGAGCCGCGCCGCCACGGTTTCTGTCGTGAACGTCAATGGCCGCTGGAGGATCGTCGGCCGCGGTCGCCGAGCGCGGTGCCGCTGACCGAGGTCCAGGCGGTGGGCGCGAAGGCGCTCAACACATGGTCGCTGTCTTCGAAGCGGAGCACCAGGATTCCGGCTTGCGCGAACTCGAAGCCGACACCGCCAAGCCCGTCCTCGACGTGGTAGGTCCGCAGCGATCCATCGGGAAAGGTCACGGTCACCACGTCGGGCTCGAGGTGCTCAGCCTCGGGCAGTTCCTGGTACTCATCGACCTGGCCGTTTTGGCGGTGCACAACGTGTCTGGCCATCGGGTGTCGCTTTAGCCGGTGAGTTGGCCACGGCCGGCGTCCGCGGTATTGATCGCGATTTTGCGCGGTTCGGCTTCTTCGGCGACCGGGATGCGCAGCGTGAGGACACCGGCGGTGTAGTTGGCTTGCACCCGGTCGGTGTCCGGGGTGTCGCCCAGAATCAGCTGCCGCCTGAGCACCCCGCGCGGGCGTTCGGCGGCGATCATTTCGGTGTCCTCGCCGGTTGACGGGCGACGCTTTGACGGGCGACGCTCGGCCCGGACGGTGAGCATGTTGCGCGGCACGTCCAGGTCCACCGAGTACATGTCCACCCCTGGCAAGTCGAACTGCACCACGATCTGCTCGCCGTCCCGCCAGGCATCCATCGGCATCGCGGCGGGACGCGCCGTGGTGCCCCAGACCTGTTGCGCGAGCCGGTCGAAGTCCCGGAACGGATCGGTGGCGACCAGCATGATTCTCACCTCATCCGGTGGTGGCTCCACCGCAGGAAAGGATGCGCGGGAGCGATCCTGCCGTGCCGCCGGCCGGGGATCGCGCGGCGTGTCGTGTCACCACCCGTCCCAGCCGGAAGCAGACCCTTCTGTCGGCGCCCGGCGGCCGTACTGGGAGCGCGTGCTAGTCGTCTCGGCGACTGTCGAATGGTCACACCGTGGCTGACCGGCTGCGGCACGCCGACACCGTGACCGTACACTGCTGGGTGAACGTCCGTCCAGTAACTGGTGACACCCGGAGGGCCCGCCCGTGCCCGGCACCCGCAACCGACGCGACACGCTGCTTGCCGCCGCGCTGAACAGCTTCACCCAACGCGGCTACGACGCAACCAGCGTCGCCGAGCTGGCCGCCGCCACCGGCATGAGCAAGGCCGCGGTCAGCTACCACTTCCGCACCAAGAACGACCTGCTGCACGCGGTAGCCGACCCGCTGCTCGACAACCTGGACGCGCTCGTTGACCGCCACCCGACCGCACCCCACTGGCCCGGCGGGGTGCGCGCCCTCCTCGAGGACTACCTCACCACGCTGACCAACCACAGCCAGGTCGCCGCCTGGGTCGACAGCGACAAAGCCGTGCTCAATCACCCCCAGATCGGCGCCCGACTGCACCACAACACCGAGCGCATGTGCCAGGCCATCGCCGGCTCCACCGCCGACGGCACCGCAGCCACCGCACGCGCCACCGCAGCCCTCGGATCCCTGTGGCGCCCAATCCGCACCCTCACCCCATCACAGCTCGCCACCCACCGCGACGCCCTCCTCCACACAGCGATGGCCGGCTGCGCACCGACCAAGACCCCGCCCGACCCACCCCACCCACCAACCTGACGTCACCCGCCGATTCAGAGGGCATCCGCCCGCGTCCCACGGGAGAGGCCCGGGTCCTGGCCGCCAGGGACGATGGCACAGGTCAAGGAGCCGGTTGCCAGCGACGCCGAGCAGGTGACCGACCAGTATTGCGATGCCGTGGGCGCCGAGCGGTGCATTGATCTGCTGTCGCAGGACGAACCGGGACCTGCGCGAGAACCTGCGCCACCGCGCGAGGCTGGTTCATTGCGCACCAGGCCGCTGACGAGGCGCCCGTGATTTAGTCCTTTCCATCGGCCGTTGCTGCCCCGCGGGGGCGCCGGCCTGAACGCCTCCAGCGGCGAGTACGTCGACATGTTGAGGCAGGCATCGTCGAGCCGGCCAACGGTGACACGCTCGGCGCTCCAGAACGCTTCGTCGATCGCCGCTCTGTTCCTCACCACCGAGGCCTTCGTCGCCAACATGCCGTGATGCACCGGCGGGCCGACGGCATGCCCGACCCTGATCGCATGCAGCGATCCCGGAGCATTCAGCGGCGCTCGACTCCAGCACGGCGGCCGATCATGCGGTACCGAGCAAGTCCATGCATGCGCTGAGGAGCGAGTTCAGTGACCTGACCGACAAAAGAGCCCGAGAAGATCACGGCGAACAACTTCGAAGTGATCACACGGGAACTCCTGGGTGAGGCCGGCATCTCGCGCGGTGCCGCCCGCACCGCAGGACGTGCGCCGATGAGCTCGGCGCCGGCCCCTGGTGTTCCGAGATCAGCGGGTCGGGTAGACGGCGGGCCGCGACCGGGTGAGCGCGCCGAAACAACTTGGTCCCGGATCAGCGTGCGAGTGAGCGATTCTCAGCTGAGCCGGAAATGCGAGCTCCGGTCAGAACTATCCGTTGGAAGCTACACCCACCTTGTGGCCCTGGACGTCTGCGAACACCCCGAAACTCGTGCCCGGAACGTGCTGGGCTGGCTGAACGATGCTGCCACCGAGCTCTTCTGCTCGTGCCAGCATCGCCTCGACGTCCTCGACGGCGACGAAGAACAGGACTTCGTCCTCAGCGCTCTGGCGCGGGCTGATGGCGACAAAGGTGCCGCCCTCGACGCCGGTGTCAATAAACGTGTAGCCAGGGAAGGCGCCTTCGGAGGCGACCTTCCAGCCGAACAGGTCGGCGAAGAACCGACGGGTGGCATCGGGGTCCTGGGAACGGATTTCAGCATGTACGACTGGATGAGCCATGGGAGTCTCCTTCGCACCCGGGTGGGGTGGGTAGCTGCAGAGGTGCTTGTTGACCGCCCGCCGCGATTTGGACGGCACGACCAACCGACGAACGGCCCGGCCCCAAATCGACAGGTTAAGGCACCTGGCGCCGCCTATTCACTCGCCAGTCATGTCCGCTCGTGCCGCGATGACGTTCGTTCTCGGAGACGCGGAACTCTTGAGCAAATCGAGTACCCGGCCGAAGATCCCGCCCTCAGCGTCGCCGTAGAACCCGCTCTGTCACGCGGTCATCCTTGCAGCCAAGAAAACACAGATACGCCGCGATGACGGACGTTCCCGATCGCACTGATCTGCCGCGGTCAGTGCCGGTGCTGCCGATGTGCGCGACTTCGATTGATTGCGCTATGGCATCGCTGGGTGCTGGGTTCGGCGTTGTAGACCCTGACCGGTGGGTCGGAGCCGGGTAGCAGCCGTCAGTGGATCGCCAGTACCATACGTGGCGCTTGGCCGAACTCCGTGCTGGCGACGCCGCAGCGGATGAAACCGATGGCGGTATAGAAACCCATGGCATGAGGGTTGGCGGTCACTTCCAGTCGCTCGACACCACGCGCTCGGATGACCTCGGCAATGCCTTTCACTAGCGCGGTGGCAATTCCTCGCCTCGTCCAGTCCGGGTCCACAAACAGGTCTTCCAGCTCAGTGACGCCGTCGCCATCTGCCCAAGTTGCGAAGCCCACCACTGAACCGTCCTGTTCTGCGACCAGGGTGCGCCCCTCGTTCAGCCCTTCGGGTCCAAGGATCAGGTGTTCCGGATGAGCGAGCAGGTTGGCACGGTCACCGGCATTGGACAACGACGCATGGCGATACACATCCCTTACGGCAGGAAGGTCTGCGGGCCCACCTCGACGGATCACCTTTGAAGTATCCACCGGCCAAAGCGGGCCGCCGCCGAAAAGGGTCCGACTCAAGGACAGGGCCTAATCGCTGCGATCAATCGGCGGCTCAACGACGCAATCCATATGGCCGCCGTAACCCAGATCCGCAACCCCGGTACCGCCGGGCGCACCTACGACGACCGCAAGATCGCCGCGGGGATGCCGCATCGCTCCGCACTGCGCGCGCGCTGAACGCAAGGTCAGCGACGCCATCTACCGGCGGCGCATCGAGGACGCAAACACCCAATGTCACAAGCCAGTCAGCGGCCCGGGAGGGCAATCGGGGAACGACTCTGTCTCCAGCGTGGCCGGCTCTCACCCCGAGCTACCGGATCTTCGGACAAGCCACTCCCGGACCGCACCCCAGCCTACGACCACCGGCGCGCAGAAACAGCAGCTGACACCTGCGCCTGCCCCTCGCAGGCGCCACATCCGGCGGAGCGCAACCGGGGTCAAGATGCAGCCCCCCAACGCCCGCGCAGCGGACAGAGGGTAAGGACCACGGCGTCTGCCTAACCCGCAGAGCGACCTCCGGAGAGCTGCTCGGTCTGTGCTGACCAGAAATCGCGGTCGCCTCAGGCCTGCAGGACTTCGCGGGCGGCCTGCGCGACACGACCGGCGGAGATCCCCGCCGCATCCATGAGCTCCTCTGGGGTCCCGGAGCCAGGCAGGCCGCGCACCGCCAGGTGGACGATGCGGGCCGGGTGGCCTGCGTCGTTGAGCGCTTCCAGGACCGCGCTGCCGATCCCGCCGGCCGGGTAGTGGTCCTCGACGACGACGAGCCGGTCCCCGGTGGCGGCCGCGGCCGCGACCAGCGTCTCGGTGTCGATGGGCTTCACCGAGTACAGGTCCACGACGCGGGCGGCGATTCCGTCGCTACTGAGCTGGTCCGCTGCAGCCACGCAGTTGTGCAACGTCACACCGGCGCCGACTAATGTGACCCGGTCGTCGGGGCTGGACCGGACCACCTTCGCGCCGCCGATCGGAAAGGTCTCATCCGGTCCGTACAGCACCGGGTACGCGCCGCGGGTCGTGCGCATGTAGACGATGCCGCTTCGCTCGGTCATCTCGCGCACCAGCCAGGCTGTGCTCGTTGCGTCGCTCGGGTACAGGACCGTGGACCCGTGTACCGCCCGCATCATCGCGAGATCTTCCAGAGCCATCTGCGACGGGCCGTCCGCGCCGATTTCGACCCCGGCATGGGATCCGCACAGCCGGATGTTCACCTGCGAGATGCCCGCCATCCGGATGAAGTCGTAGGCGCGGGTGAAGAACGCAGCAAAGGTGGCGGCGAAAGGGACGTATCCGCGGACGGACAGGCCGACGGCGGCGGCGACGAGCTGCTGCTCGGCGATGAACATCTCGAAGTAGCGTCCGGGATGCGCCTTGGCGAACTCCTCCGCGTGCGTGGAGTTGTCCACCTCCCCGTCGAGGGCCACGACGTCCGAACGGGCGCCGATCGCAGCCAGCGACTCGCCGAAAGCCTTCCGAGTGGCGATCTTGGCGCCCAGCTCATAACCGGGCAGGGTCACCTCGCCGCTGGACCGGGTCCGCACGGAACCACCCTCCGGCCGCGGCCCGCGG
The DNA here is from genome assembly GCA_963748415.1 of uncultured Actinomycetota bacterium. GTDB lineage: Bacteria > Actinomycetota > Actinomycetes > Mycobacteriales > Jatrophihabitantaceae > CAVVJA01. Next base: position 183,435 of record CAVVJA010000011.1, on the reverse strand, counting down.
ACCATGAGGTGCCGTTCCCCGCCCAGCTCGACGAGGGCCCGCTCGGCCATTTCCGCGGGCAGCGGTTTGCCGTGCCAGCCCTCGCGATCTTCGATCTCGGAGAACCCGCGGCCCTTGAGAGTGCGGGCCAGAATCACGGTGGGCCGGCCCGCGTCGACCGCCTGGGCGAACGCCTTATCGATTTCGCCAAGGTCGTGTCCGTCGATGGGGATGGCGCGGCAGCCGAACCCCTCAATCCGCCTGGCGTACGCGTCCAGGTCCCAGCCCAGTTCGGTCGGGCCGCGTTGACCGAGACGGTTCACGTCGACGATCGCGGTCAGGTTGTCCAGTTGGTAGTAGACCGCTTTGTCGAACGCCTCCCACATCGAGCCTTCTGCCATCTCACTGTCACCGCAAAGCACCCACACGCGGTACGGCAGCTCGTCGAGATACCGCCCAGCCAATGCGACGCCGACTCCGTCCGGCAGCCCCTGACCGAGCGAGCCCGTCGCGACATCGACCCACGGCAACTGCGGGGTGGGGTGACCCTGCAGCGGCGAACCGAATCGCCGGTATCCGTTTATCAGTTCATCGTCCGAGACGACGCCCGCCGCTTTGAACATCGAATAAAGCAACGGGGACGCGTGTCCCTTGGAAAAGATCAGATGGTCATTGGCCGGATCGTCCGGCCGCTCCCAGTCGTAGCGGAAATGCCGGGCTAGCAACACTGCCATCAAATCGGCGGCCGACATGCTCGACGTCGGATGGCCGGAGCCGGCGGCCGTGCTGGAACGGATCGAGTCGACCCGCAGCTGCTGGGCGAGCTCATGGACACCATCCAACGTCTGCACGGTCATTGCGCACTCCCTTTCGCGCCCTACAGCAAGGCACCCGTTAGACGGCGCCGCTGCGGGCCAAGTACATGCCGCCGATCGCGTCCAAGCCAGCGCCACGCCGATGGCTTATGTTCGCCCATGTCTCGTCGGCCAGGTCCGCAACCTCAGGTCGAGGATCCCGACTCTATCGCGCGGTCCGGCACGAAGTCCGGGCTCGGACAGCGGTGGCTACGACGAGCAGGCTCAGCTCGGCGGCAACAGCGGTGGCAGCAAGGCCAAACGAGTTCCGGCACCTGTCAGTCGTCTACCACTCCGGCCTCGTCGGATATTGAGCGATGCGAAGCGAAGGCGACTGGGGCCGATCGTGAACGCTGCTGCGCGGATTGCTGTACGACACGGTCGCGTGCGGCCCGTCGGTCCGAGCTGTAATGATCAGTGGATGGGCGGAAGTCGGTGATGTCGACTGCGCCATGCCCGTGCGGGAAACTCGGACCTACGACTGCGGGTTGCTGACCGGGGAGGCTTGGACGAACGGTGACCAGCGCCAGCCTGTTCAGATGCTCAGTCGTGCAGTTGCCAGCGCGAGGCTGCTGCCCGCGGTTTCAGTCAGGACGACGCCACGGTCGCCAGATGTGCGGCCACCGCCTTGATGCGGGCACCGGATGCCTGAACGCACGCTGATCCTGCTCCGGCATGCGAAGTCGGACTGGTCGGGTGACGAGGCCGACATCGCCCGGCCGTTGGGCAAGCGCGGCCGACGTCAGGCGCCGGATGCAGGGAGATGGTTGGCCGCGCACCTCGACAGCGTTGATCTCGCCATCGTGTCACCGGCCAGTCGCGCTGTAAGCACCTGGGACCTCGTCGCGGCGCAGCTCGACGCCCCTCCCCGGACGCGGATCGACGATCGCGTCTACGCCGCGTCAGACCAGGAGCTCCTCACCGTCGTGCGGGAACTGCCTGACGACCTCGAGACGGTGGTCCTGGTCGGCCATAACCCCGGGATCGAGGATCTAGCCTCGCTTCTCACCGGTGAGTCGGCACCGATGCCGACCTCCGCGCTCGCGGTGATCACTTTGCCGGACAGGTGGTCGAGCGCAGGTCGTGACTCAGCGGTGCTGCGGGCCTCGGGCAGGCCGCCTGCAGGGTGATCACCCTCTCTGGTCGGGAACGCAGTCAGCCTGAGGCGCGCACCGCCCCAGACGACAGCGTGAGCAATCGGGAACGACCATTTCGGGCAAGGTGTCGGCATCGTGATCATTGTTGTTCGCGGCGTCGGTAGTGGCAGGCGCGGGCGGTGGCTTGGTGTCTTCGTCGCCAGGCCGACCAGGCGAGCAGTTTGTCGATGGTGGCGATGCTGGTGAGCAGCAGCGCGTCGAATAGTCGCCGGAATTCATGGACGGTCAGCTCGATCATGTTGGCCGGTGTCGGCCAGGTCGCGTTCGGCGCAGGTGGCGACGGCGAGGAAGGCGTGGGCGAGCATCGCGAGGGTGGTCCAGCGGTGCCAGGAGGTCCAGCGCCGGACCTGGTGCTGATCCAGGCCGGTGAGTTCCTTGGCGGATTGGAAGTTCTCCTCTATGCGCCAGCGTTGCCCGGTGACGCGGACCAGAGCCGACAGCGGCACCGGGGTCGGGCTGTAGCAGCGCAGGTAGGCCAGTTCCCCGCTGCTGGGGTTGCGGCGGATGAGCAGGTGGTGCTGTCCGGTGTCGTCGGTGTCTTCGTCTTCGGGCAGCAGCGCGATCCAGGCCCACTGGTAGTAGCGCGGTCCTTTGCTGCCGCGTCCGGCCGAGTAGCTCTGCCAGTCGTCGGGACCGATCAGCTCGGCGATCGCGTCGACGCGTTGAGGTCCGCCGTGGGTCGGCACGCGGCGGTTGGCGGCGACCTGCAGCACGTAGCCCAGCCCGAGCTCACGCACGGTGGCGCGCAGGATCGGATCGGCGCCGTAGACCTCGTCGCCGGCCACCCAGCCGGCCGGCACGCCGGCCTCGACCGCGCGGATGAGCATCGCGGTGGCCAGCGCCGGCTTGGTCGCAAACCCGATGTCGGCGGGCACCCCAGCTGCCGCGCAGCGCTGCTGGTCGTCGGTCCACGCGCGCGGCAGGTACAAGGCCCGGTCGATCAGGGCATGCCCGCGGCGGGCGGCGTAGGTCACGAACACCGCGACCTGGGCGTTCTCGATCCGGCCCGCGGTGCCGGTGTATTGCCGCTGCACCCCGACTGAATGGTCGCCGTGTTTGAGATCGCCGGTCTCGTCGATCACCAAGATCGCATCCGGCTCACCGAACGCGTCGGTGACGTAGCCGCGCAGGTCATCGCGAACCGCGTCGGCGTCCCAGCACGCGCGCGAGAGCAGATGCTGCAACGCCGCCGGGCTCTCCTCACCACGATGCTCGGCAATGGTCCAACAGTTCTTGCGCTCCAGCGGCGCCAGCATCCCCAGCATCAGATCCGCGGCGTGCCGCAACGGCTCATAGCGCACGAACCGCGACTCGATACGGTCCAGCACCGCGCCGAACGCCTCACGCCACCGAACAGGATCTACGCTATGAGCCGCGGCCACCGCAGCGAGTTCGTTGTTCGACACAAACACCGGATGCTCGCCCGGTGGCCGCGCCGTTCATCGGCGACACGCCGCCGCTCCCAACCCCATCGACCACGAAGGTCACGATCTACAGCTGTCGTCTAGGTCGCCTACCGGGCGAGCGCATGCTCGCTCATGGGCTCCCCAGCGGCCGGCCAGGCGCTGCGGCGAGGTGACCATTGCTCGGGAGCTCACTGGCGGATCGGGCGGTGGCGTCAGCGGAGGTCTTTGCGTGAGGTGATGCCCAACTTGGTGAAGACGTTGCCCAGGTGCCACTCGACGGTGCGGGGGCTGATGAACAGCTGGCCGCCGATCTCCTGGTTGGTGCGCCCGGCCCGGGCCAGCTTGGCGATCTGCGCCTCTTGGGGCGTGAGATCGGTGAGAGCGTCGACCGTGCGCTTGCGCACGGTTTCCCCGGTGGCCAGCAGCTCGTGGCGGGCGCGGTCCGCGAAGCCTCCATACCCATGTCGGTGAGCATCTCGTGGGCGACGCGAAGCTGGTCGCGTGCCTCGGTACGGCGATTTTCGCGCCGCAGCCATTCGCCGTAGACCAGATGCGCGCGGGCCAGTTCCGCCCGGATCCGGGTACGGCCAAGCCGCTCGATCGCCTCCCGATACAGGCGATCGGCGGTCTCGCCGTCGCTCAGCAGCGCCCGTGAGCGCGCTTCGATCCCGAGCGCCCGTCTCTGCCGCTGATACTGCTGGACTGCGAAAGCTGCCGCATGGCTGCGGTCCCGCGTTCGGGTGACCCGGACCGGGCTGCCGCCTCGACCAGTTCGACCAGACCCCAATTCGGGAAGACCAGCTCCGCGTCGTAGTTCTCGGTGGCCCGCTCGGCCGCGGACAGCGCGGTCTGGTAACGGCCGAGGCCGTTGTTGAGCACGGCGTTCGACCACTCGGCAACGGTTATCCCGATTCCTTCGCCGCGCAGTGGCACATCCTTGATGATGGCTTCGATGCGGGCTGATGCTTCGACTTCGCTGCCGCGGAACGCGGCCAGGCTCATGGCGGCGTACGGCTCGAACGTGCTCCCGGTCGCTTCGGTCGCAACTTGCACTTCGTCAACCAGTGACGCCGCAGCGTCCAGCTCGCCAGCGAGGAACAGCAGATGGGCGTGCTGGCTGAGGGCAAGAGGAAGCTCGCTGAGCGCGCCGGCCTCACGCGTGAGCTGAACATACCGGTTGGAGAGCATCGCGGAGCGATCGGCATCCCACATGTACATCGCCACAGTGAACGCCAACGACAGCCCGCGAAACCCCACCTCTCCGGACGGCTCCCCGTCGAAGGCGCTCAGCGCACGCCGCAGGATGGCAGCTCCGGCTGAAAGCCCCTCGCTGAAGTTCGCGGCCAGGCCGTCGAGGAGGAGATCGGGCGCGCCGGGCGCGTGCGGCGGCGGCGGTGCCGCACTGGCCGCGCGTGCCACCTGCACCATATCGCCATCGGGACTGGCCAGGCGGCGGCGAAAAGTGCGGCCATCATCGCGTCCAGGTAAGTGGCCCGGGCCAGATCGGCGTCAATGGACTCGAGCCGTTTGGCGGCTCGCAGCAGCAATGGCGGGGCATCGCTGCCCTGGCTTGCCGCGAATGCAAGCTGGGCCCGCAGGAGATCGGCGCGAGCGCGCTGGAATTCGCCGAGCGGTGCGGCCTCGGCCATGCCGAGCAGCTTTTCCGCGGCATCGAACGCGCCCGCTTGGATCTTGGCCTGGACCGCGGCCAGCGCGCGTTCGGCCCGTTGCGTCGGGTCCGGGGTCAGCGCCGCCGCGTGCTCGAGGAACGCGGCCGCGGCAGCTAGGCCCTTGCGCGCTTGCGCCCGGCTGGCCGAGCGTTCCAGCTCGGCGGCCACCGTCTCGTCCGGCTCGGGTCGCTATCGCGTCACTCCCCCCGCTGCTTGGGGCGAGTGAACACACCGTCCAATTCGGCATCTTCGTCTGCTAGGGCCAGCACCTCGTCGCCTGCATGCAGAACCGTCTGCCCGTTCACCGGAATCAGGCGGCCGCCCCGGTTGACGATGCTGATCCACACCGTGTCGCCAACGGCAAGATCGCCGATCGTGCAGCCGTCGGCGGGCGATCCGGGGGCGACAAGATAGCGGTGGACCCCTTCTGGCTCGTCGCGGAAACGCAGGCCCAGTGCCCACGGTTCGGGTTCGACGACCCTCATCGGCACGTGCAGCAGCCTGGCGGCAGTGGGTACCAGTCCACCTTGGACGACCACGGAGACCGTCACGGCGATGAAGATGATGTTGTAGATACGAGAGGCGTGGTCGACGCCCTCGCTGAGCACAAACGTGCCGAGCAGGATCGGCACTGCGCCCTTCAGGCCAGACCACAGGACGAATATTCGCTCACCGAAATCAAGCTTGATCGGAACCAGCAACAGTCCCAGGCACACTGGACGGACCGCGAGGATCATCAAGGCGGCCAGCACGAGTCCGGTCCAGAGATCACCGCCGTGAAAGACGTCATGCAGGGAGATGGTCAGTCCGAGCGTGGTGAAGGCGACGATCTCGCCAAGACTGCTCAGGGCACCTGCGAACCGCTCGATCTCGCGCTTGTAGGGGGCGCGGGCGTCGCCGATCAAGATGCCGGCCAGGAATACGGCGAGGAAACCGGAACCGTGGCATACCGCGGCCACTCCGTAAATGAGTACTCCGACGGCGATCGTCCGCACCGGGTAGAGCGCTTCGTTCGGCAACGGCAGACGCATCACCTTGAGCAGCGCGTACCCGCCGATCGCGCCGATCGCGATACCCACCGCCATCTGCAACGCGAACTCGCCGACGCCGCCGAGCACGTCGCCCCAACCGCCGCCGGTGGCGCCGAGAATGCTCACCATGAGCGCGATGCCGACCGGATCGTTCGCTCCCGACTCGCCCTGGAGCAGCGTGCCCGATCGGCCCGACACTTCCCGGCGCCCAAGCACGGAGAACACCACCGCCGGGTCAGTCGGCGCGAGCGCGGTACCGATGAGCAAGGAGGCGCGCCAACCAAGCCCGAACAGCCCCTGCGCGGCCAATGCAAGGGCGGCAGCCGTCACAAATGTGCCGACGACGCCGAGCCAAACCACAGCTCCCGCGGCCGAACGGAAACGACGCCAGCCGATATGCATCCCGCCCTCGAACAGGATGAAGATCAGTGCGACGGTGACAATCCGCTGATCAACCTTGATAGACAGCGAACCGAGGCCATGAAACACGTCGGATGCGACTGCGGAAAGGATCAGGAAGATCCCCGGCGCCGGCACCCGCACCCATTCGCTGACCCGGTTGGACAAGACCGCGCCCAACAGGGTGAGGGCGGCAAGGCACAAGACCACACCGAATGGCACAACATCGTTCACGTCGGCGCCCAATCACAACGAACCACCGCTATATCGTGCTGCATCCGAGGCAACGAGATCGCTACGCAGTAGCTTGCGACCCGCGATCGGCTAGACCGGTTCGCGCACAGCGCGGCCTGACCAACCACGCCTGCCGCGACACCTGCAGGCCGTCCGGATCGCGCTCGTCACCAGGCGATGGGGTCTCCCGGAAAGTGCGGGACATCTCCGGACTCGGCTTAGTGCCCGTTTCAGGGCCAGCCGCTGCCAGCTCTGGTGATCGGTGAATGTGCTGGTTTCGTAGACCTTCGCTCTTCGGCCGAGGACGCTGAACGAGCGTTGTAGGTCGACCGTCGTTGGCACCGGGTAGTTCTGGTTGCTCTTAATACCGCCGCCTGACTGACCAGAGTCGTTCGCCGGGAGCGCATGATCGCCTGGCTCGACGATTGCCACGGCGGGCAACACTGTGCTTGTCCCCCAATCGGGGGACAAGCAGTCAACCGGCTGCCCCGCCGATCGGGGGACCGGAGTGCCGGGCGCCCCGCGTCACGATCGATCCAATCATCTCGGCGGCGGAGAGGTACTCGCATGGCCCCCGGGCACTTCGTTCCTGCCATCCGGCCGCGCACTTCGACGCTGGTGCACGTTGTCGCGACCCTGGCGGTCGGCGCTGGATGCGTTGGACTGACAATCGTGCAGCGGTCCCGCGTTCTGACCATCAGCCGGGCGCTGGCCGAGCGGGAACGGCTACTTCGCCAACTACTCGACGTCGAGTGCCGAGAGCGGCAACAGCTGGCCGACCGGCTGCACGACGAAGCTTTGCAGTATGTCCTGGCCGCCCGCATGGACTTCGAAGAGGCTTGTGATCGGTTGTCGCCCGACGCCGTGCGCCGAATCGACGTCGCGCTGTCCCGCGCATCTGCGTTTCTTGCAGGCCACTGTTGGTGAGCTGCGGCCGGTGGTACTCGAGCAGTGGGATCTGCCAGGCGCGCTGCGGCAATTGACCCAGACGATGGCCTCGGAGAGTGGGTCGCCGATCGCCGTCGACAGCGCCGGGTGGCCATCTGGCGCCCGCACCTCAGTTGACGGGTTGCTCTTCGGCACAGCATGGCAGCTGCTTTCGCACATCCAAATGCGGGCCGGCGTGGCGCGGGGTTCACTGTCGCTCGAGCTCGTCGGTGAGCGGGCCAACTTGCAGCTCCGCACGGACGGGACGGGGATCGGGCAACACGAGATGAAGGGCCAGTTCACGACTCGCGGCACCGGGCTGGGTGCATATCGCGTCCGCCTAGAGGCCGCGGGTGGAACGGTTCAGTGCCCACCCGCGCCAACCACCGGCCTGATCGTCACGGTCCTTGTGCCGGCAGCGCCCTTCGCACCTCTCGAAGCCGCGCGGATAGCGTCGGGGAACGGGGCCCAACGAGGTCATGGAGCAGCACCCATCTGTCACCCAGCCGGTGCGCACGGGAGGCTTCCGGCAAGCCCTAAGCACGGGGACTCACCGACATGAGCGACACGATCACGAAGATCAACGATCTGCTGACAGAAGTTGCCGAGACTCATCACCAGGTGTACCGAATCACCGACGGCACCGACGAGGATTGGGCCAGCTGGTATTCCGACTGGTTGGCTCGACTGTCCGAGTTACCGGATCCGCCGGCGCGGCGGCCGGTGCGCAGCCAACTGCCTACCACCTCGTCGCGCTCGATCACGAGTACTCGTCGATGACTCCACCGCCGGAACAACTGTAAGAGCGCTTCTACGAACAGCGGCTCAGCGAGGCCTTCGCCTAGCGCTATCGCGTCGGTCAAAGCGGCCTAGGGACATCACTGCCGGCTTGCGCAACGCCCAAGCGCGATCGATGCCGACACGACGATGGCCGCCTCGCGCAAACGGGCGCGCCGACCCCCTAGGGACGATCACCTGCTGAGCGCGGGCCAGGCAGCGGAACACCGAGACGCTGGTCCACTTCAGTTCTAGGGCGATACGGCTTGCCGGAGCTTGTCGAGTGCCATTGACCAGCCGGTCTCGCCGGGCGAGCCGGCTGCGATGCCGAGATGGGTGAGGGTGAGCCGGGTACCCGCGCCGCTGGGCTCCAACACGACCTGCACCTCGGTCGATGATCCGGTGGGATGCGCGTGTTCGGCCTCAACCATCGCCTCGGTGTAGAACAGACGCCGAGGTTGCTCGACCTCGAGGTGAACGCCGGCGAAGTGTATGACGCGCTCGCCACCTGGGGTGCGCACGGTCATCGACACTCGACGCTCTCCGCCGACCCGAACATCCATGGCGTGCACTGTCACGGTCGCGCCGAGCGGGCCGTACCAGGCCGCGAAGTGAGTCGGCTCGGTCCAGAGCGGCCAGACGAGTTCCGGAGGCACGGGCAGGGTGCGCTCCAGCACGACGGCCTCGCGCGTCGGTTGATTCAGGTCAGGCATGGTCAACCCCTTCGTCATCTGGTCCGTGCAGCCCAACCGTGTAGTCGGCCAATCGATCAAGGCGGCCCTCCCACGCCTGACGACACTGCACAGCCCACTCCGAAACCGCATCGAGCGCGTCCGGGTTGAGCGCGCAGGGCCGAAACTGTGCATGCCGACGCCGCACCAGAAGCCCCGCACCTTCGAGCACCTTCAAATGCTTGGAGATCGCAGGAAGCGCGAGATCGAACGGCTCGGCGAGCTCGCCGACCGTCGCCTCACCCTCGGTCAGCCGCAGCAGGATCCTGCGCCGCGTGCTGCTGGCCAGAGCGGCAAACATGCGGTCGAGCCGCGCCTCGTTGACCAAGGTTATCCGCGTACTTTCCCCACTAGTTATTTAACGTAAGTGGAAAGTACAGCAGTGGGCGCGACGCGTCAACGAAGCTGACAACATCGGAGCGTTTCCCGTGGGGCCGACGATTAGCCTCAGCCCGGAGCCCGGCAAGCTGGGTGGCTGCTTCGACTCGGCAGAGACGGGGCTCAGGTAGCCGCGTGCCGTTAAGCATCCAGCCCTGACGGGTCGGGGCCCTTTCGGCGCACATATCGACGACTGCGCCTGCTCGCCCGACGCTCGCTAACCCGCACAGAGCTGGCGTTATGCAAAAGTCATTCGCAGCAGTCTCGGAGGTCGGAGCCGTAGGGCGGGGCGAGAAAATGGTGACGACGACGAACTGGATCTTCACGGGTACCCACGAGTACACACGAGCTCGCAAGCGGCCGATCAGGACCAACGCTGACAGTCAAACGAAGGCCCGTGAATTCGGGACTCTCGTTGATTGCCAACACCGATCAACGACCGCTGATGCGCCCTCCGGAGGCCGGAGCGCAGGTTCGAATAACTGTCGAGTTGTCACCTGCGTATCGTTTCCCGGCTGGGCCACATGTTTGTGGTCCTGCATCGGGCTGCTCGTCCCGGACCTCGACCGGTGAGGCTTCGTACTCGCCGTGATGGCGTCGACGGACAAAGCCGAGATCCATTTTGCCGTGACCCTGTGCCGAAGACTACGGGCCCATCGCCGGTAGCTGGACTCGGTTGGCCGCTGAGGCGAAGCCCAGCCAGGTGTGGCGGTTACCGGCCCAGCACCATCCGACTTTCGGTGCGTCGCGGTTCTCGGGCCCGTCACGGCCGGTGCCGTTGCTAATCCACAGCGCCGGCGCCCGGGCGTCGAGCGAGCCGTCGCTCTTGCGCGGCCTCGATCCGATCGTCATGAAGCAGTGATTGCGTTCGAGCACCTCCGGCTGCTGGAGCAGCCAATGTATCCCCTCGCCGAGGGTGAGCGGTGTCCGCCCGCCGGCAAGGATCGCTGGCAGCGCCTCGTCAGGGCTCCAATTGGCCATGTGATCGCCTCGATCGAGGTTCACGGTCACATAGACAGGGCCTGCTGGCAGGGCCACGGGCTCGATCGGGGCAAAGTTGTCGGCGTCGCGCATGTCCGTCACGACGAACCCGCGCTTGCCGTCGCGCTCGATCACAGATGCAATCTTGGACGCAGACGCACGCCCGGGATGCATGACCAGCAGGCCGCGATCGATGTGGGCCCGGCCTACGATCTCGCGAAGTTGCGCAGGGGTGAAGCCACCGATCTTGTGAGCACCAAGTTCGATCAGCCGCTCGGCTTGCTCAACAAGCGCAGGCAAGGATGGCAACGTGATTGGCACGCCAAGGTTCCCGGAAGTGGGTTCAGGCAAAGCAGACTCAGGGGTAACGCAGCGGCGTACGACACGGTTCCCGCGCCGCACGCGCTGTGTGATGGGCGGAAGCTTGCCCCCGGCCGGCCTGCGGTTTCTTTGCCCGAGCAGATCGACATTGCTATTCACCTGTGATCAATGCACCCACCGGCCGCCCGAGGACGACATGCCGTGACCGGCGATCACGTCGGCCACAAGGTGAATACCCGTCGATACGTGCCAGCACGCTCGGGGCAGTCGGCCGCGCAGATGAATCTGTGTGCTCGGCGGATGCCGTCGCCGCGAAGTCGATCGAGTGGCTGGATGATCTCAGCGCCGGCCCGGCGCTGAGGACATCGCGGACGGGGTCACGATCGACGAGCGTGACGAACGGCTCGGGCGCGAATAAGCCGAGACTGTGCGGTTTGGGGGACACCGCAAGGTCGGCGTGGGGACATCGCGGCCCCATCGGCTGTCTTCTTAGTGTGAGGGAGTTGCCGAGAAGGCAGGCCGATGCCACTCTGTGGACACCTGCGCTCGCCAATGGGGCGGACGCGAGCGCAAGCACCCACGGGGGGCGTGCTGGCGATGAATGATTCTTTGGCGCGCAGGATTCTGCCAGAAGCCCTGGCTGTGCCAGGTGCTGTCGTCGCCCCGTGCGTCACCGCTGACCGTTCGACCGGCGATCGCCTGGGCGCGGGTCGAACGCGGTGAACACCAAGCTGCAGGCGCGGTCAGCGGGGCTAGGGAACGAGTCGGCCGCTGAGCGGCAACTGTTCGTAACTGCTGCGACCCGCTTCCTCGGAGCTTCTTGGTTCGGTCCATCCGGTCGGCGTCGATCTCGCCGCGACAAGGAGAACGCAGTGCGCACGTTCGTGGCCACAGTCTGTTGCGTCGCTGCCGTTACGCTTCTCGCCGCATGCCAGCAGGCGAGTCCCGCGGCAGCCCCATCGCGAACCACGTCACCTCCGTCGGCGCCGTCGGTGTCAGCATCCGGCACTTCGGCATCCGGCACATCAGCAGCGAGCTTACGGCCCACGCAGAGCTCCCTGTCATCCCGAGCAATCGCCGACGCACTCTGTGCTGCGGTGTTTCACGGATCAAATGGCGGATTGCCTGGCGGTCATTGCGAGGCAACCAATGTGAAGGAGTCCAGTGTCGACCGGAATTGGGTCTACGGCCACGAAGGCCTCTACAACGCTCAGGGCATGCTTGCCAGCGATAACGACGAGGTGATGCTGAATCTGAAAACGCATCAGCTGATTGGACCGACGAATGTGGGCCTCTGCGGGGCAGGCCCTGGTCACGACCAGCCGGTTGGTGCATACGGGTCAGTGCCGGCGGACGTGCTCGCAAGCCTTGGGCTACACCAATGTGGGTCCACGGCGACTACTCCAACGAGCGTCACGACATCGAGCTCGGGCGTGGTGACCACATTCAAGGCGTTCGCCGGCGCCTGGGGCGCACACGAAACGAGCCTGACGATCACCTCCAGCGGCCGGGGTCACATGACCTACGCGGACCTCACGGCATGCCCCTCCTGCCCGGAGGGGGACGCGCCGCGCGGGACCCTTGACTTCGTACTGAGGACCAGCGCCGGCGGTGCCGGTATGGGCGCCGTCACGTCTAGTTCGGATGCAAAGGTTTGGGCCGTCACCGACTCCGTAATCGTGAAGCTGAGTACAGGCTCACCGGGCCAGCTGCTCAACGTCACGATCGCAGGAAAGCAACTCGTGCCCTTCTGCAACGGCACCTCAGCCGGGCAATGCGGCGCCTAGAACGATCAGAAATCTCAACGATCGGTCGCGCATCACTACGCCGTCGCGATGCGTCGACACGCTGCGCCACCCCAGCGCTGGTCGGTACGACCGGGCACTAGCGCGTCCCGTGACCGATACGTTGCGGTCCGCGCGGACTCGACCCGTTCCCCCCAGCTATTGTTAAGAAAACTCTTGCGCTCTCCGTGGGCACCGAGCCGGAATGCTTCCACAGAACCGTCGGCTCGGTACTGGCACGGGCACGCGCTCGGTTGTTCGCTACCCGCCAATACGTGCGGAGCTCGGCTCCATCGAACGCCGATGATGATGACGTTCTGCTGTCGGGCCGAAACCAAGATCGATCGGGGGCGCGCCGCCGCCGCACGCGAACCAGGACGTCGAGACACGGATCGACCCGCAATGTGCCGGATCACTTCGGATGATCGGTGAACACGGGTTGCAGACGTTGAGTGACGCGCTCGCGGCGTTCGTCAGCCCAGCAGCGGGCCCGCCCAGCGCCAGTCACCCTCGGGTCCCAAGAACTCCACCCGCTGTATCTCGTCATCTTCCTCCACGCCCTCCCTGGCCCAGGTAAGGGCTGCGGCGTGCTCCGCGAACTGACGCTCGTCAACCACTTCACCCATCGCGTCGAGAAACCGGTAAAGAGTCACCCAACAAGGCTAAGGATCGCCTGAATCTTTGCTGCCGCGACCGTACGTGGAGTGCGTGTTCGAGATGCCATGAGCGGCAACGACAGCGCGCAGAAACGTCTGGATAGGTGCGCCCCCGGCGAGCGCGCGCTAGCGTCCGGTCAGCCGCACAGATCGATATTTCGGGCGCGTCAAGCTGAATCACGGTCAGCGCCGTGAACGCCCATGACCTCGATGCGTCCGCAGAGCGGTTCGACCGGACCACCGCAGCTCGCAACCGGCCCACCCACCCCGGCCGAAGCTTCACCGGGCGCGAGCAGATGCGCGCCAACTGGGCGGCCATCTTCGTCGGGATACCCGATTTCGCGCCGAACTGCTGCGCTCGGTCGAGGAAGTCTGCATGGTCGTGGGCGGTCCGCTGGTCGTCCCCGGTTAGCCACGATCTGCGTCCGACACGTCGCTGGCCTCGTCGAGGTCACCGACGAGCGCGTCCGGGGCCCGCATCCGCCACGCGTCGGTCACCAACTCCTTCAGCCGCGCGACATCCACCCGCGCCAGCCGCAGCATGACCAGCGGCCAGCTGTCGTAGCCGGGCGTGGTGAAGAACGCCTCGGGCTCGCCCAGCAGGAGTGCCTGCTTCTCGGCCTCGTCACCAACGAACAACACCGCGATGTCGGTCCGGATCAGCCGCGGCTTGCCCGGTCTGCGCTCCGGGTAGGACCACACGAAACCCTTGCCGGCCACCCGGAAGTCAAAGCCGTCGCTGTCAATCTCCTGCACATGCGGTAGGCCGAGTGCGAGCCTACGAACGTCGTCGGCGTCAGCCATCGAGGTGGCTCCCCGATCGCGGCAACCGCATACGCACAGGCTAAACAGTGATCCGGGCGCGCCCGGCCATGACCGCGATGCCGCCGCTCTTGATACATCCAAGGGTCGGCCGGTCTTGATGTCAGACGCCGCTTCTATCGTTTGGTCATGCAGGCCGGCGATCTGGACAGCGGTGTCGATGTTGACGAGCTGCGACGGGCTCACGTGCGGCGGCGGCTGAAGAGCAATCTCATGGCGTGGTTCACCACGGTCGACTCCCGGGGTCGCCCGCATAGCGTGCGTGCGTGGTTCCTGCAGTTGCCCGACGATCGCATCTTGATCTACACGCGACCCGGCAAGCAGAACTCGGTCGGGCGGACGTGTCCAGGGTGGCGGCTGCTCCATCGCGCAGCGACGCTGACAGGCGCCCCTCTTCCTCGCCCGGATCGGGCCTGGGGACAAGGCTGATCGCAAGTCATCGGCGCTGACCGTCGCCACAGCACGGCGCGGGTAGAAAGCGGTGCCGCCGCTCGTGAATCGCCTCGATCGCAATAGACATCAAGCTCGGTGTCGCTGCTGACGATCTCGATCACCCCTTCGATGTCAGCATCGCCGCCGAACTCGCCGACAGATTCGCGTAACCTCTGCCTGAAGAGCGACAAGCTCCCATCGGGGAGTGTTACGACGATGTCGTACTGGTCGCCGTGGGGCTGGTACTCGACCGAGTTTCCGGGTGTCACGGTGAAGGTTTCTGTTGCTGCGCCGCAGTGCAAGATCACCTTCGGTCCCTTCGACGCATTTGGCGGACGAATTCTCGAACGGCGTTGAGGCCTCCGCCGGCGTTCCCGACACATACGGCGCTGCCCTCGGTCACTGCAGGGGGCCGAAGAAGGCCTGCAGGTCCGCCGCCAGCTGGGCCGGGGCCTCCATCGCGGGGAAGTGCTGGCCGTAGCCGAACTCGCTCCAGTGGGCGCCGTTCGGCGCGGGGACCAGCCGACGCACCGTGTCGTCGGAACCGAAGACAGCGAAGCCCTGCGGTACAGCTGGCGGCGCGCCCCAGTCGGAGGAATGGGCCTGCTCGTACAGGGTGTGCGCGGCGGTGGCGCCGGAGGCGGTGTACCAGTACAGGCTGACCGTGGTGAGCAGCTGGTCGCGGTCGACGGGCAGGTCGGTCCACTCGTGCACCTTCTCGGCGATCCAGGCCAGCTGCAGCACCGGAGAGTCGGCCAGGCCGTAGCCGATGGTCTGCGGCCGGCTGTTCTGGATCGCCAGGTAGCCCGAACCGTCGGTGCCGAACGCAGCCATCCGGTCCAGGATCAGCTTGTCGACCGGGTCGTGTTCGTCGAGCCGGTCGGCCATCCCGGGCAGGAAGGTGGCGGTGTTCGCGGCGGTCAACGGATCGGTCACCACGTGGACTCCGATGACATGGTCGCCGTCGAGGCTGGCGACCATGCCGGACACTCCGGCGCCGATGTCGCCGCCGTGCACGCCGTAGCGGCCGTAGCCCAGCCGGCGCATCAGCTCGGCCCAGGCGCGCGCGGTGTGACCCATGGTCCAGCCGGTCGCGGCCAGCGGGGTTGAGAAGGCATACCCGGGAAGCGACGGCGCGATGACGTGGAAGGCCTGGCCCGTGCCCGGGTTGGTCAGTGGCCCGATCAGGTGCAGGAACTCCGCGACCGAGCTGGGGAAGCCGTGGGTGATCAGCAGCGGCTTGGCGCCGGGCTGGCCGGATGTGACGTGCAAGAAGTGGATGCGCTGGCCGTCGATGTCCGTGGTGAACTGCGGGTAGGAGTTGAGCTGCGCCTCGGCGGCCCGCCAGTCGTAGGCCGTGCGCCAGTACCCGGCGAGCTCCTTCAGGTAGCCCAGCGGTACGCCGCGGCCCCACCCCACCCCGGGTAGCTCGCCGGGCCAGCGGGCGCTGGCGAGCCGGTCGTGCAGGTACTCGACGTCGGCCTGGGGAATCTGGATATGGAAGGGGTGGATGCCGTCAGTCATGCGCTTCTCCTTCTCAGTCGGCCGGTACGACCGGTCTCATGTGCTCGTAGGGAGAAGACTAGGAACAATAGAGGCAAGCATTGTTCCTAGATTCCGATCAAGGTTGAAGAATGCTGGAAACCTCAGCGCGGCTGCTGCGCCTGCTGTCGCTGTTGCAGGCCCGGCGGGACTGGACCAGTGCCGAGCTCGCCGCCCGGCTTGGCGTCACCACCCGCACCATCCGCAACGACATGAGCCGGTTGCGCCGGCTCGGCTATCCGGTCGACGCGCGGCCGGGTGTGACCGGGGGATACCGGCTTGGCACCGGCGGTGCCCTGCCGCCGCTGCTGCTCGACGACGATGAGGCAGTGGCGGTCGCGGTCGGATTGCGTACCGCCGCCAGCGGCTCGATCGCCGGGATCGAGGAAACGTCGGTGCGCGCGCTGGCCAAGCTGCAGCAGGTGCTTCCCTCGCGGCTGCGACGCCGGGTCGGTGCCTTCCAGACCTACGCGCTGCCGGTGCCCTCGCGCGGCCCGCAGGTGGATCCGGATGTGCTGACCTTGATCGCGAGCGCGTGCCGCGATCATGAGCGGCTCCGGTTTGACTACCGGGCGCACTCCGGAACGGCCAGCCGGCGCTTGGTGGAGCCCTACCGCCTGGTGAACGACCGACGGCGCTGGTACCTGGTGGCCTGGGACACCGACCAGGACGCCTGGCGCACCTTTCGAGCGGACCGGATCGAGCCGCGAACCCCGACCGGGCCGCGCTTCACCCCCCGCGCGCTACCGCCCGACCAGGAGATCGCAGCACAGGTGGCGCGCGGAGCCAGCGAGGCGACCTGGCGGTACCGGGCCCGGGTGATCGTGCACGCGCCCCCGGCACACGTGCGGGGCCGGCTGCCGATCCCCGTAGAGGTGGAGTCCCTAGGCGAGGACCGGTGCGCGTTTGAGCCAGGCTCGGACAATCCGCAGATGCTCGCCCTCTACCTGGGAATGCTCGATGCGGACTTCACGATCGTGGACTCGCCCGAACTGATAGACGCGCTGCGCCAACTGACTCGGCGCTACCAGCGCGCGATCGACGCCAGCCCGCACCCATCTGGCTAGCCCCCGCCGCAACCGCGACCCGCACATCACGCACTGACCTGGGACGAGGGAAGCGCGAAGCTCGCCCATCCGGTTCGCCGCGATCATGCCAACACTCCGAAACGGCATGGCCAATCAACTCGCCGAGACCTCCCGCTGGGTCCTGATCGCCGCGCTTCTCGCGGCATAGAAAGACGGGCGTTCTGTGTGAGGGCAATCGCCCGGGGGGTGACGTCGGATAGGTGGCGGGCGCCGACGATGCTGGTTGGCATGCTGATCAGACACCGCGGCAGCACACCTTCGGTTGATGCCACTGCGTACGTCGCGCCGACCGCCACGCTGGTCGGTGACGTCCGGGTTGGCCCACGCGCCCGCATTATGTACGGCGCGGTACTGGACGCCGAGGGATCACGGATCATCGTGGGCGAGGCGTGCGTCATCACTGAGCACGCGGTGCTGCGTGCCACCGCGGCCGGAGACGCCGACCGACCGGTCCAGCTCGGCGACCACGTTTTCGTCGGGCCGCATGCCACCCTGCTCGGCTGCGCGCTCGACCGCTGCGTGTACGTCGGCACTGGCGCGACCGTCCTGCACGGCGCGACCATTGCCGCTGGCGCGGTCATCGCGGTCGGTGCTCTGGTGCACGCGCGGACCGAGGTGCCCGTGGAGCTGTTCGTGCCTCCCCACACGCTGGCCGTCGGCGCGCCCGCTCGCATCCTGACACCCGATCGGGCCGACGAGGTCGCCGCGGCTATCCGGGACGCGAACTTCGCCGGCGCCGCGTTCGGGGTACACGCAGCGTGGGACGACCGGATCACCCGCTACGAACAGACCGCCGAGGTACGGGTGACCGAGTTCGGTGCGCATCGAGACGACGAGAACCTCGAATGAATCGCCGATCTCGTCGCGGACCGCGACTTGCGGAAGATCCGTTCGGATCTGCAGTTGGCGGTGGCTCATTCAGTCAACGGGTGTGGGCCAGCAGGGCCACTGGCTGATGTGCGGCGCGCCGTCCGTCATGACTGCTTCGGGGAGCGATTTACCCAATGCAAGTGGGCCGGCCTGAACGGACCGGCCCACTCACGGTGTGGGATTTACTGGGTGACGACGTTCAGGCCAGTTCCGCCGTCCAGGACGTCGAAGCCGGGTCCGCCGTCGAGCACGTCGTCGCCGGCGCCTCCAAGCAGCGTGTCGTCGCCGGCGCTGCCATGTAGCACATCGTCGCCGTCGCCGCCGTCGGCGGTAAACGCGACCGCGCCGGCCGCCAGAGTGGAGGCGTCGATCGCATCGTTGCCCGGCTGGCCCTTGACGGTCAGCGTGTCGCCCGCATCGGTGCCGGTGATGTGAGTCGTCGCCTTCAGGCCTGAGACGGTGACGCCGTCTGCCGCTGTGCCGGTGACCTTGACGACGTCGTTGTCGTTGCTGCCGTTGACGATGACGCTGTCCCCGGCTCCGTCGCCACCGCCGACCTGGCTGGCAAGATTCACGTTGACGGCGGTGAGGTCGGTCCCGGTCACGTCGTTCACCGTGATCTCGTCAGCGCCGCCGAGCGCGTTGGTGTCGACCTGCTCGATGCCGTCGAGATCCATCGTGATGTTGCCGAGGTTGCGGGTGAAGAGCACCCGGTGGCCGTTGGCGGACACTGCCATCTTCTCCGCGGTGTCTGCGCCGTTGAACAGCAAGGTGTCGTGACCGTCCTGGCCGTCGACGACGTCGCTGCCGTCGCCCGGATCCCATTGGAACGTGTCGTCGCCCGCGCCCAGCGCTGATACATCGGCGCCGCCGTTGCCGTCCACGAAGTCGTTGCCGTCGTTGCCGTTGAGGGTGTCGGCGCCGTTCCCGCCCAGCAGCGTGTCGTTGCCGGCGCCACCGTTGACGGTGATCGAAATTAGCGAAGCGACATTGCCGGCGGAGAATTGATCGTCGCCGCCGTTTGCGTTGAGTTCCAGTTTCTCCGAGGTGCCGATATCGATCGAGAACGGCAACGGGGTAACCCGGTCGAACCGCACACGCGTGCCATTCGGCGTGACTGTGAAGGTCTCGGCAACGTTTGCGCCGTTGACCTCGACGGTGTCGACGCCGTCGCCGCCCTCGTTGACGTCCGTGCCCTCGCCTGGGTTCCAGATCATCCGATCGTTGCCGCTGTTGCCGAATACCTGGTCGGTGCCGCGGCCGCCGGTGAGCGTGTCGTCGCCGAAGCCGCCGAACAGAAGGTCGTCGCCGGAGCCGCCAAGGATCCGATCATTGCCGGAGCCACCGAACATGTGCGTGACGGGCATGGCGCCATTCGCCTCGTCGATGGCCAGCGCGTCCTTGCCGCCGTAGCCAAAGATACGGATGAGGCCAACGTTGTCGACTGTCGCCCGCGTGCCGCGAATCCGCACGTCGCCGTTGTTGACGTTGATTGTGCCGCCGGCGTCTCGGCCGACGGTGATGCTGTTGTCGCCGTTGTCGCCGACAACTGTGAGGATGCCGTGGCCGTTGTCGAAGTGCGCCGAGATTCCGGAGTGGGTTTCGGCACTCGCCTGAGCCGCGAGCACGAAACTTGCAGATATGGTGCCCACCGCAGCGGCCATCGCCGCAGCAGCGCGCCGCCTCTTGCGTTGGTTGGTCATGTGTCGTTCTCCCCAAACTTGGGCGGATGTCAGATGACACCGATACGGGCCGCGCCGCATCACCGGTTCGGCGCCCGGTCCCTGTTGTGACACCACTCACGCGGATTCCGGACGAATTCCGGTCCGTTACCAATCGAAATTCGAAAAGAGGCATTCACGGTCTTGGGCTGCTTTTCTGCTCAATGATCATCCGGCGGCCGGACGTTGCGCCGCTTGCCGGTGTCCAGCAAATCGCAGGTGTACGACTCCACATCGGTTAACACCGCGAGCTCCACCGGCAGGTCGGGCCTCGATGATCCCCGGCAGCCGATGCTGCCCTCCACCAGCACCCCGTTCATGTCGAAGGCGATGCCTGATAGGTCACCAGCCAGTCCCTGCGCCGTATCGCGTCGGCGAATGCCGCGAACCTCGACCGCGACAACGGCCGGTTCGCCATGTTTGCCGCCAACCACTCCCGGCCACGTCGGCGTGATCCGCTTTCACAGAACGACGCTCCGCACAGTGATTCTGGATGCGGGCCGCGTGTCGTCAATGGGCCGCGCAGATCGGTTCGTCTGGTCGCGCGCGACGGCCTACCTCCCGGTCGATGCATGCCGGCCAGGCGGGCCTGAACAATGATTCGCGTTCACGGAGCGCGCTGGACAAGGCGACGAGTTGCGTCTACGAATGTGGCATCCGGGCGTCCTCGCTGATGAGCGTGTGCGCGAATCTGCGGGATCAGTCAAGCGTGTGCTTGACAGAAGTGACGAGCCGAGTTGCGTCGGTTCCGTCTTTCAGTGGACGGTCGCGAGCACTGTTAGGCGTCGCGGGTCGCCATGCGCCAGGCGCCGAGGGCGGTCCATCCGATGATCCACGCGAGATGACGCAGGCGGCGGTGGTGGTCGATTCGGTGAGTCGGAAGTCCCGGCCGCCACCGCCGAAGGCCAGCGGGAGTTGGGCGGGTTCGAGGTGGGCTGTGGCGACGCCGACGACAGTGCGTTGCAGGTCCTCCAGGTGGGGAATCCGGACCCGCAGGACGATCGGGGTCAGGATGATCTCGAGCACGATCATGAGGACGACGGCAACGGTCCGTTGTCCGAGCAGCGAGCCGAGGCCGACGCCGACGAGGAATTCGACGACGGCTTCGAGTTCGAGCCACAGCCCGGTCTTGATCATCAGGGAAGTCGGCGGATACAAGAACTGACGCTGGTAGGCGGCCCAGTTCTGGTCGGCCACCTTGACGGCGGCGGCACGTAGCTCGCCCGGGGTGGGAGCAGACACGTTCGCCGGCGGCCTCTTGGTGACCACCGCGCCGGGCCCGTTGGTGACCGAGCCGCAGTCGAGATTCACCGCGAGGTTGTCAGACGGCAGGTCGCAGATCACTTTCTGTGCGTTGTCGGCGGCCCAGCTCTCCAGCTGTGTGTGCGAGAGCCCGGCGGGCACTGTAAGTCCGTTGAGGCTCAGTTTCGTCGGGGTGGCGTAGACGCACACGACGCATACGATGCCGAAGCCGATCGCGACCAAAGGTCCGATGATCGCCAGGCCGGCGGGGATCCGGGCGAGATACAGGGCGACGCGGGACCGACCGGTGACCACGAGGTGCCGGAACATTCCCTCGGAGAGGTCGACCGATCCGGCAGTGCAGCCGAGCGTGGCGGCAACGATGAACCCAAACGTGTAGAGCACGCCGGCGCTCAGCGCGGTGTAGATCTCGTACCCGCCAGCCGGGCCGTACGTCTTTGGGGCGAGCGCGTGCAGCAGCAGGCGGACGCCGAGGAACACCGTCGGGATGCCGATCGTCACCAGCATCAACGTGATCATCAGGCCACGGCGCTTACGCAACTCCATGAACCGGGTGGTGATCATCGCCCAGGTGGGGATTGGCGAGCCCCGCCGGTCAGGTGGCGTCGGGTAGGCCGATGACGCGCTCGGTACGACCGCCGATGGAACGGTCGTCATTGTCCTTCCCCCAGCCTGCTGGTGACCCGCAGGAACCACGACTCAAGCGACGTGCGTGCCGGCTCGAGCCGATAAACCGAGATCCCGCCGCTGACCAGGATTCGTGCGATCTCGGCCACCATGTCGCGCGGGGCGCCCGGCGGCAACCTGATCGCCAGCCCATCGCTCCGCGTGGCGAGCGTCACCGACAAGTCGATGCCCGCAAGCAGCTCACGCGCACGATCCGGGTCGGAGCAGTCGACCTGCAGCGTGGTCGCGGCACCGGCGAGCAGTTCGGAGATCGGGCCCTGCCGGATGACGTTGCCGCGGTCGACGATCGCGACCGCGTCACACGTCCGCTCGACCTCGTCGAGCAGGTGTGAGGACAGCACCACCGTCCGGCCCTCGTCGACCAAGGCGCGGATCATGTCCCGCATCTCCTGCATGCCCGCCGGATCCAGCCCGTTCATGGGTTCGTCCAAAAGCAACAGATGTGGGTCACCGATCAGGCACGCGGCGACGCCGAGACGCTGCCGCATGCCCATCGAGTACTTCGCGACCCGGTCATCGGCGCGATGGAGGATCCCGACCCGCTCCAGCGACACGTCGATCCGACTCCGCGCCGCCGGCTCCCGTGCCGCCGCCAGCACCTGCAGGTTCTGCCTGCCAGTCAGGTGGGCGTGGAACCGCGGCTCGTCCACGATCGCCGCAACCCGCGCCAACGCGATATCCCGATGCTTCGGAACCACGTGGCCGAGCAGCGACATCCACCCAGCATCGGCATGGGTCAACCCGAGCAGCACCCGGATCAGCGTCGTCTTGCCTGCACCATGTGGGCCCAGGTACCCGAACGCGGTTGCCACGAAGGCACCGCTCGTGGAGATCATTCCGGGCAAGGGCTCTGGACAGTTGAAGAAGCGTGTTCTTCGGTTCCTCGACCGCAAGGACATCAAGCCCCTCTACCACCGCGTCGAGAAGGACTCCGACAACTTCGGCCGGATCTTCGTCCACTTCCGCTGGACGTGACCCGCATCAGAAGCTGCCCCACGCAAGCCGCCGATCCGTCTGATCGACCGCGCACAGCCGAGTGCGCAGATGGATCTGGCTCCGGCACGATTCGACCGGAAGACACCGGCCTGCCTACTCCAGCGAACGGCGGGCGATGCTGGTGGGGGTGCGGCCGAGTAGCCAGGCTCCGGTAATGGCGGCGACCGTTAGCCCGAGGATGAGCACTGCTAGGTCGGCGTAGGGCGGCGGGTTGAGGTAGCTGACGTCGTGCCAGTGCCAGGCGATTAGTGCGAGGTAGGCCGCGGCGGTGCCGAGGATTCCGGCGAGCAGTGCCAACGCGCCGGCTGATGCCGCGTTGAGCGTGCGGCGGGTGGCGTTGCTTGCGCCGGCCGCGGTCAGCGTTCGTAGGTCCGCAGCGGTTTCGCTGCGGATCAGCCCGACGGTCATGGCCAGCACCCCAAGTGCCACGAGCAGGCCGGCGAGCGTCGAGTAATCGCGTAGACGCTGCAGGGTGCGGTCGGGTCCGGTCCGGTTCTCGATGGTGATTCCGGCGGCGGCGGCGCGATGTCTGGCGTCGGTGATCTGCGCCGAGCTGATGGGCTGGTTGGCCTGGACCAACCAGCCGACCGGTTCGGCGGTGTAGTTGTTGGCGGTCATTGCCTTCGGGGTGATCAGCGTGTTGGGTGCCGAGGTGTAGTTGGGTAGCACCGCGGAAACCTGCACCACGGCGGGCTGGAAGTCCCCTTTGAATCCTGTCCCGAGCTCGATCCGGCCCAGGTCGCGGCGCGCGCTGACGATGTCGCTGCCTGCAGCGATGTCGCGTGCCGGTATCCGGTACAGGTCGAGCACAGCTGGGGTCGCCACGTATGGGGTCGCGATCTGGGTCCAGCCCTGGCCGCGTCCCGGCACGCTGATCGGGTGGACCAAGGTCGCCTGGCCTGCCTGGGGTGGCGCGCCGGCCGGCAGGGGTGAGTTCAGATCGACGGCAGCGTCCAGTTCAACGACGGTGCTGCTCCCGACCGCCTGCGCAATCGCGTCGGCCGTCGACCGAGCGCGCGTGACTACCGCCGGGTCGGGCACGGAGGGCGTTGTCGTGCCCGACCCAGCCGGCCCGACGCTGAGCCCGGGACCGCCGTTGTCGTTGGGGTTGGTGAGCCAGACGATGAGCTGGTTGGTCGGAAGGTTTCCGCCGGTGAGGGTGTGATCGTGGGCCTGCTGCGCGGCGGCCGTGACCGCGATGGTAGCGGCGATTCCGACCGCGAGGCTGGCCGCGGCCAGCGCCGCACCGGAGCGGGCCTGGTAGCGGGCTAGGTCGCGCAGTGCCAGCCGTACCGCGACCGGAGCGCGGCCGGCGAACGCTGCCAGGGCCCGGATCCCTAGTGGGGCAAGCAGCAGCATGCCCGCCGTGGTCGCGAGGATGCCGGCCACGATCAGCACTGTGTGCACGGTGTGGGCAAGGATCAGCGCGACGAACCCCGCTGCCGCGAGAATCGTGCCGAGTAGAGCGAAGCGATGAGCGGGCTGCGGCGGAACGGGGCGACCGGACAGCGCCACGACGATGGGGACTCTGGCTGCCGCGCGTGCGGGCCACCACGAGGCGGCGAGCGCCGTCAGGATTGCCAGGACCGCCCCGGCGAGCACCGCCCACCACGGCAGTGCGAACGGGTCGTAACGATGACCGACGACTCCCTCGAAGGCCGGTGTCAGCGCGAGCCACACCCCCAGGCCGAGCGCCGTGCCGACGATCGCGCCGACAGTGCCGACCGCCACCCCGTTGGCCGACATGACCCGCCGCACCTGCCGATCGGTGGCACCGATCGCGCCGATCATCCCGAGAGCACGCAATCTGCGCTGCGCCATCACCGTGAATCCGGCCACCGAAAGCAATCCGATGAAGGTCAGCCCGATGGTGGCCAGCAGCAGGACCGCAAGCGCCTGGTTGCGCTGCCGCTGCGCGGTGTCGGCGCCGGTGGACATGATGCCCTGGACCGTCCCAGCGGGTGGGTGGAAGGACATCAGCTGCGTGGCGCCGGCGTCGAAGAGCAGGCTCACACTCGACGGGGAGCTGATCTCACCCAGAGCAACAAGCCCGAAGGCGTCCTGCAGATCCTTGGAGTTCTCCACGATGCCGACCACCCGCAGCACCCGCCCGTTCACCGACCAGGACGAGCCGATCGTCAGGCTGAACGTCGTCGCGACCGTCGCGGTCACCGCCGCCTGGGCCGCGCCTGTCGGATAGTGGCCGGAGACCAGGCGCAGCATCGG
Organism: uncultured Actinomycetota bacterium; assembly: GCA_963748415.1. GTDB lineage: Bacteria > Actinomycetota > Actinomycetes > Mycobacteriales > Jatrophihabitantaceae > CAVVJA01. Next base: position 158,503 of record CAVVJA010000011.1, on the reverse strand, counting down.
CTTGCTGAACGCGCCGTGCGGATCCTGGGCGCGCAGGTCGAGCGGGGTGATCGCTCCCGGCACTGGCACTCTCTCGTGGGAGATCGCCTCGACAGTGCCGAATCGCTGCCGCGCGGCAGCCACATCCGCGGCGACACCGTTCGGACCCGGATTGCCGATGTCGATACGCGCAGTGGCTGTCCCGAACGCACCCTGGTCGGTGCCCTGCACGTTGACGACGAGCCCGAGCCCGACGATCGTGGCCGCGACGGCGACGGTCAGCAGGCTGACGACGAGCACTTGCTGGCGCCACTCGCGGCGTAGCAGCCGCCAAGCCCAGCGGCGGATCGCGCGACGTGCCGGGGCCCCGCCACGTGGCGGTGGCGGCGCGACGATCGGGGACGGCTGTGGGGCCAGGGTAGTGCTCATCGTGCCGCGTCCGCGTCCAGCAGCGACTCCGGTCCCTCCGCTCGAGCGGTTTGATCGACGATCCGCCCGTCACGGAGGAACACCACCCGATCAGCCCACGACGCCAGCTGGGCGTCGTGGGTGACGACGACACCCGCGACGCCGCCTTCGCAGGTCTCGCGGACCAGGCGCATCACCGCCTCACCGTTGACCGAGTCCAGGGCACCGGACGGTTCGTCTGCCAGCAGCAGGTGCCGCTCGCCGACGACCGCGCGGGCGATAGCCACGCGCTGCCGCTCCCCGCCGGACAGTTCGTCGGGGAACCGGTCGGCGCGCTCGGTCAGCCCGAGCCGGCCCAGGGCGCTCCGTGCCGCCGCTCGGGCACTGCGCATCGCGACACCGTCCAGTTCCAGCGGCAGCGACACGTTCTCGGCCGCGGTCAGCCCGGCGAGCAGATTGAAGTCCTGAAAGACATAGCCGATCGCGCGGCGACGCAGCGCGGCCCGCCCGCTTCGGGACAGGCGCGACAAAGGCACACCGCCGACAGCCACCTCCCCGTCGGTGGGCTCCTCCAAGCTGCCCGCGATAGTGAGCAGAGTGCTCTTGCCGGAGCCGCTCGGTCCCATCACGGCGACCAGCTCACCGGGCTCGACCATCATGTCCACCTCGAGTAGCGCGCGCACCTCGGTGGCGTCGCGGCCGTAGATCTTGGTCACCTGGGTCAGTTGCAGCGCGCTCATCGACGTACCTTTGCTGCTCGCATCGGACTCGGGTCACGCCGTGCCGGTGCGGCCACGGGTGCCTGCGGGGGACCGGTACGCCGCAGCCGGGCGTCGGCGGCATCCAGCCACCGGATCACCGAGTCGAGCCGGAACAGCTCAGCGTCCACCACCAACGTCAAGCTCAACTCATCTGGGCCGGCGTCCCGCTTGCTCCGCGTCCATTCCTGCATCAATTCGACGACGTGACGCCGGTGCGCCTGGATCACATCGCGAACCTCCAGGCCGGGCACCCGGATCGCGACCAAAACCTTGATCACCAGCTCGTCGCGAGGCGGAGAACTCAGATCCGGCGGGGTTCGCAGCCAGGTCCCCAGCTCGGTGGTGCCGTCGGTGGTGATGCGGAACGACTTCTGCGGGCCGGCATCGTCCTCGCCGTCGGACTCGATCAAGCCGTCACGCTCGAGCCGCTGCAGCGTCGTGTACACCTGCCCGACATTGAGCGGCCACACCTCACCAGTGCGCTGCTCGAACTCGTCCCGCAGCTGCAGCCCGTACTTCGGTCCCTCGCTCAACAACGCCAACAACGCGTGCCGGATGGTCATTCGCCTCAGCCCCTCAACCCCGTGTTATACCCGGTATATATACCAGGTATACAGACCGTAGACAACACTTTGAGGACCGCCACCTCAGGTCAGGCAAGCCTCATTGCGACCGCTCATTGCCAGGCCAAACACCCAAAAGTCATTAGTGGGCATCAGTGAACCCGCAGGACAGCGCCGAGGCCGACGCCGAAGCCGACGACGCATGTCCGCACCGGCCCACGGGTCCGAATCGACGGGTCTGGCTCCATGAGCGACAGCTCAGCCGCAGTCTTCGACCCGTCCGGGTTATAGACGCTTATCAGCCTGTTGCAGCTGCAACGACCCGGCCAGCTACGGAAGCCGGCGATCGTGGACTGCGAGCGAGTAAGTTGCGTGAGCGTTCGGGGTGACCCCCACCTCCGCACTCACGCCCCCGTCACCGCTCCCCGGCAACCCCCACCAGGGCGCGGCTGGGGAGACTCGACGCCGCCTCGGGGGTGCCGACCTGCCTGCAACTCGTGCACCAGGTCGAGCACGCACTGCGGCTGGGCTACCTCAAGTCCGGTGACCAGCTGCCCAAGGTCCGGGACGTGGTCGCCTCGCTGGCCAGCAACCCGAACACGGTGCTGAAGGCCTACCGCGAACTGGAGACCAAGGGCCTCACGGCTGGACGGCCCGGCCAAGGCACGTTCATTCAGGCCACCTGAGCCAGGTCGCGCTCTCGGTGCTGACCGTCCTTCGCCGCTCCCTGCGGCATTCCAGGTCTCGTCGCTGCCACGGCACACGAACTGTCGCTACGAACGCCGCTATCGAGGAGCAGGTGTAGTTTCAAAAGAGTTCAGGTCATGTCGCGCATCGGGTTCATCCGCAGATGCCGGGCCGGGAGTTGTGCGTTCGCGCCGGGATGCCGGGCCAGTCAGGTCGATCATGAATAAGCAGCTGCTCGCACCTACCCATACCACGCATCTGGATCCGGCAGTCGAGCTCGAGCAGGCACAGGATGCAGCAACCGTGTGCTGCGACATGTGCCCGCATCCCCTCGATCAGCATGACGCCATCGCCCGGCGGTTCTGCACCGCGACCTCGGCGGGTGCACTGAGCCGCGGCTGCATCTGTACTAGTTCCTGAGCACAGCACGCTGGCGATGGACCGGTCGCTCGAAGAGGCGCTCAACGCCTTCGAGATCCTCTTTGATTGGCGGCTGGCCTCGGCAAGGTCGAGAGTCTCATACGCCGTTGACTTGAAGACCAATGAGCGGCACGCGCAGGCGTCTAGTGTGCGAGGTCATGGCACAGGTAGTGCTGCGGGTCAGACTGACCGGCGGGGATCATATCGACGTCACGTACGAAGGGTCCGAGGCTGACCCCGACGCGGTCATCGAGCAGGTCATCGCGGTACTGGCCCAGGACAGCGGAGTGCTGCGCACCAGGCACGGCGACCGGCTTGTGGTGCTGTATGGCCGCGGGGTAGCCGCAGTGGAGATCGCGCCGCGCGGCGCGGTCCTATGACCGGCGTGGCCACGGCGCCTTGTCACGGACACCGGCCTGCGCGCCTGCCCGCTGCCCTCGTCCGCGACCTGGACCCTGACCAGCGTGTACCAGCTGCCGCACTGGGCACGCCCTAGCGCTGCACGCCGTGGCGCGGTGGATCGCGCTGCTTGGGCAGCGAGGCGGGCGCTGCACGCGATGGTCCGGTGGGTTCGTGCGCGACGCCCGCTGATGTGGTGGAGGATCCGAACGGGGTGGCGAATCTCTCCAGCGCCTTGGTGAGTCCGCGCTGATCTGCCACGGCATCGGTAGGTCGATCTATCTGGCGAGTGGCGGTCAGGGTGTCCAGTTGGGGTCGCGGCCGAGGTAGCGCAGTAGGGCAGCGGTCGCGTCGTCGCCCGGCTGGTCGGGCAGGGCTGGGGCGTAGGCGAAGCCGCGAAGGGGCGCGGCTGTCGCGCGGGCGGCGGGCTCGAGGTACTCGGCGAGTTGCGCAGTGAGCGGTGAGTCTTGCCCGGTGGCCGCGGCGATGTCCCAGGCGTGGATCGCGGCGTCGAGGGCGCAGGCGCTGGCTGCGAGCTGCGGGGTCATGGTGGGTACGGGTGGCAGCGGTGTGCGCACCGATTCGGTCGCCGGGTCGATGCCGGCCCACGCGGTGGCGGCGGTCTCGATGGCTGCGTCGATGAGGTCATCGACGGTGCCGTCGAGCTGCCGGGGCGGTGCGAAGGGGTCATAGGACGGTAGCGGGCTGGAGCCGACGACAGATGCCCACGCGTGCTGATCGGCGGCGGCGTGCAGCAATACCTGCGCGACGGTCCATTCTGAGCACGGGGTGGGGTCGTCGAGCCGGTCGGCGGGAACGTCGACGGCGACGCGACGAAGGAGCTCGAGCGACGTGGTGAGCACCGGGAAGGTCATGAGCGGGTCCTTTCACGAACGGCGGAGAAGAAGGCTCGGATGTCCGTGGCGAGGGCGGCGGGGTTGGTGTGCGCGGCGTAGTGGCCGCTCACGCCGGGCAGGATGTGCCAGGACACGATGTTGGCGTGGTCACGCTCGGCGAATCGCCGGATCGATTTGAAGTCGCCGTCGGCGGCAGCACCGAGAGCGATGGGGAACGTGGTCGGCTCGGTTGGGCGCTGCGCGTGGGCGTCCTCGTAGTAAAAGCGGATCGACGAGCCCGACGTGCCGGTGAGCCAGTACAGCGTGACGTTGGTGAGCACGAAGTCGTTATCGAGCGTCTCGTTGAACAGCTGGCCGTTCCAGGCAAGCAGACCGGCGGGCGAATCGGTGATCGCGTGCGCGAGGGTCTGTGGTTGCTGGCTGTGTAGCGTGTTGAAAGCTCCCATGGTTTCCCAGAACCAGGACAGCACGCCGAGCGCGTCCTGCTCGTCCGGTGTCAGGTCGACCATCTCTCCGGGCGCGCCAGACGGGAACGAGAACAACTGGGTGACGTGTGCCCCGGCGACGTGGTCCGGGTCGAGGCGCCCGAGCTCGGGCGCGATCATCGAACCGGCGTCGTTGCCGACCGCGCCGTACCGGTCGTAACCGAGCCGGGCCATAAGCTCGACCCAGGCGCGGGCGGTGCGCTGCGTGCCCCACCCTCCATTGCGAGCGGGGCTGGAGAAGCCGAATCCCGGAAGAGATGGGATCACGACGTCGAACGCCTGGGCGGGATCGGCGCCGTGCTTGCGTGGGTCGGTCAGGGGGTCGATCAGGTCGAGGTACTCGACCACCGAGCCCGGCCAGCCGTGGGTCAGTATCAGTGGCATCGCACCCGGCTCGGTGGATTTCACGTGGAGGAAGTGGATCTGCTGGCCGTCGATCTCGGTCACGAACTGGGGATGCGCGTTGAGCCTGGCCTCCCACCCGCGCCAGTCGTAGCCGTCCAGCCAGTACTCGACGAGCGCGCGCAGCCGCGTGAGCGGAAATCCGTACTGCTCGCCCGCCGGCGCGGCCCATCGGGTCCGCTCGAGGCGGGTACGCAGGTCGTCGAGGTCGGGTTGCGGAATGTTGATCACGAATGGCCGTACACCTGTCGAGACCATGGCTCGCTCTCCCCACTGGAACGGAATAAATCGTTCCGTTCTACGGTAGCAGAACGGAATCCTTTGTTCCAGTGCTATCTTGGGGAGGTGCCCAGATCCGAGACGACCGGCCCGCTGAGCGGGCGCCGAGCCGAGGCTGAGCGCAACGACGGGCGCATCCTTGACGCTGCCCGGGAGGTCTTTCTCGGCGACCCGGAGGCGCCGGTCTCGGCGGTGGCGGCTCGGGCCGGCGTCGGGATCAGCGCCCTCTACCGGCGCTACCCCAGCAAGCAAGACCTGCTGCGGGCGCTGGCGGCCGACGGCCTGTCCCGCTACATCGCCGACCTCGAGACCGCGCTCGCCTCCGACGCCGAGCCGTGGACGGCCTACGCCGCATGTCTGCACCGCGTCGTCGCCGGCCGCAGCCAAGCGCTCGCGCAACGGCTGGCCGGGACGTTCACCCCGACCCCGGAACTGACCACGCTGGCCCAGAAGGCCGAGCACCTGGCGCAAACGCTCTTCCGTCGCGCACGCCGATCGGGAGAACTCCGCGACGACGTCACCGAGGCCGACATCGTCCTGCTGCTCGAAACGATCATGCTGGTCGAACTGCCCGGACCGGACGGCGGCGCCGCCCTGCGCCACCGGTACCTGGAGTTGCTGCTCCAGGCACTGCACACCCCGGTCGAGGCCCAGCTGCCCGGACCGCCGGCGCGACAGGCCGACCTCGTCGCCCGCTGGCGGTCGCGCTCACAGCCACCCACCTGACCGAGCAATCCGGAACGTGTGGAGTTCGGCGTGTGGCCGCCAACGCGTCGGCGCGCCGCGTGTTCTAGTCGGCGGACAGTGCGTCGGCGGTCGCGGCAGCGTTCGGCGCCTCGGGGTCGCCATAACCAGGGGGCTGCGCGAGCAGCCGGGCCAGCGCGATCTGGCCTACGGCAACCTGGTTGTCCTGGCCGACCCTGCCGAACGTGTTCGACAAGTGCCAGTTGCCGGTCAGGGAGAGCCGGACTAGTCATAGACGGTTCGCGCGGCTGAGCTTATATATTCCTTGACACGTATATAGCCGATTCAGCATATTTGTTGACGTGCCGTCGTTAGTTGCGTTGCAGGTGTTGGGGGAGCCGCACCGGCTTGCCATCCTCGATCTGCTGCGGGACGGGGAGCGGCCGGTCGGCGAACTGGTGGACTCGCTCCGCCTGAGCCAGCCGGCCGTGTCCAAGCACCTGCGCGTCCTGAAGGAGGCCGGGCTGGTTGAGGTACGCCCCGACGCGCAGCGCCGGCTCTACCGCATCCGCCCCAAGCCGCTCGCCGAGCTCGACGACTGGCTGGCCCCCTATCGCCGGCTCTGGACGATGCACCTTGACCGACTAGAAGATCACCTCGATCGACGGAGAAAGACATGACTGACGCCGAACTCCGCACCGATGGCCCGCGACCAGCAGTGCGCCTCGAACGACACCTCCCCGACCCGCCTGCCGTCGTATGGCGCGCATTGACCGAACGCGAGCAGCTTCGCTCCTGGTTCCCCTGCGACGTCATCGTGGACGGCGGCCGGTGGGTAGTAGGCGCCGCGATCTCGTTCCCCTTTCCGCCCGAGGTGATCGACATGACGCTGGCGGGTGAGGTACACGAGGTCGACGAGCCGAAGGTGCTCGCGTTCAGCTGGGGAGAGGAGACCCTACGGTTCGAGCTCACACCGCGGGGCGACGGCACTTGTCTAATCCTCATTGACGAGCTGCCGGCCAGTGCCGCCGCGCGAAATGCCGCTGGCTGGCAGGACTGCCTCGATCGTCTGGCCGGGCTCGTTCCAGCCCCAGACGTGTGGCGATCACGATTCGACAAGTACTCCGCTGCCTTCGAACCAGCGCTCGGCCGACAAGAAGGCCCACCACCTGGCTACCAGGGCGACCAACCGCATCGGTGACCTGCGTGTCGTCGTCGGTTATGGGATACGCGGGATACTGCGGTGCTGCGATTAGCCGCGTGCGCGTGGGAGTGATCGGTGAGGCGCAATCGGTCGGTGCCCCCGTCGAGCATGGTTCCGATCCTTACCTACCCTGACGTGCGTGCAGCGGTGGAATGGGTCACTGCCCCCGCTGCCGTGTTGATTCGGCCCGTCGGTCATGTTGTTTGGGTGGGGCGGGACCCGTCTGGGGCTGACTGATGCGCTTACCACGTGGTTCGGACCAGCGCCCGGGCGGTCTGAGATGACGATGCGGTCGCCGCGGACGTGCGCCACCGAGCCGCGAAAGCCACTATCGAGCCCTACCAGCGATCTGATCAGGGTGCACGGCGTCTTAGTCTTTGACGACCTCGTAGGTGAGATGCGTCGCTCGGGTGACTCGGTGACCTCCCGCTGGACCAGCCTCGTCGGGCCTCCGAGGTCGAACAGCCGCGTGCCGTCCCCAAGCACCAGCGGTGACAGGTGGATGCGGAGCTCGTCGACCAGCCTCGCCGCCAGGCTCTGGTCGATGACGTTCGCGCCGCCCATGACGACGACGTCCTTGTCACCCGCTGTCGCCCGGGCCTGGTCGATGGCATCCGCTACTCCCTCGGTCACGAACCGGAATCTGGACGCGAGCCGCACCTGGGCGGGCGGTTCGTGGGTGACGACATAGCACGGCGGTGTGGCCGACTGGTTCTGGTCGTGTCTGTACCCGAGGGCGTCGTTCCAGCCGTTCGGGCCGTCCACGATGTCGTATAGCCGCCGACCCATCACCACGGCGCCGGTCGTCTCGAAGCTGTCCGCCAGCACTGCGTCGTCGACGGGGGAACGGGGCTCCTCGAGCACCCAAGCGTGGATCGCCTCGCCGCCGATGCCGAGTCCGTGCTCCTGGTCCACGCCGTGTGCGGTGACGTATCCGTCCAGCGACATAGAGATGTCGGCGATCATCTTGCTCATGCTCACTTCTCCAGGGTCAGTTGTCCGGGCCGGCCCGCGAGCGGAGCATCGTGCTTCCTCGCCAGCGCTGATTGCCGACTAGCGGTCCTATTCATCGCGTGCCAGCAAAGCGTCTAGCGCCGCGTAGCTGGCGTTGAGACCGTGCTCCATGCCCGAGGCGAGCATGCCGTCGCGTTCGGCGGGGGTGTGGAACTGCGAGTCGGTCACGACCTTCGTGCGGCCGTCGCCGAGGTCTTCGAAGGTCACGATGTCGATCGCAACGTAGGCCGGCATGCCGTCCCACTCGAAGGTGTAGATGAGGCGCTCGGGTGGGGTGATCTCGCGGAAGCGGCCTTCGAAGCCGTCAACCCCTTGATCGTGGTGCTCGACGAAACGCCAATGTCCACCTACGTGGAACTCCCAGCGTTCGATATCGAGTTGATTGCCGCGACCCCACCACTGGGCGACCAGGTCACGCTCGGCGAAGGCGGCCCACACCCGCTCGCGCGCAGCGTTGAAGACGCGTTCGATGTGGATCTCACGATCGCCCTGGGTGGCGATGGTTGCGGTGGCGGGACCGGTTTTCGCTGTCATGACTTCTCCGTTCGGTCGAGGAACTGTTCGAGACGGTCCATCCGGGCGTTGACCATCACGCGATACGCATCGATCCAGGCCAGCTCCCGATCGAGGGAGTTCGTGCTGAGTTCGCAGTACCGCGTTCGACCACGCTTTTCGGTCACGACCAGCTCCGCTTGTTCCAGCAGTTGGATGTGTTTCTTGATCCCGGTCAACGTCATCTCAAACCGCTCAGCCAGTTCGCTGACCGTTGCCCGTCCGTGACCGAGCTGGTGCAAGATGCCGCGTCGCGTCGGGTCAGACAGCGCCGCGAACGAAACGTCTAAGCCACAATACTGAACCATCTAGTTCAGTATTGTTCGCGATTCACGCCCATGTCAAGGGCCGCCTCTGTCGAGGTGCGCGATCTTGCTCGGGTCGGGATCCTCCATCTTTGGAGGCTCCTCTTCGTGTTCGCGTGAGCGTCGGTAGGCGACCGGAACCAGGTCTGGCGCGGTGTTCGGCCTCCGATCAGGGGCGGCGGCCCGCAAGGACGCAGAACTCGTTCCCTTCCGGGTCGGCAAGTACGACCCAGCTCTGATCGCCTTGGCCGACGTCGGCGTGTCGAGCACCTAGGTCGAGGAGGCGACGGACCTCTTCGTCTTGCTCCCTGTCGGTTGGGTTGATGTCGAGGTGGAGCCTGTTCTTGACGGTCTTGCCCTCGGGCACGTGCGCGAATGTCAACGTCGGTGGCACTGGGCCAAGGCGGTTTTTGCCTTCAGGAACCATAGGGGAGCCAATTGTGACAGTTCCGTCGTCTTCGTCTTGCACCTCGTAGTCAAGGACCGAGCACCAGAACCGGGCGAGACCGCTGGGATCGGCACAGTCGATCGCAAGCTCGGTGAACTTGCTGGTCATGTCAGGGCCTCCCAGTCAAGTAGCGGGTCCGCCAAAGGCCACCCGCTAATCGCAGTGTTCGACGGCGAGGTTAGCCGCACGTGGTGTGCGTTCGTCGAGGACTCAAAGGGTTCGCAGAGTTTGCAGCCGATGATGACGCGGCAGAGATGTTCGTGCGTGAGCGTGCCGAAGAACCGCTCGACTTCGCCGAATGGTCTGTGGGCTCCTCACCCGTGTGCGGACGTGACAGAACAGCGGTCGTCGCCGGCGAGCGCGAGGTCTGGGACCCGTTCGGCCTCGACAACGGCCCGGCGGAGCCAACCGAGCGCAGCCCAAACGGCACTCAACTCGCGGCCGCCGTTCGGGGATGCTGTTCCGCAGGGTCAAGGTGTCACCCAAGGTCGCCATGCAGCCCGCGACGAGATCCACGTCAGGGCGCGCCTTCGATGACGGGTGCTGCCACTCGTCCAGCCAGCTCGCGCATATAGGTTGACCGGTGTGATGCCGCTCATCGTCGCGATTGCTGGGATGACACCTGTCGTCGATCCCTCGGCATTCGTCGCTCCTACGGCAGCGGTCCTGGGCAACGCTGAGATCGACGCCAGGGCGAGCATATTTCACGGTGCCTCGGTCCGGGCCGACTCCGCGGCCATCCGCATTGGACGAGAAACCAACGTCCAGGACAACGCAGTGCTCCACGCCGATCCGGATGCCCCATGCACAGTCGGGGACAGAGTGACAATCGGCCACGGTGCAGTCGTGCACGGATGCATCATTGAGGACGACTGCCTTATCGGAATAAACGCAACTGTTCTCAACCACGCTGTGGTCGGAACTGGCTCGCTGGTCGCAGCGGGCGCCGTCGTACTCGAGGGGATGCGTATCCCGCCGCGTTCCTTGGTGGCGGGAGTGCCCGCGAAGGTCCGTCGCACCATCAGCGACGAGGAAGTCGAATCGATCAGACAAAGCGCAGCCACCTATATCCGCCTCGCGGAAATTCACCGGCGAGCATTGGCCCACACTCCATAGCCAGTAGTCGCCGGTGGGTGCGGCGAAATTGCGGTCCAGCACTTGGGTGCGTGCCTCGCGAGCGGTCCGCGGTCAGCTCGTGACGTCCGTGATCGCGCGATCGAGCATGTCAAGACCGAGGTCCAGCTCGGCGTCTGTGACCGTCAGGGGTGGGGCGATGCGGAAGACACCGCCCATCGCCGGAAGCTGCACGATGTTCATGGACAGGCCGAGCTCGAAGCAACGGCGGCTGATAGCGGCGCCGGTCTCCGGGGCGGGTTTGCGCGACACGCGATCGGCCACCATCTCGACACCAAGGAGGAGCCCTCGGCCTCGGACGTCGCCGATGCACTCGTGGCGCTGCTGCAGTTCCAGCAGGCCGCTGCGTAGCCGTTGGCCCGCCTGCAGCGCACGGTCCGCGAGTCGCTCCCGAGCTAAGACCTCGATCACCGCCAGGCCGACTGCCGCTGGCAAGGGGTCGGACACGTGTGTGGTGTAGAAGAGGAAACCGCGTTCGTGAGCTCGCTCCTCAATCTCCGGGGTGGTGAGCACAGCGGCCAGCGGCAACCCGGCGCCGAGCGTCTTCGACAACGTCAGCATGTCGGGCGTCATCGCGTCGCGTTCATAAGCAAACATCCGCCCGGTGCGACCTACCCCGGTCTGCGCCTCGTCGAGCACGAGCAGCATCCTGCGCTCGCGACACCGCTCGAGCAAAGCAGGCAGGTAACCGTCGGGCAGATCGATCACACCGCCGGAGGACAGGATCGGTTCGGCGATGAAGGCCGCGAGCCCGCCGGAGGTCTGTCGATCGATGAGGTCGAACCCGTCGTCTAGCTCCTGCTGCCAGTCGAGCTCGCCCTCCGCCGTCGTAAACCGCGGGCGGTAGGCGTTGGGTGCGGGGATCGCCATCGAGCCGACCGCGGCTGGCCCATAGCCGCGGCGTCCCGCCGAATACGTGGCAGACGCCGCGGCACCAGTCATGCCGTGCCAGGACTGACTGAACCCGACGACCTCCCAACCCCCAGTGACCAGGCGGGCCATCCGCAGCGCGGCCTCGTTGGACTCGGCCCCCGTCGTCAACAGCAGCACTCGCTCCAGGCCGGGGGCAAGCGACCCCAGCGCCTCAGCGAGGTCGATGACCGGCCGAGACAGCATCCCGGAGAACAGATGATCCAGTCGTCCGACCATCTCGCGGACGACCTCGACGACCGCCGGATGCGAGTGTCCAAGGATCGCGCTCATCTGGCCGCTGGTGAAGTCCAACACGGCGCGACCCGCAGCGTCATAGACGTACGAACCGGCCGCACGCTCAGCGACGAACGGCAAAAAATCTCCCGCGCCGCTATAGCGGATCAAGTGGCGGGCGGCCCGAGCCATATCGGCCCGCTCGGCGACGAGGGGATCACTCACCGGATCAACCTACTTGGCCGGAACAAGGCGTGACGGCCACCGAGGCGGCCAGCATTGCCCGCCGACGATCAAACACAAGTCGCTGCGCCCAGCAAGCCCGTAAGGACGCGCGACGAACCCGCGCGCACAACGAAGCACGAGGCGACCTTCTGACTTCGCCAAGGCCACCCGGAGTTCGGCATCCCGCGCGACCGCAGCCCGCAGGCGTCACATCGACCCGTCACCCCAGGTCATCCTCGGCGTCCGGCGACCAGTCCCGGGCCGCCCGGCACGGTTCCGAACTGCTTCAGGTCGCCCAGCCCGGCGGCAGCGAGATGGGGGGTGACGGCCTCGGCGTCGAGCGCGTTGCCGCTGTTGCGGGCCGCGATCCAGCGGCTGACGGCTCGACCCAGCGAGTCGGCGATGGTGGGGTTGGTCCCGGCGATGAGCCAGCCGCCCGGCCGCAGCGCGGCCACCAGCCGGGGGAGGGCGGCGGCTAGCGTCGCCTCAGGCAGGAACGGGGCTTGGCACCCAGGCGAGCCGGCGACCTCAGGTGCCGTAGATGATGAGGTCGCAACTGGTCGGCGTCGATGCGTTGCTTGCTGCGTCTCATCTGTGGCGGTGTGCATCGCAGCGGTTACCCGTGATCCTCATCAAGATGCTCAAGGGATTGGATGTGCTCGTCGCGCACGCGCAGGATCGCCTCTTTGCCGCGGAACAAGACGGTCCAGCCGTCTTCGCGTTCCAGGTCGACATCGTGGAAGGTTTCGCGTACGACTTGCTCTTCGTCGCCGTACACCATGCGGTAACTAGCCATGCTGGGTCCTCTCGGCGGATAGCCGGTTGCGGAATGGGGTTGAGCTCGGAACGCGCACGGTGAGCACTCCATCGGCGAGGCGGGCATCGATCTTGTCCGCGCGTGTGGCCCGCCGGCGTCACCCGGTAGCCGAACCGGCCGCCGCTACGCCGCGTTGCGCGGCGCAGCGCGCCCAACCTCGCACGCTGCTTGACCTCGCCGGCGAGATGGAGGTCGTCTGCAAAGAGCTCGATGTTCACGTCCTCGCGCTTAACACTGGGTAGCTCAGCCTAGATCACGTTGAGGTTGCTGATCGACAGGATCTGCCCAGTGGAGTTGAACTTGAGGGTGTCAATTGCGGGTCGGTCGGCGAGTCGCTTCCGCCTCGCCGAGAATGTCGCTCGGAAGCACCAACCACAGCCCGGGTGCCGGCACTGTCGACGTATCCACTCTGCATGAAGCCGCTGTCGACCATTGGCCCGAGTCAACCGTGTCGCAATTTCACCTGCGCACCTCGCGGTAAACATAAAGCCGTCGGCCAGGCGAAGCGATGAGTGTCGGCGCGGACGCCCAGCCGACCAAGTCAGTTAGCGGGCAATGAGGTCGCTAAATGCCTGGGGCTGCCGGTGTGTCAGCCGTGATACCTCATCGGTGACCTGCTCCCAGCGGTGATCGCGCACCGAGGCGAACATGGACGAGAAGGCGTAGCACCACCATGGGTCGAGGTCGTCGGCGGCTAGCTTCCGCTGGAAGTCGGCTGGGGTGAGCTCGACATAGCGGACCGGTGCGTGCCAGGCTCGCGCCGCCTCGGCCGCGATGTCAGAAACGGTGAGCGCTGCCGGGCCAGTTAACTCCTGCACCCGAAGGCTAGGCGGAGCGACGGCGAGTGCGGCCAGGCAGCGGGCCACGTCGGCGATCGAAATCAGCGAGATGCGCCCGTCTCCGGCCGGCAGGCAAATTTCGCCGCAAGTGCGCGCAGTACCCAGGAATTGCAGGAAGAACTCAGTGAAGATCGACGTCCGGGCGACTGAGAAGCGGCATCCGCTGTCGCGCAGCAGTTGCTCGGTGTAGCCATAGGTGACGGCGTAGCAGAACGGCGAGGTGACGTCGGCGTCGAGCCCGCTCATCGCGACGACGTGCCCGACGCGCGTATCAGCTGCTGCGCGGATCACATTTTGATGGTGGTAAAGCACATTGACTGCCTCACCATCGCTCGAGACGAAAACGACCGTGTCGGCGCCGCCGAAGGCCGTACGCAACGCGGCGAGATCCGCGTAATCCGCAAGGACGGATTCCACCCCTGCTGGCATGTCAGATGGTCGCCGGCGCGACACCGCAACCACCTCGTGATCACCACGTGCCGCGAGCAGGCCGACGACCCGGCCACCAACCGTTCCGGTCGCTCCGGTCACCGCAATTCGCATGACCTTCCCATCAGTGGTCGTGCACATCTAGATGCAGCCGGCCCAGCCGGCGGGCTCAGCAAGCGAGTCGACGGTCACGATCTTGCCGTGCCGGACTGTAGATGCGACAACCAAGGACCACCTGCAACACGGGTGCGACAACCTCGCCCTCGATTCAGTACACGCGGCAGCCTGACAAAGGCGCGAAACGAGTTAGCAGACATGGAAGATTCGCCGGAGCCGAGTCAACACTGCCCGGAATTTCGACAGCCGGTGCCCTGTAGCGGCCGAATAATAGGCTCCGCGTGGACGCTCGGAGGTTAGGGTGACAAGTGCCTACAGCGAAGCGGGGCATCATCGGCAGCCGCGTACCCCAGATCCGCCAGAGCGTCGACCTTGACATTTGACCAGTTCCGACCGTAGCGGTGGCGGCTCAGGCTCGTGAGGTGACCGCCGGGTTGCTGGTGTGGGCCGACGCCGCTCAGCGCAGACACGGCCTGCTTGGATTTCCCTACGCGGTCATGAAGAAGTCCAGCGACGACGACGGCGGCCGCCAGGCCGCGCTGATCACCTATTACAGCTTTCTCAGTATCTTCCCGCTGTTGCTGGTGGCTGTGTCGGTGCTGTCGAAGGTCCTCGTCGACCATCCGTCGTTGCGTGCCCGGCTCATCGATGCTCTGGTGCCGCCTGAGCTGCAGCCCACCATCGACCACGCCGTCACGACGATGCCCTCGTCAGGCCTTCCGTTCGTCCTCGGACTTATAGGTTTGCTGTCGGCGGGCACCGGTGTGGTCTTTTCGGCGTACGAGACGCTCAACCATCTCGCAGGTGTACCGAGGCGATCGAGGTTCGGTTTCGTGCCGCGCTACGCGAGGGTGCTGCTGATGGTGGTCGTCGTATTGGTCGGAGGCGTGGCCGCGGCGACGTTGACCGTCGCGTCGGGGGCCCTGCCTAATGTCAGCGGATTGCAGCAGTTGGCCGCGTCGGTCGGGACGGCAGTCGTCGTTTTCGGGGTCTTGGCGCTCGCCGCGAAGGTGCTGATCGCACGACCGGTCTCGCTGCGGGCGTCGTGGCCGGCGGCCGCGATAGGGGCAGTCACGGTGGCGGCGGTGCTCGCAATTGGAACCCGGCTGCTCGCCGTCCTGGTGTCCCGGTCCGGCGCCGTCTACGGCAGCTTCGCCACGGTCGTCGGCAGCTTCACCCTGCTGTACGTGGTCAGCGAGGTGCTGTTGTACTCCGCGGAGGCGGCGGTCGTGCGGCAGGCCAGGTTGTGGCCCCGGGCACTCGACATCTCACGCCCGACCCCCGCCGACGTCCGGGTAATGACCCGCCTGGCGACTGAGCAGGAACGGCTTCCCAACGAGCGGATCGAGGTGCAGATGGATGCCAGCCGGCCCGCGGACGATCCCACCGAGTCGGCCGATGCAAGCCACGAGACCGAGCGGCGATGACCACGCCTCTCGGTCGCTGCTCAGCGTCGTTCGCCGGGGTTATTGACGTTATCGACAGGGGCGTCACCGAAAGCAGTCCAGGCATCGACGGGCGCTCGTTCGTCGGCCGCGAGAGCATTGAGGGCGGGCCTAGGGTCGGCATCCAGTTGCAGCGTTAGATGCCGCCATGGGTGGTCTTTGATCGAGGGGAGCGATGTGTTGGGCACCTGTGCCGGCGCGCGGGACTTGCCGGGCACGCGGCGGGTGGCGCTGCGAGGCCGCGACGTGGCCGGTCGGCTAGCGTCGTGGTCGTGGCCGACCTGCCGGTGCTCGATGCTGCCGAACAACGCGTGCTCGGCAGCCTGCTGGAGAAGGAGATCACCGTCCCAGCGTCGTATCCGATGACGATCAACGCGGTGCGCATCGCCTGCAACCAGGCCAGCAGCCGTGAACCGGTCGTCGACTACGACGAGGAATTGGTGGCTCGGACGCTGCGGGCGCTTAAGGACAAG
The DNA here is from genome assembly GCA_963748415.1 of uncultured Actinomycetota bacterium. Lineage (GTDB taxonomy): Bacteria > Actinomycetota > Actinomycetes > Mycobacteriales > Jatrophihabitantaceae > CAVVJA01. Next base: position 142,431 of record CAVVJA010000011.1, on the reverse strand, counting down.
GACCTTGTCGCGCTTACCTGGCAGGGCGCGGGCAGTCGCGTGGTGAAGTACGTCCAGACGTTCGCGCAGCGACACGGGCTGGCGCCGGACGAGCGGGCACTGCTCACCGTGTTGTTGCTGCGCGGGCCGCAACCGGCCGGAGCGCTCAAGACCCGCACTGAGCGGCTGCACGGCTTCGCCGACCGCACTGAGGTCGAGGCGTGCCTTGCGGACATGGCCGGTGGCGAGACCGCGATGGTGCGCGAGCTGCCGCGCCAACCGGGTCAGCAGGACAACCGCTGGATCCATCTGCTCGGCCCGGTCGAGGCGCCCGGGGCCGGTGCCGGCCCGACGCCCGTCGACCGCGAGTCGATGCTCGCGGCCGGGCCCGAGACGCGCGATGACAAGGTCCGTGCGGCGTATGCCGCGGTTGCCGTGTCCTACGCCGAGCAATTCTGCGATGAGCTGGCCGGCCTGCCATTCGAATCGTGGCTGCTGCGCCGGGTGGTCGACCTGGCCGACGGTGCGCCGGTGATCGAGGTCGGCACCGGCCCAGGCCACGTCGCCGCGTTCCTGGCCGAGGCCGGGGCCGACGCCACCGGTCTCGACATCACGCCGGAGATGGTGGACCAGGCCCGCCGCCGCTACCCCGGGGTCAGCTACCAGATCGCCGACCTGCGCCGGCTGATGCGTCCCACCACCCACGACGGGTGGGGCGCCGTGCTCGCGTGGTACTCACTCATCCACCTCGCCCCCTCCGAACTGCCGGCCGCGATCGCCTCGCTCGCGCGACCCCTGCGCGCGAACGGCTGGCTCGTGCTCGCCCTGCACACCGGCGCCGAGGTACGCACCGTCACAGACTGGTTCGGCCACGAGATCGACCTCGACTTCGTCCTGCACGACCCGGCCGAGGTCCTCGCCATCGTTGAACAAACCGGCCTGCTCGACATCGAGTGGTACCACCGCGGCCCCCTCACCGCCCGCGGCGAAACCACACAGCGCCTCTACGTCCTCGCCCGAAAGCCGTAGCTAATATCAACGCAGCCAATGCCGCGGCGTCATCCTTGCCCGCGTCGACGGCCCGGACCCCCGACGTGCTGGCTGCGCCCACACGCCGTTAAAGCGCTTCGTTGGTTGCCTGAAGGGTCTGCCCGTCCGTCTTCTCGAGGCATGAGATAAGCGGCGAGAAACGAGAAGGGCATGCACTACAACGTGGTCGGCGTCTCGGCTACGCGACGGTGAGGATCGAGATCGTGAACGGCCGTTTAGAGTGACTGACCCGGCGACTGATCGTTGGCGAGGTTCTGCAGCCGAACTTGGCCACGGGCCACAGCCCGGTCCTGCTCGTCGATGATGTCGACCAGCCATAGTTGCTGGAGGCGTCCGCGGTGGATTGGTGTTGCGATGGCTCGCAGACGACCGGCATGGACTGCGCGGAGGAAGTCGGTGTGGTTGCTCACGCCCACGACCTTGCCTCGGTCGCCCAGCCACCGGGCGGCGGCGAGGCTCGCGGCGCTCTCGACGACGGAGCAGTGGACACCGCCGTGCACGATCTCGTATGGCTGCCACAGCTGCGGGCCTACGTCCCAGGCCAGCACGACGCGATCGCCGGTCGCCTCCACGATCTGCAGGCCCAGCCATTGACCGAAATGGCCGAGATTGTCCTGGTCGACCACGTGGTCCGCCCCGTTATGGTGACTGGGCCCAACCGGTCGCATCGTGCACACGCTACCGGGACGCTGGACGTGCGCCGATGAGCTCGGCGCCGGCCCCTGGTGTTCCGAGATCAGCGGGTCGGGTAGCCGGCGGGCCGCGCCCGGGTGAGCGCGCCGAAACGACGTGGTCCCGGATCGGGGTGCGAGTGCGTACTTCTCGCCGGGGCCGCAAATGCGAGGCTCCGGTCAGAACTATCCGTTGGAAGCGACACCCACCTTGTGGCCCTGGGCGTCTGCGAACACCCCGAAACTCGTGCCCGGAACCTGCTGGGCGGGCTGCACGATGCTGCCGCCGAGCTGTTCTGCTCGCGCCAGTATCGCCTCGACGTCCTCGACGGCGACGAAGAACAGGACTTCGTCCACGGCGCTCTGGCGCGGGCTGATGGCGACAAAGGTGCCGCCTTCGACGCCGGTGTCGATAAACGTGTAGCCAGGAAAGGCGCCTTCGGAGGCGACCTTCCAGCCGAACAGGTCGGCGAAGAACCGACGGGTGGCATCGGGGTCCTCGGAACGGATTTCAGCATGCACGACTGGATGAGCCATGGGAATCTCCTTCGCACCCGGGCCGGGGTAAGTGGCTGCAACGATGCCTGTTGACCACCCGCCGCGATTTGGACAGCACCACCAACCGACGAACAAGCCCACCCCAAATCGACAGGTCAACGCACCTGGCGCTCCTGCAATCGCGGCGCGATCACGCGTCTTTCGTGGGGATCCGCCGCAAGCCCGTGGAACGGTGCTAGCCGACTCGTGAGATGTGCGGCACATTCCCGTCCGACTGAGAAGGTTGCTGTCACATGCGCGCTGCGGAATTCGACTGAACGGGTGCAGGCGCTCGGACTCCCGGCCTGCGTACGCAACCCAAAGGAAGGACACCATGAAGATCACTGTCTTTGGAGCCAACGGACTCACGGGCCGCCAGCTCGTGCAGCGGGCCCTCGATGCCGGCCACGACGTCGTCGCCGTGACCCGCCATCCCGCGGACTACCCGCTCACGCACGAGCGGATGATCGTTGCCGAAGCAGACGCGCACGACCCCGGCGCCGTCGCGCGGGCTGTCGAAGGCGCCGACGCCGTCCTGTCGGCTCTCGGCGTGCCGTTCACCCGCAAGCCGATCGACATCTACAGCGCCGGGGTGAGCGCGATCGTCGAGGCGATGATGCTGCACGGGGTGAAGCGCCTCGCGGTCGTCAGCTCGACGGCCGTTGAACCGCACCGCCATGCCGATGGCGGCTTCGTACTGAACCGGATCATGCAACCGATGGTCTCGAAGACCATCGGCAAGACCACCTACACCGATATGCGCGCAATGGAGGCGATCCTGCGCGAGAGCATGCTGCATTGGACAGTCATCCGGTCGGCGGGGCTGTTCGACGCCGACCACGTCTCCGACTATCAGGTGAGCGACGGGCCGCTCGACGGTGTCTTCACCAGCCGCGCCGACCTGGCCGACCTGCTCCTTGTCCAGGCCGGCGACACGAACTACATCGGCAAGGCCATCGAGGTCACCACGTCCGAAGGTTCCCCGACCTTGTGGCAGATGATCCGCCGCGAGGCGTTCAAACGCGACTAGCCCGTTGTGTGACGCCGCCGCCCCTGTCACATCCGCGGCGCGCATTACGACTTATCAGTCGCCCTCCGGAACGACGGGCCACCAAAGCCTTGCCCGCGATCAGCATTCAGGAGATCCATGATCAGCACGGGGACGTCCGCCCAGGCATGGCGGCAACTCGCCGCGCACATACGCCACGAAGCGGAAGCCGCGCTGCCGCTTGTCGAACGTCGCGTCGGCGCAGCAGGCTGGAGCGCCTTCGGCAAGCAGGTTCGTCGCGCTCAGCGCGGGATTCGCGCCGGCGCCCAGTATCTACCCTGGGTGCTTGACGGTGCCCCGGAACATGCGTGCACGGCTGTGCTGTCCATCCTGCCGCCGCCGGCGCCTGCGCTGCGCCGACAAGTGTGGGAGCCGAAGGACCGCCGTTCGGTCCACCTCGGCTGACCGGGAAGAGGCCACGGAATGGACGACAACAACTGGAACGCCGAGCAGTTCGAACGGCAACGTCCGCACCTTCGGGCGGTCGCCTACCGGATGCTCGGCTCACTCACCGAGGCAGACGACGCGGTGCAGGAAGCCTGGCTGCGTCTGAACCGATCCGACAGCGACTCCATCGACAATCTCACGGCCTAGCTGACGACCGCAGTCGGACGCGTCTGCATCGACATGCTGCGCGCCCGCAAGGCCCGGCGCGAGAACCTCACCGGAACCTGGCTGCCAGAACCAGTCGTCAGCGCCGACGATCACCACGACCCCGAACAGCAATCCCTCCTCGCGGATTCGATAGGTATGGCGCTGCTGGTCGTGTTGGAGAGCCTCCAACCAGCCGAGCGGCTCGCAGCCGCACAAGGACCGCGATTCGCACAGCATTGCCAGCCAGCACTCGTCAACGGCGCCGCAGGTGTCATCGTGCGCGTCGGGCCCACTGTTGTGGCGGTCGTCGGACTCACCGTGATCGATCACCGTATCGCCGAGATCGACCTCATCCTCGACCCCGACAAGCTGGCCGCTGTCGAGATCAGCACCGGCTAGGAGCATGCAGCACGTCGTCGCCCGGCGCCCCATATGGAGCGATCAAGGGTGATGCCGTGGATGCTGGAGCCGTTAGCCCACCCGCGTTGAGGTGAACGCCGTCACTTGCACCCGTCGTCGAGGCACAGCAGCGAAGCGCCGCTAGCCAAGCTGTCGAACCACCTCCGCTTGAAACTGGAGGAGGAAGTCATTCGCCTGCGCCGCCGGTATTCCGGCGTCGTCACGGACGATGAACTCCTCGACTCCCGCCTGCCGGTACTGGTCGATTGCCTCCGCGACGCCCTCCGCAGTTCCCACGATGGTGTCGCCGTCGTCCGGGCCGGCCGCGGTTTGACGGGGTGCCGAGACGATCCTGACCGTGGCCCCGCAGACCCGCCGAACATCGTTCGGCGCTCGACCCGCCGCCTCACAGTGTCGATCAAGGACGTGCGACTTGCGGCGAAACACCGAGCTGCTCGCCCAGGTATGCCAGGCATCGGCTAAGCGAGCCGCGATCGCCAACGTGCGACGCTCACCGCCACCACCGATGAGAATCGGCAACGCCGGCTGCACCGGCGGCGGCTCGCAATAGGCATCCTGCACCGGGTAATAGGCGCCGTGGTAGGTCGTCGGCGCGCCCCGAGTCAACGCTCGGATGACCGCGCACACCTCCTCGAAACGGTCCAACCTCTCGTGCACGTCAGGAAGGGAAATACCGTAGGCGCGGTGCTCGTTCGTCTGCCATCCGGCTCCGACACCAAGGGTCAACCGACCGGCGCTGAGCTGATCCACCGTGGCAGCCATATTCGCAACGACCGCAGGGTGACGATAGGTGCTGCCAAGCACCAACGTGCCGACCCCTACCTGCTGGGTCAGCATCGCCAAAGCCGTCAGACAACTCCACGCCTCAAGCACCGGACCCGGACGTGGACGGCCCCGGGCATCGTGTGGCATGAAGTGATCGGGCACGTAGATGCAATGCCACCCCGCGGAGTCCGCCGACGTGCCGATCGACCGAACGTCCTGCCACGGCCGCCCGGTATCCAGGCACAGGCTGAACAGCAGGGCCTTCGCAGACACAGCGGCACCGATAACCCTCGACTCGGTTTCACGTGCATCGTGCCACCTCGCTTGAACCAAGCATCAGGGCGAGCTGTCGGCGGGGGCGGACGGCGCGTCGCTCCGCGTTTTTGCGTGACTGTCCCATGAAAAGAGCGTCACGATGGCGAAGTCACGGTCGGGCACGTGATGGGAGACCTACACCTCGAGGTGGACGAAACCAACATCATCCGCGGTGAAGACCTGAGTGCTAGTGGTCGCTGGCTGCACGGTGCAGTCCGGCTGTGCGCCAGCGCTCGACGGGGCTGGCTGGGAATCCCCAGTTGTTGGCGTACTCGGCGATCGCCTCTTGGGTGAGTTCACGGCCGGTTGGCGGGAGCTGCACGGCGAGGCGGTCGGGGGCTGCGCCGCGAGGTGAGCTGATCAGGACAGCTTTCTGTGCTCTGGCACGGTAGACGCGCAGTCGGTGCCGAACAGTCCCAGCTTCATCTTCTGGTCGCTGAACATCGGGTTGGTCTGGCGCCGGTCCACGATGGTTCGGTCTCCTCGCGCGGTCGCGGTGCGCCGTCGGGTTCAGCTCTAGCGGCATGGTTTCCTCCTTACGCAGTAAGCCCTCTGGCCGTCAGCCGAGCTTGAACGGGTCGCGGGTCGCGCCGGTCAGCTCGACCCAGATGGACTTCACCTCGGTGTACTCGTTGAGCGCGTCGATGCCGTTTTCGCGGCCCAGTCCGCTCGCGCCAAAGCCGCCGAACGGTGCGTTCGGCGCGAGCACCCGATAGGCGTTCACCCAGACCGTGCCGGCGCGCAGCTTGGCAGCAACCCGGTGGGCGCGGTGCACGTCTTTCGTCCAGACCGCGCCGGCCAGGCCGTAAGGGGTGTCGTTCGCTAGCTTGAGCGCTTCCTCCTCGGTACTGAAGGTCAGTGCGGCCACCACTGGTCCGAAGACTTCCTCGCGTACCACCGTGTCTGACGGATCGACGTTGGTGAGCAGCGTGGGCTTCACGAAGAACCCGCCGAACTCCTCCGCGGCACCGCCACCGCATGCCACCGAAGCACCCTCTGACTGTGCCGTGCTGAGGTAGCCCAGCACCTTCTCATACTGCGGCTTGTTCGCGACCGGGCCCATTTCGGTTTCCGGATCGTTGGGGTCGCCCATCTTGATCGCGTTGGCCCGCTCGGACACCAGCCTGACCAGCTCGTCATGGACACTCTCGTGCACGACGATTCGCGAGCCCGCCATGCAGGTTTGGCCGCTCGCGGCGAACACGCCAGCCACGATGCCGCTGGCGGCCGCGGCAAGGTCGGCGTCCTCGAAGACGATCTGTGGCGACTTGCCGCCCAGCTCAAGCGTGACCCGGTTGAGATTCTCAGCGGCGGCATGTGCGACGGCCCGCCCGGTCGCCGTCGAACCCGTGAAGGCTACTTTGTCGATGCCCTGGTGGCTGGCGAGCGCGGCACCGAGGTCGCGGCTGGATCCGGCGACCGCGTTGAAGACCCCGTCCGGAAAGCCGGCTTGGGCGAACACCTGGGCAAACGCCAGGGTGGACGCCGGGGAGTGCTCCGACGGCTTCACCACGAACGTGTTGCCCGCCGCCAGCGCCGGCGCCAGCTTGAACGTCATGAGAAGCAGCGGGGAGTTCCACGGCGTGATCGCTCCCACCACGCCCACTGGCTCGCGCCGCGTATACAGCAGGTAGTTCGGCTTGTCAGACGGGATGAGCCGGCCCTCGATCTTGTCCGCCAGACCGGAGAAGTAGTAGTACCACTGCGGCAGATACTGCAGCTGCCCGATCATCTCCCGGTACAACTTCCCGTTGTCGCGTACCTCGACGCGGGCCAGCCGCTCAGCGTTCTCACCGATCAGATCCGCGAGACGCCGGATGCAGGCCGCCCGCTGGAACCCGGTCATCTGCCCCCAGGCTCCGTCGAAGGCGCCGCGCCCGGCGGCGACCGCGTGATCGATGTCCTCGACGCTGCCCTCCGGAATGCTGGCCCACGGCTGGCCGGCATACGGGTCGAGGGAATCGAATGTCCGGCTGTCCGATGCGTCGACGAACGAGCCGCCGATGTAGTTCTGGAACTTCTCGAGTCCCTCGGTCATCGTGTCCTCGCTTCTGTCTGCGATTGAGATGCGGATGAGTCAGGGGCGCCGCCGGCCCGGTCGATTAGCTCCCGGACGAGTGTCCTGACCTGATCGGTGTGCTGGTTAATCAGCTGCCTGGCCCAGCCGACATCGCCGGCGCGCCGGGCGTGGCTGAGCTCAGTGTGCTGCTCAATGTCGAACTTGTTCCACCAGTCCTTGTCGTCGATAGCATGCCGCCATAGCGCCGATATGCCGAGGCGCTTGTACATGTCCGTGAGCTGAGGGCTCCCGCCGAGTCCCACGAAGCACATGTGGCAGCGGTGGCTCACGTCGAGGAACTCGGAAAGTTCGGGCGACTCCTCGTCGACAATCTTGGCCAACCGAACCGGCCGCGGTAATACGTCAGCCGGGTGCCCTCGTGACCCGTGGCGACGGTGACGCGGCCGATGATGGCACCCTGCCTGCGCAGCCCGATGATTGCCTCGGCGTCCAGGCCGAGCAGTTCGGACAGCACGGCATCGGTGTGCGCGCCGAGCGCCCGTCCTGGCCAGAGGATGGATGGCTGCGTCTGGCCGAATTTTCGGAACCCCGCCTTGCATCATCAGCTCTCCGTGCCGTTCATCCTTGACCTTGGTCACCGACTCCCGGGCCGCGAAGTGCGGATCCTCGAGCATGTCCTGCGGGTGGTACACGAGGCCGGCCGGAACTCCACCTTGGTCAAACGCTGGAACACCGAGGCTTGGTTGGCCGCGATCAGTAGTGCCCCCGTCGCTGGTCGGGTAGACGTTGCTCGGCGCGATGCCCGGCCGAGCATCCGCTGGTCACCCACACCTTTCCTCTGGAGCAGGCGGCCGAGGCGTTCGAGACGGCGTCGTCCAAGAGCGACGGCGCGATCAAGGTGCTGATCAGGCCATAGCCGCCGGCGTCACCTGGACGCCGCTTGTACGGGTCGGGTGGGAACCAGCTGCGGTCGACGATCTGCTGCGACCACGCGTCGAGAGTGCGTGTCAGCGCCGGGAGGTCTGGTCCAATAGGCGCGACCGTACCGTGGTTCGGCTCAGCGATCGGGAGTCCGGTCTGTGGGCGCGGCTCGGGTCAGCCCGTCGAGATCGGCAGACTGAGATATCCCCGCAACGTGAGGCTGTCGCGCCGCTCGGGTGCGCCGGCGAGGCGGAGATCGGGGTAGCCGGTCAACAGGGCAGGGAACGCAAGCTGCGCCTCGAGACGAGCAAGGGGCGCTCCCAGGCAGTAGTGGATGCCGCCGCCGAAGGACAGGGGACTGCTGTGTTCCCGGGTGATGTCCAGGCGACCAGGATCGGCGAAGCGCGCGGGGTCGCGGTTGGCCGCGCCGAGGTAGCAGACCACGCGATCGCCTGCGCTGATCGGCACACCGTCCATCTGCGTGTCATCGACCGCGGTGCGGCCGGTGATCTGCACAGGACTGTCGTAGCGCAGCAACTCCTCGACGGCCGTGGCAGCAAGCTGCGGCTCACCGCGTAGCAGCTGGAGCTGTTCTGGGTGACCGAGCAAGGCCGCCAAGCCATTGCCGAGCAGATGCGTCGTCGTCTCGAAACCGGCGGCGAACAGCAGCGCGGCCATTGTGACCAACTCGTCGTCGCTGAGCCGCTCGCGGGAGTCGGTGGCCGCCACGAGCCCGCTGAGCAGGTCCTCTCGTGGATGTCTCCTGCGTTCGGCGGCCAGATCCGTCAGATACTCGCGGATGGCCGCCGCCGCTGTATCGGCGCGCTGCAGGATCTCCGGCGTGAAGACGTCCAACACCATGGTCCAGTCACGAACCAGCGGCTGGAACGTCTTTCGGTCGGACTCCGGGATGCCGAGCAGCGCACCGATCACGGAGACCGGCAGCGGGAACGCGAACGCGTCGATGAAGTCGACGCTATGGTCCAGTCCGGGGAGCAGTTCGTCGACCAATGCAGCGACGGCCGGCCGCAAGGCTGCTACCTGCCGGGCCGTGAAGACGCGGCTGACCAGCCGTCGCAACCTCGTGTGCAGCGGCGGATTGACGCTCAACATGCTGGTGGAGAACGTGCACACCGCCGGGTGCTCGCGCCAGTCCGCCAGACCCACGGGGCCAAAGATCTCGTCGGCATCGGCCCGTCCGTACTGCGGGTCGCGCAGGACGGCGTCGCAGTCGGCATAACGGGTGAGCACCAGAGCCCCGTCGGGCGCTATGGCGATGGGCGCTGTTCGGCGCAAGATGTCGTAGCGAGGATAGGGATCTTCGCGTCCGATCGGCTGCGTCAACTCGAGAAGGATCTGGTCGACCTCCGGACTTGGCACCGGTGCACTCATGCGGCCCCCTCCGTCGCGGACAGCATGCCCTGCCAGAACCGTCGAGCCAACCGGAGTCGCCGCAGTAGTGCAGCTTGCGACGATACAAACCACGCCCCTGCGCACGAAAGCGACACACGAAGCGCTGTCCTTACCGCCCACAAGCCCAATTCGCTACGCTACGGCGAAGCGATAGGAGTCCCATGTCCGATCAGCCACCGCGATGACCGGTCGGCGGTACTCGCGATCCCGCCTCGGCGGCCTGGATGTGTCGCTCCTTCCCGGTGACGGCAACAGCGCCGTGGCGACCCCGATCCCGGTCGCTCCCTACGTTGAATTCGCCAAGGTCTGTCCGGAAGCGATCGTCGACACCGCTCCGGACGGCAGCGGACTAGGAGTATGGGTCCTCGTCGAGACCGGGATCGACGAAGACGGCGACGAATTCTGTTCCTACGAGTACAGCGGCGGCATCGTTTAGCCTCTGTCTGACCTCGGCCCGCTGACTGCGACGCTCGGGCGCGTTTCAGCGACATGCCCCAATTCCCCATCGGAACGCCCGACGACCTCGCCCTCAGACAAGCCCTGGCGCACTGGAAATCCAGATGCAACCGGTTCTTGGATCGCCCGGTTCCGGGACCGGCACAAAGATCAGGCCGAGCAGCCGGCCCGCCGACGAGCGGATCTCGAACTCTGTCGCCGAGTCATTCAGCACGACTCTACGACCGGCGAGCGCCGTGGCTGATTGCACGCTCATCGGCGCGGTCGCGAGCGCGGACGGCGGCAGAGAAAGACGCGGCGCGGACGGGCGGTCTGCCCCACAAGATTGCGTGGTCGGCGGCCGACGGGTAAGACGGCGGCGTGCACGCGATCCGAGCGACCTATGCCTACGACGGCGAAACATTTCGAAGCGCCGGCGCCACCGTCCTGATCGAAGACGCTGTGATCGTCGGCGTGGAGCCGTACGGTTTTCAGGTTCCTGACCACTGTGCAGTGACCAGCCATGACGGGACGCTGTTGCCCGGCCTGATCGAGGCGCATACCCACCTGGTCACCGACAGCGGAGTCTCGGCGTTGGATCGTGTCGCCTGCTACTCCGACCAGCAGATCGATGAGGTCATCACCCACGCCCTGCGCAGCCAGCTGTCGGCGGGCGTGACGACCGTGCGTGACCTGGGCGACCGGCGCTTCTGTGTCGTCCAGCGTCGAGACAGGCAACCGGCCACCCGCGCGAGCGAGCCCACCATCGTCGCGTCCGGGCCGCCCCTAACCAGTCCAGGAGGGCACTGTCACTTCCTGGGCGGGGAAGTCACGGGGACCGCCGAGATCATCCGGGCGGTCGCCGAACGGGTGGAGCGAGGCGTAGACGTCGTCAAGGTGATGGCCTCGGGAGGTGTCAACACTCCCGGCAGCGACGTGATGCGCACCCAGTTCACGACCACCGAGTTGCAGTTCATTGTGGATCGCGCGCACGCGGCGGGTCTGCCCGTCACCGCCCATGCGCACGGAACTCCCGCGGTGGAGCAGGCGATCGCGGTCGGTGTCGACGGCATCGAGCACTGCAGCTGTGTCACCGACCGCGGCTTCGGGCAGGTCAGCGACGAGACACTGGCGGCCCTCGCGCGCAGCCAGATCGCGGTGTGCCCCACCATCGGCGTCGACCCGGGTCTGATGAAGGAACCGCCGCCGGCGATCAAGGCGATGAGCGACCGGATGGGCGTGACCATGCAACAACTGCTGCAGAACAGGAGGGATTTCGTCGGCCGTTTGCACCACGCCGGGGTGCGCCTGGTGTCCGGGGTCGACTCCGGCATCGGCCCGGCCAAGCGGCACGGAACGCTCCCGCACGCCGTGTGCGAGCTGGTCACTGCCGGACTTTCCGTGGCCGAGGCCTTGGCCACGGCGACCTCGGGAGCGGCAATCGCATGCGGTGTCGGCGCCAGCAAAGGCCGACTCGCACCGGGTCTGCACGCCGACCTGCTCGTTGTGGACGGCGAACTCAACACCGACGTGACCGCCCTGCTCCGGCCGAAGGCCGTGCTGCTGCAAGGCGCACCTGTCACCGTCTGAGAAACACCTCGGCGCCACCGCGACCGACTCAATCGGCGTTGTTCGTCGCCATCTTCCACGGATCCAGATCATCTGGGAACGGGACGCAGCAGTCCTCACGAAGCTGTTGGTGGACCCCAACTCCACGGGCCGCGCCCGCTGACGTACGAGGTATCAGGCCTGCGCGGGTTGTTGATCGGACAGGCCACCGACTACTGGCTCGACTTCCGGGGTACTCACCGTCGCCGCGGCGGTCGGCATCGCCAGCTCGGCGCCCCTGCTTCCCAGCGTGGCCGCTAGCGCCAATACCCGGCTGGTCCGAATGGCTTACATGGCGCGGAGTTCGGTGACTGGCAGCGCGATGTTGAGGTGCTACGTTCACCAAGGTAAGCCTTGCCTAACCGGACGGATGGCTGATGCTCCCGACCTTCGTGATCGATGCGGCTGAACCTGTCGCGGTTTTCTCGGGCCACCGGCCTGGTCCTCGTGCTGGTCGCTGGCGGCTTGGTCGTGAACGCGCTACATACCGCGCACGAAGCCGGGTGGCTCAACGTCGGGCAACGAGCCACGCTGGATCTGAGCGCGGTGGTCCGTCCGGGCTCGGTTCAGGCCTCGCTGCTCACCGGAATGCTGGGCGTGCAGGACTACCCCGTGCTGATCGAGGTGGTCGGCTGGCTGGTCTACGTGATCCCGGTGGGCATCTACGTCGCCTGGCCACCCGGCAAGGCACCGGCCCGCGCCACGCTGGCCCGTGTCGCGCTCGTCACCGGTGGCGCCCTCGCTGTTGCCGCCGTGCTGCTTGCGGTGCTCGCTCCGAGCCGCCCGGTGATCTCTCCCGTGACGGCCGGCGACGGCGGGCAGGCGCAGGTCCTCGACCGCAATGGCGACCAGGCGACCGTCCGGGCGTCGATCGCAGCCGCGCCCGTGCGCGACTTCGCCGCTCGACGCATGTCGGCGGAAACGCACGCCGGCCTCGCCACGGACGTCTACCAGGCGACGACGTCCGTGTCCGCGACACCGACACCCGGCACGATCTCGTTGGCCGAGCTGGCCCGGCGCAATGGCGGACGATTGCCATTGGGCGTGCGCGCCGACACCGAGCCGGCGTCGATCCCGATCTCGGTGCAGGACACAACACGCACCACCTTCTGGATCGAGCCGCAGACCGCCCGGGTGGTCGACGTGGAGTCGGTGCAGACGTCGACGACAACGGCCCAGCTGTCGATCGGTCCGATCTTGCTGGCCGGTACCCCCATCGCGACGAGCGGCTGGCCGGCCTCCGCTGTGACCGCCGCCGTCGAACAGGCCCGGGTCGACGTCTCGGCGACCGACCGGCACGGTTTGGTCATTGGTAACGCCGTGGCCTTCGGCATCGTGGCGGTGGTCGCCTGGGCCGTGGGGCTCGGCCTGCTGCTCGCCGGCTGGCGGGGCCGCCGCAGGCTCCTCGGCGCCCCCGTATCGACGGCGGAACCGATCCGAGGTTAGGGTAGCCTTCCCTAAATCATCGTCGTCCGCAGGAAATCGTTGTGTCGCTGCGCCGCTCGCGTCTCATGTCCATGCTCGGCTTGGGTGCCGCCGCCGCAGTACTCGCCGGGTGCAGCAGCGGGGCCAGCACATCCGACGAACGGCCGACATCGTCGCCGGCCGGCGACGCGCACACCGCGACCGTAACGATCACCTCGAACAAATGCGTGGCCGACCGCGCGAGCTACGAGGCGGGCGGCATCACGTTCAAGGTCAGCAACAAGGACGCCACCGGGATCACCGAGTTCGAGCTGCTCGACGGCGAGCGCATCCTGGGCGAGAAGGAGAACCTCCCGCCTGGGTTCGCCGGGTCGTTCTCGCTCAATCTGAATCCCGGCCGGTACGAGATGTATTGCCCCGGCGCGACGACGCCCCGCGTGCCGTTCACGGTCACGGGCACGGCGACGTCCGACGCGGTCACAGACACCAAGGCGTTGCTGAACCAGGGCACGGCGGGGTACGGCGCATACATCGAGGCCCAGATCGCGTTCCTCGTGACGAACGTTCAGCCGCTGGTCGCCGCGGTCAACAGCGGTGACCTGGCCGCGGCTAAGGCCGCCTACGCCAAGGCGCGGCCGTACTACGAGCGAATCGAGCCGGTGGCCGAGTCGTTCCAAGATCTCGACCCCGCCATTGACGCCCGCGCCGACGACGGGCTCGCCCCGACGAAGCTCACCGGGTTACATCGGATCGAGTACGGCCTGTGGAGCGCGGGCAGCGTCGCGGGGCTCGCTCCGGTTGCCGACAAGCTGGCGTCCGACGTCGGCAAGCTGCAGAGGCTGGCCACCGGTCTGCACTACCAGCCGGCGGAGCTGGCCAATGGCGCGGTCGGGCTGCTCGACGAGGTGTCGAAGTCGAAGGTCACCGGCGAGGAGGAGCGCTACTCGCATATCGACCTGCTGGACTTCCAGGCCAACGTCGAGGGCTCCGAGCAGGCGTTCGCTAACCTCCAGCCGGGCCTTGCGAAGATCGACTCGACCCTGACCGACACGATCTCGACCCGGTTCGCGGCGCTCGACTCGTTGCTCGACAAATACCGCGACAAGACCCAGCCGTCGGGCTTCGTGCTCTACCCGGCGCTGTCCCGGGCCGACGTCACGTCGCTGGCCCAGTCCGTCCAGGCTGTCGCCGAGCCGCTGTCCCGGGTGGCGAGCAAGGTCGTCAACGTATGACCGAAGCCACGCCCGGGTCCGGGCCCAGCCGGCGCCGCTTCCTCGGCGTCGCGCTGGGCGCAGCCGGCGTTGCCGCGGCTGGGGGCGCCGGGTTCGGGGTCGCGCGGGCGACCGAACCCAGCGCCACCGAACCCAGCGCCTCAGCGCCGTCGGACCACGTGCCGTTCTACGGCGAGCACCAAGCGGGCATCGCGACGCCCGCACAGGATCGGCTCGCGTTCGCGGCATTCGACATCACGACCACTGACGTCCACGCCGTGCAGACCATGCTCGGATCGTGGGCCGCCGCCGCGGCCCGGATGACCGCGGGCAGAGGCGATCGGGCCGACAGAAACCGCACCGCAGGCGCCACCCGTCGACACCGGCGAGGCCTTCGGGCTCGGTCCGGCCCAACTGACCGTCACCGTCGGGTTCGGGCCGTCATTCTTCGACGACCGATTAGGCCTCGCCCGAAGGCGCCCGGCTGCACTCGCCGACCTCCCGACGTTCCCCGGTGGCGCTGGATCCCGATCGCAGCGACGGCGACCTGTGCGTCCAGGCATGCGCAAACGACCCGCAGGTCGCGTTTCACGTCATCCGCAACTTCGCCCGGATCGGCCGTGGCACGGTGGTGATGCGCTGGTCCCAGCTCGGGTTCGGGCGGACCTCGTCGACGTCGACCTCGCAGGAAACTCCGCGGAACCTCATGGGCTTCAAGGACGGGACGAACAACCTCAAGGCCGAGGACACCGCCGAGCTGAACCAGTTCGTCTGGGTGGGCAACGAGACCGACCAGCCGTGGATGAAGGGCGGCAGCTACCTCGTCGCCCGCCGGGTCCGGATGCTCATCGAATCCTGGGACGCGGACTATCTGGCCGACCAGGAGACGATCTTCGGCCGGCGCAAGGACACCGGCGCGCCGCTGACCGGTCGGTCCGAGTTCGACCTCGTCGACCTGTCGGCCCAAGCGCCCGACGGCAGCCTGGCGATCGAAACCGACGCGCACATCCGGCTCGCCGCACCGTCAAGCCACAGCGGCCAGCGCATCCTCCGCCGTGGGTACTCCTACACTGACGGCACCGATCCGCAGACCGGGCAGCTCGACGCAGGCCTGTTCTTCATCGCGTTCCAGAAGGATCCGCGAGCCCAGTTCGTGCCGATCCAGCGGATGCTCGGTCAGCGCGACCTGCTCAACGAGTACATCAAACACGTCGGCTCGGGGCTGTTCGCCGTGCCTCCCGGTCTGAGCGAGGCGGGCGACTGGTTCGGTAAGTCTCTGTTTGGCTGACCGGCGGACCTGGCTCCTAGCGAAAACGCCTTGGCGCAAGACGCGACGGTGCCTCGATGGTGGGGTGTGCTCGTCTCTTGGGCACAATCGGCCTCGAAGACCTATTCCCTGCCGACTGAGTTCTTGCGGAGCAGCTCGGCCAGTCCACCGATAGCGAACGTTCGGCGGATCCTGGGAGATGGCCGGGACAGGGTGAACCGCCGACCCGATGCGATCAGCGTCGCCCGGAGGTGAGCAATTTCGCCGAGTCCGGCGGCGTCGATGAATTGCAACCCACCCAGATCGATCGTGATCTCTTGCGCCATTCCCGACAGCAGGACGGCCGCGGCCTCACGCAACGCGTGGACGGTAGCGAGATCCAACTCTCCTGCCAACGCCACGCGGGCGCGGGCGACGTCGAGGTCGACCCAGAGTTGCCCTGTCCCGCTACCAGCCGTCGTGGCTCCGCGGACACTGTCTCGTCGAATCATGGTCCGCGCGTCGTCAGCGTCGCCCGCGTCGCGGCGGGACGGCCACGCCGCTGCGCTCACCGATGAGTGGCAGGCTAGTGATCAAACCGAGCATGGCGAAACCTCCGGTGGACGCGCGATCATGCGCGATGACTCGTCGCGGGCCAGTTGCCGGGCAGCTGCTACCAGTCACTCAATCACCCTTAGGGCGGGTGCAGTACACCCCTAGGTGGGTTATCGTCATTTGATGGCATCGCGGTCGAAGCCGATCCTGATCGCGCTAATCGACGACTACGACATCGTCCTGACCGGCATCGCCCGCATGCTGGACCCGTACCGAAACCGCGTACTCGTCGCCGAAATCGACGCGAACGAGCCGCTGGTGGACACTGTCGACATCGCGTTGTACGACTCTTTCGCGCAACCGGAATCCGATCACAACCAGGTCGAGGTACTGCTACGCAGCCCGCATGCCAACCGCGTCGTCATCTACACGTGGAACTTCCATCCCGAGCTGATCGCCAACGCCCGACGGCACGGCGTGCACGGCTACCTGTCCAAGACCCTTCCGGCCCGCGAACTCGTCGAAGCGCTCGAAGCGGTGCACGCCGGGCAGGTCGTCATCAGCGACCCCCCGCACCGACCTCGTCCGACAGTGGGGCTCGACTGGCCAGGCCGACACGAAGGGCTGACCGACCGGGAAGCCGAGATACTCGCGCTGATCACGCAGGGCAAAGACAACGCCGATGTCGCCGCCACCACTTTCCTTAGCCCGAACACCGTCAAGTCCTACATCCGCACCATCTACCGCAAGATCGGCGTGGCCAGCCGCACCCAAGCCGTCCTGTGGGGCGTCAGAAACGGATTCACCGCAGACCATCACCGCATCGACCACTGGAGCGGCGGCCCCTGATCAACCGGGATGCGAGAGTCAGCGCTGCGAGAGCATGTAGCCCGTCATAACTCCGATCGTGATTGAGGTTCGGTTCCGCGCATACGAACCCCAGTTCGTTGACGCGACGCGGCGGCTCAATCGCCCGAAGCGTCACCCGCCGCCGGCCTGGCTGGCCTGTCCGGTGATCGTCCTCAGCTGGTTTGATCGTCGGTCCGATCGGGGAAGAGTCGGGTGTCCAGCGGAAGGAGTAGAAGAGATGACCGATCAGGACAACTCGAGCTACGTCATAGTCGGGACTGAGGGCCTGCAGTCGAGCGATTCGCCTCATGATCATCCGCACGGTGACATGGTCGATGTCCGGCTGCGGGACGGCATGGTCCATTACCAGACCGGCGAGGACGTCGGCGGCGTGACCTATCGGCTTGGCCGCGGCGGGGCGTTGTTGATCGAATCAGCGAAGGGTGCGGTAGTGACTGTGTTCGGCCCTGCGGCCTGGACGTGGGTGACGGGCGCGGCCGCCAAAGGCAAGGTCTAACGAGCCATGACCACCGATCCAGCTCCCGCCAGCCCGAACCGATCCGCTGAGGACGCGCCGGATCCCGACAGCCTGCCGATCGATCCAGGGGACGTGACGCAGAAGCCACTCGAACGCGACTGCGCCATAGAGGTGGAGTTGTTACGACGGACACGTCCAAAGGGTGAATGAGCCTTCAGCGCGAGCGTGAATGTGCCCTTCAGCGCGGGCGGGCACGCTCCGCGGCATGCCCGCCGATCGGGATCAGCGGATGGCGGCGCGGTCGACTCAGCGCGTCGTCGGGCGGCCTTGCAACCCACCGGGGACTTAGTCACTGAGATCCGACCGAACCTCTTATGCCGACCAGGTCGCCGGCTACGCAAGGCCGGTGCGGCGACCCGTACATCTTGACGTCCCGGCCACGTTAGTACCAGTATCGCCGGCCACCGACCTCACGGCCGATAGCGCCGAGCAGGAAGAGGATTGCTCCAATGACCACCAGGATCAACCGATCGTCCAGAGCGCTGGGACGCCGAGGAGGAACCCGATGACCAGCAAGATCAATCCCAGGACAACCACGTCGCACCTCCAGGTTCGGGCGGCTGTCCCGCCCAGTCGGCCGGATCCCTACCCAGCCGGACGCCGTCTGAAACCTGACTGATCGGACGGGTTAGCGGTCAGCTCCGCGATGCCAGCGCAGCCGGAAAGTCACGTTCGCGGTATCGAGCGCGAGCCTCGGCCTCGAGCGCTGCACCGGCATCGATACGCACACATACAGCATCCCCGCCGACCCGGAGCTCGGTACGGTGTGGTCACTGAATCGTCAGAGCTCGCTGGCTTCTCGACTCGTTAGCCCAACCTGTCCGCCTCTGGACGACAATTGGCCCATGACGGACGGGGTCGTGGGGCGTTCCTTCGAACGCGCTTCGTTGCAGGCACTGCTCGACCTCGTCTCGTCCGGTCGTGGAAGCGGCGCGATCCTCCTCGGCGACGCCGGGATCGGCAAGACGACACTTGCTACGGCACTCGCCGGTGTCGCCGCGGCGGAAGGGTTCCGCGTCGGCTGGGGCCGATGCCCTGACTCCGAAACCATCCCGTTGTGGCCCTGGCGCCTCGCTCTGCATGGCATGGGATCGGACGTCGCGGTCGCGGACGTCGTCACGATCGGACGAGCCGCGCTATTCGCCCGGGTCGTCGACAACATCGTGGATCACACGCGCAAGGCGCCGGCCCTGATCATTCTCGAGGACGTCCACCTGGCTGACGAGGCCTCGCTCGCACTCGTGCAGTTCTTCATCGGTGCGTTGCCTGAACTCCGATGTGCACTCCTGCTCACGAGCAGGGACAACGCGATCGACCTGGCGGGGCCCGCAGCGGAGGCAGTGCAGAAACTTCCGCCAGCGATATCTCGCGTCACCCTTGGCGGGCTTGACCGCGCGTCCTCGGCGGCGATTGTGGCCGGCATCCTCGGCGCCGTTGATTCGACGACAGTTGACGAGCTGCACGCCCGCAGCGGCGGAAACCCGTTCTTTCTCCAGGAACTCGCCCGGCTGCTGGCATCTCGCGGTGCGTCGCCGTTGGGTACCCCAGCAGGCATTGGTCAGGTCCTGGGGCGGCGCCTCGCACGGCTGAACCAGCGAACGCACGAACGCCTCTCCGCGGCGGCTGTTCTCGGCGACGACGCGGAGGTCCAAGTCCTCGCAGAGGTGCTCGACCTGCCGGTGGCAGTCGTGCTCGACCTGCTCGGTGGTGCTGCCGAGGCTCGTCTTGCGGTCGTCGACGGGTCCCGCGTGCACTTTGCACACGCACTTGTGCGAGAGGTCCTCCTCGACGAGCTGAGCCCATCGCTGCGGTCGTCCTTGCACTTGCGTGCGGGGCATGCCCTAGTCGGAACCTGCTGCACCAGCGGGCGTCACACGCCGCACTACGGGCTCCCGCTGGCACCCTGCTGTTCGCTCGAGCGGGTGCAGGCGTCCGCCGGAGAAGTGGCCGACCACTTCCGACGCGCGGTCGGCGCGCGGGGCGCCGCCGAACTCGCGCGCGAGCATGCGCTTTCGGCGGCCCGCATCGCCGTGAGGCGATCAGGCTACGAACAAGCAGTCCGGTTCTACCAGTGGGCGATCGAGGGCGAAGGAGCACCTGACCTGCGCGTCGAATACGGCGAGGCGCTGATGCTTGCCGGCCAGATGGGCGAGGGCCGCGCGCAGCTGCGCCTCGTCGCGCATGAGGCGATCGCGGTCGAAGACGGTGAACTGGCAGCGCGGGCGGTGCTCGCCATGGGCGGCGCCGGCGGCTTCGAGGTCGACCTGTTCGACTCCGAGCAGACGGCCCTGCTCGACGCGGCGCTGATACTGCTTCCGGAGGGGGACAGCGCAGTGAAGGCAGCCGCGCTTGCGCGGCTCGCGCTGGGGCGGGCACATGGACGGATGGACACCGTCTCGCGCACGACCACTCGCGAGGCCATCGAGATGGCACGCCGCATCGGAGACGCCCGCACCGAGGCGAGCGCGATCGCAGCATGGTGTGACACGGCCAGCGGCCCCGAGTTCGTCACCGAACGACGTGACGAGGCCCGACGCATGTTGGGCATTGCCGAGCGGTGCGGCGAACCGACCCTGGCATTGCTGGCGCGCCGACTGCTCGTCATGGCCTTGCTGGAGGTTGGCGATTTCCCGGTCGCCGACGAGCACATCTTCGCCTATGCACGATCCGCGGACCGCCTGCGGCTGCCGTACTACGCCTGGTCCGTGCCGGTGTGGCGAGGCATGCGCGCACTGATGAAGGGTGACGTCGGCGAAACCGATCGCCATCCCGACGAGGCCTCAGATCTGGCCGAGCTCGCCGGCAGCAGCAACGCCGCGCTTATGGTGGCGACACTCCGGTTTGCCCGCGCGGATGTCACCGACACCATGCCCGACGTACTGCCTCTGATCGAGTCGATCTTCGACCCGTTCCTCGACGTCCCGATGGCGCAGTGCTACCTGTCGTACTTCCTCGTGCGGGCAGGCGAAGCCGCACGCGCCCGTCAGTACATCGATCAGCGGCTCGCCGCCGGCCTCGACGTCATGGCCCACGATGCGGAATGGCTGCCCAGCGTCGCACTGTTCGGCGAAGCTGCACGGCAGCTCGACATTCGTCCGGCCGTGCTGGCAAGCATGCACGCCATCGAGCCATTCACCGGGCTATGGCTGGTCGACGGCGTCGGTGCCGGGTGCTACGGATGCGTCACGGACTACGTTCACAGGTTCAAGGCCTACCTCGGCCAATCGCGCTCGCCTTCGCCAATAACACCGGCAGACCGTTCCGGCGAGCTGGGCCGGACGGGTTCGCACTGGTCCATCCGCTGGCAGGGCGACGAAGCCACCGTCGCCGATTCGAAGGGCATTCGCGATATCGCCGTACTGCTCGCCCGTCCACGTACGGCCGTGCACGTCCTTGATCTCGCCGGGTCAACGTCGGCGGCGGGCGCTGACACCGGACCCGTCCTCGCCCGGGCGGAGTACCGGTCCAGGCTCAGGGAGCTGGAGGACGAGATCGTGGAGGCGGAGGATTTCGCCGACATCGGGCGCCTCGGCAAGCTGAAGTCCGAGCGCGACTTCCTGGCACGCGAGGCTTGCCACCGTTCTCGGCCTCGGCGGGCGTGTCCGCACCGCGGGCGACCCGGTCGAGAGGGCACGCAAGGCCGTGTCGATGCGTATCGCTGCGGCGATCAAGTCGATCGAATCAGTCCATCCTGCGCTCGGACGCCATCTTAGGGCGAGCGTCCGGACCGGTCGCGATTGTGTCTACGACCCCGAAATCGACTCGACCTGGATGCTGTAGCTACGCAGTCTGCGGAATCTGGCATTGCCAGATCAGAGCTGGCGCCTTCTGGTTGTAGGCCGAGATGAGCTCGGACACGCGAGCAGGAGGACCCAGACGATGACCATCATCGACACAACCGCCATGGACACCGCGACTACCGAAACCACGTCGCCCCGACCAGACGCGATGTCGGCCGCCGAAGCTCTGACCGGACGCTTCTTCATGGCGGCGCTCGGCGCCGCGGAACTGTTCACGATTCATCTCGGGCGTGTCCTCGGACTGTGGCAGGTCATCGCCGATGCTGGTTCGCCGACAGCGGTCGAACTGGCCGATGCGACGGGTGTGGAACTGCGCTACCTCGTCGAGTGGCTGCAGAGCCAGGCGATCAGCGGCCTGCTCGACCTCGACGGCACGGACGTCGGGACCGCCAGGTACTCGCTCGCCTTGGGCGTACGCGAGGCCCTCGTCGAAGAGACGAACCCGTCCTACGTCGGCGGTATCCCCGCCATCCCGGTGGCGGTGGGTCGCGCCTACCCACTCCTGCAGGCAGCGTTCCGCACTGGGGCCGGCGTGGCGTATGGCGCTACGGCCCCGAGGCGGTCTCGGCGCAGGAGCAGTTGAACCGACCTGCGTACGCCAACTTCCTCGTCAGCGACTGGCTGCCCAAGTTGCCCGACGTGCAGGCGAAGCTTGTCGGCGGAGCCACCGTCGCCGACCTAGGCACCGGGGCAGGTTGGTCAGCCATCGCGCTCGCGAAGGCGTTCCCGAGCGTGCACATCGACGGTTACGGCGACGACGAGGACTCAATCGGGCGGGCCCGGCGTAACGCCGCGGAACACGGTATGACTGACCGGGTCGACTTCGAAGTCCGCGACATGACCACCGTGTCGGCGAACGGGCCAGCCTACGACTTCGTGACGTTCTTCGAGTGCGTGCATGATCTCGCCCGTCCGGTCGATGCGCTGCGTGCTGCGCGCGCGTCACTGCGTCCGGGCGGCACGGTGCTCGTCATGGACGAGAACATTGCCGACACGCTCGAAACGCCGGCCGACGAGGTGCAACGGTTCTTCGCCGCCGCCAGCGTCGTCTGGTGCACGCCACAGGGCCGCGTCGACGAGACCTCGGAGGTGGTCGGCGCCGTGATGCGTCCGGCCAAGCTACGTGAGCTCGCCGAACTCGCCGGTTTCTCGAGCGTCGAGATTCTCCCGATAGAGCACCCGTTCTGGAAGTTCTACCGACTCAACCCGTGAAGAGCACACTGGCCACGCCCCTGATACGGCGCGCGGTTTGGCACTACCCGTCAAGTCCTTGCCGGACCAGCAGTTGGCGTCCGCCTGCCTGGAGGGGCCGGGCTCGCGGGATCGTTGGTGTCCGCTCCGTTCACCTCCGCCTCAACTGCTCGAGCCGGTCGCCGCCTATCACGGAGAAGTACGGTCTAGCTCGTCGCATTCGCAGACGTGGGCGGCGGACGTACCGAGTCGAGTGGACGATGCCGGCCGGCCGGTTCGTCGACGCGGCTGCAGTCCTCGTGGCGACCACGACGTCACTACGAACCGCAGCGGAGCTTCCACCGTGAGGGGTCGGGATCGTCGCGGCCGTTGGGGACAACGTGACTCCTGACACGTGTTGCCGAGAACACGCCCGCGATCCGCGGCCACCCAGGGTCCAAGGTCTCATCTCGTCCGGCGTTGCCCCGTGCGCGAAGACGGGAATGGCTCGAAGGCAAGTCATACGAGTGTCAGCGACAAGCAGTGCACGAGCGAAAACCCACCTCTGACACCGCCGGCTTTGAACCTTCCGTGGCCTTCTCTTTGCTGCCGTTCCCCGAGGACTGGCGGAAGAAGCGCGGAAGGTGCGGTGCATAGCGTCCACGCATCACATCGACGCCGGAGTGCCGGCAACACCGTCTGGAGGACGCATGACCACTGTCACCGAGAGCTCGGGTCGTAATGGGGTGGACACGGCGACGCTGTTCGCCACCCTTGATGCGGTGAAGGGTTCGCCCGAGATCGCGAAGTTCCAGTTCCGGGCCGGCAACACCTGGCTGAGCGGGACGCATAACCGGTCGACCATCTCCGGTTTCTATGGCGCCGGCCAGGAGATGGAACACAAGCAGGTGACGACGGTGGATGCCGATCATCCGGCTGTGTTGGTGGGGGAGGATCACGCCCCGTCGCCGGTGGAGTATCTGCTGCACGCCATCGCGGCGTGCCTGACGGCGGGGATCGTCAACGTCGCCGCCGCCCGCGGGGTGGACTTGACGAAGGTCACGTCCACGGTCGAGGGCGACATCGATCTGCTGGGCATTTTGGGGTTGTCCGATGGGTCGGTCCGCAACGGCTATCAGCAGATCACGGTCACCTTCCACATCGAAGGGGACGCCGACGACGCGACGCTGCGCCGGATCGTGGAGCAGTCCCGCAACCGGTCGGCGGTGTATGACGT
The DNA here is from genome assembly GCA_963748415.1 of uncultured Actinomycetota bacterium. Classification (GTDB taxonomy): domain Bacteria; phylum Actinomycetota; class Actinomycetes; order Mycobacteriales; family Jatrophihabitantaceae; genus CAVVJA01. The sequence goes on along the minus strand of CAVVJA010000011.1, from coordinate 118,624 downwards.
GCTGACCAACGGCACCCCGGTGCACGTCGACGTGGTCACCGGCTGATCGTCGCCTGGTTCGTTGCCCGCCCGGCCAGTCATGGCCGGGCGGCGTCCTTGGAAGGGGGGACCCATGACTGACACCGACACCGTCATCGTCGGCGCCGGACACGCCGGACTCGCGGTGAGCCGGTTGTTGTCCGCGGCCGGGCGCGAGCACGTGATCCTGGAACGCGGCCGGGTCGGGGAGCGGTGGCGTTCGCAGCGGTGGGACTCGCTGCACCTGCTGACCCCGAACTGGATGACCCGGCTGCCCGGTTTTAGCTATCGCGGTCCGGACCCGGACGGGTACCTGGCCGCGGCCGCGTTCGCCGGCTATCTCGATGACTACGCCACCTCGTTCGACGCCCCGGTCGTCGAGCGGACGACCGTCGAGGAACTATCGCGCGCCCGGCTCGGTCGCTCCTACCGGGTCGTCACCGACCGGGGCACCTGGCAGGCCAGCAACATCGTGGTCGCGACCGGTCCGCACGGCACCCCGCAGATCCCGGGCGCGGTCCGGGCCGGCGGGCTGGGGTCGGTCGAGCTGCTGACCGCGCAGCAGTATCGCAACCCGGCGCAGCTGCCCCCGGGTGGGGTGCTGGTCGTCGGGGCGTCGTCCTCCGGGGTGCAGATCGCTGACGAGCTGGCCCGGGCCGGCCGCCCGGTGGTTCTGTCGGTGGGTCGGCACACGAGAATGCCGCGCCGCTACCGCGGCATGGACATCTTTTGGTGGCTGGAGAGCACCGGCCGACTCGCCCGGACCATCGACGACATGCCGGACGCCACCGCGGCGCGCCGCGAGACATCCTTGCAACTGGCCGGGCGCAATGGCCCCGAATCGTTCGGTCAGAACCTTGACCTGGCCGTTCTACAAGCGAACGGGGTTCGACTGGCCGGGCACCTGCAACGGGTCAGCGGCGGCCGGGCGTGGTTCCGCGACGATGTGGAAGACACGGTCCGTGCTGCCGACCGGCGGATGCTCCGCTTTCTAAATGTCGTCGACGACTACGTCCGCCGGGCCGGACTCGGTCGCGAGGTCTGGGAGCCGGTGCGCCCCCGACCGGTCGAGTTGCCAACTCCCGTGGCGTGCTTGAACCTGATCGCCGAGCCAATCAGCACGATTGTGCTCGCCACCGGCTACCGCCCTCACCATCCCTGGCTGCACCTACCGGTGACCGCGCCAGACGGGAGCATCGAGCAACATCGCGGCGTCACGGCGGCACCGGGGGTCTACGTCGTCGGCCAACGGTTCCAGCACCGACGCGACTCCGGCTTCATCGACGGCGCTCGGCACGACGCCCAGGCGGTCGTACGCCACCTGTTGAGCCGGCACCCGGACCCGGTGCAAGCCGCATGACGGTCTATGACGCCGTGATTGTGGGCGGCCGGATCGCTGGTGCGTCAACCGCGTTGCTTCTGGCGCGCGCCGGTGCCCGGGTCGCGGTCGTCGAGCAATCTCGCCTTGGCAGCGACACGCTCTCAACCCATGCGCTGATGCGGGCCGGGGTGCTGCAGCTGTCTCGTTGGGGCCTGCTGGAACGGCTAATCAGCGCCGATACTCCATCGATTGCCAGCGCGCTGTTCCACTATGGCGACGGCACCACCACCCGAGTGTCGATCCGCCCGGCGGCTGGCGTCGACGCGTTGTACGCACCGCGTCGCTACCTGCTCGACCGACTGCTCGCGGATGCGGCAGCCGAAGCCGGCGCGGAGATCCTGCCGGAGATGACTGTCACCGGCCTGCGCCGCGACGACAGTGGGCGGGTGTACGGCGTTTACGTGGTGGGCCGCGCGGGCCGCGCGCTGGAGCTGCCGGCAGTGACGACGGTTGGTGCAGACGGGATCCGTTCGACAGTGGCAGACCTGGTGCAGGCACCAGTCGTCCGGCACGGCCGTTCCGCCTCCGCCGTTCTCTACCGCTACGTCGCCGGGCTGCCGACTGATGGTTATGAGTGGGCGTACGGCGACGGCGCCGCGGCCGGCTTGATTCCGACCAACAACGGTGAGACTTGCGTCTTCGTCAGTGCGGCGTCCGACCGGTGGCGCGCCATTCGCCGGGCGGGCGGTGAGCACGCCTTTGCTGCCCTGCTCGTGCGGGCAGCGCCAGGTCTGCGGGACCGGATAGCCTCGGCCGGCCAGGCGGGGCGGCTGCGCGGCTGGGCGGCGGGAACGCCAGGCTACGTCCGGCGCCCGTGGGGGCCCGGGTGGGCTCTGGTCGGAGACGCCGGTTACTACAAGGATCCGATCACAACGCATGGCATGACCGATGCGATGCGAGACGCCGAATTGCTCGCGGACGCGATTCTTGCGTCAAACACCAGCGGGCGGCCGCCCGTCGCCGCCTTGGCTCGATACCAGGCCACCCGCGACCGGCTGTCGAGCAACCTGTTCGCGGCGACGGAGACCGTGGCAGGCTACGGCTGGACCACAGATGGCCTCCTGACGCTGCTCAGGCGGGTGAGTTCGGCGATGAGCGACGAGGTGGATTACCTCGAGTCCCTGCCCAATCGCCGCGGGGGACGCGCCTCCGGAGATCCGCATCAGGTGACAGCCGTGGGAAGCCCCGGTTAGTCTGACGTCCCCCCGGGAAGGTCGGACCGCTGTGCGCATCGACGTCAAATTGCTCGGAGGCTTCGAGGTCCTCCTGGACGGGATTCCGGTCCCGTCCACGGCGTGGTCGCGGCGACAGGCGGCATCGCTGGTGAAGCTACTTGCGCTCGCGCCGGGGCGACGACTGCACCGCGAGCAGGTCATAGAGGCGTTGTGGCCTGGGCTCGCCCTCGACGCCGCCGCGCCCCGCCTGCACAAGGCCACGCACTACGCGCGTAAGGCGCTCGGCGCGGCGGCGGTAGGAACCCGGGCTGAGGTGCTGTGGCTGGGTGACGATGCGAACGTCGACGTCGATCGATTCTATGGTCTCGCCGAGCGGGCGCTGGAGGTTGGCACGCTCGAGGCGATCGACGCTGCCATGGCGGCACATCGGGGGCCGTTGCTCCCCGACGATCCCTACGAGCCGTGGGCGGAGCAAGCCCGGGAGCGGGTGCGAACTCTGCACTTGGATCTGCTGCGCCGGGCCGAGCGATGGGACGGCGTTCTGCAGCAGGAACCGGCGGACGAGCAGGCCCATCTTGCGCTCATGCGGGCCAGCGCCACCAGCGGGGACGTCCGCGGCGCGGTGCGGCAGTACGAGCGCATGGAGCAGGCGCTTGCGCGGGAACTAGGCATCGTGCCGAGCGCCGAGGCGCGACAGCTTCGCGACCGACTCGAGGCAGAGTTGCACGGCCCGACCGACGCCCGGAGATCACAGGGTAGACGGCTCTACGGTCGACGTCAGATCGGCAACTTGGTCCGCGACCACCTGGACCAGGCCATCGACGGTCACGGCAGCACGCTGCTGTTCACCGGTCCACCCGGTGTCGGCAAATCGGCCGTGTTGGATCTGACGGAAAACCTTGCCGCTCGGCGCGGCTGGCGCACCGGGCGCGGCACCGCCTCGACCGTAGAAGGACTCTGGCCCTACGCGCCGGTGTTGGAGGCGCTGAACAATCTGTGCCGAAAGCACCATGCGCTACTGGACGGGCTGGACGATGCGTACCGCATCGAGATTGAGCGCGCCCTGTCCGGCCGAGACGTCAGCTGGAACGGCGAGTCGAGTCACCAGCGGCTGTTCGTTGCAGCCGCCGAACTCGTCCGACTTGCCGCGGCCGGCCGTGGATTGTTGATCGTGCTCGATGACGCGCATGAGGCCGACGACGCCTCGTTGCGACTATTGCACTACCTCTCGCGCTGCGCGATGAGCGAACCCGTGCTGATCGCGGTCGCGCATCGGCCGCTACGTGAGCAGCCGCTGCGGGACGTCGCAGAAAGCCTCATCGCCCGAGGCGCAGGCCGGCAGGTGGCGCTGACGCCGCTGTCCGAGCCGGCCACCCGTCAGCTGCTCGCGGACCGCTTTCCCGACCTGCCCGCCAGTGCCGTCGAGGGGATCTGGACAGCGAGCGGCGGGCTGCCGTTCACAGCCCTGGAACTCGCTCGTAGCCATGGCGCCGGCACGCCCGCGGTGCTGTCCGCCCTGCCTGCTCCGGTGGTATCGACCTTTGCCCGTGCCGCTTTACTCGGCTCGGCGTTCACCACCGACGAGCTGCTCGTCGTGTCCGGCGCGGATGAGGATCAGACGTACCGCGACCTCGACGTCGCGCTTTCCGCCTTGGTCGTCGAGCGCACAGAGGTGGGCTACCGATTTCGACACGGACTCGTGCGCGACGCCCTGCTGCAGGCTATGCCGCCGGGAGCGCAGTCGACCGCGCGGCGGGAAATCGCGGCGGCGCTGGCCGGGACAACCGCCGCGCCAGGGCGGATTGCCCGCCAGTTTCTAGCGGCGGGGCTAGCCGAACGCGCGGTTCCGTACGCCGTCCGTGCGGTCGAGACAGCTGGTGCGCTAGGTGCCTACCGAGACGCTCTCGGCTTGATCGATGCAGTTCGGGACCACGCCGGACCCGCCGATCTGCCGCGCCTACTTGCCCGCCGTGGCGACCTGCTGCTTGCCCTGGGCGACCCTGAAGCGGTCCAGGCGTACCAAGATGCGGTTGCCGTCACAAGCGGAACCGAGCATCGGCTCGTCCGAGCCCGGCTGGCCCGGGCAGCAGGATTTGCCGGTGACTTTGACACCGCACGCGCCGCGCTGGCTGGGCTTTCCCAAGAAGGTGACGCCGCGGACAGCTCGATCTTGCGCGCGCAGGGGAACCTGGCGTACTTCTCTGGTGATGTCGACACTGCGTGGGAAATCGCCAATCAAGCTCGGGAGCTGCTCCAATCCCCGGATGACCCGTGGCATCTCATCGACCTCGTAACCTTGCAGGGCCTCATCGCCCACAATCGAGGCGAATGGTTCGAGCGGTTTCGTATGGAGCTCCGCCTGACCCAGGGCAAGCAGCGCCTCGCAACGGCGCTCTTCGACGCTCACCTCTGCGTGGCGGAGTACCTCCTTTACGGGACGATGCCCTATGCCGAGGTCATCGAGGACTCCGAGGACCTACGCCGCCGCGCATCTCAAGCCGGTGCGCTGCGTGGGGTGGCCTTTGCCACATCCCTCATCGGTGAAGCCGCGTTTTTCATGGGCGACCTGGCTCGGGCCGAACGGGAACTGCTCGAGGCGGTCGACCTGCACCGCGAGGTCGGCGCTCCCGCCGGCGAGGCACATGCGCTGCAGCGACTGGCCGAAGTTCGGCTCGTCCAGGGCAACCGGCTAGAGGCCCAGCACCTCCTGCAGCGGGCATTGCCCCTCGCGCGGTGGTCGGTTGTCGCGTCGCATCTTCTCCAACGTGTTTACGGCACGATGATTGTCGCAGCGCCGGATGCGGCCACTGCTCGGGCAGAAGTCGACCGCGCCGAAGCCACCCTGGGGGAGACGGACCGGTGTCAATTCTGCGCGGTTATGCTCGCCGTCCCTGCCGCCATCGCCTGCGCCGATTTCGGTGACCTCGACGAAGCTCACCGCCACCTCGGGATTGCCGAGGCTTCGGCAGTCCGTTGGGAAGGAACCGCTTGGCAGGCCGCGGTCTGCGAGGCGCGCGCCCACATCGCCCGCGCCGAGGGCGACCACCATGAGGCCGCAGCACTGTTGCGTCGGGCTGGCCAGCTGTTCCGCGCGGCCGGTCACTACGGCGACGCCGCTCGCTGCGAGCTCAAGCACGCGACGGCGACCCCCGCGATATCGACCAGCGCGGCGAGTGCCGTGCCTACCAACACGACCGCGGGCGTATAGCGCTCGCGCTCTCACCCCCGCTAGCAACGGCCGCGACCGGGAAAGGCGTGGTCGCGGCGGAGAAGCTTTACGCAAGCGCCAATTCCTATCTTGGCAGAGCCGCATCGCCCAGAGGCGGCGCTCGGCTCGCCGAGCTGATCTCAACTTCAGGAGCCGGGAACACGTCGGCCGATGCCGCACTCAGTCGCCGTTCGTCTCGACGTCCAACAGCCGCGTCCTGGTTTGCGTCACCGGCCCTCAGCACTGGCTCGACGATGTACCGCGGCATAGGTCGCTGCGCCGAGCACGATCGTGACCGCGAACAGCAGCGCCCAATATGCGGCAGGCGACGATGCCCCTAAGCCCGCATACGGCGACGCCGGCCCAGTGATGGCCGCCACGTCGAGGTGCCTGGCGATCGCTTCGAACGCCCACCGGTCCGACATGACCGCGGCAATGACGTGGCCTGGGCTGGCCATGACCGACATCGGGACCATGGCGCCCGCAAACAGCACGGCGGGGAAGCACAACATCGGCAATGCCAGCGCCGCCTGGGCCGTGGACGTGACAACCGCCGAGGCGAGCAACCCGAGGCACAGGGCAGCCAGGGCATTGAGAGCCATGGTCGCATACAGCTGCGTCAGCGCACCTGCCGATAGGCTGGGAATCCGGTCGAGCGCTCGGAGGACGACGATCATTGCGGCGTTGACCAACAGCAGTATCGGCGTGAGCAACGCCAACTTCGACGCCACGTAGGCGCCGATTCGCATGCCCCCATGACGCTCCCGGCGCAGCACGGGCACCTCGGTGCAGACCTGCAGCAGACCGAACGTAAGGCCGAAGAAGAACCCGGCGAAAGACAGCCAGTAAGCAACCTGGACCGCGGCGTTCGGGTCGGCCCCTCCACGGTGGAAGCCACCGGGCCGGAACAGGACCCCGAACATCGCGATTACGGCGGCAGGTGAGCCGAGCAGGATCGCGAGAGTTAGCCGATTGCGCGTGAGGATGTCGGCCGATCGCTGGGTGAGCACCAACCACTGCCGGAAGCTGCTGGGCCGACCGGCTCGGGGCGCCCGGCGCGACGGTGATCCCGGGCGGGGTGCGTTAGAGATAGTCACGCCGGGGCTGGGAATGCGCTCCACGTTCTCGCTGGCGAGCCGCGCATAGAGCTCAGTGAAGGTGTCGGCGGCGAGGCGCTCGAGCACGTCGGATGGCGTGCCCGTCATGAGGAGCCGACCACCTGGTGCGAGCACCACCACTTTGTCGCTGCGTTCGATGTCTTCGACGCTGTGCGTCGTGAACACGACGGTGCCTCCTTGGGCGGACATCCGGTGTAGGTACGTGATCAGATCGGCGGCAGCTGACGGGTCCAGGCCGCTAGTTGGTTCGTCCAGAAAACAGACGCCGGGCCGAGTAAGGATCTCGGATGCGACGCTTGCTCTCTTCCGCTGGCCACCGCTCAACGAACGCACCGGAACCTCGCGCTGTTGCGCGAGGCCCAGTGTGTCCAAGGCAGCGGTGACCGCAGCATCGATAGCCGCGCGAGACGCGCTAATCCGCAACGCGGCCGCGTAGCGCAACGTTCGGCCGAGCGGCAATTCCTGGTGCAATATGTCGTCTTGGGGCACGAAACCTATGTCGGTGCCGCCACTCGTCGTCTCGTCGCCACTGAACTCAACTATGCCCTGGTGGGCTGGCGCGACGCCCGCAAGCGCCCTGAGCAGCGTGGTCTTGCCAGCACCACTGGGCCCGATGACAGCGGTCAGCTGGCCGGGTTCAATCGTCAGGCTGACGTCGTCGAGCGCGATGGCCCCGTTACGGTGTCGCGTCGTGAGGCCGACACCCGTAATGCGCACGCCTCGCTCGATCGGCGATCCATCCACCGAGACGAATTGATCGGTCCGAAGCTGCGCGGGTACGTTCATCATTGACACCTCGCCAAGTGGAAGTTCGAGTAACTCGGGCAGCATCCGTGGCCCGCCTTCCTCGGGCCTTCCCTGTCCCAATACGAGCGGAGGTCAGCGAGGCAGGAAGGGAACAAACGTTGTCGCCCAACCGCGCACACGTGACAAGCTGCCGCCGCCTAGCAAGACCCGACGGATAAGAGCGTTCGCATGAGTCACGCGAGCGGCACCGGACGCTGTGCTATTGCCTGGCCCGGGGCATGACAACACTGTTCGCGATCAGCGCCACTCGGCGCCCGAGGCCAAGAACCGTGCGTTGGTCAGCCGCCTGGTGGTGGTGCCGGTGTTCGGCTGCGAGTCAGACTGGCGAGGTAACCCGCTCGTCGATCACGCCTGGTCGCCGCGCAGTGGCGCGCTGACCGCGTGTAAATGGCGAAGCACGGTGAGGTACGAGGCGGCGAGGCCCGTTTCGGCGTAGGGCAGGTTGAGTTCGGCGCAGTACGCGCGGACCAGCGGCTGGGCACGGCGAAGGTTTGGTCGGGGCATGCTGGGGAACAGATGGTGCTCGATCTGGTAGTTCAATCCGCCAAGCAGGAGGTCGATGATGCGACTGCCGCGCACGTTGCGTGACGTGAGCACCTGACGGCGCAGGTAGTCCAACTCGTTGTCGGGCCCGAGGGTTGGCATGCCCTTGTGGTTGGGGGCGAACGAGCAACCCATGTACAAGCCAAACACCCCCTGTTGGATGACGAGAAACATCAATGCCCTCGCCGGAGACAGCACTGCCAGCACCAGCACGCCATATCCGATGAAGTGCGCCGCAAGCAGGGTGACTTCCGCTGCGCGGAAGCGGTGCCGGTGGCCGGCTAGAAGCGTTCGAACGCTGGCTACGTGCAGATTCAGCGCTTCCAGTGTGAGCAGCGGGAAGAACAGCCAGGCCTGCTTCTGTGCGAAGGACCGTCCGAAGCTGCTGTTGCGGGCGAGAACCTGGCGCTGCGTGAATGCCAACGCCCCGTCGCCGATGTCCGGGTCAGCGTCCTCCTCGTTCGGATGCACATGGTGCCGGGTGTGCTTGTCCACCCACCAGCCGAAGCTCAAGCCGAGCAGCAGGTCGCCCACCACCAAGCCGAGCAGGTCGTTCCCGCGGCGGCTGGCAAACACCTGCCGATGTCCCGCGTCGTGGCCGAGAAACGCGACCTGAGTAAAGGCGACGCCCAAGACCACTGCAGTGATTGCCTGGTACCAGCTGTCACCGATCACGATGAACAGCACCCACCCGGCGACGTAGCCGGCCAGCGTGAGCGGAATCTTCGCCCAGTAGTAGCCGCGGCGACGGTCCAGCAGACCCGCCTGTTTGACCCGCCGACTGACGACGGCGTAGTCGCTGCCATGCACGATGGTCGTGGTGATGACGGCGGCCCTTCCGCAACATCACACCGGCCGAGGGTGGCGTCGGCGTGACTGCAGAGCATTCCGGGCGGCCGAGCGGAGGCTCAAACGACGTCGCGGCGAACGCAGCGACGTGGATCCCGGGCCGGCTGAAGATCCAGCACAAGCAGATTACCGCACGACCGATGCGTGTGCGCGTGTCACGGACCCGGCGCCCACGCGGCGCCCGAGGCGGTGTCAATAATGCGTTGCGCGGAGGCTGGGACGGCGACTCCGTCGTGGAATGCTCGGCGGCGTAGCTCCTCGCGGGCATCATCAAGCGTCGAGCCCTGCGCGATGAGGATGCCCACAGCTTGATTCACTATCGACAGTTGCGCCACCGAGTGACGTTCGGCCTCTGGCGGCAGGCGCAGATGAGTATCTCGGCTGCTGACTCTGCCGTGCTGGGGGCTAAGCCGTTCCAGATCGGTGGCAAGTAGGTCAAACGCGCCGGGTACGCCGGCAAACAGCGTCACCGTGCTTTCCGGCTCTCCACCTGCGCGCTGGGAGAGCATCACATGGATCGAACTGGCCACTGCCGTCGTCTGGGCGGCCGGCCGTAACGCGGTCAGGGTGACTCGGCCCGCCGGGTGGTCCACCGAGAGCGTCAGCCCGACGAAGCCGCGAACCGCGACATCCGCCGAACGGCATAGATCGTTGAGGCTGGCCCGCAGGTCGACGCTGTCCTCGTCGGCGGTCGCTTCGGCGAGCGCACGCAGGTCCGCGGCCATGGCGTCAGAAATGGCCATGATGAATTCCGGCGACGTCCCGAACGCCGAGTTCGGTTGTACGCGAATCAGGTCACGGCAGATTGTTGCGGCCTGAGCGGAACACGAGAGTCGGGTCGGGACCCGGATCCATGCGCTTCGGTACGAAGCACCCTACGCGTGTGGGTGAACCTACCGGCCACGGTGTCGAGATTGAGCCCGCCGCACCGCCTCGACCAGGATCCGCCGCGCCACCTCGGCAACCTTCAGATGCTCCGTCTGGCTGATCACGCGCAGCCGATCGAACGCCTCCTCCGCGCTCACACCGGTGCGGCTCATCACGATCCCCAACGCTTGATCGATAGTCGCCCGGTTCGTCAACGCGTCGTTCAACTGGCCGACCAGCCGCCTGCTGCGCTCCAGCACGAGCGCGTTGTGCACCGAGGCCGCGGCCGGAGTCGCGAACAGCTGCCCGAGTTCGGCGGCGCGGTCGTCGAACGCATCCTTCGGATGGGCATACACGTTCAGCGCGCCAACCACGGCATCGGGTAGCAGCAACGGCAGCGACAAAACACTGTGTACCCCCAACCGGCCGATACGTGGGCCGAACCGTGGCCACGCCGTGGCGCCGCCCAGGGACCCGCTGCGCACCACCCGGCGCTCGGCAACCGCCGTGATGCACGGCCCCTCGCCCAGGCCGTATTGCACCGCGTCCACCTCCCGCACGAACGGCGCGCTGGCCACCATGGTGTTCGGCCTATCCGCCTCCAGCACTGTCAACCCCACCCCGTCTGCACAGGGAATCGCCTGTGCCGCAAACCCGGCCACCCGGGTCAACGTCGCCTCCAACGACTCGTTGCCGGTCAGCAGCCGCGACAGGTTGACAAGACTCACACCTAGATCATCATCAGCATCCACGAGTGCTCCCCGGCCATGGCAACCGCGGACACAATATCCACCAACACGGTTCGACGCTGGCCAGGTGTCCGCGGCGCGAGACCTTGCTGCCCCGGCGCGGGGCCTATTCCCATTTCTGCGCCCCAGGGTCGGTCGCGGAGCGTCGAGAAGTCGGCGATGTCCGCGCGGCGCAACCGGCCGAAATAAGACATCATTCGTTCATGGGCTCTCGACGCCTGTCGGTGGGGTGCGAGTTCACCTATGAGGCTACGGTGCCGACACCGGCGATCTTCCAGGTACAGCCCGGACCGTCGTCCGGGTTCACGGTGACGTCGGAGGCATGGTCGGCGACGCCGCAGATGCGGTTGCGCAGCTACGCGGATCTGTACGGCAATCCGTGTACCCGGGTGGTGCTGCCGATGGGCCGGTCCACGTTCCGCTATGCGGCTGACGTCGACGTTCCGGACGCCCCGGAAGACGCCGACAACGTCGCGCGCGAGGTCGCACCAGACGATCTGCCGGACGATGCGCTGATTTACACGCTGCCGAGCCGCTACTGCCTGCCCGATGTGCTGGGCGATGAGGCGTGGCAGCGGTTCGGCACGCATCCGCCTGGCTATCAGCGGGTGCAGGCGATCTGCGATCACGTCCATTCCCACCTGACTTTCCGCTACGGCAGCTCGACGGCCTGGTCGACGGCGGCCGACGTCAACAGCACCCGGCTGGGGGTCTGCCGCGACTTCACCCACTTGGCGATCTCGTTCTGCCGGGCCCTGAACATCCCGGCCCGGTACGTGTTCGGGTATCTGCCCGACATGGATGTGCCGGAAGACCCCGCTCCGATGGACTTCGCCGCCTGGATGGAGGTGTGGCTTGATGATCGCTGGTGGACCTTCGACCCGCGCAACAACGCCCGTCGGAAGGGCCGAGTGGTAATCGGCCGGGGCCGAGACGCCTCAGACGTGGCGATGGCCACCACGTTCGGCGGTCCCCGGCTGCATAGCATGACCGTCCACGCCGCGGAGGTGCCAGCATGATGCTCGACCAGCAGCTGATTCACGCGCCGGTGCTCGACCATCGCAACGTTGATCTCGACGGCGCCGACCGGGTGACCTACCTGCTTGAGCAGAGCTTCCGCTATGACTATCCCGGGCCGGTGCAGCAGCTGCGTCACCGGTTGGTCGTACTGCCGCCCACCCATCACGGCAATCAGCACGTGCGTGCGCACCGGGTCGACGTACACGGCGCGGTCGCCCGCCGCGTGACGCGACGCGACGTGCGGGGAAACACCGTGGTGCGGATACGCGCCGAGCGGGTGGAGCGCAGCGTGCAGTTCCAGGTCGGGGTCCTGCTCGAACGCGTCCATGGCGACGGCCCGGTGCGGCTGGCCGCAGAGGCCCTCACGGATCCGCGTCTGCTGCGCGCTACCCGACTCACCGCCCCCGACCCGCGGCTGCGCGAACTGGCAGGGGAGCTGGCACGCGGCGAAGCCAGCCCGCTCGAGCTAGCGGGCCGGATCTGCCAGACGGTGCACTCGGCCATCAGCTACCAGTACGGCGTGACCTCGGTCCGGACCACCGCGGCCGACGCGCTGGCAGCCGGGCGCGGCGTATGCCAGGACTCGGCGCACATCATGCTCGCGTTATGCCACATCCTCGCGCTTCCCGCCCGCTACGTATCCGGGCACCTGCTAGGCCACGGCGGCACACACGCCTGGGTCGAGGTGGTGATACCTCACGCCGATCACGCCGTCGCGATGCCGTTCGACCCGTGCAACGGCGTCCCGGCGTCCGCCCGCTACCTGACCGTGGCAACCGGCCGCGACTACGCCGACGTGCCACCCACCTCCGGCACCTACATTGGCCCATCCAAAGGTCGCTTGATCACCAGCCGGCGCCTCGCCGTCCTCGCCGCCGCCTGAGCAAACCAGACGAGCTTCGCCGCGCCTGGGGAGAACATCTAGCACGCCGCCTCGGCGACGAGCCCCCGACCGGCAACGACCACCAGCATTGCCTTCGATCTAGTAACGCAACAAAGCCAGTTCAACTCCAATCGGCCCGAGGTGCATTGCTGTCGAATTTCGGGCGACGGACAAAGACGGCTTGCGCCAATCGAGCGGACTGATACGGACCAGCCATTGAACAGCCGGGCGAAAACGGCTGGACTCCCGCGGAGCGGCTAGGTCGGGCAACCCGACGTTGGCGGCCGGGCTGTCCAATTCGGATACCGTGTCAATTGGTGCCGGCTGGGTGAGATCCGCGAGCAAGTCCGCCGCGAGGTCGTGACCCGGCGTATTGGGACGCTTCGTCATGCTGCGAGCACCTCTCGGTAGGCAGCCAATGCCTCATCGGCGAGGCTGAAGTATGCGCTCGCTACCGGGCTGCGCGGAGCACGCAGAACCACTGGCCGTTTCGCCAGGGCGGCACTCGCCACCCGCCGCGAGAACGGGATACGAGTGGTGAACATCGGCAAATTGGTCTGGGCCAGCGCGCTGGCGACCTCACGGGCCGCAGCACCCGTACGGTCCCAGTTGGAACAAACCACGCCGAGCAGCTTCGCCGAGGTGTTCTCGAACTGACGGTGCGTGTTCAGGAACGACACCAGACGCACGACACCTAGCGCGCTACCCGGGTCCGAAGTGAAGACGGTAACCACAGAATCGGCGGCCGCGATCGCCGCCAAGGTGAGGTCGCCGGTATCAGCATGAGTGTCGAAGACGACGAAATCGTAGGACCCATCAACCGGGCGGAGAGCACGCCTGATGCTTGTGATCAGGCCACCCTCTCGAGCAAGCGCGACACCGACTCCGTTGAGCGACGCGTGGGCCGGCAGGAGATCGACTCCGCCCGCCACATCACTTCGAATTGCAGAACGAACATCAACGTTATCGTCGGAGAGCACGCCTGCGAGCGAATCCTGATGCCCTGCGATCACCCCAAACGCCCGGCCAAGGCCCTCCTGGGCGTCAGCATCAACCGCAAGGGTCCGACCCCTCTGACCTAACACCGCGGCAAGGTTGGCCGCAGTCGCGGTCTTGCCGACGCCACCCTTGGTGCTACACACCGCCACCCGCATCGCAGCGCCTCCAAAAGCGCGAGAACGGCTCCTTAGCGTACGCGGCGCTACCCAGCACAACGCGGCCTATTCAGCTGGCCAGCGGCAACTGCTTCAGCATTCCTTAGGGGTTCAGAAAGCGGCCGGCCCACGTCATGGGACGAATTCGGGCCGAGGCAGAAAGTCACGGCGGTCAGCCTGCCTGCTTGGGCTGATGAAGTGGCTGATCCACTCATCGCTGATCTGCCTGGTGGTTGCCTTCACGCGGTCCACGCGTTGATCGAGGCGATCGCGATCCGAGGCACCGGATCGGGACCGCTACGCGGACCAGAACTGATCTTCAGTGTGTTCGTCGCCTTGGTACTCGCAAAACTCGACTGCGAGGTCGTCGGCTACCCGCCAGACGTGTACCTCGGGCGATTCCCAATACCGGCCGTGCCGCTCGGCCGAGACGGTGCAGAGCACAACAACGCGCTCGCCCTCGGCCAACACTGCGTCGATGTCGATCTTGAAGGTGCGCCCGGACGGCTCCATCGTCCGCACGAAGAAGCCGACGACGTCATCGTGGCCTTTGTAATCGCCAGAAAGCGGGCTGCGTCCCGGCACGTGCCAGACGACTTCCGGATCGAGCATGCGGAGTACCGCAGCGATATCGCCCTGCCCGAAGGCGTCATAGCCGCCCCGGATCAGGTCGGCGTTGGGATTGATCATGTCCGGTCCCTTCCATGTCGGTGACCGAACTGTGCCCGCCGCGTGGTCGCGTTCGCGTCAGGGAGGGCACCCCGAAATCTTGGGCTATACGAGTGCGTTCGGCAGCTCGCCCCGATTGGAAATTCCCAGCTTCGCGTACGCATGCGCAAGGTGCGTCTCCACCGTCTTGGTGGTCAGGTAGAGGCCGTGCGCGATCTGTCGGTTCGTCTGGCCGTCTGCGGCCATTCGCGCCACGCGCAGTTCGCTTGGCGTCAGCGCCTCCACTCCGCGGCGACGGTCCCGCCGTCGACGGCCGCCTGCCGCCCGGAGCTCAGCTCGCGCGCGCTCGGCAATCGGTCGCGCACGGCAACCGGCGGCCAGATCCAAGGCCTCGGCCAGCAACGGCCGAGCCGCGATGCGATCTCCGGCACGGCGCATGGCCGCTCCCAGCTCGGTCATCGACTTCGCACGCTCGAGCCGCGCGGGCGAGTCCCGCAGGGTGCCTACCGACTCCTCGAACAACTCGAGACCCGTCCGCCCGCCGTGCGCCAGCCCGGCGGTTCGGAGCGCGACGCCGAGCGCGCGGGGCAGGCACAGCTCGCGCGCATCTGCCAGCTCGGCATCAGCCAATTCACGTGTGGCGCCGCGGTCGCCGAGCAGCAGTCGGGCCTCGGCGGAAGCGCTGCGGGCGTGCAGGTACGCGACGTCCCGAATCTTCATACCCCACACATCGGGGCTGAACATCGCTAGGCACGCCTCGAAATTCCGCAAAGCCCGCTCGCCATCCCCCCTGGCAAGGTTGAGCCGGCCGTACGCAGCTTCGCAATACCAACCGAACGCGCTATCCAGCGCCAGATTCGTGCGCCTCTACCCGTCGATACGGAGCGGAGCGCCGTCGGCGACCCGACGAGGTGCCGACGACACTGAGCCTCAGTTTGCCGTGGAATCGCTGACAAGGCGCAACTCGCATGTTGGGGGTGTCACCGGCGCTTTGATTCGGGTGAGGATCATGGCCTGCTCCGAGCAGGCCTGGAACGATCGCGCGGTACCGAGGTGACTGGGCAGCACGGCGGGCTCCGATGTCGCGATGGCGCATCCACGGCGTTCAGCTGCCGCGCAGCGACAGCGAATGGACCAGCTCCGTCCGCTGTCCAGGTCTTGCTGATCGCCGCCGGCGCGGCTGGGGCGCGAGTGGAGGGAGCGCCGCCAGCGCTTTGACCTCGTCGGTCATCGCGGCGCTGAGCGCGAGGAGGATGTCGGGGATCTCGACGTCGGTCCAGTGATGTCCGGCGATCACGTCGGTCACGTCGAACAGAGCGGAGGAGAGGGCGTCGCGCGTGGCCTGATAGCCGGCCAGCGCGTCGCGCTCGTCCGCACCGTCGACGATAACGGCGACGACAGCGCGGGCGAGCAGCTCGGCATCTCGCAGGGCGTCAGTCAGGCCGTGCGCGCTGATCGGATCCTTGAAGTAGCCTGCGTCGCCGACCAGGGCCCAGCCTGGACCCCACGATCGCCGAACGTGGCCACGCCGCCCGGTGAATGTGCGCAGCGCGAGCGGGGGCGTCGCAGCCGCGAGCCGGGCGGCGAGCTCGGGAGACGCCTCGGCGACGATCCGGGTGAGAGGCGCCATGCCGCCTCGGCCGATTCGACGGGGTGAGGCGCTGGCGAACACACATGCCTGACCGTCGTTGGTCGGGATGACGCCAGCCGCGGCGTTAGGGCGGAAGATCCATTCGTAGCCCTCGGCGTCCAGGCCTGACCAGTAGCCGTAGGTCACGGCAGCGAGCGAGTGTCCCAGACGCTCGAACGGCGCGCCGACGCGGTCGGCGATCGTGGAACGGATTCCGTCCGCGCCGACGACGATTCGGGCTCCGGCCCGGAAAATCTGGCCCTGACGGGTCCGGCCGACGATGCCGGTCACCGCGCCGTGAAGGTCACGCTCGACGTCAGTAATTGCCACGCCGAATCGCACGTCGACGCCGACGCCCGCGGCGGCGTCGACGAGCACGGAGTCGAGGACGGTCCGCCGCGGCGCGTACAGGGCGTCCACGCCGCAGGACGGCTTGACAGCGATCGGCACGACGGCGTGGGCATAGCGGAATGTCGCGCGGCGCACCGGCGGCGTGCCCAGTGCGATGATCTCGTCGAGCAAGCCCCAGCGGGACAGCTGCAGCACGCCGCCGCGCATCAGCGCGTGCGTCGACATTGTGTCGGTGCCGTACCGGCCGCGGTCGACGAGCAGCACGCGGAGCCCAGAGCGGGCGAGCAGGTGGGCGGTGGCCGCGCCTGCGACGCGAGCACCAACGACGACGACGTCATAGCTATGGTCGGCCTGGTTGCGCAGCGGCATGGGTGTCTCCGGGATCACGGGCGGTGCGGGCGGAGGTATCGGCGTCGCAAGCTGCGGTCAACCGGCGTCGACGTCGATCGACACCGGCACGCCGTTGGTGACGATGTCGAAGACGGCCGAGCGCCTGCGCGACTGCTCCACGACCGAACGCAGCTTGGACGGATCGTCGCCCCGGATCCTGAAGCTGACGCTGATGTGCTGGTAGCCGTTGCGGACCTGGTCGGACAGCCCGAGGATGCCGAGCAGGTCGATGTCGCCCTCGACGGTCGAAGAGACCTCGGTGAGGGTGATGCCGCGGGCGGCGGCGACGTTGGCGATGCCTGCGGTGAGGCAGGCGGCGAGGGCGTGTAGCACGTACTCGACGGGTGTCGGGCCGTTGTCCGTTCCGACCAGTACGGGCGGGTGGTCGGCGTCGAACGCGAACGGCTCTCGGTGGGTCATCTCCTGCTTGGCACCGTGGAAACCGTGGATGGTCGAGCGGTTGTGGGTTCCGCTGACCCAGCGGTTGGTGGCGCGGAACTGGAACTTGGCGATGTCGGTGTCGGCGTTCACGGCGTCGAGCGTGGCGAACAGGGTCGCGGTGTCGACGCCGTTTCGGACTGGGTTCTGGGTGGTGGTCATGATTTCTCCCTCAACTGTGGGTGATCCGGTGCGATGGATTCGCGCCCGGACGACGATTCGCTTGGCATAGCGGGTGGCACATCCGTAGCCACCACGGATCTGGTGACACCGGTGTCTGTCACGGATCGCGTCGCGGGCCGACACTGAGTGGCGTGACGACCGTGGGTTCGACCAAGGCCATGGAAGTGACGGCGCGCGAGGCGGAGGTACTCGCCTTAATTGCCCGTCACCTGACGAACGCGCAGATCGCCGACGCGCTGTTCGTCTCGACGCGCACCGTCGAGACCCACGTCTCTGCTCTGCTGCGAAAGCTGCAGGTGCCCGATCGCCGCAGCCTGGCCCGGTATGTAGAGGCCATGCCGGGCATTCTCGTCAAGTCAGGCCGTCGCGGGCTGCCCCTACCGGTCACGCCGTTCATCGGTCGCACGGTCGAACGGGTGGCGCTCGCCGCGGCGCTCGCCGAGCACCGCATGGTCACCGCGACCGGTCCGGGTGGCATCGGCAAGACCCGGCTCGCGGTGAGCGTCGCCGCCGAGGTCGCCCCGGCCCGCCGCGACGGCGTGTGGTTCGTGGACCTGGTCCACGTGACGGACCCGGCGATGGTCACCGCGGCGGTCGCCGAGACGGTCGGCGTCCCTGAGCAGCAGACCACGTCGGTCGACCTCGCGCTCATCGCCGCGCTCGCCGACCGCGATGCGCTACTGGTATTCGACAATTGCGAGCACGTTCTCGACGGCGTTCGGACCTGCGTCGAGCGGATAATTGCCGGCTGCCCTCAGATCACCGTGCTGGCGACGAGCCGGACCCGCCTACTCCTCCCGTACGAGCGGGTGTACGTCGTACCGGGTCTGTCGGTCATCGGCAGCGGCGGCGATGCGGTCGACCTGTTCGCGGCGCGGGTGGCCGCAGCGACCGGCGACGTCGCGGCGCCGGACACCGTACGCGTGGCCGCTCTGTGCCAGGCGTTGGACGGCATGGCACTGGCCATCGAGCTGGCCGCGGCCCGGTTTGTGTCGCTCGGCCTCGACGGGTTGGAATCCGGCCTCGACCAGCAGCTGCGGTTCCTCTCCGCCGGCACGCGCGTGGCCGATCGTCACGGCTCGGTGCGCGAGGCCATCCGCTGGAGCTACGACCTGCTCTCGTCCGATGATCGCGCGCTGCTGCGGGGCGTCGCCGCATTCGCCTCGTGGTTCGACGTCGACGCGGCGTGCGCCGTCGCCGGAGCTGGCCGCGAGCGTGCGGAGATTGCCGACGGGTTGGCCCGCCTGGCTGAGCACAGTCTGCTTGTAGTCGAGCAGGGCGAGCCGACCAGGTACCGAGCCTTGGAGACGATCCGCCAGTACGGCATCGAGCGGCTAGACCACGCAGGCGAGCTGGACCAGATCCAGGCCGGCCACGAGCAGTGGTGCCGCCTGGCCGTGGCTGCGCTTCGCTCGACCGAAACCGCCGACATCGACGAGGCCTGGCGCGTCCGGTTCGATCGGGTCGTCGACGACCTTGGTGCCGCGCTCGTATGGTCTGCCGGCGACATGACGCGACGGGCGCAGGCGGCCGAGTTGGCCGCTGAGCTCGCTGGACTGCTGTTCGTCCGAGGCCGACCGGCGCAGGCACAGCAACGTTATGAGCAGGCCGCCCAACTCGCCGCGACTGTAGCCGACCAGGTGGCCTACCTGAGGCTCGCCGCTGGCGCGGCCGCCAGCCGGTTTGTGGGTGACGACGCCTTGCGGCTGTACCGGCGCGCCGCGGATGGCGCCGTGTCGAACGGCGACAGAGGCGGCGCCGCGCGAGATGTCGCGACAATGGCGATGTACATCACCCGCGCGCCGGGGATTATGGCCACACGTCACTCCCAAGCGGAAGCGGATATGTTGCTCGCCGAAGCCAGAGCGTTGTCGGACGGCTCGGGGGTGACCCAGGCGGCAATAGCGGTGGCCGAGCAGTGGGTCCTCGGCGACCCGGAACAAGCTGTCGAGCTCGCCGAGCAGGCCGGCGACGGCATCGTGCACAGCATTGCGCTGGACTTATTGTCCGCCGCCCGTCTTGTCGACGACGTCGCCGAGGCGGTGCGGATCGCTCGCAAGCGGCTCGAGCTGCTCAACAGCGTTGCGCTCAACGCGCTCAGCGGATTCGAGTTCAGCGACGCCCATCTGATGGCGGCCGAGGTCGACCTCGCCGCCGGCGACCTGGCTGGTGCTACCGCCCACGCGGAGGCCCTCGCCGCCCTTCCCTTCTATCGCGACGAGGATCACCTGGCCGTCTCGCGGCGCATGCTCGTCGACGCGCTCGCCGGTCACTTCGACGAGGTTGTCCGGACCGGAGAACGCTTTCGCACCGGCTGGGAGCGAGCGGGACGACCGGTCGCCCCCAACCTGGGCCGCCAGACCTACGCGGTTGCGATGGTCCACGGCATGCGCGGCGACGACGACGGCCGAGCGGCCTGGGTGCGCCTCACGATCGACCTCGGCGTCGACCCCGCGGAACTAGCCGGATGCCGGCTGGCGTGGCCGGCGGTGTTCGACGGCCTGCTCGCGCTCGACCGCAACGACCCGTCCGCCGCCGTGCAGCGACTCGCGGCCGACATCGACGACCCTGAACTGATCCGGTCCTGGGGCTCCGGGCAGTGGCGGACGTGGTACGCCGCCCTGTGGGCCGAGGCCGCCGTGCTCGATCACCACCAGGAGGCGGCAGCCCGAATCGAGCGGAGCCTTCGCGCCGCCCGCGACAACCCGATAGCAACCGCCATCATCGAACGCGCCGCGGCGATTGCCGCAGGCGATCACGACACGCTCGTTCGTCTGGTGGTCACCTTCGCGAAGCTCGACTGCCCGTACCAGCAGGCAAGAACCGGGCAGATCGCGGCCAACGTCCGCTGAAACCCGCTGGGAGCCGCCGGCTGGTGAAGAAGCCAGGCTGTGCTCCTCGTCCGGCGCGGCGGCTTTCGTATGAGCGGCTCGGGCAGCAGACGAAGCCGGTACAGGCGACGTGTGGGGCTGAGGCTGGCGGCCGGTCAGCGATTGCGAGGATGTCGAGCGCGAGCTCACCGGTCCACCGTTGCGCGCACCCGGGTCGCCGAGCGTGTGAGCGCTCAGTTCCTCAGACCTGCTTGCTGACGAGCCGGATACCGAGTCGGTCGTGCCCGACCGCGAGCATTAGTGCGCGGTACGGCGCCTCGCGCCCGCACCGATCGTTACGCACACCGCGGAAGGCTTGCCGACGGTAGCCATGACACGCTGACGATATGACCACGATGATGGAGTTCGACGACAGCGTCTCCCGCAAGGTCGAGGCGGTCTATGCGACCGCGGACATCGTCGAGCATCGGCATGAGATCCACCGCCTGCTCGACCTGCAGCCGGGCGAGGACGTGCTCGACATCGGCTCCGGACCCGGCTTCTTGGCCGTTGAGATGGCAGTGCGGGTCGGCGCTTCCGGCAGCGTGCACGGGATCGAGCCGAGCGAGCAGATGCGCGCGCTCGCCGCCCGGCGCCGACTCGGTGACCCGGCCGCGCCGGTCACGTTCGGCGGCGGCGACGCCGTGGCGTTGCCGTTCGCCGACGCGAGCATTCGACGTCGCGACCGCTACCCAGGTGTACGAGTACGTCGCCGACATGTCGGCCGCACTGGCCGAGGCGCACCGCGTGCTGCGTCCGACAGGACGGCTGCTGATCCTCGACACCGACTGGGACTCGATCGTCTGGCACTCCTCCGACCCGGCCCGCATGCAGCGCGTGCTCGCGGCCTGGGACGATCACCTAGCCGATCCGCACCTGCCACGCCGGCTGGGCCGACTGCTCGTCGGCGCTGGGTTCACCGTCACCCACGTCGGCGTCCTCCCGCTGCTGAACACCGACTACCGCGAGGACGTCTATAGCCACGGCCTTATCGACTTCGTCACCGGCTTCGTGCCAGGACGTGGCGACCTCACCGAGGACGAGGTGCGCGCCTGGGCCGATGACCTGCGCGGCCTCGGGCCCGACTACTTCTTCAGCCTCAACCGCTACGTCTTCCTTGCCACGCGCTGAGCCGCGATCAGCCGCGCAACCCAGCCGCACCCTGTGCTGCTCGAACGCTGGCTCGCCCCAGTCGCGGTGCGGTGTAGATCGGGTGATTGCGCAGTCGTTAGGAGGCGCGTCCGACCGCGGTCGACTCGGTCCGCCGAGGCGTTGAGTTTGGTCGTGGCGTTTTGGTGATGACCCATCACTGTTTGGAGAACGTGCTGCCAGGCGAACGATCACGGACGGATGCAGCTCATGACCGGTCGCTCGTTCCTGCGCAGATCGTTGACCATCCGGCATACAGGCTTGTGCCGTGCTTCTAGCACGGGAAATGCTGCCGGTGCCGAGGGCGCGCGGATCAAGGCGGCAGGTCGGCCGGTCGCTGCTAATGTCGCGGTGTCTTCGGTACTGCTCTGGAGTGCGCAACGTCGGGCCGATTGGGGAGGTCGAAATTGACGCCACGGATACGGGACTTAGCCGTCGTCGTGACGGTTGCCTTGATTGGGAGTCTGCTGGTAGCAACGCCGGCCGAAGCGGCCAAGCCGGGTCCCGGTACTAGTACCGGGACGGCGCGGGTGTTCAAGGTCAACCCGGTGCAATCCAGTGGTGATGAGACATTGACGGATCAGAAGGATTCGGCGACGGCGGTGCCGGCTAGTGAGTACGCGACCGTGCAGTTGCGCAATTTAGATGGGTCCGGCACGCTGACCGGCCGCTGGGTGCGGGTTGAATCGAGCACCGGCACGCCGGCGTACTCGGCGACAAATACGTTCCTGTTCGACCGTAGTGCGGACCAGTTCGAACAGGTGATGGCCTACTTCTGGATCAATCAGGCGCAGGAGTATCTGCAGTCGCTCGGGTTCGGTTCAACACTTCCGCCGGTCAACGCCCAGCAGCAGCAGGTAAAGGTCGACCAGTACGGCGGAGACAACTCCTTCCAGACCGACAAGCCGTTCCGGATCAGGTACGGCAAGGGCGGCGTGGACGATGCCGAGGACGCCGAGGTAATCGTGCACGAGTACGGGCACGCCGTACACGCTGCGCAGGTGCCCGGCTTCGGCGCCAGTGAGGAAGCCGGTTCGATCGGCGAAGCGTTCGGTGACTACCTCGGCGTCACGGTAGGGCTGGCCGCCGACCAGCAATATGGATGGCCGGACCGCGTGGACCAGGCCTGCGTGATGGACTGGGACTCCACCTCCTACACCAGCACCGTGCCGCACTGTCTACGCCGGCTCGACAGCGATCTCACCGTCGCAGACAAGAACGGCGAGGTGCACCACGACGGGATGATCTGGAGCCGAGCCCTGTGGGACGTCCGTGCCGGCTACGTTGAACTGGGCCTCGGCACCCGCCGCGCGGACACCACCATCATCGCCGCCCAGTTCCAGTTCGCGGCCGATACGTCGTTCAGCGCCGCTGCAGAGGCAACGTTCCGCACCGCACTTGCGCGCGACGGAGCCGCGGCCGCGACCCTGGTACGAAACTCTTTCGCCGCACGCGGTATCACGTTCTGAGGGCCTCCGCATAGATTATTAGTCGACGGCGTGCAGTTACTGTTTCGACGGGTCTATTGGACGCGCGCGCAACGCGCCACGCCGTCACCATCGTCCGTGGTCAGAACCTCTAGGCCGCGGCGAGTGCGTGCATCAGCGTCCAAGTGTCACGCGTGCCGAGCCGGATGAATGTCGGCGTCTGACTGAGTTCGGCCGCGTAGCGGGTTAGGTCAGCCGGACCGCTGATCACCCGATGTCGCGTCACGTCATACCACTGACCTGCTGGGACGTGGACATTGCGACCCGGTTCATCGGTGAGCAACGGCGCCACGAGCAGCGAATCGCCGAGCAGCCATTCGTCGCTGATGGTGTACGTGGACTGGTCGTCGGGGTTGTCGAAGAACAGCGGTTTCATGATCGGCTCGTCGGTCTGGATTGCCCGGGTCACCTGTTCCTTGAGATACGGGAAGAGGCGTTCGTGGGTTGTCGCGGCCGCCCGGTACAGATCCACGGTCTGCTGGTCGTATTGCTGCGTGCCGGCCGGGCTGGATACCCCAAGCGGTGAAGCGGCCGAGTACATCAGCGGCATGAACGACGCCGCCTGCGCCCAGCGGACGAGCACCTGCTTGCTCGGCGGAGGCTGCCCGAGCGAGCCACCAATCATGTCCGTCTCCACGAATGGATACCCGATTGTGCTGATCGCCAGGTTCTGCGCGACCGCGGCTTGCAACGAATTCCAGCTGGTGCCCTTGTCCACCTGCCGGGTCACGAACCCATACTTTTGCGATCCAGTCCAGGAGATCCGCACACCCGCGCCCTGCTGGTCGAACTGGTCAGTCATCTGTGCACCGAGCGTCAAGTAGTCCAGCGGTGTGTAGCCGGGGTAGGGCGCGCAGGACTCATCGAAGAAGCGAGTGTCGAACTTGAAGCCGTCGACGCCGTAGGTCTGCTGCAGGTTGCGCAGCGAAGCGACGTACCACGCCCGCGCGTCCGGGTTACCGAGATCGACGATGCCCGCGGTGCCATTCCACCAGGTCACCATGCATGGCTTACTCGAGTCGGTCTTCGACTTGAGAAGGTAGCCGTGCTGCGCGGCAAAGGAGAAGTCACTCGCATCGTTGTTGATCCAAAGCGTCTCCCACAGCCCAAACTTGTAACCCATCGCATGGATCTGGTCGGACAGACCCTTCGGATCCGGGAATTTGCTGTTGAAGCTGAAATCGCCGTAATGGCTCATCCAACCGTCATCGACCTCGATCGCCTGGGCCGGAATACCAGCGTCATGCACCCCCTTCGCCCAGGCCAGCGCCGAATCCTGCGAGACGCTCGGGTAGAACTGGCCCCACGAGTTCCACAGCGGCTTGGCGTATTCCGCATCCGTAGCGTCACTCTTCGCCGGTGTGCCAGTGATACCGATGTAGTCGGCATACACGTCGCGGGGGTGCGCTCGACAAAGACGGTCGCGTCCATGCCATCGCTCGCGGTCAGCGCGTAGCCGAACACGCCCGGCTGCACCGAATTGAGGGACACATCCATTACGTCGCGAGTGTCCACCCACAGCCCGCTGCCGCGCTGGGTGAACCAGAACGGGTCAGTCATGAGGTACTCCGCCGGCCCCATTGCCGTATCGCGCACCACACCGGAATCCAGTGGCCACGGCTGGGCGGTATATGGTCCGCCATCCGGGGTGGTCGCCTCGCCCTGCCCATACCAATGCCCCGCCGACGCGACGAGGTAGTGGCTGGCGACCTGGGTCGCGCCCGGCGTGGACCAGCTGATCCGATACCGGTCTGGCTGCGGCACGATTCGATAGTCAACGGTGGCGCCAGCTGTGGTCGCCAGCGTGAGGTCCAGCACACCGTCCTGCCAGCTCCAGCCCTGCACTGCGGTCGCGGTCTGCCAGCCGCTCGCGGTCAGGAAATCGGCCGGCCCCGACGAGCCGGCTACCCCCGCAGTCGTCTGGAGGACGGTGCTCTCCGAACGCTGCGTGGTGACCTGGAACGGTGATCGTGAAACGACGATCCGGTATCCAGGCGCGCCGGCGCTCGCCGCAACGGTCACCGTCAGTACGGTGCCGTTATCGCTGACTTGCGCCGGGGCCGTCGGCGCGGCCGCAGGGGTGGCGCCGGCCGGTACGGTGACCGAGATTGAGGCGGCTGACAGCAGCGCAGCGCCGAGCATGGCGGCGGCGGCAACTCGCCTAGACCGACTGACCGGACGACGTCCCCATGGATGAGCTGATCGAGCACTCATCTGGCGATCCTTTGTATACGGCGGTGCCGCTTCCGGATCATCGATGACCGTCCCCCCGCCGACCCGTCAAGCAGTCCGGTTGCGGCGGTTGATCAATTCGGCCTATACCCCGCCGATCCGCTGTCAAGCGTGTTAATGCGAAAAAGTGCCCGAAACATGACTTTTCTCCCCCAAATAGGGGAACACATGAATCCCACGACTGCTCGAATGTTGGCCGCGGGCGCGACCCGGTTATCTACCGAGCGCGGTAGGGGAGTGGCGGCAACGGCCGACACGGAGTACCGCCAGAAGGCTCTCTTGGAGTTCCCGGGCGAGGTGAGCCGGGCACGCCAACGCGCCTACCTTGATGAGCCTGCTGCGGCTAGTACCAGGACGGCCCCTGGTTGGTGTACGGCGCTTCGAGCGCCTGGACCTCGTCGTCTGTCAGCCGGATGTCGAGCGCGGCGACGGCTTCGGGCAGGTGGTGCGGCTTGGTCGCTCCGACGATGGGCGCGGCGATGACCGGGTTACCTAGAACCCAGGCCAGGGCGACCTGAGCCATCGTGATGCCGCGCGATGCGGCGAGCTTTTGCACTGCGTTGACGACGGGCCCGTCCAGGGGCGAGTCGAAGGCCTGGACCACGTGGTCGACGGTGGAGCGCACAGACTGCTCACCCCACGGCCGGGCTAGGCGCCCCTTGCCTTGCGGGGAGTACGGGACGACACCGACGCCCATGTCAGCGCACATCGCCATCAACTCACGCTCGTCTTGGCGGCGGAGAAGGTTGTACTGGTTCTGCATGGCCACGAAGCGGGTCCAACCGCCCAGGTCGGCGGCGTGTTGCAGCTTCGCGAACTGCCATGCGTACATCGACGACGCGCCGAGATAACGCACCTTGCCGGTCTTCACGATGTCGTGCAGCACCTCCATGGTCTCCTCGACCGGGGTGTCCGGATCGAAGCGGTGGATCTGGTACAGGTCGATGTAGTCGGTGCCGAGCCGGGTGAGGGAGGCGTCGATCTGCTCGAGGATCGCCTTGCGAGACAGGCCTTGACCGCCGGGGCCATCGTGCATCCTGCCGTAGACCTTCGTTGCCACGACGATGTTCTCGCGGCAGGAGTAGCGCTTGATGGCGCGGCCCACGACCTCCTCGGACGTGCCGGCCTGGTAGGTGTTCGCGCTGTCCCAGAAGGTGATCCCGAGTTCGACTGCCTGCTCGAAGAACGGCTGTGCTTGATCGTCGTTGAGTGCCCACCGGTGTGCGCCGGCCGCGTCCGGGTCGCCGTAGCTCATGCAGCCCAACGCGAGACGGCTGATCTTCAAACCGGTGTTGCCCAGACGGGTGTGCTCCATGGTTCTCCTTGTCCGTTCGGTCGCAGCTCGGCTGCGCTGGTCTGGTGTCGTGCCATCTAGCTACCCGTGGTTGGGGCCCGGGCGGTGTCCGCACAGCCGGTGGTGATGGGCATCATGACGCTCGGTCTTGACCTGGCTTCTTGGAACCAGCCACATGGGGCTACGAGCGGGGGCGCGCGATTAGTTTGCGCCAGAGGCTGATGACGCCATCGCTGGCCAGTAAGAGGAGCAGCGGGTAATAGCCGGTCGATGGAACGAGAAGCGAAACAACAAGCGCCAGGACGAAAAGAACGCCGGTGACCACGGCCGGCGCCGCCGGCGGAGCCTCGTCGGACTCGCGGACCGACCTGTCGCGTCCGATCGCGACAGCGAGCAAAGCCAAGCAGAACGAGCTCAAGGCAAGAGTTCCTATGTAGAGAACCTTGGTGATCGCCTGCTCGCCGCCGGTGGACAACAGCGCGGTCGGGAACGGCAGGAAGACGATGGCAAACGTCCATAGGATAAGCCACAACAGAAGAGGTCGGTTGGCCTTAACAACAGGGCGCATCAGCCTGTGTTGAGAAAACCACAATCGGGCGATCACCACGAAGCTAAGCGCGAATCCCCAGAACTCCCCGGCGTGCGACCGGATCAGCGCCGACACGGAGTCGTGCTCTGATCGAATGTCGCCAGCAAGATCAACCAGGGGCAGAATCAGCAGGGTTATCGCAACGGCGGCGATCGCATCCACATAGGTCAACACGCGTTCCAAGTCACGGCTGCGTTCGGCGCGCTGCTCCTCGGGCTGCATCGCATCAGGCTATCCGCCAGTGGACGACGCACTGACTGCGTAGCCGGTGGAGCGCGGTACCCGCGCACCCCACGGGTTGTTCGCTCGCAGGCATCGGTACGAACGCTCGTGTGGGCGGCGTTAGCGGGCGCTCGGCCTGAGTTGGCGCGGTCGCCCTGTTTCAGAGGATGCTCGGACGATGGGATTCGATGTCGAGGCTCTGTTTCGGCTCTGGACCGATCCGTTGCCGGAGGGTCCGGCCGCGGAGGACGCGGTCCGTACGCTGTACACCGACCCCGTGGTGGTCAACGGCGTTCCGCTTACCGCGGCTGACCTCGTGAGCCGAGCCCGCGCTATCCAGGGCGTCTTCGAGCCGGTCGAGCACAAGGTCCTCGACCTGGTGGAGGACGACGGCAAGGTCGCCGTCGCGTTCCGACTCGGTGGCCGGCAGGTTGGCCCGCTGCCCACCACGGCCGGGATAGTGCCTCCGTCCGGCCAGCCGGTGACGATACGCATCATCGACATCCTGACGTTGACCAACGGCCGAATCAGCAACATCTGGATGGTGGCCGACGAACTCGGCGCCCTCGTCGGAATCAACGCCGTCACCCTCACGCCCTAACCGTCAGTCGGAGATCGCGATCGAGGGAGCCATGATGGCCGTTGTGGTTATGCACGCCGTGGCATCGATGGACGGCTACATCGCCGACACCGACGACGAGGTGGGTCCGCTGTTCGAGTGGTACTTCAACGGCGACGTCGACATCGTCGACGGTGGCCCGTTCAAGGTGTCGAAAGCGTCGGCCAACTACGTCCGCACGATGTGGCAGAGCATCGGGACGACTGTGATCGGACGACACCTATTCGATCTGACGAACGGCTGGGAGGGCCGGCCACCAGCTGGCGAGCATCTGGTCGTGGTTTCACATCGACCGAAGCCGAACGGGTGGCACCCGGAAGCGTCGTGTCACTTCTTCGATGATGTGGCAGCGGCCATCGCCAAGGCAAAAGAGCTCGCTGGCTCGCGTATCGTCGCCGTGGCGGCGGGCGATGTCGGTGGGCAGGCCTTGGCGTTGGGCCTGGTGGACGAGGTAGCGATGGACGTCGTCCCGGTTGTGTTCGGCACGGGCAAGCGGTACTTCGGCCCGATCGATCGCCAGCATCTGCTGGAGGACCCGGACGTTGTCATCCGCGGCGACCGCGTGCTTCACCTTCGCTGCCGGGCTCGCCGCTGAGGGACTCGACCGAGTACCGGCCGTCCGCAACGCATATCGACCGCTCGCCTAGGGTTCTGGCCCGCAGCCCAGCGCTTGTTCTCGGGTGAGCAGCATCAGGTGGCTGGTGTCGTGATCTACCAGGGAACACTGCCGTAGCGGTCCTGGAAGGGTGCCGGTCGGCCCGTCTGCGGGCAGAGTGGCCAGGTGGATGATTGCGTCGGTGCCTTCGGTGACGCTCTGCGTGCCGCGGTGGTCGTTGAAATCGGTGCCGGTGAAGCCGGGGTCGGCCGCGTTGACGAGGATTCCCTTCAAGGATCGGGCGTATTGGACCGTCAACATAGCCAGCGCCGCTTTGGTGGCCGGGTAGACGGGCAGGGTCACCGCGTTCTCGACCGCGCCGGGCCGCGTGCACGCTGTCGTCGTGGGTCGGGTCGATCTCGAGGTAGACACCACCGAGCTCGCGCGCGGCCTGCGTTCCGCGCCGAAAATCCCGGGCGCCGACGAGCACGGTATGGCCGAGACCGATGAGGCGTCTGGCTGTCTCGTAGCCGAGGCCCTTATTGGCGCCGGTGATCAGCGTGATGGTGGTCATTGCGTCAGTCTCCAAGCGTCGTATAGCGGAGCACGCATGCATCTGTCGGCAGGGATCGCCGATTGTGCCGACCTCCGGATTGTGCCGACCGTGGCACGGTATGCCTTTCGCAGCGGGAGATTCCTACTCGCGACATTGGCACAATCCCGTCCGGGCGTGAGTGAGAACTCGCGCCGACTCGGCCATCGCCCCGGCCCCCAATGGCATTCCGGCACCGGATATCACGGTCACCGAGGCGATCTCCTCGCCGGACGAGCTCTGAAGCTCGCAGCAGCTCGGCTCGACGCTTAGTCCTCGGGGATCGGCCGGCCGAAGCTTGCGACGACCACGTGGAAGGCGGCGCCCTGCCGGGCCGGAAGTTCGATGCCCCACGGCGCGCGGGCGTCGAGGGTGGCTAGCAGTGCTGCGTCGACGCGCGCGATCGCGAGCACATCACCGAGCCTGGATATGACCGATACCGTCGCCTCGGGGAGCGGGCTGGCCCAGTGAGCACCTCTGATGTGATCGCAGCGCACCGCGCGGGCGGGCGGGGGTTCGGGCCGCGGGCGTCGGCAGCTTGTGAGGGAGGTGGGCCCCGTCCACGGCGAGCCGATAGTCTGCCTGCACGGCGTGCCGGTGATCATGCGCAGCTTCGAGCGCACCCGCGATAAGCGCGACCTCTACGTGCGCGTGCTCGGCGACGACCGCTATCCGATCGCCGAATACATCGCATGCTTCACAGAAGACCCTAACCCAGCCGACGCGCTGATGCTTCAGTACATCCGTGCTGTCGCGAGCATCGTTCGGTGATGAAGCCGCACAACGGCGTCGGAGGGGATTCCCTGTCGTGTAACGCGGTTGCTGGTTACGCAGACGACACTGCATGACCTCTGATCTCAAGACTCCGGGGCGTCGACGGGTCGGGCGCGGACCGGTGGCGGTGCCCGCGTCGTCCTTGGTGGCACCGGTGACGTCCGCGGTCGCCGCCGCTGCGTTCTTCGCCTGGAAACCCGGTGTGGCGCGATCCATGCTGGCCTCGCCGCGCGCGCTCGGCTTCACCGTGTTGGTTGGAGTACTGGTGTTCGGCTTGGGTTGGTTCTTGCCCCGCCTGGGCCGCGGCACCCTCGTGACGATCGTGGCGCAGGCGGTTCCGGTCCTGATCGCCTTCGCCGTGACCGTGTTGCCGGCATACCACAACGTTGCCGTGAACGAAGCCTTCCCGGCTGCGCCGTCGGCCGCGACAGCGCGGTCCGTGGCCCCTTCGGTGGAGCAGGCCCGCGTGGTTGGCCGCGGCGGTTTGCAGGGCATTGATCACCGCGCGAGCGGTGATGTGCTGCTGGTCCGGAGCACGGAGGGGTTCATCGTGCGATTGCAGTCGCTCGCTGTCGAGCCGGGTCCCGACTACCACGTGCATGTGGTCCCCGGGGCCGAGAGGAAGAGCCCGGACGGCGGGGTCCACCTCACCCGGCTGCGCGGTAACAAGGGCAACCAGAACTACCCGGTGCCAACGACGGTCGGCCTACAACGGCCGTTCACCGTTCTCATCTGGTGCCGGGCCTTCGCCGTCCCGATCGCGGCGGCCACCATCCGCTGATGACGCGCCTGACGAAGGAGTGACGTGCATCCCAATCTCATGCCCGGATTACGCGATCGCGAGGTGGCCTACCGACAAGCGATCTTGCTCGGGGAGGTGGTCCAGGAAGCCGATGATCGATTGGCTCACCGCCGACGGATTGCGACGAGGCAGCTGGTGGCCACCGCCATTGATCAACTGAAGCTCGGAGACTGGCAGAAGCTCATGCAGCGCCTGCGCCGTCACGATCGGCACCATGGTGTCCTTCGGATCGGCGATGACAAGCGTGGGCGCGCGTACGGAAGGGATGACACCCACCAGGGCGTCGAGTTCGGCGACCAATGCCCGTTGCTCAACCAGGAAGGTGCGCCACATCGCTCCGGCGGAGTGCCGTGCGCTGCCCCAGACGTCCCAGTAGACATGCTCATGCGGTTCGAGAGCGCGGCCACGCCGCCGGACGATGCGGGCCAGTCGCGCTCGGGCCACCCACGGAGTAAGCCACCACGCGCACACCGAACACAGCGGCCCCACCACGGGAGCAGCAAGAAGTGTGTCCCAGCCGTTAAGACAGTCCGGTCCGACACTCGATACGAGCGCCAGCGCCCGCACTCGCTCCGGCGCCATCGCGGCGACCGTCAAGGCGACGCCACCTCCATAGGAGTGCCCGACCAGGACCGTCTCCGCCACCCCGGCGGCGTCTAACTCGCTCAACACGAACCGGGCGTTAGCCGAGAAGTCGCCCGGGCCAGCTTTGTTGGAGCCGTAGCCTGGTCGATCACCCGCAAGCACACCACACGAATCAGGCAGTCGATCGATCACCGCCGACCAATCGGATCCAGCACCGGGCTGGCCGTGCAGGAAGGTGAGGTGAAGGCGTTGCGCCGACGTGTGCATTACGAGCAGCCACTCCAGACGTGCTAGACAGGCCTGCGGTCGCAGCGCCTCGAACGCCTCAGTGTGCGGGTCGCCCACCGCCAACGGTAACCGTCCCGTTGCCATCCCGGCCCCAGACGCACAGGGGTCTGCCAGCACCTGCAACGTATGAACCGCGAAGGCACAACGGCGGCTCACCTCGCTCGGCCGATCCCGTTGAGATGCTTCCTAAGAAGTGCACGCCAAAGCCGGCGGACCGTTATCAACGGGAACATAGAGCCGTAGGTGATTCCGACAGCAATCACTACATAACATCCGACAAGGACAGATCATCGCCGCCGTCTCAGACACCAAGATCAAGACGCGACCAAATGGCTGTCGGCACCACTACGCGGACGCTCAGCGGTTGTTCTTGGCAGAATTTCGTCGGGCGACAGCTATGTTTGCTACCTCGACCCGGGGTGTCCGGCAGGCGCCGCCGCTGGACTGGCTTGCCGCACTGACGCGAAGGCCGGTCGGGCGGGGCTACGGGCCAAGACGAGCAGGGGGCGACAGCCGTGCGAATCGGGCTCTTGGGCGCGTTCGAAGTCTCCGAAGGTGACCGGAGAGTCGCCGACAGCGCCTGGCGACTGCGCAAGGCGAAGACGCTGGTCAAGCTGCTGGCGCTGGAACCGGGGCACCGCATTCACCGGGACCAGCTCGCTGACCAGCTATGGCCCGAACTCGACGCCGACGCTGCACGTAACAACCTGCATCAGGCGTTGCACTCCGCCCGAAGAGCGTTGTCGACCATCGGCGTCGACGGGACGGCCGCGCTCGCACTGCGCGACGACCTCGTTGTGCTCGGCCGCAACGGTGACGTAGTCATCGACCTCGAAGAGTTCCAGGATGCGGTGGAGCAGGCCAGCGCGGCGGAGAACTGGACGGAGCTGGCTGCCGTCCTGAGTAGATGGCCCGGAGAGCTACTTCCGGAGGATGCCTACGAGCCGTGGGTGCAGCACCATGCCAACCGCATCGGAGAATGGCGCACCGGGTTGGTCATGAAGCTGGTCGACGACGACTTGGCCGAACGCGACCCACAGACGGCGGTGGGCGTGCTCGCGCCCATCGTCGCTGCGAACCGGCTGCACGAACCGGTGCACCGGGCGATGATGCGTGCCCTCGCAGCCGCCGGTCGCCGCGCCGAGGCATTGGTGATGTTCGAACGTCTCCGCGCGGTGCTGCAGCAGGAGCTCGCCGCGGACCCGGAGCCGCAAACCCGTCAGCTCTACCGGGATCTGCTGGCAAGCAGTAGGCAGGACAGCGGTTCGGCCCACCTCCGCAGCCCTCCGCGCGCTACGAACCTGCCCGCCCGGGTCTCCCCGTTAGTGGGTCGAGTCCGCGAACTTGACGAGACCGGACAGATCCTCGCGACCGCGCGGCTAGTGACGCTGACGGGCCCGGGCGGTGCCGGCAAGACGGCGCTGGCCGTAGAGTTGGCTCGCCGACATCACGAGCGCTATCGCGACGGCGCAATCTTGGTCGAGCTTGCCGGGTTGGCCGACGGTGACCTGATCGTCGAGGAGATGGCAGAGGCGCTGCGACTCGAACTACCGTCGCGTCACGCGCCGATCGACTCGCTGGTGGCGCAGCTGCGCGGCCGGCAGCTGCTCGTCGTGCTCGACAACTGCGAGCACCTGATCGACGCGTGCGCTCGGACAGTTACCGAGCTGCTGCAAGGCTGTCCTGAGCTTTCGGTACTGGCTACCAGCCGGGAACCGTTGCGCATCGAGGGTGAGGTCAGCTGGCGGACGCCGTCTCTTGCGTTGCCCGATCCGGACCACCTTCCACCGGTGGAGGCACTATCCGGCGTCGCGTCATTGCAGCTGTTCGTGCAGCGCGCGTCTGCCGTGTCGCCAGGATTCGCGCTGACCGACGACAACGCCGCTGCTTTGGCGGACATCTGTTACCGGCTCGACGGCATGCCGCTGGCACTGGAACTTGCGGCGGCCTGCGTTCCCGTGCTCTCGCCACAACAGATCGCTGCCCGCCTCGGCGACGCGCTCAGCCTGCTGCGCCGAGGCCATCGCGCGCCGATCACTCGCCAGCAGACCTTGACCGCAACCCTGGACTGGAGCCACAACCTCCTCGCGGAGGACGAGCGGGCGCTGTTCCGGCGGCTGGCGGTCTTTGCCGGTTCGTTCACGCTGGAGGCGGTCGAGGGCGTGTGCGCGGACGGCGGGCAGGTGCTCAGCACCCTCGCGCGGCTCGTCGACACCTCGCTCGTCAGCACCGAGGCGCGCGGCGAGATCACCCGCTATCGCCTGCTCGAAACGGTACGGCAGTACGGCGCGGAACGGCTGCATGCCGCCGGTGAGGAACCGGCGATCCGCAGCCGGCACAGCGCGTGGTACGTCGAATTCGCCGAGTCCCGCGACCCGGAGGTGCCGACAAGCATCATCGAGGTCGCGCCGGCGAGCCTCGACGTCGAGCACGACAACCTGCGCGCAGCGCTGACCTGGGCACTGGTACACGAGCCGGGCGCGGCGTTGCGACTCGCGGTCGCGTTGTGGCGGTACTGGCTCGCGCGCGGCCTGTTAGCAGAGGGTCGCCGCTGGCTGGAGGCGGTGCTGACCGCCGTCTCGGAACCATCCGTCATGCGCGCCCGCGGGCTCCTGGCCCTCGCGGTTTTCGACCTGCGCCGGGGCTCGGGTGAGCGGCTCGTCGAGATCGGTGCGGAGACAGTCGCAATTCACCGCGCGATCGGCGATCGCACGCGCCTGGCGCTTGCGTTACACGGGGACGGTGTACTCGCTTATATGCGCGGCGACTGGACTCGGTGCTGGCAGCGTAGCGAGGAGGCACGGGAGGCCGCGCCCGGTGCCGACGAAGTCGAGGCGTCCACCGCATTCCTGCAGGCGATGGTGCTGCTCGGCCGCCACGATCTGCCCGCCGCGCGCGTGGCATTCGAGCAGGCACGCGTGGCACTGGCCGCGGTGCGCTCGGGGCGCCCATTCTTCGCGACGATGACCCTCGGCTGGGTCGTCGAGGACGCACGCATCTACTTCGAGGAGACCGTGCTGCCCGGGCCGCGCGTGAGTGCCGGGCAGGCGCGGGGATATGTGTTGTGCAACCTCGCCTATCTGGCCCGGCTGGCCGGCGATCGAGACGAGGCCCAGGGGCTGCTGGACGAGGCCGTCTCGATATTCTGCGCGCTCGGCGACCGGGACGGCGAATCGATGGCCCGGAGCCACCTTGGCTGTCTGCATCGGGTCCGTGCCGAGTTCACCGAGGGACGGGCCGCGTTGGAGCACAGCCTGCGCATCCGGCACGAAATCGGCGACCGTCGCGAGATCGGCCTGACTCTCGGCAACCTCGGCATGCTCACTGCCGCCGAGGGAGATCTTGCGCACGGGCTGGCGCTGCTGCGGCAGGCACTGGCCGGCTTCCGCGAGACCGATGACGCGCCGGGACGGGTAGCCGCCACGCTCACGATCGCGAGCCTGCACACCGCGGCGGGCGACTACGAAGCGGCACGGCAGATGTTGCCCGACGCATTGTCCGAAGCGCGGCACATCCCGGGCAACCACCGCGCAACCGCGTGGGGATTCGTCATGCTCAGCGACGTGCACCGCAATCTCGGCCAACCAGACGAAGCCGCCCGCGCGATGGCCGAGGCGCGGACCCTGTTCCAGGCGCTGGGTAGCGGCAAGGTCGCCGCTAAGTGTGGTTAAGCGGTTGCGAAACCGCGGGCCATAACGTCGGCCCCATCGACAAATGCCGAGGAGGGCCAATGACGATGACGGATGCCCGAAACGTGGTGGGCGAAGCCACAGCGGGCGAGTTGCAGGCTGCGGTCAGGGGTCAGGTGATAAGGCCGGGTGACAATGACTACGACGAAGCACGTGCGATCTGGAACGCTGCCCATGACAAGTATCCGGCGTTGATCGTCCGCTGCGCCGGTACCGCCGACGTGATCACGACGGTGGAGTTCGCGCGCAGCCAGGGCCTGCCGCTCGCGGTGCGCGGCGGCGCGCACAGCATTGCCGGGTTCTCGACGTCCGACGGTGGGGTGGTTCTCGATCTCTCGCTGATGAAAGCAGTCAAGGTCGATCCGCAGGCCCGCCGTGCGGTCGCGCAAGGCGGGGCTACGTGGGCCGATTTCGACCACGAGACGCAGGCGTTCGGCCTGGCCACGACCGGCGGCCTGGTCTCCACCACCGGGCTTGGCGGGTTCACGCTGGGCGGGGGCATCGGCTGGCTGCTGCGCAAGCACGGCCTTACCTGCGACAACCTCGTCTCCGCCGACGTGGTCACCGCTGAAGGCCATCTGGTCCATGCCAGCGCCGAGCAGAACAGCGACCTGTTCTGGGCGTTGCGCGGCGGCGGCGGCAACTTCGGCGTTGCCACGTCGCTGGAGTACGCGCTGCATCGGGTGGGCCCCACGGTCCTCGGCGGGCTGGTCTTCTTCCAGGGCGAGGCGGCCCGGCGAGTGCTGACCGGCTGGCGCGAGCTCACGACGACGATGCCCGACGAGTTGACGTCTCTGGTCGTCCTCACGACTGCGCCGCCGGTTCCGTTCCTGCCGGAGTCGGTGCACGGGAAACCCATCGTGGCTGTCGGCGCGATGCACTGCGGTCCCCAAGGCACTGGCGAGGATGTCGTGGCACCACTGCGCACGCTCGCCGAGCCGGTGGCGGATCTCCTGGGACCCGTGCCCTACGCCGCGATGCAGCAGATGCTCGACCCGCTGTGGCAGGCCGGGGCGCAAAACTACTTCACTTCCGCGATGATCGACGACCTCTCTGACAGCGCGATCGACGAACTCATCGCCAGATGGTCGGCCAAGCCGACGCCACAGAGCGAGATCCACATTCATCACGCCGGCGGGGCGATGGAGCGTGTCTCTGCGGCGGATACGGCGTTCGCACATCGCACCTCGCCGTATCTGCTCAACGTCATTGCCCGCTCGCTCGACGGCGTGGGCTTCGACGGCTATACCACGTGGGCCCGGGACGCCCGCACCGCGATGGCCGGGTACGGACCCGACACGATGTATGTCAATTTCACCGGCGACGCCGGCGCGGACAAGGTGCGCGCGTCGTACCCGCCCGAGACCTACGCGAAGCTCGTCGCGGTCAAGAGGCGCTACGACCCGACAAACCTGTTCCGGCTGAACCAGAACATCCCGCCGATGTCTGACGATCGATAGGAGAAATGACGAGATGTATCGACTCAGATGGCTCGCGGCTGCCGTGGCCGCCATTGCCGCCGCCGTGTTCATGACCGGGACCGCGTATGCGGGCAGCGGCGGGCAGCTGCGGATCGAGAAAGCCTGGTACAACGGCCACGAGATCACCTTCTTGCAGCCGTCGCTGTTCAGTGCGAAGCCCAACGGCGGCGTCTTGGCCTGCTTCGGACTCGGCCCCGACATGTCAGGCGTCAGCCGACCCACCCAGCCGCTGTATGTCATCTTCGACGACACCGCGACCCAAGACCACTGCGACGGCCAGCCCGGCGTGTTGCAGCACGACCACATCCTGCCGGTCGCGCCGGGCGATCGCGGCTACACCGGGGCCTGGACGCTCGACCTGCTGGTCGAGGCCACGCCCGGCAGCATCGACCTCGCCACACACCCGATCACGACAGCGGCCCAGGTGCAGGCAGGCCTCGCCGCCGGGACCTTGATCGACGTGACGTCCACGCTGGCGCCCGGAGGGCCAGTCAAGATGGTCGCACCGGTGATCGGCGGCAGCTGACGGCATACCTGCCAAGGCGCGGCCCAGGCTTGCCTCGAGTCAGGGCCGCGCTGGTGGGCCGCGCCGAATCGCGCCGAACCGGCTCGGATCCACCGTGGCCCCGGCGTCGTCGTGCCCCCATCTACCAATTCATGTGATCGCGGCGATGCGTTGGCGTTCGGCGGTGATTGCTGCGGTGAGGGTATCGATGTCGTAGGCGCCGTAGTGTCGTTGCCCGTTGATGAAGAAGGTGGGGGTGCCAGAGACTCCGCTGAGATCGGCGGATTCGACATCCTGGGCGATGCGGGTCGCGTACGCACCGCGATCGAGATCATCGCCGAGACGGGCGGTGTCGAGATCCAGCTGTTCGGCGTAGTGGAGAAGGTCGTCGCGCGTGAGGGCGTTTTGGTGTTGCAGAAGCAGGTCGTGCATGGGCCAGAAGGCGCCTTGGGCCGCGGCGGCTTCGGCGGCCTCGGCGGCCATCTGCGCGCGGGGGTGCACGTCGGTCAGGGGCAGATTCCGCCAGACGTAGCGGATGGTCGTGTCGGCGAGCAGTTCGCGGACGACCGGTTCGGCTTGCCCGCAGTAGGGGCATTCGAAGTCGCCGAACTCGATCACAGTGATCGCAGCGCGATGCGGGCCCCGGACGTGGTCACGGTCCGGGTCGACGGCGGGGATGAGGTCCTGGATGAGTCGCGGATCGCCGAGCAGGGCCCGGGCTCTTCGTTGTGCCGGCAGTAGTGCCGTGATGCGCAGGACGGCCCAGGTCACCACTGCCGCGAGCACCGCGGCTGACAGCGCGCCAAGCTTGGCCTGGTCCAGTTCCGGCCCGGCGAATGCGCGGTCGGCGATGAGCAGGGCGA
Organism: uncultured Actinomycetota bacterium; assembly: GCA_963748415.1. Lineage (GTDB taxonomy): Bacteria > Actinomycetota > Actinomycetes > Mycobacteriales > Jatrophihabitantaceae > CAVVJA01. The sequence continues at coordinate 80,555 of CAVVJA010000011.1, read as the reverse complement.
CGGTGAAACCGATCCCGGCAATGGTGCCGCTGGCGATTACGGCGGCATCGCCAATGGGCGGGCGGATCCGCCCACGACTGAGCCGGGTCACGGCCCAGGAGCTGCTGACCACCGCGAGCGGTTTGCCGACCACATAGCCGACGAGCACGCCCAGGGTGACCGGGGCGGTGTACGCGTGGCGAAGGAAGTCGGCGTTAAGCACGATTCCAGCATTAGCCAGCGCAAACACCGGGACGATCAGGTAGCTGGTCCACGGGTGGAAGAGGGTCTGCAGCCGCGCGTTTGGCGACAGCGTCGAGCTGAGGCCGACTCGGGCCGACTTGGCCAGTTCGGGCGTCGGCTGTTCGCGGAACTCCCGCACCAGCCCGGTGGCCGCTTGCAGCTGGTCCCGAGCCGGTGTGTAGGCAGGCGCGGCCAGCCCGATAGCCAGGCCCGCGACGATGGGGTCGACGCCGCTGGCGCGTAACGCCCCCCACATGAGGATGCCGAGCCCGACGAAAACCATCCGTCGTTCTAGCCGTAGTCGCACCGCGAGCAGCAGCAACGCGAACGCGGCCGCGGCGACCACGAGCGGAATCATGGTGACCCGATCGCTGTACGCAACGGCAATTACCCCCAACGCGGCCAGGTCGTCGACCACGAACACGGTGAGGACGAAAACCCGCATCCGGTCAGGGATATCCCGGCCGAGTACAGCGAGCACGCCGAGCGCCAGCGCCGTGTCGGTGGACATGGCCACGCCCCAGCCGTGCACGCTCATACGGCCCTGATTGATCAACAGGTAGATCCCGATCGGAATGATCATGCCGGCCACCCCGGCCACGATCGGCAGCACGAATCGGCGGCGTTCCCGCAGATCACCCAGGTCGAACTCTCGGCGGGTCTCCAATCCGACGACAAGGAAGAACAGGGTCATCAGCCCGCTGTTCACCCACGTCCGCAGATCCTGAGTGATCCCGTACCGGCCCAGGGCGATCGAGAAGTCCGTTCGCCACACCGTCTCGTAGGACGAGGCGTCGATGTTCGCCCACGCCAAGGCGGTCACGATGCCGGCAACCAGAACGATCGCGCTGCCGGACTCCGTCCGCACAAACGCCCGCAACGGCGCCGACCGGTCCCGCGCCCACGCGGTACGACCCCGCCACCGGCTCACTCCAGCACGCGAATCAGCGCGGCCTGAGGCGGCGGCAGACTCGCCACCCGGCGCCGACGACGCGCCCTGGCCCGCCGGGGTTTCACTCATCCCTGCACCCCTATCTACGCACCAGAAGCCTCAGAGACGACGGAGACCTCTGACGCCAGATGATCCTTCCGGCAGAGCTAGCTGGCGAAGGCTTGATGCGCGCGGTGTGTCGCTGGACCGGCTCGGTCGTGCGCTGCTGCGTTGCGTTGTGCTTATCGTCGCAGGTGGCAGGACAGCGTCGTCGGATGCGGTCGTCCAGACGCTCAAGCACCAACCGTCAGCTATCTGCTGGGGATAGCGGCGAATCTCCATCGGCAAAAGCCAGCCGTCGACGAACGGGTCAATCGGGCACGCGGCCCACCCGTGAGCACGAGATCCTGGACGCCGACTTGGGTCGAGCCTCCCGTCGCAGCGTCGAACCGGCAGTGGGCGCACTGTGTCCGGCATGGTGAGCTCGGTCTCTAGACCCGTCGTTGTTTGCGTTGCGTTCATTGGCGGCTCTTACCGTCGGCTACGTGGACGCACCACTGTGGATTGACCTTGAAGGCGCCGACAACGCCCGTGATGTCGGAGACCTACCCACGCTGGACGGGCGGCAGACGCAGCCGGGTCGGCTGCTGCGCTCGGACAGCCTGCAGCAGCTTACTGAGGCCGATGTCCGGCACTTGGTCGGCGACCTGCGGGTGCGGGCGGTAGCTGACCTGCGTACGGACAAGGAGGTGCGCGAGGACGGCCCGGGCCCGTTGGCCCGCGAATCGTCCGTCCGGCTCGAGCACTTTTCGCTCTACCCGGAGGCGGGGTGTGTCGACCGATCTGCTGGCCGCCGACGCGTTCGCGCTCGGCCTCCAGGCCGACGGCAAACCGGGTGCACCTTGTGTTGCTCCCATGGCAAGAGGGGGACGCGGCCGCCGTCGGTGTTGACGACGAGGAGGAGGAGCGGCGTCGGGGGACGACCGACGTCTACCTGCGGTACCTCGACGACCGCAGCGACTCGATCATCGCCGCGCTGCGGCTTGTCGCGTACACCGACGGCGCGACGATCGTGCATTGCGCGGCCGGCAAGGACCGCACCGGCATCGTCGTCGCTGTAGCGTTGCGGGAGGTCGGCGTCACACCCGAGGCCATCGTCGCCGACTACGCGCGGAGCGCCGATCGTATCGACGCCGTCCAAACGCGGCTGAGCAAGCGTCCTGCGTACGCTGAAGAGCTCGCCGGCACCGATCCGGCCCGCCACAAGCCACGGGCCGCGCCGATGGAGAAAGTGCTGGCGGCAATCGACGAAATGCACGGCGGAGCCGGGACGTGGCTGCGGGGCAATGGCTGGACGGATCTCGACGCCGCCGCCCTGCGCCACAAGCTGCTCGACATGCAACCGATGCCCATCCCGGCAATGAGGTTCAGAGCGGCACGATGTCGCACATCGACGCGCGCAGAGGAGAACTGCCGCTGATCGGATCGCTCGGGTCTTGCCGGAGGATGAGGTTCAGGTTCGCGCTTTCTGGGCCGTACGGCGGATAGCCCGACAGGTCGAGATCGGGGCACGCCTGCCACCAACCGTGCTGGCCGCACACCACCGTCGGATGGAGGCTCGAGTTCAATTTGGCTCGTGCTCGTACGCTGCCGTTCGGCGTCGAGATCCGCACCCAGTCGCCGACGGTTATGCCGCGCGCTCTCGCTGCGTCGGGATGGATCTCGACCTGCGGTTCGGGTGCTTTGCTCCGCACACTGGCGATGTTGCGGTGCTGCGACTCGCAGAACCACAGCGACTTCGCACACGTCAGGACGAGCGGGAAGCGCTCGGCCAGGTCGGGACGCGAGCGCGGACTGATTCCGGGTTCTTCGAAGGATGGCAGTGGCGAGTGGCCGGCCGACAGAAACGTTTCCGAGTACAGCTCGATCTTGCCGGTGGGCGTGCGGAACCCACCCGACTCCGCGTACTTCCGGTGGCGCGTGGTTAGCGGTATCCGCACGCCGGCCGGGTTGGCACGCAGGTGCTCGAGGGTGACGCCGCTGGGAGCGAGCTGGTAACGGAGCGCGGCCTCGATGTCGCCGCCGAAGAACTGCTTGCCCAGCCCGAGGCGCACCGCCAGCGCGAAGATGATCTGCAGGTCCGACCGGGCCTCTCCCCGAGCTGCGGTCAGTGGGGCGCGGAGTTGGATGAGCGACTGCGCGGCTTGGCTGGACTCGAACCCGATCCGCAGCGCCTCCGCCTCGAACGGGCTGGTCGCCGGCAGGACGATGTCGGCGAGCTCAGCCGTCGGGCTCATGAACAGGTCTGCATGGACGAAGAAGTCCAGGGCGGCCAGCGCGTCCCGCCCCCGCGCACTGTCGCCGTGGGCCATCACCAGGTTCGAACCAAAGTTGACCAGTGCCCGGGCCCGGCCGGCGAGAGCTGCACTGTAGAAGTCCTGACCGGTGACGAACTCGAACCGCGCCGGGCCCAGTGGACGCTGGACAACACCAATGGCCTTCGCGCGCTGCTCGGGAGACAGGAATTCAATGCCGTCGATGCGGTTGGCCGGCACCGAGGTGAAAAGCACGTTGCCGCCAGGAGCATCCAGACAGCCGGTAAGCGCGTACAGCACCCCGATCGCCCGGACCGTCTGCGTGACGTTGCTGTGCTGTTCCAGTCCACTCCATGTGTAGAACGCGACCGGGCGGGAGCTCCACAGTGTGCGCGTGGCCTCGACGATCTGCGCGGCGGGCACTCCGGTGACGATCTCTGCCGCCTCAGGCGGCATCCGGCCGCACTCGTCCGCGAGGCGATCGAACACGGGCCGGCACATGACCGGACCCTGCGATGACGGGACCTCATACGTGCCGTTCAAGGCGAGCCTGGTTTCGATGGCGCCGTACCGGCCGCCGGTCGGGTCGTACGTCACGGGGCGCGCACCAGACTCGTCCCACGCCACGTAGTGGCCCGGGTCGCCGCCAGCGAAGACCTCGTCTGCTCGCATCAAACGCGCGTCGTCACCCCGGACAAGCAACGGCGCGTTCGTCCAGCGCCGGACGAAGTCGTGGTCGTACCAGCCGCGCTTGATCATCACGTGCGTCATGGCCAACGCAAGCGCGGCGTCGGTCCCGGGACGTACGCGCAGCCAGTGGTCGGCCTTGCTCGCCAGACCCGCGCGTCGCGGATCGACGACGATCAGCCTCGCACCACGGCGCAGCGCTGCCGTGGTTGCCGTCGCGTGGGCAAGCCGAGCTACTGAAGGGTTGTAGCCCCAATACAGGATGCAGCCGGCCCGATCCAGATCGGGCAGGTAGACGCCGGGCACCGGCTCTCCGTACGTGTAGGTCGACGCGAGAAACCGGCCCCATCCGCACAGCTCCATAGAGGCGACGAGGTTCGGGCAGCCGAACGCGCGTTTGAGCCGCATCAGCCAATCGATCGAGTCCGACATTGCCGAGGTCGACGGCGACGCGCTGCCGAACACCACCGACTCCGGTCCATGATTGCCCGCGAGCTCCGTCAGTCGCGCCGCAACAGTGTCCAGCGCTTCCTCCCAGCCAATCCGCCGCCAGCCCGGATCCACCGCTCCCTTGGGATTGGTCCGCATGAACGGATACAGCAATCGTTCCCTGTGGTGCACGAGTTCCGGCGCGGCTTTGCCCTTGGTGCACAGCGCCTGCCCGGTGGGATGCGCAGGATCCGGCGCGAGGGCAACCAACGCACCATCGGAGATCGTCGCCGTCGCCCCGCACCGAGAAACACACAGTGGGCAGAACGTCGAAACCTGCCGGACCGCGGCGACGGAGCCGCCAACCATGCCACCACCCCCCAAGGCCCCACCCTGCCAGCCAATCCTGACACCGAACCATCGACACCGGAACCGCCAACGTCCTACGACCACCGAACGGCCGGCCGGAGCTTGCCGCTGAGATCTACGCGGCGAGACTGGCTCGCGGAACGATGCGGCCACGACGACACTCGATGCGATGCCACCGATACTTGCTGTGGCATGGCTTCCAGTCGGTTGAGGATCGGCACATAACGGCAGACGATTGCGGCAGCCGGTGCTCAGACAGGGCCCAGTGTGGGATGAGAGGAGTTCATCAATGTTCCCGACCGTGCCGCCGCCCTCCTTTGAGATCAGCAAAGGGCAGCGCACGGTGATGCTGTTGAGCGAGCCTGACGTGAAGTCGCTGCTCGACCCGGGGACATTGCTGGACGCGTTGGAGGATGGCTTCCGTGCGCTGGCTGCGGGGGAAGTTCAGTCGCCGCCTCGCCCGCAGATCACCGTCCCAGGCGCCGGGTTCTCGCTGGCGATGTCGGCGTGGCGGCCCGGGTTGCAGATCTGCGTCAAGGTCGTCAACGTCTTCGAGACCAATCTCGACCGAGGTCTGCCGAATCATCTCGCCATGATCACCCTCTTCGCGCCGGACACCGGTGCCACCACCTGCGTTATGGACGGCACCTATATCACCGCCATCCGGACCGCGGCGGCCGCGGTGCTGTCGACGCGGCTGCTCAGCCGTCCGGAGTCCAGGGTTGCCACGATCGTGGGCGCGGGTGTGCAGGCTCGGGAGCACCTGCGGATGTTGCCGCTGGTGCGGCAGTTCGAGCGGATCAACATCTGCTCGCTCGTCGACGACCACGCCGTGCGACTTGCCGCCCAGCACGAGACCGCGGTTCCGCGCCCGGACCTGGAGGCCGCGATTGGCGAGTCGGACGTCGTCTGCCTGACCACACACTCGACGAACCCGGTGATCGATCCGAGCTGGATATCCGCGGGCACCCACGTCTCGTCGGTGGGCTATTACCCACCGAACGGTGAGCTCCCGCCGGAGCTCGCCCGGGAGAATCCGCTGTTCGTCGAGCACTTGGACGCACTTCAACCAGCACCCGTGGGCTGCGCCGAGCTGTCCGGGCTGGATCCCTCCCAGGTCACCACTCTGGGCGATGTCATATCCGGCCGAGCGTCCGGTCGCACCCAGCCCGACGTGATCACGGTCTACAAGGCCATGGGCATCGGGCTGGAGGACCTCGTCGCCGCGAACCTGGCCTACGACCGTGCCGTGCAGGACGGCATTCTCACGCAATCCATGAGATGGTGACGTGTCAGCAGGCCCGCTGGCCCAGCAGCCCGTCCGGCCGCGAAGAGCGACGTGAGGGCAAGCGTCCGAGGGCGTCGGCGTGAGACCGGTTTCGACGCCGGTCGCTCCTTAGTGAGCTCGCTCGGCACCGGCCCGTCCCTTGAGGCGCTGGCAGCTGCGAACGTTCAGCGGCCCAGGCCTGACCTGGTCTTCGGCACCGAGATCCTGCGGCCGTCCCCGCGTTGACAGCAGCTCGTGGGCAGCGGATCAGTCGATGGTGAGGATTTCGTCCAGCTTGGTGATGGTAAGTAGCCGGAGTATCTGGGGGCTGGGCTGAATGAGGGTTAGCCGGCCGCCAGCGGCGCGAAGCACCCGGTCGGCGGCCAGGAATGCGCTGAGGCCGGCGGCGTCGCAGAAGTTCACACCGCTCAGGTCGAAGTGCACGTGTACGGGCTGGGCGCCGTTGATCCTGTCGAAGGTGTCGCCGATCAGCGGAGCGGTGGCCAAATCGAGTTCGCCGGTCAGAGCTATCGTGACCACGCCCTCCTCCGCCTGGCTGACGTTGATCCGCAGCAGGCATCCGTCCTGCGTGGACAGACTCGTGTCGGTCGGAGGTTCCGCCGGTGAGCACGCATTCGGGACCGCCGCCGGTGGCGGGGGTGATTCGCCCGAGCGCATGTAGGAAGTGTAGAACTATAAAGGATAAAAACAAGAGCTGTTGAGTATATGTAGATGTTAGGCTCAGGCCTTGGGTAGATTTGACCGCCGGACATGGGGTAGCAGCTTGCAGGTCGCCGAGGTGGAGACAATGGCAGGCCAAGGCGCTGCTGCCGCCATTTACAGCATCGGGGCGGTGGCGCGGATGCTGGGTCTGTCTGTGCAGACGCTTCGGGCCTGGGAGGATCGCTATGGGCAGGTCGTTCCTGCCCGAAGCTCGGGCGGGCGCCGACTGTACAGCCGCGATCAGGTTGATCAGCTCAGCTTCGTCCGCGAGCAGATCGAGCGCGGTCTGCAGCCATCCGACGCCCACCGGTTGCTTGCCGAGCGCACTCGCGACGTCGCGCGAACGCGAGCCCCGCAGAGACCTCGGGCGGAGGCCGATGGCGAACAAGGGAGACCCGTCCGTCCTGCTCGCTGAGCGTGATCCATACGCCGCCGAGTTCGCGGACTACTTTCTTCGCACCGAAGGCTATGCCGTGCATATCGTGCTCTCCGCCGCCGAAGCCGAGCGGATCCTCGACGCCCAGCCGCTGAATGTGGCTGTCATCGACTTGATGATCTCCGGCGGCGCGGGTTTGGCCTTGTGCCGCACTATTCGGAGCGCGCGCTTCTACCCCGATCCTCGCCGTGTCTGCGGTTGATCTCAGGCGACGAGGCGTTGGACGCCGGCGCTGACGCGTTCCTGCACAAGCCGCTTGAGCCGCTGCGGCTCGTCTCGACGGTGCGCGATCTGATCGGGACCAGCGCCTATCTGCGTCGAGGCGGGACAATTGCTATGAGCGACCGGCTCTCCAGCGGCTCCGAGCACCTCGACAGCATCCTGGGCGGCGGCCTACCGCTTCACGGCATCACCCTGCTCGATCGGACCCCGGGTGCGGGCAAAACGATCCTCGCGGAGCAGTACCTGTTTCGCAACGCGAGTATCGATCGGCCGGCGCTGTATCTGTCGACGGCGTCCGAACCACTGGAGAAGATCCTGCGATACGGCGAGGCCCTCGACTACTTCGACGCCTCCGCGCTGGGCACCAGTGTGATCTATGACGACCTGGGCCAAACGTTGAACAGGGACGGGCTACCCGGCGTGCTGGCCCGCATCACCGAGCTGCTTAAGCAGCGCCGCCCAGGCGTAATGGTGATCGACAGCTTCAAGCCCCTGCAGGTGTACGCGCCCGATGCGGGAGCCTTCCGCCGCTTCCTGCACGATTTGGCCGGGCTGCTATCGGCGATGCCGATCACCGCGTTCTGGGTCGGCGAGTACGACGGCACAGACACGGTCGATGCACCGGAGTTCGCCGTCGCCGACGCCATCGTGTCGCTCAGCACCGACCGCGTTGCCGAGCGAGAGTTACGGGTCCTTCAGGTTCTGAAGCTGCGCGGCAGCGGCTTCCGGTCCGGCAAGCACGCCTACCGGCTCTCACCGAAGGGACTCGACGTCTTCCCGCGCCTGGCCGATCCCACCGACTTCGACAGCTACGGCGACCGGCACGAACGGATGTCCTCCGGAGTGCCTGCCCTCGACGCAATGCTTTGTCGATGGCTACTACCGAGGCGCTTCGACCCTGCTCGCCGGACCATCAGGCGTTGGGAAGACTCTTCTCGCACTGCACTTCGTCTTCGCCGGCGCCCGCCGCGGTGAGACCGGAGTCATTGCCACGTTCCAGGAGAACCCGGTGCAGCTCCAACGGATCCTCCAGGGATTCTCCTGGTCGCTGCACGATCCCCACATCGAACTCATGTACCGCTCGCCGGTGGATCTGTATCTCGACGAATGGCTTTACGACCTGCTCGACGCAGTGCAACGTACCGGCGCCAGCGGCTCGCCATCGACAGCCTCGGCGACATGCGAGCCGCATGCGTCGACGAGCTCCGTTTCCGCGAATACGTCTACTCCCTGCTACAACGCTGCACGCGCGCCAACGTCAGTGTGATCATGACCCAGGAGGTTCCAGACCTGTTCGGAGTGACCCGGCTCTCCGAATACGGGATCTCACACCTGTCTGACAACGTCGTCCTGCTCCAATTCCTTCGCGGCGACTCCGAACTCAAACGCGCCATCACCGTGCTCAAGACCCGCGGCAGCGCCCACGAACAGCAGCTACGCCAATACGCCATCGCCTCAGACGGCGTCACCCTCGGCGACGCATTCGCACCAAGCCAAAGCTTGGTCTAGCCCTGCCTATTGACGGGCAGTGAGTTAGTGATCTTGAGCAGGCATTTTGATCTTGAGGTGATCTACCAGCTCGGGGTTGCCATGGGCTCGGATCCATCACCGCCACAACGGTTTCGTCAACGGTATATGGGAAAACACTGCCACCAACTCGCTCGCGCACCCAGAGGCAGATCACATTTTGGGAACGGGATTAGCCGGATCGTTACGGTCGCTCCCTCCGGCCGAGCAGTATCCGTGGACGCGCGAGTTAGTCGTCGGCCCGCGAGCGAGCCGCTGTCGTGTACAAGTCGGCGGTGGGTGTCTCGGTTCGTGGGACGCCTGCGGCTGCGTAGGCGTCCTTCTCGTCGAGCGTCTCGTGTTCGAGTAGCGCGGCCGCGAGCGCATCGAGCTTGCTGCGGTTATGGCGCAGCAGGTCAACCACTTGCTGATGGGACTCGTCGATGATGCGGCGGACTTCGTCGTCGACGAGTCTCTGGGTGTCCGGCGATACCTCGGCGACACCCGGCAGCAGGGGTCCGGCGCCGTCACGGGGGAGAACGGCCACGGGCCCGATTGCCGAGCTCATCCCCCAGCGGCCGACCATTTGGCGGGCAATCTCTGTCAGCTGTTGGATGTCTGACTCGGCGCCCGTGCTCGTCTCGCCGAGGACGACTTCCTCTGCGGCCCGGCCGCCGAGAGCGACGTTGATCTTCGCTTGGATCTCGGGCTCGCGGTAGGTGAAGCGGTCGGTCTCGGGCGCTGCGAAGGTGACGCCGAGTGCCAGCCCGCGCGGGATGATCGAGACCTTGCGGACGGGATCGGCGCCGTCGGTGAGCATGCCGACAATCGCGTGGCCGGCTTCGTGGTATGCGGTGCGGCGCCGTTCCTGCGGACTCATCATCACCTGCCGTTCGGCGCCGAGCACGATTCGTTCAAGCGCGTCGGCAAAGTCGGATTCGTTAACCTCATCGTGACCGCGCCGCGCGGCGAGTAGCGCTGCCTCGTTGACCAGATTGGCGAGGTCCGCTCCGACCATGCCAGGTGTCGTCGCCGCGATCCTGCCGAGGTTGACGTCGGGTCCGAGAGGCACGTCGCGTGCATGCACCTTGAGGATCGCCTCGCGACCGGCGCGGTCCGGAGGCTGCACCGCGATCCGGCGATCGAAACGCCCGGGGCGTAGCAGGGCCTGGTCGAGGACGTCGGGCCGGTTGGTCGCGGCGATGACGATCACGCTGACAGACGGGTCGAACCCGTCCATCTCGGTCAGGATCTGATTCAGTGTCTGCTCGCGTTCGTCGTTGCCGCCGCTGAAACCGGCGACTCCGGACGTGCGTGACCGGCCGATCGCGTCGAGCTCGTCGATGAACACGATCGCCGGCGCGGCCTCCTTCGCCTGTGCGAACAGGTCACGCACGCGGGAGGCGCCAACCCCGACGATCGCCTCGACGAACTCCGATGCTGCCATCGAGAAGAACGGCGCGTTCGCCTCGCCGGCAACCGCCCGGGCCAGCAGCGTCTTGCCGGTGCCTGGCGCACCGGAAAGCAGGACGCCGTGTGGGATCCGGCCGCCAAGCTTTCGGTACTTGTCCGGATGACGCAGGAAGTCGACGACCTCGCTCAGTTCCGCCTTCGCCTCGTCGATCCCCGCCACATCCGCGAACGTGACGCGGTCACCCGATGGCTGATATCGGCGTGCGCGCGAGCGGCCGAACGAGCCCAGGATATTCTGCATATTTCCGGCCCGCCGAATCAGTCAAAACAGCAGTCCCACGAACAAGATCGTCGGCCCGAAGCCCAGTAAGAGGTTCTGCCACCACGACCCTCCGGTATCGAGTGGTTGGGCATTGACCACGACCCCCTTGCGCTGGAGAAGCGCTGACAGGGTGGTGTTGTCGGCAAATGTGGGGATCTCGGTCTGAAAGAGCGTCGTCGCCTTGGAGCCCGCATACGACTGCGGCTGCGTGAACGTGCCTTGGACTGCCGTCCCCTTCGACGTGATGTCCTTGACGTGACCCGCGTTCACCTGATCGAGAAAGAACGGACTGTACGGAACGCGTAGCCGCGACGCCGGCTGCATCGCCCGCGTGCCGGCGTACACATTGATCGCCAGAAGCACGAGGGCGACAAAGATCCAGGCAACGCCCACCCGGAAGCGTGGCCGCCGCGGCGGCGGAGCTGCCCGTGGCGGCGCTGGTGACTCTTGCGGCATCGGCGACCCGCCCGCGTCTTAGCGCCGAACGCGCGACGAGGATTAGGCGATGGGTCGCGTCCACGGCGCTGGCTTCTTCATCGGACGGTGCGGAGTCTATGCCTGTCATGAGACACACACCGCGATGCCCGCCAAGGGGCGATTCTGGTTGCGTTCGCCGAGGACGACGGCTCGATTTCGTTCCGAAAGTGGTGGTGCCGCGTGGGCACCCGGGGGCACGCTAGTCGGGTGGCGAAAACGAAGTACGAGGTCAATTCGGCCGCGGTGAAGCGGGCGCGCGAGTTGATCGACGCTCGACAGTACGTGCTCAACAGCGACTGGGGACAGGTGCAACCCGACGCGGATGCGCAGAACCGCTATCTCGAGTCACATTCCTGGGTCGACTACGGGCGATGGCATCTTGCCCTCACAACCGGTGTTGCCGATGAGCGAAAGGCCCGGTACGCATTTGTCTTCGGTGACTTTCGGCGTCTGCACCGCACTGCACTCATCGCGTGCGTCTACCGCGCCTCGGAATGGCGACATAAGTCGGTGGAGCTAGCAGCACACGACCTGCTGCAGTACCTCGACGCCAAGACCATGTGATTGCAGGCGCGCAAGGCATGATGTGTCACGGCTTCGAAAACCGGTCGGCCGTGGGATGGCCTACCAGGCCACGCCTGAGGTTCAATCAAACTCTATGTCAATCAATCTGCCTAGCTGTCAAGGTCCACTCCGATGTCAGCAAATAGCCGATGAGCAACGACGACATGAGCCGGACCACGACCATGGCGGAGCCTGTCCGCCGCTTGATCGACGGCGCTAACTACGCCCATCTGGCCACCCTGTTGCCGAACGGCGCGCCGCATAGCGTGCCGTTGTGGGTCGGTCTGGATGGCGACCGCATCGCGCTGATGACCTCGCCGAACTCCCGTAAGGCACGGAACCTCGAGCGTGATCCACGGGTGGCACTGTCGATCACCGATCATGCCCGGCCGTTGGTGATGGCGACGGTGCGCGGCCGTGTTGCCGAGCGGGTCGACGGCGACCGTGCGTGGACGATCATCGATCGACTCTCGCAAAAGTACCTAGGACAGCCGTACCCGCTGCGCACCGATCGCGTCGTTTACCTGATCGAGCCCGAGTACGCGCGCGCCGCCACCTACGGGTGACGGCGCATGATCCTGGTGACCGCGGTCTTGGCTTCATCGGCTCGCAGCGTGGACGCTCTCTGGCTGTGTTGAAGGCTAAACCGCTGGTTTGACGGTTCGTGACGAATACACGAACGCTGGACGGCCCTATCGGCATCGTCGGCGCGGGCTACATCGGTCATCTGTTCGCCCAGCAGTCGATGCGGAGCCCTCGTCTCCCGTATGCCTGCTGCTGAAAACGGATAAACGCATGAGCCGCCACGGCGTCCGGCACTTCGACCGCAACGTGCCGAATGCCACCAAGATCGTTGGTCTTCCTGCGGTGGATGGTTTGTTCGCCCTGGGGGTGACGGTAGGTGAAAAATTCCAAATAGACACCTATCTCGGGTGCCTCAGAAAGCGAATGTCCAGGCTAATCCGGCCGTCTTCCAGACCGGCGTTGCGGGCGAACGATGCCAGATCCACACCTGGATAATCCATGGGCCCAGCGGGGTTCATTGCCTGCTCAAAGCCGAGAACAGTGCCGTAGAACTCGGTGGCAACTTCGATATCGTCCACGACGACGTTGACGTGTGAGGTGGCTTGGATATCTCGTCCCGGGCTGAATTCGGTCATTGTCCCTCCGCGAGAGTCGCCGGCTGGGTTGACCTTAGACGACTTGTCGCTCTCAATGTATGCCAGCTGCGTTTGATCTGGAAGATCGTTGCCTTGGCCAAGACCGTGCCGGCGGCGCAGGGCGCCGGCTGCATCGTCGCCACCGACCGGTCGGTGTCTCACGAACTGCGAAGCGGCTACGTGTCTAAAGTCAGTCGAGCGGCGGCTGACGATGCGACCGCGTTGCAGTTCCCGCCGATAACTGCCGGGGAGGTAGTTCATACCCATGAGCGTGTTGGATTTGTTTCGCCTGGACGGCAAGAAGGCCGTGGTGACCGGGGCTTCCAGCGGTATTGGCAAGAGAGTGGCACGGGCCTATGCGCAAGCCGGAGCTGAGGTGGCCATCGCGGCGCGACATTCCGAAGCCCTTGATGAGGTCACCCGGGAAATCGCCGCAGCGGGTGCTGGTGAGGTCCTGCCCATCTCCTGCGACGTAACCCGGCCGGAGCAGGCGGCGAGAATGGTGGAGCAGGTGACCGGGGAGTTGGGTGGGATCGACATCGCGGTCTGCAACGCCGGCATCGTCACGCTCAACGGGTTACTCGACATGCCGCTAGAGGAGTTCCAAAGCATCCAGAACACCAACGTGAATGGTGTCTTTCTCACGGCCCAGGCGGCGGCCCGCGCGATGGTCAGGCAGGAACGGGGAGGGGTCATCATCAACACTGCGTCCATGTCGGGTCACATCATCAACATCCCGCAGCAGGAAGGCCACTACTGCGCCTCCAAGGCGGCAGTGATTCAGCTGACCAAGGCCATGGCCGTGGAGTTCGCGGCTCACAAGATCCGGGTCAACAGTGTGAGCCCGGGCTACATCCTCACGGAGCTGGTGGAGCCCTACACGGAGTACCACGCCTTGTGGGAGCCCAAAATACCGTTGGGACGCCTGGGCCGGCCTGACGAACTCATGGGCCTGTATGTCTACTTGGCCAGCGAGGCTTCCAGCTACATGACCGGCTCGGACATCGTTATCGACGGTGGGTATACCTGCGTTTGAGCTGTCCGAACCGGGTTTCGGCTTGCCAGGCCGCGGTAAGGCGCTTCGAACCATTCGCGGCTCGCCGGTGGTTCTGTCCACCGTATCGGCGTGTCTGCGCCTAGCGGCTGTGCGATCAGGAGCTCATCGCCTTCGGCAGGTTGGCGATATTGCCAACCTCCGTGTGTACTTGCTTGTTGATCATTGGCGTCATGAGAACCATCAGTCCGTGCGGCTTGACATCGAGGGTGAAGGTCACCTCGGTGGCGCCTCCAGTCTCGCGCAGATCAAATCGGCCGATTGGGCGGGCCGGGCCAGCGATGACCTCGAAGTCGAGCCGGGTCGGCTGGTCGTAGCGTGTGATCCGGTAGTCACCGGGTATCGACCGGCCCCCAGGACCCTTCATGGTCTGCTTGAACGTCGCGCCAATCCCCGTCCCGGTCTCAGCGACGTGACTGACGTCGGTCACCCCCGGACGCCAGGCCGGCTCATTCATACCGTCGGCTAAGAACGCGAAAACCTCGCCGATGGGCCGATTGACGATCACCGTTGCGGTCTCGTGCGCCATGAACCAGACCCTAGTTGACCGGCGCAGATGCTGGTCGGCGGCTCACACCGAGGCCGCCGGGACGTGCCCGGTTACTCGGCGAGGGTGGGGGCCGGCTTCGGTGCCCGGACCACGGTCGCGATCAGGACGAGTGCCGCGACCAGGAACAGGGCGGATGCGACGAAGGCGTGATCAGCGCCGTAGACGAACACGTGGTTCAGCTGCGCCAAGGGGTTTGCGCCCGGAACGGGGTGGCTGGCGGCGTACTTGCTTGCCGAGCCGAACACGGTCACCAGTACCGCGACGCCGAGAGTGCCGCCGAGTTGCTGGGTGACATTGACCAGACCAGACGCGGCTCCGGCATCCTGAGGGGCCACACCGGCGAGCGCGGCCGAGGTCAGCGTCACGAACGACAGCCCGTTGCCGGCACCGAAGAGCACCAGGCTGGTGAGGATCTGCGAGTAACTAGAACCCGCGCTGAGCTGGGTCGACAACAGCAGACCGATCGCCGACAGACTGACGCCGATCAGCATCAGGGCCTTGCCGCTGAAGCGGTTGACCAATACCCGGCTAGCGAGCTGGGACGAGGCGAACACCGTCAGCGGGACCGGCAGGAACGCGAACCCGGCCTGCAGTGGGCTGTAACCAAGGACGTCCTGCAAGAACTGGGTGAGGAAGAAGAACATTCCGAACATGCCGGCGAAGAGCAGCCCGCGAGCAATATTGGCACCGCTTCGGCTCGCGTCGGTGAGCAGGCGCAAAGGCGTAATCGGCTGTTCAGCCCGCAACTCGGTGTGCACGAAGGCCACCAGCAGTATCACGCCGAGAACGAACGCACCGATGGTGAGCGGATCGGTCCAGCCGCTACCGGCGGCCCGGACGAATCCGTAGACGAGTGCGCCCACACCGATAGTGGAGGTGAATGCACCGGCGAGGTCGAACCGGCCCTTTTGACGCGCCGTCTCAGGCAATACCGAGGCGCCGACGGCGAGGACGGCCAGTCCGATGGGGACGTTGACGAACAGTACCCACCGCCAGGACGCCCACTCGGTGAGTATGCCGCCGGAAATCAGGCCTATCGCACCGCCGCCGATCGAGACGGCTGTGTAGAGAGCGATCGCACGGAGCCGCTCGCGGCCCTCGGGGAACATCGTGGCGAGCAGGGCTAGCGATGACGGTGCGGCGAGGGCGCCACCGACGCCCTGCAGCGCTCGCGCAGCGAGCAGGAACCAGCCAGCGGTGGCGAAACCGCCCAGCAGAGAGGCGACGGTGAATACGGTGATGCCGGCGAGGAAGGTGCGGCGCCGGCCGAGCAGGTCGCCGGCACGCGCACCCAGTAGCAGCAGGCCGCCGAAGGTGAGCGTGTAGGCGTTCAGGACCCAGGACAGCTGCGCGTCGGAGAAGTTCAGCGCGCTCTTGATGTCTGGCAATGCGACGTTGACGATGGTCGCGTCCAACACAACCATGAGCTGACTGGTCAGGATCACCGCCAGCACCAAGCTGGCCGGATTGCTGCGCCGGCGGCGGAGCGGACCAAACGGTCCGGATCGTTCGGACGCTGCCGGGGTGGTCGTGGCGACTGTGTCAGAGGACATACAGCGATCTGCCTCTCGGAGACTATTCTAAAGAAGCGGAAGCTCTCTCCGCTTACGATACGGAGGCAGCCTCCGGTTATGCAAGTCCATTCTCCGTCTCGGAAAGCACACTCTCGAAGGGAATAATCGGGTGATGCTTCCCAGCGCCGCACTGAGCGCACCGCCGGCCGGCGCCGCCACCCGGCGGCTGCGCGCCGACGCCCAGCGCAACTATGAACGCCTCGTCAGCGCAGCGCGCAGCGTGCTGGCTGAGCGCGGCAGTGAAGCTTCGATGGAAGAGATCGCCAAGCGGGCGGACGTCGGCGTTGGCACGCTCTACCGGCACTTCCCTCGCCGGATAGACCTGGTCGAAGCGGTGTACCGCGAGGATGTCGAGTCACTGGTCACGCTGGCCGCCTCGGCCGTCGTCGATGCGACACCGTGGGATGCGCTCGTTACGTGGCTGGACGGCTTCGTGCGTTACGCCCAGGCCAAGCGAGTCTTCCTGACCGAACTGCACGAGGCGTTCGAGAAGAACCCGGACCTCGCGCCCGCCTCACGGGAGAAGATTCGGGTCGCGGCGGGACTGGTGCTGGAACGGGCCCAACAGGCAGGCGTTGCCCGCGACGACATCGACGCCACCGACCTCATGCAGCTCATAGGCGGCATGTGCATGTCGCACGATGCCAGTCTGGAACGAAACGAACGACTGTTGACCCTCGTCCTAGACGGCATCCGCACGTCAGCGAGCCGCTGATTCGGGCACGCGGGCGGACTGTCAGAGTCGTTCGCCGCGCGGTCTAGCCGCCGCTGCCGTAGGGCCGGGTGATGATCTCCAGGATGTTCCCGTTCGGATCGTCCCAGTACACACCGCGGCCGCCGTCGTTGGTGTTGATCGCGTTCGACCGACGATGGGATGGGTCGGCCCAGTAGTCCAGCCCGCGCTGTGTTATGCGGGCGAGGATCTCGTCGAACTCCGTTTCGCTGACGAGGAAGGCGTAGTGCGCAGGAACCGGCTCGCCGTGATCATCAGCGAAGTCCAGGCTGACGTCGTTAGCCGTCTTCAACTCCAGGAACGGTCCGTAGCGGGTGGCTGCTGGCAGGCCGAGGATCTCGGCGAAGAAGCGCGCCGCTTCTTCCTTGTCGCGGACCCGGACGATGTGGTGGTTCAGCTGAACGGACATGACTTCTCCTCGGTGGAATCGGTGGCGGGCGGCCAACAGGCCGTCGCGGCTAGTGTTACCGGAACCTTCCGAAATCGGGGGCCTGATGCTGGAACCGGTGGTGCTACTAGCCGACGGCTCACAAATGCGCGGCCGCGTTGAGGCGGAATTGCGTAAGCGCTATGAGCCTGACTACCGGGTCATCGTCACTGCGTCCGCGGGGGAGGCCCTCGCGGTCCTGGGTCAGCTGCGGGACGGCCGAACTCAGGTCTGCCTCGTGCTGGCTGACCAGTGGCTGGCGGGATCGACCGGAACGGAGCTGCTGGCGCGGGTCCGGCAGCTCCATCCGGCCGCCAGGAGGGCGCTGCTGATCAGCTGGGGTGATCCGGCGAGCACGGAGGCGGTCGTGCAGGCGACCGTCCTCGGTGACCTCGATGTCTACCTAGTCAAGCCCGGGACGACACGGGATGAGCAGTTCCACCGGGTGATCACCGAGCAGCTTGGCGAGTGGGGTCGATCAAACCTCTCCGGGCTCGAGGTGGTGCGGGTTGTGGGCGAGGCGTGGGCCGCGCGGTCACATGAGCTGCGGGAGCTGCTGGGGCGCAACGGCGTCCCCTTCGGCTTCTACGCCGCCGACAGACCGGATGGACAGCGCCTTCTCGAGGAGGCCGGGATAGCCGGGATGGCCCTGCCGGCGGTGCTGATGTTCGACGGCCGGGTCTTGGCGGACCCGTCCAATGCGGAGATCGCGGGGGCTCTCGGCGTGGCGACGAGACCTGGCGGCGGCCGCTACGACGTGACTGTGATCGGGGCGGGGCCCGCCGGTCTGGCGGCGGCGGTCTACGGCGCCTCGGAGGGCTTGTCCACGATCGTGATGGAGCCTGAGGCAATGGGCGGCCAGGCCGGCACCAGCTCGCTGATCCGCAACTACCTGGGTTTCCCATCCGGGGTGAGCGGCGCGGACCTGGCCCTGCGCGCCTTCACGCAGGCATGGAGCTTCGGCGCGGAGTACGTATACGGCAGCCCAGCCTGCGGCTTGCGGCCGGAAGGCTCGGAGCTTGTCGTCGCGGCGGCTGACGATAGCGAGGTCCGCAGTCGGGCGGTGGTCGTCGCCACGGGCATGGCGTACCGCCGCCTCGGTATCCCGGCGCTCGACGCGCTGACCGGGGCCGGCGTCTTCTACGGCGCCGCTGCCTCGGAAGCTATGGCCATGAAGGACCGTGAGGTCTTCGTGGTGGGTGGCGGCAACTCCGCCGGACAGGCCGCCGTCCATCTCGCCAGGTACGCCGCGAAAGTCACCGTGCTGGTCCGGGGACTCTCGCTGGCGGACACCATGTCCGATTACCTCATCCGGGAGATCGAATCCGCGCACAACATTGCCGTCCGACGCGGGATCGCGGTAACCGGCGGCGCCGGGCAAGGCCGCTTGGAGCGCCTGACCCTGACCGACTTAGCGTCCGGTGCGGCCGAAACCGTACCCGCCGTGGCGCTGTTCGTACTGATCGGTGCCAAGCCGCACACCGAGTGGCTGCCGGATGCCGTGCGGCGCGACCAGTCGGGCTTCGTGTTGACCGGGACCGATCTTCTCGACGACGGACAGGCGGGTGAGGAGTGGCCACTGCGGCGCCTGCCAAAATTCCTGGAATCCAGCCTGCCTGGCGTCTTCGCGGTCGGCGATGTCCGGCACGGGTCGGTGAAACGCGTCGCCTCGGCGGTCGGTGAGGGCTCCATCGCCATCCACCTGGTTCACGACTACTTGCGCGGCGTCTGAGGCATCGTATTTCGGCCACATCGCCGCAACAGAGTGCAGCGATCAGGCGGCTCCCGCGACGCCAATCAGGGTGCCCTCTGGGTCGGTGAAGTGGCCGACAACGAGGCCGCTGGGTGACCTGGCCGGACCCATCACCCGCGTCCCGCCGAGGTTCTCCGCTCGCTGAAGCGCAGCTTCAACGTTCGGCACGGCAACATAGAAGACGGCGTGACTCTCGAAGCGCCCGCCGCCGCCGATGCCACCGCGAATGCCGGCGCCGTCTTCCGACGTTATCAACTCGACGAACCCATAGCTGTCCGGATCGGAAACCTCGCGCGCGACAGGTGATGGCGTGTCAAAGGTCCAGCCGAACATATCGCCGTAGTAGCGGCGCAGCCGATCCGGGTCTTTGCCTATCACCTCGAAGTGCACGACCGGCCGGGCCATGGCATAGCTCCTTCCTCTGCCGAAGCCGAAGTCCATCGTTACCACGGTCGCATCTGCGGCAGCACTCGCTCCGGGGAACGTCAACGGAACGGGCGCCCGCGGCAATGATCATCGCAGCTCTACGATCGCGCCCAGATCCAGCAGATTCCGCTGATCCTGCAGGGCCTTCCCAGAGCTTCAGGCCGAGTCCGAGGCGAGCTTATACGCCCATGGACACGATCAGTAGGGAATGCCAAGTTGACATACGGTGCCGGCGATTCGCCGGAAGGATCGCTGGTCTGTCGTAGGAGTGCAAAATGCGACGGAGCATAGGAATCTCGCGATCGAGACTGTTCGTTGGTGCGTCTGTCGCAACGCTGATAGCGGCGATTCTGGCCGGGGGCGCGGCGACGGCCGCGGCGCAGGCGCCGCCGTCGCACACGGTTCGCGACGGCGCGGCCCGTTTCGAGGTGCTGACGCCGACCTTGATCCGGCTGGAGTATGCCGCCGATGGGCACTTCGAGGACGGGACGACGTTCAATGTGATCAACCGGGATCTGCCGACACCGAAGTTCGGCACAACCCATACCGATGGCTGGCTCGTCATCACCACCGACCGGTTGACGCTGCGCTATCGGGACGGCAGCGGGCCGTTCGACCCGTCGAACACCTCGATCTCGGTCAACCTTGCGGGTAGCACGGTGACGGGCCACCCGTCGTGGCCGCCGGCTCCAGGTCAGTGCGCCTTCGGGACCAGATGCGAGGCAGAGGACGGCCGGCTCAACGGTGGCGAGAGCGTCAACTACGACCACACCGGGTTCACCGGCCGCGGTTTCGCGGCCGATTACGGCCAGGTCAGCGCCTCCGACAGCTGGACCGTCACCGACGTGCCGTCCACCGGTGACTACACAGTGCAGGCCCGCTACGCGAACGGCGGCGGGCAGGCCCGAACGTTGAGCGCATCGGTCGACGGGGCCGCGGCCACCCCGCTTACGTTCCCGCCCACCGCCAATTGGGACACCTGGGGCGTCACGTCGATACCGGTACATCTGACGGCAGGCACGAACACGATCAGCACCACGTGCGCGGTCGGGGACGGCTGCAACGTCAACCTGGACAGCGTCGCGGTCACCGCGGACGGCGCCAGCTATCCGACGACGAGCAGCACGACTCCTCCGCCGGTCGATCAGCCGGGGCAGCTGGGCGGCTGGACTCGGGGATTGGACGCCTACCCGAATCAGGCAGGCACGGACGTGGGCGCCTACCAGCTGCATCCGGGCATTCTGAACCGCCAGGGCTGGTTGCTGCTCGATGACACGTACACCGCGTTGCGAACCTCGGACGGCTGGGCGACGCCTCGTCCTACCCACAGCGGTCCATACCAGGACGGCTACCTGTTCGGTTATGGCCACGATTATCAGCAGGCGTTGAAGGATCTGCGAGCGATCACCGGTCCGGCGGCCATGTTGCCGGAGGCGGCGTTCGGGGTGTGGTTCTCCGAATTCAATCCATTCACCGCCGGCGACTACGAGAACCAGTTGATTCCCGCATTCGAACGGAATGGTGTGCCGCTGGATTACCTGGTGGTCGACACGGATTGGAAGTCCCCGCAGCAGTGGGACGGCTGGAACTGGAATCCGAGCCTGTTCCCCGATCCGCAGTCATTCCTGGACTGGGCCAAACAGCATCACCTCAGCGTGACCCTCAACGTGCACGCCGGCATCGACGCGAGTGACCCGAAATTCGCGGCCGCGCAGCAGACCGCCGGCGGTGCGCTGCAGCGCGCCGCGCAGTGCTTCTCCCCGACCTGCTACCGATTCGACTGGAGCGATCCGGCCCAGGCGAAGGCATGGTTCGACCTACATCAACCGTTCGAACAGCAGGGCGTCCGGCAATGGTGGCTCGACTGGTGCTGCACCGACAGCATCGTCAGCATGGCCGGACTGACACCGGATAGCTGGATCAATGGGCTGTACGCGCAGGACCTCAGCAAGTCGGGCCAACGCGGCTTTAACCTGGCCCGGATCGGCGCCTCCTTCGAGGACTACCGCGGTGCCCCTGCGTCCGGCCCCTGGGGCGAGCACCGGAGCACCGTCGCGTTCACCGGCGACACCGACCCGACGTGGCAGGCACTCGCCTACGCCGCCGGGCTTGTCCCCGCCGAGTCGAGCATCGGACTGCCCTACGTCAGCAACGACATCGGCAGCTTCAAGGGCAAGCACCTCCCGGACGATCTCTACGACCGGTGGGTGCAGCTCGGAACGTTCTCGCCGATCCTGCGGCTGCATTCCGACCACGGTGACCGGCTTCCGTGGCAGTACGGCGCGGCGCAAGACCCGGCCGCTGACTCGCTGCGACTGCGGGAGGCGCTGCTGCCGTACACCTACACCCTGGGCTGGCAGGCGCATGACACTGGCCTGCCGATCACCCGGCCGCTGTACCTGGACTACCCGGACCTCGATGCCGCATACAACCAGCCCGACGAATACCTCTACGGGCCGAATGTGCTGGTCGCTCCGGTCACCTCACCGGGCGACATCGCCACATCGCCCGTCTGGTTTCCGCCCGGCCGGTGGGTGGACTTCTACACCGGCGCCACCTATACCGGGCCAGCTAGCGTCCACCTGCAGGTGCCGCTGAACCGGATGCCAGTCTTCGTCAAGGCCGGCGGGATCGTCCCCGAGCAAACCGGCCAATCCCACGTCAACGCCGACCCTTCCGCGCCGCTGACGCTCAAGATCTACTCCGGTGCCTCGGGTGATTTCACCCTCTACCGCGACGCGGGGGAGGGAACCGGATACGCCAACGGCCAGTTCACCCAGACCCCGATCACCTACCACGAGGCGGGCAGCTCGCAGGTCAAGATCGGCGCCGACCGCGGCAGCTACCCGGGGCAGCTCAGCAGCCGCACCTACCTGGTGGATCTGGTCGACGTGACCGCGCCCCACCAGGTCAATCTGGACGACCGTCCGTTGCCGCAGACGAACCCGAACGGCAACACACCCGGTTGGTGGTACGACCCGGCGACCGCGACGCTTCATATCCGCACGCAGCCGCTCGCGACAAACGGCAGCCACACCATCACCCAGGCCGGCGGAAGCCCAGTCAACCGGCTGCAATCGGCCGCGGTCGCCCTCAGCATCGACCCGGCCACACCGATCACCGTGGCCGCCGGGACATCCACCACTGTGCACACCACCGTGACTAATGCCGGACCGGGCAGCATTAGTGGGACGCAAGTCGCGTTGACCGCACCCGACGGGTGGACCGTCACCCCGGCATCGCCGCAACCAGCTGGCACCATCGCCGCGGGCGCCTCCGCGGCGCAAGCCTGGACCGTCACGGCACCTCAGGGCTCAGCGGAGGCGACCGCGGCACTTGCGGCGACCGCGGACTTCACGAACACCGCAACTGGCGCACCCGGCGAAGTGACGACCCACGAGGGGCCGCCGGCTAACCTGCCACCCGTCATCACCTCACTCGACCCCACCAGCGCCGCCGCCGGCCAGCAGGTCACAATCCACGGCACAAACTTCGGCGCTACCCAGGCGGATCCCAACCAGGACTACGTTTTCTTCGTCGACGGCGGCACCAGCTGGGGCGCCCCCTTCGACGGCGCCACCTTCCATATCGACAGCTGGAGCGACACCGCCATCACATTCACCGTCCCCACCCCGAGCGGGCCAGACGGCATCTGGCACGTAAGCCCTGGCGACACCGCGACGGTCACCGTCAACACCTCCGCTGGAGCCTCCAACACGGTCCCGCTGCAGATCACTGGGTAGGGATAACGCGCGGCCACGAGTCGGGCGGATCCGTGCCGCGGAGGGCCGATCGACCACCGCCCGCCGGACCGTCGCTTCCCGCGCTGCGGTGGTACCCGAGTCCGTTTGTCAGCGCCTCAGCGGCAACACCAGTCACACCAATGCGCGGGAGCCGACGGTCGAGTGCGCAAGGGTTCCTCTGTCGCCCGGTACGGCGGGGCATGGTCGAGGTCTACCCCGAGGAGACGGACAACCGAAAGGTGGCAGGATCGTTCCTGCATACGGGGCCGATGGCCGCGTTCGAGAATCACGGATTCACCCGAACTCGGCCGATATCGCCGCATCGATGGGTAGTCGCGCGCCGCGTCGATCCGGCACCGAGTGCCTGATCGAAACGCCCTGCAGTCGGCACGCCAGCACGAAGGCGGCATGTGCGGACGCACGGTCAGGCAGTCACTCGAAGACGGAGGCACCGCTTCGTTGAACTCCTGTGGTTGCTGCAGATTGCTCATGTGTCCGCAGTTGGGAATGATGACGAGCGTTGCGTCCGGGATCAGGCGCTCGAATTGGCGCGCGACAGATCTCGCGGTGCTGCTCGGCCAGGAACGTGGTATCCCGGTACGCGGGCAAAAGCGTTCTATGGCGAGACGCTCGGCCTCACCGACGCAAATGCATCGACGCCTGGGCCGCAAGTGATCTATCGATGTGGCGGTGGCACGTTGCTCGAGGTCTACGAGCGGCCCACCGCAGGTGAGGCGCAGCACGCGCTGGCGTCATGGACAGTAAGCGACGCGAGGGCCGCCGTCGACCGATTGCGCAACCGTGGCGTGCGTTTCGAAGAGTACGACCTCTCGGAGGTCAAGACTGAGGACGGCATCTCGACCTCCGGGGACTACCAGGAGGCCTGGTTTCGCGATCCCGACGGCAACATCCTCCGCATTAATTCCCAGACCGAGACGTAATCGCCGAATGACGCCTGCGGTGCGGCGAGCCGCAGCCGCAACCAAGATGCCGAAATCCGCGAAATTCACTGCAGTTCGAGGTGTGATACTCGGCCGAGATCAACACAACCCCTGTCCTGATAAGGGACCACGCGGTTTAATGAGTAGGCGATATCCCGCGTTTCGGTTTTGCGCCACCGGGAACGGAGCCGAGGAAGGTGCGTCGCGAGATGTGGTCACGTGGACTGCTCGCAGGCCTGGTTGTAGTACTTGTGCTATTCACGGCGGCGTGTAACCCCGACGGGTCATCGTCGCAATCGAACAGCCAGGTGACTATCAATCAATCGTCGCATGGCTGCACGGGCTCCCAAACGGTCACCGCACGCAACGGCGACAATCTCACGGTCCTCGTGGAGAACCACGTCAGCGGCTCCTACTCCGTCGAACAGGTTGTGAACGTCGTTGCCGACATGAACGGCATCGCCAATCGCAACGTGATCCACGCGAACCAGCAGCTCCGTCTTCCTAGTCACTGTGCTCCGTGACGGCGTCCCATTAGTCCTGCGGTCGAGCTGGCGCTCGAATGAGTCGTGAGCTACGAGCTACGAGTACGGCGGGAACGTAGCGAAGGTCCAGTTGTCGTCCCGGTTGAGCATGGCGGCGACGGGATCTGAATTGTCGCCGGTGCCGAACGCGCCGGGCTCCGCGGCCACATTTCCGTTCGTCGCGGTCAGGACCGGTGAGCTGCCGGTCGAGCGGGCGACGTCGGCGCCGAACGGGGCGGCAGGCCGTGATCTATCTCGGCGCAGCGACCGCCTTGCGTGCCGACATGGGTTCGCAACTTACAGCCGGATCCTGGCGGCACTGGACGACCTCGCCGCTATCGCAACTGTGGGCTGAGAGCCCCCTGCAGCAACTGTTCCTCGCCTGGGCGCACGCCGCCCGGCCGAACGCGAGCGGCAAGGAGACCTCGCCGGCCAAGCTGATGAATGAGCCGGTCGCACACCTCCCACCAACGGAGTGCAAGCGCAGCGCCGCAGTTCGCAGCGTGTCGGCACCAGCAAAGTTACATGCCAACGCCGGAGACCAGCGCCTAGGTCCCGGCGATCGACTGCAGAATCGTGAAGATGTGGTGCGGTATGCCTCGATGTACTTCTGAGTTGTCACGGTGCCTTGTCGTCCATTTGGGCGGCGACCTGGGATAGGACTTGAGCCGTTCGTTTCATCCCCGGGGCATCGATGTGATCGAACATGCGACGGCGCACGCTGGCCAGGTGCGCCGGCCAGGCTGACCTCAGCTTGGCAAGGCCCTGCGGCGTGAGTCTTGCGACGTTACCTCGGCCGTCGATGGCGCTGGGTCGCTTCGCGACGAGGTTGCGCGATCGCAAATCGTCGACCAGGCGCGTCATCCGGCTGGCCGACAACCCCGCGGCATTGGCCAGGTCGGCCATTCGCAGCTCGCGGTTCGGGGCCTCGGACAGGTTCGTTAGGGTTGTGTATTCATTCGCGGTCAGTCCCGTCGTCCGCATCATGTCTCGGTCCAAGAGCCGGGGTAGCACAACGACGATGCGCATAAGTGCTCGCCACAGCATTTCTTCCGAAGGCGTCAGCGGCTCATTCTTCGGCACGTTTAAGAATGCTACTTGCTTCTAGAAGCATCCTCTATATCCGTCGGGCCTCCTCTGCGTGTCGCTAGACAGACCGTCGCCGGCGCGGCGCTCACGCTCGCGATGACATTGCTTGCCAACGCAAGTAGCATCGGATGCGCTCCCAGGTCATGCACTCGCGGCGAGTCGTGGCGTTTCGGTCATCGAATGGTGGGGAAGTGCCGCAGCTCCGCACGGGCTGCGTCGTCGAGATGGACGCCGGCGACTCCGAGGTTCTCGGCCAGGTGCGTGCGGGTACGAGTGCCGGGTATCAGCAGAATGTTAGGCGCGAGATCAAGCAGCCAGGCAAGTGCGATCTGTACTGCTGTCGCTCGTAGTCTCGCCGCCACCGTGGCAAGGATCGGGCTGGTCAGAACCTGATTCCGTACGCCGCGTGGCCATCCCAGAGGGCAGTACGGCACGAATGCGATGTTTCCGCGGCTGCACTCCTCGAGGATGCCGAGTGACCGTTGATCAGCCAGGTTAAACAGGTTCTGCACGCAGGCGATTTCTGTTTGGTCGGCGGCTCTGAGCAGATGATCCTTCGAGATGTTGCTCAGACCGATACCGTCGATCAAGCCTTCATCGCGGGCTCGGACAAGCGCGGCAAGTTGCGCGTCGAATCGCTTGTCCGGGGCGGATTCGTCCATGAGGCGCAGGTTCACGGCTGCCAGCCGATCCACGCCGAGCGTGGCGAGATTCTCCTCGATGCCCAAGCGGAGCTGGTGCGGCTGGTCGAACGGCAAGACGGTGCCAGCGTCATCACGACGCACCGCGACCTTGCTCACAAGCGCCAACCCGATTGGATACGGGTACAGCGCTTCACGGATCAGCTCGTTTACCACGCCTGGGCCGTAGTACTGCGCGGTATCAATGTGATTGATCCCGCCATCGATTGCTGCTCGTAGCACGCGAAGCGCTTCGTCGCGATCTCGCGGGGGGCCGAACACCCCGTCGCCCGCCAACTGCATAGCCCCGTATCCGATCCGATTCACCTGCCACGAACCAAGGGCGAAGGATCCTGCGTGTTCAGGGTCGGGTACCGCGTCTGGCATGAATCGATCCTCCGGCCAAGGCACCGCGATGCCAAAGCATCATGTCCTTGCGTACGCAAGCAAAGTAATGTTAGTCCAGCCGGCCATGCCTTTCGCTGTCGCCTGTCGAGCTGATCCGCCCGGCGACGTCATGGCCGGGCGACTGCTACCAGGCGTCCAGGCGGACCTGGCCCAGCCGTCCGTCGAGGTCGCGCATGACGACCCAGGTCTGTTCGTCGGCACTGGTTACGGTACCCGGCGGGTTGACCAGGATCGGGGCGGCGGCGCCGAGCAGATCGCGGAGCCGGTCGGCCTCGACCGGATTGCTGGTCGCGAACGCGAAGACGGTGGACAGCAAAGAGCCGATGCCGCTGAGGTCGGTTACGACCTGGGCGCTGTCGGCAGATAGCCCGAGCGCGGTGTTGCGGTCCCGGGCAACGCGGGTTACCCGCTGCAGCTGGGCGGCGAGCGGCGCGGGCACGGTGATGGTGCTGGGCAGGTCGATGTGCACCAGTCGCGGGTGGTCGGCCCGGGTTGCGAACTGGCTGAGCAGATGCGCGGCCTGCGCCGCAGCCAGTGCGCTGGCCAGCCCCCCGTCGCCCGCGACGTCCACGACCGTGACGTGCCCGGGCGGCGGGAGCGGCGCAGTCCCGGCACCGAGCAGGCCACCGAGCCCTCCGCCGGCCGACAACCCGGATAGCACCTCCCACAACCCACCCAAGCCGACCGCGCCGCGGGCGAGCTCGTCGAACCCTGGCACCGCCGGTACTTGCGGCCGAATGACGCGCACGTTCTTGCCCAGGCCGCGCGCCCGCGCGCACAGCTGACCGGACACGTCAAGCAGCACGACCGCGGCGCCCCGCGACGCAGCGTCTTGCGCCACGCTCAGCGTCAGCCGGGCCCGCAGATCCCCCTGTCCCAGGATCGCGAACAGCGGGCTCTTCCCTGCCCGCACCGCCGCGTGCGGGTCGAATGACACTGGCGCGCCGTCTACTGTCGAGCCGATCCGACAACCCGCGTCATCGCCTAGCCCCGGCTCGGTTTCGGGTTCGTCTGCCCGCTCCGCCGGCTGTTCCCCACTCGCCGAATCGGCGTTGGCCACGTCCGGGTCCGCGTCCTGCGCTGGAGCGTCGACCGCGCGATCAGCGGACACCGCCGCCGACGCGGCCGCGCGAGCTGCGGCGCTGAAACCAGCCTCCCACGCCAGGCTCTGCTCGCCGGTCAGCGAGTAAAGGTCATCGGGCAACGCCTCGGCCGGGATCTGCTCGAGCTGTGGATTCCGTACCAGCGCGAGCAGCTGCTCCGGCGCCGCGGACGCGACCCATGATTCGCCCGCTTCCCGACCCAGTCGCAGCTGCGCGCGGATCGGGTCTTCGAAGCGGCGGCCGTGATTCTCGGCGGCCTCGACCGCCGCCAGCAGGGCCCGCTGACAGACCTCCGAGATCGGGATGGCAGCTGCCTTCACCCTGCGTTCCAGCTCATCCGGAAGGTAGACGTTCGCCCGACCCACAACCGCCTCCAGAAACTATGCGTACCTATGCGCATAGTCTACGCATGGCGTGCAGTGACCGGAAGCGCCGGGCGAAGACAGTCCGTGGGCGGTCAGGGCGAGTGATCATCCGCAACGAGATCTACCATTTCGGGATGGAGCGGATCGCCGTCGATCTGTCCGGAATACCGGAAACGCTGCTCTGGAACCTCGGCCGACGTGCCGCGGCGGCGCGCACCCCAAGGTCGCTTCTTCAGGATCCGCGCGCGGTCGAGGTCGTCGATCGGCTCGACTACGACTTTGCTGGCGCATCTCGCGGCGCCGGGTGGCACGCGGTTCGGGTGGCCACGTTCGACGCTGCCATACGCCGCTTCCTGGCCCGGTATCCGTCCGGCACGGTGGTCGCGCTTGGCGAGGGCCTGGAAACCCAGTTCTGGCGCGTTGACAACGGCCGCATGTGGTGGGTCTCGGTCGATCTCCCGGAGGCGCTGGAGTTACGGCACAAACTGCTTCCTGATGGGCCAAGGCAACGCAGCCACGCCGGATCCGCGCTGGAGCTGGAATGGCTCGACCATGTGGACCCCGCGAACCCGACGCTGATAACCGCGCAAGGCCTGTTCATGTACTTCCAACGCGAGCAGGTGCATGAGCTGATCGCGGCGATGGCGCGGCGCCTCCCCGGCGCCTCGTTGATCTTCGACGTCGTCCCAGCGAAGATGCGCGAGATGCTGCGGCGGCTGCCCGACCGGGAGAGCAGCGCGGCGAGCAGGCTGTGGTCGTGGGTGTTCGAACCTGCAGAACGCGCGGCAATCAGCACGATCCCTGGCGTCGCGAGCGTTCATGATCTAACCCCGCCTGTCGCCCTCGGCGTGGCGCCTTGTGTCCTCGGCGCCGCTCGGCGGCTGCCGCGCCAAGTGCGCTACTCCCTTCCCGTCCTTCCCATTCTCGAGGTCACTTTCCGGTCGAGCGCGATGTGACTGCGTGATTGCGCGCGGGTTGCGGAGTCGATACCTCAGAGGAACGCTTGTCTGGTGCGGGATGGTGTCGAATGGGCCGAGGCGCCAAGCTCGCCGGTCGAGGACGACGACATACTTGAACTCGGGCGCAGGTCAGGCGCGAAGCCGTGGGCTCGCTGGGTCACTCAGTGGCGGCGTCGCTGGCCTCGGCTCGCCGCCGCGATCACGGTTGTCGCTGTTGGGCTCGTGACTTATACGGCGGTCCGATCTGCTTTGCGCAACCTTCCGCCCGATCCCGGGCCGAATTCGCCGGTCACGAACGTGAACCAGTCATCGCGGGACGCGGCTCTGGCGATGATCGCGACACAGGCGCGACAGACCGAGCCGCTGGCCGACATCATCCGCCCAGCCTCGACGGCTGGTGCCTGCCCCGTCATCGATCCCGGACATCCGATACAGCTCGCGATCGCTGCGGCGGCGCGCCGCACGGTGCCCACACTGACGGTGCGTGACATGGCCCGCACGCTCGATCAGTACCTGGGCATGTGCGCTATTGAACTGCGCGGCCAGGATGCCGCCGGATCCGTGTTCGTATTTCACATCGTCGCTCCGGAGGGCGACAACACGGTCCGCCAGCGGACACCGTCCTCTAACGTCGCGTCCCGTCGCGAGGGAACGGCCGTGGTGACCGGCGCGACCGTAGTGACGACGACCGGTTGGACCGTTGTCATCGGCTCCGTTGGCGCGGCCTCGGATCAGTCCGATTCGCAGAGGCTGGTGCAATTAGCCCAGAATCCGGCGTTGCTCTGGTAGCTGATATCAAATCGACCGGTCCGCCGCGCGGGAAGCCGATTTGCCAGTAGCGATCCGACCTGGCATCACACAATGGACTAGACCACTCGGATCGTGCATGATTCACTAGTTCGTACGAATGGTGTAGGCAACTGATCGACCTCTACGAGGAGACCGCCGGTGTCCAGTGCCGCCTTGCAGCCGCCCCGCGAGCCGAAGTACTACACCGTCAAGCGGCACCTTTTGGCGATCATCGAGTCCCTCGAACCGGACAGTGCGGTACCGACCGAGCGCGTTCTGGCCGCAGAGCTTGGGACTTCGCGCACCACGGTCCGGCAGGCGCTGCTCGAGCTGGTCGCGGAGGGGCGGCTGGTCCGCCGTCAGGGCTCCGGCACGTACGTCGCGGAACCGAAGATGACCTGGCCGCTGCATCTGACGAGCTTTACCGAGCAGGCGGCCGCGAACGGGTTCACCGCATCTACGCAGCTCATCTCAGCCGAACGGGTCCGGGCCGACGAGGACATCGCCAGGCGGCTCGCGGTCGTCGTTGGAGCGCCGGTGTTCCGTATCGAACGGTTGCGTCTCGCCGATGAGCGGCCGATGGCGGTGGAGACCGCCCACCTGTCGGCTGCGAGATTCCCCCAGCTGACGCGGCACATTCGCCGGGCACAGTCTCTATATACCGTGCTCGCCGCCGTATATGGCGTTGTGCCGGTCCATGCGGAGGAATCCATCGCGACCGCACCGGCTTCACCTCGCGAGGCCGCTCTGCTGAACACCGACACCGGAGCGCCGATGCTCGTGCTCGGACGGCAATCGTTCGACGCGTCAGGGCAGGTCGTGGAGTGGGTGACGAGCTGGTATCGCGGCGATCGCATCACGTTCGTCGCCAACTTGACGGCACCACGGCGATGACGAATCCGGCTGCTCGGGTGCTCGCCGAGCGAACGGCGGCCGGCCGGGCGGTCGCCTTGTGAGCACCCTGTCCGATGCCCGCGTCGTCACACCGACCGGTGTCATAGATGGCGGCTGGGTGCAGGTCGAGGGCGGTGTCATCACCGCAGTCGGCTCAGGCCGGCCGCCGGGCGGCGGCACTGTCGACCTGGCCGGCGCCTGGGTGCTGCCGGGCTACATTGATCTGCACGTCCATGGCGGTGGCGGGCACGACGCGAGCGCGTCGCCGGCCGACTTGGCCGCGGCCGTGGCATTCCATCGATCACACGGCACGACCCGGACCCTCGTTTCGCTGATGTCCGCGCCACTGGATGTGCTCGCCGAGCAGCTGGGGTGGATCGCCGACCGCGCCGCGTTGGGTGCCACACCGGACGGGCACGTCGTGGGGGCCCATCTCGAAGGACCGTTCCTGTCCCCGGTTCGCGCTGGAGCTCAGAATCCGGAATTCCTGCTTTTCCCCGACCGCATTGCCTTCTCCGAATTGCTCGCAGCCGCGCGGGGGTGTTTGCGCAGCATGACTCTCGCGCCTGAGCTGCCCGGCGCCCTCGACTTGATCGTCGACATCGTCGGCGCCGGCGCGGTCCCGGCGATCGGCCACACTGACGGCACGTACCCAGACGCCCAGGCCGCGATCGAGGCGGGCGCCCGGCTCGCGACCCACCTGTTCAACGGGATGCGCCCGCTGCATCACCGCGAGCCAGCCGTGATCGGGGCCGCGCTCGCGTCCAACATCGCGTGCGAGGTCATCAACGATGGCATCCACGTGCATCCTGCGATCACGACGCTCGTCGCAGGGACACCGGAGCGGCTCGTCCTGATCACTGATGCGATCGCGGCGACTGGTGTGGGCGACGGTGAGTTCGTCCTCGGGGGCCAGCCGGTGCAGGTCCGCGGCGATGAGGCTCGGCTGGCCTCTACCGGCGCCTTGGCGGGCAGCACACTGACGATGGACGCGGCGGTACGGCGGGCCGTCCTGGACTGCGGGCTACCGATCGAACTCGCGTCGGCCGCCGCGTCCGCAAATCCGGCTCGGGTCCTTGGCATCGCTGACTCGTGCGGTGCGATCGTCGCTGGGCACGATGCGGACTTCGTCGTCCTGGACGATGACCTCCGCATCACGCGGATCATGGCCGCCGGAGTCTGGTACGACCCGGACCGGGCCGCCGCCGTTTTGTAACCCCTCCCGCAACAGCGGCTGACCCCGATGACGGCAGTGCCGCTTTCGGGGTCAGGCCGGAATCAGCTGTCCAGGTGGGTAATTACCGGTGCCAGCTCAACGTGGTGGTTGTGGTCACGGACGGCGTGCCTGGCGCCTTCACGGTGATGGATACCTGGAATGCGCCGGGTTGCCGATACGTGTGCGTGCCGCTGATCGTGTACAGCCCATTGACTGTTGCGGACGTGGCCGCGGTGCCGTCTACGGCCCCGGCACTGCTGGTTCCGTCGCCCCAGTTGATGGTGGCGGTGATGCTGCTCGCGGCGATGCCCGGTGCGGACAGGGATGCGACCGGACCAGAGACCTGGCCGTTGATTACTGGGATTTGCGCGGCCGCCGCGACGTCGAGCCGCCACGGCACCTCGGGCGTCGGGTAGAAGTTGGTGCCGGCCAGGGTCAGCCGCGCTCCTTGCGGAGCCAGTCGGGTCAGGAAGTCCGAGTAGCCGCTGGTGCGCTCGGCCTGCGGGGTCCAGCCGACTTCGGCAAGTGCGATCAGTCGCGGGAAGACCAGGTAGTCGACGTTGCTCAGGTTGACGACGGTCTCGCCCCACATCGCACCTTCGACACCCATCACGTTCTGGTCGGTCACGCCGGTGACGTATGTGCCTGGATCCCAGTTGTAGAACTGGTCGACGTCGCAGCCACGGTTGCAGGCCCAGTGCAAGCCGAGGGTCGGCGGCACGTTGACATTGGGGCCGAACGCGTACTTCTGGTCGAGATAGGCGTGATTCGCCGGCGCCATCACGATCTTCATGTTCTTGGCCACGGCCTCGTGGGCGGTGATGGTGTCTGTACTGGAGCCCGAGGCCGGGTTCCAGTACTCGGCGACCGACCCCGGGCCGGGGTTCGTGCCAGGCCCGGCCAGTTCGGCCCAACCCATCGCGGCCTTGCCCTGGGCGTTGACGAGGGGAACCTCCTGGTTGATGAATGACGCGTACCGGTCCTGAGTGAGTATCGAGGAGGGCACCTCGTCACCACCAACGTGGTAATAGGGGCTGGTCGACATCGCCGCGAGCTGAGTGATGATCGCGTTGTAGATCGTGAACGTGTTCTGACTCTCCGGGCACATCGCGCTGTATCCGACGTCCCCGCTGAAGTTCCACATCGGCGGGTTGTTGGCACTGCAGTTGATGTCCTGAGGGTTCCCGTCCAGCAACGGGTTCGCTGTGTCGTTGTATTCAGACATGATGATCGCGTTGTTGTGGCCGGGCGAATCCACCTCGGGCGTGACCGTCATGAAGTGCGCGGCCGCGTGGGCGACAACGGCCTTGTAGTCGGCCTGGGTCCAGAAGCCGCCGGGGTCCATCGTGCGGCCGTCGGTGCCGACCGAGCCAATCGAGCCGATGTCGGTCAGGTTGGGGAATCCGTTGATGACGATGCGGAAGCCCTGATCGTCACTGACGTGCAGATGCAGCGTGTTCACCTTGTACGCCGATGCCTGGTCGATCAGGCTCATGACGGCTGCGGGCGTCTGGAAATGGCGCGCGATGTCGAGCATGAACCCCCGGTAGGCGTAGCGGGGATAGTCAACGATGTGGACTGACGGGATCGTCCATGGCCCTGGTTCGAGCGTGGGGCTGTCGATCCACACGGGGAGCAGCTGACGGATTGTCTGGACGGCGTCATAGAGGCCGTGGGACGTGGTCGCAGTTACCGTCACTTTCGACGAGGTTGCATCAAGCACATATCCTTCACCAGTCGTATCCGGTTGCAGGGCGGCGGGTTTTCCCAGTTGCAGCGTGATGTCGCCGGCGTGCGCGCCGCCGCTCACGATCGGCAGCTGGTAGCCCGTCGCGGGACGCAGATAGGCTGCGAGGTCAGCTCCGACCGCCGTCGCGTCAGCCGAGCTGACAACGATGCGGGACCGGGTCGTGAGGGTGAATTGGCCAACGCCGACGGTAGTTGATACCGGCTTGGGCACCACTTGTGGTGCGGCCGATGGCGGCGCGGCTGCTGCTGCGCTTCCAGCGCCGAGCGCGACGGCGCCCGTTGCACTTCCCACGACGAGCGCGATCGCGCCGACCAACGTGGCTACGCGGGAGCGGCTGGACCGGAGGAGGCTGAGCGACATTGGCGGACCTTTCCGCCACGGGCAGGGAGCTATCGCGCACCGCTGGCCGCGGCTGCCGGGCGCTGGTCTATACAAATATTGAATCTGGTCTACACCTATTTCGTCGAAATCTGGTCTACACCTTTTCAGCGCGTACCACAAGACTCTGCGGGCTGAAAACGCCAGGGCTAAGCGCCAGCTTGGAAGGTGAGTCGCTGAAGCGATGTCGAGTCAGCGCGGCGAAAACTCCTCCATTGCCGCGCGCAACGTCGGATAGCACGCCGCACTCGCCGCGGCCTGTGAGGGGCTGAGCCCTGCGGTGAGATGAAGTACGGCGGCCCGGGCATTCCAGTCGCAACGCTCGAGCGCGGCGCGGGCAACGTCGACCGGACGTTCGGCGATATCGGCCACGATGCGGTTCGCCCGGTCCCGCAGCTTGGCGTTCGCTGGCACGACGTCGATCATCAGATCACCGTGGACGTGGCCTAGCGTGACCATCGCGGCCGTCGTGAGGGCGTCGAGGATGAGCTTCTGGGCGGTTCCGGCCGTGAGCCGGGTCGAATCGCGCAACCCCTCCGGCCCGGTTGGCACCTCGATGCGGGCCGTCGCCAGCGCGGCCAGCGGCGAGTCGAGGGCGTTCACCACAGCCACGAGCGCTATTCCGGCTCGGGCCGCCGAGCGCGCCATGACCAGGGTGTACGGCGTACTGCCGCTGGCGGCGACCCCGACCATGACGTCGTGCGAGCGCAGTGCCATGTCGGCGAAGTCAGCTGACGCGACCGTGACGTCGTCCTCATCCCAGTCCGTGCCGACCAGCGCCCGCCCCCCGGCTCCGGCAATACCAATGAGGATGGTCGACGGGTCGAGACCGAACGTGCCCGGTAACTCGGCTGCCTCGCATAGCGCCAGCCGACCGGACGTTCCGGCACCGACGAAGGCTATGCGCCCGCCACGCCGCACCTGTCGGGCGATCAGGTCGGCGGCCGCGGCGATCTGTGGCAGCGCGGCGCGCACCGCGGGGACAACACGCTCCTCGGCGTCGAGCAGTCGCTCGACGACGCCGGCGCTGTCCAGCGTGTCCAGAGGGTCGATCCGGTGCTGCGTCACGACCTACCATGTCTCCGTTATTTTGGACAGCCCGCGCGGATGATCCGGGTCTCCACCGCGGTCCAATGCCAGGCGCCAAGCCAGCTGCTGGAGCGGAAGAATCTCCAATATCGGCAAGAGCTCCTCTGCGATGCCCGCGCTCGCCAGTGGCAGACCCTCCTCAGTGCCGACCGCCAGCACGTCGGCCCCGGAGGCCTTGAGCCGTTCGACCACGGGCGCCATCGCGGCCCCCCCACGGCCAGGCGACATCACGGCGATCACTGGCACGCGGGAGTCGACCATCGCCATCGGACCGTGCAGCAAATCCGCGCCCGAAAAGGCTTGCGCGGCAAGGTAGCTGGTCTCCATCAGCTTCAGTGCCGCCTCACGCGCCGTGGGGTAGGAGTACCCACGAGCCGTTGTCACGAGCCGGTCGGCAAAGCGATATCGCTGCGCCGCCGTAGTCGCGGCCTGGAAACTCAGCGTAGCCGCGGCCGCGTGCGGTATCGCATCCGCGCCCGCCACATCACCTGACGCCGCACCCACCACGAGCAGGTACAGGGCCAGCAGCTCTGCGGTATAGGTCTTCGTCGCAGCTACCGCACGTTCTGTCCCGGCCCGGACATCGAGATGGATGTCGGCCGCGCCGGCCAACGGCGAGCCGGCATTGTTGGTCACGGCCACGGTGAGGGCGCCGCAGTCACGAGCAACGGTAAGCGAGTCAAGGAGGTCGGGTGATCCGCCCGACTGGCTCACCGCGATGAAGAGCACGTCCGACAGCTCCGGACGCGCGCCGTACACCGTCATAGTCGAAGGCGAGACGAGACCAGCCGGCAGGCCGAGTCGCACCTCGACCAGATACTTCGCATAGAGAGCAGCGTGGTCACTGGTACCGCGGGCCGCGATAAGCACGAAGCGTGGTCGCCGCTTGGCAATACGCATGGCGGCATCCGCGATCAAGTCGGCCCCGTGGGCGAGCAGCCCGAGCGAGCACGGTCGGCTGCTCGGCGATCTCGGTCGCCATCAGAGCGCCCGCAGCTGCTGTCGTCATGGTCGCTCCGTTCCACGGCTCGCCCGGTCGCCTCGATAGTCCCGGAGCAACGCTGGTAATGCACCCCGCCAGGTGAGGTCTCCTCCGCCGGCCGCCGCAACCACTAGCGGACGACAGCAGGCACTGCGCGACCCCGCGCACCATCGACGGAAGGCGGCCCGTCACGACGCCCGGTTTTCTTGACCAAAATGGTATAGAGGATGAAGCCAGCTGGTCTAGACCACCGGCGTGGATGAGGGTAGCGTCTCGACGGGCAGGACCGGTAGTTCGTTGGTTAGAAGCGCCAATAGTCGAAACACGCCACGGCGTGTGAACCAGGAAGAGGGCGAAAAGATGAGACGAGGCTTGGTGGCGGCCGTGGCGCTTAGTGCCGGGCTGGCGGTTGTCCTGAGCGCATGCAGCAGCTCGAAGAACAGCAGCAGCAGTGGCGGCAGTGGCGGCGGCGGTAATACGACGTTGAAGCTGGTCGCGGCCGACTACGGGACCGGACCGAGCAACACCAGCCAGAAGTACTGGGAGGGGATCGCCAGCGATTTCCACGCGGCGAACCCTAATATCACGGTCAACGTGCAGACCATCAACTGGAACGACTTCGACAACCAGGTCAAGACCCAGGTCCAGAACAAGCAGTACCCGGATGTTCTCGAAGGCGACTTCTTCCCGGATTACGCCCAGTCAGGCCTGCTTTACCCGGCCAAGGACGTCACCTCGCCGAGCACGTTCAGCAACCTGCTGCCGGTGTTTGCCAAGCTGAACACCTACAACGGCACCCAGTACGGCATGCCGTTCACTACCAGCGCGCGGACGCTGTTCTACAACAAGAAGCTGTTCCAGCAGGCCGGCATCAGCTCCCCGCCGCAAACCTGGGCGGATATTCAGACCGACGCGGCGAAGATCAAGAGTCTCGGCAAGGTCGGATTCGGGCTTCCACTCGGCCCGGAGGAGGCTCAGGCTGAGTCGTTGCTGTGGTTCCTCGGCAACGGCGGCGCCTACCAGGACGACAGCGGCAAGTGGGTGATCAACGGCTCGGCGAACGTCGATACGCAGCATTTCCTGACCGACTTTGTGAAGTCCGGCGTCACCGAGCCCAACCCGGGTACCAAGAACCGCACCGACCTGTGG
The DNA here is from genome assembly GCA_963748415.1 of uncultured Actinomycetota bacterium. GTDB lineage: Bacteria > Actinomycetota > Actinomycetes > Mycobacteriales > Jatrophihabitantaceae > CAVVJA01. The sequence goes on along the minus strand of CAVVJA010000011.1, from coordinate 42,936 downwards.
AAGCAGTTCGCACAGGGCGACATCGGGATGATCAACGGATCGCCGGCCCTGATCCCGATCATCCAGGCGGGCGGCAAGCTGACCGACTCCGACTGGGCCTCCGTGCCCATCGCCGGCAAGTCGGGCCCGCTGGACAAGACCCTCGGTGTCTGTGACAACGTCTCGGTGTTCAAGACGAACGGCAGCAAGCAGGCGGCAATCACCAAGTTCGTGGACTTTTTCTACCAGGACAAGTACCAAACCCAGTTCGTCAAGGAATACTTCTTGCTTCCGGCGACGAACTCGGGGATCAAGGCGCTGTCCTCGGATCCCACGTTCGGCCCGTTCCTCAAGGCGTTGCCGAACTCCGTCCAGTACCCCAACGATCCCGTGTGGACGCAGGTCAAGACCCAGATCCAGCAGACCATCGCCACCTCGCTGACCCAGGATCCGAAGAAGGTTCTGGATGCCATCCAGCAGACCGCGACCAAGGGCAGCTGAACCTCTGGACCGGTCCCGGCGCCGCCTACTCGCTAGCGCGCGCGCCGGGGCGATCGTCACTGCGAGGCGCTAGATGGTAGACACGGCTCCAGCAAGCGAGGTGGCAAGCGAGTCCGCGCGAGTCGGCCGACGACGACGTCCGCTCGGACAGAGGCTCGGCCGGGCGACGAGCCCCCTACTCTGGATTGGGCCGGCCATCGCGCTGATCGCCGTGGTGGTGCTGTGGCCGGTCGTCGTCATGTTCCGGACCTCGTTTCAGCACTTCAGCCCAAACGGTTTCCTGCTCGGCCCGGCGGGATCGAAGAACTTCAAGAACCTGTTCGACGAGCCTGACCTCCCAGGCATCCTGTCGCGAACGGCGATCTGGGTCGTGGTCGTGGTGTGTGTCACGATGGTTCTCTCCCTGGGGTTGGCCCAGCTGTTCAACCAGGTGTTCCCGGGACGGCGTGTGACCCGATGGGCGTTGATCGCTCCGTGGGCGGCGTCGGTGTTGATGACGACACTGATATTCCGATGGGCGCTTGACCCGAACAGCGGCGTGATAAACCTGTTCTTGAAAGACATCGGGGTGCTTAAATCGTTCGGCAGCAACCAGGCTGACTGGCTGGGCCGGCCCCAGGCGGCGTTCGTCTGGATGATGGTGGTGGCCATCTTCGTGTCGCTGCCGTTCACCACGTACGCGTTGCTGGCCGGCTTGCAGACCATCCCGACCGAGCTGTACGAGGCGGCCCGGGTCGACGGCGCCTCCACCTGGCGGACCTACCGCTCTATCACGCTTCCCCTCCTGCGGCCGGCGTTCCTCGTCGCCGCGCTCATCAATGTGATCAACGTCTTCAACTCGTTCCCGATTATCTGGGCAATGACTCGTGGCGGGCCGGGGCACGAGACCGCTACCACCACGGTGTTCATGTTCCAGCTCAAGGAGGCCTACATCGGCGAATCGGCGGCAATGTCAGTGATCAACTTTGGGCTGGTCATCCTTGTGGTGCTGGTATTCCTGTGGGCGACCCGCTGGCGGGAGCAGGTGACCTAGCGATGACCGACGTCGTCACCGAACAACCGCTCACCGGCGCCCCCGGACGACGGGTGCGGCGCGTGCGGCGCGTGCCGAGGGGCAAGAAGCTGATCTTCGCTGGCCTCGCGTACATCATCGCGATCATCTTCCTGCTGCCCTACGCGGAAATGGTGATCACCGCGCTGCGGCCGAACGCCGAGCTGCTGGATCGCGATTACGTCCCCCGTCACTGGACCTTTTCCAACTTCACCAGCATCTGGGCGAGCGGCTTCGGCACGAACTTGAAGATCAGCCTGGAGGTCGCCGGTGGCGCCACCGCGCTCGTGCTGCTGGTAGCACTTCCGGCCGCCTACTACACCGCGCGCCGCCACTTCCCCGGCCGTGGGGTGTTCCTGCTCTTGGTGCTGGTTACTCAGATGCTCCAACCGGCCGCGATGCTGGTCGGCATCCAGCGGGAGTTCCTCAACTTCGACCTGCCGAGTGCAGTGCTCTCGCTCATCCTGGTCAACGCCGGGTTCAATCTGGCATTTGCGGTCTGGATTCTGAACGCCTACTTCTCGTCGGTCCCGGTCGAGCTCGAGGAGGCGGCGATGGTGGATGGGGCGGGCCGGCTCGGTGCGCTCGGCCGGATCACCCTGCCGCTCGCCATGCCGGGCATCGTCACCGCGCTGATCTTCACGTTCATCGCAGCGTGGAACGAGTTCATCGTCGCGCTGACGCTGGCGACCTCTCCGGACGAATTCCCGCTAACGGTCGCGATCAATAACTATGTCGGCCAGTACTCAGTGGATTGGGGACACTTGTTCGCGGGCTCGGTGATCGCGACCATTCCCGTGATCATCCTGTTCGCCTTTATCGAGGGAAAGGTTGTTGGCGGCCTCACCGCGGGCTCCATCAAGTAGCCGGAAGCCGCATCGGAAGGGGTCCAGCGCATGTCGTTCGTCGCGGCCGAGATCAAGTCACAGCCCGACTGCTGGTTCCGTGCGGCGAAGCTTGCGCACACCCCTGAGGTGGCAAACGCCCTCCCGCTGGCCGGTGCCCGAGTCGCGATCGTCGGGTGCGGCACGTCGCTGTACATAGCGCAGTCGTGCGCCGTGCTGCGCGAAAATGCTGGCCTCGGCGAGACGGATGCCTTCCCCCCATCGGAATTCCCGCACTCGCGCCGGTACGACCGCGTCGTTGCGCTGACGCGATCCGGGACCACCACCGAGGTCATCCGGCTGCTGGAAGCATTGCCGGACCGGAACTCGACAGTGCTCACCACAGCCGCAACCATGCCCGCCGCGCAACTCGCGGGCGCGACGGTCGCGCTGGACTTCGCCGACGAGCGGTCGGTGGTGCAGACCCGCTTCGCGACGACAACGCTCGCGCTGTGGCGTGCGGGTCTGGGCGAGAACCTCGACGCGGCGATCGAGGACGTGCGCCGCGAGCTCAGGCGCGACCTTCCGGACCGGCTCGTCGGGTGCGATCAGTTCACCTTCCTTGGCACCGGGTGGACCGTCGGCCTGGCCAACGAGGCGGCACTCAAGTTACGCGAGGCGTCGCGGTCGTGGACCGAGGCCTATCCGGCGATGGAGTTCCGGCACGGGCCGATAAGCGTCGTGGACGAGCGGTCGGCGGTGTGGATATTCGGCCGGGCCCCCGCCGGACTGGTCGAAGAGGTCACCGCAACCGGCGCACTCGTCGTCCAAGCCGACATCGACCCAATGGCGGACCTGGTCAACGCCCAGCGGCTGGCGGTAGCGCTCGCTGAGCGCAAGGGTCTCGACCCGGACGCGCCGCGGCACCTTACTCGTTCGATCATCCTGGCGGACCGGTGAGGAGCGCGCGGCGCAGCTCGCATTTTCGCGGCGGTTCCGCGTGAATCACCGACCAGAGCCTGGCGTGGTGGCAGTCGACGTCGGCGGCACTCGTATAAAGGCGGCCGTGCTCAACGCCGCAGGGCGCTTGCTGCGGCGGATCGAGCGCCCGACACCGGTGGCCGACGGGCCCGCCACCGTCGTCGACACGGTACGCACGATTGCCCATGAGCTCACTGGCCCCGACGTCGTCGCGGGAGGCGTGGTAGTCCCCGGCTCGGTCGACGTCGAAACCGGAACCGCGCACTACGCGGCGAACATCGGCTGGCGCGACGTCCCGCTGCGCGATTTGCTGGCCGCTGATCTCGGCGTGCCGGTCGTGCTCGAGCATGACGTGCGCGCGGCCGGGCTGGCCGAGTGCCTGCTGGGCCGTGCTCGTGGCGTGGCGGACTGCCTCGTCGTCGTGATCGGCACTGGCATCGCCGGTGTGATCGTGTCCCACGGCGTGGCGCTTCGGGGTAATACCGCTTTGGCCGGCGAGATCGGCCACGTCCCGGTCTACCCGGACGGCGAGGTGTGCGCGTGTGGCCAGCGCGGCTGCCTCGAGACATACGCCTCCGGCGCAGCGATCGCACGTCGCTACCGGTTCCGGCGCGCCGCCGCTCCGGGATTGAGCGCGCAGCACATCGCGGCTGCGCGAGGGACCGACCCATGGGCCGATCAAGTCTGGCGGGACGCCACGACCGCGCTTGGGATCGCGCTGGCATCCGCCACCATGCTGCTCGATCCGGAGCTGATCGTCCTCGGCGGCGGGCTCGCCACCGCCGGCGGCGCGCTGCTCGATCCGGTGCGCGAGGAACTGGCCGCGCGGCTGACGTGGCGGCCCGCGCCAGCGGTCGTCCTCTCGGCGTGTGGTTCGCGGGCCGGGCAGCTCGGGGCTGCGATTCTCGCCTGGCAGGCGGCCGGTCGCAGCGATTTCTCGACGTGGCGGCTAGCGGCGTGATCGTCACGGTCTGCCTTAACCCCGCGATCGACGTCACCTACCGCGTGCCGGACCTGTCGGTAGGTCGGTCGCACCGGGTGCGCGAGGTGCACGCCCGCGCTGGCGGCAAGGGCATCAACGTCGCGCGTGTGCTGCACCAGCTGGCCGAGCCGGTGACCATCGCCGGCCTGTGCGGCGGTACGACCGGCGCCGAAATCGCCGCGGACCTGCAACGCAGCGGATTGCGCGCCATACTCACGCCGATCTCTGGGCAATCACGCCGCACCGTGACTGTCGTCGACGCCAGGGAGGCGACGGTGCTCAACGAACCGGGCCCGCATGTCAGCGCCGCCGAGTGGGCCGCGTTCAGCACCGCGTTCAGCGAGCTGGTGCAGGCAGCGCGCGTAGTGGTCATGTCCGGCAGCGTGCCACCCGGTTGCCCGGACACCGCCTATGCCGAACTGGTGGAGATCGCCCGTGCGAACGGCGCGGCGGTAGTACTCGACGCTGAAGGCGAGCAGCTGCGGCACGCACTTGGCGCACGGCCCGACGTGGCGAAACCCAATGCACTCGAGGTCGCCCACGTGTTCGGGCGCCCCGTCACCACGCGCCAGGACGCACGCGACGCGGCCCAGCTGCTGCGCGACCGGGGAGCCGCGACCGGGATCGTGTCGCTCGGCGCCGAGGGGTTCGTCGCCGTCACCCCGTCGGCCGCGTACGACGTACGGCTGCCGCGGCAGATACCCGGCAACCAAACCGGCGCGGGTGACGCACTCGCCGCGGCTGTCGCCTGCGGGCTCGCCCGTGACGATCCGTGGCCCGAGCTGCTCGCCGATGGCGCCGCTGTCTCGGCAGCGGCCGTAGCGGTTCCGGTGGCCGGCGGCGTCGCGACCGACATCATGGCCGAGCTCCGCCCGCGCGTCGTCATCGAGGAGGTCTGAACATGCCACGCGTCAGCACGGCCGACCTGGTCGAGGCCGCGCGGGCCGGCGGGCGCGCGACTGCCGCTTTCAACGTTATTACGCTCGAGCACGCCGAGGCTATCGCTGCGGGCGCCGAGCGGGCCGGACGTCCCGCGGTGCTACAGATCAGCCACAATGCAGTCCGGTTCCATGGCAACTCGCTGCGCCCGATCGCGGCGGCGACCGCCGCCGTAGCGGAGGCGAGCCGTGCCGGGCTCGCGATGCACCTCGACCATGTCGAGGACCTCGACCTGCTGCACCAGGCCGCGGACGCAGGGTTCTCCTCCGTCATGTTCGACGCCGGCGCGCTGCCCTACGAGGACAACGTCGTGGCCACCCGGGCCGCCGCCGAGTGGGCACACAGCGCTGGCCTATGGCTGGAGGCCGAGCTGGGTTACGTCGGCGGCAAGACCGCAGCGCCGACCAGCGCGCACGCGCAAGGTGCGCGCACCGACCCGGACGAGGCGGCCGAGTTCGTCGCCGCGACGGGCGTGGACGCGCTCGCGGTTGCCGTCGGCAGCTCCCATGGGATGACGGAGCGTACGGCCAGCCTCGACATCGAACTCATCAACCGGCTGCGCGCTGCCGTGCCGGTACCACTCGTGCTGCACGGCTCCTCCGGTGTGCCAGACGCCACCCTGCGAGCCGCTGTCGCTGCGGGGATCGTCAAGGTCAACGTCGGTACCGCGCTCAATGCCGCGTTCACCGCCGCCGTTCGCACTGCCCTCGGGGCGGGGGCGCCGAGCGATCCACGCAAGTACCTTGCGCCGGCGCGAGCCGCGATGATCGACGTCGTGGCCGAGATACTCGGCGTCGTGTCGGGTTAAGGCGGGACACGCCCTAGTCCGTCGACTTCGGGCGAGGGCTCACGAGGCCGCTGTCGAAGGCGAAGACCACCGCCGCCGCGCGATCGCGCAGGTCGAGTTTGGTGAAGACATGATTGACGTGGCTTTTCACAGTGCCCTCGCCGAGCACGAGGTGGGCGGCGATTTCGGCGTTGGACATGCCCTGCCCGATTAGGGCGAGCACCTCGCGCTCACGAGTCGTGAGGACCCCGAGGCTCTCGGCGGCGAAAGAGACATTCGGCGCCGCGCGATAGGTGGTGAGGACCCGCCCCGTTACGGCAGGATCCAGCCAGGCGCCGCCCTCGGCGACCGTGCGAACGGCGCGCTGTAGGTCCTCGGCCGGTACGCCTTTGAGCAGGAATCCGGATGCGCCGGCGCGAAGCGCGGCCGCGAGGATCTCGTCGTCGTCGAAGGTGGTGAGTACCAGCACCGGTGGTGCGTCGGCGACCCGGCCGACGGCCATGGTCGCGCCCACTCCATCGACGACGGGCATGCGGACGTCCATCAGAACAATATCGGGTCGCAGCCGAACCACGGCGGCGGCGACACCGGAACCGTCAGCGCACTCGCCGACGATGTCGAAGCCGTACCGCTCGCGCAGGATGCCACGCAGACCGGCCCGGACGAGTTCCTGGTCGTCGACGATGATGACGCGGATCACGTCGCCGCTCCGTGCTTCGTCGTGCAGGGGCAACGCGGCGTGCACCAGCCAGCCGCTGCCGCCCGGACCGGCCTCGCAATGGCCCCCTAGCGCCTCGGCGCGCTCGCGCATGCCGAGCAGTCCGAGACCCGTCCCCGTCGTGGGCGCACCGGAACTGTCGACCGTCACTTGCACGGCGGACTCGGTTACGGCCACATACACCGTGCAGGTGGCGTGCGGTGCATGCTTCGCAGCGTTGGTCAGGCTCTCTTGAACGATCCGGTAGGCGGCCAAGCCGACGGTCGCCGGTACCGCGCCGATGTCGCCGTCAACGTGCACGCGAACGTCGACCCCGGCCGCGCGGGACCGCTCGACAAGGCCGATGAGGTCGGTACCGCCTGGCAACGGCTTCATCGGGTCGGTCGGCCCTCGCATCAGACCGACCGCGTGCCGCACCTCGTCGAGACTCTCGCGGCCGAGCCGCTCAGCCTCCGCCAACGCCCGCGCCGCCTCGTCCGGGTCGTCCGCGAGCGCGAGCCGGGCCGAGGACACGTGCAGCAGCGACACGGTGAGGCTGTGCGCGATCACGTCGTGCATCTCGCGGGCGATGCGGTTGCGCTCCTCGGCCTGCGCACGCTGCGCCAAGCCGGCCTGTGCTTCTCGCAGTTGCACGAGCAGGTCGCGCTGCCATCTTCCGAACGTGCAGCCGACGACGGCAAAGACCGCGCCGCCAATCCAGGCGAACCAACCTGGGTCACTTTGGCTGAAGAGCAGCTCACCGAGCAAGAGGAGGACTGTCCCAACCCCGAGGACGGCAGTGACGAGCATCGGGGCCGCGAGCGCCGCCCAGCCAACCAACACGATCAGGGCGAACCAGCCGACATTGGACGGCTCGCCGTTGCACACGACCGCGATCGCCGCACCAGCCCCGGTCGCTGCAGGCAGCAGCCAGGTGCGCGACGCGAAGAACGCGACCGCGCCGAAAACGAGCGCGGCCAAACCGAACACGATGGCGAGGACCGGCCGGTCGCCCGCGCGCCGGACCACTCCGACGACGACCAGAAGTGCGAACGCACCGAAGACCGCCCATCTCGCAGTGCGAGGGAGCGGCTCCGGCATGCGCGTCAGGTCGATCAAGTCAATACCTACATTTACAGGGCCGTGCGGCGCACCGCGACATACGTCGCCACGACGGCGAGTACCGCGACGGCAATGAGCGCCGGTGTTGCACTACCGATGGCGAGCCACGGCTCGCGGATCGATTTGGTTACCCAGGTCAATGGCAGAACGTCAGCGACGTGACGCAGCGCTGATCCCATCACATGCGGCGGCGGGCCGCCGGCGCCGAGCAGGAACGAAGGGAAGAAGAGCATCAAGCCGACTGCCTGGGCCGCACGCGCGCTCGGCAGCAGCGAACCGAGCAGCACACCGATGCTGACGAAGCCGATCGAGCCAAGCACGAGTCCGGCGAGCACCCGTCCGACGTCGTGCACCGGCGGGATGCCGTAGATCGGCGCAGCCACCACGAGAAGGATCGCGCCCGCCACGGCGATCGTGGCCAGGCCGATGACCATCTCGGCCAACGCGAACGACCAGCGCGGGAAGCCCGCGGCCGCGAAGCGGCGTATCACGCCCCGTTCACGATAGGCCGCCAGGTGCACCGGCAGCATCACCAGGCCGGTCGAGGCGATCACGACCGTGAAGTACGACGCCACGTACCAGTGCGACGGGTTCTGCCCGGCGAACGCCGGATCCGGATCGGTGCCGAACGCGCCACCGATGATCAGCATCGTCACGATCGGGAAGACGAGGACGAACGTGAGCACCAGCGGGTCGCGTCGGACCAGCCTGAGTTCGGTGCGGACGAGCCGCAGCGCGGTCGAGTCGATGACTTTCGAGGCGGTCATCACGGTCATCAGATGGTCACCATCTCTCGGTGATCGGTGCCCTCCAGCAGGTGCAGTAGGGCGGCTTCCAGGTTGGGCATCTCGACGGAGAGGTCGGGTGGAACCTGTCCGGCGCGGACGAGTTCGGCACTCACGTGGGCGATCGACTGACGGTTGCCGTGGACGGTGAGCCGGCCGGGCTCGATAACGACGTCACGAACGCCGGGTAGCGCGCGGAAGTTGTTTGGGCCGTCCCAGCTGAACCGAGTGGTAGCCCATTTGGCGTTGCGGTCGACGAGGTCGGCGGGCGTCCCCTGGTCGAGGATGCGGCCATCCCGCATCGCGATCACCCGATCGCACAGCGCCTCTGCCTCCTCGAGTTCGTGGGTGACGAGCAGCACGGTGGCGCCCTCGTCGCGCAGCTGTGCGACAGCCCGCCACACCCCGCGGCGCGCAGCTGGGTCGAGACCCTGTGTCAGCTCATCGAGGATCACCAGCTGCGGTCGATTGAGCAGCGCGAGCACGAGGAACAGGCGCTGCCGCTCGCCGCCCGATAGTCCGGCGAAGGCCGAGTTGCGTCGCGCGGACAGGCCGAAGCGCTCCAGCAGGTCATCCGCGTTGCGGGCACGTTCCGTCGCGAACAACGCAACGGCTTCGTGGACCCGCAGCCGGTCGGGCAGGGCCGAGTCCTGCAACTGGCTGCCGAGCATCGGGCGCAATCGCTCGGCGTCGCGCGTCGGGTCGCAACCCAGCACGCGCAGGACGCCAGCGTCCGGTCGGCGCAGCCCTTGGATGCATTCGACGGTCGTCGTCTTGCCGGCACCGTTGGCACCGATCAGCCCGACGATCTCGCCGGCACGCACATCAAGATCGAGGGAGTCGACGACGACCCGCTCGCCGTAGGACTTGCTGAGCCCGCGGACGGTGACGATCTCAGAGGCTGTCATACCTCGATCATTCGCGGGGCAACCCGCTGCCGCATCGGACCGCGGATAGATTTCGTCCTCTACCCGCAGAGGGTCACGGACCCATCATTTTATGCACCGCCGTCGCGATGCAACGGCGTCGACGTGATCTTCCACGGGCGCGGTGCCCGGTACGATCAATGGCATGACCGCAGCCCGCGACAAGCTTCGTCGCCTGGTTGACGAGCTGCCGGAGGAGCAGCTGCCGGCGGCGCTGGCCGAGGTGCAGCGGCTTGCCGAACGAGGCGGAGCGTCGGCGTGGCCGCCAGCATGGTTCGGTGCAGTCACCTCAGGACGGTTGGACACGTCGGCGAGGGTGGACGAGCTGCTGGCCGAAGGTTTCGGCCGCTGAGCCGTGATCGTCTGTGACACGGGGCCGCTGGTCGCCGCAGCCATCGAAGACGACGCCCGTCACTACGACTGTGTTGACCTGTTCACCGGGCTGCACCGAGCCGGTCGAGCCCTTTTGGTACCGGGCACCGTCGCGGCCGAGGTCGGGTATGTGTTGGCCCGGGAGGGTGGCCCAGGAGTCGAGGCGCAGTTTCTGACCTCGTTGGCGGACGGAACGCTGCAACCGGTCGACCTCACCCGCGATGATTACCGCCGCGCGGGGGAGCTGGTTCTGGTCTACGAGAACTTGCCGCTGGGAACCACCGACGCGACGGTCATCGCGGTTTGCGAGCGACTCAGACTGACCGAGGTAGCCAGCCTCGACCGCCACCACTTCAGCGTCATCCGTCCCCGGCGAGGATGTCCCGCTCGTCGTTGATTTTCGGCGGCGGTCATGATCGTCAGGCAGCGATCACGGGCTCATCATGACGGACGGAGCCGACAGTTTCGGCGGCGACGTTTTCGTCGAGAGCGCGTCGAAGGGCGGCGAGGTGCAGGTGCCCGTTGACGCGGCGGAACTGCTTGCCGGCCTCGGCCATCCCGGCGGCGCACCAGCGTAGCGCCATGTTTCCCGACTGCCAGTTCTTCACGTTGCGGCTGTGAGTGCGGGCGATGGAAATCATCGACTCGATGCTGTTCGTGCTGCGCAACGTCCGCGCGAGGGTGGGCGGCACGCCGAGACGCAGCACGGTCAGCGTCTCGGACAGTCCCTCGCGCAGCGACGCGGCAGCGCCTGGGTGGGTGCGGTCGAGTTCCTTGGCTAGGGCCTCGAGCTGGGCCTCCGCGGCCAGCGCGGACTCGGCGTGGTAGGCCCGCCGCATCCGCTTCGCGACCGTCGAGGCGAGCCGGTCAGGCAGCCGATCGGCCACATTCCTCAGCTTGTGCAGCTGACACCGACCGATCACCGGGTGATCGAACACCCTCGTCACCGCGGCCTTCAGTGCCTTCGCCCCGTCGATGACGACCAGGATCGGCCGGGCGGTGTCCAGGCCCCGTTCCCGCAGCCCGGCCAGCAGATCGGTGACCACGGTGGTGTTCTCGGTGTCCCCTTCGACCAGCGCGAGCGGGTGCTTGGTGCCGTCGAGGCCGATCCCGAGCGCGACCACGCACAGATGCTCGCCGAAGTGAACACCGTCGATCATCAACGCGACCAGGTCCAGATCGTGAAGCGGGCCGGCGAGAAGCTCGGCGAGCGCGGTCTCGGTCGCGGCGACGAACCGCCGCGAGACCGCGGACTTGCTCGTCGACGTGGCCGTCCGGTCCACCTGCTCGCCGACCGGTTCCAACCCGACCGGATAGCCGCGGGTGGATATCCCGCCCAGCATCTTGGTCATCGCCATCCGCCCGAGCACCTCGGTGCTGGTGAACAGCTCGTAGGAGGGCACCGGAAGCTCACCGGACCCGTCGACCGCGCGCAGCCGTGGCCGCTCGACCGGCACTCGCCGCCCGCCGAGGGTGACCGAGCCTTTCTCCGTACCATGCCGCACGGCGGCCCTGGCCGGGTCATGCTTGCCCTTCGGCCCACACACCGCCGTCACATCCTCGGTCATCATCGCGGCCATCACTTGCAGCCCGGCGCCGACGGCCATCGCCAGGAGTCCTTCGCGCACATCCGCGACAACCTCGCCCAGCACCACACTCACCGCCTCCGGCACAGCAAGCCCTGCCGCGGCAGCATCGATCGTCTGGTAGTTCTGTTTCACAGCGGTCCCCTTCTTGGTGGTGTCTCTGGAAGGACGCCCAACACCTACCGCAAGGCAGGAGTCAGGCAGGGGACCGCCACCTCAAAATCCACGAGACCCGGGAGTGTGTCCAGAGATCGGGAGGGGTCATGCCGATGAAGACGTGACCTGACTCGTTCTGAAGCTCGCCGTCGCCAGCCGGTGCAAGTCCGGTCCGGGTAGCCGCCAGGGGGCCCGGTAGCAGGCTGCCGGCGTCGGGGGGAAACGCCCGGCGTCGAAGCGCAGCGTCAAGAGCCCGTGTTGGGGGAGCGACCGAGCGGTCCGTAGCGTCAAGCGAAGCCTGCCGCGCCGTGAACGTGCCCGCGCAAGCGGGGAAAGGGAGAGCCGAGTCCCGTCCCTCAGGGCGAAGGCCATGGAAGCGGTGAAGATCCTGGAGCGCAGCCGTCAGGAACTCCTCGGCGTAGAGGGCGCGGAACGTTCGGAAGGTGGCGGCGGGAACTGGAGAGGCCCTCGCTGGCCCGGTGACTGCGGAAGATCACCGGAGCGTGGCGTCCTATAACCGGTGACGAGCCGGGAAGTGGCCGTCGGCCAGCAGGGAGTCGGAGGCGGCCGTACTACCGATCGAGCCGGGCGGACAACACAACCCCCGGTGATGGGAAGGGCCGCTACTTCGCCTACGCGCAGGCTTTCAAGGAGTGGCCGGTGAGTGCCCCCGTGGCTAGTCCCACCTGCGGCGTCGACAATCTCGACGCGGTCCGTGCTTTGCAGCATGCGCTTTACCGGGCGGCCAAGGCCGATCCCGGGCGACGGTTCCACGCGCTCTATGACAAGGTCCACCGCGGGGACGTCCTGGAGCGGGCGTGGGAGCAGGTGCGCCGCAACCGCGGCGCGCCGGGCATCGACCAGACCACCATCACCGAGGTCGAGCAGTACGGCGTGGACCGGCTGCTCGACGAGCTGGGAACCGAGCTGCGGGAGGGTCGATTCCGGCCGCTACCTGCCCGACGGGTGCTGATCGATAAGCGCACCCCGGGGGAGAAGCAGGCCGCTGTCGATTCCCGCGGTCCGGGACCGGGTCGTGCAGTCGGCGCTGAAGATCGTGCTCGAGCCGATCTTCGAAGCGGACATGCTGCCGTGCTCGTTCGGGTTTCGGCCGAGGCGCAGCACGCACGACGCCCTGCAGGTGCTCGTTGATGAGTCCTGGCAGGGTCGTCGGTGGGTGGTGGAGTCGGACATCGCCGACTGTTTCACGGCGATTCCGCATTCGGGGTTGATGTCGGCGGTAGAGGAGCGGGTCTGCGACCGCAAGATCCTCGGGCTGCTGCGCGCGTTTCTGCGCACGGGAGTCATGCAGGACGGTGCGGTCCACCGGCCGGTCAGCGGCACGCCACAGGGCGGCTGTATTTCACCATTGCTCTGCAACGTGTATCTGACCCGGCTGGACCGGGCCTGGCGACCCGCGTACGGGACGCTGGTCCGGTACGCGGACGATCTGCTGGCGATCTGCCGGTCGAAAGGGCAGGCACAGGCCGCGCTCGCGCGGCTGACCGCGTTGCTCGCTGAACTCGGCTTACAGCCGAAGGCGGCCAAGACGAGAATCGTGGAACTGGTCGAGGGACAGCCGGGGGTTGATTTCCTCGGCTTCCACCATCGGCTGGTGCGATCGCGTCCTCGTCGCGGCACCGGTGGATTCGTTTACCTCGCCCGCTGGCCCTCACGTCAGGCGGTGCAGCACGCCCGAGACCGCATTCGGTTTCTGACCATGCGGGCTCGGCTAGCCGCGCCGGTCGATCAGGTCGTGGCGGAGGTCAACATGTTCCTTCGCGGCTGGGCTGGATACTTTCGGTTCGGTAACTCGGCCTGGGCCTTCGACAAGATCAGAAAGTACGCCCTCATGCGAGTCGCGCTGTTCGTCGGCAAGCGGCACCAGCGCGGCCGGTCATGGGGGTTCGCCCACGTTTATCGGTCAGCCGACAATCTGGGCCTGATCTCCCTCAATGGCATCGTCGTCGCCCCACGGCCGAACAGGCCGTGGCGGGCAAAGCCGAACACCGCCGGTGAAGGGCGTCGGTGAGCCGTGTGCGGGAGAACCGCATGCACGGTTCGACGGGCGGGGGCTGGAAACGGAACGCAGCAGCATCACCGCGCCAGTCCCCGACCCAACCATCCTCTCCCCGGCACGTCGAACGGCTAAGGCTGCTCCCCGACTAATGTCCTGCGCCGGGCCGCGCGCCGTTAGCGCCGGCGGATCAAGGCCGGCATATGCGCTGCATTAGGTCCTGCCAGCTTTGCGCGATCCGTTCGGCGGTCTGGGGATCGGCGTCGGTGAGGTCAGACGCAGACAGGTACAGCAGCAGGGGGCCGTCCAGCGCGGCGGTCAGCTGGACGGCCAGCATGTCGAGGTTGACATCGCCAAGGTCCATTTGCCCGAGCAGCATCCGGATATGCATCTGGGACATGGGAGTTTGTGATCCGGCTCGTATGGGCGCCAAGGCGGCGCGGGCGATCTCGCAGTGCGTGATCAGGAAGCCGATTCGGGCCCGACCGTAGGCGACCAGGCGGTCCAGCGGCAGCGCGCCCGGGCCGAGCGGCGGGGGGCCGGTCAGGACCTCCCGCTGGAAGGCTCGCTCGTCGTCGTCGAGGAGCGCAGCGAAGATCCCGGCGCGGGTGCCGAACCTGCGGAACACCGTTCCCTTGCCCAGGCATGCGCGCTCGGCCAGTCCGTCCATGGTCAGCTTGTCCGGTCCTTGCTCGGCAAGCATTGCGCGGGCGGTGGCCAGCAGGTGGCGGCGGTTGCGCGCGGCATCGGCGCGCTCGGCGGGCGGTACTCCCAACGACAACACGGGCTGACCCACCGGATTACCCTACGGCCGGAACATTAAGCGGGGTGAAGTCCGTTTACGCTCTGACAGGCAACCACGCAGCGCAGGAGGAACTCCCATGACCCGGATCGGCATCATTCTCGGCAGCACCCGGCCCAACCGCAACGGCGAGCAGGTCGCCAAGTGGGCTTACGACATCGCCTCCCGCCGCAGCGATGCGGAGGTCGAGCTCGTCGACCTGCGCGACTACCCGCTACCGCACCTGGACGAGCCACTGCCGCCCTCGATGGGCCAATACCAGAATGACCACACCAAGCAGTGGGCCGACAAGATCGCTTCCTTCGACGGATTCGTCATCGTCACCCCCGAGTACAACCACAGCACCTCCGGAGTGCTGAAGAACGCCATCGACTACCTGTACGCCGAGTGGAACAACAAGGCCGTCGGCTTCGTCTCTTACGGCGCTGTCGGCGGCGCCCGAGCTGCCGAGCACCTGCGCCTGATCGCTGGCGAGCTGCAGATGGCCGATGTGCGCCAGCAGGTCGCACTGTCGTTGCTCACCGACTTCGAGAACTTCAGCCTGTTCAAGCCCAGCGCCTACCACGTCGCCGCGCTGGACACCCTGCTGGACCAGGTCGTCGCCTGGAGCACCGCGCTGGCGCCGCTGCGCGAGCTCGCCATGACTGCGGCATAGGAATCCCCGTCACGCGCCAGCTCTTGGCGACTGGCGAAAGCGTGGGCTGGGCTATGTCCGGCCGAGTCGATCGACGGGTATCGGACCACGGCTACGCGATGTCCGGATGACGAATGTACTGCGGGCGTCACGCACCGGTCCGATCGCCAGAACCCGGTCCAGGAGCAATTGCTCGTACGCGGCGAGGTCGGGCACGACGGCTTCGAGGAGGAAGTCCGCCTCGCCCGAGATCACGTGGCATTCGACGATCGCTGGAATCTCCGCGAGCGAGTCCTCGATGAGGCGCGAGGTCTCTCGCGAGTGCTGGTCGACTCGCAGGGCGATGAAGACGGTCAGGCCCTGCCCGAGGGCGTCACGATCCACCTCGGCGTGGTAGCTCGCGATCACCCCAGCGGCTTCGAGCGCTTTGGTGCGCCGCAGGCAAGCGGACGGAGACAGCGATACCGCTTCAGCGAGATCGACGTTGGCGATCCGCCCGTCCTGCTGCAGCCGAGCCACGATGGCACGATCAACCGCATCAAAGGAGCTGTCCGGCATAGCGCTTAGGATATCAGCGGGTTCATCGCATGATATTGCATAGCTCCGCTACTTGCTGCACGAATTTGCAATCGCGTGCGGCGCTCATTGGGGCATGCTCACGGCATGACCACGAGCCGCGCAGCAGCTCTATATATCGGCGCTCTACTCGGTCCGAGCGTGCTCATCGTGCCGGGACTCGCCGCCGCCATCGCAGGCCCCGCTTCCATCGTTGACTGGGTCGCCCTGCTGGTGCTGTCAGGCCTACTTGCGTGGGTATTCACCGCGCTTGGGCGCAGCGTGCGCGATGGCGGCGGGGTCGCCGCGTACGCCCGGGCCGGGCTCGGCGATCGGGCTGGCGCGACGGTCGGGTGGTGTTTTCTCGCCGGCGTCGTGGTCGGTGCGCCAGTCGTATGTCAAGCCGGCGCCAACTACCTGGCCGAACTGTTCGAGTTAGGACGCGGCGCCTCAACCGCGTTCGCCGCCATTCTCCTGTTAGCCGTGCTCGCGGTGACGCTCGCCGGCGCCCGGGCGTCGAGTACGGCGCAGCTCGGCCTGGTTGTCGTGCTCATCGCCCTCGTTGCGGTAGCGGTCGTCGGCGGAGCTGGCCACCTGCGGCTGGATAACTGGACACCGTTCGCGCCGCATGGCCCTGCGTCGGTCGGGCCCGCCGCGACGGTGTTGATGCTGTCCTTTGTCGGATGGGAGGCGATCGCACCCATGACCGGTAGGCTCCGCGATCCCGACCACCAGCTCCCGCGCGTGATACTCATCGCGTTCGTCGTGACTTCGGCTGTGTATGTCGCGTTGGCGGTCATGACGATCGGCGTCCTTGGACGGGCCGCCGACGGCGCCGCTCCGCTGGCCGACCTGCTGCGAGTCGCGATCGGGCCGGCCGGTGCGCTCGTCGCCGCAGTGGTCGCGATCGCGCTGGTCCTCACGGCGGTCAATGCCTACCTGACCGGTGCGGCCGCGCTCGCGGAACAGCTACTGCCCAACAGCCGACCGAAAACCCTCCAGTTCTCAGTCGCCGTGTCCGGAATGATCATCCTCGCTACGGTCGGCGCGGGCTGGGTCTCGCTCACGCACCTGGTCGCCGTGCCGACCGCCTTCTTCCTCACCGTCTACTTGTTCTGCACGGCATCGGCCACGCGCGTACTGCGTGGCCCGGTTCGCTTGGCTGCAGGCGCAGCGTGCGCCACGACCGTCGTCATCCTCGGATTCAGCGGACCAGCACTCGTTATCGTCGCAGCCGTCGTCGCCGTCGCAGCGCTCACCGCGAGACGCTCTGCGCAGTGGGCGCGCCGCGTCAACCCAGCCGACCTGCCCTCCCCGGCAACCACGCAAGCCACGGCAACTGCGGCCCCAACGCGCAAGGGCCGCCCGTCAACGGCAGGCAGCCGGTCCGGCGAACGGTGGGGCGCTAATCCACCGGCTAGCGACGTGAGTCCGTGGGCTTGTAGCGTGTTGCCCGATCCCCGCCGGCAGGTGCCCCGTGGGGGCTGTGATGCTGCTAGATCGTCTCGCGGAACGCGCGGCGCTGGACCAGCTGCTCAACGCGGCGCGCGTCCGGCAGAACGGCACGCTTGTAATGCGTGGCGAGCCCGGGGTTGGCAAGACCGCTCTTCCGGACTATGCGATTGAGTCAGCATCTGGGTTTCAAGTTGTGCGCACCGTCGGCGTTGAGTCCGAGATGGAGCTTGCATTTGCCGCCCTGCAACAGCTGTGCACGCCGATGCTCGATCATGTCGATCATCTGCCCAGCCCGCAGCGCGATGCGCTTGGCGTCGCGTTCGGACTGCGAACCGGAGATACGCCAGATCGCTTTCTGGTAGGCCTCGCGTCGCTGAGCCTGATGTCGTAGGTCGCTGAGGAGCGGCCGCATCTGTGCGTGGTCGACGATGCGCAATGGCTAGACCGGGCCTCCGCGGCCGCGGGCCAGGGGATCCGGGAGATTCCTCTCGAGGCCGGCGCGCAGGGCATCCTGCTATCGGCAAGCACCGATCGCGCGATGCGGTGCAGCGCGGACGGCCGCCGACCCATCGCAAACGGCAGCGAATTGTTCGAAATCAGCGTCTACCAAGTCCGCGCCGCGAAATCGGGCTTCGGGCTGCCTTACGACCGGAGTGGGTCGGCAGCCCCACCCGTGCTGGACACAGGTGAACTCACCATCCTTAGCTGTTGGGCGGAGGCGGTCGCCGACGCGCTTGCCTTCGCGCCAGAGCAGCTGGAGGCGATAAGAGGCGACGCGCACGCTGGTGCTGCATGGCGGGCCGAGCTGCAGATCCCGGAGCCATATGCGGAGCTGAACCAGGCCCTCGGCAGGATGTTTCGCGCCGCTCGAACGGCGACCGACGCGGGCGATGACCAGCCGCTGGATGCGCTCATTCTGGCGATGCGCGACGGTCAACTCGGCAACCCGGGTCTCGACCAGCTGGTTGGGCCGAGTGCTGCGATCCGCGATCGAGCAGCGCCGCAACCGACAGGGAACGCACGCCAACCCCTCTCAGTCAACTGAAGAGCGGCCGCCTATTCCATCAGCCGGGTCGCAGCGTCTAAGCCCATGGCGACGATCTTCAGTCTGAATCCAGTGAGACCACCGCCAATGGGTCATTCGGCTCGACCGCGCACCGCCCACGCTCTTGCCATCAAGTTGATCGAACCGTCTTCCGCGATCGGGAGTATCGAGCGGATCCGCTCCCGCAGTGCGGTGCGGCGACCCTCGTCCAGTGACATGGCGTAGCGCGGCGCAGGGGCTTGGCCACCGAGGAACGGACTCCAGTAGTCATCGAAGTCCGGAAAGGTCGTGGGCACATCAATCGCGCGTGACGACACCTCGGTCAGATCGGCCTCGTGCCACAACGCTTCCAGGCGCTCAGGACGGCAGATCGGGAACCGCAATCCTTCGTCGAGCTCGGCCGCTGCTGGGTCCAGCGCGACGGCGGCGTCCCAGAAGTACCGCATCAACTGCATCCGGTCGGCGTAGTCCCAGACATATGCGGCGACGATGCCCGATGCGGCTGCCTCGCGCATCGCCTCCACCGCTGCCGCCGGATCCGGGACGAAGTTGAGCACCAGCCCGGACACCACGGCGTCGAATGGCCCGTCCGGCAAGTGCGTGGCGTCTGCGACGTCGAACCGGGCGCGCTGGTCGTCGACATGCGCCGCCGACCACGCAACGTATCCCTCGGACGGATCAACGCCTACAACCTCGTCCGGCTGGCAGCACATCAGAATCGCGCTGCTTAGCGCGCCGGTGCCGCACCCAACATCAAGCCACCGGCCACCAGGCCCCATACCCAGCCAGGCGAGGAACTCGGCGGCAACTGCGCGGCTCCACCGGCCGACGTATGGTTCGTACGCCTCTCCACTGGCCCATTCCGCGCGCATTCGACCTACCTTGCCAGCTGGGTGGACCGTAGTGCGTGACGCGTTGGCAACGCCGGGAGATCCAGGCCCGGTGCGGCCTACTGCCCTAGATTCGGTCGAGGTCAGGCTGCGCCCGCTGGGCTCGTGGACAATCCGCGTCGACTTGATCGACCCGCTTGCCAACCGGCTCAAAATCGGCGTGCTGTACCCGCTCCGGCCCCCCGACGCGCCACAGCCCACCCAGCCCGCTGAGCCGGCTTTGCACCACCATGACCTTCCCGCCGCAGCCAGTACAGGGTTGAGAGCGAACACGCCAGGTGGAGGTCGCCACGCGGCCACACGCTACGCGCATCAACCGCGGAGATCGTTCGGCGCTGCTCAATCTTTGTGACAATTGACGCGCTGCGGCCTTTGTTTCAGCCGGAAGCTCGAGCGGCCTCCAGTCGCCCGGCGGTGATGCCGGCCTGGGCTGCCTCGCTGTCGTTGGCCCGTAGGCTGGACCGGTGTCCGATCGGTTGATCTTCCAGCTCGGCACCAACAACTGGCAGCGTGATGGTGAGTTTGCTCCGGGCTCGGGCATCCTGCACGAGGCTCATCACCACGCGTACAACGCGTTGCCGGGCGTTCGGTGCTATTCGATGTATCCGTCTCGGCGGCAGCGTTACCGGGATGAGGACGTCCGGGTCTTCCCGCTCGATCACGACATTCCGATATGCGAGTCAGTATCGCCGGTCAGCAGCTACCGCTGGCACGCGATGAGCGAGGCCGAGGTCGCCGCCTACCGGCAGCGGTTGACGGACGCGGTGGCCGACTGGATGGAGGAGGTCGAGGCGCGCACCGGCGATGAATTCGGGCTAGCCATCGCGCATCACGCGTTCATGAACACGGTCGTGCTGCGTGACGTAATCCGGCGGCGGGTCGCCGCAGGTCGGACCCGCATGCCCCTGCTGTGTTTCGCGCACGGCACAGAGCTCAAGATGTTCAACAACGAGCGGCGTGGAGATCAACCGGAGGAGTTCCCGCTACGGTTCTGGCCGTTCATGCAGCGGGAGAAGATCTTCGATTACGCCGATGCGGAACACGGCGTCGACGTCGCCGCGGCCATCTCGCTCGAGCAGGTGAATGCGCTGCTCGACGTGTTCGGTGAATTCCCTCGCGATCGGGTCGTGCTCTCTCCGAACGGCTATAACCAGGACGTGTTCGGGCCGCTGCCCGACGGCACGGACCGGGCGGCGATACTGGCCCGATTTTTCACTCAGCCGCTCGACGGCAGCGACCAAGCGCCCGAACCGGTCGCGCCGCCGCAGGGCTTGGACGCCGTGGTCGCGTTCTGCGGCAAGTTCGCCGATTGGAAGCGGCTGGACGCCTTACTACGCGCGGCGGCGATCTACGAGCAGTACGAGTACCGCATCCTCACCCTCGTCATCGGTTCTGGGCCACCGCAGGCGCAACGCGCGATGCATGAACTGTCCACGGAACTGGGGTTGCGCCGGACCTACTTCCTCGGGCCGCGGCCGCAGGACGAGCTCGCCCTGCTGTTCGGGTGCGCCGACGTCGGCTGCTTCCCGTCCTATCGCGAACCATTCGGACTGGTCTTTGTCGAATGCATGGCCTGCGGCACCCCAGTGATCGGCGCCGACTCGGGCGGCCCACGCGACTTCGTCACCTCCGAGGTCGGCACGCTCATTCCGGAGACCGACGACCAGTTAGCGTTCGCAACTTCGCTGGCCGACGCGGTCGATCAAGCCCTACGCGCGGATTGGAAACGCACGCGCGGGCCCGCCGCCGCGCGATACGCACGGAACCGATTCAGCGTGAAAGGTCAGGTTTCGCATCTGCTCGCCGAGGTAGACCGACTGACCAGCTAGCCGCGCCCATGCCTCACGCATTACAGCCTCCTTTCGCAAGTCTGTCTTGCGCCAGACGCTAACTGCCGCGATGTTGAGCAACCCGCTCGCGTACCGCGGGAGCAATCTCATTGGCGAAGCGGTGCAATTGCGAGACCGGATCAGCGGAGGGGCCGAACACGAAGGTGTCCATCCCGCGGTCGACGGCGAGCTCAGTGAGCTCATCCACCCACTGCTCGGCCGAACCATTGAGAAACTCGCCCGGCCCGTCGATGGAGCCCCACACGTTATAGACCCGACGAATCTGCGCCGGGTCCCGTCCCGCTACGAGTGCTGCCTCGTCGATCCGCGCGTGCATGTCGGCGAGCTTGTCCGGTGTCGCCCACCCACTCGACGGCACCCACCCGTCGGCTGCTCGGCCTACCAAGGCCAGGGTGCGTGGGCCCCCGACCCCGAGCCATATTCCCATGTCGTGGACCGGCCGCGGGCCTGGCTTCACACCGGCCAGACGGTAATGCCGACCCTCGAACCGGACCGACCGCTCGTCCGACCACATCAACCGGATGACCTTGATCGCCTCCCCTAAGGCATCCGCTGCTTCCCCCGGTGTACGCGAGGGCCCGCCCATCGCCGCGATCGCGGTCCAGAACCCACCGGCGCCGAGCCCGAGCTCAAACCGTCCTCCAGACAGCACATCAAGGCTCGCCGCCGCTTTCGCCAGCACTGCGGGCGGCCGCAGCGGCAAATTCGCGACGTCCGGGAACACGCGAACCCGATGCGTGTTGGCAAGCACGGTGGCCATGAGCATCCACGTGTCGAGAAAGCGCCGCTGGTACGGGTGATCCTGGATGCCGATGAGATCCAAGCCCGCGTCATCGGCCACCCGGACAAGTGTGAGGATCTGCTCGAGCGCCTCGGCCTCAGGAGTTGGAAAGACACCGAACTGCACAGGACGCCCATAGTCCGTCACGGCTCCTACGATGACATCTTCTCCGATCCAGGGGATACCTGCCATCCGTGGGCTCACCCGCATGCGGTCAGGCCGATACGGGTTGCGGCATCAGGTGATCAACGCTTCGATGACGGCCTCAGCCACCAAACGGGGCGCCTCGGGATGCTGCCGAAGCCTGAGTGATTGTTCGATCTGAAGCCCCCCGTATTGGCTCAGGCGGTTGACGGCGTTCTTCGGCGAGAGTCCGGCATGGGGGTCGCTGCAGGCCGTTGCCACGAAGACCTCGAAGGCGGGGTCGAGCGGCAACTTACGCCTGATCAGTTCCCCAATGTCGTACCGTTTGCCGAGGTCGAGTTGCCCACCGACGATCACGTCCAAGGCTCTGTCGTTTCTTGGTGAGGTGGCCACGTCGAAGCCATGGAATGACACCGCGAGCCGATGCGCTCGATCCAGGAGTGCGCGAAGGCCCGGAAACGACTGCTCGCTGAGGTCATCGCTGGTGATGTGAAGACGACGGAACTGCTGCGCGCCCTTACCTCGGCAGACCCAGGTGTCGACATGTAGGCGGGTGTCGCTGGCGAGAATCTCGACCTGGGAGTCAGTTTGGCGCTCCATGCCGCCACCGTGCGGCGCTATGAGCGCAACGCTTCCTGACTGCGTCGTTTTCTCCTCGAGATGGCCAGCGGCGAACACATTCGTTGTTGCCTGAACCGTGGGCGGAACGGCTGCACCAGACAGGAGGCGGTCCGGGTCGGCCAGGGCGACGGACGGGACATTGCCTGGGTGAACCGCCGCGATGGTCACCAGGGCGAACAAGTTCGGAACGCTGAGCAGGAGCTGGACACCGGCTCCTGGCCGGCCAAAGTCGTCAGGGACGGCCAGGTCCAGAGCGTCGTAGCCGGCCTCGGACAGCGACGCCTGCTCCAACGAGAGCCCGACGCCACTGGACAATGGCAGCAAGACCAGCTCTGCTTCCCCCATCGCCTCACATCCTTGGCGGAGCGCAACCGCGTCGCGTACGAATCAACGGCTGGTTGCCGGCCGCTCCATGAACCACTCGACAAAGTCCACGCAGCGGCCGTCCTGATCGAAGCGGATCACGAAACAGTTGTCGAAGATCCGCGTGATCGGGCCGCCGGGCTCCTCGCGGTAACGGGTGCTGCCGGTGGCGACCGCCACTGGACCATCGACGGCGACCGCGCGGTAGCTCGCATCGTAGGTGCCTGGCTGGTCGCGACCGGACGCGTCGGGCGCGCCGTTGTCACCCAGCCAGCTCGCCACCACCGCGCCACGACCCTCAATCGGATCGTCGTATGGGTGGTATCGGTACCTGACGTTTGCCGCGAAGAGTGCCTCGATCTCGCCGGGGTCATAGCTTTTCCAGGCCGCGACGTACGCCTCCAGCCAGCGGTCGACTGCCGCCCTCTGCACTTGGCCACTTCCTCTCGCAACGCTCACTGAAACAGGTTCGGTGTGATCCTCGCAGCTGGGTGGGACGAAATCCCGCGAACTATGACGTGGCCTGACCAGTCGCCTCATATCTTGCGCTGTCACATCTTGCGCTGTCACATCGCCCGCACTGGTGGGACGATCGCCGTCGGTTGTGCCTTAACCGCTGACCGAGGGGGTCCGACATGAAGGCAGGCGACACGGCGCGCCGGACTCGGAAGGTGACGACCCGCGACATCGAGCTGTTCACTGAGCTCACCGGGGACCGCAACCCGTTGCACTACGACTCGCTGCTGGCCGGCCGGTCTCGGTTCGGGGGGATCGTCGTGCAGGGCGGGGTCACGAGCGGCCTGCTCAACGCGGTGGTCGCCGAGGACCTGCCCGGGCCAGGCAGCGTGTTCCTCCATGTCGACTGGAGCTTCCGTGCGCCAGTTCGGCCAGGTGACGAGATCACCGCCGAGGTGGTGATCACCGCGATCCGGGATGACAAGCCAGTCACTAATCTCTCAACCGTGATCACCAATCAGGACGGGGTCGTGGTCCTCGAAGGCACCGCCGTGGTATGGCGCGACCCGTCGATCGCGAACGCCTAGACTTCCATTCTTACTCGGTGTCGCCGCGCGCGTCGGCAGAGCCAGGTGAGCTACTGGGGCACGTGTCCTGGTTTCTGGCTACCCGGAACGGTGCATTTCACCCGCGAGGAAGACTTCGCGGATTCGACGCTTCCGGGAGCGCGCGGAGTATGGGTTTATATTCTCCGCACGGCGAGCCCGCAACAGGCTCCTCGGTGAGTGACATGCCTGTTGCAGAGACGGAGATATATGACTTCGGGTAGCCACGAGCAGAATGTGTTGGAGGCCACTGCCTCGGTAGCGGCTCCGCCTGATATCGCATTGCGGGCTGTCCGCAAGACGTTCGGTTCCGTCGTCGCCGTCGACAACCTCGATCTCGATATCGCGCGAGGCGAGTTCTTCGCGCTCCTGGGCCCATCCGGATCCGGCAAGACGACCGTGCTGCGGCTCATCGCCGGCTTCGAGACGCCGACCGCGGGCAGGATCGAGCTCGCAGGGGTCGACACGACAAAGGTGCCGCCGTTCCGTCGAAATGTGAACACGGTGTTCCAGGACTACGCCCTGTTCCCGCACATGACCGTGGCGGAGAACGTGAGCTATCCCTTACGGGTCAAGCGAATTCCCCGGGGCGAGCGAACCCGACGGGTCGGCGCTGCACTGGACATGGTGCGCCTCGCGGGCTACGAGACGCGAAAGCCGACCCAGCTCTCCGGCGGCCAGCGACAGCGCGTCGCCCTGGCCAGGGCATTGGTGAATCGGCCGCGGGTGCTGCTGCTGGACGAACCGCTCGGTGCGCTCGACCTCAAATTGCGCGAACAGATGCAACTGGAACTCAAGGCGATCCAGCGCGATGTGGGCATCACGTTTGTCTTCGTGACGCACGACCAGGACGAGGCGCTGACGCTTTGCGATCGACTTGCGGTGTTCAACACGGGACGGGTCGAGCAGGTGGGCCCGGCCGCAGAGGTCTACGAGTCCCCGGCGACAGCGTTTGTCGCCGGCTTCGTCGGCACATCGAACATAGCTAGCGGCGCGGCTGCGGAAGCGCTCTATCGCGAGTCCGGCGCATTCGTCGTGCGCCCGGAGAAGGTTCGGGTTCACCCTCATACCGACGCGCCGAGCGAACCCGGCAATGTCGCAGTTGCCGGACTAATACGAGAAATCGTCTATGCGGGCGCCCAGACTCGCATTGTGGTCGATACCGACGTCGGCCCGTCCATGACCGCGGTGCAGCTGAACAGCGCACAGACCAGTTCCGGATGGCAGCGTGGCGACAGAGTGATGCTCGCCTGGGATCGGGCCGCCGTCCGAGCTATTAACCCATGAGTATTTCCCCGCCCGCGTACCCCGGGCATCAACCCCAAGGAGCAGACAAATGAGAGTCACGCTTGGCCGGGTCAGAACGGCGCTCGCCGCGATCGTGGCGGCAGCCGTCGTGGTTGCCTGTAGCAGTTCGAGCAAGAGCAGTAGCCCGGCGCAGGGTGCATCTGGGCACAAGCCCCCCTCCGTTCCCATGGCCACGTCAGTCGGCGCCGGCGAGGGCGCGCTGAACATCATTGCCTGGGCCGGATATGCCGAGAGTGGGCAGAACGATCCGAAGGTCGACTGGGTACACCCGTTCGAGAAGCAAACCGGATGCAAGGTCAACGTCAAGATCGGTAACACCTCCGACGAGATGGTCCAGCTGATGCGAACGGGCCAGTACGACGGCGTGTCAGCGTCGGGCGACGCCACCCTACGGCTGATCTACGCCGGCGACGTGGCACCCACGAACACCGATCTGGTGCCCAACTACAAGACGATTTCGTCGTTCCTCAAGGACGGCAACTGGAACTCCGTCAATGGACAGATGTACGGGATTCCGCATGGCTGGGGTGCAAACCTGCTGATGTGGAACCCGAGCGTGGTGTCTGGCACACAGGACTCCTGGGCCGCGGTGTTCGACAAGAGTGACCAATACAAGGGGAAAGTCACCGCATACGACTCGCCCATCTACATCGCGGATGCCGCGCTTTACCTGATGGCGACTCAGCCGAACCTTGGCATCAAGGATCCGTACTCACTGACTTCGGCGCAGCTGGACGCAGCAGTTGCGCTGCTCGGAAAGCAGAAGGCGAATGTCGGTGAGTACTGGGCGGACTACACCAAGGAGGTGCAGGCCTTCGATTCGGGGACGTCGGTGATTGGGACGACCTGGCAAGTGATCGCCAACACGATCAACGGCGGCGCGAAGACAAAGGTCAAGACCGTGGTTCCCAAAGAGGGCTCGACCGGATGGTCGGACACCTGGATGATCTCGTCCAAAGCCAAGCACCCGAACTGCATGTACAAGTGGCTGGACTACATCGTCTCGCCGTCGGTGAACGCACAGGTGGCCGAGTACTTCGGTGAGGCGCCTGCGCAAACACTCGCCTGCCAGCACACGTCCGATAAGACCTTCTGCCAGACTTACCACGCTCTTGACGAGTCCTATTCGAAGCAGCTCCACTACTGGACGACACCGCAGAAGCAGTGCGTGGACGGCAGCGGCAGCAACTGCACGGACTACGCCGAGTGGGTCACCAAGTGGCAGCAGATCAAGGGATAACGCTCGAAGCGCCGGTCGGATCTGCACCGTCCGACCGGCGCGGCAAGATCTCGGCTTTCCTGGCCCCGAAGCGCAAGACCCGGCTGGCCCTGTTGCTGAGTGTGCCGATGCTGTGGCTGGTGGTCGCCTACCTGGGGTCGCTCGGTGTGCTTTTTGCGTCGGCCTTTTGGACGACGGATTCCTTCACCGGCGCCGTCGTGCACAGCTACACCTTCGACAACCTTCGCGAGGTCTACACGCAGCCGCTGTACCGGACGGTTGCCGTACGGACGATCTCCGTTGCGCTGTTGGTCACGGTGCTCGACGCGCTGATCGCATTCCCGATGGCGTTCTACATGAGCAAGGTGGCCCGCCCGGGAATCCGCCAGCTCCTTGTCGTCGCGGTGCTGACCCCACTGTGGGCAAGCTATCTGGTGAAGGCGTACGCATGGCGCAGCCTGCTGGCACCGCACGGCCCGCTGAGCTGGGCGACCGGCGGCTACACACCGGAGTACGGGCTCGCCGCCACAGTCATCACGCTGACCTATCTTTGGCTGCCGTACATGGTGCTTCCCATCTATGTTGGATTTGAGCGATTGCCCAGGTCGTTGTTGGAGGCCAGCTCCGACCTCGGCGCTCCGCCTGGTCGCACCATCCGATCCGTCGTCCTGCCCTTGGTCTTTCCCGCGATCGCGGCCGGGTCGATCTTTACCTTCTCGTTGACGCTCGGCGACTACATCGCCGTCGGCATCGTTGGCGGCAAGACCCAGATGCTCGCCAATGTCATCTACGGCCAGCTCGTCACCGCCAACAATCAGCCTCTTGCGGCTGCGCTGGCCACGATTCCGCTCGTTGCGATCGTCCTGTACTTGCTGCTTATGCGGCGCACCGGTGCGCTGGAGAACGTCTGATGGATCTCCCCCCACGGCTGCGATGGACACTGCGAGTCTTCACCTGGATCGGCCTGGCGTTTCTGTACGTGCCGCTTCTGCTCGTGCTGCTCAACGCCTTCAACAAGTCGCGCACGTTCGCGTTTCCCCCGACCGGGCTGACGCTGGAGTGGTGGCGGGCGGCGGCGAACAGCGGAGGCGCACGCAGCGCGCTGGGTACCTCGATTCGAGCTGCGATCGGGGCGACAGCGATCGCCCTCGTCATCGGCACCATGGCGGCATTCGCGGTCCAGCGCTACCACTTCTTCGGCCGAACGAGCATCAGCTTCCTGGTGATCCTGCCCATCGCACTGCCGGGCATCGTCACCGGAATCGCGCTCAACGCCGCGTTCCGTACTGTGCTCGACCCGCTCGGCATCGGTTTCGGGCTCACTACGGTGATCATCGGGCACGCGACCTTCTGCATCGTGCTTGTCTACAACAACGTGCAAGCGCGACTCCGGCGGATGGGTGGCTCACTCGAGGAGGCGTCTGCTGACCTAGGTGCGACCGGCTGGCAGACGTTCCGGATGGTCATCCTGCCGAACATGCGCGGTGCCCTGCTCGCCGGCGGCCTGCTCGCCTTCGGGCTGAGTTTCGACGAGATCGTGGTCACGACATTCACGTCCAGTCCCGACGTGCAGACGCTGCCCCTCTGGATCTTCGGCAATCTTTTCCGGCCCAACCAGGCCCCAGTCGTCAACGTGGTCGCGGCTGTGCTGATAATCGCCGCCGTGCTCCCGGTCTGGCTCGCGCAGCGCCTCGCCGGCGACGACGCCGCATCCAGCCGCATCTAGCTCCGAAACCGTCGTGGCCGCTGCTGCGACCCCTTATCATCATCTGGCGACGCCGCTCACGTGTCCGTGACCGGCTGGCCATGCACACCGAACACGTGGCGTCAATTGAGTGATGTGTCGGGGGGCCCACCCAGGCCGAGGGCCGCCAGCCGGCCCAGAGTGGCCTCGACGTCGACGACGAACGACAGCACGAGGAACCCTATGCTCTGCGGCTTGGGCGGTGGCCCCTCCGGGACGAAACCGTCAAACACATTGAGCTCCAAGACACCGGCATGATCGTCCGGAACTCCGGCTTCTCCATTGAAGACCGCGCGCACGGTGCGGGGCGTGCTGGCCCAAGCGGGCCAGCTGGATCCTCTCCGACCTGGGCGAGAACGGGGTGCGCGAACACGGCCTGGGTGTGGTCTCGTCGACGTCAAGGTGGCGGCCATCGACGCCACGTGGTCGGCGCTGAAACTCGTTCGGCGGCGACGAGACCGGTGATCAGATCGCGATGACGCACCGCTGCTCGTCCGCTCAAATTCGGGCTTATGCCCATGCTTGGATGAGCCGGTGAGCGAGCCTCCGTCGGACGGGCGTGTCGTCGTCACCGAGCTGACCAAGGTGTTCGGCGGCCGGGCGCGAGCCGTCGACCAGCTGAGCTTCACCGTCGAGCCCGGTTCGGTGATCCTCGACCGGGGTCGGGTGATCCGGTCCGGCACCATCGCCGAGCTCACCGCCGGCACCGACACCGTCATCGTCCGCACGCCGCAGGGTCAGCAACGGGCCGATGCCCTCACCCGGCATGTCCTGCCCTGGCGGGTCGACCAGGACGTGATCCGGGTCGGCAGCGACGACCCGGCGCTCGTTGGCCATCTGGCGTTCACCTCGGGCGTCGAGGTGCACGAGCTCCGCCTCGACCGGTTCGACCTCAAGCAGCTGTTCTTCGCGCTGACCCGCGGCCAGTACGCCGGCACGGAACCGACCGCGCCCCGGCCGGACGGAGGCGCGGCGTGATCGGCTTGATCCGGGCGGAGTTCCGCAAGCTGGTCACGACCCAGGTGTGGTTCTGGATGCTGCTGCTCGCCTTGGCGCTCACCGCGCTCGGTGTGGTCGGGGTGATCCTCGGGAGTGACAACGACGCGGCGCTGACGGCCCAGGTTCGCGACGTCTTCACCGCCGCATCCCTGGGCTTCACCTACGTGCCGATGTTCGTGCTGGGCGTGCTCGCCATTACCACCGAGTTCCGCTATCGGACGATCACTCCGACCGTTCTCACCACTCCGTCGCGGTGGACCCTCATCACCGCCAAGATCATTGCGTACACGCTGGTGGGCGTCGCGTACGCCTTGGCTTGCGTGCTGCTGGAGCTGGCCATCGGCCTGCCGTGGCTCGGCGCCAAGGGCATCGACTACTCCCTCGGCGATCAGGTCGGCGGTCTGCTCGCCGTGTTCGCGGTGCTCGTGCTGTTCACCCTGTTCGGCCTGGGTGCGGGCGCCCTGCTGAAGAATCAGATCGTCGCCGTCACGGTCGGCGTCATCTTCATCGTGGTGATCGTCAACGTGGTGGTGAACATTCCGGGCGTGAAGTACGCCTACCCGTACCTGCCGACCGGCCTGGTCAACGGGATCATCACCCGGACGAACGCCACCCGGACGATCAACGATGTCACCCTGCTGTCCCCTGGCGTCGCCGGGCTCGTGCTCGTCGTCTGGGGTATCGGGCTCGCCCTGCTGGGCGCCGGCATCACCATGCGCCGCGACATCAGCTGACCACGGGAAGCGTCCCCGGCCGCGGGTGGATCTCCCTGACTGGGTCATGTCCCGCATCGACGTGGTGAATTCACCGACGGACGTCCGCCGCCGAGCGCGTACCAGGAGAACCGCGACAGCGATCGAGATCGAGTCGCCGGCCGGTGAGCCGTCGGGGTGGCGCACGCGCACCCGGCGGCGGGTAGGCACCATGACCCCGTCGAACTCCCGGTACTCGGCGGGGTAGTGGACCGCCGGGCCGCCGCCGAGAACGTCGACGGAATAGTCGATACGACGGAGCAGCCCGGCGTCTTTTCGCTCCTCAGGGGTGCTCGATGGGTGCGTCGACATCGTCGTAGACGCGGGCCGCAGCTAGCAGTCCGTCCGGGCCGCGCTCGTAGATGGCGATTCCGGCCTGGGGTGGCAGGTCGTGACTGCCCCAGCGGACGCAGTTGTATTCCACGGCGCAGCGCACCCTGTCGTCGGTCACGGCGCAGCGCTCCACGCCAATGCCGCCGCCGGCGCTAAAGCACAGGCGGAAGAACGACCGGAGTTCAGCGGTGCCGCGGTGGGTATAGGGCGGCCCGATCGGCTCGCGATAGTACCCATCCGGCGCAAACGTGCTCACCAGCGCCTCGGTGTCCCCAGCGGCCAGCGCGGCCTGGTAGCGGCCGACGACGTCCCCGGGGTGGGTGGCCCCGCGCTTGAGAATGGGAGGCCGGAGGTGGCGCTGTCCGTCGATAGACCGTCGGCTGAAGTAGGAGCGGAAGACCATCGACCGATCGTCGGACGACTCGGCGACGACCGCTACCGGCCAGGCGATTTCTCGCCCGGCGTCATCGGCCAGATGCGCCAGAAGTTCGACCACGGCCCGGTCCCCGACGACGCTGGAGGCGATGGTCTCGACACGACCGCGGCGTTTGGCCAGCCGGTGGCCGGTCTTTGCCGTCCCGCAGTTGGTCGGTGCGAGCATCCGTGATCAGCAATCCAACAACGTAGCGTTCAGGTCGACGAGATTGAACGCAGAGCGGCCGGAGTGGGGGAGTACGCGATGACACAGACGTACCGCACGCTGCGCGCGGCCCCGAGCGACGACGGCGTGCTGAGTGTCGTGATAGACGCGCCACCGATGAACCTGATCGGACCGGAACTCGTGCGCGACTTTGTAACCCTGCTCGGCGAGCTGAACTCCGATGAGAGCATTCGGGTCATGGTGCTGGAGAGCGCCGACCGGAAGTACTTCGTGCCGCACGTCGATCTCACGAAGGTCGCGGAGTACACCGCCGAGGCCGGCAAGGCCGGGGGGCCGGCCGACGCGTCATTGGGGATGCTTTGGCACAAGCTCAGCGAGCTGCCGGTCGTTGCGATCGCGAAGATTCGCGGCCGGGCCCCCGGTGCGGGCAGCGAACTCGTGCTGGCCTGCGACATGCGGTTCGCCGCGCGGGAGAACGCCGTACTGGGGCAGCCCGAGACCGGTTTCGGTGCGGCGCCGGGTGCTGGCGGCGTGCAGCACCTAGCTCGGCTGCTGGGGCGGGGTCGAGCGATGGAGGTGATTCTGGGCGCCGACGACCTGGACGCGGACGAGGCCGAGCGGTACGGCTGGATCAACCGGGCCCTCCCCGACGCCGAACTGGACGCGTTCGTGGCGCGACTCGCGCGACGCATCGCGTCGTTCCCTGCCGATGCGGTGCGATCTACCAAGCAGGTGCTGAACGAACTGACCTTGCCCGGCGCGGACGCGATCCGCGCTGACGCCCGGCGGTTTCAGCAACTTGTCGGCTCGGACACCGTCAAGGCTCGCGCGGCAACTTTGTTCGCGCAGGGGCTGCAGACTCGGGGCCCGCTCGAACTCGACCTCGGCGATCGCATCGGATCGCTGTGACAGAAGAGAGGCTATCGCCGGCCGTGGTTCACAGCGTGGTCAGTAACCCGCCGTCGATGGTGAATTCCGCGCCGGTGACTTTGGCCGTTCGATCGCTGGCCAGCAGCAACACGATGTCGGCAACCTCCTCCGGCCGGGAGAATCGCCCGGTCACCATTTGCCGTGCTGCGCCGGCCGCGACGTCGTCGGCCGCGATGTTGTCGGCGGAGCTGACTGTCGCGGCGACCCCGTCCGGACCGAGCCACAAGTCGGTCGCGACCGGTCCGGGCGCGACCGTATTCACCCGGATACCACGCGGACCGAATTCCTTCGACAGCGACTTGGCGAAATTGGCCAGGGCGGCCTTGGACGCGGAGTAGTCGAGGACCAGCGGGTCGGCCAGCCGGGAGTTCACCGAGCCGGTGTTGACGATCGCGCCTGCCCCGGTTGCGAGCATGACCGGCAGCGCGGCCCGGGTCGTGCGGACCGCGGCCATCAGGTTCAGGTTCCAGGTGGTCTCCCACATCTCGTCGGTCACGGTAAGGAAACCGGCCGGTCGCGGCGGCGCGATGCCAACGTTGTTGACCAGCACGTGGATGTGATCACCCGCAGCTTCGATAAGACGGCCGGGACCGGAAGTATCCGCCAGATCGACCTCGACCGGCGTTACCGAGCCGTCGCGCGCCAATTCGGCAAGCTCCGGAGTGACTTTCAATGAGCCGGCGGTGACGTGCGCGCCCTCACCGACGAACCCGCGCACCATGGCAAGTCCGATGCCGCGGCCAGCGCCAGTGACGACTACCCGCTGGCTAGCAATCCCAGATCCAAGAGTTGTCCTTCCTGAACCGTTGTCGATGCGAGCCCGGTTGACATCGTTTCCAGCACGCAGGTGCCATGCGAGCGACGCGCTGCCGTGACCATAGCGCCACGATCGGGAGGCAAGCCTTGACCACCGCATCGGAAGGCCCGTATCGAGGACCGCACGGGCGGCCGGATGTCATGGGATTCGCTCCGAAGGTCGAGCAGCAGGACCTGCTAATCGTCGTCGACCCGAACGCGTCGGTCGTGATTGCCTGCGTTACCCATGACGACGGCGATAGCGATGCGTTCGACGAGCGGCGCGTGGGTCTCGATCACTTTGCCCATGACGTGGATGGAATCGTCGCGCTGCACACCTGGGAGACGACGCTCGACGCATCGAACGTGGTCCGGTCACCAATCGTCGAGTCGCCCTTCGGGTGGCACCTCAACGTTTCGAGCGCCTGACAACATCGCGGTTGAACTGCTAGCCATCAAGCCCGAAGCGAGCGCGGCGCTCTACGGCTGAGCTCGCGCGGCAGGGTTGCTGGAGTAGCCACCTCCGATGTCGACTGATCCGACTGCGAATGTCCAGGTCGGCCGATGAGCGGCCGACCTGGACATCGGATCAGGCGAGGTCGAACCGATCGAGGTTCATGACCTTGTCCCACGCGGCCGACGAAGTCACGCACGAACTTCTCCTTCGCGTCGTCGCACGCGTAGACCTCCGAGATGGCTCGGAGCTGGGAGTTCGAACCGAAGACGAGGTCGACGGCGGTGGCGGTCCACTTGACCTCGCCCGTGGCGCGATCCCGACCCTCGAACACGTTCTCCGCCGAGGCGGATGCCTTCCACTCCGTGCCCATGTCGAGCAGGTTCACGAAGAAGTCGTTGGTCAACGTCTCGGGCCGGTCGGTGAAGACGCCGTGTTGGGATTGCCCGAAGTTGGCGTTCAGGGCCCGCATGCCGCCGATCAGAACCGTCATCTCGGGAGCGGTCAGCGTCAACAGGTTGGCCCGGTCCAGCAGCAGGGTCTCCGCCGGCAACTTCTCTCCGGCTCGGAGGTAGTTGCGGAACCCATCTGCGGTCGGTTCGAGCACGGCGAACGACTCCACGTCGGTTTGCTCCTGCGAGGCGTCCGTGCGCCCCGGCACGAACGGGACCGTGATGTCGTGCCCGGCGTTCTTCGCCGCTTGCTCGACGGCCGCGCACCCGCCCAGGACGATCAGGTCGGCGAGCGAGACCTTCGTCCCGCCGGACTGTGAGTCGTTGAAGTCCTGCTGGATCTGCTCGAGGGTCTGCAGCACCTTGGCCAGTTCGGCCGGGTTGTTGACCTCCCAGTCTCCTCTGCGGCGCAAGGCGAATCCGCGCCCCGTTGGCCCCGCCACGCTTGTCGGTGCCGCGGAAGCTTGCCGCCGACGCCCAAGCGGTGGAGACCAGCTGGGAGATGGACAGTCCCGACGCGAGGATCTTGCCCTTGAGGGCAGCGATGTCCTCGTCCGCGATCAGTTCATGATCGACCTCGGGGACGGGGTCCTGCCACAGCTGCGGCTCCGGAACCCACGGGCCGAGGTAGCGCGAGACGGGTCCCATGTCGCGGTGCAACAGCTTGAACCACGCCTTGGCGAACGCTTCCGCGAGCTGGTCCGGATTCTCGTGGAAGCGCTTCGCGATCGGCCCGTAGATCGGATCCACCTTCAGCGCGAGGTCCGTCGTCAGCATCATGGGCGCGTGCCTCTTCGACGGATCATGAGCATCGGGCACAGTGCCCTGGGCCGAGGGATCCTTGGGAGTCCACTGCTTTGCACCGGCGGGGCTCGTCGTCAGCTCCCAGTCGTACGTTGAACAGGTTGTCCAGGTAACCCGTTGTCCCACTTCGTCGGCTCTGTTGGTCCATGCGCCCTCCAGCCCGCTGGTGAGCGTGTCGTGCGCCCTTGCCGCTGCCGAAGGTGTTCCTCCAGCCGAGGCCTTGCTGCTCGAGGGGCGCACGCCTCGGGTTCCGGACCGACGTACTCGGGAGCGACTGCACCATGGGTACTTGCCGACCGTGTGGCCGCCGACGATGAGCGCAACCGTCTCCTCGTCATTCATCGCCATACGACCGAAGGTCTCTCGAATGTCCTTGGCGGCAGCCAGCGGATCCGGGTTGCCGTTGGGCCCCTCCGGGTTCACGTAGATCAGGCCCATCTGCACGGCGCCGAAAGGACTTCGGCGAGTTCCCGTGTCGCCGCTGTAGCGCTCGTCGCCGAGCCAGGTGTCCTCAGGGCCCCAGAAGATCTCGTCCGGCTCCCAGATGTCCTCTCGCCCGAAGCCGAAGCCGAACGTCTTGAACCCCATCGATTCATAGGCGCAGTTGCCGGCGAAGATCAGGAGGTCGGCCCAGGAGATCTTCCGGCCGTACTTCTGCTTGACCGGCCAGAGCAACCGGCGCGCCTTGTCGAGGCTCGCGTTGTCGGGCCAACTGTTGAGGGGGGCAAAGCGCTGAGCGCCGGTGCCGCCACCGCCCCGGCCATCGGCGATGCGGTACGTGCCGGCGGCATGCCAACTCATCCGGATGAAGAGCGGCCCGTAGTGGCCGTAGTCGGCCGGCCACCAGTCCTGCGACGTCGTCATCACCTCGAAGATGTCCCGCTTCAGCGCGTCGAGGTCGAGGGTCTTGAACTCTTCTGCGTAGTTGAAGTCCTCGCCCATCGGATTGGACCGGGGCGAGTGCTGGTGGAGAACCTGCAGGTTCAGCTGATTCGGCCACCAGTCCTGGTTCGTCCTGGGCCGAGTCGGCGTGGGAGTCGGGGCGGGGATTACTGGGTTCTCGCT
The DNA here is from genome assembly GCA_963748415.1 of uncultured Actinomycetota bacterium. Taxonomy (GTDB): domain Bacteria; phylum Actinomycetota; class Actinomycetes; order Mycobacteriales; family Jatrophihabitantaceae; genus CAVVJA01. The sequence continues at coordinate 7,574 of CAVVJA010000011.1, read as the reverse complement.
TTCGCTGCCGCGGTCAGACACGTCGGTCCTTCTCCTGTCTCGCTGTTCCTTCTGATGGCTGTTGGTCTTGACGTTGGTTGCTCTGGATCAAAGGCTGTGTTGCTCTGCTGGTGTCGAGCTGCGCGTGTCTGCGATCAGCCGCCGGACGCGGCAGAAGTTGCCGCGACGCACTCGGGACATCGGCCCCAGTAGATGACCTCGGCTTCGTCGATCTCGTAGCCCGAGTCGTCGGACGGCCGTCAGGCAGGGGGTGTAGCCGACCGCGCAGTCGACATCGGCGATGGCACCGCACGACCGACAGACGACGTGGTGGTGGTTGTCCCCGACCCGCGCCTCGTAGCGCGCCACGGAGCCCAGTCGGCTGGATGCGCCGCACCAGACCCGCGGCGGTCAGCGCGCGCAGCACGTCGTAGACCGCCTGGTGGGACACCTCGCCGAGATCCTCACGCACGACACCGATGATCGAGTCCGTGTCGGCGTGCGGATGATCGTGCACCGCGGTCAGCACCGCCACCCGAGGACGCGTCACACGCAGAGCAGCCCCGCGCAACATGCGCTCGAAGTCCGAGGTCGTTGGCACGCTCCGAAGTATGGCCCATTTTCTGGAATCAATCAAGAATCGGACCTCTGCCCGCGACCGGCGTTCGACCAGGGGACGGCACCGTGGGCGTAGCGTCCGATGAGTTCTCGACTCGGGAGACGTCAACACTGCCATGACGACAACGCACACGCTGGAAACCGCCGAGGCCGACATCGCCTACGACGTGCACGGCCCGCTGCCCACCCCCGACGGACGCCCACCGCTGTTCATGATCGCCCAGCCCATGACCGCCAGCGGAGGCGGCCTCGGTGCCGAACGCCGCGCTCGGTGGTGGCGGCGTATTTATCGCGTCACCCGATATAATCGGAAAATTGACCATCGTGAACAGCCAGGAGACCGCGACGATCAACCCGTTCGAGAACAGCAGCGGGACCACCTTTACGCCCGACTTGACGATCAAGCACAAGCTCTTCGGCGCTCCCGGTGCGCAGGTGTTCGGCTTCGTGTACGGCATCGGAAAGAGCCGCGCCGCCATTGCCGCAGATCCGCGAGTGTTTGTAGCTAATTTAATCGTGAACCAGGCGATACCGAGGACGACCGCGAACACCTGGGCGTTCTACTACAATGCGGCTCAGTATATTCAAGGCGACGAGCAGCACGGCTGGGGTCCATTTCTTCGCGTTGGCGTCTCCGACGGCGATCCCAATCCGGTCAAATGGAACATCGCCGCCGGCATCGTCGGCAAGGGTCCGTTCCCCGGCCGCGACAACGATCGCTGAGGTGCGGGTTTCTACTACCTCGACATCAGCAACACCGCACTGCTCACCCGGCTGAAAATAAATAGCGAGGTCGGCGGCGAGCTCTTCTACAATTTCGGCCTCACGCCGGCATTGCACGTGACCTTCGATCTGCAGACCGTGTCCTCGGCCCGGCCCCGGCAGGAAACCGCAGTCATTCTCGGCAGCAGAATAGCGGTCAATTTCTGAGAGGGACATGCGGCGCCGCGAGCGCGGCCTCGCCAAGGAAGCTTGGCCCAGCGACATCATCGGCATCGCCCGGCGGCAAACATCTTGCCAATACCTGGCAGGGCAATTTTCCGCGCGAAAACCTATGTGCGGACGGTTTCGAGCGCACCTCGCCGGTTAGTCACCCAATAGGCTGACGAGCCGGTTACCGGACCTCGACCTCACTACGCAGCAGTGTAGTGGGGCCGAGCCGTCGAGGCATTTCGCCTCGATGGAGTAACCAGTGAAAGTTCTTTTTATCCCTGTCTCGCAGAACGCGAAGACCGGCCCCATCCCCGTGTCGATCATCGAGCGGGCGTCATGCTGGCCGGGCTGCGCGCTCTACGAGAATGGCTGCTACGCCGAAACCGGCGCCCTCGCCATGCACTGGGACCGCGTATCCCGTGGCCCAGCTGGTGGGTCCTGGTCGGAATTCTGCGCCAATGTCGCAGCGCTCCGGCCCGGCCGTCTGTGGCGCTATGCCCAGCAGGTGACCTGCTGGGATTTGGCCCGCAGATCGACGGCGCGCTCCCCAAGAGCTCGTTGCCGCCAACATTGGCAAGAACGCTATCGCCTTTACCCACAAGCCCGTTCTCGGCGCCGAAGCGGTCGCCGGCGAGAACCGCGCCTGATCGCCGCCGCAGTCGAGGCCGGGTTCACGGTCAATCTTTCGGCCGACAGCCCGCATATGCGGACGGGCTGGCCGACCTGGGGATCGCCCCTGTCGTGACCGTGCCGCCCCGGGGTTATACGCGCCGCGCGGTTCGTCACCGGTTTAAGAGACATCGGGATCAGCGGCCGAGACGATCGGCGACTGGTGTGACCGCACGGCCTCTCTGCCGCGACACACGCCGGCCGAGAGACGCATTGCGATCTGCCTCGCCATTTACTCGGACGCCACGTGCAAGACCTGCGGAGCCTGCGCCCGCGTACAGGACGCCGTAATCGGTTTTCCCGCTCATGGCGTTAGGGTCCCGCTCGTGGTGGAAATTCGGTGGTAAGCGCGCGCCGGGCGGAATGCCCTTGTATAGTGCCTCGTAAATAGCTTGACATATTGGGCCGGCGTTTATTATGCCTCGCGCCGGCTGCTGGTGCGAGGGAGTGATGGTTCGCAGCAAGATCGCGCTGGATATCGCCGAAAGGCAGGAACTGGAACGCCGAAAGCGGGCGACGACGATTGCGGTGCGGGACCGCCAGCGGGCCGAGATCATCCTGCTGCGTGCCGATGGCCTCAGGCAGGGACAGATCGCCGCCCGGCTCGGTGTGTCGCGGGTGACAGTGAACGATTGGTGCCAGCGCTTCGTCGCCCAGCGTCTTGCCGGACTGGACGACGCGCCCGGCCGCGGGCGCAAGCCCTCGTTGCCGCCCGAGGCGGTGCGCATGGTGTTGGACAAAGCTGTAACGCCGCCCGCCACTCTGGGGCGCTGGAGTTGCCGGACGATGGCGCGCGAGGCCGGCATCTCGCAGGCGAGCGTGCAGCGCCTGTGGGCCGCAAACGACATCAAGCCGCATCTCTCGCGCACCTTCAAGCTGTCCAAGGATAAGCAGTTTGAGGCCAAGTTCTGGGACGTGATCGGCCTCTATCTGGACCCGCCGGAGAAAGCCCTGGTGCTGTGTTGCGATGAGAAATCACAGTGCCAGGCGCTGGAGCGGACCCAGCCCGGCTTGCCGCTGGGGGTCGGTCACATCAGGACGCGGACGCACGACTACATCCGGCATGGCACGCTGACGTTGTTCGCCGCGCTGAATTACCTCGACGGCAAGCTGATCAGCCGGATCGCCAAGCGCCATCGCCATCAGGAGTGGCTCGCTTTCCTGAAGACCATCGACCGCGCAGCGCCCGCCGGTCTCGCCGTTCATCTGATCGCCGACAACTACGCCACCCACAAGCATGCCAAAGTCAAAGCGTGGCTGGCCAAGCATCCGCGCTTCCACATGCATTTTACCCCGACCTCGTCTTCGTGGCTCAACTTGGTCGAGCGCTTCTTCCGCGACCTGACAGACTTCATCACCGAGAAGAGTTTCGCCTCGCTGGGCGAACTCTCCGATGCCATCATCGGCTTCTTGGCCGAGCGCAACACCAATGCCCGGCGCTACGTCTGGCAGGCAAAGGGCGAGGACATCCTGCGAAAGATCGCCGCCGCCCGGGAAAAGCTGGCAGCCACGCAGCACAAGATGTAAGGGCATTTACGAGGCATTACACTAGTACTTGGAGTTCGGCGCGCGCGTGAGCGAGAGGTGGTCACCGGGAAGGTCGGCTAAGGTGGAGTTGCGATATTTCACCCCAAGCCCACCGAGGACCCGATGACCGAGGAGAGAATGGCGCTGGCCTCACTGCTGCAGATGAGCGGCGATGGCGATTTTCTACGAACCGTGGCGGAGGCGGTGCTGCAAATCCTGATGGAAGCCGATGTCGAGGGGCTGATCGGCGCCGGCCGGCGCGAGCGCACTGGCGACCGAATATCCTCGCTGTTGCCCTTCTTGCAGGCCTTTTCGAGGTTGTCGGCCTCGACGACGATGTGCTGGTACACGGGGACCAGGTACGGATGCTCGATCACGAATTTGGGCGTCGGGATTCTCCTTTGAGATGCTTCAGACGCCTCGATCCCGGCGCAGTATATCAAGATGTCATCAAGAGAATGATAAGTATTTTGCAGTGATTATTGTGGGAGAGGGGAAATTCATCGGGCGGTGCGGCATTGGAACGACCGATTTCGCTGTACTCGCTCGGTTGTGCCGTTGGAACGGTGCAGCACACGATCGGAACATCCTTGGCTTATCCCGGCGCTCCGCCCTTTGAACACCACAATCCTTGCCTCACCGAAACAGCTCGTCCCCCTCAGTCCACCAGCCCGCCCGGATGACGCTTTATCCACCCAGTCGTATCCTCGTAGAATTGTGCCACCCGATAGAGCATCGGCTCGGTGAACGGCCGGCCGACGAGCTGCAACGACAATGGCAACCCATCCTTGCTGAAGCCCGCGGGGATCACCAACCCCGGCTGGCCGGTGACGTTGAACGGCATCCGCGCCTGGCGCCAGTAGTTGGCGGCGAGTGCCGCATCGTCGTCAATCCGGCAGGCGGGATCCATGCTGGAGGCGGTTATTGCCAGGTCGATGTTCGCGAACGCCGCATCCACCTGGTCGCGGAGCTGAAGGCGCCAGCGTACCGCCTGAAGGTAGTCCACCGCGCGCAGCCCTGCGCCGGCGAGGAGCCGCTCGCGCGCCCGAGCGCCGTAGTCCTGCGGCCGTTCCCTCAGCCATTGCTCGTGAACGGCATAGGCTTCGGAGGCAAGAATGATCTGGCCGCAGGCGCTAAAGTCCTGCAACGGCGGCAGGGTGATTTCGGTCAGTTGTCGCGCCGGCCTCGGCGAACAGCCTGACCGCGGCGTCGAGGGCGTCGACCTGCTCGGGATTGCCGGCGATGTCCGTTGTATAGAAATGCCGAATGATGCCGATCCGCAGGCCCTTGACGTCCTGACCGAGCATCGCCGCGTAGTCGGGCACCGGCTCGTCGGCGCTGGCGGGGTCGGCCGGGTCGTGTCCGGCGATCACCTGGAGCATCAGCGCGTTGTCGCGCACGGTGCGCGTCATCGGACCGACATGGTCGAGCGAGAAGGCAAGCGGCACGACGCCACGACGGCTGACTCGGCCATAGGTTGCCTTCATCCCGGTGATGCCACACATCGAGGCCGGGTTGCGAATGGACCCGCCAGTATCCGTGCCGAGGGCGGCCGGAAAGAACCCGGCGGCGAGACCGGCACCGCTGCCGCTTGAGGAGCCGCCGCAGAAATGGTCGCGATTCCACGGGTTGCGCGCCGGCGGCCAGGGCAAATCGAAGGATGGGCCACCAATGGCGAATTCATGGGTCGAGAGTTTGCCGAGCAACACCCCGCCGGCGGCTTCGAGCCTCTCGGTGACCGCAGCGTGAGAGCGGGCGCCGTTGTCTGCCAGGACCCGCGAATGCGCCGTCGTCGCGATCCCCTCGACGTCGATGATGTCCTTGAGCGCATAGGGCATACCATGGAACGGCCCGCGCCAATGACCGGCGGTGATCTCGACTTCGGCCGCCCGGGCTGCAGCGAGTGCTCGTTCCGGCATCAACGCGATGAAGGCGTTGAGCCTGGGGTCGTGGCGCTCGATCCGTGCCAACAGAGCCGCCGTATACTCCACCGGCGACAATTTCTTGTCGCGGATCAGCTCGGCGGCTTCGGCCAGGCCGAGATAAGCGAGGTCGCCGCTCATGGCACTTTCGCCCGGTAGATGTGCGCTGGCTCCTGCGCCGGCGGCATGTTGCGCGGCAGACGCTTCAGGTGGTGCTCCATCCCCGCGGTTGCCCGCGCGAATTGCTCCAGGTGTTGGTCGGTCAAACGATCGAGCCCGAGTGCCCGGGCCTTGTCGCGAAGTTCATCGGTCATTGGATGCTGTCCTCATCTCCTTGAACCTTTCAAGTGGCCGCATTGCACCGAGGAGCTTTCCGCTTGATGGTGGGGCAGGTCGGGCTTGGCTTGTCATCTTGCCAAAGCGAGAACCGTCTGGCGGCTCTCCGCGACTGTTGCGGCATCGAAGTTTGACAGCGTAAAGCGCGGCGGCACAAACAAAAGCTCCGGGCACTTGCGCCGGGCTGTCAGCGAGGCCATCGCAGAATGCACCCCAAACTTGCGCCCTCGTAACTTGCGGCCGCCACCGCACCGCGTGCTCCCGCGCCACCAACAGCGACGGGAACCCCGCGCAGCGCCGGATCGTCGCGCTGTTCCACGGATGCGTAGAAAGCGTCCATTGTCGATGTGGATGATGCGGCGCAGGCGGGGCGCCAGGTCGGGAGGGTGGCGACATGTGTCGCTGGCGATGGTACCACAAGGCAACCGGTGTCAGAACAAACGGGGTCAGGTGCCCTTTCGCTGGTCATGGAACGGAGTGCGGCGATGCTTCCCCCTAAGAATGAGCTGACAATCTGCTTTGCCCACGTCGCCTATCAGTTGCATGAGCGGTTTTCGGCCCTCGCTACCGACATCGACAGCTTCGCGGTCCGCAGATCCCGAGACCTTGGCGGATCGGGTCGGCGATGCCGATGTGCTGGTGATCTCCGGGCTATGGCAGAGACAGCCTTCTCGACCGGGCGAAGAAGCTCCGCTACATACAGGCAATCGGCGCCGGCACCGACCAATTCCCGCGCGAAGAGTTGGCGAAGCGGAGCATCCGTCTTGCCAGCGCGCGCGGTGTCAACTACCGCGCCGTCGCGGAGCACGCGATGGCTCTGATCCTCGCGTTGAGCCGCCGGCTTCCCGAAGCGCGTGATAACCAGGCACAACGGGTCTGGCGCGGCATGATCGGCGACCTCTCAGCGGGAGGACGAGCTCGGCGGCAAAACGCTTCTGGTCGTCGGGCTAGGGCAGATCGGCGGCCGCCTCGCCCAGCTCGCCAAAGCCTTCGATATGCGTGTCGTTGGGCTTCGGCGTGATCCGACCGCCGGTCGCGGCGCGGCGGATGCGGTGTACACCATGAGCGAGCTCAAGACCCTCTTGCCCCAGGCCGATTTTGTCGTCGCTCACTTGTCCGCTGACCAAGGAGACCGAGAAGCTCATCGACGCCGAAGCGCTTGGTCGGATGAAACCCTCGGCGCATCTCGTAAACGTGGCTCGCGGACGGGTCGTCGACGAGGTGGCTCTTGCTCAGGCGCTTGCCGCACGCCGCATCGCCGGCGCCGCCATCGATGTCACGACGGAAGAGCCGCTTGCCGTGAGCTCGCCGCTGTGGGGAATGGAGCATGTGCTGATCACCCCTCATACGGCAGGCGAGACCCGCCGTTACGAAGACAATGTGATCGAGATCTTGCGTGAGAACCTGGAACGCCTGTGGCGTGGCGAAGAACAACTACGCAACCAGGTGGTCTGAGCTCGATCGGCCTAAGCGTAGAACTCCTGCCGGACCAACCGGTCCGCGTAAAGCCGGGCGCCGGTTATTCTGCGTACGCACTGACGTGGACAGTCGAAGGGGCTTAGATCGCTGGTAGTCGATATTCGTGAATGG
>CAVVJA010000010.1:0-39852 GCA_963748415.1 uncultured Actinomycetota bacterium | reverse complement strand
CTCTGGGTGGCCGACTACACCTACGTGTCGACCTGGTCGGGGGATGGTCTACGTATCAGTTCGTGATCGACGCCTACGCGCGTCGCATCCTCGGCTGGCGCGGGTCGACGTCCATGCGCACCGAGCTGGTGCTGGACACCATCGAGCAGGCGATCTGGACCCGCGCCCGCGACGGTGTCACCCACCTGAGCGGCCTGGTGCACCACAACGACGCCGGTAGCCAGGGTGTACACGGTCGACGGTGTGGTCGCGACTGCCGGTCTCATTTGCTGCCGGTCAGGAACCGGTCGATCTCGGTCAGGAAGTGTTTCCAGGCGGGATCGCGTTCAGGCAGCAGGTGGTTGCTGCTGTCGAGTGGGACCAGACGGCTGTTCGGGATTAGTGCGGCCAGCAGCCTTGACTGTTCAAAGCGATTGTCAGGCTCCCGGCGGGAGCACATGATCAGCGTTGGACGCTGAGCTTGGGCGCCAGGCTCGTGATGTCGATGTTGGCGAATGTGTCGACGAATCGCCATGCGTTCTCCGGGGATGTCGAGCGCCGCTGAAGCTCGTCGAAACTGCGCCACTGCTCTTGGGTGGCGTCGGGCAGGAAGCGGGTACGAAGATCTGCCGGTACATCGGGTCGGGACGGCCCCAGCCCAGGCGGACGATCTCGATGTGGGCTTCGGCGAGCTCGAGTTGGTCGGATGTGCTGGCGCGTTTGCGCCGTCCTTGGGCGAATGAGCCGAGCAGCACCAGGTGACTGACGCGTTGCGGGTGGCGCACCGCGTAGGCGATAGCGACGGGCCGCCCTGGGAGATGCCGAGCAGCGGGAACCGGTCCAGCCCGGCGGCGTCGACGACGGCCTCGAGGTCGTCCACCCAGTCGTCGAACCAGAACCGTCCGATGTCCCAGTCGGACAGCCCGCAACCTCGCTCGTCATACCGGATGAGGTGGAACCGGCGCGACAACTCGGCCAGCCAATGCCGCCACACCGGGCTTTCCCAGTCGTAGGCGAGGTGGCTGAGCCAGTTCGCGGCCTTCACCAGCGGCGGGCCTGCGCCGCTGTCGCGTAGGCAAGGCGGGTGCCGTCGCCTGCGGCGCAGAATCGGATCTCCTGCATGGGCGGGGCCGGCGAGACGCTAACGGCCGGATCGGCTTGGGCCGCCTCATCCAGCGGCGCGATGAACTGGTAGCCGCGTCCGTGGGCGGTGCGGATGAGCCGCTGGCTGCGTCCGTCGTCCCCGATCGCCTGACGTGCCGCCTTGACTCGGCTGGTTAGCGCCGAGTCGCTCACGAAGCGATTGCCCCAGACGGTGTCGAGCAACTCCTCTTTGGGCACGACCCGGTGCCGTTCCCTGATCAGCACGGCGAGGAGGTCGAACACCTGTGGCTCAACCGGACAGCGGCGCCCGGCCCGGCGCAGCTCGAACCGGTCGAGATCAAGTTCGCAGTCGCCGAACACGAAGATCAAGAAAGCTCCCTGCCACGGTAACCCCTCTGGGTTCACCAGCGTCTCATCTGCGACGGCCGCGGCGCTGTCTCCAAGTGTTCTCCATATTTCCTCCAAGGCTGGGGCCGGCCGAGCGCGCACATTGGTGCACGAGTCCGATTAGGTCCCCGCCGCTAGGCGGGCCCAACGCACAGGAGAGGCCGTGATCAGCCTTCGAGCCGACCGCCGCGAAATTGCCGCGGGTGCCCGGGCGATGATGCCGTGGCTGGCCGGGGTTGTCCCCTTCGGGTTGGTGATCGGCGTCAGCGCTGCACAGGCTGATGTCCCCACGCTGGCCGGGTGGCTGACCGGCCCGCTGGTCTACTCCGGCAGTGCGCAGCTGGCGGCGATCGGGATGCTGAACGCCGGAGCGGCCCCCATGGTCGTGGTAGCCGCCGCATTGGTCATCAACGTCCGGCTCATCTTCTACTCCGCGACGATGGCCCGACATTGGCGCGGCACACCGCGGTGGTGGCAGTTCCTGGCGGCCTATCTGCTCATCGATCCATCGTTCGCGGTCGGGCTTGACGGATACGAGCGGCTCGGCCGGGGCCGCGGGCACGCTCACTACCTCGGCGGGGCGGTTTTGCTCTGGGTGTCCTGGCTCGCTGCCATCGGCGCCGGCGCAACGGTAGGCGCAGGCTTGCCGGCGTGGCTTCACCTCGAGTTCGTGACGCCCCTGTTCCTCGTCGGTGAGGTGGCCCGCAAGCTTGCCAGTCCAGCGCTGCGCCGAGCGATCTTCGCCGCAGCGACCGTCGCGCTGCTGGCACTTTCGGCGCCGCTACAGCTCGGCATAGTGCTGGCAATCGCTGCGGGCATCACCGCCGGTCTCACCGCACAACGAAATGGGCCGACCCAGTCCACGCACCGGGTTCAGCCAGCCACGGAGGTACGGCGGTGAATGCCTGGATCGTCATCCTGGCCGCAGGTTTGGGCAGCTACCTGTTCCGGCTCAGCATGATCGTGCTCGCCGGCCGGATCACGATGCCGGCATACCTGGAACGAGCCTCGGTTCTCGTCGCCCCGGCGGCGTTCGCTGCCCTGGCTGCCGCCGGTGTCGCGACAGCCTGCCGGGGCCTGGGGGCCACACAGGCCGTAGGGCCGCTGGCCGCGGTCGCCATAGCCGTCATTGCCGTCTTGCGCACCGGCTCGCCGCGTGCCGCAATCCTGGCTGGCATGCCGACCCTGTGGATCACGACTGCGCTGCTGCCGAGCTGAAGCACCTGCAATCGATTTGGACGGGAGCGACCCCACCATGCACGTCTCGAACCGGAGTCGTCACGACGTTGCCGTCGTGGGGGCGCGAGTCGCCGGGGCATCCACCGCCATGCTGCTGGCTCGCCTCGGGCATGACCTGGTGGTCGTGGACCAGGCGTCATTTCCCAGCGACGCCGTGTCGACGCACTCGATCGCCCGTAGCGGCGTCGTCCAGCTCCGCCGCTGGGGGCTGCTCGGCCCGGTCCTGGCCAGCGGCGCTCCGGCCCTCAGGCAGGTCATCTTCCACGCCGGTGGTGAATCGGTGAGCCACACGATCAAGCACAAGGCCGGTGTCGACCTCGTCGTGACGCCCCGGCGGTACGTGCTGGACACGATCATCGCGGCCGCCGCGCGGCAGGCCGGCGCGGACGTGCGCACGGGCGTCACCGTGACCGGCGTGCAGCGCGACAGCGGCGGCCGGGTCGTGGGGATAAGCGGATATGACCGCGCCGGTGCTCCGGTTGATCTGCGCGGCCGCTACGTCATCGGCGCCGACGGCCTGCGGTCGCAGGTCGCCCGCTCGGCCAGAGCTGGGATCAGCCAGCGCCGCCTCCCGGGCGGCGCGGCCCAAGTACGCGTACTACGCAGAGCATGGCGCGGCTCTTTGTGGCCGAGCGGTCGTTCGCCGGGGTGTTCCCGACCCACGACGCGGGGCGTGCATCTGGGTCTGCACTCCCTCCGCTGACGCCAAGGCGGCCCGCCGCAGGGCTTCCTCGCGCGAGGAGGCCTTTGGCGAACTGCTCGCGCGTTCCGCCCCCGGGCTGGTCGAGCGACTGCGCGGCGCCCGCCGCACCTCGCCGGTGCAGGGCATGCTGCGCCAGCCCAACCAGGTGCGCCACGCGTTCGGCTCGGGCTGGGCGCTGGTCGGGGATGCTGGCTATCACCGCGACGCCGTCACCGCCCACGGCATCAGCGACGCGTTCCGCGACGCGGAGTTCCTGGCCGTCGCGCTGGACCAGGCGCTGAGCGGCGATGCCGAGGAGAGCACCGCGCTCGCGCGCTACCAGCAGCAGCGCGACCAGGCGCTACGAGACATCTTCGACATCACCTGCCGCCTGGCGGCCTATCCGGCGGCGCCGGCGTTCATCGAGTTGCAAGAGCAGCTGAGCGCCGCCATCGACAACGAGGCGGTGGCGCTGGCCACCCCGCTGGTTCCCGGCGAGTGCCACCGGGCCACCGCCTGACTCGCCACCGCCACAGGGAAGGAGGCCACCGCGCGGAACCCCGAACTCATCACCCCTCAGCACAGCAGCACCAGACAACCCAAAAGGAGAAATAGCACAATGACCACCACCGAAATGGCCGCTGCGCAGGCAAGCGAGCCGACGCGCAATGGCGTGGACACCGCGACCCTGTTCGCCACCCTCGACGCGGTGAAGGGCGATCCCGAGATCGCGAAGTTCCGCTTCCGGGCCACAACACCTGGGTGAGCGGGACCCACAACCGCTCGACCATCCACGGATTCCACGGCGCCAAGCAGGAGATGACGCACCGCCAGCCGTTCACCTTCACCGCCGACCACCCGCCCGTGCTGGTCGGCGCGGACAACGGCCCGACACCGGCCGAATACCTGCTGCACGCACTGGCCGCCTGCCTCACCGCAGGTATCGCCACCATCGCCGCGGCCCGCGGCGTCACTCTCACCGAGGTCTCCTCGACCGTCGAGGGCGACCTTGACCTGCTGGGCGTCCTCGGGCTGTCTGACCAGGTCCGCAACGGCTACCAGCAGATCAGGGTGGGCTTCAGACTGCGCGGCGACGACCCCGAGAAGCTGCGCTCGGTGGTGGAGCAGTCCCGCCGGCGGTCTGCCGTGTTCGACGTCGTCACGAACGGTGCCCGGTCGTCATCGACGTCGACGCCGGCTGAGGGCCACCTCATCGCCTCCCGCCGGGCGGTCCGTCCCGGCCCGCAGCCGGCCGGGCGGGCAGCCCGCATCCCATGCAGCAGCTATCCGCCTCACCGAACCGTCGTCACCGGCGCTGGCCAGGCAGGTCTGGCCGCCAGCCGGTGCCTCACCGCAATGAACGACGGGCCTGCCGACATCACGCCCGACTGCCCAGCGCAGTGGCAAGTGTCCCTGGAGGCAGGGGGAGTTCGCCGCGGCGTTTCAATGGCGCGACGGTGTCGTCGACGACGATCCGCGGCGGAGCTAGATCGGTGTTGAGGTTTTCTAAGCGCAGGATGTCCGGGTCATTGGCGGCGTCGGCGGTATCGCCTACCTGGTCAACGCCGATGCCTGGGATGTGCAGTAGACGCGAGACAGGCATAGAACCTCCTCGGCATAAGGAGCGGAACGGGTGAACGCCGTGTTGTCGGTCGAGTGCGCCATCCCGTGTTCGCTGGGAGGCGGTCGTCTGGCGCTCAACGACGCCTTCGGCTGGCGGCGGCATCCGCGCATCGGGGCGCAACGGCTTCATGGCAGCGGATGGTGATTGACGTAGCCGGTGAGCCGAGCCTCTGCGGGATCCGCTCGATCGTTGAGAGCTTCGGGATCGGCGGGATAGCCGTCGGCGCAGTGGGCTGTATCGGGCGCGCGGCGTAGACCTTGTTCCGGCGCTGCCATTGACACCTGCGGTCATCGGTGGCAACGCTGGCGGTCGCAGTCAATAGGTACCCCTCGCGAAGGGTGTGCGGCAACTGTGGGGTGGGGCGGAGCCGGTGGGTCCGGCTGGTTGTGGGCCGGGCCTCCGCGCGGGCCTCCCGGCCGCCTGGACGGCTCGGGGGACGCGCGCGGGCCCGCACGTCCCCGCAGTGCGCCCGGTTCGACGACGAGGCGCCGCTACCGGCGGTGGCTTCCGATCACTTCTTAGCCAGCGATGGACGGGGAATGTCATGTCTCCAATTCGCATTGCCTTGTTCGCTGCCGTGGTGACGGCGGCGTTCGCGGTGGCTGCGCCCGCGCAGGCGCAGATCACCGTCACACAAATCAGCTCCGACCCGTTCGCGCCGAACACCATGCCGACAGCGGCGCATGCCACCGAGGTGGAGCCGGACACGTTCGCGTTCGGATCCACCGTGGTCGCCACGTTCCAGACCGGGCGGGTGTTCAACGGCGGCTCCAGCGACATCGGCTGGGCCACAAGCCTCAACGACGGGGTCACCTGGACGCACGGCTTCTTGCCGGCCACCACGCCCGCTTCCGACCCGACCGGGCCGTTCTTCGCGGTCAGCGACCCATCCGTTGCCTTCGACGCCCGGCACGGGGTCTGGCTGATCTCCTGGCTCGGCGCGCACTTCTCGGGTGGTGGCGTCGTGGACGTGATGACCAGCCGCTCGACCGACGGCGGACTGACCTGGAGCAACCCGGTCGTTATCGCGGCCAACGGCGTGTTCTACGACAAGAACTGGAGCGTCTGCGACAACACGCCGACCAGCCCGTTCTACGGCAACTGCTACACCGAGTTCGACAATGCCAGCGCCGGGACCTGGTGCAGATGTGCACGTCCACCGACGGCGGGCTGACCTGGGGCCGCCGTTGGCGACAGCTGACACCGTCCACGGCCTGGGCGGGCAGCCGTCGTGCAGCCGAACGGCCGAGTCGTCGTTCCGTTCGAGGGGTCAATCACGGACAAGGCATCCGGGCCTTCACCTCCGACGACGGTGGGCTGTCCTGGAACCGCTCGGTGCGGATCTCAACGGTCGCGTCACACGACGTGCCGGGCCTGCGTACCTCGCCGCTGCCGTCGGCCGAGATCAATGCGGCTGGGGTCGTGTATGTGGTGTGGCAGGACTACCGCTTCGAACCGGGCGGCAAGGCCAACGACATCGTGCTGAGCAGCTCCGCGGACGGCACCACCTGGTCGCCGCTCAGCCGAATTCCCATCGACCCGGTGGGCAGCAACATCGACCACTTCATCCCGGGCCTGGGCGTCGACCGCACAACCTTTGGGGCGAGCACCGCGCTTGCGCTGACCTACTACTTCCAGAAGCCAGCTGGCTGCGTGGGTCTGTCGTGCACGATCCAGGTCGGGTTCGTGTCGTCGCTGAACAACGGGCAGACGTGGAGCTCGCCGCAGACGCTCAGCGATCCCATGCAGCTGGGCTGGATCGCCCCGACGAGCCAGGGCGCAATGGTCGGCGACTATATCTCCACATCGTTCGTCGCCCCCGGGCATGCCGTTGGCGTCTTCGCGATCGGCTTCCCGATGAACGGGTCGCTGTTCAACGAGCCGATGTTCGCCGGGCAGGAGACGATCAGCGGCGGCAGCGCCGGCGCCGGATCTGCAGCCGTGCTGTTCGGTGACGTGAACAGCAACCTGGCCGCACCAGCGACCACGTTCTGATCGACCGCTGCGCAACGCGCACCACGTGAGGTCGCCATCGGAAAGGGGGTGGTCGTTCAGCCGTTGCTGCCCGTGATGCGTCGATCAGCCTTCGTGGCGGATCGAGCAGGAGCGTGACCTTCTGACCTGCAGGACCGCGGCACGGCCTGCACGCGACACTGCGTGGCATTGTGCCGCGGACCTGCTCGCTCGCCATCCGTCGCTCCACGGGGGGTGTGCCGAGCGAGACGGGTGGTCGGCGGCTGCGCGGCGAGCGACCCGTCACCCGGACCCGAACCTGTTCGCCCCGTGTGCCGGCATCGGCGTCCGCGGCTCCGCGGCGATCGCGAACGCGGCGTGGACGAAACCGACACGCATTGCGGGGAGCCGTTCGGGTTCGTCGAGGCCAAGTATGCCCAGCTGGTCGCCGTCAGGTGGGAATGAACAGATGATGAGGAGCAATCTTTGCGCTATGGCAACGAATGCTCATGCAGCGCGGGCCTACGTCGTTCGACGACGTCTCGCTTTCACGCGGACTCCGTCAGAGAACTGTGCGAGGTCAGCCGGAGTGTGTGAGTCACATCTGCATCCGATATTTCACAGTCGATTAGTAACGTCGGTTTGGGAACATCGACGACTCCCTTACGCAACAGGGGATTCCAACCGAGACCGATGACCCCAGCTATTCAAGATCATTTCGAGTACGGTTCGCTAGCGCTCCAATTGTGAGTCATACGCAATTCCAGCTCAGGGTCGAGATTGGTTATGCCGCGCTTCGGTGTAGGGGGTGATTTTGATGTTGTTCGCGGCCGGGTGCTGTGCAGGTATTCATCGGTCGTGCGAATGCTGCGACCGAGGCTTTTTTTGACGATCTGGGGAAAGGTGCCCGGGCTTCGGTCATGACGAGGTCCTTTGCTCGAGGGGCGACGGCGATCTGGCCGCGGACAAGAAGGTCGGCGCGATCATCGCGCCGAACAACGTCAGGATGAACATCTTTGCTGTCACGCCCCGTGACCTTCCGCGAGCTCACCACCCCGAGAAGACTTCGACGCCGTCGCTACCGAACTCAAGTGCCGTAAAAATCTATTCGTCAAGACGTTCAGATAAGGGAAGGCCATGGCGTTCTCGGCGCTCAGTCATCTCGTCTGCTGCCGCTCCGGCGAGCGGTATGACGCAGACGTCGTCCAGGGTGTGAGCGACGCGGGCGCCCCGCTGCTGGCGCGCTACGGGGAAGCCGTCCTTCACCGCGCGCGCGATGTCGGACCGTGTGCCGCCGAGCAGCGCGCGGAAGCGCAGGTCGAAGCGGAACTCCTGGCGGTGCGTGCCGACGAAATCGAGCACGGTGCAGACGCTCTTGCCGGGGCTCGGGCAGCCCTCGGCCGAGTTGCTGCAGGAACAGCGTCGGGCTCTCCGTCGGCCGCAGCATCAGCAGGGTGTCGACGGCCGGCACGTCGATGCCCTCGTTGAAGAGGTCGACCGAGAAGACGACGTTGACGCGTCCGCGCGGCGA
Organism: uncultured Actinomycetota bacterium; assembly: GCA_963748415.1. GTDB lineage: Bacteria > Actinomycetota > Actinomycetes > Mycobacteriales > Jatrophihabitantaceae > CAVVJA01. The sequence goes on along the minus strand of CAVVJA010000010.1, from coordinate 31,353 downwards.
GGTCGCGCGAGCGCGGCGCTGCCGCTCGCTCGTCGGGGCTGTCGGCCCAGACCGCGTCGGCGGCGATGCCCGCGCTCGCGGAAGACGCGCGCCATGAACCGCGCGTGCTCGACGCTGACGCAGAACCCGAGCGCGCGCATCGCTGCGGATCGTCGACGTCGTGCGTCGATCTGCGTGAGCACGAGCCGGGCCCAGGCGTCGTTGCGGTGTAGCAGGTTGCTCAGCGCCGTCGACGTCGTAGCCGCGGCCGCGCCGCCAGGGCACGTCGCGCAGGTCGAGCCCGTCGTGGATGCCGTAGTAGGCGAACGGGGACGAGCCGGTGCTGATCGATGGCGTCCCACAGCCGCAGCTCGGCGGCGATCCGGCCGTCGAACCAGTCGAGCAGCGGCAGCCCGTCGCTGCGCTCGGGCGTCGCCGTCAGGCCGAGCAGCTCGCGGGCTTCGACGTGCTCGAGCAGCGCGCGATAGGACGGCGCCGCGGCGTGGTGGAACTCGTCGACGATCACGACGTCGAAGTGGTCCGGGTCGAGGTCGTCGAGCCCGGCGGCGTTGAGGCTCTGGATCGAGGCGAAGACGTGCTCGAAGCGCCGCGGGCCGCTCGCCGCCGACCCACAGCTCGCCGAAGGCCGTGATCACGCAGGGCGTGGCGGAAGGTCGCGAGGCTCTGGTCGAGGATCTCCTCGCGGTGGGCGACGAACAGCAGCCGCGCGCGCGGCAGCATCGTCGCGCAGGCGCGCGTAGTCGACGGCCGCCATCACGGTCTTGCCCGTGCCCGTGGCCGAGACGAGCAGATTCCGGTGGTGGCCGCGCTCGCGCGAGAGCGCGATCTGCTCGAGCAGTCGCTCCTGGAACGGTTCGGGGCGCAGCTCGATCGGGCTGAGCAGGACCGACGGCGTCGCGGCTCGCCGTGCCGCTCGGTGCGCGCGACGGAACTGCTCGCGCGTCGTACGGCACGAAGTCGCCGCTTCCCAGTAGCTCTCGAACACCGCGGCGACCTTGTCGATGACATCCGGATTTCGCGCGCCCGACACGCGCACGTTCCACTCGAGCCCGCTGACCTGCGCCGAGTGCGTGAGGTTCGACGAGCCGATGTAGGCCGTCGAGAAGCCCGAGCGCCGGTGGAACAGCCACGCCTTGGCGTGGAGCCGCGTCGTGCGTCATGTCGTACGAGACGCGGACCTCGGCGCCCAGCGTCGCGAAGCGGTCGAGCGCCGCGGCCTCGGTCGACCCCGTGTAGGTCGTCGTGAGCACGCGCAGCTCGCCGCCGCCCGCGCAGTGGGCGCGCAGCGCGTCGAGCGAGCGGTAGCGATGCCGCTGCGCCGGATGAACGCCATCACGACATCGATCGAGTCCGCCGAGTCGATCTCGGTGAGGATCTGGCTGCCCACGCGCGGCTCGCCCGGCGCATTGGTGAGCAGCGTCGTGTCGAGCAGCGGGATGAGCGGCACGGCCGGGCATCCGGACGCTGCCGTCGGGTCTCCACTCGCCGATCGCGGGAGAACGGTCGCCGGGTCGGTCGGCGTCGCGGTCGCGGCCCCCGACCGTGGCAGTCGCTGCGCAATCTCGTCGATCAGCCTGCCGCGCCACCTCGATCCCGGTCGCGACGCGTTCGGCCTCGGGGACGGCGTCGATGGCCGCGCACCACCTCACGAGCGAGGTGCTGCGCGATGCGGTCGGCTGCATCGGCCGGCCGAAGAACGATCCGCTCGACCAACGCATCCTCGATCGACGCTAGCCGGCCAACGAGAGCCGCGCTCACGAGCTCCTCGTAAAGGCCCGGCGCAAGATCGTCAGCTCACCGCGGCAGTCTCACCCGCTCCCGACCACAACGCAATCACGAACGTTGTCGCCTCACACGTCGCTCTTAACGAACCGAAACGGCACACCTGGTGCATTTCGAGCCGCGGAGGCTGCCTAACAAGATCATCGCGAGGCTCGCCTGTCATGGGCGAGTGTCACCGTGCGCGGCGTGATGAGTCTGCACAAGCTGTCAGCCGGCGACGGGTACACGTACCTGACGCGCCAGGTTGCGGCAGCGGACGACACCCATCGTGGCTACGAGATTCACTCGGCGCCTACTACGAGCAGAAAGGTGAGTCGCCCGGCGTATGGCTGGGTAGCGGCTTGGAGTCGTTGGACGGCAGCATGCCGGAATTTCGCGTGGTCGGCATCGTGACCGAAGCGCAGATGACCGCCCTGTTCGGCGAAGGACGCCACCCGAACGCCGACGTCATCGAGCGGCGACTGCAGCGCGAAGGGGTTCACGGCCGTGCGCTGGATCGGGCGACGAAGCTGGGTCACGCGTACCACTTGTTCGAGCCGAGCGAGTTCCAGACGGTGCTCGCCGCCCGCTACCGCGAGTTCAACACATCGCGCGGCGAGCGGCCGCACGCGGTAGTCCCGGCGGCGGAACGGGCGCGGATCCGCACCGAGCTGGCGCACGATGTTCCGCGCCGAACACGGCCGCGGCCCACTCGATGCCCGCGAGATCTCCGGCTACCTGGCCCGGATCTCGCGGCCGGCGCCACTGCCGGTGGCCGGCTACGACCTGACGTTCTGCCGGTCAAGAGCGTGTCGGCGTTATGGGCGATCGCGCCACGTCGGCTCGCCGAGACGATCGCGCGCGTCCACGAGGAGGCCGTCAGGACACGATCGGCTGGCTGGAGAAGCACGCCGCCTACACCCGCGGCGGCGCCGACGGCATCGCCCAGGTCGAGGTCACCGGGCTGATCGCGGCCGCCTTCACGCACCGCGACTCCCGCGCCGGCGATCCCGATCTGCACACCCACGTCGCCGTCTCGAACAAGGTCTGCACCGTCGATGGTCGATGGCTGTCGCTGGACGGACGGGCCCTGTACAGGAACAAGGTCGCCGCATCCGAGCACTACAACACCCGGCTGGAAGCGCTGCTCGTCGAGCGGCTCGGCGTCCGGTTCGCCGACCGCGGGGACGCCGCCGACGGCAAGCGGGCGTCCGCGAGATCGTCGGAGTCGACGAGGAGTTGCTTCGGTTCTGGTCATCGCGGCGGGGCGACATCGAGGCCGAGCTCGCCGTCCTGGCGCGCCGGTTCCAGGAGGAGCACTCCCGTCCGCCGACGGTCATCGAGCGGCAGGAGTTGGCTCAGCAAGCGACGTTGTCCACGCGGGCGGCGAAGCATGAACCGCGATCGGAGGCCGAGCAACGCCGGACCTGGAGGGCCGACGCCGGCGAGATCCTCGGCGGAGCAGGGCGGGTGGACGACTCGTGCGCCGGGTCATCGGCCACGCATCCGCGTCCGGCGCCGACGGCCGATGTCGACATCCTGGCCCAGCAGGTCATCACGACCGTTGAGGCGTCCCGGGCCACGTGGCAAGAGCATCACGTGCGTGCCGAGGCCGAGCGGGCGTGTCGCCGCCTTGCCGCCGTGCCGGACTTTCTCGTCGACGCGGTGACCGACCGCGCTCTGTCGCCAACGAACTCGGTTCTGCTCACCGTGCCGCCGGTGATCGACGAGCCGCCGGAACTGCGGCGCGCGAACGGTTCGTCGGTGTACGAGGTCGCCGGATCCCGCCGCTACACCTCCGCCGCGATCCTCGATGCCGAGCGGCGCATCCTGGGGGAGGCGGCCGCCAGGACGGCCGCGTCTCGAGCCGCCGAGCGTCGACCTGGCGCTGCTCGAAGCCGTGGCGAACGGCGTCCCGCTCGGCCCCGACCAAGCTCCAGATGGTCCGGCAACTCGCCACCTCCGGCGCCCGGGTGCAGCTCGCGCTCGCGCCGGCGGGCACCGGCAAGACCATCACCATGCGTGCACTGGCCGACGCTTGGGCCGCAGCGGCGAACACCGTCATTGGGCTGGCGCCGTCGGCCGCGGCGGCGCGGCGTGCTCCGCGAGGAGACTCGGCGAGACGTACCGACGGACACGCTCGCCAAACTCGTCCACGCCATCACGACCGGCAGCGCCGTGCCCGATTGGGTCGACGCGATCGACCGGGGACCTCGTGATCGTCGACGAGGCCGGTATGGCCGGCACCCTCGAGCTCGCCACCGCTGATCGATCTACGTCGCTGCGCCGCGGAGGCTCCGTCCGGCTGGTCGGCGACGACCGGCAGCTCGCCGCGATCGGCGCCGGAGGCGTGCTGCGCGACCTCGACCGCACCCACGGCGCGGTCACCCTGTCCGAGGTCCGCCGGTTCACGCACGCTGACGGCAGCCCGAACCGCGCCGAAGCCGCCGCCTCGCTCGCGATCCGCCGACGGCGACCTGCCGGCATCGCGTACTACCTCGACCACGGGCGCATCCACGTCGGCGACGACACGACCACCGCCGATCAGGCCTTCGCTGCCTGGTCGGCCGACCGTGATGCCGGCCTAGACTCGCTCCTGCTCGCATCCACCAGGAACAGGTCCGCGAGCTGAACACTCGGGCCGCAGGCAGCTCGGTTGGCGGCTGCCCGGTTCCGGCGAGACGTCGCGTGCGCGATCACCGACGGGACGATGGTCAGCGCGGCGACTCGATCATCACTCGACGCAACGACCGCCGTCTCACGCTGTCAGCCACCGACTGGGTCGACCAACGGCGACCGCTGGACCGTCACCTCGGTCCGTCCCGACGGCGCACTCAACGTCCGGCACGCGCATCCGCGCAGGCGCGTCACCCTGCCCGCCGACTACGTCGCCAGCACGTCCAACTCGGCTACGCCTCCACCGTGCACGGCGCCCAGGGCATACCGTCGACACCAGCCACGCTGTCGCTGACCGGCGACGAGTCCCGGCAGCTGCTCTACGTCGCCCTGACCCGCGGCCGGCACGCCAACCACGTGTACCTCGACGTCAGCATCGGCAGCGACCCGACGTCATGGACGCGACGCCGTCCGCCCCGACCGCCGGTCGAATCCTGACCCGCGTGGTCGAGCGCGACGACTCCGCCGTGTCTGCCGCCAGCGCCCGCCGAGAGGAACGCGACCCCGTCCCGCTGCTTCGCAAGGCGTGCGCCGAGTACCTCGATGCGCTCGGCGTCGCCGGCGAATCCGTCCTCGGACCCGAGGGCCTGGCCCGGATCGAGGCACGCGCCGACAACGCCGTCCCTGGCATCACCGAATATCCGGCATGGCCAGCGCTCAACACCCAGATCCAGCGGCTCGTCCTCAACGGAGTAAATGCGGGCCAAGTGCTGCATGACGAGGCGCTGCTCGTCCGTCGCGACCGCACCCGCGACCTCGCCGCCATCCTCGCCAGCCGTCTCGACGCGCACCACCGAGCCACCGGACCACTTCCCTGGCTGCCGCCGATCCCGCGCCAGCTTGCCGAGGTCGACTTCTGGGGCCGCTACTTCGCCCGCCGCAACGAACTCATCAACCACCACGGCTCCGCGGTACGCGCTACCGCGACAAGTTGGACGCCGGAGACCGCACCTGCCTGGGCCGTCCCGACGCTGAGCGATGTCAGCCTCACCCGTGACCTCGCGGTCTGGCGGGCAGCACGCGACATCCCCGATACGGACCTGCGCGCGACCGGACAGCCCGCGAACGATCGCGCGGGCAGCCATGTCCAGCGGCGGCTCGACCGACGCGTCACCGCAGCCCGCGACCTCCAGACCACACTCGAACCGGCGGTGACCCGGCTCGCCGAAGCGATCCACCCCGGCATCACCGCAGACCCGCAATGGCCGATACTCGCCCGCCAGATCGCCGCGGCCCGCCAAGCTGGCATCGACCGCGGCGAGCTGCCAGGCATCGCCACCGGCCGACCGCTTCCGATCGAAGAGCCCGCCGCGGCCCTCGCGTACCGCCTCATCGACGCTGTCGGCGAGCGCCCGACATCGCCGCACGCGCGGCCGCCCAAGCCCGCCGCACCATGCCCGTACGAGCCAAGGCCGCTGCCTGCGCCGCCGCCCGACCACGGCCGCATGGCCGAACAGACACCGAGCGTCCATCCCGGTCCCCGCCGGTGAGCAGGGGTGTCGTCGGTGCTATCCCCTGCCACATTTTCTGTTCGGCCGGCTCCGCGCCACTGGCGTCTCCCGCTGGCTTCAGCGCGCCGCGTGGCCCTACGCAGCACGAGGTGACACCGGATCCCACGCGTGGGCAGGGGCGGTGGCGTAGGCACTTGTTCTACTGGGCTGCACCCGCCGGAGTGCACCCGAGGAACATTCCCGGCACCGGTCCGACAAGGAGTGCTGCGATGACGACGATCGAGAACCGCGCGCTCGCCGCCGACGCCGCGGAGAAGCTGCTCACGGTCGACGACCTGTGCGAGTACCTCGTCGTCTCGAAGGACTTCATCTATGACGAGGTGCGGCAGGGTCGGTTGCCTGCGTCGCGGATCGCGCGTCAGCTGCGGTTCCGCCCCGCCGACGTCGACGCCTTCGTCGAGGCGAACGCCGTCACCAGCTCCGACATCTGAGCGCCCTTATCAGGGCAGACCGGCACGGTCGAACTCCTGCTGCAGCCGCGGCCGCCGACGGTTGGCGCCTCGCGCAGCTCGGCGATGAAATGGTCGATCTCGGGCGCGTATTCGGACCCGGCGGCGAGCGTGCGCATCTTCTTCAGCCTGCGTGCGGCGATCTGGTAGTGCTGCGCACCGGTCTCAGCTAGCTCGATCAGGACGAGGCGATTCAGCACCGGTAGGACGGCGAGGGCGTCGACCTTCTCGTACGCCTTGACCAGGTCACTCCACGTGCGATCGTCGTCCAAGGCCAGGGCGTGGGCCAGCTCCCACGCGTACTGCACGTCCTTGAGCGACAGCAACGCGAACAACACCGCATCACGCGGGCTGGCCGCGAGCCGCTGCATGACCTCGTCGCGGTGCTGCGGCCATTTTTCGACCGCGTCGCGGTACAGGCGCGCGGCGGTGGTGGACGAGGGCCAGCGCCGGAACACCTCCAGCCGTGCCGCGAGCAACTCGACGGGACGGTGCTCGGCCAGCAACGTGCACCAGTACTCGCCAGCCTTCAGCGACTGATGGTCTGGGCCGACATCGAGCGCCTGCCTCGCCCAGTCGATCGCAAGATCGAACTCGCCAAGCTCCGCCAATGCTTCGGCTGTATCCAGGAACTATTGCGCGACCTTCCGGTCGCGTGCGTGGGTGCGGATGATCGCCTCGACATCACGGTCCAGCACCGCCAGCCGCTGCGCGTTCCAGTGCCAGGGTGAACCAGTCATGGCTGTGCGGTGCGTCCACCGCTCATCCTCCGACGGCCGGATGCCGAGGCGGGCTTCGAGGTCGGCGAGCCTTGCCCGATAAGCGGCGATGCCCTTCTCGCCAAGCGCGGGCGCATAGGCGACGAGATCGAGGTGGAAGTAGTCGCACTTACTGTCGAACTGGAACGTCATCATCCAGTCCACCAGTTTGGCGACCGGCGGCCTGGCCGGCGCTGCGACCTGCGGTGCAGGTCCAGCAGCGCTCGGCACGCGTCTCCGATGATCCCGCTGGAGTCGTCGGCGCGCATGATCACCTTCAGCGCCGACGCGATCGCCTTCTGCGTCACCGCGAACACGACGGTCGGATCCTCGGTCTCTGCTGCCTGCTGGAGGATCTCCACCGCTTCGTGCATCTGCCGGCCGTGCTCATTGGGCGCCAGCCAACGCCACAAGTTCGCGCGAGTGCGAATCAGCGGAAGGATCGCGTCGGCAAGCTCGCTCACGGGCGTCAACGATTCCACGTCGACTCGGACGTTCGGGCGCTCACCCTGGGCGGTGCGTAACATATATGATACGTGCGCTTGGGAGAAACGGAGACGCTCGGTGAGCGCCAACAAGGCATTCTGGAACGACCTCGCGCGTGACTTGAAGGACCCCGAGTTCCTGCGGGAGTACATCGTCGAGTCGATGCGTATTGCGACGGTCGATGCCATCGTGAACGAACTGGACGACGCGCGTGAGGCGGCGGGGCTGTCGAAGGCTGACCTGGCGCGTGCGATCCAGGTCGAGGCCGCCACGATTCGCCGGCTCTTTGCCGCGGAGCGTCCGAACCCGACACTGGGCACGCTCGCCGAGGTCGCCGCGGCGCTCGGTATGCGCGTCACGCTGGAGCCGCTACCGAGTTCCGGGCGTGCGAACATCACCGAGCCGCTGCTTCAAGGGAAGGTCGCTGACGCCTCCGAACTTGCGCGCCACCTGCAGCAGCTGCGGCAGCAAAGGCAAAGGTCTCGGCCTAGTAACTGTGGCTTACCCGTCCCGCCGGTCCAATGTCAGGATCGAGCGGACGACCAAGCCGAGCGGACGATCTTCAGCGCTTCCTCGGGACTGATGGTGAGGCGCGTCTGTCCGGATAGCTGCTCCTGCCAATCCTGCGCGGCCGGTGCCCGCGAGAACATGTGGTCCTGAGGCAGGCCGAAGCCGGTGTGCGTCGCGAACAGTTCGGCGGCCGAGGTGGTCAGTGCACCGGCCAGGGCCAGCGCCCACAGGTCATAAAGGTCTCGTGGAGCATGGCGCTCGAACCATGCGGCGGTCTTCCAGGCGGCGAACGAGTCGCGCACCGGAGTATGCAGGCGAGTCGGCGAGATGTCGCTGTAGCGCTGGTGTATGTCGTGCACGGCGGTTGGCCAGGGCGGGTATCCCTGCGCGCTGAGAAGCTGAACTCGAACCATGACACCATCGTCAGTAATCAGGCTCGCGGGTTCCGTGTCACGAGTGTCGGCCAGGGCGACCGTCCAGTTGACTCGCCCGTGCGTGACGCGCAGCGCGCGCTCGATCGTCCGGCTTATCGCGTGCGCCACCGACCGCCGGTCGGTCACCGCGATCAGGTCGATGTCTTCACTGAGGCGACCGGAGTACAGGTACGTACGTGCGAGAGCGGTGCCGCCGAAGAAGATCAGATCGTCGGCATGGGTCTGGAGCGCGGCGAGGATCGCCGAGATGAGATGGTCGCGATGGACCTGTTCGAGTGCGACACCGAACTGCTGTGCGACGGTTGCTGCTTCGTCACGTCGCAGTCCGCTCGGGTAGGTCATCGCGCCAGGTCCCGGGCACGCGCGAGTGCGGAGCGCAGCCGCTGACGGCGCGCAAGCTCCTCGAGAACCTCCGGTTCGCACCGCGGCAGCAGTGCTCGCAGCGCGTCTGGGATCTGATCTTCGGCGACATTCAGCGCAGGCCTGCGGGCAAGGTCCAGCACGGTCTGCTCGATCGATGTGACCAACGCACGGCCCAGCTCCGTCGGCACCGTCTCGACGTCGACTCGCGTCATATCGCGCTTGACGAAGCGCACCGACGCCGGCCGGTCCAGCAGCGTGATCGGGTCGTGCTGGGCTGGCGCGGCGACGATCGCGACCGCCAAAGCCCTGGGCAGCGCGCCGTGCAGACGTGCTGCGGACACACCCATCAGCGGCGCGCGATCGGGATGAAAGCGCGCCGCTGCGATACCCGCCGCGGCAGCCTCCAGCGTCGGCATCCAGTTCGTGCCGATCTGGTCCTGCGGAACCACGGTGTAGTAGCCGTGGGGAGCCGGTGCAGGACGCCCAACTGCTCCAGTCGACGAAGCTGAGGGGCGGGATGGGCGTAGACGACAGCGGCGTCCGCAGCTCGGAAGGTTCGCATCGGGAATCCTGCAAGCTGGGACGGAACCCCGCTGGTTCTTCGATGCTTCACTCCAGTCATGCTGCCAAGAGTAGCGAAAAACTACTCTTGAACGGTAGTTTTTGCATACTCTCGTGCGCATTCACATGAGAGACGGCCGGAGAGCAGCCCGATCGCGAGCGGCACTGATCATCGAGGCGCCGTTGAGCAAGCTCGGGTAGCGACTACGGCCGTCGGCCCCGGACGGCCTCGAAGGCCTTCAGCGCCCGCTCTTCGGCGTCGGGGAGCCGGCCGAGGTACTGCTGGGTGGTCTGGATCTGCTTGTGGCCGAGGCGGTCCATCACGGCCTTCAGATCGGCGCCACCGGCCAGTAGCCAGGAGGCGTGCGCCCCCCGCAGGTCGTGGAAGCGCACGCGCTGCTTGATCTTGGAACTCGCCACGGCAGGGAGCCACACCCGGGTGCGAAAGACGTTGCGGGAGACGGGCGAGCCCGTGCTTGTGGCGAAGAGCAGGTCCTCCCCGCGCGTACCGCTGGCCATCATGTACTCGCGGATGTCCTGGCAGAGCTGGTCGCCGATCCGGATGGTGCGGTGTTCGTTGTCCTTGGGGTAGTCGCGGACGGTCCACATCTTGTCGGCGCCGGTGATCTTCTTGGATACCTCGAGCACGACGCGGCGGACGTGGATCTCGCCCAGGTCCAGATCGACATCGACCGGCCGTAGGGCTGCCAGTTCGCCCCAGCGAACGCCGGTCTCGATCGCGACCAGGACCAGGACGCGGTACTGCTCCGGGATCTTGCTGAGCAGGGTCTCGAACTGCTCGGGCGTGATCGACTTCTTCGGTGGCTTTCGAACTTCGGCAGCACCGTGTGGGCGCACGGGTTGATGGTGATGACTCGGTCGATGATGGCTCGCTCGAAGATCGCGTGCAGGAACGTGTGGTACTTCCGCACCGACCGCGCACCCAGCCGCGACTTGCGGTTGCCCTCGTAGTCCTCGACCTCCACGGAGACGTCGTTGACCCAGGCCTGCACCGTCGAGGCAACGATCTTGCTCATCCTCATGCGGCCGAAGCACGGGAGGAATTGCTGTCGAGGTTCGACCGGTAAGCGGCCAGCGTGGTCGGTTCCAGGTGCTGGCTGCCGGCCAGTAGTACTTCTCCACATACGCGGCGAACGTGAGCTTGCCGCGTGACGCGTCGGCGACGGTACCGGCGGCGGCCTGCTGTTCGAGCTTGATCGCGGCACGCTCGGCGTCCCGCTTGGTCGAGAAGCCACCGCCGCTGCGCTGCCGTCCGTCCGGGGTGAAGTAGATCGCGTACCAGCGCGAGGTTCCGGCGCTAATCATCCGTTGCTGGGCGTAAGCCATGGAGCGACCTCTGGGTTGTCGGGGCTGATCCCGAAATGACCGTCCAGGGTCTCGAATGACCGCTGGGTCGGTGTCGGTCTATTGGGTTTTCCTTGGGTCGAGGCCAATGACCGTCAAATGACGGTCATCCTCGCGCCCACTCAGGCCCGTTCGGACCGTCTCGAACCAACTCGCGAAGTGCCTACATCCCTTATGCTACAGGCGGTTCAGCCGTTCGGATAGCCGAAGCCGCTGCGATCGCTACAAGCCCCAAGACACCGTGTATGAAGTTCTCATAACCCAGAGGTCGCAGGTTCAAATCCTGCCCCCGCTACTAGGACAAATGGCCCCGAACCAGGACAGGTTCAGGGCCAATTTCGTGTGCCGGGTGGGGCGAAGGTCCGGTATGTCTGGCTGCGTTGTAACCAAATGTGTAACCAACCGTCGCCTCGAGCTTCGCATTTCGGTCACTGTAGGTGAAAGTCGACGGCACAGGTGAGCCACGGCGGCACGTTTTGAGCTCGGCTGAGACAGCGATCGCTGGGCCGCAGAAACGGCGATCGTAGGCCACTTGTTTGCCGACCGGGAGTGAGTTGTCCTGGCGATCGACATGCGTGTCGCGTTGCTTCAGGTTGCGGCTGGGTGAGGGTGGTCAGACATGTTTCGACTGGATGGGAGACCGCGGATCACCGCGATCCTCTCGGGTACGGCACTCGCGTTACGCACTCGATGCCAGTCAGGGCGCCGCAGGGGGTTACGCGCCGGGATACACGCCGTTCCGGCGTCGATCAACGTCATCGGACCGGTCAGACAGGCCCCGACTACTGATCACGTCCTTGACCGGCCAGTCGGCAAGTCGGTTGTCAAAGCGACACCGCCAAGAGTTTTCCTCCGCGCGCACAGGACCACTCGCAAGTTGCCGATTCGGGGACATGGTCTGGCGGCGTCATCGGGCACGGCAGCTGCTGTTATGGGCGCCCCGCCGGGGGCGCAAGTCGATCGTCCACTGGGACGCGGAGGCGACGAGGAGATGCCGTTGGCTCTAGGTGACGGCGACGGGATCTCCGCGACGAATCGTGCCGGCGGCCATCACGTCGGCATAGACCCCGACGTTACCTGATTGTGCTGCGCGGCGGTACGCAGGATCCCGGAGTCCTTCGGCAGATCCCCTTGCGGCAGCGTCGTCATGACGCACCGGGCGCAGGGTTCGGTGACCCGCAGGCGGACCTGGTCACCGATCGCGATCGTGTGGCCGACCCAGTCGTTCTCCATGAACCCCCGCTGGTCCTCGCCGGTCGAGATGACGATGTTCGGCCGGAAGCGCCGTACCTCGAAGCGCCCCTGCGGGTACAGCGCGCGGAGACGGTCGATCGTCGCGGTGGTCAGCAGGTGCACCAGCGCGATATCGAAGAATGTGCCCGGCGGCAGTTCGAAATCAGTCACTGTCTCCCGGTAGTCGAGGCCCTCCATGTCCGGCCAGTACTCCTCGGCCGTCGGTGGCTTGGCCGTGTCGCGCGCCTCGGCGAAGGAGACCTCACGCCCGAGCCCGCGGGAGAGCACCTTCGGTAGCTCAGGATCGTCGCTGGTCAGGACAGTCCCGTCGGGAAGCGTGATGCGGACGTCGGGCAGCTTCGACGACGCCTGCGGAGGATCGAGGTAATTGGCTCTGAAGTCGAAGAAGTTCCCCCACTTCCGGGGATTCTTCGCGCCGGCGACCTTTCCTGTCGCGGCGTCCACGACAGCGAAGTGCCGATCGCCGAGGAGGCCACGAGCGGTAACCTCGGCGGCGTTCAACTCCTCGCCCATCATCGACTTCACCGGATAGCGCCACAGCGCGGCCACAACTTGCATGGCAGCCCCCTAGGTCATCGCGGCAGGCACTGAGCTGCCGAGTCACCCATGCTTTTACCGAGGAACGCCCCATGTCAAGGGTCAGGCCACCTGATCAGCGCGCCCACACGACGTCCGAGCCGAACTTGCGGGCGAACGTCCCGCATGACCGGTTCGGTGAGCCTTCCCAGTGAACGCGCTACAACTGCAACAGCCTTCGGCGTAGCAGGTTCATCTGCGCGAAGCTCGCGGCCCAAGATCATCGATCAGAAGGGCGGTGTTGCGCGCGTCGATCGATAGTTCGCTGGCCAACGCCGTTCGTCCGCTGGCGGAGCAACGGTGCGCCCAAACAGCACCCCGTCATCACGCGAGGCCGCCAATCTCATCGAGTGCCCGTCGCAGCGCGTGCAGTGCGTAGTGGGTGCGGGAATCGATGGTGCCGGGAGGCACGCCGAGAGTCGGCGGCCTCCGCTACGGAAGCGCCGCGGAAGTAGCATTGAAGTAGTACCTGCCCGTGCTGGGTCGACAGTGTGCAGCGCGGCCAAGACGAGTTGGCGGTCGACGGTTTGTTGCGCCGTGTCCTCGATTGGCTGCTCGGAAATCTGGTCGGTAACTGTTTCCCAGTAGCGGCGTGTTCAGCGCCATTCGTCGATGACGATGTGGCGTGCCACGGTGAACAACCAGCCGCGCTGAGAACCGTCTGCCTGTTCGAGTACGTTTTCGTTGCGCCATGCGCGGAGCATGGTTTCCTGTACTACGTCCTGCGCCTTGACTCGGTCGCCGCCGTTGAGGCGAACGATGTGGGACCACAGGGCATGGGCGTGTCTGTCGTTCAGGGCGCGAACCAGGTCGGAGTCACGCCGGCCGACCAGGGCCGCGCTCATGCAGTGCCCTCACCCATAACGGGCAATGGAAGGCGGCCGGGCCGACAAGCTGTGCGGGCGGGTGTCAGGCGCTTCTGCGTTCCGCACGAGGGGCGAGAGCGAGGGGGCATGGTCATCGCTTTCATGTGCCACCTGCTACCTCAGACAGAACGCTCCGTAGCGTTTCTGATGAGGCCGACGGTAACACCTGAAGAAGGTTCACGGATATGCATGACAGGAGACCGACTCACCATCGAACGCGATTGTGAGCAACTAACGGCGCGTCGGGGCCCCTCTTAACGCACAACAGGCAAGAACCAAAATATGTCGATCGAGGCGGCAAGGCAGCAGCATCCCGTTAAGCGCCGTCGCCTACCTCCCACCGCAATGGGCCATCATCGGCCAGCTGGGTTACGCTCGAAACCCTTCGGGCAAGGCCAGCGACCGAGCCGCCGCAGGCCGTGTTCCACCACCCGCCGAACGGCTCAGCGCCACCGCCGAGAACGCCCCAGGCGAGAGTTCGCGCACTTGGCGCACACCGGCGTACGACGTCGCGAGACCGGTCGCCGGCTCGATCGGACCCAGCACGACCTTGCCGGCCGGCTCGTTGCAAAGAACGCAACGCTCACCCGGACGAGGTTCCGTTACGACGGACAGATGACTCTCGATATCCGCAGTATGCCCTTCCCGAAAGGTCAGCACATGCGCGGGCTTCGGCGTGCCGCGTAAGGGCTTGCTCAGTTGCTTGGGGTTGGAGACGACCGAAGTTCGGCCGGGTGCCGTCGCGGTCAGCTCTTGTGGGCGAGAAGGACGACCGCGGAGACGATGAAGCCGATGAGCAGAATCTGCTTGACGCCTGAGCTTGCCGGCCGGTCGGTGATCGAGCCGCTGAGGAAGTAGGCGACCAGGCCGGATGACAGCGTCCTGATGGTCACCTCGGCTGCGCTCGCCACGACAAACCTGTTCCAGCACGGTGGCTCGCCTGATCGCATTGCGTCACGAGCTATGGCGTGGGATCGCAACAGGTCCAACGTGCGACGAGGAAGCGAAGACGAAGTACAGGATGAGAGCCACCGCGGTATTCCAGCCGTCACGCACCGATCAGTTACTCGTCGGCGGCCGACTGATCCCGGCCGTCGTTCGCCGAAATCATCGCCGTTTCAGGTATAGACGTGCGCACACTCCCGTCGATCGGTGCGGCTGTGCGGGGATGCGACTTGCGCGCATATGAATTCTTGCTTCGCGCTTCGACAAACTACCCCCGGTGACGTCGTCGGATGAGGTCGTACGAGTCGCGTTACCCGTCAGGACTTGGCGCCTCGCGCCAGCGCACTTCCGGTGCAACATCAAGCGCGCCGAGGAGATGGGACACGGCGGCGGGTGGCGACGGAAACCACGCCTCGACGGCGGCGACCCGCCCGAGCTGCCAGTCTGGTCATGCCTTGCGAGGTAGGCGACTCTTGACCGGCCATCCCGGTGAAGTAGGCCGGGTCGTAGCGTGGGTCTTCGGACAGTCGGGGCGGTGGCCCGGCCGGGGTGCGGGTGGGCCGGGTGGCTGCGCGGCGGCGCAGCGACACCTCGGCCGGGGTCGGGGCCGAGTAGCGTTCGAAGCCGCGTTCGAAGAAGTCGGCGACCTGGACCGGGTGCCGCAGAATCCAGGCGGCGACGCCTATGCCGGGCGGGAGGGCGATGACGATGGCCCAGATCAGCCACGCCCGGTCGGCCGGGTAGGCGACGCACCACAGCACGATCCCGGCGAGCATGACCGCCAGGAAGGTGAGGGCGACGACATCGCTGGAACGGTCTTTCGGGGTCGGCGGCGTGGTGGTGGATGTCCATGTGGGTGGTCTCCTTTGTGTCGCGTCGGCGGGACGGTCTGTTTCTGCGGATTGAGGGCATATCCCGTCCAGGGCTGACCGAGAATCTGCCATTGTCAAAGACTTTCCTCCCCCATATTCCGACTCGCACATTGTTTTGACAAGAGCGGGGAGTCGCAGCTCATTAGACCGAGCGATCGTTTGCCACCGGGATCATCCAGTCGGGCCAATCAATCCGACTGGAGCGAAGCGAGGTACTGCTCGCCTCTGTCCGTGGACTGGACGATCACCTAGCACGCACGGCTTCCTCGATATCGCTTCGCCAACCTTGGCCACTCCCGCAGGAGGCAATTGGCCGCTGCCGCCGTGCCGGCCACTGATAGACCCGCGAGATAGAAGACCACCTGACTGGTCGTAGGGTTTACGGCACGCAGGATCATGCGTGAGGCCACGTTGCCGACCTGACGTCCGCCGTGGGTTTCGTCCGATGACGCGGCCAGACCAGCCCCGAATCGGCATCACCATGATCGCTTTGATCCCGCACGGCTCGTCCGGCGCGCGCGGCACCGCGGCATTCTCCGGCATATGTAGGCCAAGCGCGCTGTCGGGCTCAGCTCAACCCAGATTCGTCAACCAACGAAGTTGTCTCCCAGGTAATGCCCAATCAGGGTCTCTACGGGGGAGGACCACTCGCCGTCGAGCGCACGGAGTGTGGCCGCGCCTTTCTTCCTGCAGGCTCGCGTCAGCTGATGGGTTCGGGGGGACGATGGTGGACGGCGCCTCGCACGCCGACCCGAGAACGACGATGAGATACGACCTCGTTCGCGCCTCGCTCGATCGGCACGCCACCTACATCGTCGCCGCATACCTCGCCCGAGCCGCTCGCTAAACCATTACAGTCGGTCGGCCGATAACCACTCACGCGCCGGGCCGACCGGCGCACCACACCGTCGCTATGAGCGGCATGAATGAGCTGCGCGACAGCGAACCGATGGACTGATCTGCGTGGTGGTTGTCGGTGCTGGGCAGACTTCGAGGCTGGGCCTGGCTACGGCAGGCGTGGGAGGAAACTTAAGTCTGTGCCAGTCAGGGATGGCCGCCGCCGTGGCGTCACGACGTGACCATTCCCGTCGAGCCGTCCAGACATCGGCCAGGTCTCACAGCGTCGCGGTCCTGCAGAACGCGACGGATCATCGCGCGTTCACGTGGAGTCAGCGTGCGGAGCGGACAGAGAAACAGCTGGTCGGTGATGCGATCGACTGGATCGGGGGGATGACCTCGGCAGGACCCGGGGAGCCTCGTCGGTCATTGGTTTATCGGTTTAGTTCAGGCTGGCACGTCCTCACAAGAATGCACGGTAATCAACTACAGCATTGTAAGACGTAATGCATTTTGGCTTTTGATTACTGTTCGTATTGGCGTAATCACTTCAGTAGCCAGATAGCCTTTTCGCTGAACGTCCGGTCACGATTTAGCGTGCCTGAATTGACTTTGAGCGGTTTTAGACGCACCATCCGCGTCATGGCGAAAACTGTGATCACCCAGGTTACCGACGATCTCGACGGCTCCTCGGGGCTGAGACAATCACCTTCGGTTATCGCGGCGCCAACTACGAAATCGACCTCGGTAGGCGCAACGCAAGCGCTTTCGACAAGACGATGAGGGCTTATGTCGATGCCGCGCGGAAGGTCACGACTGCGCGTGGCGGTCGCCGAGGATCGAGCGATGGCCGTCGGACCACTCGCCGCAGCTCGGCAGGGCAGCTCGCTTCCATCCGGGAATGGGCTCGGGCCCAGGGTTATTCAGTCTCCGATCGGGGACGAATCTCCGCCAACGTTATGGAGGCGTACGAGAAGGCCCATTAACCGCTAATCCTTAAGCCCCAGATGTGTGCCAGTGGTAGTGCATGTTCGACTCCGTCGTCGGCAGGTCAGATCCGCCGATTGGCGCTGACATATACCGCAGTTCGAGATCATCTGGCTCTGTGCTTAAGCCCCGTCACCGGGACTGTATTTGGTTGATTATCCCGCCGAACGTTCCGTAGCAGCGCATCGCTGTGATCCGGTCGCCGGTCACGTCGTAGGCGACACAGTAAGCGATCCGGGGAGCGTCTTCGTTCTGAGCGTTGACGCAGTCGCCTTCCAGGTATGCGGCGTTATCCGAGACAACGATCCGCCGTGTATGCACATCGGACATCTGCGCATGTAGCGCAATCACGTAATCACGGACGGCGGCTGCGCCTCGTATCTCGGCTCCCGCGTCGAGCATCGTCCACGTCACTTCGTCAACGTAGAACTGAGAGAAGTCACCGCCGGCGCCCATCACTTCGAAGTAGCGGGCAATCACCTGCTGCGTCTGGTCGACAGACACCCAAGCCTCCGAAACGTCCACGCTCTACGATCGTCACTGATGCATCGGGGCGCTGAGTCACCAGTGAGGTTAGTCGTTAGCAGCGCCCAAGCGCACTTCGACGTAGCCGCGCCGCCCGCCCGGCCCGGACCTCGAGACAATCTCGCTGCGGGTCGCGCGCCCGCCAAGCCGGCGCCGACCCGGTCCAGTAACACGACGTGCAGAACCTGCGCACCGCCGAGCTGCTCACCTGGTCCTGTGCCATGGTCGCCGAATGCCGCGACCGGGCGTGCGAACGGGCCGAGCCGTGGCCAGGCGGGATCCGCCATGTGGTGCCCGACTTAAGCAATGGCCGCCGTCGTGCAGCGCCCGCTCGAGCGAGATAGCGACCGCCACATGACGCCATCGACCACAACCAGCCACACCAACGGTTAAGCGCGACATTCGGCAACTGACCTTGGCGGGTGAAGGCGCCACCGGGAGTGTCCACCTTGAGCACCGCTCGGATCTGAGCCCGGGGCATGTTGCAAAGCAGTCAGCGGCCTCGGCCCGCGTTCGTTCGGGCCGCGTTGGCGGACAGGCATCATGGGTGAATGGATGCCGGGTCGTACTCCGTGGCGTTTCCACGTCGCTGGTGGTATCCGGTGGCCCGATCGTCGGAGCTGGGCCGTCGACCCCTCGCCGTCACGCTCATGGACAGTCCGCTCGTGGTGTTCCGGGGCGCTAATGGTGCACCCGCCGTCCTCCTGGACCGCTGCGAGCATCGCAACTATCCGCTCTCGCTCGGGCGGGTCACGGGCAACGGCGAGCTCGAATGCGGGTACCACGGATGGACCTACGATGGCGGCGGCCTTTGCGTGCGGGTTCCCGGGCTCCGCGGCGGCCGCAGGCAGGCGCACCCTGGCCAGCACATTCCATCGCATGCCACGGTGGAGCAGGACGGCATCGTCTGGGCGTGGGGGGAGCCGGATGCCGAGCCGATCCGGCGCCCGTTCGACCTCCCCGCGGTCGACGGTCGCGGCGCCGGCGAGGTCGTATTCCGGCACGACCTAGATTCCACCATGCGCGCCTCGCTGGAGAACGCACTCGACGTTCCGCACACCGCCTTCCTTCACCGGGGGATCTTCCGCGGCGGCTTTCCTCACGCCATCACCGCGGTGCGCCGCCCAGTCGACGGCGGGGTCGAGGTGCGGTATCTCGGCGAGCCGGTCGGGCTCGGCCCTCTGCGGTTGCCGGGAGACTCGGGCCGAACGTTCGACCATTGGGACCGCTTCTTCCTCCCGTCGATCGCGCAAATCGAGTACGCGGTTGATGGGTGGTTTCGGCTCGTCAACACCATCGTCCACCTGCCGATGTCGCCGTTCCGGACCCGGGCTTGGTTCGTGGTCCGGTTCGAAAGCCGCCTGCCGGCTTCCGTCGTGCGGGCCGTGGTGCGCCAGCATGGTAGGCGGATCCTGCGCCAGGATGCCGATGCCCTGGCCCGGCAGACCGAGCGTGCGCGCAGCCTTGGTGGTGAGCGCTACGCCTCGACCGAGCTCGACCTGCTCGGCCCCGCGATCTGGCACCTGCTGCGCCGTGCCGAGCGCGGCGAGCAGCTGGACGGGGGCGAGGCCACCCCGGCCACGGTCCGCGAACGCACGATCGTGTTCGAGGCGTGACCGTCATGTCGCCCGACGTCGACGACGGCGAACGACTCCACCGCCGGTCCTTTGTGCTCGATCTGCACATCCACGGCCCCGGGTTCATCCCGCAGCCGTTCCGCAGCGTGTGGCGTGGCGTGACGATGGGTGCGCCGGCCGAGGTCGGGTTCGACGCGCTGCGGAAAGGCGGCGTCGATGCCGCGGTCGCAAAGGCGGTGGGCGACCCAATCGTCACACGCTGGTACGTCGGCCGGAGCCCGTGGGACGCGGTCGAGGCGCAACTCGCCCGGATCGAGCGGCAGGCCAACGATGCCGGCGCCCTCGTCGTCCGGTCGGTCGATGACCTGGCCAAGGCTCGAGCACAGGGCACGCCCGCGATCGTGCTCGGCGTCGAAGGTGCCGACGCGATTGGACCCGACGTCGACCGCATCGATGCATGGCACGAGCGTGGCGTCCGCGTGATCGTGCTGGTACACCTGCGAGATAATCTGCTCGGCACCACCTGCCTGCCGTGGCAACGCTACGTCGGGCCGCTGCCCGTGCGGCGCCACGCCACGCCGGGCCTCCGCCCGCTCGGCCAGCGGGTTGTCGAACGCATGTTTCGGCTGGGCATCCTGATCGACGTCGCCCACGCCGACCGGGCCACCCTTCTGGCCGTGGTCGATGCCGCGACCGCACCCGTGGTGTCGTCGCACACGGGCGCCCGCGCCCTGCAGGACTTTCCCCGCTACCTCGCCGATGACGAGCTGCAGGCCATCGCTTCGACGGGCGGCGTGGTCGGGCTCTGGCCCTATCGGTACCGTCATGCCGGCGTGCGCCACATCACCGAGCTGGTCGCTCACGCCCGGCACATCGCCGACACCATCGGCCCAGAGCACCTCGCCGTAGGCACCGACATGAACGGCGTCCCTGGCGTGATGGCCGGCTTCGGCGACGAAACCGACCTACCGAAGCTGACCGCCGCGCTTCTCGACGGCGGCTTCGGCGACCGAGACGTAGACGGAATCCTCGGTGCCAACGCCCTCCGGGTGCTGCGAAAGGTGGAAGAACACGCGCATCCAGACCTGTCCTGACACCAATGACATTGGGCGGCCAAGCGCGCATAAGACTCGCACCTGCCGCCCTTAGCCCGTCCATGCGCACAACCCGAATCGGCGATCACCCACGTCGGCGCGAGGCCACCGCCTCCCTAATAGGAGCGGTCGCCGGGTTCGGTGAATTAGCCAACGGGGATCAGTACGCTTCATGGACGAGCGGCACTGGACTTGCCGACCTCGAAACCATCGGCGGTGCGTGGAGCTGGGGCATGGCACACCGGAGCCAACACGGGTTGCGATGGCGGGCCGGCGAGCCTCAGGAGACATTATCGTCGACTGGCATCTCACTTGAGTCGCGACTAGGTGCGAGACGTCACGGCAAGATTCGGTCCTAGACGGCAAACGACGGCCAAAATCAGCAAGACACTTCTGCAGATCTCCGTACGCGAGGATGACCATCTAGCTCGCGTCGTGCGCGATCCTCGTAGTGCGGACGGCAACGCGGTTAACCGGCTCGATCTGGGACAGTCGCGAGGCGCTGAGAATGTGCGCGTTACTCGCCCAGAATGATCCCTGTGGCTGCGACCACCGGCGATGATCAACAGCACTGTCATGCCGAATAGCGTCTAGCCGCGTGTCACGTGTTGGCCAGGCACCGGACTCCGAAACGATGCATCGCGGAACGGTCACGCGGGGCAGAACCAAGCCTCATTGGCGTTCGGCTCACCCGTAGCCCCCGTAGCGTCCGGCGCGGTCCACGACTGCCGCAGCGTGAACGCGTAGGAGGTCGGGCCGTGCAGACGTAGGTGGCGCAGCCGGTCCTCCGCCTCACCCGTCGTCGGTCGATGACCGGCGGGCACCCACCACAGCGCGGTGGTCGCGACGGCGACCTTCGCGAACCACTGGCTGCGCCGACGCATGATCGGCGTGTGCGCAGCGCCGAAGACGTACGACGCCAGGTCCTCGACCGATGCCCACGTCGTCAGGTTCACGATCACGCCGTAGCTCTCGCCGGCATCCCACTCGAATGCCCGGATCGACGTGGCATTGCCATCTTCCGTCTGCAATCGCCACCGGAAGCCGGGCGCGCGCTCGCCGGCGCCGTTCACCTCGTCGAGCGCAGCAATAAAGTCGGCCAACTGCGGCGAGTCCAGCGGCGCCAGCAGCCGGGAGATGTTTACCTGCGCGAGGTCGAAGGACATCCCCGGACTCTAGCCCGATTCGCACCACGGGCGTCGGCTTACCCGGTCGATCACGCAACTACGCAAGGGCTTGAAGAACGTGACCGAGTATGCGCGAGAGCAGATCCCCTGTATGTCGGTCCGCGGCGGGAATTACTGGGATCAGTGATGCGCCGTGACTGAGCTGAAGGTAACTGCCGGGGTGCGTCTCGGCGGTGGTCTGGTCATGAGCCCGAGCACGCCGCTGTCGGCTGAGAACCATGGCGGTCGCCTAGTTGTGCAGACCCGAGCCGGTCTCCTAGTCGTGGGGATCCAGCCTGTCGATGATGGTGGTCAGTTTCCGCGCGCATCGCACGATCTGGCCGACGATGCCAGAGACGAGGGCGCTTGGGTTCCGTAAAAGGGGGGTGGTGCGCGTTCCGCACCTTGGCGGGTCTCGCCGATACTCGCGGCCAGCTGATTCCCGGTGCTCTGGGTCTGTCGTGTGCATGACAGGTGTCCTGTCGTCGGGGTGACTGTCCGGGGGCGGTGCGGAAGGCACGATTCATGTTGTCGGCGAGACACCACGCGGATGGGAGCCACAAAATGACCAGCATCACCATCACCGTCCGGACCCATCGCCGTGGCCTCGCCGTGGTCGCCGCCCTCACCGTCCTGGTCCTGGCCGCCGCCGCCCTGCTGCTGTTCAAGACCAGCCCGGCGCACGGCCTGCACCACCTGGTCACCGGCTCCCACTTCGTGCCGCAGTTCGTGCAAGCTTTCCTCGGCGGCGGACACCTCGGGTCCTGAACCGGCTGATCTGGGCTAGCAGCGCAATCCGCACTCCGCGGGACACTCCCGCTAACGCACCAACGTCAATCCGAGCATTCACCTTGAGAGGTACAGCATGAACGACTCACGCACCCGAACCGGACGGATCGTCGGCCGGCTGGTCGCCATCTGGCAAGACACCCGCTACGCCTCGCAGCGGCTCACCGCCATCAACCGGCCATGGATCGCCCAACGGACGAGAGCGCAAACGAACTAATCACGCCGCCTCGGCCCGAAACACATACACCAGTCGCGACCGACCGCTCGATCGAACCATCGGACCGTCTCACTGTCCCGGCCAGTGTCGCCGGCCGGCTAGTACGAGAGCACCGGCACCAGCAGCTCGACGCCGCCAAGTCCGCGATGGAGTCCGACAAGCGCGGACGTGCAACACCCGATCCTGCGTGCACCAGACACAGCCACCGCAATCAGATCACCACCAAACCACCGCGCCCTGTTCGCGTCTGTCGATCCCTCGCCTGGTCGCGGCAACAATCACCAGAAAGGCGGTGCCCGCAGTTGATCATGGTGGCGCAGGGCGCAGGCGCGCAATGCCGTCGATCTGGAACACCGTCGAAGAGATCAAGACGAACACAGATGGATTGCTATTTGGCGCTTCGACGATCCGACTCATCTACCGGACATGTCGATGCCACCTGCCACCTCTTTGGCTCGGGTCGCTATCGCGTCACTCCCCCCGCTGCTTGGGGCGAGTGAACACACCGTCCAATTCGGCATCTTCGTCTGCTAGGGCCAGCACCTCGTCGCCTGCATGCAGAACCGTCTGCCCGTTCACCGGAATCAGGCGGCCGCCCCGGTTGACGATGCTGATCCACACCGTGTCGCCAACGGCAAGATCGCCGATCGTGCAGCCGTCGGCGGGCGATCCGGGGGCGACAAGATAGCGGTGGACCCCTTCTGGCTCGTCGCGGAAACGCAGGCCCAGTGCCCACGGTTCGGGTTCGACGACCCTCATCGGCACGTGCAGCAGCCTGGCGGCAGTGGGTACCAGTCCACCTTGGACGACCACGGAGACCGTCACGGCGATGAAGATGATGTTGTAGATACGAGAGGCGTGGTCGACGCCCTCGCTGAGCACAAACGTGCCGAGCAGGATCGGCACTGCGCCCTTCAGGCCAGACCACAGGACGAATATTCGCTCACCGAAATCAAGCTTGATCGGAACCAGCAACAGTCCCAGGCACACTGGACGGACCGCGAGGATCATCAAGGCGGCCAGCACGAGTCCGGTCCAGAGATCACCGCCGTGAAAGACGTCATGCAGGGAGATGGTCAGTCCGAGCGTGGTGAAGGCGACGATCTCGCCAAGACTGCTCAGGGCACCTGCGAACCGCTCGATCTCGCGCTTGTAGGGGGCGCGGGCGTCGCCGATCAAGATGCCGGCCAGGAACACGGCGAGGAAACCGGAACCGTGGCATACCGCGGCCACTCCGTAAATGAGTACTCCGACGGCGATCGTCCGCACCGGGTAGAGCGCTTCGTTCGGCAACGGCAGACGCATCACCTTGAGCAGCGCGTACCCGCCGATCGCGCCGATCGCGATACCCACCGCCATCTGCAACGCGAACTCGCCGACGCCGCCGAGCACGTCGCCCCAACCGCCGCCGGTGGCGCCGAGAATGCTCACCATGAGCGCGATGCCGACCGGATCGTTCGCTCCCGACTCGCCCTGGAGCAGCGTGCCCGATCGGCCCGACACTTCCCGGCGCCCAAGCACGGAGAACACCACCGCCGGGTCAGTCGGCGCGAGCGCGGTACCGATGAGCAGAGACGCGCGCCAACCAAGCCCGAACAGCCCCTGCGCGGCCAATGCAAGGGCGGCAGCCGTCACCGGCGAGTACCGCGATTACGGTGATAGCGAGCCGGTTGCTGAACGATACGTCGGGCAGGGCGTCGCTCTTTACAGTCCGTAGGTCTCGAGAGGCTCTCGACGAGCGCGATTGACAGTCCAATTTCAGCGCATCCCCCAGCGACTGACTCGCCGGCCGGGCTCGGTCCGACCATCACGACGTCGAACGGGTTGTCGCATGCGTTTCTGCTGGGCGCGTTGGTCTCGTGGCCTGTCGGCCTGCGCCGTCCGTCCCGGGTGCGCGCCTCCGCGCCAAGCCATGGCCGAGTTCGGGCGCCGGTGGCGTTGACGCGTCATAGGACGCGGGAAAGGTCGCCTTATTCGGGGTGTCGTTGACAGCGTGCAAGTGCGAGCGGCTAGAACCCCGCCGCCGGCCAGGGCTTGCCACTGTACCGCTGGATCACCGGTCCGGGGATCGCGGCGAGTCGCCCGAAGAGGCCACCGGCCACGATGAGCACCGCGGATCGACCCAGCCGCGAGAAAGGGTCGTCGCGCAACCACTCCGGCCGGTCACGGCGTACCGTCACCGCCCCGGCGAAATGGGACGAGTCACGGACGAACGTGCTCACCGCGTCCGCCGGCGGGCCGGCCAGCACCGCCCGGATCGCACCAGACACGGCCGGGTCGTCGAACAGCGGCGACCGCTCCCGAGAAAGAAGAACGAGTGAGATCCAGGCCGGGTCTCCGGCCGGGTCCACCAGTCGCGCGTGCATGCGCACCGCGTCTGCCACCGGCTTGCGTCCGGCCGGCCACGCCGCCAGAGCGCCCGCGGCGACACCCTCGGCTTCTGTGACAGTGGCGCAGGCGAGAGCGCCTTCCACCGGTTCCGGAAGCCTCGCGAACCAACACCAGCTCACGCCGGCACCGCCCAGTCCGGCCGGACGGCGCGGGTAATCGCCCGCAGGTCCTGGCGGAGGTCCTCGTTCGTCGGCCGTCCCCAGAACCAGTAGCCGTTGTAAACGCCGTGGATGGTGAGGTCCGGGCGTAATGTGAATGTGGTCGGGACATACGGCCGGTAGAGCGTGTCCGTCGTCTCCCGCAAGCCCAATTCCGCCATGTATCGCCGATCTCGGTCTGAGAGGAATGTCCACCGGGCCCCCAGCCCGGCGCGGAAGGCGGAGAGCTCACCCGGCGGGTCGATGCTGACCGACACCATCCGGGTATAGGCGACCTCCACTTCGTCCTGGAGCCGGACCAAGGCCTTGAAGAACGCCTGCTCCTTGGGGCACCACCAGCCACGGAAGAAGTTCAGCACCAAGGGGTCGCCCTCGGCCAGTTCGCTCAGCCGGCGCGGCACGGAATTGTGGTCGGGAAGCTCAAGGTCGGGGAATTGCCCGCCGGGCACGAGATCGGGGTGCATGTCACTCCTTCGTCAAGCGCGTCGTCAGCGGATGGTGGCGGCCGCGATCGGGACGGCGAAGGCCCGGCACCAGATGAGAACGGTCAACGGCCGTTGTAGGCCAACCGTCGTTGGCACTGGGTAGTTCTGGTTGCCCCGGTTACCGCGTAGTCGGTTGAGGTGGACCCCACCGTCCGGGCTCTTCCTCTCGACCCCGGGGACCACGTGCACGTGATAGTCGGGACCCGGCTCGACATCGAGCGACTGCAATCTCACGATGTACCCGTCTGTGTTCCGGACCAGCAGCACATCGCCGCTCGCACGATGGTCGATGCCCTGCAAACGGCCGCGGCCAACCACGGCCGTCTGCTCCATCGCAGGGGCTGCGGACCGCGCTGCCGCGGCGGACGCCCCGAGACCCAGCTGGGAAGGCTTCGTTCACCGCAACGTCGTGGTAGGCCGGCAACACGGTCACGGCGAAGGCGATCAGGACCGGAACCGCCTGCGCCACGATCGTCACCACGGTGCCGCGGCCGAGGCGTGGCAACAGCCAACCCAAGCCGAGCACCAGTACTCCGACCAACACGGTGAAGCCGAGCGCGCGCGGCGAGGCCAGCATGGATCGGGCCACACCGGGCTTCCAAGCGAAGAACGCAGCGGCGGCGACCGCGGCCCCACCGGTACGACCAAGGACGACGCGGGCACCGCCAGCGGTCCGCGCCCGATCCGGCGACGCCCCGGAGACTTGAGATCAGAGGTCATGCAGTGTCGTCTGCGTGTCCAGCGACCGCGTTACAGACAGGGAAATCCCGGCCACTCCCGCGGTGCCGAGTAGATTTCCCAGCGTGCCGGAGACCGGGGTCGACGACCTGGGGCTCCCTGCGGCGGGCGATGAGATGGAACTGCTCGCCCCTTCGTTTGGTGTCCTCCTAGATTACGGGTCACCCGTAACGTCCTGCCGCCGGCAGGGACTGACCAGGTGAACACCGGTGGTAAGGGGGAAGTGATGCCCGAGATGATGGCCCGAGTCGAGGTCGAAGACTTCGGCACCTGGCTGCGGAGCCACCGGTCGCAGGCCGAGCAACGCCGCGGCTACGGCATGACCGATGGGCCGATCTACCGTGACGTCCAGGACCCCAACGCTGCCTTCGTCCACATCCACGTGGAGGATCTCGCCCGCGCCAGGCAATGGTTTCGAACCAACGAGTTCATGCAAGCGACCAAGCGAGCTGGGGTGATCCGGCGCGAGTTCTACCTGGCCGAGGTGGAGGGGCGTCCCGGAAGCTAGCGCCGGGGACCGCCCGCCGCCCTTGCACTATGGCCGCTGGCGGGATGGCCGGATCTTGCTACGACCAGCCGACCTTATCCGCAGTCGACGTTTCTATCGGGACACGGTCGGTCTTGCCGTGTACCGGAATTCGGGGACCGCGACGATCTTGGGCTCGTCCTTTCTCGGTGGGGTCACCTGGAAGTCTCCGGCGTCGGGGATGGCGCCGAAATGCGCAATCTCGCCCTCTGGCTACAGGTCCGGGATCTTGCTGCGGAGCAGCGGCGCCTGCAAGCTTCCAGAGGTGGTCCGGCCGTAACGCGCGGCCCGTACTCGACCGCGGTGCAGGTAAGTCGCCGCACACCCACCGCGGAGGCGATGACGGGGGGACCGGTAATGAGGCTGCTGCTCGGATCGTGGGTCATCGGGCGGCGTCGCCATCCGACTTTGCATCTTGAGTGGGTCAGTCGCGTCTCCGGCTTGCCGGGGCGGTCGTGGCGTGCTGGTGCCATCGCTGGGACATCGGGCCGCAACTTGCACCGCCGGTGAGGGCTGGGTGCCTTTGAATCCCAAGCAAACTCAGCCATTTGCCCTGCCCGTCGTCGTGAACCTCGCCGATGCCGATGCCATCACTGATGCGGTCCAGCGGGGTGTACCCACGAACTGAGTGGGATTGACATCCTGGTCAATGCGCCGGGCACTGGCGTGCCCGGGCCGGTCGTGGACATCGACGTGGCCGGGTGGGATCGGGTGCTGGATATGAACCTGCTGGCGACGTTTCTACTGGCCAAGTCGGCATTCCCGCACACGCAGGAGCGGGGCGGCGGCACGATCGTCAACGTCGAAATCCGTCGCCGGACGCCGGGGATGCGCCAACGCGGCCGCCTACTGCGCGCCGAAGTTCGGGCTCACCGGCCTGACACAAGTACTGGCCGCGGAAGGCCGGGGCCTCCGGGATACGCGCCTGGCTGCTGTCTCCCAGGGCAACGGACACCAGTTAGGGGATGTGGGCGCCGGGCGATCGGGACGCCGTCAAGTCTGGCTCGGCAGCCGTTCGGGCCAGACTGGCCGAGCACGTCGTCCGGCTGATCGTGTGGATCGCCGAGGCGCCACCCGACTTGGTGCTAAATGAGGTGACCGTCACCCACTTCTCGAAAGCGGCGGCCATGACGGCAACCCGATCTCACTGCCGCAGGCCGCTGGTGTTGCGGTCCGTCCGACCAAGATCAGCCGCCCAGGCTCCGCCCGCGACGCGACCAACCACCGGCCCAGGCTGCGGCTGATGTCTGCGGCAACGTTGCCCTTTGTTCACGGATGACCTCGAAGGTGTCAATGCCATCAGCCATCCACGCGTTGGGCCCTGCCGATCAGATCCTCGGGTCGGTCTTACTCATGGCTGGCTTGCCTTCGATGTGCATGCGCAGCGGCGCTGATCGCCCGCCGCAGCGCGCGCGGGTCGCGGCCCGTGGGTAGATCCGGCATGCGATGGGTGGTCCGCCGGTGGAGCCGCGGCGCTTGCGGTGGGCTTAGTTGTCGGCGGGGCCGCGGTCCGCAACGTCAGTGGTGCGGTTTCCGTTGTCCGTCGCATTGAGGTCCCTGAAGTTTCATCCCGCGGAACGGCAGGACGACCGAGCGGCCGTTCTCCGGGTTGGTCCAGGTGACCGGATCAGTTGTGCGGATGCCGGTTGGGCCGTAGCGGTGCCGCGACCAATGGCATGCGGTCCGCAGAGCGTGTCCAGTTACCGAGCGATGCCCTCCGCCAGCGGGTTTGTGGTCAGCGCGAAGCCCTCCGGCGAGCCGGCCATTGCCTTCAATACCAGCCGCCTGTAACGAGCGATGGCGGTCCGAGACTGAGGGATCGAGCCGTGCCCTCGGCACTCGACGAGAATGGCGACGCCGTCCACTAGCTGCCCAATGACGCATCAACCACCGGAGGTCGCCATGACCAGCGTGATGATCCGAGTGACACCCGCCGACTTCGACTCTTGGCGGTCTGCCCACGAATCCTGCCGCCGGGCTCGTCGAGGGTTCGCCGTGAACCCAGAACGCCTCTACCGAGACCTGGACCAACCTGATAGTGCGCTCGTCGAGCTAGAGACGACCGATCTCGCTGGTACCCCGGCCTGGTTCACCTCGGAGCAGTTAGCTCTTGCGTCGTGGGGCACTTCGGTTCACGACCGGACCATCCGCGTTTGCTGAGCCGGAGTTCCTCCTTACCGGCTGTTGAGCAGGCAGCCAGCGACGCCATGGCGGCAGCTGCCGCAGCGCTTTTTGTCGGGTGCATAGTCGGCGGGATGCCGGTGGGCGGCTTGCAACGTATCGCGGCGGGCACGTACAGCCCATCCTGGCCTAGCCCAGCCTAGGTGGGCCGACTGCCTTCGATGATCCGGAGTGCCTGACCCATGGTGGATCTCCGGTTTGTGCTCGTCGACTGTGCCCTCGCGCGCGAAGGCGTCGGCGCTTTCCGATGATCGCGATCCTGGGTGGTGTTGCGGCTGCAGCTTTCTTCGCTACCGCGACACTGTGTTCCTCGCGGTCGAGCCGGCTCATCCCGCCCAGCTCGGTGCTGGCATGGGTGATGCTGACCGGGTTGGTCGCGCTCCTGCCGTTCGTGTTCGTGGTGGACGTTCCGAAGCGACTGGGCGCGGCCGGTATCGGCTGGTTGCTGATCGCCGGTGGTGGAAACGTCGCCGGGTTGCTGTTGGCCTATTCGGCGTTGCGGATCGGCATGGTGGGGATCGTTGCTCCGATCCTGTCTACCGAAGGCGCTCTCGCTGCGCTGATCTCCTTGTTGGCTGGTGAGTCGCTGGGCGTGGAGCCGGCCTTGTTGCTAGCTGTGATCGTGATTGGGGTGGCCCTCGCCGCGGCTGCCCCGGACCGAGCCCGCGTGTCGACGGCCCTGCGGCTGCGGCCTGTTCTGCTCGCGGTGTGCGCGGCCGCCGCATTCGGTCTCAGCCTGTATGCGGCCGGCCGGCAGAGTGCGTCGCTCGCGGTGCCGTGGGTGTTGCTGCCGGCCAGGCTGATCGGGGTGGCGGCTATCGCTGTGCCGCTGCTGATGCGTGGGCGACTACAGCTGACCCGGGCGGCTGCACCGCTGGTGCTCGCCGGCGGGTTGTGCGAGGTGCTCGGGTTCGGCGCGTACGCCCTCGGCGCGAGGCACGGAATCGCGACGGCGGCGGTGCTCTCCTCGCAGTTCGGGGCGCTGGCAAGCGTCGCGGCCTTCATGCTGTTCCGGGAGCGGCTGACCCGGGTGCAGCTCTGTGGTGTGGTGATCATCGTGATCGGGGTGTCAGCGCTGAGCTATGTGCGTGGGTGACATCCCGCTTCGAGCCGCGAGGGGTCAGTCGACGCGGCCTTCCACCGCTAGTGGTCTGTCTGCGAAATAATGCGGTAGTCTGATGTGTGCCAATCATAGGGGCTCCGGCGTTGCCGGTGTCGGCTGAGCAGCGGGGCGAGTTGTCGCGGATGGCGGACTCGTCGGTGTTGCCGCACCGCAAGGTGGTGCAGGCCAAGGCGCTGCTGTTGGCCGCCGACGGTGTCGCCAACGAGCAGATCGCCCGGCGGTGCGGGGTGGACTCGGACACGGTGCGGCGGTGGCGGCGCGGTTCGCCGAGCAGGGTCCGGTCGGGGTTGGGGTGATCGCCAAGGGCCGGGGTCGTAAGTCGTCGCTGCCGCCGGGCACGGTCGCCGAGGTGCTGCGGCTGACCCTGACCGAGTCGCCCGCGGACGGCTCGACGCACTGGACGACCCGCTCGATGGCCGCCCGGGTCGGGGTCGGCAAGGACGCGGTCGCCCGGATCTGGGCCGACCACGACCTCAAGCCGTGGAGGGTCGACACCTTCAAGGTCAGCAACGATCCGCGCTTCGAGGAGAAGCTGGTCGACGTCGTCGGGCTGTATCTGAATCCGCCGGCGCGGGCGGCGGTGTTCAGCTTCGACGAGAAGACCCAGTGCCAGGCGCTGGATCGCACCCAGCCGTCAGCTGCCGATCAAGCCCGGACGGGCCGGCACGATGACCCACGACTACAAGCGCAACGGCACCATCGACCTGTTCGCGGCGATGAACATCGCGACCGGCGAGGTGCTCACCGACTTCCAGCAAGGTCACGCCGGCGACCGACGTGCTGCGCTTCTTCAAGCAGATCGACGCCGCCGTGCCGCGCGGGCTGGCGATCCATGTTGTGCTGGACAACCTGTCCGCGCACAAGCGCCCCGGAGATCACCAAGTGGCTCGCCCACAAAGACCGGCGCCGCTGGCACCTGCACTTCACGCCGACATCCAGCTCCTGGCTGAACCTGATCGAACGCTGGTTCAAAGAACTCACCGACAAACGCCTGCGGCGCGGCCGCTTCACCAGCGTCGCCGAACTCACCGAGGCCATCACCATCTGGGCCGAGCACTGGAACGACGACCCCAAACCGTTCATCTGGAAAGCGACCGCCGACGACATCATCGCCAAAGTGCAGCGTGGACGCGATACACTCCACCAGATCAAAACACCGACAGACCACTACC
>CAVVJA010000009.1:0-42836 GCA_963748415.1 uncultured Actinomycetota bacterium | reverse complement strand
CCCGGCAGTGTGCTGTATCAGGAGATTGGAATCGGGTGTCTCGGGACATGCGCATTGCTGGCGCCACGGTTTGCCGGGTGTCGAAGGCCCGGCTTGTGATCGCTGCTGTCGTTCTCGAGGGGCGTACGCAGGGCGACGTGGCTCGCAGCTACGGCGTATCCCAGGGCTGGATCCGTCGGGAGGCCCAAGGTGACGCGCTACCGGACGACGGTGAGGCTGACCCAGGTTTCGTTGTTCCTCGTCGGTGAGGCCGGCACCCAGGGCCGGGTCCTGGGCGTGACAGCTCCCAGGTGAGCGTGTCGGCGAGGGTTTCCTGCAGTGGACGGTCAGGAATCCGGCGGCCCGGGCGCGGCTGGTCTCGCGTGCGAAACGCTCAGCCCAAGACCGCTGATCCCATTGGCAACACGCGCAACACAGCATCACGGAAAGGCGCCAGTGTCGCGTGTTTGAAGTCTTCTTACGCTGGGCTTTCGTAAGGATTTGGTCGGCGGTCTTGGTCCAGACGAAGGGCTGGCTGGCAGCTACATCGAGGTCTTCTACAACCGGCGAAGACTGCATTCCACGCTCGGCTACCGCACCCCGTTCGAAGCACTCACCGAGCACCGCACGGCAGCAACCGCTGCATGATCAACTCGAGGAACTGTCCAAGATCCTTGACACAGCCCAACCTGGCCCGGGGGTCGGCTTGACTTGGAACCTCGAGCCTGTCGTATGGGAGAGGAGGAAGTCACGGGAACACCGGCCCGGCACTCGACGGTGCCGCGGGAGCGACTACGGCTTGGACACCAGTTCGTGCGTCCGCCTCTTGCCGCTTACCGTCGCGACCAGCTCGACCACGGCCAACACGCCCACCAGCACATTCAACGGATACGCAAACACCGTCGGACTGACCGCCGCGGCCAGCAAGACCGACGGCGCGCAGCCCATGCTGATCGACATCACGTGCACCGAACACAACAACGGCGCCCACCGTCGCCGCCACCGCGAACAGCGTGGGCCAAAGAAACCGATCCGCCGCCGGATACATCGTCGGTTGCCCACTGACGCGTAACGACGACCCAGCCGATAAGGACTACCGCGGCCGCAGCCAGGCGATCCGCGGAGACGAGCAGCCGAGTTGCCATGATTCGGTCCTCTCGGTCCTTGTACCGCGCACATTCAGTTTGCGCGTCATCACTAGCCGGCAACGCTGAAGCCAAATCCGTAACGATCACTGAGGCCGAACTACCTGACGAAACGCACCACACCGCACAGAGGCCAACTACGACGGCTACACGATCGTGATGTCACGACGAGCACGGAATCTGAGCCAGAACCAGGTTTCGGTTGCCGATGACAGATCCGTCTCGATCTGGGCGCACGCCGCCTGGGAGAGTCGTGGTGCAGATGAGACGTTCGGCGCGCATTCGGCGGTTGCGGCGTCGCTCATTTTCTGCCGTCCCGAAGCCTGATCGGGTCGAGGCAGGGCGTGGACCCATCCGCGGACCTCCTGGCGCCACCGACCTCGTGTGCTGCCTCGACTGCTTGCATGACATGGGCGACCCCGTCGGAACGGAAACCCATGTGCGGCACGCGCTGGCCGATGACGGCACCTGGCTACTCGTCGAACCGATCGCCGGGGGACACGCCCGAGGACGCCCACAACTCGGTGGGCCGGGTCTTCCTCGCCGGCTCCACGATCCTCTGCACCCCTCGGCCCTCGCTCACCACGGGCCCTCACGCCCTAGGCAACTAGGTGGGCGAAGCCGGGTGGCGTCAACTCCTCGGCGAGGCGGGCATGACCCACGTCCGGCGCGCCGCGGACGCACCGTCAACCTCGACCTCGAGGTACGCCCCTGACCAACCCGACGGGCTGCGCCGGGATCCCGCCGGCGCAGCCACCGTGATCTATCGCCGTCGGGCCGCTATGTGATCCGTCGGCCCCAGGACTGGATGAGCGTGAAGGTGGTGCCCCAGCGGCCGGGCTCTTTAAGCTCGGGCTCCCCTGTCGTTGCGCAATCGTTCCAACTGGCCGGCATCCACCAAGGCGAGCAGCCGCGCCTCGAGGGCGGTGGTGAACTGAAGGGGAAGCCGCAGATATGGATGCCCCGGCGGGAGCGCAAACAACTCGGCTCTGACATCTGCCTCGATGCCGAAGCTACGGAACTCGTCCAGATGCGTGCGACCGGCGTCCCAATCTCCTCCGGTCCGCCGGAACGTCTCCACGATCACACGATCAGCTCTCCAACGCCGGGGCGGGAGGGTTGAAGTGCCAGGAGGCGACGTCGGGGTCTTCCAGTACCACGATGCCGCCCGGACGGACGAGGTCCAGGTAGGTCGTCATCTGTTCCTGGCCCACGTCCGAGTGGGGTGATCGGGACGGCGTGGACCAAGTCGAACGAGGCGGGCTCCAGGGTGGGGGCGAACAGATCGTCGTGCCTGAGCAGCACGTTGCCGAGTCCCTCGTCGGCCACGAACTGTTTGGCCTTGGCGAGCATGGCGTCGTCGATGTCGGTTCCCACGACCTCGCCTTCAGTTCCGGCCCATTCGCTGAGCAGCCGCAGCCACCCCATCACGCCGCAGCCGATGTCGACAGCCCGATAGCCGCGACCGTCGCCGATCTCCTCCAGGAGGCGGCGTCCGGCGGGCTCCCACACCCGCGACTGGAGTCTGAGCCGCTCCAGCTCGGACACCTGACCGGCCAGCAGGTATTCGGACGCAGCTCATGGCGATCTCCTCGGTCATCCGTCTTGGGTTCGATCACCAATTCCGGGCGGTCGGACGGCCCGGCAAGTGCAAGATCTGAACCCGCCCCCTGGGGTCTGGAACTAGTGCCGGTCGCCCATGAACGTCAGACTGTGGGTGTGAGGACCTACGCCCAGTACTGCCCCATCGCCCGGGCGTCAGAGCTCCTGGGCGAGCGCTGGTCCACCATCATCCTTCGCAACATCCTCATCGGCTGCGAGACCTTCAACGAGATCGCCGACGGTGCCCCGGGTCTGTCACGCGGCCTGCTCTCGAAGCGGCTGCGGGAGCTCGAGCGCGTCGGGGTGATCGAGATCCGCCCCAAGCCAGACGGCCGGGGCTCGACCTATGAGCCGACCAAAGCGGGTCGAGAGCTGTCGGAGGTCATGTTGGCCCTCGAGCACTGGGGACGGAAGTGGGCGGAGCTGAAGCCCGAACACGCACATCCGGGCGTGGTGCTGTGGGTGTGGGTGAACTTCTCCTGGATCGCGACCGTCTCCCGCAGCGCCGGGTCGTGGTCCGCTTCGAGTACCCCACGCTGCCGGGGTCCGCCCGCCGGAGTTGGCTGCTCATCGACCGTGGCGACGCCGAGTACTGCCTGAAGCACCCGGGCGGCGAAGTGGAACTGATCGTCGTGGTCAACGATCCCCTGGCGTTCGCCCGCTGGCACATGGGCCAGATCGAGTGGAGTGACGCCTACGGTCCGGAGCGATCGAGGTGAAGGGGTCCCGGGCGCTGGCCCGGGCGCTTCCCACCTGGAACCGCCGCGGCTGGGCGGCCGACGACCCGCGTGCCAGGTACGACGGATCGGTTCAGCTCCAGCCCGCGCCGACGCCCGCCTGAAACCAGGGTTCAAACGCTGCACTTCTCCTCCGTTGCCACCGGGATCACGATCGGCTGCGGACACGAGGAGTGCCAAATGGCGACGATCAACAGTGGAACCATCGAGACGCTGGCCGCGGACTTCGCGGGCGAGCGCATCCAGCCACGCGAAGCGGGCTACGACGCCGCTCGGCAGATCTCGAACCGGCACGTCCAACGGCGGCCGGCGCTGATCGCCGGCTGCCGGGGAGTTGCCGATGTGATGGCGACGGTGCGGTTCTGTCGGGAGCACGACCTGCCGGCATCGGTCCGGTGCGGCGGCCACGCCGTCGCCGGGCACGCCATCTGCGAGGGCGGCGTCGTCATCGACCTGTCCGCCATGACCGGGTCACGGGTCGATCCACTGGCGCGCACATCCAGGTCAAGGGCGGCCGCCTGTTCGGCGCATCTGGACCGAGACAGCCAGGCGTTCGGGCTCGCCGCAACCGGCGGGATCGTCAGCCACACCGGGGTTGGCGGCCTGACCGTGGGCGGGGGGCTCGGTCATCTGATGCGCAAGTTCGGGCTGGCCATCGACGGCCTCCGCTCTTGCGATGTCGTCACCGCCGACGGCGAGTTCGTCGTGGCCAGCGAACAGGAGAACCCCGAGCCCTTCTCGGGGCTACGCGGTGGGGCGGCAACTTCGGCATCGTCACGAGCTTCACGTTCAAGCTGCACCCGCTCGGCCCGACCGTGCTCGCTGGGATTGTGGGGTGGTCGATGGACGACGCGCCCGCGGTGCTCCGCTTTCTCCGGGAGTTCATCGCCGACGCACCCGACGAGGTCGGCTTGATGGCCAACCTGGCAGATCATCGCCGAGTCGTCTCCCGACCTCGCCGCGCGGCTCGCTGCCGCGGTGCCACCGGCAACGTTGCGCACGTTCACCGGGCGACCTGGGTGCATTCGCCGATCGGGGGGCGAGGCTGGGCCATCGTTGGCGACGCTGGCTACTTCAGGATCCGCTTAGCGCGCACGGACTGACCGACGCAGTGCGTGACGCCGAACTGGTTGCCCGCGGCATCTTCGCCGTCGTTGTCGACGGCGCGCACGAGCACGACGCACTCGCCGCGTACCGGGCGATGCGCGACACGCTGTCTACCCCACTGTTCGACGTGACCGACGTTATCGCGGGACATTGCTGGACCGACCAAGAAATCCCCGACTCCTCCTGCAGCTCAGCGCTGCAATGGGCGACGAGCTAGAAGCCTTGCCATGTTGGCTCCGATCGCACCGGAGCCAAAGCTGATTCCCGCGAGGTCGACGCCACACTCGAGAAGGTGACCGATGTGCGGGTGGATGATCGGCAAGCCGTTGTTGGCTACGGAATCGAGGCGTAGCGTCATGTCCCGATTTCGGGACAACGGCATGCGGGGGGTCCCATGCATCCGCTCTTCCGGTCTGGTCGCCTGCTGATCCCAACAGTGGTGGTCGCCGTCATCTCGTCGCTGGTGCTCTCCGGAGCGGCGCAGGCGGCAACCGACGACCGGCTCCTGGCTCCGACTATGAAGCACGTCGGCACGTTCGGCGGTGTGCCCTACGTCGAGTACAACGGCATCTTCGAGGGCCAGACAAGTACCGGTGCCTTCCGCGTGCCGTACCGCATCACGGCCCCCGCCGATCCGGCGCTCGGCAACAGAACCGTTCTGGTCGAACCGCCGCATGACGTGGTTGGGCTCGGCGCCCTGAACCTCTACCTACGCCCGGAGTTCCTCTTCGCGCGCGGCTTTGCGCATGCCGGCGTCGGGTGGAGTACGACCTCGTTCGGGCCGGGAGCCGATCAGCGCATCCTCGATCCGTCCGTGCCCGGTGTCTTCATCGAGGGTGGATTCGACGACTCGGGAGGGCGGACCGATCACGAGATCATCACCGACTTCGCCAAGGCGCTGCTGACGGACCCGCAGGCCCGTTCGATGCTCGGTCCGGTGGCTCGGCGGTCGCCTTGGGCTTGTCCGATTCCTCGTTCCCGGTCATGGACCTCGTCACCTCGGGGCGCGCGGCGAACGTTTCGATCTCGCGCTGTCGATCACCACCGAATGGAGCGACCCACAAGCCGCGATCGCCGCCGGACTGTACAACGGCAAGCTGATCATCGTGAACTCCGAGGCGGACGCGTCCGCGAACCTCGTCGACCGCGGCGTCGCCCCGAACCGGTACCGTTTCTATGCCGTCGCCGGTGCACCGCACATACCCGATCTCCTCGATATTCCCTTCTTCTCGGCTGGATCGACGCCAGCTTCATTTCTGCCTGCGCTCCGTTCGCACTTCCTGCAGGGCCATCGCTGGGTCTTGACCGACACGCCTCCCTCGCCGAGCTACCACCTGAAGACATCCGCCGACAACGAGATCGTCCGGGATGCGAACGGCAACGCGATCGCGGTGAACGCGAGTGGGCAACCTGTCCCGCGCCTGCCCTTCGTCGAACTGGGAGAGGCTCGGTACATCACGGGGTTCCTCGGAACGTACGCGGACGTGAGGACGATTGCTCAACTCGGCTTCGGAACAGATGCCGCCTACCACAAAGCTTTCAGGGAAAGGCTCGCCGCGTACCTGAAGGCTGGCTACATCCTTTCTGAGGATGCAGCCAGCATGCGGGCGAGGGCGGGGGTGTGCGTCCCACTCACGTACACCGAGACCTACCGCGACCACTACGAGCAGTTCGTCGCCATCACCCCCTGTACCGGTAGTTGACCAGCAGCGCCTGCTCACGTCGCAGCGACTGGCACATCCGCCGCATGCCTCCGACTCATCAGCGAGGCGATGTCCTTGCTACGTGGTACGCGTCCCCGGCCGACTCCGTTGATCTGCGCCGATGATGCCGCGTACAGAGAGTGCACGCCCACGAAGTACAGAAAGCCGGGCTGTCCCCCACGACGCCGCGCACGTGCACCGGGTCGCCGTTCTGGCCGACGGCCACGGCGTTTCTCTCTCGCCCGAGTCAAGCCCAAGCACCTCATGTACCGCGCCGGCGTCCAGCGAGTGCTGAGGACCGTCGGCAGTGAAGGATGGTTTGCGTGGTGCTCGAGGATGGCCGAGTGCTCGACGTCGCCAATGTCGTCTGATGCACTGGGTTCCGCCCGGACTTCTCGTGGATCGACATTCCCATCTTTGACGCTCCCGCTTGATCTTGCGACCGACGGACGTGTTTGCTTTGAGCACAGGGTGGAAGCCAAACCTGACCACGGGGTAAATGGGCGCGGCGGGTGAGCCGGTTGATTTGGGAAAGGTGATATGCCCGACGTCGTTCCCCGACAGCACGGTCGGGTGCTCTTGCAGATCTCCATCGCGATGTCGGGGCCCCGAGTTCCCAGCCCACGATGAGGACATCACCATCCTGCAGTTGAGAAGGATTCCTGTAGTCGTGGGAATGGATCTGGACCAGACGAAGATCCAGCTCAGACGCGAGCCGGGTGTCCACGGCCGGAGATAGGACGACATCGCCACGACGACGTTGTCGGCCGCGAACCGCAGGTCCCCCTGCTGCCACGAGAAACCCGGCGCCGGTTCTTGCTAGGCGCCCATCCTGACTCCAGTCCGGACTGGGTGTCCGAAGTGCCGCGCGTAGGTCGCGCCGATGGCGTAACGATCGCGAGCCCCGCGACCAGCGCAGTCGCCATGTTCGCGCGTCGGCCGGCCCCATCCGTCGCGACCCGCAGCACCACTGTCGCCAGCGCGCGTTCCTGCGGATCAGGCGGCGCCAGATTGCACCTACTCGAACGCCGGCGCGACAATGTCGGCAAGCGCCGCATAAGACAGCCGCGACTCGCTCTCGGCCGGACGCGCCCGCAACACCCGGTAGCCGCGATGCTCGGCATTCCGGACAGCGCTCCAGCCACACCGTCGTCTTGCCGAGCCCGTTTCCCCGTCCAGCAGAAGCACCCTCGGTCCGTGCGGGATCGCAGTCAGGAACGCGGCCCACCTCAGCAAGCTCCCAGCTCACGACCGACCACATCACCCAGCGCATCCACCATGCCGGACTCCTCACACGCAGCGCACACGCTACGGTCGGTTCCCGCTTCCGTCTACGCCGCGGTGCACCAGCACAGATCGCAGAGGTCCGAACCCGATAGCAGAGCGCCGGACCGATCACAGGGATCCCCTTACCGAGCTCCTGGCGGAGAAGGCGGCAGTGATCCACACAGAACATCGGCGCGTCCCGGCTGATCGCTCCCCGGCCGGCCGCGCATAGTCGGCGTAATGCCGACGTCGCCATTATGCCGACCTTCTGGTTATGCCGACGACGGCTGGAATCTCCTTGCGTCATAAGGGGATCGCGGCAGATGGTCGGCACAACTACGGCGCATCAAGGACGGCTTGGCCACGTCCGACACAACTTCCCGGGCGACGCACCGGCGCGAGCGCGGTTCTCGTTGTGGACATCAGCTCCACCTTCTCGCATGGCAGGCGGCTGCCAGTATCCGTTCGAGCTTCGGGATTATGCTGACCCAATCACGCGAATCCCCTTACGCCGTAGGCGATCCGGCATCGGTCGGCATAACCAGAAGGTCGGTATAATCGGCGTTCGCGCGGGCCCGACTGCGCATTATCGGCGCGGAAGGAAGAGTCGTCCGGGGACTTCTGCATATGTCAAGGTGAACCTGGGTGATCCACGGAATCGACTATCACTCCTCGTCGTGGACGGGCTGGAAGTAGTGCTCAAGCGTCCAGTCGGTCAGCCGTAGCCCCATGTCCCTGGAGGCGGTATCTGCGAATCGGAAATGAACTCCCAGCCACATCCTGCCGTCGACGACATCCTGGCGTAGCGCCGCGCCGGTGTCGTAGTGGCGAATGTCGGGAACCGCCGTGGAGATGACCGTGAGCTGCAGCTGCTGGGTGTGGAACACCATTTCCAGCCCCCGGGTCACCGCCGCTGCGAATCCGTTGTAGCCGCTGGGGTATTCGGGGTAGGCGGGGTCAGGGCGCAGTGGCGCCCAGTTGGGATCCGGGTTGGTCGCCGGGTTGCCGTCGGTGTCGGCTAGGTTGATCGCGGTGTCTGGGCGCCAGAGCCCGTAGACATATCCTTGCCCACCAACAGGCTGGACCAGCCGACGGGCCGATTCCGGGCCAGCAAAACGCACAGCCCTGCAACCCGGCACCGCCAGCTGGCCAGGCTCGGCGCAACAGAGTCAGGTGATCAGTGACCGCCACCGCCAACGAGCAGCCGCCGTTGAATGTCGGTCGGGACCGCGGTCGGCCAGCGACAGTTGCTCCGTCGGCGCAGGCACTCGATGACGTGGATCGCGCTGACCCGGCGAGATGCGCATGCCCTGCGCAAGCGCCGCCCTCGACGTCGTCCCCACCGCCCGAGCGCAACGCCGGGACCCCGCCGAACTGCTACGCGTGCTGCTCGCCGAGGAGATCACCTGCCGAGACAGGCCGTCGCCCGCGTCCCACGCGAACTCCCGACCCGGACTGGCCGGAATCGGCGCTGACAGCCGCGGATAGCGGGCAGCGCGGCCCACCTCGACCCGCAGTCAGTCCCGGCACGGAACCGCGCGCACCATGCGCTGGGTAGCGGCCTCGTGGCCGGCGATCCACTGCTACGTCTCCGGATCGTCGAGGCGCTCCATCCACGCGTACGGGTCAGCGACCCTCCGACCGTGCAGCCGCTATTCGGATCACGTTGCGGTATCTCGAGCCGGGATCTCGCTGCAGGGACCAGCCAACACCTTGTCAACTCGGCAACGCATCCGCGCATAACGCCGCGACGGTCGTGCGCATCTCGCATCACCCAGCCATACGTAATCGGCGATCCCTGGCCCAGCGACATAGCCGGGAGTGCGATCGGCGCGCGCACCGCACCGTCGTTCGGGTACACCATGCGTTCGCTCAGAAACCGCGCGATATGCGAGCAGATGAATCGTTCCAGCAGCCCGTCGAGCTTGATCAACGTCCGTCAGTGAGTTGTGTCGTCGCTGGGCTCGAACCAGGTCCGTGATGAGTCTGGTCAGCCAGTGTCGGTATTTCTGCTGGGTCCAGTGCCGGTGTGTGACTAGGCGGGTGTAGTGGTCCGGTGCCATGTACAGCCAGAGTGTGTCGATCGCCGATTGCGGGGTGGTGCGTATTCGTGGGCCGGGTTTGGCGCGCAGGATCTCGATCCAGAAGCTGGCGCCGGTCAGCCGTTGGTGTTCTTCGGTTTCCCAGAGCGCTTGGATTTCTTGTTCGCCATGGGCGGCGGCGGCGCGCAACAGGTCGTAGACGGGGGCGTAGCGGCGGCGACGTTGGTGAGGTGCCGAGCCAGCATCCGATCGCCCGCTGTCGGTCGGGTTCGGTTCGGACCCCGCTCGCTCATCGGTCGCTGGCGGATTGGGATCGGTCTGTCGTCGCCCGCGATGGCGATGTCGCGTACCTCCTTCAGGACGGTCTGCTTGTTGCCGACGGCGCTGAACACCGTGGGCTTGCTGACACGGCCCGTGCTGCGATCTCGTCCAGGGTTGTTGCTCCGTATCCCTGTGTCAGGAACAGTTCCCGAGCCGCGTCGAGCACCGCGCGGCGCGTGGCTCGGCCTGGCCTTGGCGCAGTGTTGACGAGTAGCGCCTTCTGGGGGTGTTGACATCGGCCACCACGGAGTTCTACCGTCACCATATTCGTTAGATTTCTAGTAGCCAATACAGGGAAGGCCCGCCGTGTCGGTATCCAGCAGCGCCGTGCTCACGCGCGAGGCGATAGACCGCATCATCGACCGTCATTTCCGCGAAGAGGCCGAAGGCGACGTCGCCGGGACGCTGACCACCTTCACCGACGACGTGATCCATGACGTGGTCGGCGATCCGACCGGCGAGCTGCACGGGCCGGCCGCCGTGCGGGCAGCGCTACGGGCACCTGTTCGCCAACGTCAAGGGTGAGCGCGCCGACGTGCTGCACCGCCTCTACGGCGAGAACTTCGTCGTCGATGACAAGATCTGGACCGCACGTGTCGTCGGCCAGTTCCTGGGAATTCCTGGCCACGGTCGTCAAATCAGCATTCGCGTCCTCCACGTCTTCGAGTTCCGCGACGGACTGATCAGCCGCGAGAACGTCTGGATCGACGCCGGCGCCGCCATCGCCCAGCTGACCTCAACTGAGTAATACCCTTCGTCGCCCCTGGGCCGCCACCGCGACTGCATCCGCGGGGCTGAACTAGGGCACGACCCCGGCTGCGGGCCAAGGAGAATCGCGTCCCAGCTGCATCGATGTGACAACGCGGACGACGATCCGCCAATCAGCCGGGCAGGCGTAGCCTGGGAAGGGTCCGGAGAGTTCCGCTGCAAGGCTGGTGGTTCATCATGAGGACGGGGCGTGAGCACAAGCACCCCCTGGAAGCGGGGCTGGAGCACATTAATCCCATCAAGGGCCAGCTGTTGAAGATCTTTGGCCCAGCCGACGGGCGGGGCAACCCGCTTGTTGGCACACAATACGACCCGGTTGTCCGGCAGAAGATCGAGACTGAGCGCCGGCACGAGCGCTGGGCACGCCACGAGGCCCGGCGCCAGGCCCACGCGGAAAGTCGGCACCCGCACCCCGACGGCGGAGGCGCGTAGCCGCAGCCTCGTGAGCACTCCACACCGGACGGCGAATAGGCATTAGACAGGGGAACGGTCTGCCTATCCCAGCCATCCCGACGGGCGAGTCACTCAGCCCCCTCGGGTTGTTGATGTCGCTCACCGACTCTCCGCTCGGCCTGCTCCTTGACTGATCAGAAGCGCCCCGTGCTCTGAGTGACAAGTGGCGGCGACATCTCCACCCGAATCACCGACGTGACATCCTGCCCCAGGCCTTGCTCAATTCGTATACGAATACCATCGCCACATCGTTGCGGCCGTACCTAGTGGTCCGTCGTTGATTTGATCTGGTGGAGTGTTTCGCGTCCGCGTTGCACCTTGGCGATGATCTCGTCTGCGGTCGCTTTCCAGATGAATGGCTTGGGGTCGTCGTTCCAGTGCGCGGCCCAGGTGGTGATGGCCTCGGTGAGCTCGGCGACACTGGTGAACCGGCCGCGGCGCAGTCGCTTGTCGGTGAGTTCTTTGAACCAGCGTTCGATCAGGTTCAGCCAGGAGCTCGACGTGGGCGTGAAGTGTAGGTGCCAGCGGCGGCGGTTTTTGTGCGCGAGCCACTTGGTAATCTCGGGGCCGCTGTGCGCCGACAGATTGTCCAGCACCACGTGGATCGCCAGTCCACGCGGCACCGACGCGTCGATCTGTTTGAAGAAGCGCAGCACGTCGGTGCCCGCGTGAGCTTTCTGGCAGTCGGTAAGCACCTGGCCGGTTGCGATGTTCATCGCGGCGAACAGGTCGATGGTGCCGTTGCGCTTGTAGTCGTGGGTCATCGTGGCGGCCCGCCCGGGTGTGAGCGGCAAGCTGGGCTGGGTGCGATCCAGCGCCTGGCACTGGGTTTTCTCGTCGTAGCTGAACACCACCGCCCGCGCCGGCGGATTGAGATACATCCCGACCACATCGACCAGCTTCTCCTCGAAGTACGGATCATTGCTGACCTTGAAGGTGTCGACCTTCCACGGCTTGAGGCCGTGGTCGGCCCAGATCCGAGCCACCGCGTCCTTGCCAATCCCGACCCTGCGGGCCATCGACCGAGTCGTCCAGTGCGTCGAGCCGTCACCCGGCGTCTCGCTCATCGTGAGCCGGACCACCTCGGCTACCGTGCCCGGCACCAGCGACGACTTACGACCCCGACCCTCCGCGATCACCCCGACACCGGCCGGTCCCCGATCAGCGAACCTCGACCGCCACCGACGCACCGTGTCCGAGTCAACCCCGATCCGCCGCGCGATCTGTTCATTGGCGACACCGTCGGCGGCCAGAAGCAGCGCCCTGGCCTGCACCACCCTGCGATGCGGCAACACCGACGAGTTCGCCATCCGCATCAACTCGGCCCGCTGCTCACCTGTCACCGGCAACGCCGCCGCACCTACGAATGGCATACACCAAACTACCGCACTATTTCGCAGACACAGCACTAGCACAGATTCGGCGATGCTGTTAATCTTCAAGCTCCAAGGGCCGCACGTCACCGTCGTTCTGGTACACCGCCGCCGAGATCAAGACGAACACAGATGGAGCGTTATTGAGCGCTGCAACTGCGAAAAGGGTAATGATCGAACGTTCGCGGGTCCGATATCAAGGCGTTTGCCTGCGCGATTGTGTCCAT
Source organism: uncultured Actinomycetota bacterium (assembly GCA_963748415.1). GTDB lineage: Bacteria > Actinomycetota > Actinomycetes > Mycobacteriales > Jatrophihabitantaceae > CAVVJA01. Next base: position 30,113 of record CAVVJA010000009.1, on the reverse strand, counting down.
CCGTGCATACTTGGACCGCCGCTGATCGTCCGATGTCACGGGGTCACGATGGAAACGCCGCCTCGACGACGAACTCATGTCCAAGACACTGGCGACGTCCACGGTCGACTGCTAGCCATCACGCGCACAATGCCAAGCCAGCGGCGAATCGGTGCGCCTGTCCAAGCACTCACTGGCAAAGCGCGGAGGCCACCGGGTTGCCCCCCGTGTGCATCTGATGACGATCAGGCAATATCGGATGGACTGATGAAGCCCGTGTAGACCGCCTAATCGCCGAGGACGTCCCGTCTCGCCATGCGCAACAATGACAAGCAGAACGCCCGCATCGAACACGACAAGGCCCCGCATCGTAACCGGCATGGTCAAAGACGTTAGGCAGCTCGTCAAACAGGTCAGCGACGAGATTCCTTAAGAACAATGCGATCGCCTCACGTCTGACCGGCATGTTGCGAGATCTGCAATGTGACGAATTCGGCCGGCCGCAACGGGGCGAAGCCGACGCGCATGTTCACGATGCCCTTGGCCTGGTCATTCGGTGTGGTAGTCGAGCAGTCGCACATGACGATGTACGCCTCGCGCGGCGTCTTGCCGGCGACCGCGCCCTGCTGGAGCAGTGTCTGCATGAACGAACCGACGTTGAGTCGGATCTGGGACCAAAGCGGTTCGTCGTTGGGTTCGAACACTACCCATTTGAGCCAGTTGTAGAGGGTGGTCTCAAGGAAAGTTAGCCAACCGGCGGATCGGGATGTACTTGTAGTGAGAGGTGGCCGAGTCGGCGCCGGCGAGCGTGCGCCCCAGCACACGTGCCCGTACGCGTCGAATGTGCGCAGGCAGTTGATTGCTATCCGGTTGAGCTCTCCGTTCTGCGGGACGGTGAGGTCGTCGTCGAGTGTGCTGAGACCGCATGATGGCCTTGTCGGTCACCGTCGCGTACCCGGTTCCACCGGGGAGGCCGTCGGTCGGTGTGCCGTGCTGATTGGCGATGCTTGGCCGGCATAACAGGGTGAAGTCGGTGTTTTCGAGGGCATGCCTGCCGGTCCGAGCGCCTGGCTGCCGACGATCTCCGTCGCGCCCGGGTGTGCCCCGTCCCCCGCCGCCAGCGAGGGCGAACGAGGCCCCTGTTGGCCGCTGTCAGCAATTTGAGTTCGCTGGCGGTGGTGTCGCCCGCGTTGGCCTGGATGCGCACGTTCTCCCTGTCTCCAACGCCGGACAGCACCTGCAGCCTGCCGTTGTCCAGCGCCAGTGCGACGGCCTGCGCCCAGACCGGGTCACCGCTCTTCGCGCTGCGGCTCGCCGACTCCAGGGCAGCCGCCACGTCCGCCGTCGAGGCCAGCGCTACACCACAGGACATGTTCACCGTCGTAGCCGAGCCGCCGACGGTTACGTCGACCCGTCGGGACGGCTTGGATGCAAGAGCGGCTGCCGCGACAGTCGGGATGATGCCGGACCGGGTCGGCGTGCTGTAGGCGTTGCCGGTACCCGGCCCTACCTTGATCAACTTGCTGACGCCGTTGACAGCCAGCGGCAGGTAGCTCGGATCGCCCGGCGTGTCGGCGGTCAGCCCACTGAACCGTTCCTATTGCAGGACGACCGGGCCGCCGTTCTGCGTCCCTGTCAGCATCACGAGCAGGTCGAACCGGTTGCAGGCCTGTGGTCCTATCACCTGGACGCGGATCGTCTTACGCCACTGGCCTTCGTTAAGCGCGCTAACCATGAAGGCATTGCCGCTACCGCTGCTCCTTGGGATCTTGGCCGACGCGATGCCAACGCGTTCGTCCCCGTGCCAAGGGCAGCCACGTGCACGGTCCAGGCACGTCCGCCCCCGTTGAGGCAGAACTGCGAGAGCGCGAAGGAGGTGTCCGATTCATTGTGCAATCCGCCGTACTCGCTCTCGATGTCGGCGAAGGACAGCAGCGGTACGGCGGCGTTCATGGTGCCTTTCGGGAACCACCTCACGAACGCGCCGATGGCAGTCGGCACGCCGGTAATGGGGTGCACGCCGCTGGGCATCACCTCGATGTACACGCCAGGATAGCTGCGCGCAATCGGTATGCTCGGCTCTTTAGGGGAGGGTCCGCCCGAGCGTGGCCGGGACCCGTCCCGCCCCTGGAGGCTCGCGCGGAAGTGCTGGAACAGAACCAGCGGTCGATGGACTCTGTTTCGCGGTAGGCGCAGTCGATGCTGTCGGCTGGCGGTCTACGCCTGAGCGCACGGTCAGCGGCTGTCCGCTCATGTGGCGGTGGCGATTGCTACAGTCCGCGCGGGAGGAGGTGCTGTTGACCGACTCCGCCGGATGGCAGCTTCGACAGCGGTCGGCTGATGCCGCCGTAGCTTCCGTACGCCCGGGCGACCGGGTTTTCGTGGGGAGTGCGTGCGCGACGCCGCGGGCACTGGTCGAGGCGCTCGAGCGACGGGCCGCTCGATGCCCCGGCGTGACGCTCGTGCACTTCCTCACCGACCGAGTCGGCATCGGCGATCCGCTGCGGACGTCCTTCCGACACCGGGTCTTCTATGTCGGGCGCGACGTCCGTGACCTCCTGCCCTCAGGTCAGGTGGACTACGTGCCGGTGTCGCTAGCGGATGTTCCGGCGATGTTCCGGCGCGGACTGCTGCCGCTCGATGTCGCGCTTGTACAGATCGCCCCGCCCGACCAGCGACGGCATGTGCAGCCTGGGCGTATCGGTGGACGTCACGCTTGCGGCGGTGCAGGCCGCGCGCACTGTGATCGCGGAGGTGAATCCCCACCAGCCGCGGGTCCACGGCGGTGGGCGGATCCCGGTGGAGCGGATCGAAGCGTTCGTGCCCGTTGACACTCCAATCGTGGACTACCTGCACGACCCTGCCGCTCCGGGAGTCGCCCAGCAGATCGCACGCTACGTGGCGCGGCTCATCGATGACGGGTCGGCGCTGCAGGTCGGCCTGGGGCGCGTACCGAACCAGATGCTGCAGTTCCTGCGCAACCGGCGCGGCCTCGCGATCCACTCCGACGTGATCACTGAGCCAGTCGTCGACTTGGTCGAGGCCGGGGTTGTGACCGGCACCGTGACCGCGAGCTGGGCCATGGGCACGCGGCGGCTTTATGACCTGCTCGACGACGACCCGAACTTCGGCTCGAGCCGATCGACCAGGTATGCGATCCGGCGGTCATCGCCGGCCATGACCGCATGGTTTCGGTGACCCAGGCGTTCGCCATCGACCTGAGCGGCCAGGTGTGTACCGAGTATCTGGACGGGTCGCTTTACGGCGGTGTGTCGACCGGCCCTAACTTCCATCGGGGCGCCCTGGCGTCCAGGCACGGCACACCGGTGATCTGCCTAACCGCCCGCACGCCGGCGGGTGACCCGGCGATCCGCCTCGCGCTCGGTCCCGACGAGCCGGTTTCGATCGAGCGCGCTGACGTGCGCTGGGTCGTCACCGAGTACGGCACCGCGTACCTGTTCGGGCTGTCGCTGGCCGAACGGGCGGTGGCCGTGATGGAGATCGCGCACCCGGACGACCGCGAGCCGCTGCTGCGCGCGGCGAAGGAGCACGGCGTCGTGACCCGCCAGCAGGCGCTGCGCAGTCGCAGCGCCTATCCCTTGGACGAGGAACGCGAACTGGTCCTTCGCGACCGGCGGCGGGTGCTTGTCCGTCCGACGCGCACCAGCGACCGCGGCGCGATGCAGGACCTGTTCCACCGGCTGACCGAAGAGGACGTGTACACGCGGTTCTTCCAGAAACTCAGCTCACTGACTGACACCGCCGCGGAATACCTGTGCAGCGTGGACTACTCCAACGACATGGCCTTTGCCGCCGTCGTCGGACCGGCCGAGCGCGAGCAGATCGTCGCCGCGAGCAGCTACTACCGCAACCCCGCCACCGCGCTCGGCGAGGTGGCCTACATGGTTGACTCCGGCCTGGCGCGGCCTCGGCCTCGCGACGCTGATGCACGCGCGAACCCAGGAATATGCCGTGGTCACGGCCTGCGCGGCTTCACGGCCGACGTGCTGCCGACCAACGGCGCCGATGCTCCACGTGCTCGAGCGAGGCGACCGCGAGACGCGGGTGGAACACAGCGGCGGGTTGCTAGATGTGCAGATGATCTTTCGTACGCCGGCTGAGGTCGACCCGTGACCATCCCGTGGGACAGCTCGCCGCTGTTCCATCTGGTTCCGGCCGCGGCGTTGGACGAGCTTTTCCGGCATGGCGTGCACCGGCACTTCGAGCCGGGCGAGGAGTGTGTCGGGCCGGCGATCCCGGCACCAGCCTGTACCTGGTCGAGGCAGGGCTGCTGCATGTGGTCCGGCCGGTCGACGACGCGCTCCTGGCTCGCGTTCGGCCGGGGAACTTCCTGGGTGAGGCCGCGCCGCTGACCGGCGAACCGCGGTCGGCCACGGTGCTCGCCCGGGTGCCGAGCGATGTCGTCGGAGTTGCTCGCGAGGCCTTCTTGGACGTGGCCGAGCGGCACCCCATGCTGCTCGCGAACCTCGCCGGTCCTGGTGAGTCAGCGGTTGGTCGCGCGGACATCGCGCCACGGCCTGCCGGCGATCGCCACGAGACGGCCGCGGTAATCCTCGACGCGGAACCCTTCCGGGTGTCCGAGGTCGTAGCGGGCTACGCAGGCGGCCACGCCGGGGGCGGTCGGGGCTGTCGACCTGACTGGTTCCCCGCTGTTGGCCCAGCAGGCGCTCGCGCGGCTGGAAGACGCCGCGGCGCAACCTGGAATCACGCTGTTGCTGGTCCGACCGGACACGGCGGACCTCCGTGTCCTGCTCGACTATGCCGACCGGGTGGTGGCGTTGACTGATCCGTCCGGGGCGGCACGGCTGGCACAGGCCCTGCCGGCTGGCCGCGTTCAGCACGTCCCGCCGACCCGGCGCGGCTGGGCTGGCTCGGCCGCTACCTGGGCATACTGGCTGGGGGCTCGCCCTCGGCGCCGGCGGGGTCAAGGGATTCGCCCACATCGGTGTGTTGCGGGTGCTCGAGCAAGCCGGCTACCGAGTGGATCACATCGCGGGCAGCAGCATGGGTGGCCTGGGTAGGAGCCTGGGCTCGCGACCGGGCGAACGGCAGACCAGGTCGAGCAAACCCTCCGGCGGTCGTTCGACGAAGACGCGGTGCGGGCGCTCTACCGCGAGGGCGTGGTAGCAGGTGAACGCCGGGGCGCAGCCCTGCTCGACCGGTTGGCCCGGGAGACCACCGGAGAACCGACCTTCGACGACCTGGCCATCCCCCTTGTCGTGCTGACCGCCGACCTGGCCGGAAACGGGCGGTGCCGATCAGCAGCGGTCCGGTGGGCAGAGGCGCTGATCGCCGGGAGCGGTGCCGGGTTTGTACCCCCCGTTTCGTCGCGGTGAGGAGCGTTTGGTCGACGCCGTCGTCCTTGCCCCGGTGCCGTTCCAAGGTCTCGATCACCAGATCGTCGATGTCACCGTGGCGGTCAACCTGCTCGGGCGCGATGTGCTGCTGGAATGGCCCGGGTCGCCGGGGATCCCGGCGCGCAGCCGCTCGACCGGGACGTGGTCGTCGAATCGCTGGAGCTCGCATCGCTCGCTGGCCGAGCAACAGACCGCGTTGGCTGACGTGCCGGTCACACCGATGTTCGGGCCGGGGACGTGGCCGACATCCATCTGGCCAACCAGTACCTGCGCGCCGGCGAGACAGCAATGGCTGCAGCATTGTCCTCGCTCCGCGCCCTCGCGACCCCGGCCTGACTCGGCGTTGGAGACAGCACATGCTTGGCCGGCTCACCAGCGTCGACGACCATGCGCCACGAACATATTTGGTGCCGCCCTTGTCGTTGATCACATGGATGATCACGACCAGCGCGGCGCGCGGGTATTAGTCCCGGCAGCTGGGTCAGCCGGGTCAGCCTAGGCCAGCTGGGCCACTAGGGCGGCAGACTCGTTGGTCGGGCGGGACAACGCTGAACATGGCTGCGGTCGGCTCGGGTGGATTCAGCCGGATCGCAGGCCAGTTCGATCGAGTGCGGCGATCACGCTTGTTCGACGTTTGTACCGCTTGCGAAGCTCGAGTAACGCTCTGAACGGCTCCTGTTCTCCCACTTTCATGTAGAGGTCCCGCATGATCAGGAGGGTCCGGGCCACCTCGGGGTAGATACCCTGTTCGCGTCCCTGAGGAGCTTGTCGAGATATGGGCGGTAGAGCTGCGCCGCATCGAAGGGAACGTCGTCTGCGCTGGCGTCGGCGAGTTCGCGCCAGGCCTCGCCCGCGCCGAAATGTTCGGCGGCCGACCAGGCAGCGACGAGATCGCCGTCCGCGATGGCGATCCGGATCAAGGCCGAACCGTCGCCGCGGCGGGCGGCGTCCTGCTCGGCTGTCGTCAGTGCCCAGGCTCGGTCTCGCTCGCTGCAGCGGGAGAGTCAGCCGCGCCGATCAGTAACCGCAGGCTGTCCGGCCGGGTCGGCGGCGAAAGTGGTCGCGCAGCACGCCGATCGCATCGTCGACCGGGCCGCGTGCTCCGGTAGATGTCGGAGATCTGCGCGGGCGCGAGCCAGTAGTCGAACGAGTGTCGCCGAGTAATCCGAGACAGCAACTAGCTATGCCGTCCTAGAGGCTACATCGCTCGACGACGCGAGTCGTCGAGCCATGAGCACGTCAGGAAGGCGGTGCCTGCGGTCGGTTGGCGGCGGATAGAGGGCCGGTCAGTCCGACTGCCTTGCCTCCTCAGCCGCAGCCCGAGCCAAGTTCCGCAGGGCGAGGAGCAGCTTCCAACCGACCCACCAGTTCTAGGTCCGTGACTCTTCCCCCGATGGCGCTGAGCTGCCGCAAAAGGTCTTGGACACTCTGGGCGAGCCCGTCCCACGCCTGTGCCGCAAGTTGGTCGCTCTAACCGCCGAACGCGCCCTTCGCGTTAGCGAACACCTCCTTGGGGTGCTGGGTCGGTCGGCGCGCTCTGGCCCATGAATTGAGCGAGCTGCGTCGGTATGCAGAGGCTGCTCTAGCCCGCGCAGCCACCCCGTGAGCGCGAATGTCCGCATGCCGCTGGTCGGTCCACATCCTCGACGCCCCACCGAACCGGCTCACCTCACAAGCGTCGCCGCATCCCGGGACCGCAACGCGAGAAGCCGTGGACCGCGCTCGTTCACGCGGTCTTGTTGTTGGCATCGACCCTCGCCGGGCGCGCACGTTCTCAAACCTGCCTGCTGGGCCACCGAGGACGCGGCGGGCATCTGGACCGACCAGCGGCCTAGCGCGGATCAAGTTCGATGTGCACTGTCAACAGATTCGGCCTCTAAATGAGAATGCCGTGGTGGATCGCGGCTGTGCGTCGCGTGAGCGGTCGATGTGTCGGCTGACGCCGTTGTCCACCGGTCGGACGAGATGGTGCGGCATCGCAGCGTCAACGCAAGCCCGGGTGACCACCGCCAGCGCTTCCCCGGATGATCATTGGCTGCCGGCCTACAGCGCGTGGTGACCGACGGACGGAGCGGCATCGTCATGGGCGTGCCCAGCCTCACCGACATGGTCAACGACGAGGACAACCAGCCACACTGGCCCGGCGCAGCCGGCGAACATGGCTGGTCGTCGTGGTGGTCAGGGCGTCGCGGCGGTCTGGGCGGGCGCAGCGTCGCTGACCTTGTGGGTTGTTACCGGCCCGATGGCGTCGCCGTGGTCGGACAGCTTGTGGTCGCGGATGAATTGCTCCCCTGCCGCTTGGAATCGGGATCAGGGGTGAGGAACTGGACCCCGCGGATCGTCCACGTTGTGTTGCCCGCCGTGATCGTGAAGTTGCCGGTCGTCCGGATCAACGGCTCTTGGGCCTCGAGCCAGGCCCGGGTCATTGGCGCGACATGATGCTCGTGGATTGGGTGAATTCGTGGCTGACCGACCAGCTGTGGCCGTAGGTGGCGGTGACGTTCAGTTCGACGGCCTTCAGAACCGTCACGGTGGCCGACGCGCTGATCTCCACCGAGTGGCTTATCTCCACGGTGTCGGTGCCGCCGATCGTCGTCTCCTGATCCCGTGACGTGAGGTTGTTGACCGGTTTCCCGACGACGTGCCGCGGCCCGAGGATCTTTTCGGGCGGCTGTGTGGCGGTGAAACTGCAGCGCACGGCGGAGTTCGCGCACAGCGAGCTGAGGGGTCGCCTTGCGCGACGGGTTCGGTGTTGGGTAGGTCGATGGTGATCCGGGGTTGAGGATGGTGATCTGGTAGCTGCCGGCGAGCGCGGTGCCGCCGCCGGTGACCGTCGCGGACGAGTAGGAGTTGGGGGCCATCCACTCGTCGTAGATCCTCATCGTCGCGGTGGCCGTTCCGGTGCGGGCGCCGTTCGTCGAGCACCGCGAAGGTGGCCTTGTTCTCATGCGAATCCAAAAAGAGCCAGGTCGCCTCGAATGCGGTCGACTGCCCGGGCAGCACGACCGTGCCGATCGGGGAATGGCTGTCCTCGGCTCCGACCCGTTAACGCTCAACAATTGGAGGCGCGTGCTGCTGAGGTTCGTGACGGTGAACCGCCGGGTGTAGGCCGCGTCCACCTCGTCGTCCCCGGCGTGTGGCTGCGCGACCGTGCTGACCGCGCTCGGTGGAGGCCGGGCTGGCGTCGGCCGCCGGGCCAGGGCCAGGGCCAGGGCGTGCCTCCGATCAGCGCGGCACCCACGAGGAATTTGGCAAACGGCATGGCGGGACTCCTCGATCGTCGGTATTCGGTGGACGCCGGCGATCAAATGGGCCGGACCCTGTCCACGGTCGCAAACGGCGGCGCGAGACAGTCGACCAGCCAGGCCACACAGCGGGGGAGCCGAATCGGCCGACCGGTGGACCCGGCGCCTGTCACAGCTGGCACTTTCCGGGTCACGACCGCAGGTGCCGCGAGGGCCCGGACTTGATCACGCTCGTCCGGGCCGCTGCGGACGCGGCGCCATGTTCACCGGCCGCTCCCGCGGCCACGGGCGCGTCGCCCTCGAGGTCCAGGGTCGGGACCGAGGAGACTGACGTCAGCGAACGGCCCCGCGCGTCCCGTACGCCCCCGCAGGGGCCGTTTGAGTCTTGGGCGGCGTTCTCCAGAGTGCCTCGCCGCAAGCAGGGCAGCCGCCAACTGGGCGGCGCGTGCGATGCCCAGCTAATTCCGGCTGCGAGGGTGCGGCTGTTATGAGCGTGTGACGAGAGCCGCCGGTGCGGTTCCAGGCGGCCTCGTTGAGGCTCGAGATGAGCTGACGACGCATTTTGATCAGATCGCTGCCGTCGGCCGCGGAAGCGTCGTGACCGGCCATCGCGTCACGTCGATGAGCGTGGCTGTCAGGGATCTTGCAGCTAGCGTGTTACCGGCGGAGCCGGTGAAGCTATTGACTCGCTGGCTGGAAGGCGTTCATGGCCTCCCAGGTATCCATGTACTCGCGACGCGTATCACCTTGCCATCCCGTACTTCCCAGACGACGGCCGCTGGCACGTCGAAGGGACGTCCGTTGCTCTTGACGGTGCCGTGGTAGTACAGCTCGGTGACCGCTACGCCTCCGCACGCGTGCACCTGTTCGATGTCGAATCGGAAGCCCTCGAACCCCGCCGCCACCGCGGCCACGGCGCCGTTCAACCATTGCTCCCGGCCCCGGTACTGCCGCGTGATGACCGGGTTGTGCTGCGCGGGGTTCCACTCGATCTCGTCGTCGGCGCAGGACATGAGCGTCTCCATGTCGCCCGATAGGAATGCCTCCAAAAGCCGCCGCACCGTGGTCGCGGCATCCGGCGTCGTCGCAGTCATCGTTCCCCAAGTTCGTTGAGCGTCGTGCCGTGTCAATCGACTTCATGATCTTCAACGGGTGCGCCGCCGTCAATCCCCCCAGCGACGAACTCCTTCGGCGACCTGCCCGCCGAAGCCTGGGTCAGATCGCAATCGTGAACTCGAAGCCCCTTCACCCCGCGCCCTGGCAAATTTCCCTCCCGGTTAGTTCACAATCTGAGGCTATTCGGCCATGCCGGTACTGCGATTCGGACTTCACTCCGGCCTCGAGAACGTCCCGGTTCTGCTCGAAACGGTGCGCGAGTCTGTATCAGTATGCGGTGAATCCGCGTCCTAGGACTCCACAGCGCGGGAGTGGAAGAAGGCACCACGGCGCACCAGCTGGGTACAACGACGTGTACAGCCGTCGCCGCCGCTCTGGGTCGAGGCAAACCGCACCCCAACGATCACGTGAACATAGGCCAGTCGAGCAATGACACCTTTACCACCGCTATGCATGTCGCCGCATACACGATGGCCACGGAGAAGACGATCCCGGCGCTCAGGCGGCTGCGCGACGCGGCCGAGCGCAACGCGAAAAGGAGAACTGATCCATACGTCAGCGAACAACCCGAAACACACATCGCCGTCGATATCGCGCACGCGGGTCGGGTGACTCGGTTGTGCATATGAATTCTTATTTGGCGCTTTGAGGAACCAGCCAATTTGCCGGACATGCCGAGGCGCGGGCGCTCGTGATACGTTGCGCAGCCCTACTCCGGAACGGTTGGATCAACGAGAAGCCCGGCCGCAACGCGGCACGGCCATTTTGACGCCCAAGACACCCCAGGAGTTTTGATGTCAAGCGGCAGCTTCTGGTTCGGGGACAGACCTCGCGGTGGCCCCACGCGGTGGCCTCGTCGTAGCAGGTGCGGGTCTTGAGGCGGCCGTCCGGGTGCCGACGAGGCGGCCGGCCAGTCGTCGTAGGGCGTCGTTGTGCTCGAGTCCTTTGGCGCGTTGCTGGTCGTAGAAGGCGCGGGCGCCGGGTGAGCCCCGTAGCGCGGCGAAGGCCTGGATCATCAACGCGTCGATAAGCCGGTCCTTGCGCACGAACCGGGCTGGTAGACGATCTTCTTCTTGCCGGAAGCGCGGGTGATCGGTGAGGTGCCGGCGTAGTTCCGTCGGGCTTTGCCGGAGGCGTAGCGGTGTGGGTCGTCGCCGAACTCGCTGAGCACCCGGGCGCCGGTGATCTCGCCCAAGCCGGGCTGGGACAGGTAGATCTCAGCGTCCGGGTGCTGGCCCAGAAAATGTGCCTCCACCTGCCCCTGCAGGCGGCTGACCTGCTGGTTGAGGGTGGCGATGACCGCGATCAGGGACCGCACGGTCGCGGCGTAGGCGGCGGTGAGGGCGGGCGGTTGACCCAGCTGTGGGCTGCGCAGCGCGGTCAGGATCATCTCGGTCCGCTCGGTGATCTTGTATTGGCCGGCCCGCTTGAGCGCCGCCGCCACCTGCGCGCGGGTCAGCTTCGCGGCTCGGGCCGGGTCCGGCGCCTTGCTCAGCAGTTCCAGCGTGTCGGGGGCGTCGAGGTCCTCGAACGCGGCCACCGCGGCCGGGAAGTACTCCAGCAGCTGGGCTCGCAGCCGCAGCACCACCGCGGCTCGCTCCCAGATCAGCGTCTTGTGCGTGCCGGTCAACACCTTCACCGCCTGCACCGCCGGGCTGTCAGCTGCCGCCGGGCGCAGCTGATGCGCATCGGTGCGCACTACATCGGCCAGCATGTGCGCGTCACCGCCGTCGCTCTTGGCCCCAGACACGCCGTGCCGGCTCCGGAACCGCGAGGCCTGCAACAGGTCACCGCGAACACCACATACCCGGCGGCGATCAACGCCCTCACCCACGGGCCGTGATCAGTCTCGATGCCAACCTGCACCTGCGCAGCAGAATCGCCCCCAGCGACGGGCATGAACCGGCCGATCAGCTCATCAGCTGACCGATCCCAACGACCCCCTCCGGCAGTCGCCGTCTGGCCAACACCGTGCCTGCCTCGTCCATCACCTCGATGTCGTGATGGTCCTGCGCCCCAGTCATCACCCACCGCACAGCCGCACCCACGTCCTCCTCGCCCACCATGGCCGAATACCTTTAGCAGCAAGGGAGAACCATCAGCAGACTAATGAACAGTGCTCACGCGCACCGGCGGGCACGACATCCCAGCAGCGATCAACTCTCCCCGGACACCGGCGAGGGCACGGTCTTGGGCTGAAGGGCTCCAGGCCCAGTCAGGACAAGTGCTCACCCGCCGATGGCCACCAGCTACCGAGTCTGCCGAACAACCGACCCGGTAACTCTCATTAGACACGGCACGAGCGTTGGCAACGTTACGGATCGAGGTGGTAAACGCCTGAGAACGACCCGCTCGAACCGTTCGAGGATTCGAACGTTCCGATCCCCGTGCAGATTCGCAAGGCCACCGGTCCCGTCAGCGAAGGTGAAGCGCCCACTAACCGATCCACTGGTATCACCGGTTGCCGAGAACGGCAGGGCGATCGTGCCCAAAAGGCCTGCGCCGGTGAGCGTGCGGGTGCAGACGTCGGCTCCCTTGGCGTTGAGCGTCCCATCGGGATGGATCGCCCAAGTCGATGTGCTCGACGACGGACCCTACGAAATCTCCTGCATAGACCGCCTGCACGATCTGGCTGACGAAGGTATTGTCGTCGGCTTGGCGAGATGCTGTGATGACGCTGCTGGTGTTTTGGAAGGTGGCTAAAAGCGACTGGCGGGCTTGCTGAGGCCGGCGCCGCAACAACAAGCGCCGCAGCCAAAGCACCATTCACCACCAGCGCCTTTCGCCGTAGGAACCTCATCGTGTTTCCCTCCGTTCTGTCATGGAGAGCACCCCCTCCCGCCCTCCCGCGCTCGCGAACAACGCAAGCGAAAGGCTATTAACTCGGTGGCTGCCTGGCGTTCATGGCCGCCCAGGTATCCATGTACTCGCGAGCACGTACCACCTTGCCAGCACGGACTTCCCAGACGATGGCCGCTCGCATGTCAAAGGGACGTCCGGTGCTTTTGACGCTGGCGTGGTAATACAGCTCGGTCACCGCTACGCCTCCGCACGCATGCATTTGTTCGATGTCGTACCGGAATCCGTCGAGCTGCCCCGCCACCGCGGCCACGGCACCGTTCAAGGATTGCTCCCGGCCCCGGTACTGCTGCGTGATGACCGGGTTGTGCTGCGCGGGGCTCCACTCGATGTCATCGTCGACGTAGGACATGAACGTCTCCACGTCGCCCGCTAGGAATGCGTCCAACAGCACCCGCACCGTGGTCGCGGTGTCCGGCGTCGTCGCAGTCATCGTTGGGTGGAGATCGTCACACCGTCGTCGTGGCCGATGGCTCGCTCCACGGCGCTTCCGTCGCGAGGGCTTCCGCGCGGCTCGCCTCGTTCGACCAAAGCTTTCCGAGTCGTCGCCCGACAGCCCGATGGCGACACTTACCGCATCGTGATTGGGTCTGTCGAGTTTCGGTTGCGTGCGAAACGACCATTGGTCTGGCGTGTCGCCTGCGGGGTGGGGTCAGACTGGCCGCGCGGCTCGGTTCCCGGCACGGGAGCCGGTCACGGGGGCCGACCGAAAACGTCAGCGCCGACGTTGAGACGCCCCGCGGGTTCCCCCTCGGGCAGGCGTCTCCTACGGTGTCGCGTGCCGTCAGTCCTCCTTGTCGAGAGCCGCGACTTCAACCGGCCATGATCAGCTTCGATGACGTTGTTGGCGTACTGCTCGGTCACCTGTCTGGCCGCCGCGACCAGATCCTCGACCACGCGCGGATAAACCAGTGCCCGGTCGGTCGTCACCTCGACCGGCGACGGTCCAGTAGGCAGCGCGCGAGCGAAGAACTGCCGTGCCGCGGACAGCCCCCAAGCAAATGCAACAGTGCCTCTCTGCCAATTCATCAGCCGACGACCCTGACGCCTTCCGCCTGGGGTCTCTTCTGGCCCTGCGTGATGTCGAACTCGACCTTCTGCCCTTCCTCGATGCTGCGGTAGCCACCACCCGTGATCGCGCTGAAGTACACGAACACGTCCGGGCTACCCTCGACAGCGATGAAGCCGTAGCCCTTGTCGCCATTGAACTTTCACAGTGTGCCCTGCGCCATCCTGACCTTCTTCGTTGTGGACGCGGCGCCCCCCGGCCACGGTGGCCAGCGGGCCGCCACGATTCGGGCCGGCCTGTCAGGCAACGCTCGGGGTGTAAACCGTACGGCCAGACGCGCACTGCTGCTCCGCCGAGTAGCGAAACCACTGCAGCGAAACACTGGGCACCTGCAAGCCGGACCCGGTCAGACCCGCGCCAGCGAGCGTCAGGTCGGGGCGGCGAACACGACGATGTTGTCCAAGTAACTGCCGGTTGAGCGGTCGAATGAGCCACCACAGGTGATCAGGACGAGCCGGGGCGGGCCGGTCGTGGCGAACAGGTCCGGCGGCAGGCCGTCGGCCTTGAGGTAGGTGCGCCGGCCGGTGACCGCGTAATTTCGCCGGTCCCCGGTTGTGGTCGTAACGATGAGCAGGTCGTCGATGTGCAGGTCGGCGAGCTGGAAGAACGCGCCCGGCCCGGTCGCGGCGGAGTCGATGTGCCCGTCGATCACGACCGAGCCGCTGGCCGCGCCGGGAAGCGCACTCCCGGTCCACCACCCGACCTGCGCCGGGTCGGCCGGCACGCCAAGGATTTCGCCCGAGCTGTCGACCGGCACCACCGTGGCTTGCACCCGCAGTGCCGGGAGCGCCAGCGCCGTCGGTGGCTCAGGCACGACCGGAGAGCCCACATCGGGACGGCTCGATGCGGAGGAGAGCGCGCGACCGTCCGGCGCGGATGTCACCCGAAGTCCCGCGGCACGCGCGGATTGTGTGCCATCCCGGCCGCGGCTGTGACCAGCAGCGCCAGGCCGGCCCCGGCCGCAAGGGCTGATGCCACCAACGGTCGGGGCCTGCGCGCGTGGTCGAGCACGATGACCTGCCGAGGCGGTCAGCGCGTCGTCCGCCGAAGGCGCAGCGCGCCCAGGCCGCCGCCGACCAGCAACGCGACGCCGATTCCGGCGATCAGCCAGTGCCGCTGCTCGGTGTGGGCGCTCTTACTTGCCGCAAGGCCGCCCCGATCCGCGGGCACCGCCGTCGGCGGGCCGGACGCGGGGATCACAGTGAGGGTCGCCGCGATGCCGAGGTTGCCGCCTCCACACCGCGCCGACGCGCTGTACTGACCCGGCATGATGTTCGTCGGGACCTGGGCGGGGACAGAGAAGTGGCCCGCCGGTCGGTGTGGAAGGCCGCCGCGCCAACACCGGCGAAGTCGTGCGTAGCGTCGTGCAGGAAGGCGGTCGAGATCGCGAATCCCTCGCTGTTGGGATCGCAGGTCCCGCTGACCTCTACCGCGCCGCCTGCGGGCACCGTGCTCGGCGTGACTTCAACGACGCGGTCTGCTCGGCTGCAACGGGTGCCGCGGACCAGGTCGCTGCGACGTCGATCACCAGGCGGGTCTGGGCGCCGGGACCGGACAGGGTGAACACCCGGAACGGTAGCCGGCATGGAGTCCGAGTCCGATCGTCGTGTAGCCCTCGGAGCTGCCACCGTATGCGACCTGCCGGAACGTGCGCCACCCGGTGACATTGACCAGCTCGTTCCGGTTCCGCCGGGACGTAAGGTGGGGGCGCCGGTGGTGGTGTCATACGTCGAGTTCAGGACAACGACCCCCAGGAAGGCGCCGCCACGCAGCGGGAGGACGTCGCCGCGCGCTTGGGTGTGAACAGCTGAAGCGTAGCCGGCGCGGTAACCGACACCGGCTCGCCGCGACGTCCACGATCAGCCGGTCGTAGCAGGGGTGCTTGACCGGCGCGCACGTTCACCATCGGTGCGGTGGACAAGTCTCCAGCCGCCTTGTCCAGCGAGCCCGAGCCGATCCCGCAGGAGGGCGCAGCGTAGGCCGCCGCCGGCGTCCACGCTGCGATCGCGACCAACGCGAGAAGCGCCGCCGGCACCGTCAACCAAAGCCTGATCGCTGTTGACCATCGCCTCGTCGTCCGAATGCTCATGAGGGTTCCTCCTCCACCGTGCACTGCTGGCGCGTCAGATGCGGCGCCTTGGGAGGACCGTCCCGCAGGCGTATGCCAAATAACAGCCACCCCAGGTAGCGAATGTGCCCACCCTGTGGTTGACGGCGGCGTGCGGCACGGCGCACAGTGAGCCGAGGGTGGGAGGCGGCCATGGGTGCGGCCGGTCGGAGTCTGGCCATGACTGCGCGCGCGGCGCCGCCCCAGCAGGTGCCCGCAGAAACCTGCCGCTCGCGGTGGCCGGCCCAGAGGCCGAGCGGCGACGCTGGGCGCTGCAAGGCCGCGGTCGTGACGATCGGCCGCGAGGCTTCCGCGGACGTGGTCATCGACGGCGACCTGCTCGTGTCTCGACTGCATTCGACGCTGGAGCGTGTGGCCGGCGCGTGGACGATCGTGGACAACGGGTTGTCCCGCAACGGCACGTTCGTCAATGGCCACCGTGTCTCGGGTCGGGTCCAGTTACATGACCGAGATCAGATCCGGGTCGGCGGTACGGTGCTGACGTTTTGCGCGCCCGCAGAGATGAACAGGCTGCGCACCCTCGTCGGCGAGCCGCTGCCGACCACGGCGCGGCTGACGCCGGCCCGACGCACGGTGCTGCGGCATCATCGCGCTGTGCCGGCCGTACAAGGACGAGCTTGCCTATGCGACGCCGAGCGACGACCAGCAGATCGCAGACGAGCTGTTTCCTGAGCGTCGACGCGGTCAAGACGCACCTGCGGGCGCTGTTCCACAAACTCGGCATCGACCACCTACCACAAACCCAGAAACGAACACGCCTGGTTGAGATGGCGCCTGCGCCTACGGACTGGTGTCAACGCACGACCTATGAGAGACCGGACTCCCTCACACATTTGGCTGGCGCAGGCGCAAGGGTGGGCAGACACCGCACCTTGGGTGGGCTTCTGCCGGGCGGCCGACTGAGCGGAGCGTGAAGCACACAGGACACGCCGCCGGGAGGCGAAACAAGATGAATCCACAACCCAGATCCGCAAGCCCGACCCCCACCACTCGAGGCCCAGCACAGTTGCTGCTCACACGTCACTGGACGGCGCACGGCCGGCTCCCACCTCGCCGCGCCACGACGGCGGATCACGGCACGCGGCACGCCGGGGAGCGAACGGTCCGCTGTATGCCGACTCAGATGAGCCGCGTGCTCGCCGCGTTTTCCGTCGCCGCGGCCGGCCTCGGGTTGGTCGCATGCAGCACTCACACCGCCCGCACCTCAGCGCTCGGCCCCCCCCCTCGACGAGCCATCCGACGCTGACCGCCGCCGCCGACCCGACGCATCCGGAGCCGTGTACGGCCAAGGTACACCAGGTGCCGATCGACCTCCACCGTCACCGCCCCGTGCGCCGAAGACCCGATAGGTTGGGGCACCGGTCCGCGGGATGGAGGCACCGCGATGACCCCCGCCCCGATCTACCTGGCGCGCGCCGGCCAGCACGAGTGCTATGACCGGGTCGTCTTCGACCTCAACGGCCCGCAGGACGTCGGCTACACCGCCAAATACGTTCCCGTCATCAGGGCCGACGCCATCGGCGTCCGGGTGCCGGTTGAGGGTCGTGCTGCGCTGCAGATCATCGTCCGGGGACCCATGTACGGCACCGACAACCAGGGTCATCAGCCGTGGCGTCAGCCACCAGCAGTTGGAGAAGACACTCATTGCACCCGCGAAGGTCGCCGGATGGGCCTCCCTCACCGAAGTCAGGTTCGCTGGCTCATTTGAGGGACAAGACGACCTGCGCGATCGGAGTCCGCGACCAGCGCCGGTTCCGGGTTTCAATCGATCAGCGAGCAGTCCTACCGGCACGTGGTAGTCGACATCGCCCATTGAGCCCGTTCCCTTCGGCGCCTCCAGTACAGAGACCGCCTCCAACGCGGCCAACCAGAAGGACACCTGACGTACCGAACCGAAGACGACGAACATCCCGCTTCTGCGCGTGGCGATCGGCATCGCAGTGATCAGCCCTGACCCGAGCGCCAGCCGAAGGTCGTACTGGAGGGGCTTGGGTGCCCGCGCGGACCGTCTCGCGCAGCTGTGGGATCTTTTTATGCTTTCCACCGAACGATGGGCCTGGCCGAACAACCGGCGCGTGACCGGGGACAGCCCACGGCCGTCGTGCGGGCTGGCCCAACGAGACTGTCGCGAACGAGCACTGCCTGGTCACGGCGAGCCGCTGCACCAGCACGCATCTGGCGCGGGGCGGCCCGTCAACGAGATGGGCGCAGATGCCGAATACAGGGCGTGCTCGGGGGTCCCGAGCCGAGGGGTCGTCACGACACGCGAAGGTCGGCTGTCGATGTTTGAACGGCGCTACGGTTGAGGACGCGGCCCGCCCCCCTTTGGCGCCCTGGGGGTTGCACGGACACCGGCAGAAAGAGCGCCGAACCATGATCCTCCCGAAGGGTCGGGACCCTCGCTTTGTGACGATCCGTCGCGGGGGACGCTCACCGATGCCGATCACCATCTCCTCGCTCTCTGGGCGGCGTCGTGCGCGGAGCACGTCCTTCACCTGTTCGAATCGGCTCAGCCTGAGGACCCACGGCCACGCGAGCGATCGAGCACGCCCGCGCCTGGGTGCGTGGTGAGGTCAAGATGATGCAGTCACGCGCGGCGGGCGGCCATGCGATGGGCGCGGCCAGAAACCTGCGCGGGGCGGCACGGGATGCCGCGTACGCCGCTGGGCAGGCCGGGGCCGTCGCACACGTCGCCGCGCACGAACTCGGTGCAGCCGCCTATGCGATCAGGGCCGCGCGTGCTGGCGCGCCGGAGGGCCAGAGCGAGGCCGCCGGGCGACTCAGTGCCACTGGCAGCGTGACCAGCTCCCGGCGGCGATTCGCGAGCTCGTGCTCGACGACCAGAGGTTGCGCAACGACATCTGCTGGTCGGTGTTCGACTGCTGAGCGGGCGTGGAGGTGCGCGCCCCGGCGAACGTCCATCTGCCCCGACAGGCGCATATCGCCGGCAAATACTTGCTCGCCGAGTCGCACATAGTCGGCGGTCGCGTGCCGTTTGCGCACGCGGTGGTGCTCGATCGGGGTTGGGTTCTGTCGCGGATTTGGGTCGGTGTTTCATAGACAGGGGCTCGGGTCCTGGGCGCGGGCTGCGGCCGGATCCTTGGAGGTCACGATGCCCACCACACCGATCGTTAGCCGCGGGGAGCTGGTTCCCGTCGCGGAGCCGCTGTTTAGCGACGGGGAGCGTGCCGCGTTGGCCGGTTTCTGGCCGGCTATTGGGTCTGACCCGCGAGGCGTACACGTTGGATTTGCGGCAGTACATGTCTTGGTGCGCGCAGCACGGGTTACACCTGTTTACCGCGAAGCGGGTCGACATCGAAATCTTCGGACGGGAGATGGAGGCCAACGGCCGGGCGCGGACCACGATCCGCCCGACGGTTGTGCACCATCGCAGGCTTCTACCGGTACGCGGTCGAGGAAGACCTGCTTGAGCATTCCCCGGCCGCGCACGTGCGCCGACCTCATGTTGGATTATTGAGTCGCACATTGGTCAGGTTGACCGTGACGAGGTCGGTGCGCTGCTGATTGCGGCCGGATTGGGGCACCGCCGCCGAGCACGCGTTGATCAGTCTGTTGGCGATCAACGGTCTGCGGATCTCCGAAGCGCTGGGGCCGACATCGACGACCTCGGCCTGGAACGCGGGCACCGCACCCTGACCGTGCTGCGTAAGGGCGGCAAGCTGGTCACCATCCCGCTTGCACCACGCACAGCTCGCGCGATCGACCTGGCCATCGGAGAACGGGTTGATGGGCCGATCTTCCGGCGCGCCGACGGGCGGCGCCATGGACCGGCACAGCGCCGGGCGGATCGTCCGCCGGGTCGCCCGCCGCGCTGGGCTGGATAAGAAGATCAGTCCGCACACGCTGCGGCACGCGTTCATCACCGCCGCCCTGGACGCCGGCGTGCCGCTGCGGGATGTGCAAGAGGCCGCGTCACACGCCGACCCGCGAACCTGTGGGGTTCCAAAATTCGGTGCTCGGTCGCTACGCGGCGAGGTGGTACTCGTTGATGAGGCCGCCGAGGATCGGACGGCGCACGACCTTGGCTGCAGCTCCTGGTTCGTCGCTGCTGGCCGGCTAGGCGAGGGTGGTCGCAAGCCCTGGGCTCGGTGTGGGCGCTGCTGGTTGTAGTGGCAGGCGTACTCGCTCAAGACGCGTCGTAGGTGTCGCTGTCCGAAGATCAGCATGCGGTCGGTCAGTTCGGCTCTGATGGTGCGGACGAATCGTTCGGCGTAGCCGTTGGCCTGCGGGCGGCGGGGCGGGATCTTTACGACGCTGGATGCCGGCATCGGCGAAGCACGGCGTCGAACGCGGTGGTGAACTGGCCGGCGCGGTCGCGGATCAGGAATCGGAACTTAGATGCGCGGTAGCCGAGATCGGCGAGAAGGTTGCGTGCTTGCTGCGTGGTCCAGGGCCCGTCGGGATTGGTGGTGGTGCCGAGGATGTGGACGTGGCGGGTGTTGATCTCGATCACGAAGAACACGTAGATCCGCTGTAACGTGAGGGCGCAGTCGACGTGGAAGAAGTCGCAGGCCAGCATCGTCGATGCCTGAGTACGCAGGAACTGGCGCCAGGACGTGTGGTCCGCCCGTGATCGGCGCTGGCGGTATCCGAAGCTGCTTGAGGACGCGTCGGATCGTCGAGGCGCCGACCCGGCGGCCGACTTTAACAGCTCGCCTTGGATGCGCTGGTAGCCCCAGGTTGGGTTCTGTCGAGCGAGCCGCTCGATGAGCGCGGCGAGTCTCGGGGTCGATGGGCGGGCGCCCGGTGCGGTGCGGGTAGGTCCATTTCCTTGCGACGAGGCGGCGATGCCAGCGCAGGATCGTGGCCGGTGTGACAAGCCGGTGCGCGAGCATCTCGCGGGGAAGGTGTCGGCACAGCGCGCTGAACAGGGCCCGGTCAGACCAGTTCAGCCGAGGTTTCGGGGTTGTTCGCCTCAACACCGCGACCTCATGACGCAGCACAAGCAGTTCGGCGTCCTTCGACGCCGAGGACCTCGCCAACAGCGCCAGCCATCCGCTGAGTCGGACCAAGATCAGGTAGAGCAGCCGCAGCGCACGGACATGATCATGCCGAAGCCCACGGGCCGACGACTTCTGGCACCGCACAGGTCTTATGCCCGCTAAGTCGGTCGGTGACTTCCTCGCCGCATACGCCTCGGACGTCGACGGCAGGCTGCTCATCGACGCGACCAACAACATCGGCGCGACCGCCACGAACGCCGCCGCAGCGGTCGCCCAGGCGGCGCCGAACGCCCGCTACGTGCGCGCGTTCAACACCCTCGGCTGGGAGAATTACGCCGACCCGATCTTCGACGGCGTCGCCGCCGACCTGTTCTTCTCCGCCCCCGAAGCCGACCGGGACATCGTCGAAGGCCTGATCTCGGACGTCGGGCTGCGGCCGGTCTACCTCGGTCCCGACAAGCAGGACCTCGTCGACAGCGTCCTGCCGCTGTGGTTCACGCTCGCCCAGCTACGCGGCCAGCGGCACCTTGCCTTCCGCCTACTGCAGGACTGATCCGCTGCGGGCCTCGACGGCTTCGCAGCGCTCGGCCGCGAGGAGCGGGGCTTGCGGTCGTCTCGAGGGTGCGTACCGACGGCACCCCGCAGTTCTCGCTCGTCAACGCCGGCGTGATGGCGCACCCGGAGAGTCTGGTCCGCGCAGCGGCTGCGAGATCGATGTGTTCACGGCGGCTGGCTGGCACGCCGCACGCTCCCCGATGAGCGGTCGCGCAGGTTCCAAACTGATGTGATCGTGCGTGTGGCCAGGTCGGTCGCTAGGCGTGGTGCGGGTACGTGGTAGATGGACTTCACTGGTTGGATTTCCTCGTGGAGTTCGACCATGTGTTGGTTCCGGTCGCCGATCTCCGCAGCTCAGTGAGCGAGAGCCACCGGCAACGTGGCTGGGCGGATCACCGACTATCGGACGCGTCTTTATCGGTGGCCGGTCCGGCTGAGCGGGAACCCCGAGCGGCTACCTGTTTGTGTTCGGTAACGCTCACCGGCTGGCACGTATAACCGGGACAACAACGAGGGCGACCGCGGCGAGCAGCAGCACTGCGCCGATGGCGAACAGGATGACCGCGATCCAGGCGAGGTCGGGGACGGTGGCGCCGACGTCGGCGATTACTGACACCCCGGCGGCGCCGTCCGGGTTCATCACCACGACCTCCCACTGACCGCTTTCCGGGCGCCAGCTCAGCGTTTGGGTGCCCTGGCCGGAGGCCTGGGCCGTCCAGATCGCCGCGTCGCCGGGAGCGGTCTGTGGTCCGCCGGGCCTGCCCGGCTCGTAGCGGGTATCCCCGTTCGCCCAGTTCGTCACGACCTCATGGCCGACACCGGCCAGATAGCTGTCGACCGCCGTCTTGGACCCGACGCCGATGAAAACGCCGGCCGTGGGGTTGATCGCGGTGGCCCGGATTCGCACCTTGCCGAAGATGTCGGCCGGGGTTACCCAGTCGGTGCCGGTACCCAGGTCGATGCCTCCGCTGGTGATGGCGTATGCCGGCGTGGCGATCCTGTGCGTGTCGCTGGTCAGGAAGCCCGCCGAGTCCCGTTGGCTATTTGTGGCCCACGTCGCGGCCCCAGCGCCGGCGAGCACGCCGAGCGCGATCAGTCCGAGCACCGAGCCGATGACCAAGGACACCACCCGTCCGGCCGTCCACCCGCGGCGTCCGCTCGGCGGAGCGGGCGGTGGCGCGGTCGGCGTAGCCGCAGGCGCCGTGGGCGGGGACGCGGGCGCCGTGGGCGGAGACGCGGGCTCCGTCGGTTCAGACCCAGGCGTCGGTTCCGGAGACGGTGGCGTCTCGGCCAGCGCGACAGTCGGGCCAATCGGCCCGGTGGGTGGTCGCAGAACCGTCACCGTGCCGGCGGGCTCAGAGCCGCCCATGTCCAGCTTGAACGGCGGGTACGTGTCGGTCATCAACCCCGCGTACGCGGCAACTCGCAGCACCCACCGGTTCATGAGCAGCACCATGTCGTGCGGGATCACGAGTAGCCGCCACCTGACGATCCACATCCACCGGCTGATGCGCGAGTCGAGCGTCGCGTCCACCTGCACGGGATACATCGCGACAGACATGAACCCACCCCCTCCACCTATCTGCACCAGTCTCCTCGGCAAGCCCGCTCCCGTGGAAGGGCCAACGTTCCGGCAGCGGCTCCCCAACGACTCCGTGCGCCAGGGACTGCCGCGCCTCATGTCCAGCGGGGCCGCGTCCCGCAGCTCCGTGCGACCGTACTCCAAGACTCTCAATTTCGGATGCGGAGACGAACCAACGTCGGTGCCGTCACGGTGCGAGTTGAATGGCGCGCGGCGCAGATCCGGCCAGTCAATGGAATCCTGCACGCAGCGGGCGAACAGCCATCGCTGAAACCGTTCGGATCAAGATCTAGAAAGGCGCCATGCCAGAACGGGCCTGGACAGGTCGGCAGTAAGCCCATCAGGTGCGCCTACAGGTTACGTTCGGTGCCGGCAGCCCACGTGGAGCCGGCGTTTTACACGACCCGCGGGCTGGCGCAGGAGTTAGATCGTGATTGCGATGCGGCCGGTGTTGCGTGCGCTTTCGAGGTAGCGGACGGCGTCAGCGGTCTCGGTCAGCGGGTAGGTCCGATCGAGGATCGGGGTGACCTGTCCGGCGTCGAGGAGGGGGTTCAGCTGGAGCAGATACCGAGCGTGTTCCTTGACGACGAATGTGCCCAGCTTCTGCCGCACGAACGGCGAGAGCAGGGTGGCCCACAACTGCCGTTGAATGCCGCCGATCCACCGGTCACCCTCGCCGCCGACGATGACCAGGCGGCCGCGGGACGTGAGGGCGCGGCGCAGCCGCGATACCGAGTTTCGTCCGAATACGTCGATGATGCAGTCGTAGCGCACGCGGCCGTCGGCGAAGTCCTCACGGGTGTAGTCGAGGACATGGTCGGCGCCGAGCGAGCGGACCATCTCGACGTTGCGGGTGCTGCACACCGCGGTGACCTCGGCACCGGAGGCCTTGGCGAGCTGCACGGCGAATGACCCACGGCGCCGGACCCGCCGACAACGAGCACGTGCTGCCCTGCTTCGACGCGGCCGCGGTCGTGCACCGCCTGCCACGCAGCGACGCCTCCGTAGGGCACGACGGCGGCCTGTTCGAACGTGAGGCTGTTTGGCTTCGACGCGAGCTTGTCCTGCGACGCCCGGGCGTACTCGGCGAACGCGCCCAGCAGGCTCCGTACACCTCGTCACCGACGTGAAATCGGGTGACGTTCTTTCCGACCGCCTCGAGCCGGCCGGCCACGTCGGTGCTGGGAACCGGAATTTCGGGGAACGGAACCCAAATCCGAGGATCCGCATGAGGTACGGCTGGCCGGTCATGAAGTGCCAGGCTCCGCGGTCGACCCCGGCGGCGACGACGCGGACAAGCACATCCTCCTCGCCGATGCTGGGCGTGCGATGTCGCGGACCTCCAGCACGTCGGCCGACCCGTAGGTGTCCTCACGATCGCCTTCATGACCATCACCTCGCCATGGCCGGGCCAGTTCTGTCTCGAGCACACAGTAGCGGCGGCGAAAGGAACGGAAGTCTGATCGACAAGTCCCACCCGCCGACCCTACCCACCTGACAGCGAATTACTCGACTCGCGACGACTATGATGTTGCGCCTCTGTTACCGTCGATCCGGCGGGCGGGAATTCAGTGCCCATGCGCTATTGCGGTGTCCTCGCGCGGCAATGCACTCGGCGTTCCGGGCTCTCCCCCCGGGTACGGGTTAGGTAAGCCACGCCTCGCCCCATGGCTCGGTCAGGTATCGATGAACCGAGCCAGCAGCGACAGGTCCTTCACCAACCGCCCCGGCGACGGCGCTTGACCGAGCCGTGGCGGAGTCGCCGACCGCGAACACGCCCGGCAGGCTGGTCTCGAACGGCAGCGGCGAGCGCTGCAGCGGCCGACCCCGGCCTGGGGAATGTCGCGGTCGGTCAGTATAAGCCACGATCGCTGAGGTGGATACGGTTGCGGAGCCACTCGGTGTGGGGCTCGCCGCCAATCATGATGAAGACAGCGGCGGCCGGGCTCGCGTTTGCGGGTGCCCGAGCCGGGCGCCTCGTGGTGTGAGGGTCTCCAAGTGGCTGTCCGCCGTGGGCGTCGACGACTCTCGCGCAGGTGGACCTGTACGTTCGGGGTACCGGGAGCTGCGTGATCAGGTACTCGGACATGCCGGCGGCCAGAGACTCGGCGCGCACCAGCAGGTGCACGCGGGCCGCGTACCTGGACAGGTGCAAGGCGGCCTTGTCGGCTGACTTGGCCCCCCGACAACAAACACCTCCTCCCCGGCCATGGCAGGCGCCTCAACGCCTGCCGCGCCATAGAAGACGCCGACGCCGATCAGGCTTGTCCATGGCCGGAATCTGCAGGCGGCGGTGACGACCCCGGCGGCGATGAGCACCGCCCGCGCGGTCGTCCGGCTCCCGTCCGCCAGCGTGATGACGCGCTCGATGCCGCGGCAGCTAAGCCCGATCGCTGGCTGCGTGAACACGAACTCGGCCCCGAACAGTACTGCTTGCTCCCAGGCGCGGTGGGCCAGGACACCGCCGTTGATGCCCCGCGAAAACCCCAGATATTCGGATCATGGTAGTTTGTGCCGGCCTGGCCCCGATCGCTTGCGCTTCGAGCACGACGGTGCGCAGCCCCTCCGACGCGCCATAAACCGCGGCCGACAGGCCAGCGGGCCCGGCACCGACAATCGCCAGGTCATAGTCCTGCGACACGGCCCGGGTATGAATGCCGTGCGCCTGGCCACCTCCGAGAACGTTGGGTCCTGCCGGACCCGGCCGCTGTGGTGAATGACCGCGGGACAGATGCCGCACGTCGATGCCGTACTCGCTGATCAGCTGCTGGCCTCGTTCGGAATCGGCGGCGTAAAACTCGAACGGGACGCCGTTGCGGGCGAGCAGGTCGCGGAGCTCATGGCTACGGGCAGCCCACTGCTCACCCATGCGGTAAACGACGTGTCTGGGCCGATGGGCGATCGTCCACGCCGTGAGCGCCTCTTGGACCTGCGGGTGAGCGCATTCCTCGGAGTGACCGATCCTTTGACCATGGAGCAATCGATCAGCCCGAGCGCGGTGGCGCGCTGGAGGGTGGCAAGTTCGGTGAACGGAATTCGTGTGTGGTACTGGTCCATGGCCAGCAGCAGGGCGCGGCTGGCATGCGGCTGCAGCCTGTGGGCCCGCTGGAGGAACTCAATACCGTCCATGCCCGGCAACCGCAGATCGGCCGCCACGAGTGCCACGTCTCCGCGTTGATCGGTAACACGTCGAAGGATGTCCAGGCCGCCTTGCGGATTGCTGGCCAACAGCCTACTCAGTAGTCAGCGCCGAACCGGCGCGCCAGCGCTGACTCGGTTTCGTCACGTGCGTCTGGCTGGGCGTCAACGATGAGCAAGACAGGCGGGTTCAACTCGGCCGCGCGCGAGTAGCCATTTCCCCTCCTAAAGGACATTACCACGTGCCTGCAGGCTGCTGGGGCCCGATGGCTCGAGGTAGGATCTGCCGGCTTCCATCCCTGCCCACCGCCCCGCCCGAGCTATCCTCCGCCAATACCGGGGGGACAGCCAGGCCGGATCGACGGGTGATCGATATGCGAAGAACCGGATGTTACGCGCCGCCCGACCGCCAACGAGACCACACGCAGCCGCTCCGATTCGGTCGCTTGGGGAGCAGCACATGACGACGACGCAGCGCACGTACCTCCGTCCGATCTGCACGGCGCCGATCTCGAGCATGTCGTTGGGTGCCTCCAAACGATGGAGAAAATGTTGGCGCCAGCGAAGGTGTCGACCCCGTCCATTGGAACTACCGGGACATCGTTTCAGCCAGTGCAGGACACCGTCAGCGTCGGCGAAGAACGGGTCGCTGCGTTTGCCGATGAACAGCCGGCATGGGCCGGCTTGAACGGGCACGGCCGTGGCATAGAAGCCCACCGCGGTGGCCTCGATGAGCATTTCACCACGTGGTTGTCCACGCGTCTGGGCTTCGCGGCCGGCGGCGTCGTAGCGGTGGCGGTTTGGCGGCCGTCCTGGAGCTCGGCGAAGGTGAAGCTGAATGCCACATCGGCCAGCGCGTCCCCGTCGGTGTCAATGTTGAACCGCGAAGGGGAAAGGATAGGGCCGGGAACGGCCGGGAAACCGGGACAACCTAGAGCGGGCCGGGACATCCTAGGAGCGGGCGGACGGAGGGACCAAGGCGAGGACAGGAGGAGAGGACGATGTGCCCGCCGGGGCCCGGCTCACGGCGGCCAAGTTCACAACTCGGCGAGAGAGCGGGTAAGGGGGTCCTCGACCCGCGCCCAGGAGAACCACGGTTCCGTTCCGTAGGCCTTCCAGCCGTGGTACACGACGCCGAGCTGGAAAAGCCAGCGCGCCCGGAACAGCTCCATGCTCTCGAGCCTCTCGCCGGTGGATGCCTCGTACAGCTGCACGAACAGGTTCTCGCTCGGCGGGCCGTAGGGCGCAGCGCCACGGAGATGCGAGAGCGAGACTAGTTGGCCGATGTCTGAGCGAGGATCGCTGATCAGCGCCTGCTCCCAAACAGCTATCCCGACCTACTGTTGGCCCCGGAGAGATAGTTGAACGGGTTGGGGTCTCCGTGGCACAGCGCCAGTCGGCCGCCGCTCGGGTAGACGCCAGCAACGCCGTCAGTGCTCGGTTCAGCAGCGGCTCGTCGGCCAACCGAACGCCGACATGCGCCGCGAACGGCTTCGACCTCGGCCTTGAATCCTTCGGCGGCCGAACTCGGTACGCCGAGGAAGTCCAATCCCACCGCCCGCCAGTCGATCGCGTGGATCGTGGCGAGCGCCGCGGCGAAGGCGG
Source organism: uncultured Actinomycetota bacterium (assembly GCA_963748415.1). Taxonomy (GTDB): domain Bacteria; phylum Actinomycetota; class Actinomycetes; order Mycobacteriales; family Jatrophihabitantaceae; genus CAVVJA01. Next base: position 2,495 of record CAVVJA010000009.1, on the reverse strand, counting down.
GAAGGTCGGCGGCGAACGCGCCGAAGTCAGCCTCCGGCGCAGGCATGTGGGCTGCGTCGATGGATTTAAGCAGGAGGAAGGGTGCCCCGAGAAGCGTGGGTCGCTCTCCGAAGCGAGCACGCCGGGCACCGGCACCGCCGTGCCGGCGAGGTGGTTCAGCACTTCGCCCTCCCGGAGAACGTTGTAGGGCTCGAAGATCCCGCGCGTGGGCTGGATCCGGAGCACCGCGGCCGCGACCGGCGCGTCGGAGCTTCACTCGACAGGTTACGTTCGACAGGCCGTCGGTGAGCGGCACGACGGTTACGACCCGTGCGTCCTCGAACCCGATCAGCGTTCGGAGCCACGACTCGACACGCGCGGGCTCCGGGACGCCCGTCGCTTCGTCAGGTCCCACCCCCCCTTTGGGTGGGGCCTGAGAAGACGTTGTCGGCTCGTGCACCATGTCACTCATCGGGCTCCGCTTGCCTCATCGACGAGTCGATCGTGCTCATCCGCTGAGCCAAGAACTCCGCGTCCCTGGCCACCCATCCGAGCAGCGCGGAGGCTCGCGTGTGCTGCCATGGCAGGCCGAGCATGTAGAGCCGACCTACCTAAAGACCGTCGTCCCCCGGCGGGAGAGAGACACGATGTTGGGTGCGACTTCGCGAATCACCGGTCGACTCATCGACCTACCGTAGCGCCATGGGGACGCACATGGCTTCCAGATTGGCTCTCCTCCAAGATGGTCCCATCCTCTTACTCGTGCCGGTCAGCAGAGTCGTCCGCGCTCTGGCGGAGTCGGATATTCCAACTGTTTGAATGCCTGAGCTGGCGACTGGCGTGGGGTGGCTTGTGGTTGCTGCGCTGGTCAAGGGTAGCTGCGTGTGTGCTGTTGAAGGCCGCGCCGGGGCGACCAGCGCGTGCTGGTCATCTGGCCGCGCTCGAGGTCCCATTCGATGAGCACGGCTTCGGTAAGGTCGAGAAGGTAGACGTCGGCTGCCGTGTGCGGCTCGCGGTGCCACCAGGCATCCGGACATGCCTCGCGGAGCGGGTCCGTGGCGGTCGCTGCCAGGCCGTAGAGCTTCAGTTCGGGTTCGCCGGCGTCCGGCCCGGTGATCGGGCTGTGCAGCACGCACCGTGGGTCGCGGCGCACGTCACGCGCTTTGCCGGACCAGGTCATGACGCCGAACATCAGCTGGCCGAGCGCGAAGTATGGCTCGACCGGGCTGATCCGGGGCGAGCCGTCTGGGCGGACGGTTGCGAGTAAGGCCACGCGTATGTGGTCTAGCCGATCGCGCCCAGCCTGGGCGATGTTGGGGGCGCCCTGCTCAAGGTCAAGCCACGATGCCATCAGCAATTCTCTCCGGTGACGCCGGTATTGGTGTTGTGGCGGCGGCTGATTCCGGCGGCATAGTGGGTCCAGTCAGCGGCGGAGGCGCGTTGCCAGGCGGCGGCGACGCTGATGTGGATGCCGAGCTGGACAGTGCGGTGGACGGCCGATCCGCGCGCGATCGATTCGGTGCGCGTGGCCTCGATCGAGAGCCTTCCGCAGCTCGTCAAAATGTGCCCCGTGGGAATAGGCCTCGCGTGTTGTCCCGTGGAACTTTCCGGTATGTGGAACCCACACCCCGCCGGGGTCACGATGGCGGGCGGGGTGTGCGGCAGCGGCAGCCGATCAGCTGTGACCAGGAGATATCTGTTCTGGCTGCGGTCGGCCGACGTGGCCGCCGCGGGAGATACTCGTAGGCCAAGTGCAGGCCGAACAACAGCACGGCGGCGAGCACGCCGACCGCGGTCACGGACGCCTTGTCGAGCCCGATCGTGTACGCGAGGAGGAGCGCCAGACCGGCGCCGCCGAGGATGCTGTTGATGGCTGCGATGGTGCTGGCGCCGGTGAAAGCAGCGCCGCTGCCCCGCGACCCAGGCCGACGGTCGCCACTCCGACGCCGTTTCTCGGTCCCGGCCAGGCGGATCGAAGAACTCCTCGGCCTCCGGAACGAGTCCCCGATAGTAGTGGCGGATCTTCTGAATTCGACGCAGAAACTCATATTCTGGAAGGAGTCCCGCAGCACGCGGCGAATGTCAGTTGACCCAGGACGAAAAGTGCGGGTAATACAGCCGCGACGAACTGGAGCCAGTCGAAGCTCCGACTGGGCGATGAAACCGAACGCGATCAGCGAGTTGGACACGGTGCCGACATAGATCGAGCCGCGGCCGACCATCTCGCCGAATCATGGCGCCGCGCGCGGACTTGCAGCACGAAATGCTCGGTGACTAGGGCGTTGATGAAGAACTGCTCACGAGTGTGCTGGTCCACGATCAGTTCCTCCTGTCATCAGTGCGCCTAAGGACCCATTCCGGGGATCGAGGCGGTCGCGGCGTCGCCTTCCGGTGGATGTCCTTGTTGGGGGGCGCCTTCGCGTGGCGACTAGCTCCGTCCCCGTGGCGGTGTCACGGCCCGGTAGTACGCGCCGCGTGGCGGTGTTGTCCTCGGCAGTCGAACATGGTTCGGGGGC
>CAVVJA010000008.1:17500-463675 GCA_963748415.1 uncultured Actinomycetota bacterium | reverse complement strand
GCTATGGCGGTGTCGAGATGGTCAGGCCGCGCTTATCTTTGATGTCCAGCCTGGCGCCGTTGGCCTGCAGGAACCCATCACGTCAGTCTGTCCCCACAGTGCCGTTGTGCCGCGGTGCGCCCCTGATTGTCGACGCCGTTGATGTCGGTCCCCGCCTTGAGCAGCAGTGCGATCGTGTCGATCGCGTCTTTCTGCGTCTTGTTGCGGCCGGTCATATCCTCTTCGCGTGCCGCAACGTTGGCCGCCATCATGATGCCGTTGACGCCATTGCGCGCCGCCAAGGCGGGTGACACACCGGTGATCGCGATGCTCCTCGAGAAAGGCGCGAATGCGAAGGCGGCGACGCGCAATGGCGTCAACGGCATCATGATGGCGGCCAACGTTGCGGCACGCGAAGAGGATATGACCGGCCAGCAACAAGACGCAGAAAGACGCGATCGACACGATCGCACTGCTGCTCAAGGCGGGGACCGACATCAACGGCGTCGACAATCAGGGGGCGCACCGCGGCACACGGCGCGGCACTGTGGGGACAGACTGACGTGATCAAGTTCCTGCAGGCCAACGGCGCCAGGCTGGGACATCAAGATAAGCGCGGCCTGACCGCTCTCGACACCGCCATGGGCCTTGCCGGCGGGTTCGGCTTTGGCGGCAGCGCGTCGGTGGTCCACGAAGACACAGCCAAAGCGATCAAAGAGCTGGGGGGCATCGCCGGCACGCCAATCCCCGCGCCAGCCCGGCTGGCATGGAACGAGCAGGGTACGTGGACCCGGCTGCGTCCCGGTGACGTCGACCCGGCCATCGGAGGTGTCTACCTCGGACCCGACCACCGCGCGCTCCTGCACGCGGGTGACCTCCTCTTGGTGGACGAGGCGGGGATGTTGGATCAGGACACCGCCCGGGCGCTGCTGACGGTCGCCGACGAGACCGGCGCGCGGCTGGTGCTGGTGGGGGACCGCCACCAGCTCCCCGCCGTCGGCCGTGGCGGCGTGCTGGACCTCGCGCACCGCTGGGTCGACCCGGCCGCACACGTCCTGCTCGACGCTGTGCACCGCTTCGTCGACGCCGAGTACGCGCGACTGTCCCTGGCGATGTGAACCGGCGAAACTCCCGGCGAGGTGTTCGACGCCCTTGCCGAACGCGGCCTCGTCCGCGTCCACGCCACCGCGCACGACGCCCGCACCGCCATCGCTGCCGCCGCGGTCACCGACTCGACCACGGCTGCCATGGCCGGGATGAAGAGGTTGCGGCGTTGAACGACGCTATCCGCATTCGCATCCGCAGCGGTCAGGTCGACGACGGCTCCGGAACGACCACGACGGCGGGGGAGCGCCTCGCGCTCGGTGACCGTCGTCGCAACCCGACGCAACGACGCAGGCCTCGACGTCGCCAACCGCGACACCTGGACCGTCACCCGTGTCGGCCGCGACGGCCCCCTCGATCTCCCTCCATGGCGAGCGCGGCGGCCGCGAACCTACACGCGCCCGCTACGTGGGCGAGCACGTCGAACTCGCGTACGCGACCACCGTCCACGGCGCGCAAGGCTCCACCGCACAAGACTGCGCATCTTGCTGCTCGGGTGAGCACACCGACCGCCGCGCAGGCCTACGTCGGCATGACCCGTGGCCGCGTCAGCCAACACCGTCCACGTCATCGCCGACCGACCTGGATGAAGCGCGCGAGCAGTGGGTCGCGGTGTTCGCCCGCGACCGCGCCGACCTCGGCCCCGGCCAAGCCCGCGAGACCGCGGCGCGCGATGCCGCCCGCTACGCCAACCGCCCGGCCCGACACGTGCCGCCGAGTGAAGATCTGAGCCGGGTGCTGACCCGCCTGGCCGCGGCGTGGACCGAACAACGCCGGGCGCATTTCGCCCTCGATCACCTCTGCCGCGATCTCGAACAAGCTCAGGCCGACCAGGCGGCCTACGAGCGCCGCCACGACGTCGCCGGACCCGCTCACGCGCACATGGTCAGCAGCCGCCGCGCAGCGAACCAGGCCAAACAGGACGCCGAGCCGGCGAGCGAGCTGTTACGGGAAGCGACCAACCGCGTCCGGGCCGGCCTGTACCGCGAGTGGGAGCACGACCGGCCGCTCGCATCCACGGCGGTCCTGCGGATCGAATCTGGACCCCGGCGGCTGCACCTGCACCGCGGGGAGGTCCATGCCGCTCAGGAACAGCTGGACAGGTGGGTCGCGAATTGGAGCGACATCATCGACCTGCACCACCGGCCCGGCCGTTCGTGACGTCGCCCTGCACGGCTTACGCCCCGAGGACCTCGACGCCGCGCTAGCCCGCCACGCCCGGCTCGTCGCCGAATCCCACCACCCCGCCGAGACAGCGATCCTCCGCCGCGCCGACCGGCTCGACGCCGCAGCAAACCGCGCCGCAGACCGCTACGTCGAACTCTCCCGCCAAGCCGACTGGGAGGTCGGCAACCTCCGCGGTTACACCCCCAACGAACGCCTGCCCGAACTCCTCGACAAGACCCGAGCGGCCGAACGGCGCATCGTCACGGCCGATGAGCGGGTCGCGCGGCTGTCCGACGACCCCGCGATCACCAGAGCCCCGACCCAGCCGGTGTGCTGCGCGCGGCCCGCGCCGACTGGACCAGCCAGCGGCAAGAGGCAATCGCAGCCGCTGCCCAACGCGCCCGCACCGCCGACGCCGACCGCATCAGCCGGCGCCACCACCACGACTACACGGCGGCCGCGCACGTCGACCACGGCCCGAGCATCGGCAGATGACCCGGACTCTCTGTGCCGCAAGTGTCGACTTCGGCACGTGACTGGTAAACGACCGAAGGAATCGGTGGCGGTTCCAGCCCCTCCAGACCGCTTGCCACCAGTGACAGCCGAAGCCAGCCGACCGCGTCCCACCCCCAAGAGACAAAACGATCTTGGACCGAGGTGTCATCTAGCGGGCAGAAAAAGTGCCTTCTTCTAGTAGAAGCACCAAACCCGAAAGGACCATAACCATGAACGCCGAACTGCTCACCATCGCCGAGGCCGCTGCCGTCCTCCGCACACCAGTAGCCACCCTGCGCTACTGGCGCCACCGAGGCACCGGCCCGCGGAGCTTCAAGCTCGGACGCCACGTCATGTACCAGCGCGGGGACGTCAGCGAATGGCTCGCCGCTCAGGTGAACGCGGCGCCGGAGACGGCCTGACGGTTCGCCCGGCGTCCGCTCGTTCGTCAGGATCCGTTTATGATCTCCAGGCCGTCGTGTTCGACGAAGTCCTGGAAATCCTTCACATTCAGCGTGGCGAGCGGCAGTCGTCGCGTGAGGCAACAGGCCGCGATCCAGGCGTCGTTCGTTGGCCTCGGCCGACCGCGCATCTGAGCACGGGCTTGAAGTTCGCCCCAGGTTCGCGCCACGGCTTCGGAGTACGGCAGCACCAGCAGTTGGGACATGAATCCGCGGAGGTCTTCGGTGCGTCGCGGTCCCCAGTGCCGGACGAGCGTCCACTTGGTCAGTTCGCCAATCGTCACGAACGTGACGGCGGGCGTCCGTCCGGCAAGTCGCGCGGCAAGCGGCGTCGGGACTCGACCGCGGAACATCGCGGAGGCGACATCCGTGTCGACGACGACGAAGCTCACGAGACGTCGGCGTGCCGCGACGCGTGCAGGTCCTCGATGAAGTCGGTCCATTCCTCGTCGGACTCCCAGGAGTCCGGACGGGCCAAGTCGGCGACAGAACGGATGGGGCCGACACCCTGCCGACGCGCGAGTTCCTCGGTGGGAATCTCGTTGTCAACGGGCCAGTTCGGCGCGGGCTCCGCGGCGTTGGACATGGGCGACCACCTCGTGTCCATCATGACATCCCGAAGGCTCGCGGTCGGCGCAGTCTCTCCGCGGGAACGTGGACCCCGCCGGGTCTGCAGAACGGGTAACCAGCGAGGTAGTCCCAGTACTCACCTGTAACCGTAGGCAGACATCTGGCCTACCCTGGGAGACGGGGCGGTCCGACGCCGGCGATCGGAGCAGACGCCAAAAGCACAGGATTTTGGCGAAACGGCTCCGGCGAAGAGGCCCAAACCCTTATGGCGTAAGGGTTTTGCACAGCGCTCGGAGCAGCGGCCTCATAATCCCTGGGTCGTGGGTTCGAGTCCCACCCGCCCCACCACCCGCGCCACAAGTTCCTGGTCGGCGTCCCACTGAACCTTCCGTCACCACCCACGAGCAGAAGGTCCACGACCGGCAGAAACGAGCATCGTCCTCCAGGGAGGGTCGAGGAACTTGCTAACGGCCGAGCACGATTCGGAACATCGGCCATGGTCGCTGACGCGCGAGTTAAGCCAATGCGCTCGTGCTGCGATATGCTCTCCCTCCGATGCTCTCCGTCCGCGACCGTGTACGCGAAGTAGCGCTCCGCGTGCGAAGGGAGGCGAGACCATGACAGTGGCCTCGCAAGGTGAGTCGACGTTCGGGGTGACCAAGCTAGCTTCGTCGCAGCTGACAGTCGTCGCCGTTTCTGGCCCGAGTCCGCAGCCCCTCAGAAGCGGCACGGAGGAGATTGCGGCTTGCGGCTGTATCACATGGCCCGGCTCCAGTGCCCTGCCGTACGTCGGGCGTGTCCTAGCCGGGCGGCCATTTGCAAAGGCCTCGATTGCCTGTGCGACGCAGGCTTTACCTCATGGAGGTAGAGCCGAGATGCGACTAAATACGACCGAGCGGCGGCACGCGTGCGCCTTCTCGCCATTGCTGTGGTCGTCGTAATGGGTCGGCCTAAGATGCCTGCGGCCACCCTGGCTGACCTCCGGCGCCGACTTCACACGGCGAGCCCGCCCTCGATTGGATACCCGGCGGCGACAGATATCAATTACAGCGCTCTTGCAGGAATCCACAACAGCATTATTAACAATGTTGGCGACCCGGAGCGGAATGGTCGTGATCCGCGGAATTCGAAGGCTTTAGAGAGGCAGGTTGTACAGCAGCTGATAGAAGTATTCGGCGGTAACCTACGCGAATGCTGGGGCTACGTAACGCAGGCCGGATCTACTGAAGGCAACCAGTATGGGCTTTGGCTTGGGCGTGAGCATTTCCCAAATGGTGTCGTGTATTGGTCGTCAGCGGCGCACTTCAGCGTGGCGAAAGCGGCGCGGATCCTCGGGATGTCTGCGCCGGCGGATTCGGTGGTGATCTCTACGGATGAACGCGGTGAAATGGACTATGACGACCTGGCCCGTGCAGCGACCGCGCGCGCCGATCGGCCGGCAATCATCGTCGCGACCGCGGGCACCACGATGACCGAAGCCGTAGATGATGTGAGCCGCATTCACGCGGCGCTCGACGATTCTGGCGTCCCTGGTCGGCACGTTCACGTTGACGGTGCCCTCTCCGGCGTACCGCTCGCACTCGATGGCGGACCAACTGGCGGTTTGTTCTCGCGTCCCGCAGCACGGCCCCGCGCCGAGGCGGATAGTGTTTGCATCTCCGGCCACAAGTTCTTTGCAACGCCGCACATAAATGGTGTCGTCCTTACTAGGCGCAGGCACGCTGCGCGGGTCACCCGCGGAGTGGAGTACATCGCCGACGTCGACGTGACGATTAGCGGGTCCCGGTCCGGGCACAGCGCCGTCGAGTTGTGGTATGCCCTGACCCATATCGGTATGGACGGTCACCGGCGGCGAGCTGAGCAGGCGCGTTCGCTTGCGGCGTATCTAGAGCGGCGTTTGGTCGCCGCCGGGTGGACTACGTGGCGTCATTCGCATGCGTTCACCGTTATGCTGAAGTCACCACCTCCGGAGGTCGTTGCTCGGTGGTCGCTGGCGACGAACGCCGGCTGGGGCCATATCATCTGTGTGCCCGGGCTTACGCGCGCGACCATCGATGTGTTCCTCGCCGAGTTGGGTCTCGGACCTGGCAGAAGCGTTCGCGGTTCGGGCCCGACGCGTCAGAACCTGGCACTGCGTGCCGGGGTGGCATGAGAGGGTCTAGTCTGCTCTTCGTCATGTCCTTACGCTGTGGGCCAGCCGCCAACCGTCGATCCGCGTCACTACCCCACTCCGGGTACTCAGTCCAGGCCAGTTGGCCGAACCATCCTCATGCGTTAGAGGGGCACACCACATCACGTCCGCGGATAAGGCGCCCGTCCAGAGACCTACCGCTGTATAGACGATCCGAAGCCGGCATGTCAGCCAATCTCCAGATCGTGGGTGCGTCTGAGTGCGTGTCCGCTGGAACGGCTAAGTTGGAGTCGATACCGTGACAATTCCTGCCTCGCCGCACGGTCTCACTAGGAAGAGCGTAGGGGCTTCAGGGCTGTCGGTGCTCGGGGTGTCCGCGTCGGCGCCAATGACAGTTCTCGCCGGTGGGGTGATAGCCACCTTCGCGACGGCTGGCCTACTCGGCGTTCCGCTAGCGTTTGTCCTGCTCACCATTCCACTACTCTTGGTGAGCGTCGGACTCGTTGCCATGAGCCGTGATATGGCCCACGCGGGGGCTTTCTATGCCTTCCTAGCTCGGGGCCTAGGCCGCACGTGCGGGCTCGCTGCCGCCGGCGTCGCATTGGTCGCGTACAACGCTATCCAGATCTCTCTCTATGGTCTGTTCGGCGCAACGGTAGCCGGAATAGTTGGTGGCACCTGGTGGGTATGGGCTGCCGCGATCTGGGTCGTCGTAACCCTGCTCGGACTCCGACATATTGAGCTGAATACGCGCGTGGTCGGCATTGTGCTGTCCGTCGAGCTCGTAGTAATCGTCTTGTTCATCGCCGCGTCCGTAACTCATCCTGCCGAGTCCGGCAACAATATGGCGTCCCTCAAACCAAGTGCGCTATTCGCCAACGGCATCGGTGTCGTACTCGCATTGACCGTTGCCGCCTTCATCGGATTCGAGACAGTCATTGTCTACCGAGAGGAGGCCCGCGAGTGGCGGGCCGTACGGCGGGCTGCGCTTGGCACGGTGCTGTTTCTGGGCGCCTTCTACACACTTGCCAGCTGGGCCCTAACGGTCGTCGTTGGCCCTTCTAACATTATCGATGCCGTGCGCAGTCCGGGGTCCGCCGGCCTGCCGTTCTCGGTACTTGAGACTCACTACGGCCGATCATGTCCGGGGCTCGGTCAGGCCGTGCTTATCACCAGTGTTTTCGCTGCCATGGTCTCGTTTCATCATGTGGTTGCCAGGTATGTATATGGTCTGTCACGGGAGGGAATACTGCCTGCTTCCTGGGGTGTCACCGGCGGATCGATCGGCGGCGTGCCGATCGGCGGATCCATCGTGCAGTCTGTAATCGCCGCTGCGACGATTCTCGTAGCTATTATCTTGAACGCGGATCCGTTCACGGCTGTCTTCGCCCTGCTGTCCGAGGCCGCGGCGATAGGGGTGTTGCTTCTCATGATCGGGGCGTCGCTGTCGGTGATCTTGTTTTACCGGCGGACGCCTGCGCGCCCTGAGAGGTGGCAGTGGCTTATCGCACCCGCCGTGGGCGGCGTGGCGCTCACCGTAATCCTTGCAATTACCGTTCTAAATATCACCCAGGTCACTGGATCAACAACTTCTTATGTGCAGGGCTGCTCCCCGGTGTCATCTTAGTCGCGGCGATAACCGGTGCAGTGTGGGCGCAGGTTCTCCGTCAGCGACGGCCAGGTGTATACGCCGCGATCGGCTATGGGCTGCCGAAGCCTCTTGCCGTGCTGGACCGATCCCTCTCACACCTTGAACTTTGACAGATCATCGACGACAGGATGTATCGCAATCGTGGAACCGAGAATTACTGCATGGGATGCTGATCAACCAATGTCGTGGTGGGCGCCCGAGCTGAGTGCCGATCCGGGTAGGCACAGGGAGGTCGGTGAGCAGGCCGAGGCCGTAGAGGAAGATGGCGACCGGAGCGACGCCGCCGATCGAACGCAGCAGAACAGGCTACGTGGAGATGTCGTTGATCGGCTTGCCCTCGCGTGCCGTCGACATGCCCGGCATCGCGCCGATCGGGAGTGGGAAAGAGGCCACCCCATCAGCCAACACATCATCATATTCTTCTATCGCGAGCCAGGCTCCGCCGAAGCGCCTGATTTGCTTCGGGTCGCCACGCGGATCTTTCTTGCAGGTGATGACGTGGCCGATTTGCCTAGCATCGTGGCGCAGCTATATGCCTTGTCCCGTGAGTACCTCGCTATGGGGAGATTCGACCCACGCGAACAGTTGTCCACTCGCGTCGAGCCGATGACATCAAACGCCCAGTACGTCGGCCTCGGCGCGGCAACTCTGGATCCGTACGATATTCAGCGCGAATCCTATTTGCCCGATGAGCGACCATTCCGGGCTATCGCTGCACTTAACGATGGCACCAGAATGCTGTCAGTCTGGACTGGCGGCCAAGGCTCGGTGCGCACGGAGTCCACTCATACTCTGGACGTCGGCGCGACACGGACACGTACGTGGGCTTGGGCTGGTCCAGTGTTTCTGCAGGGCCGATCTGAGGTCGCGAGGACAGCCGCTTCCGGTGATTCGCCTGAATGAGTTCATCCTGCAAAACTCACAACCCGATCGCATGGCCCGGGGGCAGCGCGGCGATAGATGGTGGCGACGCTTGTAGCGGTCGAGGGTCAACCAATCGTTGATGGGCGAAGCCGGGCGCCGTTTGGTAGTGGACGATCGATCTAGAGATTCATAGTTTCGGAACAGCTTCCGGCCGGCTTGCTTGCACTCGTCCAGACTCGGCACCGCGGCACTGAGATTCGTGACCGTCGGTGTCCGGCAGCGGAGGTTCTAATAACCTGTTGAGCATCCCGCGACGGAAGAACGACATGGCCGGCACGTCGACTCTCACCCACGTGGATCAGTCTCGGTCCGGCCAGAGCGCATGCTGGGCTGCGGACTGAAGCCAGTCCATGATCGTTGAGCGGCCTGACTGTCTGCCATTACCGCTGACCGTGACGGGGCGGCCGGTCGAGGGTAGCGGCCCGGGTGTCTCGCGTTGGACGGGGAGGACTTGATGGAGCTTGCAGGCAGGCGAGCGCTGGTCACCGGCGCCAACCGCGGCCTCGGTGAGCAGTTCGTGGAGGCGCTGCTGGCCCGAGGCGTTGTCCGTATCTATGCCGGTGCCCGGCACACGGATGCGCTCGCACCCTTGGTGGCGCGGCTCGGTGAGCGGGTAGTGCCGGTGCAGCTCGATGTCACCGACGGCGGGGACATCCAGGAAGCACTCCGGCGTCTCGATGACGTCGACCTGCTCGTCTCGAACGCCGGTCAACCGTGTGCCGGGCCGGTGCTGGCCACCGCGGACGAAGGCTCGTTCCGGTCGGTCTTTGAGGTCAACTTCTTCGGCCCGCTGGCGCTGGTTCGGGCATTCGGACCGCAGCTGCGGGCGCGCCGCGGCGGCGTGCTGTTCATCCTGTCGCTTGCGGCCCTCGTCATTTCGCGTGGCTCGCCGATCTACAGCGCCAGCAAGGCAGCGGCGATGATGCTCGCCACGGGAGTCCGGTCCGAACTGAAGGACGACGGCGTGGTGACGAGCGCTTTTCCGGGCCCCATCGACACCCGCGTCACTGCTGGCTGGGACATGCCCAAGGCGCCCCCGCGGCTGGTGGCCGACCGTTCCCTCGACGCATGGCAGGCCGAGCGCACCGTGGTCTTCCCGGACCGCCTCGCCGAACTGGTCGAGCACGCCATTCTCACCAATATGGATGCGGTTCTCGACAATCCCCAGGCGGTGATGACCGAGCTCGTCATGGCATTCCGCAGCGACGCGCAGACGAACCCGGCAACGGTGGGCAGGCATAACCGGCCGATCGCCTGGCCCAGGGACGACCAGGACGGCTAGACCCGGATCGCTGACCAGCCCGATGCTCGGCTGACTGCTTACACATAGCGAGCGGGTCGAACGTCACCGTTTCGAACGAAACGCGCTGATGAGCAGCGCGAGTCCAGTCAGTCCTCTTCGCCGAAGGCCTCGCGCAGCCTGGCTTCCTGCTCGTCACTGAGATTGGTGCGGATGAGTTGTGCGTTCGTCCCAGCGAATGCGCTGCGGACGCGGTCGGCAACGGCGTTCTGGCTCATGAGGAACGGCGCGGAGGTACCTGGTGTCACCCCACGCGCACGCTCTTGATGAAATCGTCGCTGATGCCGACGTCCGTCACAGAGCCGACCAGGGCTCCGGTCGCGGCTCCAATCGCTGCACCGAACAGCGGGACGAAGAAGATCAGACCAACAGCAGCCCCAGAATGCACCGCCGAGTGCCTGCTCCGAGCGCTGCCTTTGGGGATCATCAACCGGGATGACTGGCATCCCCGCCGCTAGCGGGCTAGGGAGTCGCGCCGGCCAGCCCGATAGTCGCTCCACACGACGTTGATAAGTGCCGAAACGACGATCAGGTTTCCGATGATGAGCAGCCAGGCCAGCATCACGGCTGCGACTCCGAGAGATCCATACAATTGTGACGATTTTTCAAATCGTGCCGGCAGGTAGACGCGGCTGACGATTCTGAGGATCGATAGTCCCGCTCCGAATGCGAGACAGCCAGGAACGAGGTCGACCCAATCCCGGCGGCGATCCGGCAGCCGCTGGCAGACGACGAACCACACGGCAGCCGTTGCGATCGCACCCAGCAGGAACGTGGCCAGGTAGCCACCTGGGATGGCGTGATCCAGTTGGCTTACCAGTGCGGCGAAGCCGATCAACGCGATGCAGGCGCCGGCGAAGATCAACGTCGTGATGAGGATGTGCTTCTGCTTCGTGCGCGGAACCGCTGCGCCCCACAGATGAGCGTTCACGACCACCAGATTGCGCATCAAGGTCCGAGTCGCCCATAGAAAGAACACGCCTCCGAGGAGCACGGCGAGCCACCACGACCGGTGGCCGTCGTGGAGGGCCGTGACGACCTGCTGGCTTGCGGCGCCAGTGATTCCCGCGCGTTTGCTCGCTGACTCGAGGCTGGCCGAGTTGGCCTGGCTTTGGGCTACGGCCGCCAAGATGCCGGCTGACATCAGCGCCAACGGCAACAGCCAGAGGAAGAGGCGAAAAGCAGATGCGCTGGCAAGCAACATGCCCTGCCGACCGGTATACCGCGCGATCAGGGCCAGCGGCAGTCCAAGCAATGGTTGGTCCTGAGCCCGCTTCTGGTAGCGGTCGGCGGCCGCGTCCGCCCGGGCGCGCCACCGGGCAACCCTTCCGTTACCGGAATGAATCTCGACATCTGGCGGCAGGCCGTCGTCGGTTGACGATCTGTCCAACGAGCCGGCCGACACGCTCCAGCCTAACGGCGGCCACGCCCGGCCGAGCACCTCTAAACGCAAAATGTCCGCGATCCATAGCATGCCGGTGATACGGGGGATCGGCCGATCGCTTACCGTACGGTCACGCCGATAGACCTAGCTGAAAGGAAACGTCTAAATGAGCGCCGCGACGCTTGGAGCTGCCCAGAACTATCCGCTGCTCAACTTGTTCTGGACGATGCTCTGGCTGTTCATCTGGATCTTGTGGATCTTCCTCCTAGTTCGCATCATTCTGGACATCTTCCGCAGCGATGATCTCGGCGGGTGGAGCAAGGCGCTGTGGGTGATCTTCATTATTATCCTGCCGTTCATCGGCGTCCTCGTGTACTTGATCGCTCGCGGTTCGGGCATGCAGAAGCGTGACGTTCGTGACGCGCGTGCTGCGGATCAGGAGATGCGGAGCTACATCCGGTCAGCGGCGGAGACGCCGCCGAGTACCGCGGAGGAGCTCAGCAAACTTGCCTCATTGCGTGATCAAGGCGTGTTGACGGAGGCTGAATTCGACACGCAGAAGGCTAAGCTGCTGGCTTAGAAGCGGTGCTGACCGTCGCGCCGCGTTCACCGGAGGTGAGTCGCGTGACGGAGGTCGGGGACGCGGCGGGCGGCCCGGGAGCGCCAGCCTCATCCGGCGATTCTCGCGCCGTCCCGCCGGTCGTCGACGTGGCCATATCGGTGGGGCTGACGGCGACGGGCGTGGTCGCCCGCTCGGCGACGACTGCGTACCGGTTGGTGCAGCCTTTCGCGTCGCTGGTCCTTCAGCCACCGGTCCTGCCCGAGCGGTTCTGGCCGCAGCGCGGTATTGATCAGCTGGCCGATCGCGGTGAGCGGGCCCGCAAGCAAGGTATGCGTCAGGCCTGGGCGCTGCTTGACGACATAGTCCCCTTCGTCGTCGACGCCATCCTGGATCGGATCGACCTCACCCAGATCGTCATCGACCGGGTGAAGGTGACCCGAATCGTCGACGAGGTCGACATCGCCGGGATAGTTGGTCACCTGGACTTCGATTCGATCATCGAAAGTGTGCCGATCGACCACATTCTGGAGTTGGTCGACATTAACGGAGTCGTGGCCAGGGTGAACCTCGATCAGATCATGGCTCGCGTCGACGTCAACGCCGTCGTGTCAACGGTCGACATCCAGGCGATCATCTCGCGCGTTGATTTGGGGAGCATCGCCAACCAGGTGATCGACGAGGTCGACCTGCCGGAAATCATCTGGGAGTCGAGCGGGGGGATGGCGTCGGAAACGGTGGTCGGCGTTCGCATGCAAGGCAGAGCGGCCGACGAGCGAATCAACCGGATCGTGGATCGAGTACTCCGTCGTCGGCGCGATCGGAAGACAGCAGCGCCCGTTGATCGGAGTGAGCCGTGACGGACCGTTACGCAACAGTCCCGGCTCAGGCCCGCGATTTCCAGGGTCAGCGAGCCGGAATAGTCACCCGGGTAGCTGCAGGTGCGGTGGATTTTCTGATCGTGATCGTCGCGATCTGCCTCATCTACGGCGGGATCGTCCTCGCGATGTTCATCATTCGTCCCAGGTCATTTCATTGGCCGAGCAATATCGGCTGGAGCGTGCCGGTCGTCTATTTCGTCCTGCTGACGGCGTACTTGGCGTTCTCGTGGGCCGGTACCGGGCGAACGTACGGTGGCGCGCTGTTGGGCGTGCGGATTGTCAACCACAAGGGTGCGACTATGCGATTGCCCGGTGCGATCCTGCGTGCCGTTCTCTGCGTCGTGTTCCCCATCGGCTTGCTGTGGGTGGCTGTTAGCTCGGCCAACCGTTCGATTCAGGACGTCATCTTCCGGACGTCGGTTATCTACGACTGGAGCGCCCGAGCGGAGCTAGAGTCCTCAGGCCAAAAGACTCGGGCGCTTCCGGGGACCTAGCTCAGCCGTCACTTGCTGTCCATTCTCACCTGTCGTGACGCATCTGCGTGCGCTGAATTCATCCGTAGCGGTGATGGACTCCGCTCGGCTCGCCCCCTACGGTTGTCGTGGGGTCGGACGGGGGAGCCTGGACGCCCCCGAGGAATTAGCTGAGTGACGGGGGTCCCTGACTTGATCGTGGATCTGACGGTTCGGCGATCGGAGCGTTGAGGTGGAGATTGCGTTCGTGACGCGATGACCGATGAGACATCCACACCAGAAGTGGTAGCGCCGGCCGGGGGCGTAGCTCCGGCTGCCGCCGAACCTCCGAAGCCTCGGTCGGCTGGTCGGAGGGCGGCTGGGATTGCGCGGTCGGCCGGCATATCCATCATCTTGGTCTTGAGCGTCATCTGTCTGGTCTTGACGCCGGTCGTGGTGTGGAGCAGGAATCTCATACTGAACACCGACCGGTACGTGCAGACGGTGGAACCGTTGGCGAGTAATCCGGGTGTGCAGAACACCGTGATCGCCGCAGTGGACGCCCAATTCCAAGATCGCATAGACCTCAAGTCGGTACTGGATCCAGTGCTTCCGCCGAGAGCCGCGCAGGTCTTGGTCCCGCCGCTACAGAGTGCTGCGAACTCCCTGGTCAATACGGTCACGACCAAGTTCGTGCAGAGCGACGCATTCCAGACGTTGTGGAACAGTGCCAACCGGGTCGCGCACACCCAGATCAACTATCTGCTCACCGGGGATAGACCCAAGAACGCCGCACTTCGAGTCGCCAGCAACGGTGACGTGACGCTTGATCTGTCGGCGGTCGTCGAGCAGGTCAAGACCCGCCTGGTAGACGCCGGGCTTACCGTCGCCTCGAAGGTCCCGGTCGTGGGGTCGACGATCACGGTAGGCAACGTGGCCGGGTTGCAGCATGCCCGCTCGCTGACGAATCTGCTCAACAAGCTGGCGATTTGGCTGCCATTGGTTGGCTTGGTGCTGCTTGTCGTGGGCGTCCTGCTAAGCAGACGCAAACGGCGCGCGCTGATCGCGTCACTGCTGGGTCTCGTGGTCGGCCTCGTGATCGTCGGGATCGCGCTCCTGATCGGCCGCGGCATCTACCTCGACAAGATCACTTCCCCCACGCTGACCCGGGATACGGCGCAATACATCTTCGACACCCTCGTGCGCTACCTGCGGTTGGGCATCAGATTGCTCGCGCTGCTGGCGTTGATCGTCGCATTCGGCGTCTGGGTCTCGGGTCCGGGCGACGTCGCGACCCGGTTCCGCGGCTTCGTCGTCCATGGCCCGCGCGAGCTCGGCTCACGACTGAACGCCGGCCCCGTTGGACCGTTCGTGGACCGGTACGCCACCGCGCTGCGGGTCTTGGTGATCGCCATTATGGGCGTGATCCTGCTCCTGTTCGACTCACCGTCGCTGGTCACCGTCATCGTGCTCGCGGTGATCACCGTCCTGTTGCTGCTGATCATCGAGATGTTGCGAGCATCGGCACACCGCGCTAAGGCGGAGGCGGTGCCGGAGGGTGCCGGGTAGTAGGCCAAGGTCACGATCGTCTGCCGCGCGTTCCGGACGAGCTTCTTCGGGCGAGCCGCACGGTTGCGATAGCTGCCAGCCCATCCCACACGAGCGCGGCGACGACCGCCGGCCAGCGACGGCCGGAGACCCGCCGTCCGACATCGCCTACAGCAGCGCACACGATCCGCGTCGGTCGCTCATTGACTGTGACTACGGGAATGCGCCGTAGCCACGTCTCTTGAGCCAATGAGACTGCGACCGCCGGAATGACCAAGACGCGTGGTGCCCCCGCGCGATAAAGCACGAGTCCGGCCGCGACATCACCAACCCGATCACACGCGTGGTCGAGCATGGTCCCGTGCGCGGTCGAGGTGTCGGTCACGATCGCCACAGCACCGTCGAGTCCGTCGGCGATAGCCGATCCGATGAGCAACGGCGTCGCCCGCCCGGGACGCGCGCGGGCCGAGGCGATTGCGAGCAGTAACCCGGCGAGGGTGACGAGGTCGGGGGGCACTCGGGCTGTCGTGAGCGGCCGGGCGAGCCGCCACATCGCGCGCAGCCACCACAAGAGCATCCCGCCCTGGACGTCATATCCGGGGTGCCGTGCCGCCCACCGTGCGCGGAGATCCTCCTCGGCGAACCGGGCTGACGACCTGCGGGCCACGTCGCGAGCCTATCCATACGATGCGGCCGCTTAGGCAGAGCTCGCGAGTGGATGAAGCCGTCAGCTCATTAAGCCGTTGCCGCGGACGGAATCGAGGCTCACGTCGGTGACGATGCGGAGATAGCATCGGCGATTGTGGTGGGATCGCCGACCGGTGAAGATCGCGTTCTGGTATCCACCCGGGCGGTCTCCGCCGCGATCATTCCATTCTCGCTGCTGGCGTTCGCGGTGCTTGTCCCGTGGCCGACGGACACCAAACGGCTGTTCGCGTGGGCCATCAAGCCGACAATGTCGGCGATGGTCCTCGGCTCGGTGTATCTGGGCGGCGCCTACTTCTTCTTCCGAGCTGCTCGAGCCCGCCGTTGGCATACCGTCGCAGGTGGTTTCCCGCCGGTTGCGACCTTCGCGGCCCTGATGGGGATCGCGACGATCTTGCATTGGGATCGCTTGATGCATGGCAACCTAGCGTTCTGGTTGTGGGTGGCGCTCTACCTGACAACTCCCTTCGTCGTCTTCAGAGCCCGAGGCTACCGACGCGAGATCGACGATGAGGCGATCGATGCTGGCCGTTTCGATCGGGCCGTCGACAATGCGCTGGCGCTGTCGCAAGACCAACGGAATGCGGAGATCATCGATCTGCTCGAGCCGGCGCTGGGCATGTGGCGATCTGCCGATGCATTCGGTCCTTGCGCGATGCCCGTTGGGCCGTGGAATTCAGCGCCCGGCTAGGCGCGCGCCGGCTCGCCGCCGAGCTGCTTCTGGCTGATGCCTACCTCGCGTTGGGCAGGCACCTGGCCGGCGCGATCCGGCTGGAGGGCGCTCTAGCCCAATGGCCGTTGAGTGAATCACTGGCAGCTATATGCTCGCGCTCTATCGGGGCGCACGCCAGGTCGACGCGCTTGCGGTATACGAGCGAATTCGCCTCGAACTCAAGGTCGGGCTCGGCCTGGAGCCGTCGGCAGAGCTACGCGAGTTACATCGCGCCGTGCTCAATCAAAGTGCCGCGTTGGATTGGCAGCCAGCATCAGCTCGGCAACTGGTACGGGTCCTGCCGCCACGCAACCCGCTGTTCACTGGGCGCGACGAGGTGGTGCGCACCGTCCGCCGCCTCCTTTCCACCCACGGAGTCGTGACGATCCACGGCTTGGGAGGCGTCGACAAGACCGACGCGGCACTTGAGATCGCGCACCTGCACGACGGTCCGGTGTCGTGAGTCACGGATATGCATTGGCGGCGCATCGTTGTGGCCAGCCAGTCGCCGACGCAGTCCAAATTGCGGATCTGTTCGATGTTGCGGAATAGCTGCAGCCAGGTCGACTGGGTTGCATCTTCCCGTTCTTCGGGCGTCAGCCGGAACTGATGACCGATCGCCGAGAGCATGCCGCGATATCTCTCGACGATCCCGTCGAAGTCGTCCGAGGTGAGACCGGCGTCGTTCAGATATGGGTTCTTGGTCAGCATCGGTGAGCCTGTCCCTCTTGCGAGATGGCAGCGGGCACACCGTGACCCGGCCGGGTTGCAAATTCCTTGCAAGGTCTCGACTCAAGCGAACGACTGATCCGGCAGCTGCCCGGATGCGCGCGGAGGCGGAAAGAACCCTCAGTATTGAGCTCGGTCTGCGGTCACCGTCAGCGCCTCCGGGACCAGCGGGCGGCACGCCCCCGCGATTATCGCGGCTAGCGCGAGGAGCCCGGCGGCCACGGTGAGCGCGTGCAACACGCCGAAGTGGTTGCCGAGGAAGCCGATCAGTGGTGGCCCGGCCAAGAAGGCCGTGTATCCGATGGATGCCACCGTGCTGACGCGGCCGGCGGCATAGCGGGGATCGTCAGCGGCCGCACTCATGCCGACCGGAAAGCCCAGGGCGGCGCCCAGCCCCCATGCCACCGCACCGATGATCGCGGTTACCAGGGTGCCCGAGAACACGACGAGGATCAGCCCGACGAGGGCAAGCAACACCGATCCCCGCAGCACGGCCACCCGTCCGTGACGGTCGAGTAAACCTGGCCCGAACCACCGACCCACGGTCATCGCGGCGACGAAAATCGCGAAGGTGAGCGACCCGACTGCGGCTGGAGCCCCGTAGCCGTCGATCATGGCCAGGCCGAGCCAGTCGTTCCCGGTGCCCTCAGTAAACGCCATGCACAGCACGAAGACCCCGATCAACAACGTGCGTGGCTCGGTCCAGGCCCGGAGCGGGCTGCGCCGGCTGCCGTCGGGATAAGTCGGAGTGGCGTGATGACCGGGCAGGAAGAAGCGGATGGCGACCGGTACCGTCACCACCACGACGGCGGCGACTATGACGAGGTGCGGCGAAATCCCGACGCCCGCGGCGACCATCACCGATCCGAGCAAAGCCCCAACGACGGTTCCCACGCTGAATCCGGCATGGAATCTCGGCATGATGGCTCGGCCCAGGTGCTGTTCCACCAGAGCCCCGTGCACGTTCATTGCCACGTCCCACACGGCGTTGCCGAAGCCGATTAACGCGAGCCCCAGGATGACTGGGAACATGCCATGCGTCGCGCCGATGCCGGCGACGACAAGGCCGGTAGCCAGCAACATCGACATCAGTACGATCGCGCGCGACTCGCCGAGGCGGGTCACCACAATGCCGGACAGGGGGAGCGCGACCAGCGAGCCGAGTGCCGCCGACAGCAGGATCAAGCCAAGCTGGGCCGGGTTCACCCCCAGGTCGTCGCGGAACTGCGGGATGCGAGAGGCCCAGCTGGCGAAGGCAAAGCCGTTCACGATGAAGATCGCGTAGACGGCGAGCGTTGCCTTGCGAAGCTGTGTCGCTGGGGGCGCCACGAGTTCGTCAGGGCCGTGCGGCTCGGCTGTCACTTCCCGCGGACCTTTCCGTACTTGACCTCGTTTCCCCGGGCGGCCAGTCGAGCCAGCGACGGCTCGCGGCAATAGTTACACCGTAGGCCGGCCTCCAGGAGCCTGTTTAACGACAACTGTCGGATGAGCGGGTCGATTCCGCATGGCGTCACAGCATGACGCGGCTCACGTCGCGACTGGCTTCGCGGTGGTTCCCGGTGCCGGGCGGCGGAGCGACTCGATCCAGGCGCACCAGGCGGCAACGCCCACTCCGGTGCGCGCGCTCACTTCGATCGTCGTCGCGGTGGGATTCACGGCCCGCAGATTACGGCGGAACGCGTCCAGATCCACGTCCAGGTGCGGCAGCAGATCAATCTTGTTGATGAGGACGAGGTCAGCTGAACGGAACATGATGGGATACTTCAGCGGCTTGTCCTCGCCCTCGGTCACCGCGTGGATCATGGCCCGTGCGCGCTCCCCGACGTCGAATTCAGCCGGGCACACCAGGTTGCCTACGTTCTCAATGAGGATCAGGTCGAGCGTGGCTAGAGGCAGTCGGACGAGGGCAGACCGAACCATGGGCGCATCGAGGTGACACTCTCCGCCGAAGCCATCGCCGGTGTTGATCAGCTCGATGGTGGCTCCCAGGTTGCGCAGCCGGTCTGCGTCGAGGCTGGTCTCGATGTCGCCCTCGATTACCGCGACCCGAAGTCGATCGGCGAGTTGCCGCAAGGTCTCGCGCAACAGCGTGGTCTTGCCGGCACCCGGTGCGGACATCAGGTTTATCGCAATGACGCCCTCGCGCTGCAGGTCATTGCGGTTCTCGGCTGCCATGCGATCGTTCTCGCCGAACACCCGCTCGAGGAGCTGAATGCGCTCGCGGCCGGTCTGGTACTGGGAGTGGTCGCCCGAGTCATGGGAATGTGCGCCTGGAGGCCCGTCGCCGCTCACCTCATGGTCGTGCCATGACCCGTCGTCGTGCCGGTGAAAGCGGCCCACCGTCACACCTCGGCCAACTCGAGAGCCGTGACGTCAAAGTCCTCGCCGGCCACCACCTCGACATCCAGGCTCTTGCAGGCGGGGCAGACGAACGCGATCATGCCGTCAAGCGCGAACCACTCGTTGCAGGCTCGACACCGCAGTCTGGCCGGAACTCGCTCCACATCCAGCACGGAGCCCGCCAGGTCGGTGCCTTCGCTGACGAGGGTCCAGCAGAAGGCGAGCGTGTCCGGGACGACCTGGCGCAGCTGGCCGATGCGCAAGTGGATCACTTCCACCCGACGGGGCCCGGCGTGACGAGTGACCACGTCGGCGATGGCTCCGCACAGCGACAGCTCATGCACGCTGTCGCTCGGTGCCGTTCGAGCTCCGGTTTTCCGGGATGTTCGGACCCAGAATCCATGATTGCCTTCGCCGTCGGGCGGGCGATGACGTGCCGTTGGCGGCGCCGTCGAGGCGGGTTGCAGCATCGTCAGGCGCCCAGTGTCGTGGATTGTTCGTCAGCCCCAACAGGTAGGTGATCGTGCAGTCCAGGGCCACGGCGAGCTCCGGCAACCGGCCGACGTCGACCCCTTGGCCGTTCTCCATCGCCGAGAGGGTGCGGTTCGTCGCGGCTACGCCGAGAGCGTTCAGGCGCTCGACGACCTCACACTGCGTCAGGCCCAGATCGTGACGTCGTTCGCTCAGCCGACGCGCACACATCCAGTGTCGTTCCCGGTTCTGCTCGTGAGCAGTGGACACCATTGGCACCGGCCTCCCCGATACCGGTCAGTCTCCTCCGGGCGGTTAGCGGACGTCAATCCGCCGGACTTTGCAGCTATTCGGACATCTCAGAGAGCGCTTTGACGTCGTAGTGCGAGAAGTTGAACGCCGGTGATCCGCCGAGCAGCCGTTCCAACTCCTCATGCGAGTCGACATCGAAGATCCACACGCCGCCGTGCGCCCCGACGATGTGGTACCGAGCGATGACCTTGCCCCGACGCTCGAGTTCCGCGGCGTATTCCGGCACGCGGGCAATCGCCGTACCCATCTCACGGGACAGCAACGTCAACTCCAGTTGCCAGGTCACGAGGAACTTCATGTCTCACCGCAACGGGTCGAAGCGAATGTCGCCCCGCGGACGATACGCGTAGCCAGGCCCGGCTCTGAGGCCGGATCGACCGCCGCCCGCCCTATGTCGCAGCCAGACGCTAGGAATGCATCGCGGAATCCAGGATTTCCGGAGTCACCGAAGAGATGGGAATGGCCTTATGACATAGGCGTTTCCTGTCTTGCGTCGATGATCGCTCGGCGTAAAGTCAGGTTGTCGCAGCAACATCCCGCTGATCGTGTGGGCGCGTGCGCGTCCCCGCAGAGGAGGTGCGCCCCAGTGACGACCGCTACCGCGGACAGCCAGCAAACCCAGGACGACGAAGGCGTGGTGCACATCCTCTGGATGAACGGCGGCCTGAGCTGCGACGGCGACTCCGTCGCCCTGACCGCGGCCACCCAGCCGAGCATCGAGGAGATCGTCCTCGGCGCCCTGCCCGGGCTGCCGAAGATCGCGGTGCACTGGCCGCTGATCGACTTCGAGTGCGGCCCCGAGCAGGGCGCCGACAACTTCATCGAGTGGTGGCACAAGGCCGACCGCGGCGAGCTCGAGCCGTTCGTCCTGGTCGTCGAGGGCTCGATCCCGAACGAGGCGATCAAGGACGAGGGCTACTGGTGCGGCTTCGGCAACAACCCGGACGACCGGCCAGCCGATGACGACCAACGAGTGGCTCGACCGGCTGGCGCCCGAAGGCGACCGCGGTGCTCGCGGTCGGCACCTGCGCGACGTACGGCGGCATCCACGCGATGGCCGGCAACCCGACCGGCGCGATGGGCGTGCCCGACTACCTCGGCTGGGACTGGAAGTCCAAGGCCGGCCTGCCGATCGTGTGCGTGCCGGGCTGCCCGATCCACCCCGACAACCTCTCCGAGACGATCCTCTACCTGCTCTACCAGGTGGCCGGGCAGGCCCCGATGATCCCGCTCGACGAGGCGCTGCGGCCGCACTGGCTGTTCGGCGCCACCGTGCACGAGGGCTGCGACCGGGCCGGCTACTACGAGCAGGGCGACTTCGCGACCGAGTACGGCTCGCCCAAGTGCCTCGTCAAGCTCGGCTGCTGGGGCCCGGTCGTCAAGTGCAACGTGCCCAAGCGCGGCTGGATCAACGGCGTCGGCGGCTGCCCGAACGTCGGCGGCATCTGCATCGGCTGCACCATGCCCGGCTTCCCGGACAAGTTCATGCCGTTCATGGACGAGCCGCCCGGCAGCAAGGTCTCCACGCCGGCCAGCACGCGTCTACGGCACGGCGATCCGCCGGCTGCGCAAGTTCACCCAGAAGACGCTGGACAAGGAGCCGAAGTGGCGGCGCACGCGGGCCGCGAACTCACGACCGGCTACGAGAAGACCTGGTGACGCGATGACGACCGACTGACGAAGACCAACCGCCGCGAGTGACGCGAAGACACCGACGTCGTCGAGATGTCCTGGGACCCGATCACCCGGATCGTCGGCAGCCTCGGCATCTACACCAAGATCGACTTCAAGCAGAAGAAGGTCGCGGAGTGCCACAGCACCTCGTCGATCTTCCGCGGCTACAGCATGTTCATGAAGGGCAAGGACCCGCGCGACGCGCACTTCATCACCAGCCGGATCTGCGGCATCTGCGGCGACAACCACGCCACCTGCTCGGTCTACAACCAGAACATGGCCTACGGCGTCGCGCCGCCGCACCTCGGCGAGTGGATCATCAACCTCGGCGAGGCCGCGGAGTACATGTTCGACCACAACATCTTCCAGGAGAACCTGGTCGGGGTGGACTACTGCGAGCGGATGGTCAAGGAGACCAACCCGGGCGTGCTGGAGCGGGCGAACCGCACCGAGGCGCCGCACGCCGGCGACCACGGCTACCGGACCATCGGCGACATCATGCGCTCGCTCAACCCGCTCGAGGGCGAGTTCTACCGCGAGGCGCTGCAGGTCAGCCGCTACACCCGCGAGATGTTCTGCCTGATGGAGGGCCGGCACGTCCACCCGTCGACGCTCTACCCGGGCGGCGTCGGCACGACCGCCGACCATCCAGCTGTTCACCGACTACCTGACCCGGCTGATGCGCTACGTCGAGTTCATGAAGAAGGTCGTGCCGCTGCACGACGACCTGTTCGACTTCTTCTACGAGGCGCTGCCCGGCTACGAGCACGTCGGCGAGCGCCGGATCCTGCTCGGCTGCTGGGGCAGCCTCAACGACCCGGAGCACTGCGACTTCCGCTACCAGAACATGACCGACTGGGGCCGGAAGATGTTCGTCACCCCGGGCGTCATCGTCGACGGCAAGCTGGTCACCAACGACCTGGTCGACATCAACCTCGGCATGCGGATCCTGCTCGGCAGCTCGTACTACGAGGACTGGGACGAGCCAGGAGATGTTCGTCGACCCGGGACCCGCTCGGCAACCCGGTCGACCGCCGGCACCCGTGGAACCAGCACACGATCCCCAAGCCGCAGAAGCGCGACTTCGACGACAACTACACCTGGATCGATGTCGCCGCGCTGGTTCGACGGCACCGACCACCTGGCGCTCGACACCGGCGGCGGCCCGATCGCCCGGCTGTGGTCGACCGCGCTGGCCGGCCTGGTCGACATCGGCTACGTCAAGGCCACCGGGCACAGCGTGCTGATCAACCTGCCGCGACGGCACTCAAGCCCGAGGTCACGCTTCGAGTGGAAGATCCCGCAGTGGAGCAACGCCCTCGAGCGCGAACCGGGCCCGCACCTACTTCCAGGCCTACGCCGCGGCGCTGCGCGCTGCACTTCTGCGAGAAGGCGCTCGCCGAGGTCCGGGCCGGCCGCACCAAGACCTGGAAGCCGTTCGAGGTGCCGGACGAGGCGTTCAGCTGCGGCTTCACCGAGGCGGTGCGCGGCGTGCTTCAGCCACCACATGGTCATCCGGGACGGCAAGATCGCGAACTACCACCCCTACCCGCCGACCCCGTGGAACGGCAGCGTCCGGGACATCTACGGCACGCCCGGCCCGTACGAGGACGCGGTGCAGAACACGCCGATCTTCGAGGAGAACCCGCCGGACAACTTCAAGGGCATCGACATCATGCGGGCCGTGCGCAGCTTCGACCCGTGCCTGCCGTGCGGCGTGCACATGTTCCTCGGCAACGGAAAGGCCGAGCAAGACCCATCGCATTACCCCTCGATCGCGGTAACCTTGACCGACCTGGAGGCTGGCTGTGGACCGGCACGACGTCAGGACGTTGGCGCGCACGGATCGAGGCCTGCTGGACGAGCTGCCAGCGGCGCGCCGATCCGGCGCTGGCCGCGCCGGTGGAGGAGCTGGTCCGCGCTGCTCGTCGAGTTGTACGGCGCCGGCCTCGAACGAATCTGCTGAGATCATCGCGTGCCGAGCGAGCCCGCAGGTTCGGCAGCTGGTCGCCGACGACCCGCTCGTCGAGAGCTCCTGTGCTGCACGACCTGCACCCGCTCACGCGTGGACGAGCGGATCCAGGCGGCGCTGGACCGGGTCCGGCCCTACCTCGGCTCGCACGCCGGCGGGGTGCATACCTCGGCGTCGACGCCGACGGCGTCGCCCACCTGCGGCTGGAGGGCAGCTGCCACGGCTGCCCGTCCTCGACCGTGACCGTCCGGCTGACGATCGAGGAGCGCGGTGCAGGACGCCGCACCGGAGGTCATCGCGGTCGTCGTCGACGGGCATGGTCAAGCCCGCCGGTGCTGCAGATCGGGCCTGCGACCATCGAGCGCGTTCCGCCGCCCACCGGGACGGCCGGCACCGAGGCTGGCACCTGCGTCGCCGAGCTCCCTCGACCAGGTCCAGCGCGCTGTCCGTCCGGTGGCCGTCGACGTGCTGGTCTGGCCGACCTGGCGCGGCACGTTCTATGCCTACCGCGACCGCTGCCCGGATGCGCCCTCGCTCGCCGCTGCGGACGCCTGGACGGCGACGCGGCTCACCTGCCCACGCTGCGACGCGCGGATACGACGTGCGGCTGGCCGGGCGGGCGCTCGACCGGACGGGGCGCCGCCCTCGACCCGCTGCCGCTGCTGCCGGACGGCGCGGGCTCGGGAGGTCGCGATCCCGGGGGTGCCGGAGCCGGCGTGACGGTCGTCGCCGACGCTGCGACACTCGCGCAGCGAATCAGTCAGCCGACCGTCGATCCGGTCGCGGTGCTCCGTGAGTTCACCGGCCTGGCCGTGCGCGAGCGGGCCGCGCCGGGTGAGCAGTGCGAGATGTGCGCCGCTGCCGATCGGACCTGAGCACTCGCACGTGGCCGACTCCGGACGCGCCGCCTGCTGTGCACCTGCCGGGCCTGCTACCTGCTGTTCACCGAGGGCGGCGCGGCGCGCGGGCACTACCGCGCGGTGCCGGATCGCTACCTGTCCGACCCGGACACCGACGCTGACCCCGGCGCAGTGGGACGCGATGCCAGTTCCCGGTGGACCTGGCCTTCCTCTTCTACCAGCTCCGATCAGTCCCGGCACGTCGCGCTTCTACCCCAGCCCGGCGGGTGCCACCGAGTCGCTGCTCGACCTGGCCGGCCTGGGACGCGGTCGTGGCCGGCAATCCCGCTGGCCGCGGCAGCTGCGCGCCGATGTCGAGGCGCTCATCGTGCGCCGCTCCGGACGACGGGCTCGAGTGTTACCTGGTCCCGATCGACGCCTGCTACGAGCTGGTCGGGCGGATCCGGCTGTACTGGCGGGCTTCGACGGCGGGGAGGAGGCACGGCAGGACATCGACGGACTTCTTCGCGCGGGTCCGGGCACGCAGTCGCCGATCCGCTCGACGGGGAACGGCGGACTGACCGAGCTCGTCTTCGACTGCATCGACGTCCGCGCCGACCCTTACGCCGCGGGTCCGTCGCTCGGATTCCAGCTGCGGATCGCGGAGACGACCGGAGTACGCGTGCATGCGCATCGCGCTGCGGTGCCAGATCAGGATCGAGCCGAGCGCCGCCGGTATACGCCCGGCCGAGGCCGAGCGGCTCAGCGACCTGTTCGGCGACACCGCGCGCTGGGCGGAGACCCTCAAGCCGCTTCAGTTCGCCAACGTCGCGGTGATGGTGCCGAGCTTTACCGGCGGCACCGAGGTCGACCTGTCCCGTCCCGCTGCAGCTACGACCTGGAGATCGCCGCGACCAGTTACTTCCACGCGCTGGACGAGGACGACATCCCGCTTCTGTTGTTGTTCAGCGGGACGATCTTCACCCGCCGGCAGCCGGCTTCAGCGTTGCGCCAGGTGCCGTGGCGCAAGGAGGCGACCTACCGGCTGCCGGTCACCGAATGGCGCGCAACGATGGACGCGTTCTTCCCGAACAGCGGCTGGTTGCGGTTGCGCCTCGACACGTTGGAGGCATTGGGTGCGTTCAAGACCGCCCGAGCGCTGCCGACCTGGGACTTGCCGTGACGACGCTGCTCGCCGAAGCGGCTGGCTCCGCGCAGGGCGAATCGTGACCGGACAGCTCGGCCAGGTGAGGCGTCTATGGGCGACCCGTTCGCCGCTATCGGTGAGGTTGCCGACGCTCTGCTGTACGAGGGTTACGTCCTTTACCCCTACCGCGCATCGTCCGGGAAGAACACGATCGCTGGCAGTTCGGCGTCTTGATGCCGCCCGGCTATGTGGCCGACGACCCATCGGAGCGGTCCAGCAGCCAGACCGAGATCGTGTTCGAGGCCGATCGTGGCGCCACCCTCCTCGTGCGGGCCCGCTTCTTGCACGCGCAGCATCGCACCGGCGGCGACCGGCCGGACTGGGACGAGGCGGTTGACCGGCAGATCGAAGTCCAGGTGCCAATCGCGCAGCTGTGGGCGCAGGCTCGGGAGTGGCCGTTCACGGTCGATGCGGAGTCCACTGATTCATCCGGCGTGCACCGGGAAGCTCGCGCAATTGCCGGTGCCATCCTCATTGCCGTGACGAATTTGCCGGGACCGTTTGGGGCGCGCCGGCTGACGGTTCGGGTTGAGAATCGGACCACAGGACGGTTTCGCGGCCGCGATGACGCACTGCGCAGCGCGCTCGTCGCTGCGCATACGTTCTGCGCGCTCGACCGGGGCCGATTCCTGTCGATGACCGATCCGCCGGAGTGGGCTGCGCGCGATGTCGCCGGCTGCCAGAACGATGGCACCTGGCCGGTGCTGGGGAGCTCCCCGTCGGTGATGCTGTCCTCGCCGATCATCCTCGAGGACAACCCGCAAATCGCGCCCGAGAGTCCGGGCGCCCTCTATGACGCGACCGAGATCGACGAGATCCTCACGTTGCGAACCATGACCCTCACCGATGCGGAGAAGGACGAGGCGCGCGCGACCGATCCGCGGGCCGCGGCTGTGATTGATCAGGTCGACACGTTGCCGCCGGACCACCTCGATCGGCTGCACGGTGCAGTGCGGTACCTCCGGCAGGTCACCGGCGAGGACATCCGACCCGACGACCGTGCTACGGCACCGTCGCAGCCAGAGACGTTCCTGACGCCAGGCACGCCATGGTGGGATCCCGGTGCCGACCGGTCCGTGTCGCCGGAAACAGATGCCATCGTCATCGACGGCGTGCGAGTCGCCCGCGGGTCGAAGGTCAGGCTGCGGCCGGGCGCGCGTCACACCGATGCTCAGGACATGTTCCTCGCCGGCCGACCGGCCACGGTTCAGGGGGTTTTCTTCGATGTGGACGGTGAGCAGCACCTGGGCGTGACGACGGACGATGACGAAGAGTGGGCCGAGATCCAGCGCTGGCACGGACGGTACCTCTACTTTGCGCCCGACGAGGTAGAACCGATCGACGTCGAGTCAGCCTCGGACGGTGAACCAGTCTCGGACGGCGAGCCATGAGCCGGATGCTGGTCGCCGGCGTCGGGAACATCTTTCTCAGCGACGATGGATTCGGCGTCGAAGTCGTGCGTCAATTGGCCGGTCGACCACATGCGGACAACGTGGAAATTGCCGACTACGGAATTCGAGGAGTTCACCTCGCCTACCGGCTGCTCGAGGGGTACGACGTTCTCGTGCTCATCGACGCCGCACCCCGCGGGCACGCGCCGGGCACCGTCACCCTCGTCGAGGTCGATCAGAGCCGGTTGGCAGGCGCCGGGCAAGCCGTTGCGAGTGGGGCCAGCCCGCTCGTCGACGCCCATGGGATGGATCCGGCCACGGTGCTCGCGCACCTCGTCGCACTCGGAGGACGCGTGGCGTCCGTCCTCATCGTTGCGTGCGAGCCTGAGATCATCGAGGAAGGCATCGGCCTGAGTGCCACCGTGCAGGCTGCCCTGCCCGACGCAATTGCCCTCGTGGAGCAGATCATGCAGCGGAACAACGGATCGCCGAAGGAGGTGACAACGTCGTGAGTCTCCTCATCAAGTTGGCGGTAGTGGGCGTCATTGTGGCTGCGGTTGCGGCCGCCTTCCCAGACGTCAAGCGCTACTTGGAAATCCGCCATATGTGACTCGGCCGCCTGACCGCGCCAGGAAGTCCAGGCGAGAGTAACGTCCGATGAGCTCGACCAGTTGGACCGTTCGGCACGCGTGCGCGCCCAGTCGATTCGACGCCGGACTCTCATCGGGGCGCCGCCGGACCGGCGAGCACGCGTGCGCGCACCGCGGTATCGGGGGTGAGGCACGCCATGGCGGGAAGCGGGGCGGCAGGCCAGCATCACCGCGGCGTCGAGCCGTCCCGCGTGCGGTGCCTGCTGGCGGTCACCGGTCTCGTGCAGGGCGTCGGATTTCGTCCCTACGTCTACGCGCTCGCCCGCGAGCTCGGCCTGTCCGGATCGGTGGGCAACGCGGCCGACGGGGTGATCGTCGAGATCGAGGGCTCTGCGTCGCTTGTGACGGAGTTCCATCGTCGGCTCGGGCCGGAGGCCCCCGTTCTTGCCCACGTCGAGACCGTGACCGCAGAGCGGCTGCCCTGTCGCGGTGGTACGGAGTTCGTTATCGAGCCGTCTCGGCACGGGCCGGGGCGCACTCTGGTTTCGCCGGACATCGCCACCTGCGAAGCTTGCCGGGCCGAACTGGCTGATCCGGCCGATCGGCGGTACCGGCACCCCTTCATCAGCTGCACCAACTGTGGGCCGCGCTTCACCGTTGTCGTTGACCTCCCGTACGACCGGCCGATGACGACGATGGCGGAGCTACCGTTGTGCTCGGCGTGTGCCGCCGAGTACGCCGATCCCGCCAACCGCCGATTCCACGCCCAGACGGTCGCGTGCCCGGACTGCGGGCCGGTCCTGACCTTGCGTCGTCCGGGGGAGCCGGACCTCCGGGGCAACGCTGCGATCGCTGAGACCCGTCGCCTGATCGATGCCGGCGCGATAGTGGGCGTGAAGGGAATCGGCGGCTATCACCTGGCCTGCGCCGCGAGCGACGACACCGCAGTTGCCGCCTTGCGCAAGCGCAAGGACCGCGGCGACAAGCCCTTCGCCGTGATGGTGCCCGACCTCGAGACCGCCCGCTCCATCGCCGAGGTCGGCGCCGCGGAAAGTGCCCTCCTGCAAGACGATCGACGACCGGTCGTGTTGTTGCCGAAGGGCCGACACCCGTCGCTCCGGTTGGCGGATGCGGTCGCGCCGACGCATCCGGACATCGGCGTGATGATCGCCTACACGCCGGTACACCACCTGCTGTTCGGCCTGCCTGGAGACGCGCCCGGTTCGCAGGTGCTGGTGATGACGAGTGGCAACCTGGCGGGCGAGCCGATCGTCACGGACGATGCGGACGCACTCCACCGCCTCGGGGGTATTGCCGACGCCTGGCTCGGTCACGACCGGCGCATCTACGTGCCCTGCGACGATTCGGTGGTCCGCGTTGCCGCGGGCGGGCAGCTGCCGGTCCGACGGTCGCGCGGCTTCGCCCCCATGCCCTTGGCCTTGCCCGTTGAGGTCGTGCCCGCGCTTGCGGTGGGCGGCGATCTGAAGAACACGTTCTGTGTCGGGGCCGAGCGCTACGCCTGGCTGTCGGCCCATGTCGGCGACATGGACGACCTCGCGACCCTCAAAGCGTTCGACAAGGCGACGAGCCACCTGCAGGCGATCACGTCTACCCCGCCCGAGGTGATCATCGCCGACCGGCATCCGGCCTATCGCAGCGCGACGTGGGCCCGGCGGAATCCGGCGGGGTTGCCGGTTCGCACCGTCCAGCACCATCACGCACACGTCGCCTCTGCGATGGCGGAGAACCGCCACGACGGGCGCGAGCCGGTGATCGGAGTGGCGTTCGACGGCACCGGCTACGGGGACGACCGGGCGGTATGGGGTGGCGAGGTCCTCCTGGCTGACTATGACGGCTATGAGCGGGTGGCCCACCTGCGCTACGTGTCGCTGCCCGGCGGGGACGCCGGTGTGCGCAATCCCTGCCGGATGGCGCTGTCCCATCTGCATAGCGCCGGTGTGGCGTGGGATCCCGGGCTGCCCTGTGTGGCCGCGTGCACGCCGACGGAGCGAGGCGTGCTCGCTCGCCAGCTTTCGACCGGGCTGGGCTGTACGCCGACGTCGAGCATGGGCCGGCTGTTCGACGCGATGTCGTCGCTGGCTGGCGTGTGCCATCGGGTCGCGTACGAAGCCGAGGCCGCGATGCGGTTCGAGGGCCTGGCCCGCGACGCGATCCAATCGTGTGCCGCGCCATATTCGTTCGGGCTAGATGGCGACGGGACGGGTCCTGCGCAACTTGACCCAGGACCGGTGATCGTGGCGGCGGCTGCCGACGTTCAGTCGGGCGTGGACGCTGCCGTGATATCCGCACGATTCCACGTCGCCGTCGCGCGACTGGTGATCGACGTTGCGATGGATGTCCGTGGTCGCACGAGCGCGAACACCGTGGCCCTGTCCGGCGGCGTTTTCCTCAATGCACTGCTGAGCTCACTGACCGTCGAAGGCCTAACCGAAGTCGGCTTCCAAGTGTTGCGCCACCGGCTCGTACCTCCGAGCGACGCCGGCCTGGCTTTGGGACAGCTCGTCGTCGGCGCACATATCCGACGGCGTCCAGAACATCGCGGAGCCGCGAACTCGACACCAACCCCATTGGAGGAACCATGTGCTTAGCCGTCCCTGGCAAGGTGCTCGACATCTGGGAACGGGATCAGACTCGGATGGCGAAGGTCGACTTCGGTGGCGTCGAGAAGGATGTCTGCCTGGAGTTCGTGCCGGACCTCGAGGTTGGTGAGTACACGATCGTGCATGTCGGGTTCGCACTGCAGCGACTCGACGAGAAGTCGGCGATGGAGACGCTTGCCCTGTTCAAGGAGCTGGGTGAGCTCGACAAGGAGTTCGGCGACGCGTGGGTCCAGGCGGCACGCGACAACGGCCGGGAGGCGCCGGAATGAAATACCTCGACGAGTTCAACGACCCGGAGCTCGCCAAGCGGCTGCTCGACGACATCCACGCCACCGTCACCCAACCGTGGGCGATCATGGAGGTCTGCGGGGGTCAAACGCATTCGATCATCCGGCACGGCATCGACCAGCTCATTCCGGACCAGGTCGAGATGATCCACGGTCCTGGTTGCCCGGTGTGCGTTACGCCGCTCGAGCTCATCGACAAGGCGCTGGAGATCGCCTCGCGACCGGACGTGATCTTCTGCTCTTTCGGCGACATGCTTCGCGTGCCCGGTAGCGGCCGGGACCTCTTCCGGGTGAAGAGCGAGGGTGGTGACGTGCGCATCGTGTACTCGCCGCTGGACGCGCTCAAGCTTGCTCGCGAGAACCCCGATCGAGACGTGGTCTTCTTCGGTATCGGATTCGAGACGACGGCCCCACCGAATGCGATGGCTGTGTTCCAGGCGAAGCGGCTCGATGTCCCGAACTTCAGCATGCTCGTGTCGCACGTGCGCGTTCCGCCCGCCATCGACGCGATCATGCAGTCGCCGACCTGTCGGGTGCAGGCATTCCTCGCGGCTGGCCACGTGTGCAGCGTGATGGGCACGCGGGAGTACCCACCGCTGGTCGACCGCTATTCCGTGCCCATCGTCGTGACCGGATTCGAACCGTTGGACATCCTCGAGGGCATTCGGCGCACGGTGCATCAGCTGGAACGGGGCGAGTCCTATCTCGACAATGCGTACCCGCGGGCCGTGCAACCGGAGGGCAATGTTGCTGCCCGCAAGCTGCTCTCGGAGGTGTTCACAGTCACCGATCGCGGATGGCGCGGCATCGGCGTCATCCCGGAGAGTGGCTGGCGCCTGTCCGAGACGTACCGGGATTTCGATGCCGAGTACCGGTTCCAGGTGGGCGACATCAACACCGATGAGTCCTCCGTATGCCGAAGCGGTGAGGTGCTGCAGGGTCTCATCAAGCCGCACGAGTGCAGCGCGTTCGGCACGCTGTGCACGCCGCGCAACCCGCTCGGAGCGACGATGGTATCGAGTGAGGGTGCGTGCGCTGCGTACTACCTGTACCGCCGGCTGACAACGCCGTCGAGTTCCGAACGGGAGGTGGCCTCGATTGGCTGAGGCACTCGATGCGCAGCCGTTCGATTTCGAGGGCTGGACCTGCCCGGTGCCGCTGCGCGACAGCCCCACTATCGTGATGGGCCACGGTGGCGGCGGTCAGATGTCGGCCGAACTCATCGAGCATCTTTTCGTCCCGGCCCTCGGCGCGGGCCCAAGCGGCCTTGCCGACTCAGCGGTCGTGGAACTAGGCGGCGCGAGGATCGCCTTTTCCACTGACACATTCGTCGTTCGACCGCTGTTCTTCCCCGGCGGCTCCATCGGGCACCTGGCCATCAACGGCACGGTCAACGACCTGGCGATGAGCGGGGCTATGCCGGCGCACCTGTCGTGCGGGTTCGTTCTGGAGGAGGGGACAGGACTCGGCATCGTGGGCCGAGTGGCGGCGGATATGGGCGCTGCCGCGCGCGCCGCAGGGGTCACGATCGTCACTGGTGACACCAAGGTCGTGGATTCCGGTCACGGTGATCAGGTGTACGTGAACACCGCGGGCGTGGGTTTGGTGCCATCGGGTGTCGACATTCGGCCGGACCGCGCCCGACCGGGCGATGTGGTCATCGTCAGCGGCGCCATCGCAGTCCACGGAATCGCGATCATGAGTGTTAGAGAAGGACTCGGTTTCGGCTCCGAGATCACGAGCGACACCGCGGCGCTACATCCGCTGGTCGCCGCCATGCTGGCGGTCACGTCCGACCTGCACGCGCTCCGTGACCCCACCCGAGGCGGCCTGGCGACATCGCTGAACGAAATCGCGGCCGCGTCGAGCGTCGGCGTGCGGCTGGTGGAGAAGGCCATTCCGGTGCCGGCAGATGTCGGCAACGCCTGCGCCATGCTGGGCCTCGATCCGCTGTACGTGGCGAACGAGGGCAAGCTGGTGGCGTTCGTGCCGCGCGAACACGGCGACGCCGTCTTGGCGGCGATGCGGGCGCATCCGCTCGGCGGTGGTGCGGCCATTATCGGCGAATGTGTGGAGGACCACCCATCGATGGTGGTCGCCAGGACGACATTCGGCGGCACTCGCGTCGTCGACACGCCACTCGGGGAACAACTACCGCGGATCTGCTAGTCGATCGGCGGACGCTCGCATCACGGTTCGGCCCTTCCAGGCGCCGCCGTGGCCCCGGCGGTGCTGCCGAGCCGAGTCGATCGTCATCGCGAGGTAGCCGACCGCAATGAGGGGCAGCAGGACAGCGCGCGCCGGCGACAGGCGGTAGAAGCGCAGCATCGGGACGTATGTCGCGGCCATGATCGTCCATGCGGCCGCGCCGAGCGTCGCGACAAGTGCGTCCCCGGCAACCAGTCCGGCCACCGTGGCTGCTGGGGGGACGACGTAGACCGTCAGTAAACCGACGACGGTGCCCGCGAGCAGCCATGGTGAGTACCGCAGTTGGGTGTAGGCGCTCCGGCTGATCATCGCCCAGAGGTCGGACAGCCGGGGATACGAGCGCACGCTTTCGATCTCGCTGCTGAGCCCCAGCCAGATGCGGGAGCCCGGCCGACGACCTTTCACGAGCTGCCCCAGACCCACGTCGTCGATCAGCGCACCGGCGATGCAGGCCAGACCGCCGGCCTCCTGCAGCGCTTCTCTTCGGACGAGCATGCAGCCGCCAGCGGCCGCGGCGGTGGTCGACTCGGATTGGTTCACCCGAGAAAACGGATACAGCTGCGCGAAGAAGTAGACGAAGGCGGGGACAATATGGCGCTCCCACTGGCTGATCGCCCGCAGTCGGACCATCTGGGACACCACGTCCAGTCCGTGCCGACGTGCTGCGGTGACGAGCGAGGTGAGCGCACCAGTGGGGAAGCGCACGTCGGCGTCGGTGAAGAGCAAGTACTCGGGCGTCCCGGCCGAACGGACACCGACCGCCATGGCGGCGACCTTGCCCGCCCAGCCCGGCGGCGGCCCGTCCCCGCGCACCACCTGCGCGCCGATGCGGCGAGCAACGTCTCCCGTGCGGTCCGAACTGGCGTCGTCCACGACCACCACCCGAAACCGGCCCGGATAATCCTGCGTGAGCAGGCTGGGCAGCGTTGTGGGCAGGATGGCGGCCTCGTCGCGCGCCGGCACGATGGCAGTCACGTCTGGCCACGTGCCGGCGATGTTTGCGCCGGTTACGGTCGGCAAGCGCACCGCCGTGCTCCAGAACCGGCCGTGGCCGAGCGCGAGGTAGATCCACGCGGCGAGCGCGAGTGCGACCAGCACAACGACTGTGATCACCTGCCTATTGTCGGACCCGCCGCCTGGGACCCCCATCGACGCGGTATGCCTAATCCATGCGGATCGTCGATCTTTCGGTGCCGATCGATACGGACACCCAAGTGTTTCCTGGTGATCCGGTTCCTGCTTTCGCTTCGGCGTCCACAATTGGCGTCGACGGCTACAACGTGCTGCGCGTCGCATTCGGAACGCACACGGGAACGCATGTCGACGCTCCGTATCACGTCCGCGCGCACGGTGCTCGAGTCGACGAACTGCCCATCGACCGGTTCGTCGTGCCGGCCGTCGTCATTGATCTGCGGGGCCGGCCCGGCAGATGGGCGATAAGCCGGAGAGACCTCGCCGGCACCGCCTGGCGGTCGGGCGGCGCCGCAGTACTGCACACCGGATGGTCGCGCCATCGCGGAACGCCCCGGTACTTCGACCATCCGTTCCTCACGCCCGGCGCGGCCCGGTTTCTGCTCGACGCCGGCGTGCGAACGATTGCGCTGGACACCCCCAATCCGGATCCCACCCATTTCGCCGGGAGCGGGCCGGCTCGGCTGCCGGTCCACGGCCTGATCGCCGACGCCGGCAGCATCGTCGTGGAGAACCTGACGGCTCTGGAGAAGATCGACTTTCCCGATCCATGGTTGTCCGTGCTGCCAATTCGGATAGCAGGGGCTGACGGCGCGCCCTGTCGAGCCGTCGCGTTCACGATTATGGGCTGAACGGGAATTGAGTGGACCCGACTCATGTTTACCCTAGTGACCGGCCTCCATGTCGGCCGGGATTTCTTACCAATGGAGAGGTGAAGATGAGCAGTCTGACATTGTGGAGCAGCCCGTTGGCCGACTTCGACACGATCGTGCGGCGGACCTTTGGTCCCAGCGCGTCCGGTTCGGTGCGGCGGACGATCGGCTTTACACCAGCCGCGGAGGTCACCCGCGACGGCTCGGACGCCGTGTTGCGGCTCGAGCTGCCGGGCGTCGACGTATCGAAGGATGTCGTCGTTGAGGTCGTGAATGGCCAGCTTGTCGTTCGTGGCGAGCGGCGCGACGAGCGTGCGTCGTCCGAGCACGGCCGGACGGTCCGTGAGGTGCGGTATGGATCGTTCCGGCGCGCCTTCGCGCTGCCGGCCCAGGTCACCGGTGACGACGTCACCGCGACCTACGACGCGGGAGTTCTGACGATCCGCGTCGCCGGCGCCCACGCCGGTACCGCCGGGCGGCGTATCGCCGTGACGACCGAGATCACGTCGGCCGAGTCGGCCTCGGTCGAGACTCCGGTTGAGTCAGGCGAGCAGCCCGCCGCCTGATCACCCACCCGCAGGCCCGGTCCCAGAGGGACCGGGCCTGTTCGTATTGCGAAGCCGAGCACGATTCCGATCGCGACCAGGCCGATCCCGATCCAGACACCGAGGCCTAGCAGCGCACCACCCGTCGCAGCGGCGACGGACGCAATGCCGGTGAGCAGTCCCGAAAGTGACCCCCAGGATGTGGGTAAACTGAATTGTAGAACTGCAACAGTTGTTGGATCGCACAATGCATACGGGTCAGCAGAGGGACCCGCGCGCCGTCCCTGATTCGGGACTGAACAGTCCCGGGTTAGA
Source organism: uncultured Actinomycetota bacterium (assembly GCA_963748415.1). Lineage (GTDB taxonomy): Bacteria > Actinomycetota > Actinomycetes > Mycobacteriales > Jatrophihabitantaceae > CAVVJA01. Next base: position 428,307 of record CAVVJA010000008.1, on the reverse strand, counting down.
AGAGGAGACAGTGACTATCACCGAAGACGAGACACAGTCCAGGTTCAGTGTCAGCGTGGACATGGCAACCGGGATCGTTCGAGCCCGAGGAGAACTTGTCCGTGAGACGCTCAATTCGTTACGCGGCACGATCGATCTCTTGGTGAGCGAGGGACACCGCACGGTGACGGTAGACCTCGCCGAGGTGTCCTGCGTCGATCAGGCCGCGGTGGTCCTGTTCGCTGCCCTGCAGCATGGGCTGTACACGCACGATGGTGACCTCCGCCTGACGAACGCGTCGACCGGCGTCCGTGACACGCTGATCAACGGACAAGTTGCGTATACCGACGCCGCGTCCTAGCGGAGGCGCGTCGACTGTAAGAAGACCTTTGTCCGATACCAGAGGCGCATGTCTATATCGGCCCGGACAATAGTTGTCGAGCTGCAATCAATCGTGAGAAGCTATTGACATGAGGCGCGAGAGCAGCACGACGGCAACCAGCCGACGCCGGGTTGGAGACGTCGGCGCGGTCCTCGCTGCCACTCGAGTGTTGGTCGCCGTGAGCGCACAATCCATCCAATCTGTCGAGGATGTCGTCACCTTGACCCAGTTGCGAGCATTGGTGACGATCGCTAGTCATGACAGCCTCAACCTGGCTGGACTGGCGAATGCGCTCGACGTCCATCCGTCGAGCGCGACTCGCGTCTGTGACCGTCTTGTTGCCGCGGGCCTGCTCGATCGCCGGGATGCCGTCGACGATCGCCGGCACTTGAACCTTGCCTTGACCACAAAAGGTCGCAGGCTGGTCGACACGGTGATGGATGATCGGCGGGACAAGATCGAGGCGATCATGCGACGAATTCCGGAACGCCGCCGCCGCGACGTCGTCGAGGCGTTCGGTGTGTTCGCTGCCGCGGCCCATGAATTCGACCCCAGCGATCTCTGGGCCCTGGGCTGGCAAAGCTAGTGTCGCGGATCTGGCGGCGTTCTTTGGGCCGACGAGGGAGTCACCATGTTTGTCGAGACCGTGACTGCTCCGCGCGAACTCTGGCAGCAGTGGACGATTAGTCTCCGCCTGTTCTCCGAGCCTCCCCCCGCCCTCGTTGCTACCGTGGCCTGGGAGGTCGGCGGCGGCATGATCACCAGCGTCAATGTCTGGGACAACCCTTCCGCAGTCGGCGATTTCTTCGTCGAACGCGTCCAGCCGGTAATCGAAGCGGAAAGCCCACCAGACTACAAACCCGTCCGACATGGGAACGCTGTTGCTACGTACTTCCGGGCTGTACCGTCGAGCGACGGTGCGGCGGCAATCTCCTAAGGTTCCCCAGAAGCCGGCCACCGCGGCGTCCCCTGTTCGAGTTGCACAACCGGTAGCGCCGACGCCGCGAAGTCTGAGTGGCCTGGAATCATTCGAGTTCGTGCATGCAGATATCAACGAACCGGTGATCGTCGATGGTCTCGCCGGGCTGGACCTTTCCGCCCCCCAGGAGGCCGCTGCCGCGGTGTACGACCGGCCCATCGGGATCCGCCTGCTGTTCGAGGACCCCGACTCGGGTGAGGAGCACTACCTGGTCCGATATCCGCCGGGCCTCCGGGGCCGGGCGCACCGTCATGCGGCAGCGCACACCATGGTCGTCCTCGAGGGCCAGCTCGACGTCGGCGATCTGGTCGTTGGACCCGGGTCGTACGTTCACTTTCCGGGTCAGACGCGAATGCGCCATCAGGCCACCGCTGACGGTCCGTGCCTCTTCGTCCTCATCTTCCACGGGCCATTCAACGTCGAGATCGTCGACTGAGTGCCGACCGGCCCGTTATCTGCGACTCAGCCTTGGCTGCCGATCCGGCCGAGCTCTTTGCGTCCGCAGCAGCGACGTCTCGCTCTCGTGCTACTGGCTGGCCGGGGTGACCGGGCCGAGAATGTGTTCGATCGCCTCGTGAGCGTCGCTGGGCCCGACCTCGCCATGCCGGTGCTGGCACCAGCCGAGCGGGGTCGCGCCGAAGCGCGTATCGCGGAGGGCCGGGTCCGCGCCGCGGGCAAGAAGGTGCCGCACCGCGTCGACCTGACCGCTGTAGGCCGCCTCGTGTAACGCGGTGGAGTCGTCCCGGTCGAGGCCGTCGACGGGAGTGCCGCCAGCAAGGAGCTGATCAATGACGGCCAGGTGGCCGTGCTCGGCTGCGATGCGAAGCGCGGCGACCCGGTCGCCTTCCGGGAGCTCGGCCAGCGGCCACCCGCCCAGCGAGCCGGATGCGGCGGCGTGCACAAGGTCGCGCGCTCCTGCTGCGGTCAGCACCGCAGCCACATCGGTCATGCCGAACACGGCGGCGTGCCGCAGGGCGGTACCGCCAGGCACTCCGCCGCCGGTATCGGCCGAGACCGCCTCGCGGTAAGCGCCCTCGGCGATCAGCACTGCAGCGACCTCGGCATCGCCATAGCTGGCAGCGGTGATCAGGGGAGTCTCCGCATCTCCGGGCAGCCCGTCGACCGGCGCTCCGGCCGCAATCAGCATCCGGGCGAGCTCACCCGTACTGGATACCTCACGCCAGGCACCAGCCGTGGTGTCGTAGCGCAGCATCGCCACATAACTCAGCGGGCTAGGCCCCGACGGGTGATCACACCAATGCTGCATACGCTGCCAAGCCAGTCCCGGCTGTCGCGCGAGCAGTGCCCGCAAGCCATCCACATCGCGGGCATCCAGGATTCGGCGCCGCTCGACCTCAGTCTTAAGCGCCGCCCAACTGGCAAATCCGTAGCTACGTGCGACGGCCAGCTGCGCGGTCGCCAGAGTCATCGACCCAGCGACGGCGGCGAGCGAGCGCACCGCGGTCTCGATCTGCGCGCCTCGCCGCGCGCAGCAGGTCCTTGGCCTGCCGACGCAGCTGATCAAGATGTGCGCGAGTGGGAAGATCCGGCATGACAACGTCCCTTCGGCCCGACGGTCCGCGAGCCAGGCACCAGGGAACGTCACCAACGCCCATATATGCGTACGCATGGAGGTGGACTCAGTCCTACCCGCGGACCCGGCGGCAGCCTCCGACACCGTGACCTCAGCGTACCGACCGACCGCTGGTCGGATGCGAAAGACGGCCGTTTTCGCTGCTTGCCTGTGGGAGTCGTCGTCAACCGCGGTCAGATCCGCCTACGCGTATCAGAGGCGGTGTCGGCGCCTCTTCATGACGACCGCGTTCGCCACCTGTCTGAGAGCGAGCACGATGACGACGTTCGTTCCAATGCGCGACCTGCCCACCTCGACCGCACCAATCAGGCCCAGCCGGCACCTCGTGCCGGTCGGCCTCGTTCTCGCCGCAACGAGCCTGTCCGTGATCGCCTTCGTGCAGGCAGTCCGGCCGAGCGCGCATGACGCCACGACGCTGGTTCGCGACCACAGCGAAGGAGAGCTATGGCGGATGATCGGCGCCGGAGTGCTCGCCGGCGGCTGGGCGCAGTGGATCTGGTCGGTGCTGGTGGGGTTGGCGATCTTCGCGCTGCTGCGGGCGCGGATCGATCGCGCGAGCGCGCTGGGCTGCGCGGTTGCCACACATTTGCTGCCAGCGGTGGCTGTCGCCTTCGGCGTGCCGGTTCTGGGCCACGCCGACTTCCTTGCCTACGTCGATGCTGCGACATCCAGCGTGGTGCTGGTGGCGGCCGCCGCGATGTGGTCCGGTCTCGCGCGCAACGCACGCTGACGCGCTAAAGCCGTGATGCCCGAGGCCGGGCGAGTTACCGATTGCGGAGCCCGGCGGGAACACGGTGACCGTGTCGCGTGGTTGGCTGGAGGCAGACTTGCCGCCAGCCCGAGGAAGGCATGTGGTCGTACATCCCGATCTCGCTTACCGATCCACGCAGGGCCGGCTCGTGCTCCTCGCGACGATCCTCGGCAGTGGGCTGGCTCAGCTCGACGGCAGCGTGGTCAACGTCGCGTTGCCTCGAATCGGGGAGGACCTCGGCGCCGGATTGACCGGATTGCAGTGGACGATCAATGCCTACACGCTCACCCTCTCCGGTCTGTTGCTGCTGGGCGGGTCGCTGGGTGATCGGCTTGGTCGCCGGCGGATATTCCTGGTGGGCGTCGTCTGGTTCGCGCTGGCGTCGGCCGGCTGTGCTCTCGCGCCGACGTCCGGGGTGCTCATTGCCATGCGGGCCCTCCAGGGAGTGGGCGCGGCCCTGCTCACCCCTGGATCGTTGGCCATCCTCGAGGCGGTGTTTCGGCGGGCCGACCGAGCGCCCGCCATCGGGGCCTGGACCGGACTTGGCGGCGTGGCCACGGCCCTTGGTCCCGTGCTTGGCGGCGTGCTGGTGGGCCTCGCGCCGTGGGGCTGGCGATTGGTCTTCTTGATCAACTTACCGCTGGCAGTGGTGGTCGTCGCAGTCACCCGCGCAGCGGTTCCCGAGACACGCGACGAGGAGGCCAGCGGGACACTCGACGTGCCGGGCGCGCTGCTCGCCGCCGTCGGCCTGGCCGGCGTCATCCTCGCGCTCACCGAGGGGCCGGCACGAGGATGGTCGCCCGCCGTGATCGTGAGCGGACTGGCCGGCATCGTGCTGCTGGTGGCATTCCTCATCAACGAGCGGGTGCGGCCCAATCCGATGATGCCCCTCGAGCTGTTTCGTTCCCGCCAATTCGCGGCGGCGAACCTCGTCACTTTCGTTGTGTACGGGGCATTGAGTGGTGCACTGTTCCTGCTGCCCGTTCAGCTGCAAATCGTGTCGGGATTCAGTCCTGTTGCAGCGGGCAGCGCCTTGCTGCCGATCACCGTGGTCATGCTGTTGCTCTCGGCCCGGATGGGTCGACTAGCGACGAGAATCGGTCCACGATGGCCGATGACGGTCGGGCCGATCGTCGCCGCTATCGGCATGGCGCTGCTCGGCCGGCTCGGCCCGGGCTCGACATATGTCGGGGGGGTGCTGCCTGCTGTTCTGGTATTCGCGCTTGGCTTGTCGATAACGGTTGCTCCCCTGACTGCGACTGTCCTAGCGGCCGCGCCGGAACATCAGGTCGGCGTGGCGTCCGCAGTGAACAACGACGTGGCCCGGACCGCCGGCCTACTTGCCGTCGCCGTGCTTCCGGCACTGGCCGGGATCACGCCGGCCGTTTACGCCGATCCGGCCGCGCTCTCGTCCGGGTTCCATCGGGCAGTGCTGATCTCCGCTGCACTGTGCGCGGGCGGTGGCGTCCTGGCCGCGCTGACTATCCAGAACGACGTGCTGCAGGGTCCCGCCGAGAAGCCGGCTGTAGTACCGGCGCCAGAGGTCATCAATTTCGCGAAGGATGATGCGGACCTGGCCGCCTGCCGATGCCAGGCCGCGCTCAGCACACCTACCTTGCCGCGAAGGCCCCGTGCTTCGTAACTGAAGACTAGAACCCCACATGCGCCAGGCCCTGGCGGAGCAGGGTCCCTTGGCCGCCGGCCATATCTCCGACGACGGCATCGCCGGCGGCCTCGGCCGGCGACAACCAGGTCAGCTCGAGAGCGTCCTGTTGCGGTTCGCAGTCCCCGTCGACCGGAATGACGTAGGCCAGCGATACGGCATGTTGACGAGGATCGTGAAACGCCGTCACTCCAGGCGTGGGGAAGTACTCCGCGATCGTGAATGGCGCAGGCGAGGGAGGGACACGTGGCAACGCAAGCGAACCGAGGTCCTTCTCGATGTGGCGGAGCAAGGCCGCGCGCACCCGTTCGTGGTAGAGCACTCGTCCCGATACCAGGGCTCGGGTTATCTTGCCCTGCCCGGTCACCCGAAGGAGCAGCCCTACCGACGTGATCGTGCCCTGCCCGTCGACCCGAACCGGGATGGCATCGACGTAGAGGATCGGCAGTCGCTGGCGGATCGACTCGAACTCGTCCGGGGTGAACCACTTGCTCTGGGACTGCGAGGTCATCTGCGTCATGTGATGTTTCTATCGTGCCCGCTCCGGAGCGTACGAGCGGCTGCAAGACTCGGGTCGTGCCCGGCGTCGAAGCGGTCTTGTTGATCATCGCCGGCGCAGCCGCAGGGCTCATCGGCAGCGTCGCCGGACTGGCCTCCGTCATCAGCTATCCGGCCCTACTCGCTGCTGGGCTCCCGCCGGTCTCGGCTAACGTGACGAACACGGTTGCCCTCGTGTTCAGTGGCGTGGGATCGACGCTGGCGTCTCGCCCGGAGCTGCGACAGCAGCGGGGCCGCGTACCTCGACTCGTCGTCGCGGGGGTTGCCGGCGGGCTGGTCGGCGCCGCGTTCTTGCTGCTGACGCCCGGCCGCGCCTTCGAGCACATCGTGCCCTGGCTGATCGGCATAGCGTCGGTGGCCATCCTCCTGCCCAGACGTACCAGTTCATCGCGGCTGCTGGAGCAGGATGCCGACTCTGGTGGACTCGCGATCGGTGCGTTCGTGATTGCCGTTTACGGTGGCTACTTCGGAGCCGCAGCAGGGGTCGTGCTGCTCGCGCTCCTGTTGCTCGCTACCGGCGACACCCTGCCGCGCAGCAACGCACTGAAGAACGTCGTGCTGTGCGCGGCCAATGTCGTGGCCGCGACGTTGTTCGCAGTCTTGTCCGACGTGCGGTGGCTCGTCGTCTTGCCGCTATCGGTCGGGTTCTTCGTCGGCGGCACGCTCGGCCCGGCGCTCGTTCGGCGGGCGCCGTCTCGCGGCCTGCGCATCGGGATCGCGGTAGCCGGCGTGGCCGTTGCCGTCCGGCTCGGGTGGCAGGCCTACCGCTGAGCACTGAGCTTCGCCAGGGCGCCGCGCAGCTGATCAGCCGTCTCATCGGCCAGCTTCTCGAAAGACGAGCGGAGGAAGGGCGACGCCAGCTTCGCCACACCTTTGAACGCGAAACGCGCCTGGTAACGGATCGCGGTGCCGGTTGCGGTAGAGGTCAGCCTCATGTCATCAGTTGACGTTAGGGTCTTGTTCTCGCCGACAAAGGTGAGGCGTCGCACTGGCTCGAGTCGGGTCAGACGGTATTCGAGCTCGGTCTTGCGACCGCGGAACTGTGACACGTTGTGGAAACGCGTGCCGACGGCGATCGGCCCCGTATCGACACGCTTCGTGCGGAGTGTTCCTGGATCCCATTCCTCGGTATTCGTGAAATCGGACGGATAGTTCAAAGACCCGGTCGATCGGACTGGCGGTCTCGACGGTGCGTTCGACGATCACCATCTGCCCTCCCTACGTGACGAGTCGGTTACTCAATGGTGCACCCGAGCAGAGTTGGTCACGCCCTGGTTGAGTGTGACTGGTGGACGCCAAGGAATGGAACGACCGGTACGCAGAGACGTCGCTGCTGTGGTCGGCCGCACCGAATCGGTGGGTCGCGGCCGAGCTGGCGGACGTGCCGGTCGGCCGGGCCCTCGATCTAGGGGCGGGAGAGGGACGTAACGCGCTGTGGCTCGCAGCCCGAGGATTCAGAGTCACGGCGGTCGACTTCGCGAAGGTGGCTCTTGATCGAGGTCGACAGCAGGCGGAGGCCGCACATATCCCGGCCGAGCGGATCACCTGGATCGAGGCGGATGTCATTGACTATCACCCGGCGCCGCTTGCGTTCGACGTCGTGATCATCGCTTATCTGCAACTGCCCGAGCAGCCCCGCCGAATGCGTCACGGCTCGGGCCGTCGAGGCGCTTGCGCCCGGTGGTGTGTTGCTCGTGATCGGCCACGATTTGGCGAACCTGACCTATGGCACCGGCGGCCCGCAGCAGGCGGAGGTGCTGTTCCGGCCCCAGGACGTAGTGGCCGACATTCGGGCGACCGACCGACCGCTTCGGATTGTGCGTGCCGACACCGTACGGCGGCCGGTCGATGGCTCGGACCGTGACGCGATCGACGCCTTGGTCCGCGCCCAGACGCTGAGTTCGTAGCAGGCCGCCGGCAGGACGGCAGCGGACCATATATCGCCGCGACCCCGACCTCGCGTTGTGAGCTGACAGGTCGGTCGGCATGATCAACGCCATGGGCGAGCGGGTACTGGGCGTGATTAGCGCCGCAAAGGGTCAACCGGTACGCACCGAGACCGTGATCGTTCCGGATCCCGGACCGGGTGAGGCAATCGTCCGGGTGCAGGCCTGCGGCGTCTGCCACACCGACCTGCACTATCGCGAAGGCGGCATCAGCGACGACTTTCCCGTTCCTGCTTGGTCACGAGGCGAGCGGCATCGTCGAGGCGGTTGGCAACGACGTCGTCGACGTCGCGCCGGGTGATTTCGTGGTGCTGAACTGGCGAGCCGTATGTCGGCGCTGTCGAGCGTGCCTGCGTGGAGAGCCGTGGTACTGCTTCGACACGTTCAACGCCACGCAACGAATGACCCTCACAGACGGCACACCGCTGAACCCCGCTCTTGGCATCGGGGCGTTTGTCGAGAAGACGCTCGTACACGCCGGCCAGTGCACGAAGGTCGACCGAGCGGTGGCTCCAGCTGTCGCCGGCCTGCTGGGCTGCGGGGTGATGGCAGGACTCGGCGCTGCGCTCAATACGGGCGGTGTTCGGCGTGGCCAGTCGGTCGCCGTTATCGGATGCGGGGGTGTGGGGTGCGCAGCGATCGCGGGAGCCCGCCTCGCCGGTGCATTGCGGATCATCGCCGTCGACATCGACGACCGCAAACTTGCGACGGCTTCCGGACTTGGCGCGACCCACACGATCAACTCCCTAGAGTCTGATGCGATTGATGGCATTCGACAGCTCACCGGCGGCTTCGGTGTGGACGTCGTGATCGATGCTGTTGGCCGTCCGGAGACCTATCGACAGGCGTTCTATGCCCGCGATCTTGCGGGCACGGTGGTGCTCGTAGGTGTGCCTACGCCGGACATGCGGTTGGACCTGCCGTTGCTCGATGTTTTCGGGCGCGGAGGCGCATTGAAGTCGTCCTGGTACGGCGATTGCCTGCCGTCGCGCGATTTCCCGCTACTCATCGAATTGCATCTACAAGGCCGATTGCCATTGGACGCGTTCGTGAGCGAGACGATCGGCTTAGGCGACATCGAGGAAGCGTTCGCGGCAATGGGCCGCGGCGATGTGCTGCGGTCCGTCGTGCTCTTCTAGCGAGTGGCCAACCCGTCAACCCATGGTTGACGCGGAAACATCGTCAACCTAGCGTTGACGCGTGCAACCCCAACCCGCACAGCTCGAGGACCTCATTGCCCAGGTGATGGCGCTCGAACCAGAAGGTACGTCGTTGGAGCGTCTTTCCGACGCGGTAAGGACGGCCGCCCGGCTTGGCGAGCTCGCGGATCAGCTCATCGAACATTTCGTGGATGAGGCCCGCCGGTCCGGGGCGTCCTGGACCGAGATCGGCCGACATATCGGAGTCAGCAAACAGGCGGCGCACAAGCGCTTCGTGCCGGGAGACTCCGACGACCTCGACGTCCTGGCCACCGGTCGACTGAGTCACTTCACGCCTCGCGCGCGCAACGCCGTTCGACAAGCTCGGGCCGAGGCGCAAGACCGCGGTGCCGACCACGTCGCCAACGAGCACGTGATACTCGGGCTGCTGAGCGAGCCGGATGGCTTGGCGGCAAAGGCTATTGTCGCTGCGGGCGTATCCGTCGATCAGCTCAGGGCGGCCACGCTCGACGCGCTCCGGACGAGTGACGGATCAACGACTGGTCGGCTGCCGTTCGGTCCAGGTGCCAAGAAGACCATGGAGTTGGCACAGCGCGAGGCCCTGCACCTCGGCCACGACTACATCGGCACCGAACACCTGCTCCTCGGCCTGCTGCGCAACAAGACGGAACCCGCGGCGGGATTGCTGCTGCGCCTGGGTGTCACCCGCGAGGGCGTGGAGGGCTGGCTGCTACCACAACTCGGTGTGGAGAGTCGGGTAGCGCAACATCGGCCTCATAGGTCACAATAACCGCACGCACCACCACGACGGACGCTGGGGAAGGCGGTTCCGTCGAGTTGTGGAGGTGTGCCGTGACGGCTACGCGCGCGGGACGTGCGCTGATGACGTCGGGCGTGGTGTTCATGCATTGTTGCCCGTCTGCCATCGCGCCTCACGTCGAATGGGCGATCGCCGAGGTTCTCGGCCGGCCGGTACGCCTGGAGTGGACCGCACAGCCGGCCGCTCGCGGGCACCTGCGGGCAGAGGCCTCCTGGACGGGTGAGGCCGGCACTGGTGCGCGGCTCGCCGGAGCGCTGCGCGCTTGGCCCATGCTCGTCTATGAGGTGACGGAGCAGGGCACGGCGCTCACCGACGGCGAACGCCTTGCGTACCTGCCGGGTCGCGGATTTCATCGCCGGACCACGTCCGCGAACGGCGACGTCGTCGTCGCGGAGGAGAGACTGCGCGGCTTGCTGAGTCGAGCCCGATCGGCCGAGGACTATGCACACGCCCTGCAAGATCTCCTTGGGACAGCCTGGGATGCCGAGCTTGAGCCCTACCGGCTGGCTGGAGACGGAGCTCCAGTCACACTACTGCACCAGGTCGTCTAGGGGCGTATCCCGCAACCCCACGCTCTGCCGCGCGGCACTCGGATCGGCGTCTGGCTGCGTTATCGCCACCCCCGAAATCGCTGCGCGATTTCGCGGGGACCCCGGCCGTCCTCGGCAGTGACTCCGCCACAGCTCCCGTCCTCCGCCTTGCCAGCCGCCGCCCGCCCGGCCGCCGCTCGCGACGAGCAGGGATTGCGGGACACGCCCAGGCCGACCATTGCCGAGCGGGCCCGATGCGGCGCCTACTACAGCGGGATGTTGCCGTGCGCCCCACGCCCCGCCGGAGCACTGGCTAGGGCCTCGGCGAGGGCACGGCGGGTTTGCCGTGGCTCGACGATCGCGTCGACGACACCGATATCCATGGCCCGCCCGACTCCGCCCGCGATCTTCTCGTGCTCAGTGGCGAGTTGGGCGTGCAACGCCTCGCGCTCGCCAGGCGGCGCGGCGGCAAGCTTCTTGCGGTGCAGGATACCGACGGCCGCCGAAGCCCCCATGACGGCGACCTCGGCTCCGGGCCAGGCGTAGACCGTGTTCGCCCCCAGGGCGCGGGCATTCATGGCGATGTACGCACCGCCGTAGGACTTGCGGGTCACCAACGTCACCCGAGGAACGACCGCCTCACCGAAAGCGTGGAGCAGCTTCGCGCCGCGACGCACGACACCGTCCCACTCCTGGCCGACGCCGGGCAGATAGCCCGGCACATCGACGATGACGACCAGCGGCACCCCGAACGCGTCGCACATCCGCACGAAGCGGGCCGCCTTCTCCGCCGACGCTGAGTCCAAGCAGCCGCCGAGGCGCAGCGGGTTGTTGGCGAGGAGCCCCACCGTGCGTCCGGTCAGCCGGCCAAGGCCGGTCACCATGTTGGGTGCCCATCGCGCATGGAGCTCGAGGAACGTGTCGTCGTCAAGGAGACCCAGGACGAGCGGGTGCACGTCATAGGCGCGTTTGGGGCTGTCCGGCAGCAACGCCCGCAGATCCTCATCCGCGCCGACCTCATCGAGGTGAAAGCTGCCCGGCTGCGCGAAGAACGACGCCGTTGTGCGGGCAACGCCGATGGCTTCGTCGTCAGAGTCGGTGACGATGTGAACGACACCGCTACGTCGTCCGTGAGTGTCGGGGCCACCGAGCGCTTCCATGTCCACGTTCTCACCGGTGACACTGCGCACCACGTCCGGCCCGGTCACGAACACCCGGCCGCCGTTCGACATGATCACCACGTCGGTGAGCGCGGGACCGTAGGCAGCGCCACCCGCGGCCGGCCCGAGGACGACCGAGATTTGCGGTACGCGTCCTGAAGCGCGCACCATCGCGGCGAAGACGAGGCCGACGGCATGCAAGGCCTCGACCCCCTCAGCGAGCCTGGCTCCACCCGAATGCCAGAGCCCGATCACCGGTACTCGCTCACGGACTGCCTGATCGATGGCGTCCACGATGTGTGCGCACCCTTCGGTGCCCATCGCGCCACCCATTCTCAGCGGATCGCTCGCAAAGGCGGTGACGAGGGCGCCCCCGATGGTGCCATGCACCGCGTACACCCCGCTGTCGTCGCGAGGGTGCAACGGGTCGAGACTGCCTGGGTCGAGCAGCTTCGTCAGGCGTAATTCAGGATCGCGCGGATCTTGATCGAGGACGAGATCTACGGGACGGTTCGCCGTGAGTGTCATGGCATTTCCTTGGCTCGGTCAGGCTTTCCGGAACAACAGGGCCACGTTGTGTCCGCCGAAGCCGAAGGAGTCGTTGAGTGCGGCAGACACGGTCATCTCTCGTGCCTGCCGCGGGATGTCGACCAGGACTCCGTCGTCCGGGTCGTCGAGGTTGATGGTCGGAGGCACCACGTCGTTGCGAACGGCAAGCACCGTCGCGATCGACTCGATGGCACCGGCGGCGCCCAATAGATGCCCAGTCATGGACTTAGTGGCCGTTACAACGGTCTGTTCGCCAAGCAGTTCGGCGATCCACCGGGCTTCAGCGGCGTCGCCGGTAGGGGTAGACGTCGCATGAGCATTCACATGCACCACGTCACTACGGTCAAGTCCCGACCGCTCAAGCGCTATGCGGGCGGCGCGGCGTTGCCCGTTGCCGGCCGGGTCAGGCGCCACCATGTCGTAGGCATCGGCGGTGATACCCGCCCCGGCGAGCACGGCATAGGGCTCTCGACCGCGGGCCACAGCCGATGAGCGCCGCTCGAGGACCAGCGCTCCAGCGCCTTCGCCGAGTACGAAACCGTCCCGGCCCTTGTCGAAGGGGCGAGACGCCCGCTCTGGCTCGTCGTTGCGAGTGCTCATCGCCTGCATTTGGGCAAAGCCGGAGATGGTGAGCGGGTGGACGCAGGCCTCCGTCCCGCCGACGAGAACCACATCGGCCCGGTCCAGCTCGATCAGATCGAGGCCGTAGGCGACGGCCTCCGCGCCGGACGCGCAGGCGCTTACCGGTGTGTGAACGCCTGCGCGGGCGCCGATCTCCAGCCCGACGTACGCCGCTGAGCCATTTGGCATGTCCATCGGGATGAGCAACGGCGAGACCCGGCTGGGACCCTTCGTCAGGATGACGTCGTGCTCGCGGATCAGACTCCCCACACCGCCGATGCCGGTGCCGATGACGACCGCGACGCGTTCCGGCCGGAGGCCTGCCTCATCCGCTTTTCCGGTGAAGCCGGCATCCGCCCATGCCTCGCGCGCAGCGATCACCGCGGCTTGCTGTGCTCGATCGAGCCGCCGGGCTTGGACGCGGGCCAGCACGTCGGTCGGATCCACTGCCATCTGGGCCGCGATGCGCACCTTCAGGTCAGCGGCCCAGTCCTCGGTGAGCGGCACGACACCAGACCGCCCTTCGAGCAGGCCGGCCCAGAACGTCGCCACATCCCCCCCGAGGGGAGTAGTAGCGCCAAGGCCCGTGACGACGACGTCGTCGATCATGGTGCTGTCCTCCGAGCGATGTGCGGAACGGTCGAGGCTCGCAGTCGGGCGAGCTCAGTTGTTCGTCTGGATGTAATTGACGGCGTCGCCCACGGTCTTCAGCTTGGGCAGTTCGTCGTCGGGAATCTTGACGCCGAACTTCTCTTCGGCGGCCATGGCCACTTCGACCATTGACAGCGAGTCGACGTCAAGGTCGTCGGTGAACGACTTGTCGTCGGTGACGTCGCTGGCGTCGACGTCGGCGACTTCGTTGAGGATCTCAGCGAGCCCGGCGCGGACTTCGTCGGCAGAGGCAGCCACAGTTCACATTCCCTTCTTGTTGATCCGCACACCCCGGATGGTGAGCGGCGTTGTCATGGAGCAATCACAACCTGACCGGCGAACGCCAGCCCAGACCCGAAACCGAGGAGCAGCACGGGTGAGCCGGACGGAATCTCGCCGCGTTCGACCATTTTCGACAGCGCGAGCGGAATCGTCGCGGCCGATGTATTGCCGGACTCGACGATGTCGCGAGCCACCCGCTCGGACGGGATGCCGAGCTTCTGGGCGAGCATGTCGATGATCCGCAGATTGGCTTGGTGGGGGACGAAGGCGGCCAGATCCTGCGGGTCGACTCCGGCCTGCTTGCAGGCTTCCCGAGCAACCGGCGCCATTTGGGTGGTCGCCCAGCGGTAGACCGACTGGCCGTCTTGCTCGAAGAACCCGGTTGCCGGGTTGATGATCACCTTGTCTGACAGGGCACCGTCGCTACCCCACACGACCGGGCCGATGCCCACGTCGTCCGACGGTCCGACCACGGCTGCACCGGCTCCATCGGCGAGGATGACGCACGTGCTGCGGTCGGCGAAGTCCATCCATCCGGAGAACCGCTCCGAGGCCACAACGAGCACGTTGCTCGCCTGGCCGGACAGTATTGCGGCGGACGCAACGTTCAGCGAGTACGTAAAGCCCGAGCATCCGGAATTGACGTCATAGGCACCGGGCGCCTCAATACCGAGCCGGTGGGCGAGCTGCGGCGCGGCGCTCGGTACGGGGGAAGGCATCGTGCACGTAGCGACGATCACGAGGTCCACGTCGCCGGTCGCGACGCCACCGGCGGCGAGTGCCTTGCTGGCAGCCGCTTCGGCCATGTCGACCACGGTCTCGTCGGGATCCGCGTAGCGGCGCTTGGCAACGCCCACGCGAGAGCGGATCCAGGCGTCGTCGGTGTCGACACCGCGGGCGACGAGGTCTTCGTTGGTCACCACGTTGGACGGCTGGTAGTGACCCAGGCCGAGGATCCGCGATCCGGCCGCGGGCGTGTTCGTGTTGATCAGCATGAGTCCTAGAGCTCCGGTCCGTTCGAGAGTCGAGCGACTGGCAGCCCGGCCGCGACGATGTCCCCGCTGTGCCGTAGCCACTCCGCCAGTACCCCGCTGCTAGGAGCTACGACCTGGTGCTCGTCGCGGTTAGTGCGAACCGTCCCCAGCAGCGTGCCGGGCGTGATCTCCGCACCTTCGGCCACCGTAGCGGCTCGGGTGAAGATTCCCTTCACCGGCGTCACGACGACATGGAAGTCGGGGGTGTGCTCGCCTTGGCCGTGCTGGGGGCGAGAACTGATCATTTCGCGCGCCTTTGGCAGTTCGGCCGGGCTCTTCAAAGCGAGCAGGTCGATGCCCGGCAGCTCGCGCTTCGCCAACCCGACCAGGGTTCCCGCGGGCGGAAGCTCAATTGCCGCGGTGACGCCCAGATCCCGGAGCGTCTGCTGGCAGAGGTCCCATCGCACCGGTCGGGTCACCTGGCGGACGAGGCGGGGCAAAACCTCACCTGCGTCGGGAACGGCCGTCCCGTCCGCGTTGGACAGCAGCAGGAACAGCGGATCCGCTGCGGTCAAGGGCGCGGCGTACGCGCGCAAGGCATCTTCTGCCGGTCCCATGAACTGGGTGTGGAACGCGCCGGCGACGGCAAGTGGCCGCACCCGAGCGCCGGGCGGCGGACTCTCGGCGAAAGCGGCGAGCGCCTCCGTGGTGCCTGCGGCCACAATCTGGCCCGCTCCGTTGCGATTGGCCGGTGTCAGGCCAGCAGCTTCGATGAGGGCGGCGACCTCGTCAGCGTCGGCGCCACCGAGGACGGCGCTCATGCCGGTTGGGGTCAAGGCGCAGGCGGCGGCCATCTCCGCGCCTCGGCATGCGGCGAGCGCGACCGCGACATCCGGGGCGAGGGCGCCCGCAACCGCGGCCGCGGTGAGCTCACCGATGCTGTGCCCAGCGACGACCACCGACCCGCCAGCATTAGCCCGCAATCCCAGGTGATCGGCGACAGCGACCCCGAGGGCGACGATCAGCGGCTGGGTGACTGCGGTGTCCTTGATCTCGTCCGCGTCTGCCGTGGTTCCCAGCCGGATCAGGTCCAGATCGACGAGCTTGCCGTACTCGGCCAGCTGCTGCTCGACTCCGGCAAGCTCTAGCCAGGGGTTGAGCATGCCAGGAGTCTGCGCACCCTGCCCGGGAGCGAGTAGTGCGATCACGACATCTACGATTCCGTACCGGAGCTGTAGTGGCGAGGAGGCGCGGCACAGTCTTTCGAACTGCCGCTTTGGAGGATAGCTACAAAATTTACAGCTAGATGAAGCAATCTGGCTGCTATTGGTGCACGACCTGGACAAAGCCAGCGGATTCGGTAACGCTGCGCGATCAGCTGACGGAGATCAGCTCGGCCTTGCGCAGCGCCACTTCGTCAGGTGGAAGCCTCCAACCGGCCCAAGGTCAGCGCGATGTGTATGACATAGCCGCCGCGGGGCGTGGTCGGCGATTCGCCGCACAGTTCACCGACCCGGCGCAGCCGGTACCGGACCGTGTTCGGGTGGACGAACAGCGCGCGGGCTGTGGCCTCGAGCGATCCGCCGGCTTCCAAGAACGCGGTGACGGTCTCGAGCAAGACGTCCCCTGCATTGCCCAGCGGGCGATAGACATGTTCGAGCAGCTCCGCTCGCGCGTCGGCATCACCAGCCAGGGCACGCTCCGGTAGTAGTGCCTCCGCGCTCACCGGTCGTGGCGCGCCACCCCACGCCGGGGCCGCGCGCAGCCCGCTCAGCACGGCTCGGGTGACAGCAATGGCGCCGGCGACATCGCTGGTAGACCAGCCGGCTACAACCGGTCCGTCGGCGAACACGGGCAGGATCTCGCGAGCCGCGGTGAGCGGCTCGGCGATGCCGCTGAGCACCACGATCAGCCGGCCGCCGTGTACGCCGGCGATGACGTCGTAGTCCGTGCGGTGCACCAGCCGGTGGACCTCGGCCAAGATGTCCTGCGCATGCTCCTGGTCGGGCGCGATGCCCGCCACGGTCGTCACCGGACCGGTAGTACGCCAGCCGAGCGCGGCGACCTGGCTCTCCGGTGCGCCGATACCGCCGCCGCGGACGAGTCCTTCGATGACCAGCGCCTCGAGCCGTGCGTCCCATGCGCCCCGACTTTCGGCCGCGCCGGCGTAGACCCGCGCCGCGGCGAAGGCGATCTCCCGGCTGAACCGCAGCAGTTCCTCGCGCAGGACACCCTCGTCACCGGCAGCCGCCAGCAAGGGCACCTGTTCCTCCGCGACGGAAATGGTCTCTCTCACGAGTTCGACCGTGTGCTGCAGCGACACGGTGCGGGCCATCGCGCGTGGCGCCGTGCCGAACACCTCGCCCGTGAGGCGGAGCACGTCGTCGGGCGAGCGCAACCACTCGACAAACGACGCGATGCCCGCCTGGGCGACAAGCATCACCCAGGAGCGCTGGTCGGCCGGCAACGCGCGAAACCAGGGGAGCTCGTCGTCCATGCGGGCCACGCTCTGCGTGGCGACCCGACCTGCGGCCTGCTCGATTTTGCGGAGGGTGTCCTCCTGCAGCCGGCGCTTCCCGGCGTCGCCCCGCACTTGTGGCGACGCTCGCTCTTCGCTCCCGCCAGCTGTTGGAGTCGGCGATGCTCGCTCGCTCATCTCATAACCTCTTCGCGCGAGCGCACCCGCGCCCCCTCGCTCCTAACCCTGCCATGCTGACCGCTATGACGCCGACAGCGTGCGCCTGGGTTCGGGCGTGATCGCGCGCAACCCGGTCGCGGACTTACAGCGGATCGCGTTCCTGCTGGAACGGGCCAGCGAACCAACTTTTCGGGTCCGTGCGTTTCGCAATGCTGCTGCGGCGGCAGCGGGCCTTCCCGCGGAGGAGCTTGCCGAACGCGCGGAGGCCGGCACGTTGCGCGAGCTTTCGGGCGTCGGCGAAGTCACAGCGCGCTGCATCACCGAGTCGCTGCGTGGTGAGGAACCGGTCTACTTGCGCCGATTGGAGGCGACCGGAGGCACACCAGTAGCGGAAGGCGGCGCCGCCCTCCGGGCGGCCCTGCGCGGCGACTGCCACACCCACTCGGACTGGTCGGACGGCGGCTCCCCGATCCTGGAGATGGCCCTGACCGCGCACGAGCTCGGTCACGAATACCTGGTGTTGACAGACCACTCACCCCGGTTGCGCGTAGCTAACGGTCTGTCGTCTGATCGTCTTGAGCGGCAGCTCGATGTCGTTGCGGAACTGAACGCCGAACTGGCGCCGTTCCGCATCCTCACCGGGATCGAGGTCGATATCCTCGACGACGGCAGCCTGGACCAGAAATCGACCTTGCTGAGCCGCCTCGACCTTGTGGTTGCGAGCGTGCACAGCGGACTCCGTATGCCGGCCTCGGACATGACCCCGCGCATGGTGGCCGCGGTCGCCAATCCGCACACCGACGTGCTGGGTCACTGCACCGGACGAATGGTCACAGGATCGCGACGTCGCCCACCATCGGAGTTCGACGCGGACATCGTCTTCGCCGCCTGTGAACGCTTCGGGGTGGCGGTCGAGGTGAATTGCCGCCCCGAGCGTCTCGATCCGCCCAAACGGCTGCTGCGTCTCGCCGCCGAGGCGGGATGTGTCATGTCCATTGATACCGACGCACACGCCCCAGGCCAGCTCGACTGGTTGCCCTACGGCTGCGAGCGCGCCGCGGCATGCGCCGTGCCGGTCGAGCGAATCGTCAACACCTGGTCCGCGGATGAGTTGTTGGCATGGACTGCGACGCACGACTCCCAGCCGTGACGATCGACGTTCGCCGGGCGGCCAACCGGGCCAGGATCGAGCAACCGGGCATCGTCACGTGGCACAGCTTCTCAGCCGGACCGCATTACGACCCGAACAACATCTCGTTCGGTGCCTTGATCGCTCACGACGAGCATCTGCTGGCGGCCGCCGCCGGGTTTCCCAAACATGCGCACCGTGGTGTGGACATCGTCAGCTGGGTGCTCGACGGCGAACTACGCCACGACGGCCAGACGATCGGTGTTGGCAGCGTCCTGCACCAGCGGACCGGCGACGGCATCGAACATGTCGAAACGAATGCCAGGTCTGATCGTTCACTCCGGCTCGTGCAGATGGCGCTGCTGTCGTCGGACATGAGGATGCCGCCGTCGGAACAGCGAATTGATCTGCCTTCCCGGCGCAAGCAGGGTGTGGAATTGATTCTTCGGCTGCCCGACGCGGCGCTCTATCTGGCTCGTCTATCGCCACGGCTGCCGGCTCGCGTGCCACTGAGCAACCGCGCACATCTGTTCGTCACCCGAGGGGCGGCCAGTCTCGGCACCGGGTCAATTCCGGGACCCCGGCTCGCCGCCGGCGACGCGGCCCGTATCACGGACGAGTCCGAGTTGTCGCTCGTCACCGGTACCACGTCCGAGGCATTGATCTGGACGCTGGCCGGTTAGTCCGGCCAGCGTCGTTGGTGCGAGGCGCATCGCGAGTACGGCGCCGTGCGCCTACCGTGAGACGGACATCGACGAAGGGACGGGTAATGACCATTGACCGAGGGATTCTCGCGCTGCTGGAAGCGAAGCCGGGCAAGGGCGACGATCTTGCCGCGTTCCTGGCGCAAGGCCGCGAGCTGGCCGCAGCGGAGGAAGGCACGGTCACCTGGTACGCGTTCAAACTCAGCGACACCACATATGGGATCTTCGACACGTTCGAGGGTGAGGATGGGCGGCAGGCGCATCTGAACGGCCAGATCCCCGCGGCGCTTGGCCAAGTCGGACCTGATCTTCTGGCTCGCGACCCGGATCTCCGCCTCGCCGAGGTCATCGCGGTGAAGTAGCTTCCCGCGCTGCAGCCTGATGCGGTCGTAGCTCCGCCGTCACCGCGACTACCGTCGCTACGACGGCGACGGAAGGATTACGAGCGTGCGCACCGTGGATCTTGGTGACGGCTTGACGGTGTCAGCTCAGGGTTTGGGCTGCATGGGAATGAGTGAGTTCTACGGCGAGACCGACTGGGATGCCGCGATCGACACCATTCATCGTGCCCTCGATCTTGGTGTGACGTTCATTGACACGGCGGACGTATACGGCGCGGGACACAACGAGGTGCTCGTGGGACGCGGAATTGCCGGACGCCGGGACCAGGTTCAGCTCGCAACGAAGTTCGGGATCGATCGCGGGGAAAGCGACTCGTCCCGCCGTATCCGGGGTGAGCCGGAATAGTCCGACGTTCCTGCGACGGCTCACTGCTCAGGCTGGGGGTCGACGTCATCGACCTGTACTACCTGCACCGGCCGCCCGATACCGCGGAGATCGAGGAGACGGTCGGCGCGATGGCCGACCTGGTTACGGCGGGAAAGGTCAAGCACCTCGGGCTGTCGGAGGTGGACAACGCGTTGCTGCGCCGAGCCCACGCTGTGCATCCGATTGCTGCGGTGCAGAGCGAATACTCGCTGTGGACTCGCGACCCCGAGTCAACCGTGCTCGAAGCTTTGCGGGAACTCGGGGTAGGACTCGTGCCGTATTCGCCGCTCGGCCGCGGCTTCCTGACCAGCACCGTCGACGTTGCGGCGCTGTCAGAGCTGGATCTCCGTAGCCACAACCCCAGATTCGTCGGCGACGCTGGTCGGGCCAACCGGTCGATCGCTGAATCGGTCCGTCGTGTGGCGCAAGCAGAGAGCGTCGCCCCGGCGCAGGTTGCGTTGGCGTGGGTACACAGCCAGGCCACGCGATTGGGCATCTCACTTGTCCCTATCCCCGGGACCAAGCGGGTCAAGTGGCTCGAACAGAATGTGGCCGCTATCGATGTCGAGCTTTCCGCGGACGAGCTGATGTCGCTAGACCAGCTCGGCGACCAAGTAGTGGGCGCCCGGTACTGACCGCTCGCGCCTCGCGACGTCAGGCGTCGCCGCCGACGGTGCCGACGCCAGCGGCGGCCACGTCGAGCAGCTTGTAGCGGTCGATCGCCTCGCGCGGTGCCTCTGGCTTGACCTCGCCGCGCTTCGCGAGAGCGGTAAGCACGGCGAGCACGATCGATTCGGCATCGACGTGGAAGAAGCGCCGCGCTGCGCCCCGCGTGTCGGCAAATCCGAAACCGTCCGTGCCCAGCGAGGTGTAATCAGTGGGCACCCATCGGGAAATCTGATCAGGCACGGCGCGCATAAAGTCGGACACAGCGACCACTGGACCCGAGGAATCGGCGAGCCGGGCCGCCACGAACGGCACTCGAGGAGCGTCGGACGGATCCAACAGGTTGGCTTCCTCGCAGGTCACGGCGTCGCGGCGCAGTTCGTTCCAGGACGTCACCGACCAGACGTCGGCATCGACGCCCCACTCTTCGCCGAGCAGTTGTTGAGCGCGAAGCGCCCAAGGCATCGCGACGCCCGACGCCAGCACCTGGGCGCGGGGGCGTCCTTCGACGCCTAGCGCGGGGGAGTATCGGTGCATGCCGCGGAGAATGCCCTCGACATCGACATTCTCCGGCTCGGCCGGCTGCACGATCGGCTCGTTGTAAATGGTGAGGTAGTAGAAGATGTCCTCGCCGGTGCCGTTCGGCCCTCCTGCGTACATGCGCCGCAACCCGTCCCGGACGATGTGCGCGATCTCGAAGGCAAATGCCGGGTCGTAGGCGACGGCGGCCGGGTTGGTCGACGCGAGTAGGAGCGACTGACCATCCGCGTGTTGCAGCCCTTCGCCGGTCAGCGTGGTGCGGCCCGCGGTAGCGCCGAGCACGAACCCGCGGCCGAGCTGGTCAGCAAGCTGCCAGAACTGATCACCTGTGCGCTGGAAGCCGAACATCGAATAGAAGATGTAGAACGGGATCATCGGCTCGGCATGCGTCGCATATGACGTCCCGGCCGCGATCATCGACGCCATGGACCCAGCCTCGCTGATGCCCTCGTGCAGGATCTGCCCCGTCGTCGACTCCTTGTAGGACAGCAGGAGTTCCCGGTCGACGGCGTCATATTCCTGGCCGTGCGGCGAGTAGATCTTGGCCGTGGGGAAGATCGCATCCAACCCGAACGTGCGAGCCTCATCGGGAATGATCGGCACGAACCGCGCACCGATCTCCTTGTCCTTCATGAGGTCCTTGAACAGTCGGACCAGCGCCATCGTCGTGGCGATCTGCTGCTTCCCCGAGCCGGCCCGCAGCTCCGCGTACACCGCGTCGCCAGGCAGCTTGAGCGGCCGTGCGCGCACCACCCGCTTCGGGAGGAACCCGCCTAGCCCGGCCCGCCGCTCCTTCATGTACAGGATCTCGTCGCTGCGTTCACCGGGGTGGTAATACGGCGGCAGGTCGGCCTCGAGCGCGGCGTCGGAAATCGGCAGGTACAGCCGGTCGCGGAACGCCTTGAGGTCGGCGACGGTGAGCTTCTTCATCTGGTGGGTGGCGTTACGGCCCTCGAAGCTCTCCAGCGTCCAACCCTTGATGGTGTGCGCCAGGATCACCGTCGGTTGTCCGACGTGCGCCCGGGCGGCTTGGAACGCGGCGAACACCTTGCGATAGTCATGCCCGCCGCGAGAAAGCTTCCGCAGGTCGTCGTCGGACAGATCTTCGACCATCTTTCGTAGCCGCGGGTCCCCTCCGAAGAAATGCTCCCGAATGTAGGCCCCTGACTCGACCGAGTACGTCTGGAACTGCCCGTCGGGAGTGGTGTTCATCTTGTTCACGAGGACGCCGTCGCCGTCCTTCGCGAGTAGCGGGTCCCAGTCCCGACCCCAGATCACCTTGATGACATTCCAGCCGGCGCCTCGGAAATAAGTCTCCAGTTCCTGAATGATCTTGCCGTTGCCGCGCACCGGGCCGTCGAGGCGTTGCAGGTTGCAGTTGATGACGAACGTGAGGTTGTCCAGCTCCTCTCGAGCCGCCACCCCGATCGCGCCGATTGACTCGACCTCGTCCATCTCGCCGTCGCCGAGGAACGCCCAGACATGCGATCGCGATGTGTCCGCAATGCCACGGGCGGCGAGATAGCGGTTGAACCGGGCCTGGTAGATGGCGCTGATGGGGCCGAGGCCCATCGACACGGTCGGGTACTCCCAGAAGTCCGGCATCAGCCGGGGATGCGGATAGGAGGATAAGCCGAGCGGTGCGTGTGACTTCTCCTGGCGGAAACCGTCCAGGTTCGCCTCGGTGAGCCGCCCTTCCAGAAAGGCGCGGGCATAGATACCAGGCGCGGCGTGGCCCTGGAAGTACACCTGATCACCCATCCCGCCGGCCGGGTCCTTGCCCCGGAAAAAGTGGTTGTAGCCGACCTCGTACAGTGATGCGGCGGACGCGTACGTGGCAATGTGGCCGCCAACGCCTACGGACTTGTTCACTCGGGACACCATGATCGCCGCGTTCCACCGAATGTAGGCCCGGATGCGGCGCTCGATGTGCTCGTCGCCCGGGAACCAGGGCTCGCGCTCGGGCGGGATCGTGTTGATGTAGTCGGTGCTGCGCAGCGCGGGCACGCCGACCTGCCGGGCGCGGGCTCGTTCCAGCAGCTTGAGCATAAGGAACCGAGCCCGCTGGCGCCCATCGGTGTCAATGGCGCCGTCGAACGACTCTAGCCACTCCCGGGTTTCATCTGGATCGATGTCCGGTAACTGGTTGGGCACCCCGTCGGTGATGATGCTGAAGCGGTCTTCGGTCACCGGTCCAGTGTCCCCTCTCACAGCGTCTACGCCCAAGGCAGGTGTCGGAGGCGCGGGCGGCAGACGCTACCGTTTGCTGACAACAGACGGATCGAGCCGGACATACCGGCTCCGGCCACTCATCGGGAGGGCAGGCTGTGACGACGACCCCCGGAAGCGCGGGCGCGGATCGCGGTGGGACGGGCGCTGAGTCCAATATCGCCGCGATATTGGGTCTGAAGCCGGGCATGGTCGTCCAGGAGCTGGGCTGGGACGAGGACAGCGATGACGAGGTGCGCGCTGCCGTCGAGGAGCTGACCGGCGGGGAAATGGTCGACGAGAATTCGGACGAGATCGTCGAGGCGATCCTGCTCTGGTACCGCCAGGACGACGGCGATCTCGTCGACATCCTGGTCGATGCGATCGCCCCCTTGGCCGACAACGGCTTCATCTGGCTGCTGACTCCGAAGCGCGGCCGGCCGGGCTACGTCGAGCCGTCCGACATCGCTGAGGCAGCACCTACGGCCGGATTGGCGCAGACCTCGCTTGCGACCGTCGGCTCGGATTGGGGTGCGGCGCGTCTGGTCGCGCGTAAGTCGCGCGGCGAGCGTCGCTGACCCGTCGGGAGGCGGCACCGATGATCATCAAGGTTGGGGACGTCGCGCCAGATTTCACATTGCGCGACCAGAACAACGAGCAGGTCACGCTGTCCGAATTTCGGGGCCACAAGGCCGTGCTGATGATCTTCTACCCGCTTGCGTTCACCGGAATCTGCACCGGAGAACTGTGCACCGTGCGGGATGATCTCCCCACATTCCAGAATGAGGAGATCCAAACGCTCACGATCAGCGTCGATTCGCCGTACTCGCACAAGATCTTCGCCGAACGTGAGGGCTATGAATTCCCGCTGCTCGCCGACTTCTGGCCGCATGGCGCG
Organism: uncultured Actinomycetota bacterium; assembly: GCA_963748415.1. Lineage (GTDB taxonomy): Bacteria > Actinomycetota > Actinomycetes > Mycobacteriales > Jatrophihabitantaceae > CAVVJA01. The sequence continues at coordinate 404,157 of CAVVJA010000008.1, read as the reverse complement.
GTGGCGAAGGCGTACGGGGTGTTCAACGATGACGCCGGCTTCGCCAACCGCGGCACCTTCCTCGTCGACGTCGATGGGATCGTGCGGTTCAGCGAGATGAACGGCCCCGGCGAGGGACGTGACCCACAAGCGTGGCGAGAGGCGATCAAGGCACTGCGAGCGCGCTAACGGCGCGGCCCTGGGGTTACCGTCAGTGCGCGGGGCGTCCGTACCGGTCTGCGAGCCGGGCGGCTTTGGCATCCGCCGGCGTGATCGGCGCCTCGTCGTCCAGCTCAGAGCTGATCCGCCGGCGTTCGGCGCGGGCCATGACGATCGGCGCGGCCAGGGCAAGCGCGGCAAACAAGAACCACTGGATGACGTACGCGAGGTGCTGCAGTTCGCCCGCGCCACCGGCCGGATTCGACAGATCCGGCTCCGGGATCGCGACCAGACCTTGAGTTCCGGGTTGGCCCGCCGACAGCTCGACGTACCCGTTGTAGACCTGCGCGTCGAGTCGGCTGGACTGTTCGCCGGCGTTGATCGAGTTGATCTGGCCAGCCGGTAACTGGGCCGCCTTGTCGGACGCGGTCTCGGCCGGCATGACCCGACCGACGATTGTCTGCGGTCCGCTGGGCGGTGCCGGTGCAGTGACCCCAGCGGTCAAGCCGCCCGACGAGATGAACCCGCGCACGACCAGGACGGTGGCGGTGGACGTCCGCAGCGGCGTGAGCACGAGGTAGCCGACGTCGTCGCCCACGCTCCGCTGACGGACCAGCCCCTGACCGGATGCCTCGTAGGTGCCGGCCACGGTGACCCGATGGAATTGGATGTCGTCCGCTCGGGGCGGCGGCCGAGGGCCGTAGATCGGCAATACGTCCCCGACTCGGGCCACGGAAGCATGATCGTTGTGCCGCAGCTCGTTGTTGGCGCGGTGCTTGCTGGCCAGCCGCGAGATCTGCCAAGTTCCCAGGCCGATGCATATGGTCGCGACCAGCAGCATCACCGCGGACAGCGCGACGTATCGCGGCTGCCGCAGCGTCTGGAGCACGAGATCACGGTACGTCTCCTCGCAAGGCGAGCTCGGGGTACCCTGACGCGGACATGCTGTGGACTTCCCCGACGTCTGGGGCCTTGCTCGGGCGCTTAGCTCAGCGGGAGAGCACTCGGCTTACACCCGAGCGGTCACTGGTTCGATCCCAGTAGCGCCCACCCTCTGTGGGCCCATTTCTACTGGGCTGTAGGCACTTCAGCCGTAGTCGGCAAGGTCGCGATACGGCCCTTAGTCCGCATGGAGTCCGCAAGAAGTCCGCGCGCGGTGCGAACGACCTCGTCCAATCGGTCGGCCACAGCGTCCAGATCGTCGTCGAAAAGGTCGGCGTACGTGTCGAGAGTCATGGCTGCAGACGCGTGACCTAGCATCGCTTGGACCGCCTTCACATTTGCGCCGGCGCTGACCGCGAGGGAAGCGGCGGTATGCCGCAGCTCGTGCGGGGTGAGGCCCGGCTCACCGATTGCGGTGGCGGCATCGTCGAACCACGAGCGGCGCGCGTTGCGATTGCGAAGCGGCGCGCCCTTGGCGGTGGTGAACGCAAGATCGTTACGATGCTTGCCCTCGACCTGTGCGGCCAGGTCGTCGATCAGGACGCGAGGGATCGGGACCGAACGTGCCTCATGCGACTTCGGTGTGCCCCAGACGAGATGGCCGTGCACCTCGATCATCGCTTCGGCGACGACCAGTCGCCGACGCAGGAAGTCGATGCTGCTCACGCGAAGGGCGGCCAGCTCGCACCATCGCAGTCCGCAGTAGGCAAGGACGAGAACGGCCAATCGGCCATCGGAACCCGCTGCTTCGGCAAGAGTCTCCACCTCACTTGCTGTCAGGTATCTGCGTCGGCGTTTCGTCCTGCGGGGAAGGTCCACGCCGAGTGCCGGATTCGACGGCAGCCGCCTGTCACGCACGGCGAGCCCGAGAACTCCCGACAAGACGCCGACGAGGTCCCGGACGTGACTCGGTGACAGGCGTGATGCCACGAGTCCAGCGACCCACGTCTGGACATCGCCGTGCTCGACGCGGGTGAGCGGAACGTCGCGCCAGCGCGGGAGAATGTGGGTGCTGAGGATCGACTCGTACAACGCCTGTGTCGAGGGCTTGAGGTTGACCTTGCCGACGAGCCACTGCTCGGACAGTTCGCCGACCGTCTTTCGGGCGCGCACCGGATCGACGTAGGCGCCTGTCTGCACGGCCGTTGTCACACCGTCGAGCCACGCCTGCGCATCGACCCTCCGCGCGAAATGGCGGGCGTGTTCCTTGCCGGCGCTGTCGCGGTACCGCGCTCGCCACGTGCCGTTGGGACGCTTCTGGATGTTGGCCATGTGATCACCTGAGCCCGCTCGAATCTCAGTCCGCCTGTCGTGATTCTCGGATCTCTCACCCGCCTGCGGATGGGTCGACGCTTTCCGACGGCAGGACCGCGCTCGATAGATCGTAGGCTCGACCCCTGACGGGGATGCCGCGTGAGAAGTCCGCGTGCCCCAGCCCGCCTCCGGAGGGCGAAACAGGCCGTAGTTGGCTGACGATGGTCGGTGTCGCCAAGTGCTTGTCAGCGCCGTAATCACTGGCTCACGGATCGTTGACTGTTGATGCTCGGTATCGGTCGTTCTTGAGTTTCTTGCGGACTCTCTGCGGACTGCACAAGATCAAGATGGGTGCACGGCTAGGACCAACCTTTGTGCGAGCGCGTGTGGTCAGGGCTGAGCCGCGCCAGGCGAAGAGCCCCGCTTTAACTGGATCGTCATCGGGTCCCGGGTAGTCGACGATCGCGATCAAGTGTGACCCGGAAAAAATGAGGTCGGGTTGGATATTCGCGTCCACGTAGCTGTTGTCAACGTCGCGGGTGTCGTTGCGGACGCCGTCGTGCCATGCGGATCAGCTGTTCTTAGGGCCGTCCGGTCGTCCAGCCGGCGTGAGGACGCACGCTGGCGCGATGACGCATCGTGCGCGCACGGACCGACGCGATCGCCGATTCCTGGGCGGGCTGTGAGCGACGATCGGCTGGGGTGCGGTTGTCATCATGTGCCCGGTCGTCGACGTGGCGGCGCCGATGTCGGCGGCCGGGAGGGTGTGGGTTGTGGCTGGCGCTAGCCGTCGAAGACAACGATGGTCACGCGATCGGCGCGAACCGGAAGCAGCATTCCCAGTGGATCTTGCTCGCCGGCCGGGCGCTCGAAGCCGGGAGTTAGACGCAGGAGTGGTCGTAGTCGAGATGGGTTGTGACGTACTGCGTGATCTCGACGGGGCCGGTGCCCTCGAAGGGGGCCAGCGAGCAGTTGGTTACGGCTTGGCTGAGCGTTCGGGCGCCGGGCCGCCACTGGTGGAGGGAGTACAGCGGGCTCGATGCCGCCACGGGGCCGAACAGCGAGGACCATGCGCCGCTGCTGGAGTAGATGCCGACCGTCGCGCCTGCCTGTTCGAGCGCGTAGACCATGCCTTCGAGCGAGGCTTGATTCTTGCTGGTGTCGGAGGTCCACGAGTTGGCGGTCTCGATGTCCAGCCACCACTTGCCGCCGCCGGCAGCACCGACAAACTTGATGTCCGCTAAGGCGCGCTCGTAGCCGTACTCCCACGAGCACGGCAGATCGTCGGTCCAGGTCCCCGAGCACCTTCCGTAGGGATCGGTCCTCGGATCCGAGCTCGTCGGCCAATCCGTGACGTTGTACTGGGCCAACACGTCGCCGGGGTTACCGGTGTTGACGTACAGCTGGGCCGTTGCCTGGCTGGTGCCTCCGGTGGAGGTCTGCGCCCAGGCCCACTCCGAGCCGAAGCAGGGGTTGAAGGTGCTGGCCTTGCCCCCGTTCACGCCGACGATCGCGAACGCCTGACCGGACGGGTACGTCTTCCCGCACTGCGGGAAGCTGATGTCGTTGCCGGACAGCGTCGCCGACGGGCGCGCCTGAGCCGCCACCGCCGGCGTGAACGTCACGCCGACAGCCGCGACGATGACCAACAGCCGTCTCATGAATTCCCCCCGATCGGCGGCGCGAACAAGTGGCAGTGACAAGCAGGGCTGAGGGTATCGCTGCCTGCTGCGTCATCCTGTCCGGCACGCCTTCTCGTCAACCGGCGCCACCCGGGGCCACCGAGGCCGGAAACCCCAGCCACTCCTGACCGGGCTTCACGAGACCGGGAAATCGAGGGCAGCGCTTGCTCGACACACGCCGCGGTGCGCCCCGACAGACTGCGGGACCGATCGGCTCGTCACTGTCTGCGAGCAAGATCGAGGCAACCCACGGGCCGACCGCCCAGTACGCCGATTACGGGCGCTGGCGGCCGCGAACGGCCCGCAGCGTGGCGTCGTTATGTGCGGTCAGCATACTTGCGGTCGGCATGAACAGGTACGGGGCAAATGCTGCTCGCCGCGTAGCCGCTGTCACTAGATCACCCTTGACAAACGGGGTGACGAGATGGGTTGGCCTAAATGGCGGCCCAGGCTGAACGAGTCGAAGCGGCTCGCGATAAAGGCTGTAGACGAGTACAACTCCGGGCACTATGCCGACTTCATCGGCACGATGGTGCGCTCGTGGCTGTACCTATTCCAGGCGGAGCTTCAGCGCGACAAGGTTGATCGCCGACGCCGGGACCGGGACGGCAACCTCGTTATTAGGGACGGCGAGGCCAAGCTGTGGGATGTGTCCCAGTGCGTGAAGCACAGCTACCCCGATCCGAACGATCCCGTCCGCGTCAACCTCGAGCTGTTCATCCTCCTGCGGAACAAGGTGGAACACCGTGGACCGGTACCGGTCGCCAAGACGTTGGGCGCGATCGATCGTCTGTCGGGGAGTCGGCTGCTCGTGGCGGTAGGTCCGGGCTCTTCGCCTGAGGACTACGCGGCCGTCGGTCTCGACTTCTCCGAACGATGGGAACGGTTCGACGAGGTGATCGGCGCGCTCCGCGCATTGTGGCGGCCGGGCGGTGCGCCGTTCGTCGGCCGGTTCTACTCGACCGAGGGTCTTTCCTTGGAACCTCTGCCGGCACAACCGTACGGACCACCGATCTGGGTGGGTAGCTGGGGCTCTGCCGCCGGGCTCCGTCGCGTGGCCCGTCTCGCCGACGGCTGGCTGGCATCGGCCTATAACACGACACCGCAGCTATTCGGTGAAGGGTGGCACGCTCTTCGCGCGAAGCTGGCCGATCACGGTAAGGCTCCCGACACCTTCCCGAATGCTCTTGCAACGATGTGGTGCTACATCACCGACGACCGGGACGGAGCCGACCGCATCCTCAAGGAGCGGGTAGTTCCCACCGTGCACCGACCCGTGGACATGCTCCGCGAACGTCTTCCGATCGGCCCCCTGAGCTGTTCGCCGAGAAGTTGACGGCATTCGCGAAGGCAGGCGTACAACGGGTCTTCATCTGGCCGGTTGCCGACGAGTTGCACCAGGTCGAGCGCTTCTGGAACGACGTGCGACCGCTCGTCGCCGCCACCTAGGCCCCCCTGTGCCAGGAGAATCTGGGCTATCTCCTTGACGTGCGGTCCTCGGGCGGCTTAGGTTGCGGGCGCGGCTACTGGGCTACCAGTGGCCGGGGGATTCGCACAACCGCATCGAATACGGGGGTTCTTCGTGGCCGCCGTACGCAAAGTGCTCGTGATAGTGGTTGGCGCTGCGGTGGCCCTGCTCAGCAACGTGACTGCTGCCGGCGCCTCGAGCGCGGAGTGGGCGCTGCCAGCGCCGAGGTTCGAGTCAACGACGTGCCCGACCGAGCCCTTTCCAACCACCCTGCCCGCAGACGCCCGCTGCGGCTTCCTCATCGTGCCCGAGAACCGGACCAGAGCGAACGGGCGGACGATTCGCCTGACGGTCGGGATCGTGCCGGCGGCGTCGCAGACGCCCGCGCCCGATCCGGTCGTGTACCTCGCCGGCGGCCCCGGCGGCTACCCGCTGGGCGAGGCGCAGCTCCTGATCGACGCCGGCTTCAACCGTGACCGCGACCTGATTCTCATGGATCAGCGCGGGACGCTCTACTCCCCCCCAAATCCGGCGCCGACGTGCCCGGAGGTCGACCTGGCCGCCGTACGCGGCCTCGGCCTCCCGCTCGACGGGTCCGCGTACCGGCGCCTGACGCTGGCGGCGGCGCAGGCCTGTAACCGACGTTTGGTCGCGACCGGGATCGACCTCGGCGCGTACAACACGACCGAGAACGCGGCTGACTTTGCGGATCTACGCGTGGCGCTCGGGATTCCCGAGTGGAACGTGTTCGGCGTCTCCTATGGCACGAATCTCGCGATGACCTCTGATGCGTCAGCACCCGCAGGGCATCCGCAGCGTGACGATCGACTCGGTGGAGCCGCCGGAGGTGGTGACCGCCGGCAGCTTCGCGCCGAACGCCCGCGAGGGCTTCGACCGCCTGTTCCGTGCATGCATGGCCCAGCCGCAATGTTGGCCGCGCCGCCCCGGCATCGCGCAGACGTTCACGAAGCTGGTCCGGCGGCTGGAGGCACATCCGGTCACGGCGTGGGTGAACCCGCCAACGGGCGGTTCTGCGGTGAAGGTGGTGCTCGACGGCGGCGCGCTCGTGAACTGGCTCATCAACGAGGCCTTCCACACCGCCTGACTACCGCGATGTTCCGGCTCTGGATCGCCGAGCTTGCCGACGGGGACCCGCGCAATATCGCCAGCGGTGTACCGCGGCGCCCGATCCTGGGTACGCCCCCCGGGGGCTCTCGGCTACGGGCTGGCCCTCGGCGTGGGCTGCGCCGAGTGGGTCCCCTACGAGCAGGGCTCGGTCCTGTCGATCGGTCGGCGCGCGTTCCCGACCTATCCGGCCTCGGTGCTCAAGCCCGGCCCTGCACGTAACGTACTTGCCCGACGTCTGCCCGCGTGTGGAAGGTTCCGAAGGCGCCCGCTGAACAGCGGGCGGCAACGCCGAGCACGATCCCGAGCCTGATCCTGTCGGGCAGCTTCGACGGCATCACGCCGACGAGTTGGGCGCGGATAGCGGCGCGGACGCTGCCCAACTCGACGGTCGCAGACTTTGCCGGGATCGGCCACTTCGTGACACTCGAGTCCCCCTTGCGCACAACAGGTGTTCGCGTCGTTCCTCGCGACACCGAGCGCGCCGCGCACGGCCTGCGTAGCGGCGGTCAGGCCACCGACATTCGCACCGGCGCCGGCGGCGTCCGTGGGCGCACGGGACTGACCGCCGCCAAGTTGGTACTACGGGCACGACAGTGTCTGCTTGCCAGGCGGCCGATACCTTATTGGCGTAGTCAGAGCCCCGAACATCCGATCTCGCGTAGTAACGCGCATCAGCATTCAGTTCACGAGGCCGAGCCGAACGACGGAGATGCGTGCGCGCGCATCTCATTGGCTCTCGGGTGCTGGCGGTGAAACGACGATATCGCCTAGTGGCCCGGACGTGGCGTTGACCGGTTGTAAGGCAGCCGCGGTCTCGAGGATTTGTCGGAGTGTTGCACCGAACCTGGTTGCCGGGGCTCCATCGACGACGTTGTGGTCAATGGTGATGGTCAAGTCGAGAACGTCCCGGACGGCCACCTCATCCCCGACTGCACGGGGGCGCTTGGTGGCCCCGCCTACAACGACGAGCAATGACGCCAAAGTGGGTGGGGCGATCGCGTAGCCGCCACCGGCGGCGAACATTCCGACGGCGGTGACCTGGACGGTGCCGACGGCCGAGTGCACGGTGCGAGAGCGGCTCATCAGCGCGTACATCAGCCGGTAGACGCCGGGAAGGCGCCCGAGCGTGGGTGCGAAGCTGTCGAGCAGGCGCCCCGTGCCGGTACCAGTCGGTTCGCGTTTCACGGAGCGAAGTTCGGCGCTGATGTCAGCGACGTCTCGAATATCGGCGTCCCGCACCACATGCACAAGCCCAAATGATCCTTCTTTCGTGGGTACTTCGATCAACGTCTGGACGTCGACGTGGGAGTGCTCGACCAGCCGTCCGCGCCAATCGCGGTAGGCGTGGACCTCTGAGTGGGCAGCGGCTGCGCGGGCGACTGAGGCGACGACGAATGCCGTGAGCGACAGAGGCGGTTCGTGCAAGGCGAGCAGGCGACGAGCCTCAGTGATATCCACGTCGAGCAGGCCATGCATCGGAACGATGCGACGACCCGCGTGAACTGCCGCAGTCACGAGACGTCGGCTCGACGGGAATGGTCGCGTCGTGACGCCACGGGGGCGGCCATCCCTGACTCCCACAGACTTGAGTTTCCTACCCGCGCGCCTGCCGTGGCCAGGCCCGGCCTCGTAAGCTCGCCCAGCCCCCACAACCACCACGCAGATCAGTCCATCGGTTCGCTGTCGCACAGCTCATTCATGCCGCTCATAGCGACGGTTTGCTGTGCGCTCGGCGTGATCTCCTTGTATTTCATGAGTTTCTGCCGCGTACGCATCTCGCGGCCGCAGCCGCCGAAGCTCGGTGCCGGCGCGTCACGTCAACGCATGTCTCGGCGAAAACACCCGAAGCGGGCTTGAGACAATCAAGGACAACGTGCGACGGCCGGGGGTGCTCCGGGATCGCGCCACCCGCGGCGTCGAGGGCCACAAAAGCCTGTGTGGCCGACGGGCAAGGATGTCACTTATTTCCGGGTGGTTAACACCGTCGCCATTAGGACATGCCACCGAGCTGCAGAGTTAAAGCTACTACGCAGCCTGCCCCGTTGGCCCGACCGAACGCCGGACCAACGCTGAGACTCACCGCTCCCCGGTTCCGCCCCGGCAGAGTCCGAGCGTGCCCGGAGCGCCTTTCGGAAGGCCGTAGTACCTCCAGAGATCCGCCGCGGTCTGAACCTGCGACACGGTCTGCCCCTCCGACTGGTCGAGGTCATTAAGGCCACTCGCCGCGCAGGCCGAGTTGGCGTGATCCAAAGCCCCGGTGTCATTCGTATTGTTCACCACACCGGGAGGACCCTTGACCTCACCCGCCTGGGCAGCGGTCGCTCCAGCGACTCCAGCACCGACGCACATGGCAACAGAAGCCGCAACCACGATTAACCGCTTCATTAGTTTCCCCCGTTGTTCCTACGCGCCCCACGGCGTTTATCGGCGGCACGTTACCCGGGTCGAGAGGGAGCGTCAACAGACCCGAACCTGACGGATCGGCCATCTTTCGGGCGGCGGGATCGGCTCGACGCCGTCGAGATCTTGGCGCCACGCGAACGCCGCCAACGATCGTGTTCCGGGGCACCTGCCTGACCCCGAGGTCCGGTAGGGCAAATCAGGGTCTAATTCGGGATGCCTCCCGATGCGTCCAGTCAGCAGCCACGCGATTCTGTTTGTGAGCGGTCATTCCGACCGCGACACGAGAGAGAGGACATCATGAATTCCATTCACGACCTGTTCCGCGCGCACGGCCTTGTCCGTGTCCGGGACGGTCGCGTACTCGGCGGCGTGGTTGCCGGGCTCGGCCGCCGCGTCGGCCTTGACCCGTGGCCGGCTCGGCTGCTGTTCGTCCTGGCCCTGTTGGTCATCCCGGGCAGCCAGATCTTGCTATACCCGATCCTGTGGATCCTGATGCCGTTTGAGCGTCCGGGTGAGTTCCCGACCGCAGTCAACCACCCGTCCGGGGCCCCACAGCCAGCGTGAGCGCGGGACACGGCGAGCAGCCGCTCATCCAAGTTGGTGTTCAGGACGAGCGGCTGCGCACCGAGGCAGCCGACCTTTCGAGGTCGAGAAATTACCGACCCGGCAGTCGAGGCGCGGGGCATCACTGAGCAAATCGCCAACTCACTCGCGATGCCCTCCCGAGCACTCCTGGACCCACGCAGCCGTGACGTCAAATGCTCGGCAGTCCGCGGGGCCGAGCTGAGGACCGGCCAAGGCGTCGGCGCCCGAAGAATCCATCTGCGTGCAGGACCTGGCGATGTAGTGCGCGTATAACGACGGGTCGGTGCTTGCCGGATGCGATGGTTATATGGACCTGTGGGCTGCGACGCCGCCGGAGAGCCCAGCCAGCACCTGCGTGGCTGTCTCGTCGGCGATGTCTCGATCCGCGGTCCCAATCATGCGGGCGATCGAGAATCGCCGAGCGCACCCTCGTGTCCGTGGCGCGACAGGGGTCAGCGAATGGCACGCCGTGGCCTAACGCCGTGTCGAGTCACGGAAGCCGGGGGCAGAAGGCCCCAGCCGTGCAGGGACTACTGATGGTCGGGTGTGTCGCGCCGGTGTGCCGGTCGGCTCACCCGCAGGATCGGTCCTCGGACCCTACGGTGAGTGGGCTCCCGGTCCTTATATGAAGGACGGCGCACTGCATCCGGCGGGCGCACATGGATGATGGGGCGAGGTAACCATGCTGGAAGAAGAAGCCCGCGAGTACCACGCCACGGGTCGGCCTGGGAAGATCGCGATCGCGATCACCAAGCCGTGCGCGACCCAGCACGACCTCGCCTTGGCCTACACCCCGGGCGTGGCCGTCCCGGTGCGGGACATTCAGCAAGACCCGCTGGAGGCCTTCCGCTACACCGCCCGCGGGAATCTGGTGGCGGTCGTCACCAACGGCAGCGCAGTCCTCGGCTTGGGCAACGTTGGTCCGCTGGCCGGCAAGCCGGTGATGGAGGGCAAGGCGCTGCTGTTCAAGCGGTTCGCCGATGTCGACGTGTTCGACATCGAGCTCGACGCCACCGACCCGGACGACGTGGTGCGGATCGTCAAGGCACTCGAACCGACCTTCGGAGGGATCAACCTCGAAGACATCAGCGCGCCGCAGTGTTTCGAGATCGAGGAGCGGCTGTCCGCCGCGATGGACATCCCGGTTTTCCACGACGACCAGCACGGGACGGCGATCATCAGCGGCGCCGCGTTGCTCAACGCGCTCGAGCTCACGGGCAAGGACATCGGCGAGGTTCGGATGGCGGTGAACGGGGCGGGGGCGGCGGCGATCGCCTGCTGCGAGTTCTTCGTCAGCCTGGGCATGCGGCGAGAGAACATTGTGCTCACCGACACCAGGGGCGTCATCTACCGGGGCCGCACCGAAGGGATGAACCCGTACAAGGCGCGGTTCGCCACCGACCGCGCGGCGCGCACTCTGGCCGACGCCATCGAAGGAGCCGACGTCTTCCTAGGGGTGTCGGTCGCCGACACGGTAACAACGAAGATGGTCCGATCGATGGCCGATGCGCCGATCGTATTTGCGCTGGCCAATCCCGACCCGGAGATCAGCTACCCCGACGCGCGGGCGGCCCGCAGCGATGTGCTGATGGCGACCGGGCGGTCGGACTACCCGAACCAGGTCAACAACGTGCTCGGCTTCCCGTTCATCTTCCGCGGGGCGCTCGATGTGCGGGCCCGGGCGATCGACGAAGGTATGAAAGTCGCCGCCGCGCGGGCGCTCGCCGAGCTGACGAAGGAAGACGTGCCCGATTCGGTGTTGCGGGCCTACGGCCTCGACCGCCTGGAGTTCGGCCCGGAGTACCTGATTCCCAAACCGCTCGACCCGCGGGTGCCGCTTCGGGTTGCTCCGGCGGTGGCCGCCGCTGCCCTGGCCTCGGGCGTCGCGCGCAACCGCCTCGACCTCGCCACCTACGCCGAGCAGCTGGCGAACCGGCTGACCCGGGGCCGTGAGGTGATGAGCGTCGTGACCCGCAAGGCGCAGACGGCGCCTAAGCGGGTGGTCTTCTCCGAGGGCGAGGAGCGCAAGATCATCCTGGCAGCAGCGAGGATCCAGCAGGAACAAATCGGGCTGCCGATCCTGCTCGGCCGCGAGAGCGTCATCCGGTCGGCGATGAGAGAGCTGCGGGTCGCCGTGCCCGTCGAGATCGTCGACCCCGCGACGTCCGAGTGGGTCGACGCCTACGCCGCCGCACTGCACGAACAGCGGCAGCGCAAGGGAATCACCCTGCGCGAGGCATTTGCGTTGCTGGGCCAGCCGAACTACTTCGGCGCCATGATGGTGCAGGCAGGCGACGCCGACGCGTTCGTCGCCGGCCTGACCTACCACTATCCCGACGTCATCCGGCCGGCCCTGGAAGTGATCGGGTCGGCGCCCGATGTCTCGCGGGTGGCCGGGCTATACCTGATGATCACCGCCGACGGGCGCGCCGTCGTGCTCACCGACCCGACGGTGAACTTCGATCCCACCGCCGAGGAGCTGGCCGATATCGCCGTCATGGCTGCCGACCGGGCACGCGCGTTCGGGCTCGAGCCACGGGTGGCGCTGCTGTCCTTCTCCAACTTCGGCTCCACCGACCACCCTCGTTCGGCGAAGATGGCCGCGGCCACGAAACTGGTGAAATCGCGGCGTCCCGACCTGATGGTCGACGGCGAAATGATGGCCGACGTCGCGCTATCGCCAGCGCTTCGTGCCGACGACTACTCGTTCTCGAACCTGGTGGGCGAGGCCAACGTCCTGGTGTTCCCAAGCCTCGAAGCGGCCAACGTGGCCTACAAGCTGCTGCAGCACCTTGGCGGAGCCGTGGCGATCGGGCCGATCCTGGTCGGCATGAACAAGCCGGTGCACGTGCTCAGCCGTGGCGCCGAAGTGACCGACATCGCCAACATGGCCGCGATCGCGGTCATCGATGCCCAGGATGCCGCCGAGCCAGCCGTCAAGCAAGATTGAGCTCGTGCGCATCGAGGTCGCGTCGGGGGCTATCACTCGCGCAGACGGAGGCGATCCTCGCCGACGCGAATCGCCATTTCGCTGGCAGTGGCCTTGACGGCACGATTCATCGGGGCCGAAGAGTTGATTGATGAGGCTCTCAAGTGCAATACCCCGCCGGTGTGGTTCTGAGTCGTCTTGGTGCATCGCCATGAACTGGTCTTTCAGCTTGTGGAGGCTCTGCGAGAACGCACGGTTCTTTCTGGCTTCGTCTGATGCTTTCGCGATGTCGGCCGCATAGCGTTCGTGATCGCTGGCGATGTCCTGGTGGCGCTTGGTCCACTTCCGGACTTCTGCGTCGGCAGCCTTAGCTGTCGAGATCATCTGAGCGCTAGACCGGCAGATCAATCCTGCGCATCAAACGCCAGCGACCCAGAAAGATCAACTACGCGACGGTCCTTGATCAACGCCGCTTCGCGTGAAGGATCGAGGCTAAGCCTGAATTTGTGCACGGTGACGTGTCGACGGAATTTGGGTCGGTGGCATTGCATCCCAGGTTGGTGGCATTGCCGACGTGCGGCCTGTCCTGACACCAACTTGAGGACAGCTGCGCCCGAAAGCTCGAGTTCGCACAGACCTAGGTCCGCATCGCGGGATACCCTGAGTTGGCACCGGACGTCCAGCGCCGGCCAGGACCAAGCGGGTGGCCGTCATGCGTAGGTATCTTGTCGTCGCGAACCAGACCCTGCAGCGTGCAGAGCTACAGGAAGAGCTCCGCACGCGGATTGAGGCGGGACCAAGCTCCTTCTATGTGCTCGTCCCGAACACCACCGCGGCGAACTATCCGGAGCCTGCGGCCGCGGCTGAGGCCCTCCAGCCCAGCATGATGTGGTGGATGACGGACTACCGCCGTCCCGGCAGCGACGAGCAGGCGAGCGTGCAGTCCCGGCAACGGCTCGACGAGATGCTGGCTGACCTCGATGGGCTGGGTGTCCCCGTCGAGGGCGATCTCGGCAGTCCCGATCCTCTCGAGGCCATGGAGAAGGTGTTCAGCGATCATGAGTTCGACGAGATCATCATGGCCACGCTGCCCCGGCGCGTCTCGCGCTGGCTCCGGGCCGACCTGCCGCACAGGGCCGAGCGCCAGTTCAGGCTGCCGGTCACGACCATCATTACGAAGCGCTGACCGGGAGCAACGTGCTGGGCGCTCGGCTCTACCGAATTGGCCATCGGCAAGTGGGGGAGTCGTTGTCACTATTCGCGGCTGCGAGGCGGCCTACGTCGATCGGGTGGGCGGAGACATGAGGGGGCTGCACGACCAGCTGCCGTGCTTGGCTGAGTAGGGGGTGGACACGACCGCCCCGGCGTGCCGACAAGCGGGGCCAAATCAGACCGTCACAACGACGTTGACGCGTCGTCTCGGTGGAGCAACTTCAAGCCGTCACGGTGGCCAACTCAGGCTGTCACGGCCACCGCGCCTTTTCACGACCTTCCCGAGATCGACGATCTGTCAGGCAGACCCCGGGCACGGCTGTGAAGCCATCCTTCGCCAACTGCTCGGCGGTTCGCGTCCTCCGGCTCACTCACGCAGGCACGTTCGACCGGGACAGTGCGAGTACGTCGCGCGGCTTGACGGTCGCCCGGCGGCGGCTAGCGCGGATCGAGGTCCTTGAGCGCCACAGGTCAGCGATGCTGGCGGCGAGGCTGGGGGGTTGCGGCCGGCTCCGAGGGACCGGTCGGTGGTTGGCTTGCTGGACCGGTGGTGGTCGCCAGGGTGTTGGCGAGTTCCTGGTGTAGGTGACTGAGGGTGGCGAGTGTCTCGTCGCGGTGCCGGGTCAGGTCGGTCAGCTGCTGGGCCATGTCGGTGAGCCGCGCCGCGGCCGCTGCGTGGGCCTGTTCTCGCTGCTCGCGGGCGTGCCGGTCGGCGTCGGTGCGGCGGGCGGCCGCTTCGGCGTCGGCGCGGTCGCGGGCCTGCTCGGCTTCGGCGGCGAGCTGGCGTACTTCGGTCTGGCTGGTGTCGCGCAGTCGGATCGCTTCGGCGCGGGCGGTGTCGAGCTGTTGTCCGGCGGAGGCCTGCGCTTCCGCGATGTCGGCTTGCAGTTTCTGCTGCTCCGCGCGGGCGCCGTTGAGGATGCCGGCGGCCGTGTCGCGGGCCTGTTGCACGATCGTTTCGGCGTCGGTGCCGGCGCGGGAACGGATCTGGTCGGCTTCGGTCTGCGCGTCGGCTCGGGTCTGCTCGGCCTCCTGCGCGGCGAGCTGCAGGATTTCCCGCAGCCGCTCAGACAGCGCGGTTGGGCTGTTGGTGAGCTGGCTGCGTAGCCGGCCCAGGTCGCTCTGCGCGGCGTGGAGCCGTTCGGTGATCTGCGCGTGCGCGTGCACCGCGCGTTCGTGGCCGCTGCGGGCGGACACCAGTTCGGTCTCCACCCGGGAGCGGTAGTTGTCGACCTGGACGCGGTCATAGCCACGCCAGCCGACCCGAAACCCAGGCTCGGAGCTCATCACAACGGTCCGGTCAGCCTCCAGCGACGGCCGCGGAAACTCCTCAGTGTCTGCCGCCGTGTCAGTGCTGGATGAAGCCGGCCGCTGACTGGGGTCGGCCCGCCTCTGCGCGGCTGCGCGCCCGGGATCACTAGCCGGACCAGTCATGCCCACCTCAAGTCCATCGCCTCCATAACCCGCCGGGCACGTCAGCCGACGCGTCGGGCGGTCTGCCGCTAACCCGTGCTGCCGACCTAGTATCCAATCCTCACCCGAGAAAGATGCGACGGCCGTCTCGGCGGCGAGGTTCGGTCACGGCGCGCTTGCCGACCGGCGGTGCCAGTGCTACGCGGTCGCCGGGCGAGTCCTTCCACCAGGCTCGGACATGGCTGCGAACGCTGGGGTGCC
This sequence comes from uncultured Actinomycetota bacterium, assembly GCA_963748415.1. Lineage (GTDB taxonomy): Bacteria > Actinomycetota > Actinomycetes > Mycobacteriales > Jatrophihabitantaceae > CAVVJA01. The sequence goes on along the minus strand of CAVVJA010000008.1, from coordinate 388,742 downwards.
TGTCCGGGCATTGCGGCGCTGCTCGATGACCATCAGGACGTCGCGAAGGTTGGCCCAGCCGGCGAACTCGGCGTGCAGCCGCATGACGACCGCGACCAGCCGATCGCCACCGCGTAGCACTCCGCCATACTGTCGGCTCCGCTCGGCAGACCAAATGGCAGCCGTTGCATTTCGAATCACGCCAAGCAGCCGAGCAACGAACTGCGAGCCCCCAGGACACAGTTCACCTTTGCTCACCAAGTCCATCCGGGCACTCCAGCGTCGCCACACACCCAATCGACGTGTTGACGGGCGCGAGCGGCTCCCTGAGAGGCGCGTCGCTTCTTGCCGGATGGTGAACACGCGTCGGACATGACGCCACACGCTTTGCCGCGCGCAATCAACGACCGAGCTGGCAGTGCATTCCCCCGCCACGCCAAGCGGCTGGCGGAGCGGGGTCGTCAGGCTGACGTGGGCGTATCGCCGAATAGGTGCATGCTCTAGACGGCTTTCGGTGATAGGTCCGCGGTGTTATGCGCCGCTTGAGCGATCTTGTTTGGCCGATGCCATAAGGGATCGGCTTGCGCCACCAGGCGCGCTTAGTGCGGGTTTGGCGGAGGGCCGGGCCCCATCTTGTCCACGTCACGGTTGGAAGCTCAATTCCTTATCGCTGGTCGCACGCGGCGAGGTCTTTGGCCTCTGGCGTGCACCGCCGAGGACCGCGAATGTGGTGATTGCCCGGCCGAGAGCGATTCATGGCCGCGCCCCCGACAAGGCGGAACCGCGATGGCTACCCAGCTGGCGTCACCGGCAGATCGGGTTCTCCCACGCAAGCAGCACGCGCGATTGGTCAGGCCGACCTGCGAACCCGCTCTGCCGACGTTCGGTGTCGAGGAGGAATTCGCGCTGCTCGATCCGGTAACCGGGCGGGTGTCGACGGTGGCACCAGAGGTCATTGCGGCGTGCGCGGATCCGCATGGTGTCGTGGCGGAGCTGATGAGGTACATGGTCGAAACCCGAACCCCGGTGTTGCACTCGGTGCCAGAGTTGCGACAGTCACTGCTGGCACGGCGGATAGCCGTGACCACGCAGGCCGCGCGACGGGGGGCCCTGGTCGTCGCGTCCGGGGTCGTGCCGCTGGGCCCACCGCACCCGCCGCCACTGACCGAGGACGCTCGCTACCGCGAACTGGCAGCCCGCTTCCCGGGCCCGATCAGCACGGCCGGCACGCTCGGATGTCACGTGCACGTGGCGGTACCGTCCCGCGGCGCCGCGGTGGAGGTCCTGCACCGAACCCGGCGCTGGATTCCGGCGCTGATCGCGTTGACGGCGAATTCACCGATCTGCGACGGAGGTGACACCGGCTGGGCCAGCTGGCGGTACCGCCTCATGGCTCGCTGGCCGACCGGATGCCCGGCCCCGCCGGTGGCGTCCGACGCCGCCTATGACGACATGGTCGCCACTGCCATCGCCACCGGAGAGGCCCTGGACACGGGCAACGTCTATTTCTTCATCCGGGTGTCGCCGCGTTACCCGACCGTGGAAGTGCGAGTCGCAGATGTCCTGTTGACCGCCGAGGAGACCGCCGCATACGCCGGCATCGTCCGCGCCCTGATCGTTCAGGCGTTGCGCGATGCCGCAACTGGTCGGCCGATCCACGACATCGACCAGGATCGACTCCTGTCGGCGTGTGCAGTTGCCGCGCGGGGCGGTCTCACCGGCGCCGCAATCGACGTGGGCACCGAACAGACAGGCCAAGGTTGGCAGCTCGTTGACGCGTTGCTGCGACACGTCCTGCCGTCGCTTGCCCGAGACCCTGACGCCACGAGCGTGTTGTCGACTGTTGAGCTCGCTCGCCTCAGCGGTGGCGGGGCCGACCGGCAGCGGCAACTATGGCATCGAGAGGACGGTCCGGCAGCGTTCGCTCACTCGCTCGCATGTTGGACGACCGCACCCGGGATAAAGTGGGCACGGCCGGTGGACGTCCAGAGCAAGGAAACAAGGCTCCGCGGCCGGCCAATGCCCCAGAACAACCCAACGCGACCGCCTCGTGCGCAAACGCCCGCGGCAGGCACCGGCCGCCGAGCCAGCCTCGACAAAGGCCTGGCCCCCCGCTGAAGATGCACCGTGCCGTCACGCAGCGCCCACAGCTTCCACCGCCACTGCGCTGAGGCACCCGGCGGCGATACTGCCAAGGACCTGCCAAGCGGGGTTGACAATGCGAGGTAGATGACCCGGCCGGGTCGCCGCGCGCCGTAGCGAGGCACGCGTCCACAACAGCTGGGCGGCCGCGGCGAAGCAATCAAGATCCGCGGGTGGACCTAGGACGGCTGCCGTGCCTATGCCGCAATAATCTTTCGGTGGACGACCTCGCCTGGGAGGACTGAGCCGGGTCAGCCGGCCGTGCCGAACGGGGTCACGAGGCCAGGGCGAGCTGGAGCGGCCGGTCCGCCCCGTTGGGCAGCAGCGGCTCAATCAGCTGCGGGCCGTTGGTGTCCCCCCGGTTCACCTCGCGTGACACCGACCGGATCTCCAGCGGCGGGCCCTGCACGCCCGTGAGCACTTGCACGATCTTGTCAGGGTCGACTACGTGCGGGTCCAGCCAGGCGTCGATGCGTTCCGCCGGCAGGATCAGCGGAGTGCGGTCGTGGATCTCGCCGGCCGGGCCGGTGGCATCGGTGGTGACGATAACCGCGCTCCACAGCCAGCGATCCGGGTCGTCCTCGGCCTTGCTCGGGTCCGGCCACCACTCGTATAGCCCCGCGAACGACAGCAGGCCGCCGCCGGCCGGGTGCAGGTAGTAGGGCTGCTTGACGGCCCTCCCGTCGCGCTGCTCCGGTTGCCACTCGTAATAGCCGTCCGCCGGGATGAGGCAGCGTCTCTTACGGTAGGCGGTCCTCCAGCTCGGCTTGGAGCTCAGCGTCTCCACGCGAGCGTTCACGAGCTTGTTGCCGATCGTTGGATCCCGCGACCCGGAGGGCACCAGACCCCACCGGACCGAGTGCACCTGGCGCTGCACGTGTTCTGGGTGTTCGGGATCGGCGCGGTCGAGCACGGCGTAGATCAGGGTCTGCGGCGCGACGTTGTACGACTCGCGCAACTCCGGGCCCTCGGCGCGCACCGCGTTGTACTCGGTGAGCAGGTCGGCGCGAGCCGTGACCGAGACATAGCGGCCGCACATCGAGCCTTCCCTTCCGCTGTCGGCGGGCTCACGGTCGCCCACGATTGACGCTAGCCGCCCACCCTGACGAAGTGGCCGAGACGGCCGCCCGACCCGGGTTGGTGGACATGCCGCCGCTCGTCGGGACAGTCCCCGTCGATTCGGGCGTACAGACTGCCGATAACGCTCGAGACAGCGCCTATCCAGGTCGGTTGCCGGACAACGAAGTCAGGACGGCACCCACAAGGGAGACAGGCAAGGTGCACGCGAACGATATTTCGATGTGGCTAGTTGCGCGGTTGTTCGGGATGGGCCCGGGGACGCCGCCGCGCTGGCGCAAAGCTGATCTCGGGTTGAGGCGCCATGAAGCCCTGCCATCGGCCGGCTCTGACAAGGCGAACGCTCGCCTGGCTGGCGGTCGATCTTGACCCGCTTATCGCTGGGGTCATTGATGAACGCAGCGAAGAGGAAGGTGTAGGACCTGTCCCGGTGGTGTCCGGCGGTTACCGCGACGGCGGCGACACCTTATAGATAACGCGCCTCAAGCAAGATCAAACGGCATCGAAAGCCCCGGCGGAGACACCCGAACAGCGGCTTGAGATAACGACGGCTACCGCGCATCGCGGCAGTTGAGGATGTTCCGCGTCGAGCGGCTGACCCTGTATCGGTGCGCCCCGGCGCCTTTAGGGCGTGCGCAAGCTGACGGGTAGGACGCCGTAGTGACCCCCGGGTGGTGCGGTCCTGCCGGCAGCGCCGTGGAGCCGTGGCCCACATCACCGGTCATGTCCGCATCGCGGCGCCGGCCGAGCAGATTTGACACGGTCGCCGACACGCGCAACGAGCCGTCGTTCAACCCGGCGATGGCTGGTGTGGAGTTGCTCACTCCGCTGCCTGTCGGGCTGGGGACACGGTTCCGCGCGCGCATGGGCAGGCGGGCACGCAGATGCTGGTGGAGCTGACCGAGTTCGACCGGCCGCATCGGCTCGGTTCGCGCACAACCAGCGCGATGATGCAAACCTCCGGGGCGCTGACCTTCGCCGCCGACGGCGAAGGCACAGTCATGAGCTGGGACTGGCAGGTGCGCCCGAAGGGCTGGATGCGGATGCTCGGCCCGCTGTCCGGGCCACTGGGTGGCCGCATGGAACGCAGAATCTGGACCAGGTTGAAGCACCAGCTCGAAACGACCTAGCCGCTCGCTCCATCTGACCTCGTCTCCATGGCGCCACGACCAGCCCTGCAGCCGGACCCGACCCTGAGCAGGAATGCGCCACAGGGCGCCAGATGGGAGCGCTTCGCTGGACCGCGTGCCGGGGCAAGACGCTACGGTCATATTGACCTCCGCCGGGCAGCCCAGAGCGTAGAGGAGGTAAACACACCCGGTACCGCGGCAGCCCAGTTGCTGTCCGCTGACGCAGACGGCGCCATGGGCGCCGGTAATGGTCGGCAGAGGCTACTCGATGATGACGACGACCTTGCCTTTGGCGTGCCCTTCGCCGAGATACCGCAGCGCTTCGGGCACCTCATTCAACCGATAGCGGCGGTCGATGACCGTGGCAAGCTTTCCCGCCTGGCAGAGGTCAACGATGGGCACCAGGTGCTGCGCACCTTGCCGAACGGCCAGCAGCCGTATCTTCTTGCCCTCGGCTCGTCCGATCACAGGCCCGATCAGCAGGACCTGCAGGAGCGTAGCCACCGACCCGCCGACATACAGATAACGTCCCCCGGGCATCAGCGAGCCCTTGTAGGCGAATGCCGGACGGTGTGCGGCCAGATCAAGGATCAAGTCGTAGGTGCGCCCGTTCCTAGTGAAGTCGTCCCGCGTGTAGTCGATGACGTGGTCCGCACCCAGTGAGCTCATGAACTCCAGCTTCTCAGCGTTGTCCACCCCGGTGACCTCGGCCCCGTTGAGCTTGGCCAGCTGGATGGCGTACATGCCTGAGCCACCGCCGGCGCCATTGATCAGCACCTTCTGCCCGGGCTGGACCTGTCCCTTGTCTTGGATGCCCTGCAGCGCGATGGCCCCCGCTTGGGGCAGGGCCGCGGCTTGCTCGTAGATCATGCCGGCGGGCATCGGCGCCAGTGCAGTCTCTGGCACGCAGACGGACTCCGCGAACCCGCCCATATGGCTGAGGATGTCTGCGAACACGTCCTCGCCTGGCCGGAAGCGCGTCGCGTTGCGGCCCGCCGCCTCCACCCGTCCGGCGATGTCTGACCCGAGGATGTGGTGTCGCGGCCGGAACGGGCCCATGATGCGGGAATACAGCGGTTTGCCCCGCAACACCTCCCAGTCGGTTGCGTTGAGGGACACCGCGTGTACCTGGACCAGCACCTCGTCGTCGTTCGGGACCGGCGTCTTCAGGTCCGTCAGCCGAAGCACGTCAGGCGGTCCATACCGCGTGTAGACAACGGCCTTCATAGCCTGCCTCCTCCGGCAGCCTGCCTACTCCCCGCGGCGCCGCGCCGCCACCGGCTCAGGACTTGGTCCTCCAGGCGGCCTGGCCGGAAATAGAGCCAGTCCCATCCTTCACGGTCACCGAAGGGCAGACTCACCAGATGACGTCCGGCACCAATCTGGATAAATCGTGGTCCCCGCGACTGCCGTCCGTCGTCAGCCCACCAGGCGGGGTGGTCATCGGTCGGAGTCAACCTGGCAAAATCACCGCCTGGACACTCACCCACATATCAAGCACGAGCATGCGTCCGTGCATGCCCTCTATCGATCCATATGCGCGTCGGCGGCGTGCGGTCGAGGTGCGCGATATCGACGGATCGCGCGTGGCCACCGGTCCCTGGGCTCGCCACCCTGAGTGACCCGATTGCCGTCGGTTGGCCATCAGCTACGGCCGCCGACATCGGTTCGGTTACCCGGCATGTATCCGCCGCGGCGGTCGAGGATCAGTGGGGCCGCTCGGACGCAGCGACTGCGACTACCCATAACCGACGCGAGCTCTATCGTGCCGGTAGGACCGTGTTCGCGGCATTGCGCACCCATTGCTCACTCTCATGCCGGTTTGGCTCGCCGCTGAGGTCCTCGACGGGCACGCAGCGTAGTGATGGCATCTCGCCGATCCACTCGCGATCGCCGATTGTTCCGACTTCGTGCTTGTTCCGACCTGACGACTGGGTCGCCTGTGGCATAAGAGGTTTCCGGATAAGAGGTCGGAACAATCTGCGCTCGTCGGGCTGATGTTTCCCACCGCAGATTTTCGGAAGGCAGCAGCTAATGCCGGCGGCGCGAACACGGTCTCGACGGATCACTTGGCGGTCGGTTCGACGGGCACATAGGCGATTCCGATGTCGAGGCTGACCCACGCATGCTTGCCGCCGATGGATCTACGGCTGGCGGCGACGCCCTCATGACCGAGGTCCTCGGCGGTGTAGGTGCCGCGCAGTTCGCTCGTGGGTTGGACGCGGAACACGCGCAGGATGCCGTTGGCCGTTGCGCTGATGGCAGAGAGGACGACGCCGCTGACTCGGGTCCAGCCGGCCATGACGAGTCCGAGCACGAGGGCGCTGGGCAGCGGGTCCGTCAGCGCCAGGTTCTTGGGTACGATCTCGCCGGACCACCAAGTGGCAGAACGCGACGAACGCCAGAGCGAGGACGAACGCCGTCGGGTGCAGCGCTGGTGCCGGCAGCGACAAGGCATCGAAGAGATGCTCGAGCAGGTGAGCGAACGCCGGCTCTGCGACGGCCCTGAGGCCGAGCGAGCAGAGGGCGATCCCGAGTTGGGATCCGGCGAGCATCCGGTCCAGTGCCTGCATCTGCCGCCAGGCGATCGACGCGCGCCGATTCCCCGACTCGGCCAGCGGCTCGATCTGGTCTCGTCGGGTGGTGATCAGCGCGAACTGGCACCGACGAACACGGCGTTGCCGATCAGGAACACGACGGCGAGCGCGATGTTCACGGCGTGCCCCGGTCGGTCGCGGAGCGGGTCGGCCGCGCCGGCGGAGTGGGGAGATTGGGTTCGCCTGCGGTCCCTGTCCGTTACGAACCAGCCCATGTCCGGCTCCGGACCCGGCTCGTCCGCCGCCCAGTTGCCTCACGCACTCCGGCACCGGAACACGTCCCTTGATTGTCCGGTCGGCACAGTCATGCCCCAGGACCATGTTTAGGTTAGGTGGCCGGCGGGCGCGCCCCCGGGCGCCGCCGGCTGGTGTGTTATGGCAGCCGGCGCAGGTGGGCGTCGGTGGGCTCAGCCGCCTGGATGCGGATGCGGCCGTCGACGGCCTGGACGCCGTCGGGGCGGGCGATGACGGGGCTCAGTTCGAGCTCGGCGATCTGCGGCAGGTCGTCGACCATCCGGGAGACCCGCAGCAGCATGTCCCGCAGCGCGGCGAGGTCGGCTGCTCGTTCGCCGCGCCGCCCGAGCAGCCGCGGGGCGGTGCGCACGGACCGGATCAGGTCATCGGCGTCGGAGTCGGTGAGGGGGGCGAGCCGGGCAGCGCGCTCAGCCTGCACCTCGTCGGCGGCGCCGCCGGCCCCGAACAGCACCAGTGGGCCGGCCACCTGCTCGTGCAGCACGCTGATCATCACCTCGACGCCGCCAGTGACCACGGGCTGGACGATGACGCCGGCCAGCCGGCTGCCGAAGACCTCCTGCAGCAAGCGGAACCCGCGCCGGACCTCATCCGGGCCGTGCAGGCCGGTTAGCACGTCGCGGGCGTCGCTGGTGCGCAGCAGGCCGGGCACGTCCGCCCTGAGCGCGACGGGGCCGCCGAACCGCGCCGCCGCGGCTGCTGCGGCTTCCTCGGTGATGACCGCGGTACTGTCGGCCAGCGACACGCCGTAGCAGCCGAGCAGCACCAGGGTGGCGTCCGGCGGCAGCCAGCCGCTCCGAGATGGTTCGGCGAGAAAGTCGGCGACCAGTTCCTTCGCCCGGTCCTGGCGCAGGCCGTCGAGGTCGGGTAAGTGTCCCGGCGGGGTGGCCCGCCACATGCCGTAGCGCGCGGCGTGGCCGAGGGCGCGAGCGGCGGACTCGGCGTAGGCGTAGGCCGGGACGGCGGGAGCGTCCTCGCCTTGGCCGGGCAGCAGCCGGACCACCTCAACCTGGTCCAGCACCGCCGCGGCGACCGGCACCGGCAGCCGCGCGGCGCGCACCTCGGGGACCAGGTCGCCGCCCGCGGTCGTGGTGATCAGCGCCAGCACCGCGTCGACGCCCGGGTCAGCGCCGACGAGCTCCAAGCAGCGGCGGAAGCTGCCGGGCTTGACCAGCACGGTGGTGTCGACCGGCCCGGCGACCAGGGCCTGGCGGCCTAGCATGTCCCGCAGCGCCCGCTGGGTGTCCCCCGCCAGGCCGGCGACCTGCAGGCCGGCGTCGCTGCACGCGTCGGCGGCGAGCACCGCGGCGCCGCGGGTGTTGGACACCACACCGACCTTGTTCCCGGCGGGCACCGGCTGGGCTGCCAGCAGCGCCGCGGTGTCGAGTAGCTCGCCGAGGTTAGCAGCAGCAATCACGCCCGTCTGCTCGAACAGGGCCTGCCTGGTGATCAGCGGGGTAGCCGCCTTGACGGCGCGGGCCCCGGCCAGCCGCTTGCCCGTCGCGGACCGGCCCACGACCACGGTCAGCACCGGTGTCGTGCGGCTCACGCGGCGGCACGTGCGGGCAAACTTGGGCGGGTTCCCGATCGATTCCATGTACAGCAGAGCCAGCTTCGTCGCCTCGTCGACCTCCCACCACTGCAGCATGTCGGTGCCGGACACGTCGTCTTTGTCGCCGAAGGAGACCAGGGTAGAGATCCCCACGCCCAGCCGGGACAAGTGCTCTAGCAGCACGAAGCCGGTGCCGCCGGTGGATTGCAGCGCCAGTCCGGCTGTTCCCGCCGCGGGATGGCGGGCCGCGAACGTGGCGTCCAGGCCGATACCCGGGTTGGCCACGCCGAAGCTGGCCGGCCCGACCATCCGCATGCTGTGGCGGCGGCAGATTCCCAGCAGTTCCGCGCGGGCCGGGCCGCTGAGTCCGGCCGCGATCACCACCAGGGCCTTGACGCCCCGCCGTCCGCATTCCTCGGCGATGCCGAGCACGGCCGCCGACGGTACGGCAATGACCGCCAGGTCGACCTGCTCGGGCAGCGCGGCCGCCGACGGAAGGCAGGGGATGCCGTCCAGTTCGGCCGCGTGCGGGTTGACCTGGTAGACCGGGCCTGTGAAGCCGCCAGTGGTGATGTTCCGCAGGATGGCCCGCCCGACCGAGTCTGGGCGCCGGCTCGCGCCGATGACTGCGACGGAGGCCGGGGCCAGCACGGGCCGCATACTCGCCACGTCCGCGGTCCGCTCACGCACCGCGACCGTATCGCGGTAGGTGCCCAGCGCGGCGTCCGCCTCGCCTGCAGGCAATGGGAACGTGAAGTCGTACGCGCCGTCCACCAGAGAGCGCTGCGCCTGCAGCCCTGCATCGGCGAACACCCGCAGCATGGCCGCATTCTCGTTCAGCGTCAGCGCGGTAAATGCGCGGAACCCCCGGCCGCGGGCCAGCGAGACCAGGTGCTCCAGCAGCAGCATGCCGATGCCGCGGTTATGCAGGTCATCGGCGACCGTGAAGGCCACCTCCGCGGACCGGGATCCGGCGCCGGCTTGCTCGTAGCTGCCGCAGCCGGCCACCTCGCCGTCCAGCACGGCCAGCAGCGCCGCGTGGTCCGGCCCAGGCTCGCGGCATATCCGGCGCGCCTCCTGCTCGGCAGCAGCCGGGCTCACGCTGAAGAAACGCAGGTAGAGGTTTTCCGGGGACATCTTGGCGTGCATGTCCCGCACCGCGTCGAAGTCCTGGGGCCGCACGGGCCGGATCTCGATCGTGGTGCCGTCGGTCAGCAGCGCGTAAGCGATGTCCTCCGCGTGAACGCTCATGCCTCCCTCCCCGCTCCTACTGCCTGGCCCGTGCGCACGGTCTCAAGCGCCCCATCAGGTTCGCGGCGCGATTGTTCCAGCAGATCCAGCGGGTCTTCTAGCCGATTCCCGGGCACCGTACCGCGTTGATTGCTGCTGGCGTGGCGGAGATTTGCCTGACATGACGAGCGAAGGGGGACTTGTATACGGCCTCCGACACGATGTGTCGAGCTACCCGCTGCGGTCGCAGCAGCGATGGTCACGGCACGTCGGTGTTTCGCGGTGGGAGCTGCAACCCGGCGAGGAGCCGGTCGATGTCCGAGAGGTCGCCGACGACCGTCCGGATGGGCAGCGGGAGACGCCGTATGAGGGTGGGCACGGCCAGGATCTGGTCGTAGACCGCCAGGCGCGGGTCTTCGAGCAGGTCCACCACGTCGATGCGATAACGTCCCTGCAGGTACTGCTCGCACACAAGACGCAGGTTCACGATGGCACGGAGACACGGTGGGGAGCTCCCAGTCACGTAGAGCCGTAGCTCCCACAGCTCCTCCGAGCCGACAGGCGCACCTGTTCCCGAACCGGCACCACGAGGCCAGCTCATCGCCGGTCTCCTTCGTCTGTCGAGCCAGAATCGGCCGACCAGGCCGTCTCTGCGTCAGCTTCTTGACGGTGCTGGCTGATTCCGGCAGAAGCCTCAGCCGCCGGTCCCGCGACCGTCGGACGCCACATTTCCCGATGATAGGTGTCGCCGTGGGCGAGAGGCGGAAGTCCCAAGAGCCTGGCATCGAAGGATGCCGCTCAGTGCGGTCCGCATCTGCTCATCTGAGCCCGATCGGATGTCTTGACAGGTTCCGGCCTGGTGTGAACACCCCTATGGAGGGTTCAGGGAGGACATCCACGCTTCCACCCGGATACCGGCTGTCGGCAACCTGATCTCACCGGGCTTGCGGGCGGCCCCAGCGGCGGCAGATTCCCGGCCGGGATGAGGTCCCCGGGTCCAGGATTGCAGCATGCACGGCTGCTGCGAAGTCCCCCAGTGGCCGTCTCGGCTGGACGGAGGCATCCGATAAGCACGACCGCGAGTCAGGCTCCTTCTGTGCCTGCGTCGCAGGTCGACACTGCCCGGCTGTGGCCAGGCCTGCCTCGGCGGTCAGGCGGGGCGTGGTGGTGGTGTCGAACAGGTCGCCCAGTCCGCGCTCGGTGCGATCAGCGAAGCGATCTGGTCGGTCTGGGCGACGATGAAGACCGCGGGGTCTGAGGTCGCCGGGCAGTATTCGGCCTCGCCCTGGAGCCGGTCCGGGTAGCTCCAGTTCAGTCGCCTGGACACCCCGCTGGCGAAGGTGGGATTCGGCTTTGGCCCGCATGATGATGGCATAACGCATGGCAACCCTGTCTGCGTGAACGCCCGCACCGCGCGGGGCGTGGCTACCGTGCAGCGTCCGCGCCGAGCCCCGAGCGTGCAACAGACGCGGTGGCCTTTGCGCACATCGATGGCCCGGCCGCCGCGATCCTTGGCCAGCGCCTTGGAGGGCGCGCGACTCACCTGGCGACGCCGATAGGCGGTCATCGTTGTCGGTGCTGCGGCACGCCACCCTGCCAGGTCACCGAGTGCTCGAGTAGTTGCTGCCGCCCCGCGCCAGAGCGGCGCGTCGTCGACGGGCCGGCCGGCGAACTGAACGGGCTCCCGGGGGGAGTCAGCAACGGTTCACCGGCCGGTGCCTGCCAGCATGACGGGTAGGCCATGTCGGGCACACCTGTCGGAGGGCTACCCGCGGCGTGACCTGTGTCCGATCGGCATGGATCGAACGACCCACCACAACCGCGACCTGGCCCCGACGTCGTGCGCTCGCGTAGGGATGCCGGTTCTGTGGTCCCGGGCTGCACCGATACGGCCCGGTCGTCCACGGTGATCGGCTACCGACCGTCGGCGACCCCGAGCATCACGCGGGCGCGATTGTTACTCGGTTTGTCCGAATGCCTTGATCTCGGCCTCTTCCTGCTCGGTGAGGGGTCGCGGTGTCTCGCCGCGGGACACCTTTTCGCTTTGCACGTGGTGTCGGATGTCATCGACGATTTCCGGGTTGGCCAGCGTGGTGACGTCGCCGACGTCGGTGAAGTTGGAGATGGATGCGATGACCCGTCGCATGATCTTGCCGGAGCGTGTCTTGGGCATGTCCGGCACGATCCACACGTTCTTCGGGCGGGCGAGCTTGCCGATCTGGGTCTCGATCGCCTTCGTGACCTTGTCGGCGATGTCCTGGCTCGGGTTCACCCCGGGTTTGAGCGCCACGTACATCTCCACGGCACGCCCGCGTAGTTCGTCGATGACCGGCACTGCGGCCGCTTCGGCCACTTCGTCGACGGTGATGGTTGCTGACTCGAGTTCCTTGGTGCCGAGTCGGTGGCCGGCGACGTTGATGACGTCGTCGATGCGGCCGAGGATGCGGAAGTATCCGTCGGCTGCTTCGACGGCGCCATCGCCGGCCAGGTATGGCCAGTCGTGCCAGTCGTTGCTGTCCTTGTCCTTGCAGTACCGCTCGTAGTAGGTGTGCACGAACCGCTCGGGCTGCCCCCAGATGGTCTGGAAGATGCCGGGCCACGGGTTGCGGATGCAGATGTTGCCCGCTTTGCCGCTGCCGGCCTCGACGACCGCTCCGGATTCGTCGTAGATGATCGGGTAGATGCCGAGCACGCCCGGGCCGCAACTGCCCGGCTTCATGGCCTGCAGCGCGGGCAGGGTGCTACCGAGGAATCCACCGTTCTCGGTTTGCCACCAGGTATCGACGATGACGGCGTCGCGTTTGCCGACCACCTCGTGGTACCAGCGCCAGACCTCCGGCTCGATCGGCTCGCCGACCGTGGTCATGTGCTTGAAGTGGTAGTCGTACTTCTTCGGCTCGTCCGGGCCGAACTTGCGCAGCATACGGATCGTGGTCGGCGCGGTGTGGAAGATGTTCACGCCGAGGCGTTCGGCGATGCGCCAGGGCCTTCCCGGATCCGGGTACATCGGTACGCCCTCGTACATCACGCTCGTCGTGCCGAGTGAGAGCGGGCCGTAGACGATGTAGGAGTGTCCGGTGATCCAGCCGATGTCTGCGAAGCACCAGTACGTGTCGCCGGGGTGGATGTCTTGGTAGTACTTCGAGGTGCCGGTGACGTAGGCGAGGTAGCCGCCGGTGCTGTGCTGGCAGCCCTTCGGCCGCCCGGTGGTGCCGCTGGTGTACATGAGGAACAGCGGTGCCTCGGCGGGCATCGACACCGGTTCCACGACTCGGCCGTGGAAGTCGGCTATCAGTTCGTCGATGAAGAAGTCCCGACCCTCTACCATCGGCGTCTTCGACGAGTACTCGCCGGGGTAGCGGCGCCACACCAGGACCTTGTCGACCGTGGCGCCCTGCTCGGCCGCCGCCGCTACCGCCTCATCCGCCTTGGCTTTGTGATCGATCAGCTCGCCGTTGCGGTAGTAGCCGTCCATGGTGACCAGGACGCGGCTGCCGGAGTCGGCGATGCGCCCGCCGCAGGCCGCGCCGCTGAACCCGCCGAAGACCTCGGAGTGGATGACACCCAGCCGCGCGCAGGCCAGCATGGACACCGGCAACTCGGGCACCATCGGCAGGTGAAAGGTCACCCGATCGCCGACACCGACATCGCAGAACCCGCGCAGCAGCGCCGCGAACTCGTTCACCCGCCGGTACAGCTCCTGATAGGTGATCGCGACCGTCGCTTCGGTTTCCGGCTCGGGAACCCAGAGCAGCGCCGCCTTGTTGCGGCTCGACGAGAGGTGCCGGTCGACGCAGTTGTAAGAGGCGTTGAGTCGTCCGCCGACGAACCACTTCCAGAACGGCGGATTGCTCGTGTCCAGGGTGGTGTGCCAGTACTGATCCCAGTCGAGCAGGTCGGCGTACTCCTTGAAGCAGTCCGGGAAGTGCTCCTCGCCGAACCGCTCGAAGATCGCCGGGTCGGCGGCGTTCGCCTGTGCGATGAACTTCGCCGCCGGCTGGTAGTACTCCTCCTCGCGCCAATGCACCGCGATCTGCGCCTCGGAAACCTCACGCGCTAGAGCCATCACCGGTCTTCCCTTCAGTGCGTCGTCAGCAACCACCGCTGCTACTCATCGAGCAACCGCGCACACATCGCAAACTCATGCAGATCCGCGGCCACCGCGGCCCCCTCGAAAAAGGCCGACACGTCGCCGCGCCGCAGCGCGTCCCAGCACAGGACATCGGCGAGTTGCAGGGCGCAGCGCGCGACCCCGCCCAGGGCGAAAGGAGGCGACGACTCGGCAGCCCGCCGCAGTTGGCGCACCGCATCACACGACTCACGGCCCACAGCCGCGCACTCCAGCCGCGCAACCCGCAAAGAGAGCTCACCGCACAGATACTGCTGCGTCACCGGCACCGCCACCAACCCGGCCGACTGGTGCACTCACGCATCAGACCCGTGCCGCGACACCGTGACCCCGGCCCGCCGAGCCCATCCATGCTAACGCCATCGGCACTGATTGAACCCGCGGCGTCTTGCTGGTTCCTCGAACATTTCTGGTGTCGCGTTAGTGGGCTGCTTCGTAGGCTTCGAGGACCGAGGCGGGATCCGGCCGCGGTCGGAGACCCTCGTACCCGTTGGCGCCCGCCCATCCCCGCACCGCGGCAACGTCGGCGCGTCGGGCGCCACGATGGCCTGCGCCGGCGCCGGTGCCGCGGCGGCGGGTGGGGGTCTTCGGCCGGCCGCGATTCTGGACGCGAGGGTCGTCTCGACGGCGTTGGCGGTCTTCTTGCTCAGGTCGATCTCCTAGCCGACCCGGTTGTACGCGAAGGTGAGCGTGCGGTCGGCCTTGGACCCGTCGAGGTCATCGGTCAACGTCACGACGGTCTGCACCTTCTTCTCCCTGACCGGAGGCTGTCGGCTTCACCCTGACCTGAGGCTGTCGGCCACCGTCGGCGTGGCACTGGAGCGACAAGCGGGCCGGTTGGGCAACGTCCGCTGTCCGCCATGTGCTGCGCGTGCAGATCCGCGTGCGGGCCGGTGTCGCGGTCGTCGCGCACGCCTTCGACACACGTACCCGTTGACGGGGCGCCGGGACGGTGCTCGGCGGCGTCCAGACCCGGTGTGGGACGCGGCGGGTGCGGTGTGGCAGCAGCTGATCTGAGCTCGGCGTCGGCGGCTCGAGATCTCCATCGCCCTCGTCCACGACCTGCTCACCCTCGAGATCACCGACAACGGCCACGGCCTCGGCACACCCACCCGCTCCAGCGGCCTGACCAACATGCGTCGCCGCGCCGAACACCACCACGGCGCCCTCGCCATCACCACACCCGACCAGGGCGGCACCCACCTCACCTGGACCGGCAACCTTCCCACCCTGAAGTAGGCCGACACAGCCACCGAAGGCCCGCCTATAACCTCAGCGACACCGCGGCGAGCTCGTCGGGCAGCGTTGCCATCAAAGCTCGGAACCGAACATCCATCAGAATGCGGGAGGTCAGCCCCCTGAGTCGCGGCTTGTGCGCAGGTCCGGTCGAGGCAGGTCATGTCCGGCCCGATGCAAGCGACCGGCGGCCGCAATCGCCGGCAGCAGTTCGCCGAGCACCCGTACTTACGTCGGCGCGCGGTCGTGGTGACGTCCACGGACCTGATCCCTCGCGCTGTTGCGTGTCTACCCGCGCACTATCGCCGAAATGCTAGGCGCATAGACGCAGGACGAGCGCCCGGCGGAGCGGGATGACTGTTCAGGTCGGCGGCCAACCGTGCACCGGCTCGTTGGTGTGCATGTGTTCGACGTAGCGGCGCAGCATCTCCCGCAATGCGTCGCGCCGATCCAGCGCCGTGCCGGTCGCGCCGATGCGCAGATCGAATCAGTCGGCGGCGAGTGCACCCGACCCGAACGCAGACTTCTCCGGGCCGTTGTGCCCCACGTTGCAACTTAGCCAGAGTCGGCTGGAAGCGCGTAGGCGTACTTCCGGGCGGCGAGGTCGCGTTCGGCCGGCGCACAGTCCAGCCACCCGAAACCCCAAGAATTGGCAGGCACCCCATCATCCAAGCGATGACTCGCGAGCTCATGGGAGAAACCGTTCTCGATGCCTCCGAACGCCGAATGCTCGTGCAGCTGGCCTCGGAAGAATCCCGGGCTGCCGCGATCGAAGCGCCGGCCGAGTTCGGGCAGCTACGTCATGATATTGAACTGGTCTCGCTGGAGGTCCTGATCGAGCAGTTCGAGAAGGGCATGATCGGCAGCCATGCGAAGGACGAGGGCTACTGGCAGGAGTTCTTCGAGGCCAACACCTTCGCCTGCAGCAACTCTTCGCCGTCCCGGTGGCGCTGTACAGAACTCAACTCACGGTCAAGGGTGTCAACGCCGTCGGCAAAGGTTCCCGGATCGCGGACTTGCATGACTGTCTGAAGGTCACGGGCCAGCTTCCGCCACTTGGTTTCGGTGAGGTCCTCGATGAGTTCGATGTCGGCGGGATGATCCTCGCGCCATCCGCCGAGCAGCAGCAACGGCCCAAGCGTCGAGGGGGCCGTCCCGCTGGCCCATTCGGGATCCCGGAGCAGGCCGCTGTTGGCGAGGCGCCGCCGAAGCCCGCTGAGGCTGCGGCGCGCTGAGCGGGCGTACTCGTAGGACCGCGCGAACTCCACGTCGACACTGCGGAACGCCTCGGCGGCTTCGTCAATCCTGATGCGCGGCAACGGGTTGTCGGAGCGCCGGCTGACGGCGGGCACGACCACGTGGTGCCCGGCAGCCACCGCCGATCCGACGTCGGGGTCGACGAAGGTGGGGATCAAGATCAGCGGCGTAGTCCCGTGAGCGAGCCGCGCCCACGCGGCTGCCGAGTCCACGATCACGGCCCGCGCCAGCAACGCCGCCCGCTCCGGCAGCGCCTCGACCTCCGGAGCACCGGCCTGCGCACCTTCTCCGGACTCCGCGCCCGGCACCGCCTCAGCTGTCGTCCCGCCGGGCCCGTCCGCCGCGTCCTCCGGTGACGTGCGGCCATCCTCAGTCGGCTCGTCGGCTGGCTCCGACACGGCCGCCGTCGCGGCCTCGCCAGTAGTTTCGGGTGCTGGTCCGCCGTGCAGGCACGCGGCGACGAACGCGAGCGCCTCCTCGGTCGTGTCCGCCACGACGCTCACCACACCGGCCGAAGACCGCAGACTCGCCCGAAGGTCCTGAGCGCGTTCGCCGCGCCCAGCGATCAGGACGCCCGGCGGCAGCGCCGGGCCCGTCGCGTTCGACCACCGATCCCACCACGTGTTGAGCGGCCGCACATCGGCCGGCGTCTTGCCTATCAGCTCGGAGAACCAGATATGCATATCCGGCCGGGACTCCAGCCACTCTTCGATGATGACGCCGTCGACGACCTTGATGTCGGCCCAGCCGTGCCCCTCCTTCTTCTTCGCCTGGATCCAGTCGTCGGAGTCCTCGAAGTGACGCGGGGTGAAGAACACGAACGTCTGCGTGGCCCGGACGGTGGCGGGCGTCTCGTCCGTCCGCTTCTTGAAGTCGCTTTGCGCCTTCTTCCGAGGGTCGATCCCGACGCCGCCTTCCCACCGGGACGAACCCGCCGGCGCGAACGGCGGCACCCCGGCGGGGAGGTCGAGCGTGATGTCCCAGCCGTACTCTCCGACCGCGTCTCCGCCAGGTGCGCGAAGCACGTCTGCCCCGGTACTTGCGAGCAGAAGACGCCGAAGCACGATAGACAGCTGTGAGCGGGAACCGAGGCGGTCTGCCCACTCCCTGAGGTCGGCCAGATCCGCGAGTTGCGGGTTCACGCGACCACCAGTCGCATGGGGTGCCCAGCGAAGCCATCGATGGATCGAACGGGGCGGTTCTCGGCAGCCCGGACCGCACCTAACGCCTTGCTACTGCTGCCCGTCAGCATTGGCCTCGGCCTGCCCCGTAGACGTACCAGTCACAGCCAATTTACTGGAGCGTGCCACCTCGGCCCGTGCTCGACCGTCGCGCTAGGTAAGGCCGACCGGAGCGCCGACGTACCGACAGCGCCCTGCTGTCGGTAGGTCGGCCGCTGGAAACCGCACAGGCCGCGGAGACTAGCTCACGCGTGCGCTCCGAGAGCAAGCATGTCCGGACGGATGCGGGGCCGCGCCGTGCGCCCGAACGATCCATATGTGCGGAGGCTCAGCGCGGCCGAGGCGCACCTATCGACGGTTATCTCAAGCGGTTGATGTAATTGCCTTGTATTTCAGGGGTTTGTGCGGCGTAGACATGTCGCCGCCGTAACTGCCGGGCGCTCGGCCTTGTGTTGTTCGGGAGCCGGTGGGTGCGGCGCGGCGCGTTGTGTGCCGAGGTGGCGAGCGAGTTGGTCTTGTAGTGCGTGGTTCTCGGCTCGGAGCCGGGTGATTTCGGCGCGGGCGTTGTCGAGGCGTTGACGTAGTGATGCGATGCTCGCTGGCTGCGTGGTGGGGGCAGTGCCGTCATCGCGTAGCTGCTCGATGAGTTTGCGGATTTCGGGCTCTCGGTAGAGCCAGGCGCGCGAGACGCCGGCTCGTGTGTGCGACGACGCCGAAGCTGACGGGCTGTCCGTCACGGTCGAGTTCTTCGATGGCGTGGTGGGCGGCGGCGAGGGCCGCTTCGTGGCGACGGGTGTTGGCCCGACGCAGAAGCGTCGTGCAGTCAGCTCTCGTCGTCATCTGGCTTGGTTTCATCGGCCATCGCCTCCAGGGCCGGGATGATCTTTTCCAGGTTCGCTTGCACGCGTCGCAGGTTTTCGGCCAGTCGGTCGTGGCCGTTGGCGTCGGCTCGCGCGATCAGTTGCAGGTTGTGTGCCGCTTGCCGCCGGTGGATCTCCAGGAACTGCGGCGTCGTCTGGTAGTCCGGGCAGGTCAGGCAGGCGTTCGGGTGCGGGCAGTCCTGCTGCGGCGGGCGGCCGCAGTATCCGTTGGGAAGGCTGTCGCGGATCCGGTTGAGGTTGTGCTTGACCCATTCGGCGCTGGCGGTCGGAGCTTCTGCGTCGTAGTCGATGACGCTCCCCGGAGACGTTCACCCGTTGGGCTTGGTAGCGGTCGAACTCGTCACGGATGGTCGCGTCGTGCACGTGCGCGTAATGGCCGGTCATGTTCGGGCTCGCGTGGCCGAGCATTCATCTGCACGATGTGTTGCGGCACGCTCTGAGTTGATCAACCGGGTGCCCAGCGTATGCCGGAACTGGTGTCCGGTGATGCGTCACCGGTTGGCCGGCTTCGTCGTGCAGGCCGATGTCCTCGGCACCATTGTCTGATCTGGCGGGTCAGGTTGGAGTGCGAGTAGGGCTTCGTGCCGTCCTCGTTGCCGGCCATGATTCCGGGAACAGCCAGGGGCTGCCGGCTCGGGCCAACTAGTGCGCACATGTTCCTGCTGGGCGCGGATCGTCTCCGCGGCCTTGGCGCTGAGCGGGACGAGTTGCTCGGCGCGGATCTTGGCTGGCTTCGAAGCGCAGGCAGGGCCAGCCGCTGCTGTCTGTCGATGATCGGGTTGAACGGCAGGTTGCACGCGTCCCGCCGCGGATCCCGGTCTCGATCATCGTGATGACCAGGTGTCCTCGTCGTGGTGCGCGGCAGTCTTCGCCAGCGCCTCTTCGGTTTCGAGTTGGTTCATCACGAACTCGGGGATGAACCGCGGCACCTGCGCGTGGTGGAACGGCAGTTCCTCGACGTAGATGGTCGCGTCGGGCGCCAGCCCGGCAAGCCAGCCGTGGCGGTGACAGGCGTCGAAGAACACCCGCAGCATGCGACAGCGTCAACGCCCGTGGTCGACGGCCGAGTAGTCCGCTGGTGAGCAGCCAGGCGAGGTAGTCCTCGAGCACCGGCCTGGTGATCCCGGCCGGCATCGATGCACCTCGGGATGATGCTCGTCGAGGAAGCCAGGAGAAACGCGCCAGTGCCAATGCCCCGGCGTTGATGGTCGGCGAAGGCGCAGCCGGTGGCCAACCGGAAACGGCTCCAGCGTTTGGCCGGCTCCCGTAGCCACTCATGGCTGATCGTGTCGAAGCGGGCTCGACCCCGCCCGCGCCGCGCCGGCACTCCGAGGCGCGGGCGTCCCACTTGTCCGCTGGCCCATTCGTCGTCCAGGGTGGCGTCACTGCCGGCGATGATCGTCAGGCCGCAGCGCTTCGGCTCGGCTGGCTTCCGACGCGGGGCTCACTGCTCGGCCACGTTGTGTTCCCCACACGCCGGCTTGCTGCAGCGCGGCGCGGATGTCGGCGGGCTGTCAGGTGGATGTAGGTCTGGCTCGTGGTCGTCGAAGAGCGGTGGGTGAGCAGCCGAGCGACCACCTCGATCGGTACTCCTTGGCGGATCATGTCGGTGGCTCTCGTGTGGCGCAGCATGTGCGCGGTGAACTCGATTCCGGTCCGCTCGCGGATGCGGGCGATCAGTTGGTGCACCGTCGGGTAGCTCATCGGTTCTCCGATCTTGCCGGCGAATAGGTTGACGAACACGTAGTCACAGTCGATCTCGCCGTACTCGACGTGCATGTATTCCGAATACAGCCGCACCAGCGGTGTGGAGACCGGCACCACCGCTGGTGAGCGCACCTTGGCCCGGGCACGGTTGGCGTTGTCCGGTCGCGGCACGATGCGCACCTCGCGATCGCGGGAGACGAAATCGCAGTGCCGCAGCCCGAGCGCTTGTCCGACACGCATGCCGGTCTCGGCGAGCAGGGACAGCAGGAACCGGTCTCGCAGGTGCTCGCAGGCGGCCAGGATCGCCACGACCTGCTCGGTCTGCAGCGTGCGCGGCGAGCGGCGTGGCACGTGCAGCCGCACCGGCCGTGTGGCGATCGGTCGGCCCTTGGTCACGTGGTGCAGGAAAGGCTTGAACGAGCCCCGGCTGGCCCGCCGCCAGGCCACAAGCTCACCCGCGACCGCGACCCCGCTGTGGGCATGGTGGTCATAGAAGCCGAAGACCGCGGCGAGATGACGGTTCACCGTCGCGGGCCGCCGCACCCCACCGCCGTCGGCAAGCACGATCACGTTCTCGGCCGGGGCCCGTAACCATGCGACGAACCGGGCCACGTCCTCCACGCCGGCGTGCTGCCAACCCACCCCGGCGTTAGCGAGGAATTCGAACCACAACTTCAGGCTGATCGCGTAGCCGCGCACCGTGTTCGGAGAGCGCTCGATCGCCGACAGGTATCCCAGATACCGCTCCGCTGGCTCGATGACCGCGCCGGCATCGTCAAGCAGCGTCCACGATTCTGCGCCGGTGGCCGGCATGAGCACCCGCTGCACCAACATTATTCCCTCCGATAGACGTCCTTGAAGCTAAAGGTTTCAGGGCAGCTGATGGTGTAGGCACGCAGGCAACACGCGCATGCGCTATGCAACAGGCATGTCCTCGATCGAAGACCGCGCCAGGGAGCGCCAACGCGAGATCGCCGCTGAGATCGCCGAACTCGGCCTGTGCCCGCCCGGCACGCTCGTCGAGCGAAGCACCCGATGCGGAACGCCGACCTGCCGCTGCCATACCGAGCCGAATCACCTGCATGGCCCCTACCCGTCCTGGATCCGCAAGGCCGGAACGAAGACCGTCACCCGAACCATCAGCCGCGAACAGCTCCAGCACTACAAGCCGTTGTTCGACAACACCCGACGACTGCGGGAACTGATCAACGAGTTGGAGACGCTGGCCATCGACGTCCTCGACCACGGCACCACCGACCGTGAACGCAGACCGACTCGATCACGGCGATGACGCGCTGCAGATAACGCCACCGATCAAGATCAAAGATGTCGAAAGACGCGGCGTAGACAGAGGTTGTCCCGGGTCTCGTGGAAGTTGAGGTGGCGGTCCCCCGCCCGACACCTGCCGTTGCGGTAGGTGTTTGGGCGACCGCCAAGTCGACCCAACAGACAGGGGACCGCTGTGAAGAAGAACTACCAGACGAACGATGCTGCGCGCGACGAGCGCTGGCCGCGTGCCGGAGGCCGTCACGGTCGCGATGGCCGAGTTGGCCGGCGATGTGCAGGAGGGCCTGCTCGCGATGGCTGTGGGCACCGGGCTGCAGGTGATGGCACGCGCTGATGAACGCCGAACGTGGCCGCGGTGTGCGGGCCGAAGGGCAAGCACGATCCGGCCCGGAGTGCGGTGCGGCACGGCACCGAGGCCGGCTCGGTCACTCTCGGCGGGCGGCGGGTGCCGGTGAGCCCGGCCGCGGATGCGCGCGGCCGACGGGAGCGGCGAGCTGCCGGTGCCGGCGTACGAGCTGTTCAGCCGCACCGAGGTGCTGGGCCGGATGGCGATGGAGCGGATGCTCGGCCGGGCTGTCGACGCGCCGCTACCCGGTCGGGCTCGAACCGGTCGGGCAGCGGGTCGAGCAGACCGCTCGCTCGACGAGCAAGTCCGCGGTCTCGCGCCGGTTCGTCGCCGCGACCGAGACCGCGCTGGCCGAGCTGCTCGCCGCGCCGCTTGGCGAGCTGGACCTGGTGGCGTTGATGATCGACGGCGTGCACTTCGGTGAGCATCTGTGCGTGGTGGCGCTCGGGATCGGCATCGACGGCACCAAGCATCCGCTCGGGCTGGTCGAGGGCTCGCACGGAGAACACCAGCGTGGTCACCGATCTGCTGACCGGGCTGCGTGATCGCGGCCTGGACACCACCCGGCCGATCTTCGTCGGCATCGACGGCGGCGAAGGCGCTGCGGGCCGCGGTGGTGCGGGTGTTCGATCACCCGGTGATCGGTCGCTGCCAACTGCACAAGATCCGCAACGTCGCCGACAAGCTGCCCGATCACCTCGCCTCGACCGTCACCAAGCGGATGCGTGCGGCCTACCACGCCGAGTCCGGCGCTGGCCGCCGAAGCGCAGCTCGAGGCGCTGGCCAAGGAGTTGCAGCGGACCCATCCCGGCGCCGCCGCG
The DNA here is from genome assembly GCA_963748415.1 of uncultured Actinomycetota bacterium. GTDB lineage: Bacteria > Actinomycetota > Actinomycetes > Mycobacteriales > Jatrophihabitantaceae > CAVVJA01. The sequence goes on along the minus strand of CAVVJA010000008.1, from coordinate 365,938 downwards.
TCGCTGCGCGAGGGCCTGGCCGAGACGCTGACCGTGCTGCGCCTGGGCGTGCCGCCCACGCTGGCCCGCACGCTGCGCTAGCACCAACAGCATCGAGTCGATGATCTCCATCTGCCCGCAACCACTCGACGAACGTGAAGAACTGGCAGAACGGCAACATGGCGCTGCGCTGGTGCGCCGCCGGGCATGATCGAGGCGAGCAAGCAGTTCCGCCGCGTCAACGGTCACCTGCACCTGCCCGCGCTGCGCGTCGCGCTCGACGAGCACGTCGCCGCGCAAACTGTCGGCGCCGTCCGTCATGATGACAACCGTGATCGCCGCCTGACGATCACGAGGACCGCCACCGAAGTTCAACGGAGCGCGGGACAACCTCGCGTAGACACAAGCACAGCGGCTTGAGATAACGACGGTTACTGGAAGGGCTAGATTGCCTCGAGTCGTCACGCTGAGTGATGCGCCAGCCGGCGCGCTTGCCCTACAGTCACCTGGGCGTGCAGCGAGTAACCGTCATCGTCATAGTCGGTGGAGGCTTGCTCTGCGGTCGATACGCGTAGATAGAGCACAGCCCGCAGCGGCTTGGTACCAAGCCATCAGCGCCAAGATCGACGCGCTCTACGGGCAACAGCTCGCACTACCCGCCGACTACGAGACCACCGGCATGGCCCGGCTGCGCCGCGAAGCCACCGCCCGGATGCTCGGCAACGGCCTGTGCACCCGCCCCGTCGAGCTGGACTGCCGCATGGAATCAGCCTGTGAAACCTGCAGCTACTTCCGCACCGGCACCCAGTTCCTGCCGATCCTCACCCGACAACGCGACCACGCCGCCGACCACGGCCAACCCGACCGCGCCGCCCTCTTCGACGGCCTCATCCGGCGCGTCGATACCGACGCAAGACATCAGAATGCCTGACGTCAACCTCGAACTCAACGACGCGATCGAGCTCGCCGAACTGCTCACCTTCCTCACCGACTGGCTATCCGGCGGCCAGCAGCAGACCCTCAACGACAGCCTGGCCACCTTTGTCGGCCACCCAGGCTGCAACGCCAACAAGCTCGCCGCCGACCTCCACCGCTTCGTGTTCTGCTCGGACTCAACGACGGCGAACAACTCTTCGGAGAACCCTCACCATGATCGACAACCGCAGTCGCCAACACTCCGCGCTTGACAGGATCACCCGTATAACGACGGATCGAGCTTCGCGGATCGCAGGCAGATGCGGGCGACCTGCTCCTGGGCTGCCCGTCGTGTGGGCGACCGTCGCGGAGGAGGCTACCGACGTGCTCGGCACCACAGCTAGCGCCGTGCGCGAGCGGCTGGCCGGCTGAGTCGTCCGCTTCCGCGAGGCATATCACCGCGCGGGCATTACCCATCTCCAGCCTGTACACCGACCCGACGCTCGTGGCCCAGTTCCCCTACCTGCCGATCCTGCTCAAGAGCATCCAGACGGCGGTGCCCCGCCCTGGTGCACTCGTGCGGCGGTTTGGGTTGATGCGTACTGTGCAACCCCCGATGACTCGCCCTTCGAGCGCAGTCTTGGCTTCGCGCACGGGGTCGCCGCCGGTCGAGATGTGACCTTGGACTCTGGGTGGCCGCGGGTCGCGGGCGCATTCTCGGGCCAAAGCGCAGGGACCGGTGGAGCAGTCCGGGACAGGCGGTGAGGCCTATCGGTTGCTGGATCGATACGGGAGTGGGTGAGGGCGATGGTGAAGCGTGTCGTCGTCGAGCGGTTCGGCGGCCCCGAGGTGTTGAAGGTGGTGGAGGAGGACGCTCCCCAACCCGGGCCGGGCCAGGTGCGGGTCAGAGTGTTGGCGGCTGGAGTGTCGTTCACCGACGCGCTCATCCGCGCCGGCACGTATCTCGGCGGCCCGAAGCCGCCGTTCACGCCGGGCTACGAGCTCGTCGGTGTCGTCGAGAAACTCGGGCCTGGGTGCTCGAGGCTGCGGGAGGGAGACCGCATCGGTGCGCTGACGGTGTGGGGCGCCGACGCGGAGAGCGTGTGCGTGCCGGAGAGGTACGCGGTTCGGGTGCCCGAGGACCTGGATCCGGCGGAGGTCGTGAGCGTCATCTTCCCGTACATGACCGCGTACCAGATGCTGCACCGCACGGCGAGGGTGAACAGCGGCGAGACGGTGCTCGTGCACGGCGCGGCCGGCCGGGTGGGTACCGCCGCCCTCGAGCTGGGGGCGGTGGCCGGTGTCCGCCTCATCGGGACCGCTTCCGCTCGGGATCGCGCCGCGGTCGAGGGGCTTGGCGCGGTATTCATCGACTACCGGAACGAGGATTTCCTGGCGCGGACGCGCGAGCTGACCGATGGCAAAGGTGTGGACGTGGTGATCGACGGGATCGGTGGGATGGTGTCGCTGCGATCCTTCCGCGCCCTGCGCATTGGCAACCAGATCACGGGAGATCCCGGCGGACGGCTCATCGTGATGGGCAACTACAACACGATGGTGCAGGGGCGCAAGAGCTGGCGTGGATGGCTCGAGTGGTATCCGGCGACCGCGATCACCTGGCTTTGGGGCACGCTCTCGCCGCGCCGGCGGGTCAGCGGCTACCGAATCCAAATCCTGCGGATCCGCCACCAGCAGTGGTTCCAGGAGGATTTCGACGTCCTGCTCGAGCTGCTCCGGGCGGGCAAGATCCACCCGGTCGTGGCCGAACGCCTGCCGTTCAGTGAAGCGCGCCACGCGCACGAGCTACTCGAAAGCTCGGCGGCAAAGGGAAAACTCGTGCTCGTGCCCTGAGCCGGTAAGGAGCGCCCGCAGATGTTGCGCGATGTCGGCCCCAGCGGCTTAGCGACACCTAGCCAACCGGACGGGTCGCGTTCGGTGCCGCGTTATCTGCCTATCGCTGAGCACGGCCTCATCGGCGATCTCCACACCGTCGCGCTGGTCGGCACCGACGGGACGATCGACTGGTACTGCTGCCCGATATCGTGCCGAGCCCAAGGGTCTGACGCTCGGCGGGTCGAGGTTGGAGGACCTTCGTCCGACGTGCGTCCCGGCTGGGCTACGTGTGGCGGTGAAGCGCGTAATCGCGAGTGCGGGCGCGGCTGGATCCTGCGAGTCTGACGCCCGGCGAATCTGCGATTTCCGGCGCGATGTGAACGGATTGTCTGTTCGGGTAAGGCCATTAGGCGGTCAAGAATTCGACTCTTTGCCGGGGTTTGAGTGCGCAATTTTTTGGAGCGCGGCCGTCGCATTTCGCGACCGGCGTCGAGCACTCGCGACGGTCAGCCGGTGGCCGCGACACCATCGCCCAGCCGGTCGACTTCGGTCGGACACCGGCTTCGCACTGGCGTCTCATCTCCACCAGCCATGTTTCGCCGTTGTGCGACTCCACCCCACAACCGCTCGTCCCTGATTCGTCAATGGCCCTTCCAATGACGCCGAATATCTATTGCCAACGGCAACCGTGGCTAACTAACAATTCCCGAGCCTTTACTGAATGCGGCACGCATGCTACCAATATTGGTAGGAAGGTCACCCGCACGGAGTGACCTTCAGATGATTGATTGAGCATTGTTGGTTGTCAGTGATTGGTGTTGACGAATTGCGCGGCGGAATGAAAACCTACCGGGGCTCCGCGACTGCTGCGCGCCACTATGTCGAGGCCGATTGCGGTCGGGCGGATGACTACTACCTGGCCGAGGGCACCGGCATCGCGCAGCGTTACACCGCTTCCCCGGACACGGGCGTGCGGCGGCTGGCGCCGCTGACCTGCGACGGGTACGAGGCGTGGGTGGCTGGGTTCGACCCCGAGACTGGGGCGGCGAAGGGACGGTTGCGCAACGACGAGCAGGCGGTTCGCTTCGTCGAGGTCGTGGTCAACGGTCCGAAGTCCTGGTCCCTCGCCGCCGAATTGCACCCCGATATTTCGCGTGCTTATGACGCGGCACAGGACTGCGCGGCGACGCAGATCATTGCCTGGTTGGCGGAGCAGGCGACGACGCGTGTCGGCCCGCGGGGCGCGCAGGTGCAGGTTCCGGTGGCCGAGATCGAGGCCGTGACGGTGCGGCACTACACCTCCCGTGCCGGGGATCCGCACCGTCATCTGCATCTGCAGATCAACGCTCGGGTATTCACCGAAGGACGCTGGCGGGGGCTGCACACGGTCGGGATACGGGACTCGCTGGACGCGATCAATGGCATCGGGCACGCCGCGGTGATGACCGACCCGGCGTTCCGGGCAGCGCTCGCGGCGCACGGTTTCACTCTCGAACCTGACTCCGGTGAGGTGGTGCAGCTGGCCGAGTTCGTGGGTCGGTTCAGTGCGCGGGCGGCGCAGATCGGACGCAACATCGACCGCTACGAGACCGAGTGGCGAGCCGCCAATCCGGGTCGGGAACCGGGCCCGGTGTTGCGGCGGGCGTGGGATGCGCGCGCGTGGGCCGACGCCCGCCCGGACAAAGTTGTCCCGCGCCGCGGTGCGGAACTGACACAGCGGTGGGTCGCCGAACTGCACGCGCTCGGCTACCGCGACCGCTCCACCAGGGCACAGGTGGACGCGTTACCGGTCGGGCAACTCGACCGTACGCGGGCCGTGGAGGAGGTGTTGTCGCGGCTCACGGCACGCCGTTCGGGGTGGAACTCCGCCGACATCCGCGGCGAGGTTGAGCAGCTGATCGCGCGCCGCAACCTCGTCACCGACGCCAGGGTTCGTATTGAACTGGCCGAGGACCTGACCGCCCGCGCGCTCGCCGAGTGCGTGCCGTTGCTTGATCGAGCGGGAGTGCCGGAGCACATTCGGGCGCTCACCTCCCCGCACGTTCTCGACGTCGAGGCCGACCTCACTGGGCGCCTGGTTGCCCGCGGCAATGCAACTTCCACGGCCCTGCACCAGGTTCAGCACGACACGCTTGTCGGCCTCGATGCGGCGCAACGCGAGGTCGTCACCGCGCTGTCCAGTGACCGTCAGCTGGTCGTGGTGGAGGGCGCAGCCGGAGCCGGCAAGACCACCGCGTTCGCCGCCACACGCGCCGCGGTCGAACACCGCGGAGGCCGGCTGGTGGTCGTAGCGCCGACACTCAAGGCGGCCAATGTCGCAGCCCAGCAGCTTGATGCGCGCGCATCGTCGGCGGCCTCGCTCGCCTACCAACACGGCTTTCGGTGGAGCGACGACGGCTGCTGGACACGACTGACACCGGGCGCGATCGACCCGTACACGAGTGCTGTGTTCGCCGGGCCGGGCGAGAACGCGACGCTCCGTGCGGGTGATCTGTTGCTGGTGGATGAGGCCGGGATGCTCGATCAGGACACCGCCCTTGCGTTGCTGACCATCGCCGACGAACACCACGCCCGCCTCGCCCTGGTCGGCGACCGGCACCAGCTGCCCGCGGTCGGACGCGGCGGCGTGCTCGACCTCGCCGCCCGGTGGGCGGACCCCGAAGCGTACCTGACGCTGGACACCGTGCACCGCTTCACCCGCACCATCACCGTCCCTGACGGCACCGAGGTCAGCGTCGCGGACCAGGAGTACGCGCAGCTGAGCCTTGCGATGCGTTGCGGTGTCGACGCCGGGGAGGTGTTCGACGCGTTACTCGCGCGCGAGCAGCTGCGCGTGCATTCGGGCGATACCGAACGGCTTACTTGGCTGGCTAAAGCGGGCATCCAAGCCATGGTCGCCGGGTCACCGGCGGCGGTCGTGGCCGACACCCGCGAGCAGGTCGCCGACCTCAACGCCGCGATCCGCGAGCGTCTCGTCGCGGCCGGCCGGGTCGACGACGAGCGCGCCACAACCACGAATGCAGGACAGCGGATCGGTGTCGGTGACCGGGTCGCGACCCGACGCAACAACGCGGAGGTAGGCGTCGCGAACCGCGACACCTGGACTGTCACCCAGCTCGGGCGCGGTGGCGACGTCACCGTCACTGGCCAGCGGGGCGAGCGGACACTGCCCGCCGAGTACGTCGGCGACCATCTTGAGTTGGCCTACGCCAGCACCGTGCACGGTGTGCAGGGCGAGACCGCAACCTGTGCTCACATGGCGATCGGTGAGTACACCAGCGCGGCGTCGGCCTACGTCGGCATGACCCGCGGCCGCACCGGCAACACCGCCCACCTCATCGCTGACAGCATCGACGAGGCCGCCGGCAGTGGGTCGCCGTGTTCGCCCGCGACCGCGCCGACCTCGGGCCCGCGCACGCCGCCGAGCTGGCCGCCCACGACGCCAGTCGGTACGCCCAACTACGCCCGCTCGAGCAGGCTTTGGCTGAGCTGCGGCAGCAGTGGGCTGTGGAACAGGACTGCCTGGACCGGCTCGCGCGCGACGAGCAACACCGCGACTTGCTGGGGGAGATCGTGCCGTTGCGGGCGGCGCGCGAGCGTGAAATGCCCCCGCTCGAGCACGCCTATTGGCAGGCCCGCGAGAGCGCCCGCCATGCCGAGCAGAAAGCCCTGTCCGCGCAGAGGGTGCTTGATGACGTTACGGAGCGCATCCGGGACTCGCTGCTGGCCGCGTGGGACCAGGCGCGCGACGCCGTACGCGGGCACGCTCAGACGGTGCGCGAGGGCGGTGGCCGGTTCGGGCAGCGCCGCCCCGCCCTCGCGCGCGCCAGCGGGCAGCTCACCGCCTGGGCCGACGCCTGGCGCCCAGTCGTGCCCGACCTACCGACCACCATCGACCGGTTGGTAGATCGGGTCCTGTGGTTCGAGGACCGGCCGAGGTTGTGGGACACCGTCGACAAAGCCGCCCGAGGCCAGGCCGAACACACCCACCCCGACGCCGTCACGGCCATTGACGAAGCCAACCTGGCAGCCCACGTGCGCTGGCACGCGTGGCGCGTCTACAGAGACACCGACGCCCACTTCGAGCAGGCGCTCGCCCACTACGGCAACCTCGCCCGCACCGTGCAGCCCGCCCAGCTGCTGGCCCAACTCGAAATCGACATCGCCGCGACCGGCCGCCGGCTCGACGCCACCCAGACGACGATCACGGCGCTGCTTGCAGAGCCGACACTGCGCGCCCTCCCGGCCGAACAGATCACCGCCGAACGCGACCACTGGCACATCGAACACGACGTCCAAGGTCGCGAGCGATACGCCCGCTCCGCGCAACCTGACGCCGAGCGCGCCCCCCAACACCACCGACACGTGCACCGCCCGCCGGCCGCGCCCTCGGCGCCCGATCACTCGCCTGGCATCAGCCGATAACAGCGATCGTCCGTCAACGGGGCGAGACCACGAATCGGACGCCTCCTTCCGGTCGCTGTCACCTCGGTGCCTTTTCCGGCCCCATGCCCGGAGCAGAGGGGCCCCGACCACGTGCGTGCCCGTTCCCACCCTGGCCGCGACACCCCAGACAACACGCTGTGCCCAGCTGTCAGTATCGAGCCATGACGCGGGAGATCTCCGCTGACCGGAGAGCAGGCGGGGACTGCCGATCGAGGCGGTCGATCCTATCCCGTCCCGTCCTCGCGGGACCCGCCGTCCTAATGGCGTCATCGGAAGTGGATCTTCGGCAGTCCGCGACGAGTCCGCAAGAGGTCCGCAACAGGTCCACAAACGACCATCGACGGCTAGCGGCAACCAACGCGTGTGCCCCAGCAAATACCGGGCCGCCGCGCGTTCTCCATGATCAATCAACTTCAGCCAATATTCGATGAAACAGGCTTACACCCGAGCGGTCACTGGTTCGATCCCAGTAGCGCCCACCAATCCTCAAGCCCAGCGGGCAAAAGTTGATTGGGAAGCCATCCCAATCTCAAGCGTGCGTTCTGCGCGAGCGCTGCCGCGCCGGTCATCCGGGGGCGGCGTACCTACTTCTGATCGCGCAACGATTTCTGTCCGGCGCTATACGCTCGGCTCGGCGCTGTCGGGGCGGAGGAGCGATGAACGCGAGTTCCGAGCAGTTAGGTGTCACACCGGGAGAGCCTGCCTCGGCCGGAACCCCGCGCGCTGCGCGCCGAAGGGCGGCGGGCATATACGGCACTGTCATCACCGCGGCCGTGTTGGCTTCCGCGGGCGGCCGCTTGCCCACGCTGGCTTTGGCCGTCGCGGTCCTGGTCACGTTGATCGTGTATTGGGTGGCGGAACTGTACTCTGAGATCCTCGGCGAGCAGGCCCTGCATGCCCATCTGCCGTTATGGCCACGAATCCGGGACGGGTTGGCGAGCACCTGGACGATGGTCTCGGCCGCATACCTTCCGGTTCTAGCGCTTGTGGTCAGTCGCCTGTTCGGAGTGTCGCCGACAGCGGCGGCCAACATTGCGCTCGCAGTGGCGGTGGTTGTGCTGGTAATTCATGGCTGGTCTGCCGGTCGGGCGGCGGAATTGCGTGGTGCGCAGTTGGTGATCGTCACGATGATCGCGGGCGGCCTTGGTGTCGTGATGATCATTCTGAAGAACTTTGTGGTGACCAATCTTCATTGAGGCGAGGCCGCCTCGACCCGATACCGTGCTGACCGTGCCTCGCGTTCTTGTGACTGGGGATGTCCGGCCCGGGCAAGACGACCCTGCTCGATGAGCTACGGCGTCGCGGTCATCTGGCCGTCGACACCGACTACGACCAGTGAAACTTCCGGATGGCATGTGGGATGAGCCCCGGATGGCCGTGTGCTCGCAGACGAGCTAGAGATCCTCGTCGGAGCGGCGTCCCATCGTCATCGTGTCCGACGTCGCCCCAATCGATTCGGGGTCTAACGTCACCTCATGGGGAATCGACGGCTAGACGCCAAGACGTTCAGCCTGTGGGCTGTTCCGCTCGTGCTGACCGGTGCAGTGGTCGTGTGGCTGTTTCGGCGATGGACCAACCATGACGTTAGCGACCCGGGGGTAACGCTCTAGGGGGTTCGGCAGGTCACGAGTTATCTGCTCCGCAGCCGTTTCGATCGAGGGATTTCTGGACGGCTTCGTCGTGTTCGCGCGGGGGCCGTTGCCATGAGAAATCCCAGCAGAACGGTGCTGGCGGCCAAGGCCTCGAACACTGCGGTAAGGCTTTTCTCGGGGTACCAGAGTGGCTCGTACATGTCTGGTATCGGCCCAAGGGTGCCGATGTCGTAGTTGGCGTTGATCAGCACAGCCGCGAGCGCACTCGCCACGACCCGAACGCGAAGCCAATGCGGCCGCTATGACAAGCCGAAGGGCCCAGTTCGAACGCGCTGGAGCCGCTGCGGCAATCGCTCAGTAGCCATAGCCGGGGTTCGACGGGCCGGGGGTTGGCGCAACCGCGCCGCCCGAGGTGGCCGAGTGCCAGCTGAAATTGGTACCGCTGAAGCTGTCCTTCACGTCGTCGCCGTGGACGTCGCCCGCCGCGTGGTCGAACGAGAACGTGTAGAGCGGCCCGCCCTTGAACGCGAACTGGATCGAGCCATCAGGGCGGGACACCGTGCTGAGTGTGCTCGATATCCCGGATGGGGCCGTTGGCTGTTGCCCTTTCGCGACGGTGAACGGCGTCCAGATCGCGAGGCAGTCGCGGCTCGAGCAGAGGATCTTGCCGGCCGCCTTCTCCTGGTCGGATGTGTACAGCGTTCGCCCGCTCGAATTGACGAGCACCTGGCCGCCCGAGACGTCGCGAACTGCGACGGTTGTGCCTCCGCCGGCCTGGTCGGACTGAGCGCTCCCGGCGCCGCTGCTGCAACCGGCCACCAGCGCGAGCACGCCGAATCCGGCCGCGGCAAACAAGCCACGCGCGTTCGTCATGGTGTCACTCCTTCGGGAATCGAGTTATCTGGTTTGGGTGGGAACGACGAGCCGCGCGAGTTGCTGACCGTCGGACGTCACGACATCCACCTCGCTGAGCTGGTCGATTGGTATCGCGGTCGTGCCCGGGACGTCGGCGCTGCCCTGATAGGTCGCGACCCACGTCGCGGCCATGTCACTGCGGCCGTCACGGGCGCGCGCGATGAGTGAGCAGTGCTCGCCGGGCGAAACCGAGCTCAGCGTCAGACGCAGCTCGGTGCCCCACGTTCGTCCTCTTAGGGTCACCGCGGCTTGGACGTGGCTGTGCGGGTCGACCGTCCGTATCGCCACTGGCTGATGCCGGCTGGCGTGGGTGAACCCTCCAGTCCCGATCGCGATGGCACCGGCGATGATCGCGGCTGCGGCGAGACCGCACAGCACGGCCACCGGTCGGCGCCACCGCGGGGTGCGGCACCTGGCTCGCGAAGCGGCCAGGAGCTGATCGAGCACCGATGAGTCCGGGTATTCGTCCAAGGTCGAGCAGTCGTCGAGTGGCTCGATCTCCTCGAGCGTAACGGTGCGTAACAGCCCCGGGATCCAGGCCAGCCGAACGACCTCGTCCTGGCAGATTGGGCACCCGGCGATGTGATTGCTGACGTCTTCGGTTTCGTCCGGTTCCAAGGCGTCGAGCACATAGGCGCCCAACCAGGTCTGCTCGGCACATGTCATGGCCCGCTCACCCCGCGTTCCTGCAAGGCGAGCCGCATCGCACGCAATGCGTAGTAGACGCGCGAGCGTGCCGTTCCCGGCGGCAGATCACGTTCCACTGCGATCTCTGCTGCCGTGCGGCCGCGATAGAAGTAATCGATCAGGATGGCGCGATGGGGGGCCGTCAGTGATCGCAGTGCGTCCATCACGATCGTCGCGTTCAGCGCCGCATCTACGCCTTCGATCGCCGGCGCGTCGCTTAGCTCGCCGGCCGGCGCCTCAACCGGTCGCGCGTCCCGGGCCCGTCGCGCATCGACGACGAGGCGCCGCGCGGTCGTGAACAACCACGGACGGACGCGATCGACATCCAGCTCGCTCGAATGCCGCCAGGCGCGCAGTAGCGTCTCCTGAACGATGTCTTCGGCGGCTGCTCGGTCACCGTTCGTCAGACGCTGAACAAAGGCAAGCAGCGACGACCCGTGCTCGGCGTAGAGCGCGCGAATCAACTCCTCGCCGGGAAGCTGCGTACTGCCCACACCTACTAGTACGGATGCGGGGCCGTGACCTACTCAATTCGTCGCAAAAATGCAGGCAACGCTGCTCCCGCAGGCCGTCAGCCGGAGCTTGGGGAAGCGCAGTCTCCGCATAGGTATGACCGTCAGGAGTGGACTGGCCACAGGTCGTGACGCTAGGCTCGCCGCGGTTGGCCGGGCAGACGTTGAAACGACCCCGCAACAGTTCGCGCCGACCGAACAGAGAACGCCCCGCGCCGACGAAGGTGCGGGGCGTTTGTTCACTGATCGGCGCGCCCGCCGCAGATGTCATCCTACAAGGTTGTAGTAGACTCCCGCCGCGCAGAGCGCCCGCATCTTCCCTCCCATGCGGGCGCTCTGTCTTTAGTCGGTGGCACTCGTTGGGATCAGGATTCGCTTGACATTGGTGGTCGCTCTGTGAAAGCTAGGAGTTGTTAGGACCTAATAGGAGTATAGATATGGCGACTCTGCCCGCCAGCGAAATGAGCCACCCGGCGGCGATGGAGGACACCTGTCCGTGGTGTGGACAGCCGATCCCCCACGAAAAGTTCATCGAGATCAAAGCCCGAATCCGGGCGAATGAGCGGGCGCGGACCCGTGACCTCGAGCGTCGTCTTCGCGACGAACAAGACGGGGTCCTGGCCCAGGTGCAGGCGGCCGCGGAGCTACAGATCAAGAAGGCCAACAAGCTCTTCGAGGCGCAGGCGGCCGAAGCGCGGCGCAAGGCCGATGCAGCAGTCAAAGCCGCCAACAAGCAGGTTCAGTCGCTGGTCCGCGCGGCTCGCGACGACGAGCGGACCAAGTCGCGGGCTGCGCTCGCGGCAGCTAGCGCCGAGAGTGCCCGCCTTCGAGCAGACGCGGACCAGCGGCTGGCCGAACAACAAGCGCATGACGACAGCGTTCTCAAAGCCCGGTTGCGGGAGCAGCGCGACGCGCTGCAGAAAGCAACGCTGGACGCGATCAATGCCGAGAAGGCCAAGGCGTTCGTAGACCGCCAGAAGCTCGAAACCAGACTCGCACAGCTGCAGCGTCAGGTCGCACAGAATGCGGCGAGTGAGCTCGGTGAAGGGGCCGAACTGAACCTGTACGAACAGCTGCGGGAGGAGTTTCCGGGCGACACGATCGTCAGCGTCAAGCAGGGGCAGCCTGGCGCCGATCTCGTACACACCGTTGTCGAGAATGGTCGAGAGTGCGGGCATGTCGTCTATGACTCAAGAAACCGGGGAGCGTGGCGAAGCAGCTATGTCAGCCGTCTGCGGGATGACAAGATCGCTGCAAAGGCCGATCACGCTGTCCTGGTCACCCGCGTGTTTCCGGCCGGCCAGGCGCAGCTCTCCATCCAGGACGGAGTGATCATTGCGAATCCCGCGCGGGTCGTCGCGCTGGCGCAGGTGATCCGCAAACACGTCGTGCAGCTGGCGACGGCCCGCCTCAGTGACGAGGCCCGGGCCGAGAACACGATGAGGCTCTACGACTTCATCACTTCGGATCGCTGTTCGGTGCTGCTCGAGCAGATCGGAACCGTCTCCGACAAGCTTCTCGACCTCGACGTCAAAGAGCATCGAGCGCATACAGCCACTTGGAAGCAGCGGGGTCAATTGATCCGCGAGATCCAGCAAGCGAGAGGAACGCTCGTCACCGAGATCGACCTCATCGTGACGACGCCCTCCGGTCAGCCAGGAGAGGCGACATGAGCGAGCCCGGACCGGACCGCCATCGCCGATCCACGAACATAGCGGCGTTTCAAGAACGGCGGCTCGGTGGCACCGTCATCCGTACCCGCCGGTCCCGTCTCGACGTGGCCGAGCTGGTGCCCAATGAGCGACAGCCGCGGCTCGGACCAAAACAGGACGATGAACTGCAGCGGCAAATAGAGGCGAACGAGGGACTATTCGAGCCGCTGTTGGTCGAGCCGCATCCCGACCGGGCCGATCAGTACCGGATCATCGACGGCGAGCGGCGTTGGACGAACTCCATCGCACTGGTCGAGGAAGGGAAGCCCCAGTTTTCTCGGGTTCCGGTCGAAATCACCGACCGCACGCTCACCGATGAGGAGCGGTTGCGCGCCTGGATTTATATCCACCGGCAGCGAAAGGAATGGGACGCGAAGGAAAAGGAGATGGTCGCGTACCGCCTGGTCGAGCTAGTGGGCCGGGCAAGCGCGGCCAACATCCTCGGCACAACAGTCCGCGAGTTAGACAAGCTCGTGCAGGTATTCGAGCTGTCGCAACGCTTCACGAATCTGCGTGATCCAGCGTCCGCGATCACGTGGGCTCGTGAGCTCATGGGGGTAAACAAGTCTCTGCTGACGCCGTCCATCGTTGATGCCGTGGTCAAGAAGGTAGCTCGACAACAGATCACGAACTCGAAGGATCTTCGCAAGCTCCGGGTCATCCTTCGAGATCCAGTCGCACGCGCACACTTCACCGACGACGACGCGACGATCGATTCCGCGATGCTCCGCGTCGCCGGCGCGGCCAAACCGGCAAATGGTCTGATCGACCAACTGGACGGTGCCATGAAGACGATCCGAGACGTGCCATGGACCGAGCTGGAGAAGCTTCGAGGAGACCCCGAGGTCGTCCGACGAGTAGCTGAAGCAGAAGAGCTCCTGCGCAGCCTTCGCCTGAACCTCAGTTCCTAGTGGCCGAGGTGCTGCGTAGGGAAGGGGGTCCCTGAAGATCTGACCGAGCAATCATTCACTCGACTCGCGTAGTACCGACGCGCGAGCGACGGCCCCCGCTTTATCCCTTGGCCGGGGCGGAGGCCGTCAACGCCGGTATCTCGACCAGCACAGAAAGGCTCTCAAGAATGCCCAGTTCGCACAACCCGGCGAACGACACTCCTGATCTCCCAACTCCGGGTTCGAGTCCTCAACCCGAGCAGCGCCGGTCCGTGCTTCTCCACCTGCATCGCCCCCGCCACAGCGTCGAAGCCTTCGAGGTCTTCGATGCCGATGCGCGCATCCGCGACATCGTTACCGTGGCCGACGACTTGATCTTCGTAGACGACGATGATGAACCCATCGACGTAAACCTCACCCTCGCGCAAGCCATCGGCGGCCGCGGCAAGCACCATCATCATTACGATATTCACCGCCATCCGTGCCGCTGGATCGATGCTCATGTCAGCTATGGTGACGCGACCCAGACATTGCAAGCCCCACCGTCGAGCCGCATCGCGACCGTACGACATCGCGCCCTGGACTTGTTCGGGCTCGACCCGAATACCGCCGAAACCCTGGTACTTCGTATCCCTGCCGCCGACACTGATCTGCCGGAAAGCGACTATCTGTCCGATCTGGTCGGCCCAAAACCCTGCCGCATCGACCTGAGTCTGCTCCCGTCCCCGTAGTCCGGGCGGTGTCCCATGCCGCTGTTCTCGGCGTCGGTCAGTGTGCTGCGGTTGCGCGGGAACGCAACCCAGCGGCGGCAAGGTCGACGAAGCTTGCGTCGGGCAGGTAGGCGCGAGTAAGGGCGAGCCCGATGCGCGGTAGGGCGGCCTCGTCGGGATAGGCAAGGTAGAGCGGCTCGTGCCGAGGGAAGAACTTCGACTTGAACCGGTCGAGGGACCGAAAGCCGTACAGCGGTTCCAGTTGCTCGCCGAGCCATCCGAGCAGCGCATCCACCGCGTTCGCGTTCGGGTTGGTGGACGGGTCTCCAGCGAGAGGGGCGCCGGATAGCGACACGAGCAACGCACCCTCCTCTCGGAAGGCCACACACGATGACGCGATCAAGAATTCCATAACCGGGCGGAAGCCGTCCGGTAGTCGGCGCATGACATCGAGCGTCCAGCCCCGGATGGTTGCGCCGGGGCCGTAGATGGGCAGCCACGAGGTCACGCCGTGCACGGTGCCCTGGCCGTCGACGGCAAGGCCGACTCGGACCGCGGGATCGAGCGCCTCGTCCACTCCACCGAGGGTGAATCCCATTTCCGGCAGGCCCTTGTCACCGACCCACTGCTCGGAGATCGTCCGTACCTGCGCAAGGCGGTTTGCTGGCATGTCGTGCAACACGCCGAGTTCGAATGTCACCCCTTCCTTCGTCGCGCGATTGAGCGCTGAGCGCACGTCCTGCCAGGCCTTGCCTTTGAACTGCAGATCGGGCAGATCGATTACCGCCTCGACCGCGACCTCGACGGTGCGCCAACCGTCGAGCCGTGCCCACTCGCACACCTCGCCCGTCACCGAGAACAAGCAGGGAAGCAGGCCACGGCCCTGGATGTGGTCGATGAATGCCAACCCCATCGCGCGACGTCCGGCCACGTCGATGGCCACGGGATCACACAGTCCCACGGCCACACCGGCGTGCGTCTGGTAGGCGACGTATCCCGCGCGGGCCGGCTCGACGTACCACTCGTTGGCCTCCCAGGTGGTCATCCAGGACAGCCGGCCACCACCAACCTCGCGCAGAATGTGCTGCACGTCGCTCCGCGCCGCGGTGCGTGCCGTTGCAGCATGTCGCCGGTCGCGCCGCGGCGTCGCGCGGAACGCCCGGCGACCTAGCCATAGAACGCCCAGCTGGGTCAGCCATAGCAGTGCGTCAGCGATCGATGCGCCGAGCGAGTCGATGTCGTATCGCGTGTCGGTAGTGCCGGTGATGATTACCCCGGCGATGACGGTGACGACGCCGAGCAGGGCGAGGCACTCGATGACGGTGATGACCATGGCCGCCTGCCAGGCAACGCGTCGTCCGCGACGTAGCCCTTCGGCGAGCACCAGCGGCAGCAGTACGCCAAAGACCAGGTCCGCCCAGTCGAACCCTTGGCCGACCTGGGGCGTAACGGGGCCGCGCTGGTGGGCGCGATGATCAGCACCAGGCGAATCGCTGCCGATACCGCGAAGACGAACGCGGCGGCCATCCGCCATTCATGTCGGGTCATCCGAGGACGGGCGAAGGCCGGGGCACGGCTCTCAAGGACCGGTCCGAGCAACAGTCCAAGACCGACGGCCAGTAGCTGTGCCACGTCGCGCGCGGCGCCACGGTAGAGCGTCAACAGCACCACGTAGCCGAGCAGCACGACCCGAATGCGCGAGCGCCACGGCGCGCGCAGTGTGACCGTGGCTGCGGCGAACGCGCCGAACGCACCCGGCAGAAACCCGGTGAGCTCCCGATGGGCAAGATCGACCGCCCAGTTCCAACCGGTCGCGCGGAGCGGGATGAGCAGAGCGCTAGTGACTATCACCACGACGAGCTGGATCGCGATGGTGGCGATGGCGGTCGTTCGAGTACCCAGGCGCCATTCCGCGAAGCCGGCGAGGATCACGAACACCAAGAGCGCGGCGACGTAGCCCGACGGTTGCAGGGCATACACGGACCCGGTGACTGGTGCCCACCATCGCCCGTGCTCGAGGGCCGGCACTCCGTAGGCGACGCTGTGCAGTAAGCGCCGGTCGCGTAGCGCATCCCACAATGTGCCGGAGATCAGGCCAACCAACACGATGACGGCGAATGCGCCGAGCGTGAATGGGAATGTCGCCAACACGGCACGGGGCCGCTTGGGAACAACGCGCCAGCCGGCGGGCGACGCCATTGATCAAGACTATCCGGCCGGTAGCGTCATTGTTGTGCCCCGTCTTGCTGAGCTCAGAATGGCGCTCGAGCATTGGTACGACCCACGCCGAGCGGAGTCGTGGGACGCCGTTGGACTCGTGTGCGGCGACCCGGACGATCACGTCGACCACGTGTTGCTTGCCGTCGATGCGGTCCCGGCCACAGTCGCCGAGGCGATGAGAGTCGGTGCCCAGCTGCTTGTCTCACACCACCCGCTCCTGCTGACCCCAGTGCACGGCGTCCCGGCCGACGACCCGAAAGGGGCGATGGTCCATCGGATGATTCGCGCCGGGATCGCGCACTACGTCGCTCATACGAACGCCGACGTCGCCAATCCAGGAGTGTCGGACGCGCTCGGCGACCTGCTCGGGCTTGGCAAGCTGCGGCCCTTGGATCCGCAGGTGCTGGACCCGGACGACAAGCTCGTGGTGTTCGTGCCGTTGCCGGATCTTGGGCCAGTCATCGACGCACTTGCCCTGGCCGGGGCCGGACGCATCGGAAACTATGAGCGGTGCGCATGGCATGCTACTGGCGTCGGGACCTTCCGGCCCGAGGCGGGCGCCGCCCCATTCACCGGCCAGATCGGAGCGGTGTCCGAGGTCGCAGAGGCACGGGTCGAGATGGTCGTGCCGCGAGGTCTACGGGACGACGTTCTGCGTTCGTTGCGGGCGGCGCACCCGTACGAGGAGCCAGCGTTCGATCTCTATGCTCGGCTGCCGGAACCGGCGGCGTCGATCGGCATCGGCCGGGTGGGCGAACTGCCGTCACCCACGACGTTGCGCGGATTCGTCGATCTCGCAGCGCGTGCCTTGCCTCCGACGAGGTGGGGGCTGCGGGCATCGGGCCATCCCGATCGATCGGTGCGGACAGTCGCCGTGTGCGGCGGATCCGGCGGCTCTCTCGTCGAGGCGGCGCGTGCCGCCGGAGCCGATGCGTATCTCACGGCCGACCTTCGACATCATCCGGCCGTGGAGGCGGTGAGTGAGCGCGGCGCCGACGCGATGGGTCTGGTAGATGCCGCGCACTGGGCGACCGAGGCACCCTGGCTCTCCGCCGTCGCGGGCCGCCTGCGCACGCGATTCGCGGAAGAGGGCCTTAAGGTGACGGTATCCGCGGAGATCACCGATCCGTGGACGCTCCATGCCCCATCACTCGGATCGAGCTTGACCTGACTGTGAACGCCGACCCCGCCGCTCAGCTGCGGCTGCTCGACCTACAGGCTGCGGATACGGCGCTTGCCCAGCTGGCCCACCGGCGCAGCACGCTTCCGGAGCTGGCAGCGCTCGCCGATAACACTCGGCGCACCGAGGTGTTCGCGACGGAAGCAGCTGAGCTGGAGATTCGGCTAGCCGATGTTGATGCGGATCAGCGTCGGCTCGAGGCCGAAGTAGACAAGGTCCGAGCGCGGACGGCGCGCGACGAGCGACGGCTCACCGGCGGAGGACTGCCGGCCAAGGAGCTCGAGAGCTTGCAGCATGAGATCGCGACACTTGCCCGACGTCAGACGTCTCTCGAGGATGACGTGCTGGACATGATGGAGCAGCGGGAGAACCTTGACTCGAAGCTGCAGTCGGTCGCGAGTCGTCGAGCCGACCTCGACGCGGAACGGGAGAAGCTCGAAGACGCGCGGGATGCCGCTTGGACCGAGATCGACGAGCAAGAGCGGCGACATGCGGCGGACCGTCAAGCGATAGCCACCGAACTCCCAGCGGATCTCGTTCAGCTCTATGACCGCATCCGGGCCGTCAATATTGGGGTAGGCGCTGCTCTCGTGCGGCACCGTCGGTGTGAGGGCTGCCGGATCGAGTTAGCGGGCAATGAGCTCGCCACCGTCCGCCACTCGGCGCCTGACGTCGTCATCCGGTGCGACAACTGTCGCCGCATCCTCGTGCGCACAGCCGAATCCGGGCTCTGAACAGCATGGCGGAGCGCGTCATCGTCGAGGCGGACGGCGGGTCACGCGGGAATCCCGGGCCGGCTGGCTACGGCGCCGTCGTGCGCGACGCGGCCACGGGTGCCGTACTCGCCGAGCGCAAGGAGGCGATCGGCGTCGATACCAACAACGTCGCGGAGTATCGCGGCCTCCTTGCCGGGCTGCAGGCGGCAGCCGAGCTCGGTGCGACGTCGGTCATCGTGCGCATGGATTCCAAGCTCGTTGTCCAACAACTGTCCGGTCGATGGCAGGTCAAGCATGAGCGGTTGCGTCCGCTCGCACGCGAAGCGGCCGCGCTGCGGAACTCCTTCGCAGAGGTAGCGTTCGAATGGGTCCCTCGCGCGCAGAACCGGCATGCTGACCGGCTCGCTAACGAGGCGATGGACGAGGCGGCGGGGGGGCCGACGGCAGGACGATCGGCTCGCTCGTCGGCCGCACCGGCAGGCGCGTGGACGCCCCCGACCGGTCCGGCCACTCGGCTCATACTCGTTCGCCACGGTGCTACAGCGCACAACGTCGAGAATCGGTTCTCTGGCGTGAACGCATTGCCGTTGAGCGACCTCGGTGAGCAGCAGGCCAAGCAGCTGGCCGATCGCCTCGCGACGTTCTCCGCGGTCCGTCTCGTCGCAAGTTCGCCGTTACCCCGCGCGAGGCAGACCGCGGACGCCATCGCCGACCGGTTGGGGTTGGCCGTTGTGGTCGTGGACGGCTTCACTGAGTTGGACTTCGGCGCGTGGGATGGCCTCACATATGACGAAGTCGTCAGGCAATGGCCCGACGAGTTGGTGCAATGGTCGACGAGACCAGACGTCGCGCCACCCGGGGGTGAATCGATCGCCGAGCTCACCCGCCGCGTCCGTCGCGCGCGTGACGGGATCGTCTCGAGAATCCCGGACGGACGAGCCGTAGTCGTAACGCATGTCACGCCGATCAAGGCGTTGCTACGAACTGCCCTCGACGCTCCTACGAGCGCGCTGTTCCGGTTTCACCTCGATCCGGCGTCGGTGTCGATCATCGATTACTTCTCCGACGGCGCCTCGTCCGTCCGGCTGGTCAATGACACCAGTCACCTCGACGGCTTGGGCACGACCTGACTACCGGGCCCTAGCTCCCGCGTATCGCCCGTACTGTGAGCCAGCCTCCGACGAGGAGGCCGAAGACCACAATGCCAGCGCGCAACAGGCCCTCGTCAACCCGTCGCGCGAACCGGCCACCGAGGATCCCACCGAGCAGCGCGCTCGGCGCTGCTATGGCCACTTCGAGCCAGTGCACTGGCGCGAACAAGACAAAGGCCAGAAGAGATACGGTGGCGACGATCACCGAGATGATGCTCTTCAGCGCATTGGTCTGACGCAGTGGCGCGGGCAGCGTCAGTCCGATGACAGCAAGCAGGATCACGCCGAGGCCGCCGCCGAAGTAGCCGCCGTAAACGGAGCTGACGGCAACAGCTATGAGCAATGCGCGGGGGCGCTCGCGATGTCGACCGTCGCGGGCCGTCAGTCGACGGGTGATCGCAGGCTGGACTGCGACGAGCAGGCTAGCCGCGATGACCAACGCAGGCACCACAAGGTCAAAGGCTCGCTCCGGGGTGAGCAGCAGGAGCGCGCAGCCCGCCGCTGCAGCGATAGCCGCCGTCGGAGCTAGCGATCGCGCTCGACTCCCCTGGTCGTGCACGAGCGACCCCAGACCGACGAGCGTTCCGACGTATCCCGGCCACAACGCGACTGAATTAGTGACGTTCGCGGCGACGCTACCTACTCCAGTCGCCACGAGCGCAGGGAACAGCACAAGCGACCCACCCCCCGCTATCGCGTTGACGAAGCCACCTACGAGACCTGCCGCGCAGAGCAGGCCGATGTCGGTGACGGCCACAGTGCCGAGGCTAGCCAGCGACGCCGTGGACACTCCCGCGTAGGATTCCCAATGCGGCGGACGAGCCGACCGGGCGACCGCGTCGAGACGGTATTCACCGTTCTCGCCGAGGAAAGTCCGGGCTCCATAGGGCAGGGTGGTTGTCAACGGCAACCCGGGGTGACTCGCGGGACAGTGCCACAGAGAACAGACCGCCGGTTCTTACGAGAACCGGTAAGGGTGAAACGGCGGTGTAAGAGACCACCAGCGTTCCGGGTGACCGGGACGGCTCGGCAAACCCCACCCGGAGCAAGGTCGAGAAGGGCTCGTGCGGGAAACCGGACGAACCCGCGCAGGCGATTGAGGGTGGCCCGCCCGATGCCTGCGGGTGGACCGCTAGAGCCTGCCGGTGACGGCAGGCCGAGATGGATGGTCGCCACTCGGTGCAACGAGCATCGAGACAGGACCCGGCTTACAGGTCGACTCGTCCGCCGCCTCTCGTGTGAGGAGTCGTGGCGGTCTAACGTCATCGAGGATCGGTCGACGACGCTGATACCTAGGGGCGATGGCGATGGCAAAAGATCTCGATGGGACGTACTGGTACTGCGTGGACCACCATCGAGTGGAGATCTTCGAGAAGACGGATAGTCAAAATCGCATCGGACCGTTCAAGACTCCCGAAGAAGCAGCAGGCGCGCTAGAAATGATCTCCGATCGAGAAAAGCGTTACGAGGAAGAGGATTCTGCTTGGGAGGACGACGACTGACGTCGTGCTGTCCTCGGCTGGCTCGGCGCGCGCAAAGAAAAATCCGGCGTGGCGTATTGACGTTGATGCTCATTGCATCGTCCACTGATCATCGATTGTTCTGCGACTGTTGCCCTTGAGGAGGCACGGCATGACCGCACCCGGACGCAAGGCGCCGGCGAAGAAAGCGACTAAGACAGCCGCGAAGAAGGCTCCGGCCAAGAAGGCTCCCGCCAAGAAGGCGCCAGCAAAGAGGGCTCCCGCGAAGAAGGCGGCAGCGACGAAGGCAGTGAAGAAGGCTCCGGCCAAGAGGGCGCCAGCAAAGAAGGCTCCCGCGAAGAAGGCTCCCGCGAAGAAGGCTCCCGCGAAGAGGAAGGCGGCAGCCACGAAGGCAGTGAAGAAGGCTCCGGCGAAGAGGGCTCCGGCCAAGCGCACGACCAGCTAGCGAGTGTCGCGTCCCGCGACGTGACCTGTCTCGATCCGCTGACTCGACATAGTCACGCACCGCTCGTCGGCGCGCCGCTCGACTTCACTGCGTTGCGCAGCGAGCTGGTGGTGCCCGGCGAGTTTTGTGCCGCCGTGATCGACGAAGCGAACCGATCCGATGCGTCGCTGATCTACCGCAACGGCGATCGCACCGACCTCCCCGACGGGGGTAACGCGCAGCTTCGGCGTGCGTCGCGGGCAGCGCGAACGCGGACGTGCGGTGAGGTGATAAGTCCGCGCTAGTGGTATGCGTGCTCGTCGGCGGGGTAGGTGCCCGCGCGAACTTCTGCGGCAAACTCCTCCGCGGCGGCGCGCAGGAGTCCGGCCATGTCGGCGAACTCCTTGACGAACTTGGGCTTGTGCTCGCCGGTGCGCAGGCCGGCCATGTCCTGCCAGACCAGCACCTGGGCGTCGCAGTCCGGTCCGGCGCCAATGCCGATCGTTGGGATGTGCAGCTGCGCGCTGACCTCGCGGGCGAGCTCCGACGGCACAACTTCGAGAACCATCGCGAACGCGCCGGCCTGTTGCATCGCCTTCGCGTCTTGCACCAAGCGATGCGCGGCCTCCTCGCCGCGACCCTGTACCCGGTAACCCCCGAACGCGTTGACCGACTGCGGGGTCAGGCCGAGGTGAGCCATGACCGGCACACCGGCGTTCACCAGCGCCTCGACCTGCGGCAACACGCGGTGGCCGCCTTCGAGCTTCACCGCCTGAGCGCCACCCTCCTTCATGAAGCGGGCTGCGGTCTCCAACGCCTGAGCCGGCGAGGACTGGTAGCTCCCGAACGGCATATCGGCGACGACCATCGCACGCTTCGTACCCCGAACGACACCGCGCACCAGAGGCAGCAATTCGTCGACGGTCACGGGCAGCGTGGTGTCGTACCCGTAGATGACGTTCGCGGCGGAGTCACCGACGAGAAGAACCGGCACGCCAGCCTCGTCGAAAACCCGCGCCGTCGAATAGTCGTACGCGGTGAGCATGGCCCATCGCTCGTGCGTATCCGTCGCGCGCTGCAGATCGCGGATGGTTACGCGGCGGGTTTGCACTCCGCCGTAGAGGGTTTCGGGCATCTCGCACCCACTCTCTCCTCGAGGCCGGCGTGCCGGTCCCCGGGCTCTTGGTGTGGAACGAACGCCCCCATCGTGCACTGCGCGCCCGTGGATTGTCTCTGTGAACGTTGTCACCCGAGTCGGTCGACGTCGGAGCAGGCACGGTCAACCAGGGGCATCGAGCCCGTGCTCGCGCCAGCGACTGGTGATCGGCAGCCGCCGATCCCGCCCGAACGCTTTGAAGCTGATCTTGGGCCCGGGTGGGTACTGGCGGCGCTTCCACTCAGCGGTGTCGACCATGCGAGCCACCCGCGTGACCAGCTCCGGATCGAACCCATCCGCGACGATCTGCGCGAAGCCTTCGTCGCCGTCGACGTATCGGGCGAGCACGGCGTCGAGCAACTCGTAGTCGGGCAGCGAATCGCTGTCGAGCTGACCCGGTCGCAACTCTGCGGAGGGTGGTTTCTCGATCGAGTTCTGCGGGATTGGCGG
Organism: uncultured Actinomycetota bacterium; assembly: GCA_963748415.1. Lineage (GTDB taxonomy): Bacteria > Actinomycetota > Actinomycetes > Mycobacteriales > Jatrophihabitantaceae > CAVVJA01. Next base: position 342,969 of record CAVVJA010000008.1, on the reverse strand, counting down.
CTCCGTCCCCGCCGCCTCGGCTTGCGCGTTGCGCCACCTGGCCAGCTGCCACACGAGAGACTTGGGCACGTCCTTGATCGGCGCGAAGCCACCTACCGCGTCTCCGTAAATCGTCGAATAGCCAACGGCCAACTCGCTCTTGTTGCCGGTGGTGAGAACCAGATGCCCATCGGCGTTCGACAGCGCCATCAGCGTGGTCCCGCGCACCCGGGCCTGGACGTTCTCCTCGGCGACACCGGTGAGCCCCAGGGTGGAGACAAACTCGGTGACGATCGGTGCGATGGGTACGACCCGATAATGCGCGCCGATTCGTCGGGCGAGATCGGAGGCGTCCGATCGGGAATGCTCGGACGAATAGTCGCTGGGCATCGACACACCGAAGACCCGGTCGCCGCCGATCGCATCAGCTGCGACGGCGGCTACCACCGCGGAGTCGATCCCACCCGACATGCCGAGTACGACGGAGCGGAATCCGTTCTTACGTATGTAGTCCCGTGTCCCGGTGACCAGCGCTCCCCAAAGCTCGGCCTCGTCGCTGATCCGGTCGGCCACCGAGCCTGCCGCGGTTGGCCGATCGGCTGCGGGGGGCGTCGCCGTGTCGTGCCGGTTCACGATCATCGGCAGTCCAGCCGGTGGGGGGGCCGGATCGGGGACCGCCAGCGGGAGCGCCAGGTCGATGAAGTGGACGCCCGCTACGTACTGCGGCGCCCGCAGCAGCACGGCACCGTCCGCACTGACCACAATGGAGTCGCCGTCAAAGACCAATTCGTCCTGTCCTCCGACGGTATTCACATAGGCAACGGTGGCGCCCGCCTCTCGGGACCTGCGCTGCAGAAGCGGCAGCCGAACGTCGTCCTTATTACGCTCGTACGGTGAGGCGTTGATGTTCACGACCAGTCCGACGCCCATGGCTCCGGCCACCATGAACGGGCCGCCTTCCTGCCACAGGTCCTCGCAGATGGTGAGCGCGATGTCGACGCCTCGGTAGCGGACGATCTCGAATCGGGATCCCGGAACGAAGTAGCGGGCTTCGTCGAACACGCCGTAGTTCGGTAGATGGTATTTGAAGTACGTCGAGACGACCTGGCCACCGAAGCAGAACGCGAGTGCGTTGCGGGGTCCGGCGTCGTCACCGACATACCCGAAGACCACACCTACCTCACCGAAGCCCCTCCCGGCCAGATCGGCGGCCAGCTTCTCGGTGGTGGCTCGAGATGCCGCCCGGAACGACGAGCGGAAGACCAGGTCTTCGGGCGGGTAGCCAGTGACCGCTAGCTCGGGAAACAGGACTAGCTCGGCTCCGGCCGCGCAGGCCTCGGCGGTGCGGTCGAGGATGACGGCGGCATTGCCGGCGAAGTCACCGACCGTGACGTCGACCTGCGCGAGAGCAACTCGGAGCACGGGCATAACACCATTCTCCTGATTCTCCTGCCGCGTCTCCTGCGCGCGATGCCGATGATCTCGGACGTATCGTCGCTCTCGAGCATTATGTCCGAGATCACACACGGGTCGCGTGGCCGAAGCGCGTATCGGACCGACGGCTGGGGCGGCGACCCCGGCAGATCCTGTGCGTTGCCTCAGTGTGAGCCGATTGTGATGTGGCGTTACGCCGGTATTGCCGATCGTATTGTCACAATAAGAGGGCCTGCGCCGTCCGCGCGGGTCGTCGTGGCTTCGGAGGACGCGGTGGCTGGGGGAGCTCGGTGGGCAGCGGCCGCGACGGTCGCGGTCTTGGCGCTCGCTGCTTGCACAGCCACCCCAACTGGGCAACGGTCGACCTCGACCGGCCCGACGACGACCTCGTCGAGTCTGGCTCGCGGAGCGACGTCGTCGAGCAGCTCCGCCAGTACGGCGGCTGCGCCACCGGCGATCGTGACCCTCGTACCAGCCTCCGGCGCCGCGGCTGTCAGCCCGATCGCCCCGATTCGCGCCTCGGTGAGCGGCGGCACGCTGACCTCCGTCACCCTCACCAATGACGACGGAACCAGCGTGACCGGCGCCATGGCAGCAGATCGGACATCGTGGACGGCGCTCCAACCGCTCGGATACGGCGAGCGCTACACGCTCATCGCGCACGCCACGAGCGGTGCCGGCCGCCCGGTCGCCAAAACGTCGGCCTTTCGCACTCTCGCGCCGGGCAAGGTGACCATGGCCTACATCAACACCGCAGCAGGCTATGCGCTCGATCCGGCCCGGACCTACGGTGTCGGCCAGCCGATCAAGGTCCACTTCGACGAGCCCATTCCCAACAAAGCCGCCGCCGAGCGCGCGCTGTCGGTCACGACCGTGCCTGCCCAGGTCGGAGGCTGGAACTGGTTCAGCGATCAGGACGTGCACTGGCGGCCGAAGGTGTACTTCACGCCGCATACCCGAGTCACGGTGACCGCGAAGATCTACGGCGTGCAGGTCGGGCCGGCCCTGTATGGGCAGGCTGACACCAGCGTGTCCTTCCGCGTTGGGGAGGCCCAGATCTCCCGAGTCAACGATGCCGACAAGATCATCCGGGTCTATCGGAACGGCGTGCTCATGCGCCAGATGCCGACGTCGATGGGCAAGGGGGGCTACATCGCTGGCGCGAACGGCCAGAAGATCTCGCTCTGGACGAACAGTGGGCTGCACACCGTAGTCAATGCTGAGAAGAACATCACAATGACGTCCGGATCATTCGGCGTTCCGGACAATTCGCCGCAATCATATCGAGTCGGCGTGCCCTACGGGGTTCGCATCTCGATGGGCGGCGAGTTCATCCACTGGGCGGACTGGTCGGTGCCGGCCCAGGGCAAGATCGACACGTCACACGGTTGCTTGAACGTTTCGCCGGCGAATTCCGTGTGGTTCTACAGGTTCTCCCAACCCGGCGACATCGTCGACGTCGAGGGAACCCCGCAACGGCTTCACGCATGGGACTCGGGCGACTGGACCGTCAGCTGGGCGACCTGGCAGGCCGGAAGTGCGCTGCACTGAGTGAGCGGGAACGCGAAAGCAAGGCCAACAAGGGAGAATGACGCGGGAAGGGCTGGGCCGCAACGGCCTGGCAAGGGGGTGGATGTTCTGAACCGCATGCGTACCGTCGGCGCGGTCGTCGCCATCGTGGCGCTGCTCGCGACGGCGTGCTCCCGGAAGGAGGACGGGGCCGCAGCACATCCGTCAGCAACAGATCGTCCGACGAGCTCGAGTTCAGATCCGTCCTCGAGTGCCGCCACCTCGTCCTCGTCCTCGGCCGCCCCCGCTGCGGCGCTGCAATTCAGTCCCGCGGCTGGATCGCAGGGCGTCAACCCCACTGCTCCGGTCAAGGTATCCGCACTCGACGGCGAGCTGACGTCCGTCACGCTCGTCAATCCCGACGGAATGGTCGTCTCCGGCGCAATGGCGCCGGACCGGCACTCCTGGTCCGCGACCGAGGTCCTCGGCTACGGCAAGACCTACACCATGACCGCAATCGCCGCGAACGGCGACGGCCGGCCGGTCACCCGCAGCGACAAGTTCACGACCTTGACCCCCGGCAACATGACCCTGCCGTACATCACCACGACCGGAAGCCAGCCGATGAAAAACGGGGCGACATACGGAGTGGGCATCGTCCCGGTCGTGCACTTCGACGAGCAGATCACCGACCAGGCCAATGCCGAGAAGGCGCTGGTGGTGACAACCAACCCGCCTGTCGCTGGGTCCTGGTATTGGACCGACGATCAGACGGCGCACTGGCGTCCGCGGACCTTCTACAAGCCCGGCACCACGGTGACGGTGGCGGCCAACGTCTACGGCGTGCAGGTCGGGCCAGACCTCTACGGCCAAGCCGACGCGTCCGTCTCGTTCAAGATCGGCGCCAAGCACCTCTCTATTGCGGACGACCGCACCCACACTGTGCGCGTGTACTTCAACGACAAGCTGCAGCGGGTCATGCCGACCTCGATGGGCCGGGGCGGGAGCGTCGACGTCAACGGTCAGACGATCTCGTTCTGGACGCAGAACGGCACCTACACGGTGATCGGCCAGGGGAATCCGGTGATCATGGACTCGTCAACCTACGGCCTGCCGGTGAACTCCAAGCTCGGGTACCGGGAGCCGATCTATTGGGCGACCCGGATCAGCACCGACGGTGTCTACCTGCATGAACTTGAGGCCACGGTCTGGGCGCAAGGCAACACCGACGTCTCGCATGGCTGCCTCAACCTCAACCACAACAATGCGTATTGGTATTACAAGACGGCCCAGATCGGCGACCCCGTCGTGGTGAAGAACTCCGGGGGGACGCCGCTTTCGATCTGGCAGAACGGCGACTGGTCGGTCCCGTGGGCAACCTGGATCGCGGGTAGCGCGTTGCATTAGTGTCCCGCGCCGGACTACCGACCCAGGTCAGGCACTGCGCGAGTTAGCCTGCTCGCAATAAAGCTACGCAAGACTGGAGCGCTGTGGACCGTCAACAGGAATTCGTCCTGCACACCCTCGAGGAGCGGCAGATCCGCTTCGTCCGCTTGTGGTTCACCGACGTACTGGGAACGCTCAAATCCGTCGCCGTCGCCCCGGCAGAACTGGATGGTGCGTTCGAGGAGGGCATCGGCTTCGACGGCTCCGCCATCGAAGGATTCGCCCGGGCCAGCGAGAGCGACATGCTCGCCCGGCCCGATCCAGCGACCTTTCAGATTCTGCCCGAGCCTGAAGGCCGGCTGGCCGACTCGGCTCGCATGTTCTGCGACATCACCATGCCTGACGGGTCTCCGTCGTGGGCGGATCCGCGGTACGTGCTCCGCCGGGCGCTGTCCAAGGCAGCCGAGCGGGGATTCACGTTCTACACCCACCCGGAGATCGAGTTCTTCCTGTTGAAGAACCGCCCGTTGGACGGCACTGAGCCGGAACCGGTCGACACCGGCGGGTACTTCGACATGACAAGCCACCCCAGTTCGCACACCTTCCGGCGCGACGCCGTCACGACGCTGGAAGCGCTCGGTATTTCCGTCGAGTTCAGCCACCACGAGGTCGCGCCCGGGCAGCAGGAGATCGACCTGCGGTACGCCGACGCGCTGTCAATGGCGGACAACATCATGACGTTTCGGCACGTCATCAAAGAGGTGGCACTCTCGGTTGGATCCCACGCCACCTTCATGCCCAAGCCGTTCCGGCACCGTCCTGGAAGCGGCATGCACACTCACCTGTCGCTGTTCGAGGGCGATCGGAACGCGTTCCACGACCCGACCGACGAACTCAACCTCTCCAAGACCGCCCGGGCCTTCATCGCCGGCCTCTTGCGCCATGCTCGCGAGATAACCGCAGTCACGAACCAGTGGGTGAACTCATACAAGCGTTTGTACGGTTACGCGGCGCGCGGGGAACTGGTCGAGGCGCCGACCTACGTCTGTTGGGGCCACGCCAACCGGTCGGCGCTCGTTCGGGTGCCCATGTACAAGCCGGGCAAGGCCAACTCCACACGAGTCGAGATGCGTTCGCTCGACTCGGCCTGTAACCCGTACCTGGCATTCGCGGTCCTGCTCGCGGCGGGCATGAAGGGTGTCGAGGAGGGTTATGAGCTACCGCCGGGAGCCGAAGACGACGTGTGGTCGCTCTCGGATGTCGAGCGACTCGCGCTCGGATACGACGAGCTCCCACACAACCTTGCCGACGCGCTGAGGGCAATGGAGGACTCGGAACTCGTCGCTTCGACTCTCGGCGAGCACGTCTTCGACTTCTTCCTGCGCAACAAGCGCAACGAGTGGAATGACTATCGGGCCGAGGTGACACCGTTCGAGCTGCGCCGTTATCTGCCCCTGCTCTAGTGTCGCGGCCACCCTTCACGGCCAAGATCGGCGCTAACCGAGTCGGCGTGACGACCGCCGGATAGAGCGGTCATCTCAGTAGGCTGGGCGTCGTGTCCGCGCCGCCAGTCCTGCTTATCGAGAATGACGAGCGTGATCCGGTCGGACCGCTCGGAGAGTGGCTTCGCGACGCGGGCGTCACGCTCGTGATATCGCGCCCGTTTGCCGGCCACCAACTACCCGCCGATCTGTCGGGGTACGCCGGGCTGATCGCGATGGGCGGGCGGATGAGTGCCGACGCCGACGATGTGGCGCCGTGGCTGCCAGCCGAGCGGGCGTTGCTCGCGGAGGCCGTCGCCACCGAGGTACCCACACTCGGCGTCTGCCTCGGTCATCAGCTGCTGGCACTGGCCACCGGAGGTCGAGTAGGCCCGAACCCGCTCGGCCTGCAGGTTGGCGCTCAACTCATCGCCAAGCGGGCGGCCGCGTCGACCGATCCACTGTTCGGGCCACTTCCGATTACCCCAGATGTCATCGAGTGGCACCGGGACGCGGTGCTCGAGCTGCCGCCTGGTGCGGTGCTACTAGCGGCATCACCGGGCGTCGAAGTTCAGGCCTTTCGGATAGGGCGCCTCGCGTGGGGCATCCAATTTCACATCGAGACGACGCCCGCTGGCGTGCGCCGATGGGCAGCGGCGAACGCAGCCGAGCTCGCCGATTACGACGTGCCGGCCCTGCTCGACCGGGTCGACGTGGTCCATCCCGACCTTGCCGTTGTGTGGCAGCCGTTCGCCGCCGCGTTCGCCGGAATAGTCCGCGACCCCGAATCGGTCCGGCCGGCCCGGGTCCTGCGGCAGACTACGGCCGACCCGATCACCGACCCGGCGGAGATCAGAGCTGCGCTCGCCGCCCAGATGCAGGCGGTGCGCGGCGATCCCCATACGACGGCGCTCCCGTGGCCGGAGAGCACCGCGCCCGACGCGCCATGACGGTGGCCGACGACCGGGCGGATCGAGTCTCGCCTCCCGGGCGGATGAACCAGCGGCTGGCGCGGCTGGGGTTCGTGGACCCGGACCGCGCCGCCGCGGTGTTGGCCGCGCCGCCACTGTCCTGGTGGGACAGCGAAGCGGGCGCGCCGGCGGGTCCGGGTGCCGCCGCAGTCATCGCTGCACTGGGCCGAGCGTCCGACCCCGATCTGGCTCTGAACGCACTGGCGGACCTGGCTCGGGCTGTGGGAGACGACGTCCAACTGCTGCGCGCCGCACTCGAGACGAGCGGCGAGGTGCGTTCCCGCCTGATCAACCTGCTCGGTGCCTCGATCGAGCTGGGCGCGCATTTGGTGGCCTATCCGGATCACTGGCACGTCATGTTGACCCGCGACTACGACGCGGACGGCGTCGCGCAACGGCTGGCGGATGCCGTAGGCGCTGACGTGACCGATCCGGTCACTGGAACCGGCGGGAGCCGGGCCCGACTAGGCGGCGCCGAGGCCGTCGCGCAGCTTCGGGTCGCGTACCGGCGGGAGCTGGCCGATATCGCGGGTCGAGACATGGCCGGCAACCTGAGCCTGCCGGCGGTCACCGAGGCGCTGGCCGATCTCGCCGGCCATACCTTGCAGACAGCTCTGGCGATTGCCGCCTACGACCTGACACCGGACGCGCCGCCTTGCCGCCTGGCCATCATCGCGATGGGCAAGGCCGGAGGACGCGAGCTGAACTACGTGTCCGACGTCGATGTGATCTTCGTCGCCGAAGCATCGGTTGCGGCGACGACGGACGCCGGTACCGAGGCCGCGCTGGCTGTCGCAACCCGCCTTGCGTCAGCAACGATGCGCATCTGCCGTGCCGTCGCGTGGGAAGTCGATGCCAATCTGCGACCCGAAGGTAAGAACGGCCCGCTCGTGCGCACCCTGGCCAGCCATGCCGCCTACTACGCCCGGTGGGCTAGCACCTGGGAGTTTCAGGCCCTGCTGAAAATGCGCCCGGTCGCGGGCGACCCGGAACTCGGCGAGCGCTATGTGCACACCCTGGCCCCCATCGTCTGGTCCGCCGCCGAACGCACGGACTTCGTCGGCGATGTTCGGGCCATGCGTCGCCGGGTGCTCGCCCATGTGCCGCCGGCCATCGCGGACCGGGAGCTCAAGCTCGGGCCCGGCGGCTTGCGTGACGTCGAGTTCGCGGTGCAGCTGCTGCAACTGGTCCACGGCCGAGGTGACGAGACACTGCGCGAGAGCGGGACGCTTCCAGCGCTGGCCCGCCTGCGCGACGGAGGTTACGTCGGCCGCGACGACGCGGTGAGTCTTGCCGACGCGTACAGCTTCCTCCGGGCGACGGAGCACCGCGTGCAGTTGCGCCGGCTGCGCCGGACCCACATCGTGCCCGAGCAACCAGCTGAGTTGCAGCGACTCGCTCGCGCGATGGGCTACCGCCCGGACGCTCGCGGAGACGCGCGAGAGGTCTTCCAGGCGGAATGGGCGCTGCACGGGCGAGAGGTCCGCCGACTGCACGAGAAGTTGTTCTACCGGCCGCTCCTGGAGGCGGTGGCCCGTGTCCCGACCGAGGCACTGCGGCTGACCCCGGTCGAGGCGCGCCGGCGGCTCGCGGCACTCGGGTTCGTCGATCCGGACCAAGCACTTCGGCACATCGAGGCATTGACGGCCGGCCTGAGCCGCCGCGCCATCCTGCAGCGGACCCTGCTTCCGGTCATGCTGAGTGACTTCGCCGATGCCCCGGACCCCGACGCCGGCCTGCTCGCCTACCGCCGGGTGTCCGACGAGCTCGGCTCCACGCCGTGGTTCCTGCGGCTGCTGCGCGACGAAGGGCAGGTCGCGTCTCGGCTGGCGTACCTGCTCGGCACGAGCCGGTACATCTCCGAGATGCTCGAACGGGCGCCCGAGGCGTTGCAGCTGCTCGCTGACGATCCTGGCCTGTCACCTCGGGGCGAGGCGGAGCTGCGTGCGGTGATGGTCGACGCCGCCAACCGGCAGGACAGCGACACCGACGCCGTACAGGTGGTCCGCGGCCTGCGACGCCAGGAGCTCTTGCGGACTGCGTTCGCGGATCTCCTGGGGCGGCTGACGGTTGCTGAAACGGGCCTCGCCATCAGCCGGATCATTGAGGCGACATTGGACGCCGCCCTGCACGTGGCTCGGCGATCGGTGGCTCGGGACCTCGACGTCAACGAGCTGCCGATCGACTTCGCCGTGATCGCGATGGGCCGCCTGGGCGGCTGCGAGGCCGGCTACGGTTCCGATGCCGACGTCATGTTCGTCTACGAGTCGCGGGATCCAGACCTACCCGACGAAGCCGCCGCGCGCATAGCTCACGACATCGCCGAGCGGATGCGTAGCCTCCTGTCGGTACCGAGCAGCGACCCGCCGTTGGGTGTCGACGCGAACCTGCGGCCCGAGGGGCGCAGCGGTCCGCTCGTCCGGTCGCTCGCCTCCTACGCCGGCTATTACGCGCGCTGGTCGTCGGCCTGGGAGGCGCAGGCGCTACTGCGCGCCCGGTTCGCTGTCGGCGACGTCGGGTTGGGGGAGCGGTTCACCGCGCTGATCGATCCGGTGCGCTACCCGGTCGCCGGACTCAGCGCCGAGGATCGCGCCGAGATTCGGCGGCTGAAGAGCCGCATCGACACTGAGCGGCTCCCGCGAGGTGCGGATGCCTCAACGCACTTGAAGCTTGGTCGGGGCGGCTTAGCGGATATCGAGTGGACGGTGCAGTTGCTACAGCTGGCGCACGGAAAGGCGATCTCCGAGCTTCGTACGCCCCAGACCCTCGACGCGCTTCGTGCGGCCCGTGACGCCGGATTGCTCTATCCGGAAGACGCCGATGCGCTCGCCGAGGCATGGCAGCTGGCAAGCCATGCGCGCAATGCGGTGATGCTCGTCCGCGACCGGTCCGACGACCAGCTGCCCTCGCATGGCGTCGCCTTGGTTGGCGTGGGCCGCGCGCTCGGTTACCCGGCCGGATTCGACCCCGGACAGCTCGTCGACGACTACCGCCGGGTGGCTCGCCGCGCCCGACGGGTCGTCGAGCGTGTCTTCTATCGCTCGACGAGCTCTTCGTCGCGGTCGGTCTGGACCGCGGGTGACGGAGCCGGAACGTGAGCCGGTCGGCCCGACATCAGGTACTGAAGTCCAAAGCCGACGCCGACGACAGCGACGCCGGCGACGGCATCGATGACGAAGTGGTTCGCCGTGCCCACGATGACGAGCAGGGTGGCCACCGGGTACAGCACGGCTAGCGTGCGCGCCCACCACTTGCGAGTCGTGTAGATCACCGCGATCGCGCTCCACAACGCCCATCCGATGTGCAGGCTCGGCATCGCGGCGAACTGGTTGGTGTGCTGGGCGATGTTCGGGTCGGCGAGCGAACCCCAGGTGTGATATGTCGCTAAAGTGTCGATGTAGCCGTACGCCGGCAGCAATCGTGGCGGAGCCAGCGGATAGACGAAGAATCCGACGAGGGCCACCAGGGTCAGCGCGAACAATGCCGTTCGCAAGCCCCGATACACCCGCTTACGGGCCACGAACAGCCAGGTGAGGACGCCGACGGTCACGACGAAGTGCAGTGTCGCGTAGTAGTAGTTCATCACCTGGGCTAACCAGGAGATGCCGCTCACGAACCGGTTGACCGACAGTTCGAAGTCCAGATGCAGGTGCTCCTGCAACCACTGCACGCTGTTGCCATGCCGGTACGCGATGCTCGGCTGGTCCGGGACGAGGTTGCGCGCCTCGCGGTACAGGTAGTAGCCAATGCCGACCAACACCAGTTCTTGCCAGAGAACAGGGCGGCGATAGCGGAGCAGCTGGCCGGGGAACAAACCGCGAAAACGCGGCCCCGACGGAGCCGCGCTCACCACGGACGCGTTGAAGCGCACTGCCACGTCCGTCATAATCTCATCCCTGTCTCCTGCATTCCCGTGGTACCGCCTTCCGCTCAGCGTGTGTTCAGCCGTCGGGTTGACGTGGGGCTCACCGGTCCACGTGCTGGCCACTCGGCGCGATAACCTCCGACCCGGCGGCATCCGGCGAGCGTGAGGTTGGCGAAATGACCAGGCAAAACGGTACAAAACGGGCACAAGCTCAGATCGGGGTCACCGGGCTGGCGGTGATGGGCCGAAATCTGGCTCGCAATCTAGCCCGCCACGGTTTCGTCGTCGCACTGCACAACCGAACATCAACGCGGACCCGCAGCCTGGTCGCGGAACATGGTGATGAAGGTCACTTCGTGCCAAGCGAATCGTTGCCGGATTTCGTCGCGTCGCTGGAGCGACCCCGTGCCGTGATCATCATGGTGCAGGCCGGCGGGCCGACGGACGCTGTGATCGACGAGTTGTCCCCGTTGCTGGAGCCGGGCGACATCGTGATCGATTGCGGGAATGCGCACTTCGCCGACACTCGTCGTCGCGATGCGGCGCTGCGGAGCCAGGGCCTGCACTTCGTTGGCACCGGGGTATCGGGCGGTGAGGAGGGCGCGCTGCTCGGCCCGAGCATCATGCCGGGCGGCTCGGCGGAGTCCTATCAGAAGCTGGGACCGATGTTCGAGTCGATCGCGGCGCAGGTGGACGGAACCCCGTGTTGCGTTCATGTCGGTCCGGATGGCGCGGGTCATTTCGTCAAGATGGTGCACAACGGCATCGAGTACGCGGACATGCAGCTGATCGCCGAGGCCTACGACTTGCTGCGTACCGGCTTGGCGGCGGACCCCGCCGAGATTGCCGACATTTTCCGCACCTGGAACGACGGCGATCTGGAGTCCTTCCTCATCGAGATCACTGCCGACGTGCTCGGTCATGTCGACGCAGCGACGGGTCGGCCCTTCGTCGACATCGTGCTGGACCAGGCGGAACAGAAGGGCACCGGCCGATGGACGGTGCAAGTGCACTCGACCTCGGAGTACCGATCACCGGGATCGCCGAGGCGACCTTCGCCCGCTCACTGTCCGGCCACGCGGACCAGCGTGCGGCAGCGCGGGCCACCTTTGCGGACGTCCACGCGGAGCCCTGGGTCGTGGACGACCGCGACACATTCGTCGAGGACGTGCGCAAGGCGTTGTACGCCTCGAAGGTCGTCGCCTACGCCCAAGGGTTCGACCACATCGCCGCCGGAAGCGATGAGTACGACTGGAACATCGACCGGGGTGCGATGGCAACCATCTGGCGCGGCGGCTGCATCATTCGGGCGCGGTTCCTCGATCGGATTCGCGAGGCTTACGACAAGGATCCGGCCCTCCCATCGCTGCTCGTCGCGCCGTACTTCGCGGGTGCGGTCTCCGATGGCGTGGCGAGCTGGCGTCGCGTCGCGGCCGATGCCGCTCGGGCCGGAGTACCCACACCGGCCTTCTCGTCTTCGTTGGCGTACTTCGACGGGCTCCGACGGGAACGGTTGCCAGCCGCGCTCATCCAAGGCCTGCGCGACAACTTCGGCGCACATACCTATCGCCGGGTCGACCGAGACGGCGTATTCCACACCCAGTGGGCCGGCGACCGGACCGAGTCGCCGGCCTGAGCGCCTGCGCCGCTCCGGAGCGGTAGGCCGTCGGATCAGTGCGCCTGCAGGACCGGCCGAAGCTGGTCGAGCACGCCCGGATCCTCGATCGTCGAAGGCACCGGCTCGTCTCGCCCTTCCGCGATGCCACGCAGGGTCTTACGCAGTATCTTGCCGGAGCGCGTCTTGGGCAGGCCGGCGACGACGTCCACGTCGCGGAAAGCCGCCACCGGGCCGATCTCGCGGCGGACCGCATCGACGAGCTCCGCGCGAAGCGTCTCCTCGTCGATGTCGACCCCGGCTTTGAGAACGACAAGGCCGCGCGCGAGCTGGCCTTTGAGCTCGTCCGGGACGCCGATGACTGCGCATTCCGCGACGGCCGGATGCGCGGCCAGGACCGCCTCGATCTCGCCAGTCGACAAGCGGTGGCCAGCGACATTGATGACATCGTCGGTGCGGCCCATGACGTACAGATAGCCATCCTCGTCTTGGTAGCCACCGTCGCCGGTGAGGTAGTACCCGTCGTAGCGGGACAGGTATTCCGCCACGTAGCGCTCATCGTCATTCCAGAGCGTCGGGAGCGACCCAGGAGGTAGCGGCAGCGTGATGGCGATCGCGCCCTGCCGCCCGGGCGGTAGCTCTGCGCCCTCCGGATCGAGAATGCGCACATCCCAGCCCGGCACCGGAACCGTGGCCGAACCGGGCTTGACTGTCATCGGCTCCAGCCCGCGCGGGTTCGCGGCGATCGGCCACCCGGTCTCGGTCTGCCACCAGTGGTCGATTACCGGGACGCCGAGCTTGTCCCGCGCCCAGCCGAGCGTGTCCGGGTCCAGCCGCTCGCCGGCCATGAACAAGGTGCGGAACGCCGACAGGTCGTACTTGGCGATTTCCTTGCCATCTGGGTCGACCCGCTTGATCGCCCGCAGTGCAGTCGGCGCGGTGAACAGCGCTTTCGCACCGCTGTCGGCGATGACCCGCCAGAATGCGCCGGCGTCTGGTGTGCCGACGGGCTTGCCCTCGTACATGACGCTGGTCGCGCCGATGAGCAGCGGCGCGTAGCAGATGTAGGAGTGCCCGACGACCCAGCCGACGTCCGAAGCCGTCCACCACACATCACCGGAATGAATGTCGTAGACCGCATTCATCGAGTACGTGAGCGCGACTGCATGGCCGCCGGCGTCGCGTACCACGCCCTTGGGTCGGCCGGTAGTGCCAGACGTATAAAGGATGTAGAGCGGGTCGGTCGCCTTGACCGGAACCGGGTCGACGGGCTTCGCGTCGGCCATCAGGTCGGCCCATTCCAGATAGCGCGGGCCGAGGGCCGCCGGTTTGGCGTCGCGCTGCAGCATGACGATCCGCCCGGGCTCATGTGTCGTCATGGTCAGCGCCTGGTCGATGATCGGTTGATACTCGACGATTCGGGTCGGCTCGATGCCGCAGGACGCCGCGATGATCAACGTGGGTCGCGCGTCGTCGATGCGGGCGGCGAGCTCGCGCGGGGCGAAGCCGCCGAAGACGACGGAGTGCACGGCGCCGAGCCGCGCGCAGGCCAGCATGGCAATGACGGCTTCGGGCACCATCGGCATGTAGATGATGACGCGGTCGCCTTTCTCGACGCCCAGGGACGCGAGGCCGCCGGCGAAACGGGCCACCTCATCGCGCAACTCGCGATAGCTGTAGGCCCGCTTGGCGTCTGTCACCGCCGAGTCCCAGATCAAGGCCGGCTGATCACCGCGGCCGCCGTCCGCGTGCCGATCTAGCGCATTGAACGCGGTGTTCAGCTCGCCGTCGGGAAACCACCGGTACAGAGGAGGGTTGCTGTCGTCGAGCGCCCGGGTTGGCATCGTCGACCAATCGATCGCTCGCGCCGCGTCGAGCCAGAACTCGTCCCGCGACTCGATGCTGCGCCGGAACTCGGAATGGTAGGCGCCCATCGGACCTCCTCCGTTATCGACGTGACCTAGGCGGCGGTATCGCCATTATCGCCCGGCGATTACGTCTGCTTAGACTGCGCTGCCGCCGACCTCTCGCGAGGATCTTGGACTTATCGACCCCCGGGAGCGGCATCTCCAAGATCACGATTGGTGGAGTGCGGACGTCATCTGGGAAAGCGCCGACAACCAGACAGTCGGCTTGCAACATGCACTGCCCTCGAACTAGGGCTTGATGTTCTGGTTGCCGTCGAAGAGGTTGTCCGGGTCGTACTTGCGCTTGATGTCGACAAGCCGACCGTAGTTTCCGAGGTAGTTGTCCTGGATCCGGTCCTGATCGTCGTCCTGCATGAAGTTGATGTAGCCGCCCGGCTCAGAGTGCGGCGCGGTTGCCTGGTAGTAGTCCCGCACCCACTTGATCCGCGCTTCATCGTCGGCACTGTCGGTCCAGGCGGCGATGTACACGGGCGCGAATGTGGCGTTCCGGTACGCGAAAGCGGTCTCGTCGCTGGCGACGCGGTGCGCCGCGCCGTTGATCGCGTACAGGTGCATCGTGGCGCTGACCTCGGGGACGTTCGGACCATGAGCCAGGTGCGCCTCGATCGCCGCGTCGGTGAGTTCGGTGACGTAGTTGCCTTTCCAGTAGCTGCGGATGCCCTTCGGGAAGATCGCGTCGAACGCGCCGTTGAGCCACGGGTAGGGCATCGGGGCGACCATCTCTCCGACCCGCGGCGCGAGGTCGCGGAACGGCGCCATCGCCGCGTCGCCCTCCTCGACCGGTCCGGTGAAGTGCACCACTGCGATGGCGAATGTGTCGCCGTGCCGATCTTCCGGGACGAATGGCAACGGCGGCGCGATCTGGAACGCGGGGAACGCGCCATACGTCTCCGGGGCGTCCTTGATCCATTCGCGCCAGAACCGCAGCAGGTCGCCCGCGTAGTCGAGTTCGTAAAAGAACAACCCGACTGTGACGGTGTCGACCGGATGCAGTTGGAACTCGAACGACGTCACGACGCCGAAATTGCCGCCGCCGCCACGGATCGCCCAGAACAAGTCGTCGTTCTCGGCCTCGCTCGCCCGCACTGGCCTCCCATCGGCCGTGACCAGGTCGGCCGAGAGCAGGTTGTCGATGGACAGCCCGTAACTACGAGTCAGGTAGCCGATGCCGCCGCCCAGAGTGAGACCGCCGACGCCGGTCGTCGACACGATCCCACCGGTCGTCGCCAGGCCGTAGCCGTGGGTCGCGTAATTGAAGTCGCCCCAGGTCGCGCCCCCGCTCGCCCGTGCAGTGCCTGCTGCGGGATCCACGTGCACGTGCCGCATCAAGGACAGGTCGATGACCAGTCCGTCGTCGTTGCTGCCGAATCCCGGCGCGCTGTGGCCGCCACCGCGGACGGCGAGATCCAGCCCGTTGTCACGTGCAAAATCCACGGCAGCCATCACGTCCGCGACCTGCTCAGCCTGGACCACTGCCCGCGGCCGCCGGTCGAACATGCCGTTGTGAACGCGGCGGGCCTCCTGGTAACCCTCGTCATCAGAGGTGATGACCGGGCACCGTACCTGATCACGCAGTTGATCTATCCCCATCGTCTTCCCCCGTTTTTGCAGATGGTCTCGCCCGACGCGGTCAACCCGCTCGTCCCGCGCACAGTGTGCGCCGCCCGGACCGGGAAGTCACTACCGTCGAGTCCTCCCGGAGCGACCCTGGCCGCCATGAACGAATGGAGGCCCCGGAATCCGTGGCCTCCAGCATCACGACCGAGCAGACCTCGCAGTAGCGCACGCCTCCGTCGACGCACCTTCGTGCGGGATGGCGGCGGAAAGTTCCCACCTATATGTGCACCTTTGAGTGACGCGTCAACACGCCGATCGTTCGTAGCGTGACGACTGCAGAGACCGCAGACGGGAGAACAGAATGGCTACCTCGAGACACGCCGGGGGCGCGCTGGACTCGTCAGCACAGTAATCGGAACACGGAGGGATGCGCAGTGGTCGGTCAGTCGGCGGTAGAGACGCTTCGCGCGTTTGGATTCGACGCGAGGGCTGATGGCTTGGGAAATGTGTTCGCGCACGTGTGGAAGCAGAACCTGGACGGCACCGAAACGTCGCAGTGGCTAAGGGCGCCGACGGACCGAGCCTCCCTGCTTCGCTGGCTCGCGCAGTTCGCTCCGCCATGAGCCGCGCGATTATGACTGTGCCGGCGGCCCACGCAGAGCCTGGTCGCTGGAAACGCTCGGTTCTCGATGTGGACGGGACGACGCCGGCGAGCCAGCCGGCCCATTGCGCTTTGAGGTCTGGCGTAGGAAACGTTGTGTACCGGCGCCGGGTCGGCGGCTAGGCCTCGGCTGTTCTGAAGTTGTGGTCGCGATGGTGTCCCGTGCGTTGCTGCTTGTTCGTCTGAGTAGGTGAGAGTCGATTGTCCCGGGAGGTTGTGATGCAGTACGCCCTGATGATCTACGCCGAGCCCGGCTATGACGAGGCGCTGCCCGATGCGGAACGCGACGCGGTGTACGCCGAGTATTTGGCGTTGGCCGATGACGCCCACTACGTCAGCGGTGCGCAGCTGCAGCCGGTGGAGACGGCGACCTGCGTGCGGGTGGTCGGTGGCCGGACGTTGATGACCGACGGCCCGTTCGCGGACACCAAGGAGGTGCTCGGCGGCGTCGCCGTGGTGGAGGCGGCCAACCTGGACGAGGCGGTCGAGCTGGCGGCGCGGATCCCGGCCGCCCGGTTCGGCGGCGTGGTGGAGGTCCGGCCGGTGGTGGCACGCTGACCGTGCTGGAGGAGGTTTTCCGGGACGAGTGGGGCCGGGTGCTGGCCTCGCTGGTCGGGTTCCTCGGTGACTTCGATAAGGCCGAGGACGCGGCGCAGGAGGCGTTCGCGATCGCGGCGGAGCGCTGGCCCGCGTCCGGCGTGCCGGCAAACCCGGGTGCATGGCTGGTGACCACCGCCCGCCACCGGGCGATCGACCGGATCCGCCGGGAGCAAACCCTGGCCGAGAAGATCCACCTGCTGCCGCTACCGGAGGCCAGCATGGACGAGTTCGACGACACCGTGATCAAGGATGAACGGCTTGAGCTGATCTTCACCTGCTGCCACCCGGCGCTGCCGCTGGACGGGCAGGTGGCGCTCACGCTGCGGGCCCTCGGCGGCCTGCAGACCGCCGAGATCGCGCGGGCGTTCCTGGTCTCCGAGGAAACCATGAAGCGTCGCCTGTCCCGCGCCAAGGCCAAGATCAAGGCGACCGGGATCCCGTTCGCGGTTCCCGACGCGCACCGGCTGCCGGACCGCCTCGACGCGGCGCTGGCCGTCATCTACCTGATCTACAACGAGGGCTATTCCGGCCGGGTCGACCTGGCCGCCGAAGCCATCCGGCTGGGCCGGGTGCTTACCACGCTGATGCCGGACCAGCCGGAGGCACACGGGCTGTTGGCGCTGATGATGATCCACCACGCCCGGCGGCGAGCCCGGTTCTCCGGCGAGGACCTCGTGCTGCTCGACGATCAGGACCGGTCGCTGTGGGACATGGGCCAGATCGCGGCGGGACGGGCGGTGCTCGATCGGGCCATCGCGCTGGGCGGCCGCGGCGGCTACGTAGTGCAGGCCGCGATCGCATCGCTGCAGACGGCCGAGCGGATCGACTGGCCGCAGGTCGCCCAGATGTACCGTCGGCTGGCCGACCTCACCGGCTCGCCGGTGGTCGAGCTCAACCGCGCCGTGGCGCTCGCCCAAGCCGGCGATGTCGCCGCCGCGCTGCACGTCGTCGACCGCCTCGACCTTTCCGGCTACCTCTACTTCCACTCCACCCGCGGTGAACTGCTACGGCGTCTCGGCCGCCACGACGAGGCCCGAGCCGCCTACCGCCGGGCGCTCGAGCTGGCCACTACCACCCCCGAACAGCGGTTCCTGACCAGGCGGCTCGAACAGCTCTAACCCGGGCTGTCCCCCTGGCGGGCCCCCGTTCGTCGCCTAGACATGAGCGACAACCGTTCCCGCCCGCCGCGCGGGCGGCACAGCCGCAGCGGCGCCCGCACCGACGCACGGTTCTTCCCGCCGGTTCGCGCCGGCGAGCGGGGCCGCGACGTGTTCGACCACCCCTACGCCCACGCCGCCCGCCGGGACATCCCCACCACCACCACCACCACCACCACCCCCGCGCCGCCTAACCGCGGGCACCACATCCACGGAGACAGCCATGAACCCCGCCCCCGCGACCGTCACGATCCCCGGCTACCGGGCCGGCACCTGGAAGGCCGACCCGGTGCACTCCGAAATCGCCTTCTCCATCCGCCAGGTCATGGTCAGCACGGTGCGCGCCCGGTTCACCAGCTACGACGTCACGATCGTCACCAGCGCGGACCCGCTCGGCTCGATGGTTACCGCCACCATCGGCCTCGCGTCCATCGCCACCGGCAGCCAGAAGCGGGACAACCACCTCCGCTCCGCCGACGTCCTCGAGGTCGCGAAGCACCCGACGATGAGCTACCACTCCACCGGCATCCGCCAGACCGACGACGGCTGGATCGTCGACGGTGAGTTGACCTTGCACGGCCTCACCCGGCAGGTGCCGCTGGCCGTCGCGGTGAATGGGTTCGGCCCGGACCCGTTCGGCGGGCAGCGGGCCGGCTTCTCCGCGACCGCGCAGATCGACCGCCGCGACTTCGGCATCACCATCCCGATGGGCGGTGGCGGCGTGGTCAGCAACAAGGTCTCGATCCGCCTCAACATCGAGGCCGTCCTCCAGAAATGACCCGACCCGGGCAGGCCGCCCCCCTCCACCCCGCGGGCCCGGCCCAACCCCGCCTCGATCAGGGAGTTGATGATGAGAGTGTGTGTGGCAGGCGCGACCGAGGCGATTGGAAAGCTGCTCGCCGGGCCGGATCGACTAGCACCGATGGCACCGTCGAGCCCCGGTAACACGGCTAAAGATTCCACCCACCACATCCACCTTCGGGTGACGCCCCAGACAGGCGTCGGCTCCTACCGTTCTCTGCGAACCAACCAACGGACCGGCTAGGCCTGCAGCGACAAAGGAGAACCGACATGTTGACAAGCTGCCCGACCAGGCCGAGCTCTGTCGCCAACGCAGGTAACTGGCTTGACCAGATCTCGCAGCGCGTTTCGGCGAGCCTGCCCTGCCAGGCGGACCCCGACCTCTGGTTCGCCGACTCGCCCACGGAGTTGGAGCTGGCCAAGGCATTCTGCGCCGCCTGCCCGGCCCGAGGCCCGTGCCTGGCCGCAGCGCTGATCCGCCAGGAGCCCTGCGGCGTCTGGGGCGGCGAGATCTTCGACCATGGCCGGATCGTCGCCGCCAAGCGCGGCCGGGGGCGTCCCCGAAAGGATGCCATCGCCGCGTGAGCTACCCCTCGGTGAGCCGGGAGCAGTACTGAGCCTCGCGCCGGATCAACTCCACGCGAGTTGCCGCCCAAGTCCCGTCCAATTCTCCAAGCCGATATGGCATTGCTGAGCCGGCTGACTGAGCTGTACGGCCCGCTCGGCTAGGTCGACACACTGTTTCCACGGAGGTTCCTACAGATGACATCGCCCGTAGATCAACCCGTTCCGCAAGTAGAGGCCTCGCTGGAGCCGGCGGTGCTGCGATGACCGGCGAACGTACACCGCTCGACGGCAAGGTCGACTTCACCATGATGTACGTCGCGCACGACGCGTTCACCCGCGACCTGAGCCGGATGGCGGTCGCCAGCGAACGCGGCCTCGCCTGGACACCCGAGACACAGGCCGGGTGGGCGATGTTCACCACGCAACTCCACGTCCACCACAGAACCGAGGACACCTCGCTCTGGCCGAAGCTACGCGCCCAACCACTGCGTCCGGCCGAGGTGGCGGTCCTCGACCAGATGGAAACGGAGCATGCCCAGATCGACCCGGAACTGGAACGCGTCGACCGGGCGCTCGCCGAGCACGACGCGAAGAGGCTGGTGGACAGCGTCCATACCCTCGCCGCGGGTCTGACGGCCCACATGCGGCACGAGGAGAACGAGGCGCTGCCGCTGATCGACACACGCCTCGGCCCCTCGGGCTGGGACGCGTTCGGCCGAGAGATCCGCAAGACCCAGGGCGGCCTGCGCGGCGGCGCGACGTACCTGCCCTGGGTTCTCGACGGTGCATCGCCGTCGATGCAGGCCAACGTCATCGCACTGCTTCCCCCGCCGGCGCGGATCCTGTACCGCAGGGTTTGGGCGCCGAAATACAATCGCGCTGCTCACTGGCGCGGCGTCGCGTGACGCGTCGGGCGCGGGCATACCGCCGGTTGCTCGCCGATGCCCCCATGACGAGCGGTCTTGTTCGGGCCGTCGAGCCGATTCGGCTACTTCGCGCTGCCGCTGATCCTGTGGCTACTGCCGCACCTGGCCAGCGGCAGTGTGCAGCTGCGCATTCCGTGGAAGCGAGACCTGCGGTCGGCTCCGCGCTACGTCCGGGACGCGCAGCCGCTGCTGGCGGTCAGCGTGCTCGGCTGCGCCGTCGTGGCGATCACGCCGATCGCCTGGACCTACGACCTGCTCTGGCTGGGCGCGGCCGGTGCCGGGCGGCTCGGGCGTCGAGTCGAGGACCGGTCGGTGTGGCCCGTCGTGGCTGCCATGCCGGCGCTGTTCACCAGTGCGCTGTTCGACCCTAAGGTCGAGCCGGTCAGCAGCTTCGTGCTGCGCAACGCCCCCGGGCTGCTCGCCCTGCTTGTCGCCTGCCTGCTGCCGTTCCGGCTGCGTAACGACCCGCTGTGGCGGGTCGTCCGCACCGCGGTGCCCGCCGTTGTCCATCGCCCCTTCGGGCGACGCTGGCTGCAGGTGCTGCCATCGTGTCTGCGCTCGGCCCGCCGGCCCAACCTGTTGCTGAAACTGCTGTTCATCCAAGTCGGCTACGGCGTCTACACCTGGATCCGCAACATCGCGCCCAGCCGCGTGCACGAGGCGGTGGCCAACGGCCAGGACGTGCTGCGCGCCGAGCACGTCGTGCACCTGGACATCGAGCGCAGCCTCAACCGTGCCGTGCTGGCTAGCGACTGGCTCACCCAAACCCTCGAGAAGTATTACAAGACGCTGCACTTCGCCGTACCCCTCGCTGTGCTCGCCTGGCTGCACTCGCGCCTCCCGCAGCAGTACCGCACTGCCCGCACCGTGCTGTTTGCCACCACCGGGCTGGCACTGATCGGCTTCTGGGCCTATCCGCTCGCCCCGCCCCGGCTGACCCCCGGACACGGTTTCCACGACAGCCTGCGCCCAGGAGGCGACACCGACCCGTTCGGGGCGTTCCCAATCTGGCCAACCAGTTCGCCGCCATGCCGTTACTGCACATCGGCTGGTCGACGTGGTGCGCGCTCGTTCTCGTCGCCACCGCACCGTACCTATGGGTACGAATCCTCGGCGCGCTCTACCCGATGGCCACCTTCGTCGTCGTGCTCGGCACCGCCAACCACTGGCTGCTCGACGCAGCCGGCGGCTTGGTGACCCTCGGCATCGCGTACCTGCTGCAGTACGCGCTGACCGGCCAGCGGCTCGGCGAGCGCCAGGTGCCGATCACCCGCCGGGCGGCAGCCGCGTTCACAGGAGATGCCGTTTCGCTGGCTGTCTTAGGTCGCGGCGGCGGTCCAACCAGCCAAGCGCCGGTCGTCGATGCCGCCCCCGACGAACCCGTCCGAACCGCTCTCGGCATGTCACCTGCGTCCGATGAGGACCGACCGCGTTGCCCAACTCCCGGCCTGGCATTGGACCCTTCGCTCCGTAGCGCCTCGATCTGACCGCCGCCACGTCGACCTGGAATGGTCCAACACATCTGATCTGCACGCCGTGGTTCACGTGGAGGGCCTGCTTGAACATCTCTTGAAGCGGATCGAGACCTTGTCGCTGACCACGCCGCCACCGCCCACCGGGATGGTGATGCCGACGTAGCGGCGGTTGATCTGCGTGGTCGGCCTGAAGCCGGCCCGCCGCCGAACGGGCCCGGGCCGAACCCCATTCACCGCGCCGGCGGCGGCCAGGTAGTCGGGGATCGTGACGGTCGCGGGGGCGCGGTTCATGGCTGTCCCGGTGGATGTGGTGCCCGCGGTTAGGCGGCGCGAGCGGTGGCGGCGGGCTGCATGGCTGCCTCGGCCGGGGCGGCCGCGGACCTCGAAGCCTGGAGCGGGCCGAAGCGGAACAGCGTGCCGCAGATCACCGCGCCGGCGCCGAAGATGCCCGCCGCCACCCAGAACCCCGTGGTGTAGCCGTGGATCAGCGACATCCCGATCGGGGACGGTGCCGGGTGCCCGGGTACCGGGGTGACCGAGCTCGGGTGACTGGTCAGGTAGTGCGCCACCGCGGTGGCGAAGATCGTGTTGAGCAGCGAGGTGCCGATCGAACCGCCGATCTGCTGGCCGGTGTTGAGCGAGGCGGAGGCCACGCCCGTGTCCTGAGGCGCCACGCCGAACGTCCCGGTGTTCATCGACGGCGCGATCGTGAAGCCGAAGCCCAGGCCAGCTAGCATCAGCGGGCCTAGCACCGCGGCCGCATAGCTCGAGTGCACGCCGATCCCGGTTAGCCAGGCGAGGCTGCCCGCGGCTAGGAGCATGCCGGCGGTGACGAGCGGCTTGGGTCCGAGCCGGGGCAGCAGCACCACGTTGGACAGGTTGGCGCTCACCACCACCATCGCGATCATCGGCAGGAAGGCGACGCCGCTGACCACCGGGGAGTAGCCGAGGGTCTGCTGCAAGTAGTAGGTGAGGAACAAGAACATGCCGGACATGCCCGCGCCGGCGATGAGCACGGCCAGGTAGGCGCCGCCGCGGTTGCGGTCGAGGACCACCCGGGGCGGAAGTAGCGGGCTGGCTGCGCGGGCCTGCCAGGACGCGAACGCGGCGAGCAGCGCCACGCCCGCGGTCAGGAAGCCATAGGTGGACGGCGTATGCCAGTTGTGGTTCGCGGCGTTGGAGAACCCGTAGACCAGGCAGAACATCGAGGCCGAGACGAGCGCGACGCCGGGCACATCCAGCCGCGGCCTCGTGCGGGCCCGCTGGTGCTTGAGCAGCAGCACCGCTCCGGTCCCGGCGAGGCCCGCGAAGATCAGGTTCACGTACAGGCACCAGCGCCAGGAGAGGTATTCGGTCAGGATCCCGCCGAGCAGCAGGCCGATCGCGCCCCCGGTGCCCACGATCGCGCCGTAGACGCCGAAGGCCTTGCCCCGCTCCTTCGGGTCGCTGAACGTCGTGGACAGGATCGACAGGGCCGCGGGCGCGAGGAGGGCGCCGAACGCGCCCTGGGCGGCGCGCGCCGCGACCAGCATGTCGAAGCTGGTGGCCGCGCCGCCGACGGCCGACGCGGCGGCGAAGCCGAGTGCGCCGGTGAGGAACGTGATCTTGCGCCCGATCAAGTCACCGAGCCGCCCACCGAACAGCAGCAGGCTGCCGAACGCAAGCGCGTAGGCGGTGACCACCCACTGCCGGTCCGCGGTAGTGAAGCCCAGGGCCCGCTGCGCGGACGGCAGCGCGATGTTCACGATCGTGGCGTCCAGCACGACCATGAGTTGGGCGAGGCCGACGGTGCCCAGGATGAGCCACCGGCGGGGGTCGGGGGTTGGATCGGCCCGGGCGGCGCGCAGGACGGTCGCAGGGGCGGTGTTCATGGCTGTCTCCGTGGATGTGGTGGCGCGGGCTACGCGGCGCGGGCGGTGGTGGGGATGCCGCGGCTCGCGGCGTGGGCGTAGGGGTGGTCGAACACGTCGCGGGCCCGTTCGCCGGTGCGGACCGGCAGGACGAACCCGGTGTCGGTGCGGGTATCGCGCACGGCGACCCAGGTCGCACCGTCGGTGGGTGACCACCACAGGCTGACCTGGAGCCCGGCGCTGCTGCGGCTGTGCAGCTCCCGCGGCGCGTGGGGAAGGTTGTCGTTCATACCCTGGCGACGAACGAGCGCCCGCCCGGGGGACAGCACGGGTTAGAGCTGTTCGAGCCGCCGGGTCAGGAACCGTTGCTCGGGGGTTGTAGTGGCCAGCTCGAGCGCCCGGCGGTAGACGGCTCGGGCACTGCGCTGCCAGCTACGCACACTCGCGCGAGATTCTGCGGACTAGACGGTCACGAAGAGCCTCGGAAACGACTGGAGGCCCCGGAATCCGGGGCCTCCAGCGTCAGAGCAGGTCAGACGTCGTAGTAGAGCTCGAACTATTCCGCGGCTAATGGCTATCGACTGTTGACGCTGGAGGGCAGCAAATCCGGGCGTTTCACCGTTGGTCAGGGTTGATCAGTTGCGACTTCTGCTTAACTTCTTGCGGACTATTTGCGGACCGACGTAGATCAACGTCGACCTCGATCAAGATCATCTCTTCGTGCGCGACGCGCGCCTGAACTGCGTTCTCGGCGTGAGGCAGAGAAACGGGGAACACAACCAGGGCCACGACTTGGCGGGGCGTAGTTACGCTTCTGTCAGCTGCCGCTGCCGTTGCCGAATCTGGCGTCGCTATCTGCGCGGGTCGTCCGCGAGGACGGTCGTCATTATGTGGCTGCGTCTTAGTATTGGACCGGCGCTGCGCCTGACATTCGAAGCCGCGATCCTTCGCCCAGCCGGCGGATGGACCTGCGAGACCGTTCCATTTCGCGCCCCGGCAATGAGCACGTCAACGACACCACCGCTGACCGCAAACCGCGCCACGCCCAGGGTCACCTTGCGGCACAACTTGGGAGCAAAGGCTGGCGCACGGGAGGCCACGTAAATGGCATTGGCATCCGGGAGGAGGAAATCGCCGCGGACGCAGTGCCGGCGGCGATGGTTGGATGCGGGCGGTTGGCTAGCCGATGGCGGCGCCGAACTGGTGGCCCGATGCCGCAGGTCAGGGCGAGCCCGGCGGCGCCACTGATGAGGACGTGGTGACGGCGAGTCGGAGGTTGCCGCCGCCGATGCGGACGCTACCCGCGCCGGCGACGCCGAGTGCGATCTGCACGGCGATGAAGGTTATCGGTACACGCTGGGACGGTGGTGAAAGCAGGATCGCCGCCATCGGCAGCACAGCACCGGGCAGGAACGAGATCCCCGACGCACCTGCGGCGTGTACCGAGCTGGCCAGCTCTTCGGGATCGATCTTGAGTTCTGCCTGGGCGTGCGCGGCGAGCGCGTCGTGCGGGGTGAGCTCGACCGCTACCTGATGCGCCGTTTCGGGCCTAGCCCGCGGGCCTGGTAGATCGCGGTCAGCTCGACGAGTTCATCTTCCGGCGTCGTCTGTAACTCGGCGCCTTCCATGGCCAGTTGCGCCTTTTCGCTGTCGCGTTGGCTGCTGACCGAAACGTATTCGCCCAGGGCGATGGACACCAATCCGGCCACCAGACCCCGCCAATCCGGCGGTGAAGATCGGGCCGCGCTGCGACGTCACCCCGGCGACGGCGAGGACGATGCCGGCAACGGAAAGGGATACCCGGCCTGGAATTGGGGGCGCGCGTTCGTACCAGATTCACCAGTTCTGTGCGTCCCAGCCCACCATCTGATTGACCGTGCTTGGCTTCGGCCATGCGCTGGCAGCGCCAGCCTTACAACCTCGACATGATCGGCGGAGATGATGTCGCCCGCGTTCCCGGTTGGGCCGACGCCGAGCGTGGGCGGAGCGGAACGGCCAGCGGCTCGGCAGAGACACAGTTTTCACGCGCCGCCGCCACTGTCGGTGCCGGGCTGCTGGCCCAGCCACTCCGCATACGACCGGGATTCATCGAGGCCGGGTTGCACGCGACCGAGCAGGGCGTGGGCGAACACGAGCGCTGCGGTGGCCTGGAGTTCGCTGCGGAGCAGATCGGCGGGGCCGGTCGCCTCGAAGCCGAGGGTCCACCAGTGCTGGCCACGGGTGTGCACCTCGGTGAGTTCCACCTCGCACCGCGGCTGCAGGCCCAGCCCCGCGCCGCGCGCCACGACCGGCCCACCGGCCGATGAGAACCGGCTGATGCGCCGCCTCTTGGCTACCGGTCCCCAGCCGGGCGAGTCGTCGCTGCCGGGGAGGAGCGGACTGAACGGAAAGGACCACTTCTGCCAGAACTCCATGCGCCCGCGGGCGCGGCTCGGCACCTCCAGGATTCCCGGGCTGCCGCGGTAGGCCTTCACCTCCAGCGCCCCGCCCCCGCGGACCTTCACCGACAGCCCGGGCAACTGCGGATCCAGCAGGTAGGCGTCCTCACGTGACTCCATCCAGGCCGGGAAGCGCGCGAACCATCCGGCCGTCGCGGGCTCCAGCTCACCCAGGAAGATCCAGCGCACCTCCAGGCTGCGGACTCCTTCGGTGACCGGGCTTCCAGGCGGTTCAGCCGTCATCGTCTTGACACTGGCCGGCTGGCCGTGGGCACTGCCGCCGCATGCCTGCTCTGCGCCAGGCCAGCCGGGTGCTGCGCGGGCCTTACGGCCTGGCCCGGACAGAGCGTGGCCAGGAAAGCACCGGTCAGGCGCACCGTCAGTGCTCCGGCCAGCAGGCAGGCAGGCCTCTCAGCAGAACGACAGCCAGGAATTCCTTGCATCGGCGGTTCCAGCCCATGGTCGATGGTGCAGACGGTGGGTAGCCTGGGCCGCCCGAAGGGCACCCGAGTCCTCGCTGAGCCGCAGGTGACAGCTGCCCGACCAGCGGGCAACCTGCGGCCTTGTTCCTTCCGAGCCCCGTGTCCTGCGGGGCCGGGCCGAAGGACACCGGATACGGGCGCGGGCCTGGCCGGACGTGGAACGGAAACAACCAGACGATCCGGGGAGCCCGTGATGACGACCAGCGCACAGCGATGCCGTCGCCGCGGCGATCGGGGTGACAACGCGGAGCTCGAACCGCCCGCGCTGCGCCGCGGTCAGCTAGCCGGACGTTCGGTCTCATCTGACCCCTCGCCCGCCGGTTCGATGGAAATGAGCTCAAGGCCCAGCTCCTGCGTCCGCTGGATGAGCCCGTGCAGATGCGCCTGGTCAATCACGCTGCCGGTCAGCACCGTCGTGCCCGCGACCCGTTCCATCTGCATCCCTTCGAACAGGAAACCGAACGGTTCGCCCAGCTCGCCACCAAGAACCAGCCGGTATCTTCTGCCTCGCACCCGATCGCTATTCATCACGCGCACGCTCACACTCAGGCAGGTGACCTGTCACCACCTGCCGGCCGTTTCCACCTAGGTGAAACGCGCGCAGAAAGCCAGGAGATCCCGGTTCAGGCGCCTCGCCGCAGCAGCAACAGCCCCACTTCTGCGTTGTCACCGCCCGTGCGAGCACCCCGCTGGCACGTATCGCGGGGTAGCGAGGCGTATGGCTAGAGGAGTCTGAGCTCGCGGGCGAGTTGGAGGGCGTCGGCGCGCGAAGAGACGCCAAGCTTGCGGTAGATCGACCTTACGTGGCTATGAACTGTGTTGTGGGCCACATACAGCTCACGGCCGATAGCTCGCTCGGACAGATTGCCGTGCAGCAGCTTGAGCACCCGGAGCTCCCGCTGCGTCAGCTCCTGATCTCCGGATCGGACGCGGCGGATCTGCGGTGGCCGCTCGAGAGCAGCCAGCCTCTCGGCCAGGATCCCCGGATCAGGGCAGGATTCGAGGACGGATCTCGCCTCGGCTATCGCATCCGCGGCACGCTTGTGCTCGCCCAGGGCCCGAAGCACCGGCGCCTGGCTGAGCAGCGCATTCGCCAGTTGGATGGGCTGGCCAAAGGTCCGTGAGAGGGCGACGCCGCGTTCGACCAGCGGCAGTGCCTCCTCGGGCCTGCCGCGCGCGGCGAGCGATACTCCCAGCGCCAGCGGAGCCACGC
Source organism: uncultured Actinomycetota bacterium (assembly GCA_963748415.1). GTDB lineage: Bacteria > Actinomycetota > Actinomycetes > Mycobacteriales > Jatrophihabitantaceae > CAVVJA01. Next base: position 315,074 of record CAVVJA010000008.1, on the reverse strand, counting down.
CGATGACCTTCTCGGTGCCGTGCTCCCGCACGAATTCGGCTGCCGTCTCGGCCAGCATCCGCTGCTCTTCAAGACGGCCCCGCTCGCCGGCGATCCACGATCGGTAGGCCAGCGACGCCTCGCCAGACAGCCACTGCGCGCTCGCGGGCGCCAGCGCCGCCGATTCCGCGAACCACCGGTCGGCCTCGCCAGGCTCACCCCGGAAGTACAGGCCCACGCCGACCACCCAGCAAGCCAATGGCCGCCAAGGCGACCCTGGGCCCTCAAGCTCGGCCGCCCGGCGGCCATTCTCCAGCTGCGCGCCGATATCTCCCCACGGAAAGCAGGCCCGCAGCATCGTCAGGCTCGCCTCAGCCGAGCTGAAGCCGTCCGGCAGCGGCCCCGCGCCCAGATCGCCCAGCCGTTCGACCGCCGCGATGGCCCGCGCCGCCTCCTCCCGCCTGGCCGACAGCGAGAGCACCCACGCCTGAACCAGAAGCAGATGCACGTCGCCGTTCACTATCGCGTCGGGGAGCCGACGGATCCAGGCCAGGAGAGTGTCGTACCTGCACGTGTTGGCGTAGCTGACCCAGGGTCCTTGGATCAGCTCGGCGGCCTCGGCGTAAGCCTCGGCTGCTATTGCGTGCTGGATCGCCTCGTCGGTCGTCCCGTGATCACGATGCCAGGAGTACGCCCGACGGTGCAGCGCCGGGGCCACGCCCGGGTCGCGCCGCTCGAGTTCCACCCGCAGCAGCTGGGCGAACAGGTGGTGGAAGCGGTACCACCCGCCTTCGTCGTCGAGCGGGACGAGGAACAGGTTGGTCCGCGACAGCGTCTCGAGCATCGCGGCCGAGTCCTGCTGGTCCAGCAGCGCATCGCACAGGGGGCCGGACAGCCGTTCGAGAATCGAAGTGCGGAGCATCAGCGCCTGCACCGGCGGGTCATGGGCCTGGAGCACTTCGGTCACCAGGAAATCGATCACGTGGCGGTTCGAGCCGCCAAATCGGCGGACGAAAGTATGGCGGTCGGCAGCGTGCCGCAGCGAGAGCGCCGCGAGGTAGAGCCCGGCCGGCCATCCCTCCGTCTTCACCACCAGACCTTCGACATCTTCGGGCGTGAGGTCGAGCCCGAGGCGGCCGTTCAGGAAGGCGTCCGCCTCCTCGGAGGTGAACCGCAGATCGTCGGCTCGTAGCTCGAGCAGTTCACCATGGGCGCGCAGCGCAGCCAGCGGAAGGTCCGGCTCAGTCCTGGTTGAGAGCACGAGCTGGAAGGTGGGCGGTGCATGACGGACGAACCAGGCGAGGCTCTCGTGGGCCACGCCGTCCGAAAGCCGGTGGAAGTCGTCCAGGATCAGCGCAACCTCACCCAGATCGTCCAACTCGTTCACCAGGCGCGGCAGCACCATGTGAACGATAGATGCCGCCCCGACCATCTGCGGTGACGTCGGCAGGCTGACCGCCGGGCAGGCCCTGCGAAGCGCCTCGATCACATAGGACCAGAGCACCACAGGGTCGTTGTCGCCCTCGTCCAGCGTCAGCCACGCGACAGGCTTCCGCGCCGCCTCAACCTTGTGCCACTCCGCCAGCAGGGTGGTCTTCCCGTAACCCGCCGGACATGCCACCAGGCTGAGCCCCAGACCCGACCCGGCCCGAAGCCGTTCCGCAAGCCGCTCACGCGCAACGACCTGATCGCTCACCGTCGGCGGTCGCAGTTTCGTCGCGATCAGGACCGGCCCCGAGCCGACAGCCACACCGTCCCCCATCGCCCCCCCTCGGCCAAGAACTCCTGCTTCCAGGGCGTGGGACAGCGTCGTCAATACCTTATTGTTACATTGCAATCTTGTTGCCACGAAGCGTGTGGTCAACAGGCCTAAGGTCCCTTGAGTGGGTGCCTGCCGTCCGTGATGTCGGCAGATGCCCCGGGAGGCCTTCCCGTCTTGCCGACTCTCGTGCGGAAGGCCCGCACGCGAGCGGCCGGGCCGCGAGCAGCGGGCACCCGTTGTGCCTGCGGGTCTGTCATGCCAAGCCCTCGCCGGACCCCTGCTCAGTGGCACGGCGGCGCGTCCCACTTCTTGCAGACCTCCTCCCCCTTGGCGACGCCCTTCTTCCGTATCTTCAGGGCGGGCACCGGATGTTCCAAGAGCTGCCGGCCCACCGGTCGCCGACCTGGAAGCCCAGCAGCCCGCCGGCCTCGTTGCCTATGGCCGCCACGATAAGCACGGCCGCGATATTCAGCTGACCCTGGCTGGCGCAGACGGCGGCAGCGCCGATCGCGGCGTCCCGGTGAATGGGATACCCGTGCACCCGGCCGTGGTGACGGCGAAGGCAGCCAGGCACGCCCAGGTGCCGATGCCACCGCTCGAACTAGCGGCGGCGATTGTATGCATGACGCGCCTTGAAGTTGTGGACTGCCAGATTCAACTGCCGGCCCGCACATACCAGCCGCGTGTCACCCAGACGGGGCGATCCATTGCAGGGCATAGCCGGCCTTCCTTCATCCAGCGGCAGCGTCGTCGCCAGCGACCTGCCACCATGGCGATGCTCATCCTCACCGGGGCCAAGATCGGCGACATGATCGGCCGCCGTCGGGCGTTCGTCATCGGACTGATCATCTACGCCTGCGGCTCGGCGCTGACCGCGCTGTCCCAGTCGGTAGCTGTGCTCGCCCTCGGGTGGTCGGTGCTCGAGAACAATGCGACGCACAACCCGGTCGCCAACCCCAGTCCGCCCGCCCCCGACCCAGGCGCCCTAGCGCAGCGGCTGCTCGTGCTTCTTGACGATCTTGACCTTGCCCTTGTCGTTCTTGGCGATGACCGCAGCGTCATAGGTATCGACCATGTGCTCGTCGTAGTACAGCGACTTGATGGCCTTGTAGTCCGCCTCGGCGGCATCAAGTGAGTCGTAGGTCGCGGCGAACGCGGCGAACGTGTCCAGTCCTTCCATCACAACTCCTTCGTGGGTGGTCGTATCGGATGGGCGTTGCCTCAGGCTTCATCGGCCTCCAGCGCGTCCTCGATGGCCACGGCGAGCCCGAGTGCACTGGCGATGTTCGCGGCTGCATCCACGACCCGGGGGCCTCCAACAATCGGGGCGAGCGTCACCAGCACGCTCTCGGCGTCTACCAGGGTCAGCCCGCTGTCGACCGCCGGGCCGAGGTTCAGCAGGTAGGACGCCGGAGGAGCGTCCACGGCGATCAGCCCAGCCACGCGGACCAGCATCAAATCGCGATCAGCCAGGTCAGCACGGGCCGACCGATGCCGCGGTCATGTCAGCCAGGGTGTCGAGCAGCGGTCGGTCTTCGGTCATGGCGATGGTCCTCTCGGTAGGTGAAGCACGGGCCGGGTTCGCACCCCAGGGATGCCGGCTTCGCTAGCTCCCAGGGCAGTTCTGCGTCAACGCCGAGGCCAGCCCCGACGCTGCGGTACCTAGTTGGGTCAGCGCCGCGACGATGGACGGCGCCTTCTGCGTGAGATTGTCGGTGCTCAGACCGGTGACCGACGCCTGCACCACAGCGAACGCCGACTTCACCTGGGCCACCTCCGGCTGCAGGGTCGCAGGGGCCGAGGCCACCGCGGTATCCAAGCTGGTCTTCACGTTCGCGATCGCGGCCTGCAGTGCGGCGACGCCGTCCTGCAACGGCCTCACCTGAGTCAGGGCCGCCAGCGAGGCCTTCAAGGCCGCGACGTCAGCGCAGCCTCCGGTGGAGGAAGTGGTGGACGCTTTCGCAGCGCTGGACGGGCTCGGTGCGCTACTGCCACCACAGCCAGCAAGCACACCAAGAAAGGCAACAACCACCACCAACATTCCGGCAGCGGACCTCAAACGAGAACTCATGCAACCACCCTGCTGCCGGGCACCCCGGTCCGAGTCAGACGCACTGTTGTCTGCGGCTTCGGTAGTCATCGGATGTCTCCTAGGTCATCGGTGTATATCGGCACGCACGTCGCCGACCCGAGTCACACGCCGGTCTGCGCTGTGATCCGTTCGACGCGCACCTCGGCGTCCGTCCTGCCCTTGGCGGCCAGGATCAACCCAATGCGAGCCAGGGCCTGTTGGACGGTCTGCAGCCGACGCGACCCTGGGTGCACAAGTCGGCCAGCGCGGCGAACGTGACGCTGTCGCGTGTGCGTCGAGAATCCGCAACAGGTAGGCGGCGATTACAGCCTCGTCGTGGTCGCCAGCCGACTGCCAGTCGACCGGGGCGAAGGTCCGGGGGATACCACGACGTCATCGTGGCGCCGGAGTTTTCGGACAGTCAGGCTGACGCTTGCTCCTGTTCAATGGCGTCCTCGATGGCTACGGCCAGTCCGAGGGCCCCGGCGACCGCGGTGGCCGCGGACACGGTCCTGGGAGTACCGACAATCGGGGCCACGGCGATCAGGACGCCTTGCACGTCTTCAAGCGTCAGGCCCGCATCAGCGGCCGCTGACAGGTTCAATAGATACGAGGCTGTGGAGCCGTCGCTGGCTGCCAATGCAGCAAGGCGGACCAACATGAGTTCACGGTTGCTCAGGTTAGAGCGGCTCACCGATGATGCGGTCATCTCGATGACCGTGTCGAGCAGTGGTCGGTCTTCACTCATTCTCTTCTACCCCTTTTCTTGGCATTAGAATTTCTGAATTTCACGGCTAGGATAGGCGGCCTGGCGGGTTACATCTCCTTGACCGCCTCCTGCAGAGCCTTGTCGATGTCCTTGGGGTCGACGTCAAGCTCCTGGGCTGTCTGCTTCTCCGCCCTGGTCACCGCGTTCTTGATCGCTTCCTCGACCTTGCTCTCGCCGACAACAACAAGCCCGGCCTGCCCCGGGTCGATGAAGTCCCCCAGCTGCTTCGCGTCCGAACGCGACATTCCCCGGGACAGGTGCCCGCTGACCCCGCCGACCACGCCACCGACCGCGGCCGCGCCCAAGACCGCCGGCGGGAAGATGACCCCGACCGCCGCCCCGGCGGCGATGCCCCACCAGGCACCATGGCGGGTGGCCGTCTCGTCCTTGTTCTCATGCACCTTGCCGCTGGCGTCCTTGGTGACCACAGCCGCATCGTAGGAACCCACCAGGCCCGCTGCGTGAGCGTCCTTGACGACCTGGTAGTCGTCCTGTGCTGCTGCTTCATCCGGATATGTCGCCACCAGGATGAACGTGCTACCGGACCCGGACATGCCGACCTCCTCCAGTTTCGCTGGCATCCTTTGCCAAGCAGTTCAGCTCCGCCCCGGCCGTTACCGGCCGCTGCGTCACGGTTTCAGGCTCACACCCAGGCAGGTGACCCGTCATCACCTACCACCCGAATTCACCTAGGGGAAACCGCGGCCAGAACAGACCGGGCCTGAACGCCCGTCCGGGGGCTCATCTGCCGGCGCGGCCCCGAGTGCCATAACTACTGCCGATCGGGCAGGCTAGGCGCGTGCTACCCGGCCGCCGATTGGAGGGCCTGCCTCCACAGGGGGTTGCCAACGCCTGCCGGCTTACGCGAAGGGGATCGTACCGTGCCAGATGACGAAAACACGCCGCGTGGACGCCGGTTCCTGGGTACCGACCGGCTGACGGCCTTCAGCGACGGCGTGTTCTCCATCGCCGCCACGCTGCTCGTCCTAGACATCGCGGTTCATCCGCCTGGCACACCGCTGGAGCAGGTGCTTCATGCCTGGCCTGCCTACCTGGCGTACGCCGTCAGCTTCCTGACGATCGGCGCTGGGTGGCTCGCCCACAGCGCATTGACCGACCGGCTCACGCGGTCAGATCCGATCCTCCTGCAAATCAACCTGCTTTGTCTGCTCGTGGTGGCGTTCCTGCCGTTCCCGACCCGGCTCGTCGCCGACGCCCTGCACGATGTAGGGGCCGAACGTGTCGCGGTCACGGTCTACGGACTGACACTGCTGGCGATCCGCGTCATGGGGTCCGCCATGGATGCGTATGCGCGGCGCGAGCACCTCTACGCGCCGCAGGGAGACGGCGATGAGGTCCAGGGCCCGCGACGAAAACTCCTGCCCGTGGTGATCGGGTATGTGATCGCGATCCTGATCGGGCTCGTTTGGCCGGTAGCGGCGGTGGCGGTGTACTTCGGTATAGCGGTGTACCTGATTGTGCCGTTCCGGGAGGTCGCACGGCTGCTGTTCCGGCGTCCATAGCCCGCCAAGAACGCGCCTCCACGTCGGGCTGGCCCGCGCGGCGATCATGGCGGAAGCGATGGAGCCCCATCCTCTGCCAGCGGCCCGCCAGGAGACAAGCGTTGACGCACACACTCGGCCGCTGAGGGGATGAATATGGCCGGTGATTCCTACCAGGAACTGCCGCGGGCAAAGCGAAGGCGCCTCATTATCCGGGCGGTGCTGCACAGTCTCCTGTTCGCGACGGTGCTGGTGGATCTGTACTGCCTGCTTCCGCTGGACCGGCCGTTGGGTGCCGACACGGCGGTGCGTCTGCTGGCTGGCCTGCTGGTCTTCGCGGGCGTCATGGTGGTAGGTCACAATAATCACTCGCTCGCGCTACCCGGCTGTGCAAGCAGTCGAGGCGCTGGGTTTGATCGTTCCCCTCTTCCTGCTGCTGTTCGCCTCGACGTACTTCCTGATGGAACTGGCTCGGACGTGTTCGACCAGGCCATCACCCAATTCGCCACCGCCTACGCCGACCAGAACGAACGCGACCAGCAGACTCTTGTCGACGCTGTCGCAGCAGGACGGATCACCGCCGAGCGCGACATGTGAGATCACTGACTGACCTAGGGCGGCGGTGGCGGCTAGATCGTGGAGCGAGTCGGCACGACCCGGGCCATCGTGCTCGGGCGGGCGTTCCGGACTGCTGACTTCACCGGGTACGTGCGCAACCTGCTGCTCGCGGTCCTGTCGCCCCGGGGATGAGCGAATTTCGGTCCCGGTTCTCCTCGAAATGTGTGTCGGTGCATCTTCATAAGAAGTGATGCGTAACAAACGCCCTGGCGAATAAGGGCGCTACTCACAAGTCCCCGGCTAGGAACGCCTCGTTCTGGCGAAGCCCGATTAGCCCGAAGCTACGACGGGCTGAGGGCTAGATGGCGACGTGTGTCGCAAATGAGAAGCAGTGGATCTCGAGAGAAGCAGTGGATGGAGAAGGCTGCTCGAGGACGCCGGGCTCAAATCGTCGGTGTTCCTTTCGGACCTTTCGGGGTGTCCGGTCGCGCGATGTTGTCTGTAGGTCAGTTCGGGCCGCAAGCGCTGAACACCGACGAGCTCCTGACGTGACCGCCTGGACGGCTCTTCTAGGAGCGGGCGATATCAGCCGACAGCCTATGCATCGCGGAAACCGCAGACGATCCCGCCTTGCGTTCCCAATACACGCCCATCATGGCGGCGACCCACACCCAGAACAGGGCGAGGATACCGAGGTACGCGACCATCGACAAGGCGATACCGAAGCCACCGTAGGCGTGCCCGTATGCACTCAACCAGCGGCGCAGCTCGAACGAGGACACAGCGCTGATCAGGACCGCAGCGCTGGTGCTGACCGCTGCCCCGGGTGCCAGATCCCGCCACACGAAGGGTAGGTCCAGCAGTAAGCGGGGAGTCACGATGAAGAAACCGAATTGCAGCAGGAGATAGGCCGGGATGGCGATGAGGAGGACCCAGGGCGGCCGGCCGACGATCAGGTACCGAAGTGTCAGGCCCCCGCCCGTCACGGCGAGCAACACGACTAGCCAGGCCGCTCCGCGAAGGTATTTGCGCAGACCGGTGAGAGGGGTCACGGCGAAGGCCCGGGCGTAGGCGAGTTGCACGGTGGCACTGATATCGAAGCCGGTGATGAGAAGCGAGATGATGCTGATGCTCAGCGCGGTGCTCTTGCCCGAATTGGCGGTGGTGAACGTGTTTTCGACGGTACGTGCGGTGTCACCGGTCAGATGGAAGGCGTGAACAACGACCACGCCGAAACTCCGATGCGGATTGAACGCCTCAAGAAATGCGTAGCCGAGAATAAGCAACGGGATTATGGCAACGAACAGGTTCATCGCGATCACCAGCGACAGGTGCTTGCCCTCGATCTCGCCGTACCGCCGGCTGGAACGAACGAGGAACCCGATCCGTGGCCGTTCCTCAAGGTCGGCTCGGTACTTCCGAGCACGGGCGAGCCAGTTTGGCTGTCGGCTGGGGCGCACATCCTCGGTGAGGCGGGCGTCGGGCGCGGCAGCTTCGGACTCTGCAGGCCGCTCACTGGGCTCGTTCATGGCGCTCCCTCGAACGACGATCCAGCCGACGCGTGTTCGTGTCGCCGAGCTGACCCGTTCCGATCACCCACGCAGTATGCCGACACGCTCGCATACAGCAGCAGCGTTCCCGCTGGGTATCTGGGCAGCCAGTCGTGCCATTACCGTCTCTTGGCCTGAGGTAGGGGCAGCATCGCTGCGGCCGTTGCTTGGCGCCCGAAATACTGACCTTGCGACTGTGATTGCTGTCTGAACTGTCACGGACCGGCGGGAGTTCATGGACAGTTTCATGGACACACCGTCCACAGTGGGCAGTCGGCGGTTGCAGGGCGAGGGCGAGCGTATGGCGGCTGTCCGGACTGGAGCGCTGAGGCGGCGACCTGATTGAGGGGGCGCGGCCCGCGGGTGCTCCCAGACCGTCCACTTCACCTACGCTTTTCCAGGTTCGAGCTCTTTACGAGCGGAACGGCTACGAACTAGTGGGTGCCGGCGGCGGCTTAGGCGCGCTTCACCACAAGGGCCTCGGCCTCGACAAGGCAGACCGTGAACGCCTCGGTGCCGAGCTGGGCGCCGGCAAAGCCGGCGTCTGCGTCTTAGCGCCAGTCAGCGAAGCGGACGCCGTAAAGCCAAACTGGCCGAACTTCGCGGAGCCGCAGAATCGCCCACTGTCACCGATGAAGCTCTCGAAAAGCCAACGCTGCCGCCGGTTCCGGCGAGGTCTAGCCGGACGGTCGAGAATGCGCCCCATCTCCGCCACGGATACCCGCGAGCCGGCCGACCTCCGTGGACCGCAGCAACAGCCAACAAGCGCCTGCATCCGACACAGAGAGGGCAGCGGGTCCGCGTAGATCTCCAGCCGGTCAGGCCGACGGTTCACCGCTCTGGATCGCATCTTCGAGCTCGAGCGCGATGCCCAGTGCGGTGGCGATGGCGCTGGCGGCGGACACCACCTTCGGTGTGCCGATGATCGGGGCGACAGCGATCAAGGCGCCTCGGATCTCTTCCGCGGTCAGGTCGGTGTCGGCCGCCGCGGCGAGGTTTAGCAAGTACGAACCCGGGGGCGCGTTCACTGCCGCCAGCGCAGTGAGCCGGACCATCATCAGGTCGCGGTCACCCAGGCCGGCACGTCTGACCGAGTCCGCCGTCATTTCGAGCACGGTGTCCAGCAGGGGTCGTTCATCACTCATAGAGGAACTCCTCGTGTCGATGGAGAGCGCCGCTGTTCTGAGCAGAGGGCGTCGTCATCCAGCATCATCGGCACGGTGGCGCGCGTCTATCCGCCAACGGCACTCCGCCGGATGTTCGTCGCGGTGGCGACAAGGTCACTACTGGTGACGAGGCGAGACCATGCCGGCACGGTCGTCTCTCGACTCGACGAGCGCGTCGAGCACCGAGCTCGGGACCAAAGACCCTTCGGAACGATCGAGATGCCCTACAGCCGTGACGCGACCTCGCGGTAGAACATGGACCGTGTTGGATGTAAGCCGCCGCGTCGTCACGATGATCGACGAGTTGGTTGACACGGTCGCCTCGGGGCGCACGGCGCCGAAGACGTTGCGCCCCGGCGCCATCCGCGCCGAGTGGGCGCGAGCCGACATCGGCAAGGTTCTCGTCGAGGTCGGCGACTATTCGTTTCCGTTCGCGACCGCCGGTGAGACGGTGGCGCATCGCATCGGCCTGTTCACCCCGCTCCGTCAGGAGGTGTCCGGCTACTTCAACGGCGAAGAGCTGACGCCCGACGTTCTCCACGTCTGGGGCGAGGCGGCCGAGGTCGCAGGTGCGATCGGCGGCCCCTTGCAGTTCGGGATCGTGTCGTTCGCGCCGGACGCGCTGGATCGGACGGCGGAGGCGCTGGGAATCCAGCTCGACCTTCCGGGCCGCGGAGAGTTCCGCACGGTGCGCGCGGTTGATCGGTCGGTCCTGCACGACGCATTCGACTTCGTCTTGCGAGCGGCACGCGACACGCGCGAATGCAGCCTGAGCGAGCCCGGCGCGACCGCGCTGGGCGGCCGGCTGGTCGAAATCGCGGCGCGATCGCTCGCCGGCGAGAACCGTCGGGGAGTGAATAACCCGCGCTCGCGCTCGAACAGTGTGCGCATCGTGCGTGCGTGTGAGGATCACGCGGCGCGTGCGCGATACCAAGGCGTCACGCTTGCCGATCTTTGCGTGGCGTCCGGTGCGTCGGAGCGGTGGGTCCGGCACGCGTTCCACGAGTGCTATGGGATGTCGCCGACTGCGTACCTGCGTCTCATCGCCCTCCACGAGGTCCGTCATGCGCTGCTGCACGGGCCGCCGGGACATGACACGGTCGGTCGCGCCGCATCCGACTTCGGTTTCTGGCACCTGAGCCGCTTCGCCGGTCAGTACCGGGCGCTGTTCGGCGAGTCACCGAGCACGACTCTCGGTCGCCGAACGCAGGCTGAGAGTTGAGGTTCAGCCGCGTGCTCGGCCTTCTGTGTGCGATTTCGAGTCATCGGCTCGTTCGCACCGTGCATGAGAACGACCGGAAGCGCTTCTTGATCCGGAGTCTCTTGCCGAGGAGGCCGTCGCCGCGTGGGCCATCCGCGAACGGCACTGCCGGAAACGGATAGCCACCGTCGCGCTCTCGCGGCATCATCGAGAGGCGCCGAGAGCGGTGGGGTCTGGCCCTGGAGCCATTGACGCCTCGCGCGATCCAATCAACCCACCGACCCGCTCGATCTGAATCCGAACTTGGCCGACATGGAGGAGGGTGATGAACGCCTCGACGAGCAGGGGTGGGTCGGCGCTCGTTGCCTTGGCTACGGCACAGTTCCTCATGGTGCTCGACCAGTCCGTGATGAATGTCTCGATCAGCCAGCTGGTCAAGGACTTCCATACCACGGTAACCACGATCCAGGCCGTCATCACTCTCTACTGCCTGGTGATGGCCATGCTCATCCTCACCGGAGCCAAGATCGGCGACATCATCGGCCGCCGACGGGCGTTCGTCATCGGCTTGATCATCTACGCCTGCGGCTCGGCGCTGACCGCGGCGTCGCAGACGGTGGCCGTCCTCGCTCTTGGATGGTCGGTGCTCGAAGGCGTCGGTGCCGCGCTCGTCTTCCCCGCGCTCGCCGCGTTGATTGCCGGCAACTTCGAAGGAACCCGACGCAAGGCGGCCTACGCGGTGATTGGTGGCGTCGCTGGTGCGGGGATCGCGGTCGGTCCCATCGTGGGCGGGTGGGCGACGACCGTGCTCACCTGGCGGATCGTGTTCGTCGGCGAGGTCGTCATCGCCGGCTTCATCTTGTTCATGACCCGCAAGGTGAAAGACGCCCCCGGTCCTGCTCCTGCGCCGAAACTCGACGGCGTCGGCTCTGTGCTGTCGGCCGCCGGTCTGGGACTGTTCGTTTTCGGCGTGCTCGAATCGAGTACCTGGGGATGGATCAAACCCAAGAACTCGCCCATCACGATCTTCGGCTTCTCGCTCACCCTCTTCGTCATCGCGGCCGGGTGCGTTCTGCTCTGGGGGTTCAAGACGTGGCAGCAGCACCGCGAGGCGACGAAGCGCGACCCACTCATCCACCTCTCGCTGGCCCGGATCCCAACCGTCCGGTCCGGAGTCATCGGGCTCTTCAGCCAGAACCTGATCCTGATGGGCACCTTCTTCGTCGTCCCGCTCTATCTCCAACTCGTGCTCGGACTCAATGCCCTTGACACCGGGATCAAGATGCTGCCCATCTCGATCACCATGCTCGTCACCGCCGGACTCGGCGCAAGGCTGTCGAACCGCTTCCCAGTGCGCACAATCGTCCGGACCGGACTTGTCGTGACCATCGCCGGTGTGCTCATCCTGCTCGCGACGATTCAGCCCACGCTCTCCGACGCCGGGTTCGCCATCGGCATGGGCGTCCTCGGCATCGGAATGGGCCTGATGATCTCCCAGCTCGGCAACGTGATCCAGTCATCGGTCGACGAGTCGGGCCGCAGCGAGGCCGGCGGGCTGCAATTCACCGGCCAGCAGCTCGGCTCGGCCCTCGGTGTCGCGTTCATCGGCGCAATCGTGCTGATCGGACTGACCAACACCTTCACCTCCACCGTCCAGCACGACTCGCGCATCAGCGCACAGGTCTCGAACCAGGTCGGTGTGGCTGCCGGCTCCGGCCTCAACTTCGTCTCGTCCGACCAGGTCGAGAGCGCCGCAAAGCAAGCGGGCCTCGACCAGGCCACGACCGCCGCGGTGAAAGACGACTATGAAACAGCCCAGCTCCGATCACTCAAGGCCGGGCTCCTGGGTGCTGCGTTTCTCGCCCTCATCTCCCTCGCATTCACCGGCGAGCTACCCCATGAGCAACCCACCCCCCGAAAGAAGCCGGATCCCGCAGTCGCGTCGAACTGACCGTGGCTGGGCCATTGAATAGGAGCCGAAGGTTCGTGGGTTCACGCGCAGGACGACAGCACGAGGTCTGGCCGAGATGACTCCCGCTCGCATAAGAGCGCGCGCTCGTGGCGTTGCGCCGTGACGTATCGCGAGTTCTTCTCGCACATCGTCGACGTCGTGGAGGCTGTTGGGGCGACGATTCTGATCGTCGGGGCAATCGGCGCGTTTGCTCGTTACGTCCGCGAGATCGTCCCCCCGCGAGGTGGACCTGCGCAAGAACCTGGGCCGGGTGATCCTGCTCGGCCTCGAAGTGCTCATCATCGCCGACATCATCCGCACAATCGTGGTCGACCAGTCCGTCGAAAGCGTCGTCGTCCTGGGGACCATCGTGCTGATTCGAGTGGTCTTGAGCTTCTCGCTCGAGGTCGAGATTGACGGCATGTGGCCATGGAACCGGTGGCGCATTTCACGGGACAAGCCCCCGCCGGACGAGTCATAAGCCGCGTCGCGAGAACATGCCCGCCGATATTGCATACCTGTCCGACAACCTGCCCCGAGCAGGACGCGCTCCATAACGGCGTGGCGGAGACACCCACCCGGCCATCACCTATGTGCCGATAGGCGATGCACGCGACGACGAGCAGGCTCGCCCTGCCGAGAGCCCCAGGGTGCCATTATCTCGGCTTGGCGACGCCGCCACGCGCGCGGCGATGTGATCATCGTGCGCCGGGCGGACGACTTCATCGTGGGCTTCGAGCACGAGGCTGATGCCCAGCGGTTCCCCATCGACCTTCGCGTTTCCTCTCCCCCCCCCTCGATTCCGTTCCCGTCCCCGGCCTCGGGAAACCGGAGCCGTTCGACTTCCTCGGGTTCACGCACATCTGCGCGACGATGCGGGACGAGCGGTTCTGGGTGCGGCGTATCACGGTCCCGATGCGGATGCGGGCCAAGCTCCGAGAGGTCAAGGACGAACTCAAGGTGCGCCGACATCGGCCCATCCCGGATCAGGGACAGTGGCTGGCGAGCGTGGTGCGGGGACACCGCAGCTACTACGCCGTGCCCGGCGCAACCGCGCAGCGGTTGCCACCTTCCCCACCCAGGTGACCAAGCTCTGGCACGAGGCGCTGGAGCGCCGCAGTCAGCGCACGCCGATCAACTGGGCACGGATGGACCGCCTCGCCACCCGATGGCTGCCGCCCGCCCGGGTAATGCAGCCCTTTCCAGACGTGCGCTTTCGCCCACCAGCTGCTGCACACGATGCGTCGTTCCGGTACGCCTCGCGGCGCTAGCTTTCCGGCGGCGTTCCGAAGGCAATGAGCCTGCGATTCATGAACGGGTCCCCCGGGGAGCACCGAAGATTCCATCTGGGCGACTTCCGACGTCTCAAGGGCGTCGGTCGATCGGCGCGTATCAGACGGATCTTGCGCGGGGTGACATGTGCGTCGTTGACGCCGATCGGCCCCCCAGACATGGGTGCCGCGGAGCAGGATTCCGTGCGCGTCGGCTCGTCATCTCGTGTGTGGTCCAAGACGTCTGGCGCTCGACGGTCGAGCTTGGTCGACGGTCGTCCGAACTTCGTCCCGGCCCACGCGGCGGTAAAGCCCTAATCGCGACTATGTCCCGGCTGCATATTGCGTTTTGACTCCCGACGAATCTGTGATGTCCCAACGCGCCGCTGAATTGCCTGTTCGGGTGAGGCCGTCAGGCGGTCGAGAGTTCGGCTCTTTGCAGTGGTCCCTAACATGCAATTTGGAGCGCTGCCGATGCAACTCGCCGACGACGTCGAGCGGAAGTGCAACAGTCAGTCGGCGGCCGCGAGGCCACCGCGCATCCCGTCGTGTGCAGCCGTCACCCGGCCTCGCACTGACGTCTCGTTCCACCAGCCACATCTCGCCTTCGTGCGAATCTAACCATTCGACCGCCCTCCCCGAATTCTCAACAGCCCATCCGATGACGCCGAATATCTATTACCAACGGCAACCGTGTCTAACTAACAATTCCCAAGCCTTTACTCAATGCGGCACGCATGCTACCAATTTGGTAGCCGGAAAACGCCGGTCAGGGTACACCAGAAATCGCATTGTTGGTTGTTATTGGCTGTTATTGGAAATGGTTGGGTAAATGCACGGCGGGGTGAAGGTGTACCGCGGAACGGCGGCGGCTGCCCGCAACTACGTCGAGGCCGACCGCTCCCGTGCGGACGACTACTACCTCGCCGAAGGCACCGGGATAGCGAGCCGGTTCACCGCCGGCGCGGGACGCGGCGCGGCGATCGAGTTGGAGTCGCTGACCGGTGACAGGTACGAGGCGTGGGTCGCCGGGCTCGACCCGGACAGCGGCGAGCCGCGCGGTCGGCTGCGTCACCGACGCGCACGGGGTGCGGTTCGTCGAGGTCGTCGTGAACGGACCCAAGTCGTGGAGCACTCGCGGCCGAACTGCACGCGGACATTGCTGCCGCGTACGAGGCGGCGCAGGACCGAGCCGCGGAACAGATCATCGCGCTGGCTCGGGCAGCACGCGACCACGCGCGTCGGTCCGCGCGGCGCGCAGGTAGCCGTTCCCGTCGAGCGGATGGAAGCGGTGACGGTGCGGCACTACACCTCGCGCGCCGGCGACCCGCACCGGCATCTGCACCTGCAGATCAATGCCCGGGTGTTCGCCGCCGGCAAGTGGCGCGGCCTGGATACGGTCGGCAGTGCGTGACTCGATTAACGCGATCAACGGCATCGGGCACGCCGCCGTGATGTGCGACCCGGAGCTTCCGCGCCGCGCTCGCTGCGCACGGCTACACCCTCTACCGAGACCGGCGAGATCGCGCAGCTCGCCGAGTTCGTCGGCGTCCGTTCTCCGCGCCGCGCGGCGCAGATCGGCGCCAACATCGACCGCTACGAGGCCGACTGGCGGCGCCGCGCATCCGGGCGAGGCGCCGGGGCCGGGGCAGCGGCGCGCCTGGGATGCGCGGGCGTGGGCCGACGCCCGGCCGGACAAGGTCGTGCCCCGAGCCGGCGAGCGGACATGCAGCGACCGCTGGCTCGACGAGCTGGCCGCGCTCGGCTACCGCGACCGCGACAAGCCCATCCAGCTCGCCCTCGACGCTGCCCGGCCGCGCTGGACCGCGACGCCGCCGCCGCCGAGGTGCTCGCACGACTCGGCGCGGCGCCGTTCGGCGTGGAACGCCGCCGACGTGCGCGGCGAGGTCGAGCAGCTGCTCGCCCGCGAACACTTCGTGGCTGATGTCGCGGTGCGCGATGAACTCGCCGAGGACCTCACCGCCCGCGCGCTCGGGCTGTGCGTGCCGCTGCGCGAGACGGACGCAGCACCGGAGCACGTGCGGGCACTCACCTCCCGACACGTCCTCGACGTCGAAGCCGACCTCGTCGCTGCGCCTCGCCGCGCGCGCGCCGCAGCCCGCGAGACGCGTGCGAGCCGGGCGTCGACATCGGTACGCACTCGACACGGGCAGCGGGCCGCGTCGCCGCACTCGACCGGCGACGCCGCACTGGTGGTGATCGAGGGTGCAGCCGGTGCCGGCAAGACCACGACGCTGGCTGCCGCGCGCGACGCGCTGACCGAGCAGAAGGCGTCGACTGGTGGTCGTCACACCGACGCTTGAAGGCGGCGCAGGCAGCCGCGACCAGATCGGCGCCCGACGCCGGGTCGGCGGCGTGGCTCGCCTACCAGCACGGCTGGCGCTGGGACGAGGCCGGCCGCTGGACCCGACTCGCGTCGGCGAGCTCGACCCAGTGACCGGCCTGCGTCTACCACGGCCCGAGTCAGGACGCGCAACTGCGCGGAGGCGATGTGCTGCTGGTCGACGAGGCCGGGATGCTCGACCAGGACACCGCCCGCGCGCTGCTGACCATCGCCGACGAGCACCGGCGCCCGGCTCGCGCTGGTGGGCGATCGGCACCAGCTGCCCGCGGTCGGCCGCGGCGGGGTGCTCGACCTCGCGCACCGCTGGGCCGACCCGACGCCTGCGTCACGCTCGACGTGGTGCACCGGTTCACCCGCGAGACCACCACCGGCGAGCGGCCAGCCGATCCGCGTGCCGGACGCCGATCTACGCCGCTGCTCAGCTTGCAGATGCGCGCCGGGCGACAACCCGGCCAAAGTGTTCGACGCGCTGCACGCCCGCGGCCAGATCCAGCTGCACGACGAGCGAGCACGACCGGCATGCAGGCGATCGCTGACGAGGTCCTCGCCGAACGACACAGTCGGCCGGCACCATCGACGTGATGGTGCGACACCCGCGAGCAGGCCGCCGCGCTCAACGCGGCGATCCGCGACCGGCTCGTCGCCTCCGGCTCGTCGACGACCAGCACACGGCCAGCACGCCACGCGGTCAGCGGATCGGCGCCGGCGACCGGGTCGCGACCCGGCGCAACGACCACAGCCTCGACGTCGCCAACCGCGACACCTGGACCGTCACCCACGTCGCAGCGCGACGGCTCCTCACCGTCACCGCGGCGACCGCGGCCAGCGCGCTGCCCGCCGAGTACGTGCGCGAGCACGTCGAGCTCGCCTACGCGACCACCGCGCACGGCGCGCAAGGCGACACCACGACCACCGCACACCTCGTCCTCGACGACCACACCACTGCCGCGTCCGCCTACGTCGGCGATGACCCGCGGCCGGGAAGCCAACCCGTCCACCTGGTCGCCGACGACCTCGACGACGCCCGCGAGCAGTGGGTGGACGCGTTCGCCCGCGACCGGGCCGATCTCGGCGTCGCGCACGCCGCCGCGCGAGCCGCGCAGCAGGCCACCGGCTACACCGTCGCCCGCCCGCTGCATCAGGTGCTCGCCGACCTCCGCGACGCCTGGAACCAGCAGGCCGACCGGCAGCGCGAGCTGCAACGCGCCACCGCGTTGCGCGAGCGGCTCGCCGAAATCATCGCGCTGCGCGAGCAGCGGGACCGGGCCCTCGCCGTTCTCGACCCGCGCCGCGAGCAGGCGCAGGCCGCCGCCCGAGCAGGCGCGCGCCGAGGCCGACCGCAGCGCGGCCGCCATCGACCGCCACGCCGAGCAGCTGCGCGACCGGCTGCTCCAGCGTTGGCACGAACAGCACCAATACGCCCAGGACGCCGCCCGCACCGTGCTGGCCGGGCCAGGCCGGCTCGGGCACCGCCTGTTCGCGGTCAACCGCGCCACCGAAACACTGGCCGATGGTCGACCGACGTGGCAGCCCTACCTGCCCGACATGCCCACCAGCACCGACCGCATCGCCCGCTTCGCCACCTGGCCCACGACCGACACCGGATCGCCGACGCGCTCGACGAGTACGCGCGCGCCCAGGCCCAGCGTGCCGCCCCGAACATCGCCGACCTACAGCAGGCCAGCGAGGCCGCCGAGCAGCGGCACCTGCAGGCTCGGCGGGAGCGCCGACCGGTCCATAGCCACTACGACGACATGCCGCTCCGCTACGGCGCGCTCGGCTACGCGGACGACCTTGACCAGCGGCTTGAGCAGGCCGACCAGCAGGTCGATCGCCGGTCAAACCCGGCTCGACCATGTCAACCGCCGCCTCGACCGACTCAGCCGCGAACCCGCCATCGCCAGCCCAGCCGGGCGACTGGTTCGACAATCATTACGAGCGCTGGCACGCCGACGACGCCGCGCTAGCGCCGTCTCGCCGAACTCGCGCACCGCGCTCGCCGATCGACACCGCCGCCCGCGAGCGAATGCACAGCCACGAGCACGAATACCACACGGTCCAGCACGACATGGGCCGACACGGTCCGAGCTTCGGCCGATAACAACTCCGCATCGCATGTGCGCGAGCGCCGGTCAGCGAGCGTACCGGTGAGCGCACACGAACGTCGATGGAATTCGTCACCGATCGCTGTCGTGTTTCGCCGTGCCGAAGCACTTGTACGGCATGGCACGCAAGAGAACGAGCCGAATGGGGTAGCCGACCGATGGCACCAATCCCCGACATCTCGCCCTTCTACGGAGGACCAACGCGGCTCACGTGTTCGCCATGGACACCGGCCACGACCTACAGAAGACGCCAACGGTTGCACTACGCGCGCCGTCTTGTCGGCAACATCGGGAAGGAGCCACGGACGATCACCGCCAGGCATCACGAGACGGTGACGATCGGACATCGACTGTCACCTGGACCACCCGTGCCCGCACCTCTCCCGGGTGAGGGCCGAAAGTGTGACGACGATCGAAAGGGGGCATGACCATGAACGACGACGACAAGCTGCTCACGATCCAGGAAGCTGCTGCATTCCTCCGCACTCCTGTCGCCACCGTGCGCTTCTGGCGTAGCCAACGAGTCGGCCCGCTCAGCTTCAAGATCGGCCGCCGAATCCACTACTGCTGTCCGAAATCCTGGCCTGGCTCGACGAGCCACACGGTCAGCGGCGACAGCGCGATCACCGACGGGGCCATCCAGTCAGCACCGAGGCGTAGCCTGCACGCCGGCGAGGAAGGGCGGTTGGTATGGGCAACATCGCGAAGCGTCCGGACGGGCGGTGGCGGGCTCGCTACCGCGACGGCGCAAACAAGGAGCACGCCCGCCACTTCGACCGCAAGATCGATGCACAGCGCTGGCTTGACAAGATCACCGCTGCGCAGGTGCGCGGCGACTACGTCGATCCGAAGACCGCGCGCACCACCGTGGCCGAATGGTGTGAGACATGGCTCGACGGATATCGCACCCGCCGCCCGAAGACTGTCCGCCAGGCCGAGGTCCACCTGGCTGATCATCGTCGAGTTCGGATCGTATGCGCTCTCCGCAGTGAAGCCGTCAGACGTGAAGGCATGGACCGCCCGGCTCTCAGTCGGAGGGTCGCGCGGACTCCTACGTCTACGCCCTGCACGCGCGGCTGTCGCAGCTCATGAACGACGCTGTGCACGACGGAGTGATTGCCCGGAACCCTGCTCGCGCCGAACATCGCCGGGAACGGGCAGCCAGCGACCCTACGTCGCGAGCCACCGAGCAGTCTGGATGCTCCACGACGCTGTTGCCGCGCGGACTTCAGCCGCGATCCTGCTCGGCGCGTTCGTTGGCCTGCGTCTGGCCGAGGCCTGCCGCGCTTCGGCCCGACGACGTCGACTTCATGCGCGGCGTCGTATCGCCTGCGGTTCAGTGGCCGGCCGAGCACTGAAGTCAGAGATCAGCAAGACCCCGGTGCCCATCCCGACGGCTCGCGCTCCTCTCTGGCGGCCTGTCATCGGCGACGGGACGACGATCGTGACGACGAGGCCGGACGCGCGGCCGGGCCGTGGGCGATCGAGCGCGCGGTTCGTGAGCGCCCGCCGAGTACCGGGTCTTCCGCCGGAGTTCCGCTTTCACGACCTGCGGCACTACTTCGCCAGCCTGCTCATCGCCGACGGCCTCGACGTCAAGGTCGTCCAGGCCCGGCTACGACACGCCAGTGCCAAGACGACGCTGGACGTCTATGGCCACCTGTGGCCGGACAAGGACGCGGCATCACGTGCGGCCGTCGCGGCCGCGATCACCGCGCACCAGCAGAGGGCGGAGCACTTCACGCTGTGAGAGGGATCCGGTGGCCCAGAGCCGATCGAGCAACACCTGCGCGACGCAGAGTGGGAACCCGCTGGGTCGCACCTGTTGCTGCGTGGTTCCCCGCTGACCGTCGAGAAGTTCGTCGAGCACGCCGCCCGGACCGCGCGCGCCTACACCTACGGCTACCTGCCGTGTCTTGGGATCAGCGTCGAGCTGTCCCGGGGCGCAGACGACACCGCACGGCTGCTGCAGGGCAGGCGACTGTCGTCGCGGCGCCGAGTCGCACGCATTCGGGTCGAGGACGCAGTCGATCGCGGCTTCCTGCTGTTGCCGACGTTCACCGCGCCGCACTACACCGTCGTCACGGACCGGTCGCCTACCGCAACGATCGAAGTGCTGGCCGCGCTTGCGGCCCGTGACGTCATCGACAATCCGTATCTATCAAACCGGGAAGGAGGTCTGGACATGGTCGACATCACCTGCGACGTGCAGCAGATCGACGAGACCGGCTACGTCTGGACCTTCCTCGACGAGGCCCGCGACCCGTCGGTCATCACCGCCGGCGCGATCGTCGTCGCCGGCGACGACGACGAGCCGGTTTTCGCCCGCGTCGTCGACATCGTCGGTGCCGGGGCCGACCGAAAGGTGCACCTGGACGTGCTTCCCGCCGCTCCGGAGCGGTACCTGGAAGCGGCCGAGCGCACGCATCTCGCCGCCCGCTGACAACCCTGGTCAGCTCCCGCCTCAACGCCCTGGCCAGGCACCTGCACTGCCAGCTGCACGCGCTCGCGCGAGATTCTTGCGGACTTTTTGCGGACTAGACGGGTCACAAAGACCGTCAGAAACGACTGGAGGCCCCGGAATCCGGGGCCTCCAGCGTCAGGACCGCTCAGACGTCGTAGTAGAGCTCGAATTCGTGCGGGTGCGGGCGGAGCCGGATCGGGTCTATCTCGTTGGTCCGCTTGTAAGTTATCCAGGCGTCGATCACGTCCGCGGTGAAGACTCCACCTTCCTGCAGGTACTCGTTGTCGGCCTCGAGAGCGTGGAGCACCTCGTCGAGCGACCCTGGCACCTGGGCGATAGCGGCGGCCTCATCCGGCGGCAATTCGTACAGATCCTTGTCGACCGGCGTGGGTGGCTCGATCTTGTTCCGGATGCCGTCGACGCCGGCGAGCATCATCGCGGAGAACGCGAGGTACGGGTTACAGGCCGAGTCCGGGATCCGGAATTCGATTCGCTTGGCCTTGGCGTTGGTCCCGGTGATGGGGATCCGGACGCATGCTGACCGGTTTCCGGAGCTGTAGACGAGGTTCACGGGAGCCTCGAAGCCCGGGACAAGTCGGTGATACGAGTTCACGGTGGGGTTCGTGAACGCCAGCAGCGACGGCGCGTGGTGCAACAGCCCGCCGATGTAGTGCCGAGCAATGTCGGACAAGCCGGCGTAGCCGAGCTCGTCGTAGAACAGCGGCGCGCCTTCCTTCCAGAGCGACTGGTGGCAATGCATGCCCGAACCGTTATCGCCGAAGAGCGGTTTTGGCATGAACGTCGCTGTCTTGCCGTTAGCCCACGCGACGTTCTTGACGATGTACTTGAACTTCAGCGCCTCGTCGGCCGCGTGGGTGAGGGTGTTGTACCTGTAGTTGATCTCCGCCTGACCGGCCGTGCCGACCTCGTGGTGCGCACGCTCGATCCCAATGCCAGCCGCGATCAGCGCAACAGTCATCTGGTCCCGCAGGTCCGCGTAGTGATCCATCGGGGGAACCGGGAAGTACCCCCCCTTGTACCGGGGCTTGTAGCCTCGATTGCCGCCCTCTTCGACGCGCCCGGTATTCCAGGCGCCCTCGATGGAATCGATGTGATAGAAGCCCTCGTTCTGCGAGGTCTGGAACCGCACGTCGTCGAAGACGTAGAACTCAGCTTCTGGCCCGAAGTAGACCGTGTCGGCGATGCCGGTGGACTTGAGATATGCCTCCGCCTTCGTCGCCACCTGACGTGGGTCACGTTCGTACGGCTCTCCGGTGCGCGGCTCGACGATCGAGAAGTTCATGTTGAGCGTCTTGGCTACGCGAAACGGGTCGACGAACGCCGTCGCCGGAGCCGGAATGAGCTTCATATCTGACTTGTGGATGGCGGCGAAGCCGCGGATCGACGATCCGTCGAACATGACACCTTCAGAGAAGAAGTCCGCGGTCAATCCGGCGGCGGGCACATTGAAATGCTGCTGCTGGCCGGGGAGGTCCGTGAAGCGCACGTCGACGAACTCGATGGCCTCGTCCTTGATGAAGCGCAGGACCTCTTCGGAACTGGTGAACATCCATCCTCCGGGAACGCGGTGACAGTGGTTGCTTGACGCTAAGTACGCGCGGTTGCTGCGGGGTATCTCGACTGTTTCGCAGACGTTACGCGCTCACCATCGGGTCGGAGCCGGCCCCTCGGGCTCGCTGAATCCCGGCCGATATGTTTCAGACGAAATACCCGGTCTGAGGGGGTTCAATTCCGAATGACGACGGTCTGGGCGATGCGGTCGTGCAGGCCTCGACGATCTCTGTCCCAGATCAAAGCGGGAATGAGCAGCATCAGAAGCACTGTGCGCACAATGGCGCCGAGCGGTCTGACTGCCTCCTTACGGTCGACCCGGATGACCCGGATCCCGGTGAGATACATGCCGACGGTGCGGCCCGCGACCAGCAGGCCGCCGACGTAGTCCACGGCGAAGGCGACGAGGCTCCAGTTGCCCGGCAGGCGAGACGTCAAATCGGACCGCTCGTGGCTCGAGAAGATCGCAACGACGGCAGCCGCGGCCAGGCCCGAGGCCAGGCAGTCGACGAGGAACGCGACGATGCGGGGACCGATGTCAGCCACGGATCCGGACCCCGAGCGCGGCAGCCCCAGCCGCTCTCCGGGATAGGTCCGTGGGGGTGCCGTCATGGATCAGGACCGGCGACGCACCGTCCGTTGCACGTTGCGCATCTTTGCGCCGGACGGCATCGGCCCCTGGGGCAGTGGCGGGCGTCCGGAACTGAGCGCCTGGAGCCGACGCTCGAGCGTCGCCACCTGGTCCTTGGTGAGATTCCGCGGCAATTTGTACAGATAGCGCGCGAGGCCGCCGAGTGCGACATCCCCGCCCTCCGGGCTCACCACGATGGCATAGATCGGCGTGTCCGGTACCACTCTCGCTACTTTCTTCTTCTCCTGGGCGAGCAGCCCCCGGACTCGGTTTGGCGCACCCTCGCCGATCAACACCACGCCCGGCCGGCCGACCACCCGGTGGACGGCATCCAGTTGCGCGGTACCGGCGACGCTCGGCGTCGTGCGCCAATCGCCTCGGACTTGGTTTTGCAGTAGCCATACCGCTGCGCCCGGCGTTCCCTCGGCCTGGCTGTACATGGACTTCTGGGCGCGCCGACTGAATGTGAACAACGCGGCGAGCAAACCCGCGGCTACCGCGATGGGGATGCCGTACCACGGCGAGCCGGTGACGAAGAAGCTGACCACGTAGACGATCGCGGCCGCGCCCACACCGAAGATCACCAGATACGGGATGAATCGCGGGTCGTTCTTGCGGGTGAGCGTGAACGCCTGACCCATAGCTCGCCAGGTATCGCGCCGGCGCTGCCACTTGGCGGCACGCGCCGCCTTCTTCTCCTCGCGGGTAAGTTTGGCAGGCTTGCTCGGCCTAGCAGCTTTCGCCATGGGATCCAGGATAGGCCCCGGCGGGCCTGACGATTCGGCCCAGATCAGTCCTGTGCTGCGAGCGCGCGGGCGTCAATGGCTTGCTGATAAAGCCGTCCCGCGCGGTAGGACGACCGCACTAACGGGCCACTCATCACACCGGCGAAGCCGACATCAATTGCCTCGTCGCGGAGTGCGACGAACTCATCCGGATGGACCCAGCGCTCCACTGGATGGTGGCGTTCCGACGGTCTCAGGTACTGCGTGATGGTGACCAGCTCGCAGCCGGCGGAGCGGAGATCACGAAGTGCCTGGCTGATCTCGTCGCGGGTCTCACCGAGGCCGAGGATCAAATTGGACTTGGTCACCAATCGAGCCGCCCGAGCGCGAGCGATCACATCGAGCGAGCGCTCGTAACGGAATGCCGGCCGGATTCGCTTGAAAATTCGGGGCACCGTCTCCACGTTGTGCGCAAGCACCTCGGGGTGGGAGCCGAACACCTCAGCCAGCTGATGAGGCTTGCCGTCGAAGTCCGGGATAAGCAGTTCGACCCCCGTCCCGGGGTTGCACCGATGAATCTCGCGGACCGTCTCGGCATACAGCCATGCGCCACCGTCGGTCAGGTCGTCGCGAGCCACACCGGTCACCGTCGCGTACCGCAGTTGCATCGTGGCGATCGCCTGGGCCACCCGTCGGGGCTCGTCGCGGTCGACAGGCGCAGGGCGTCCGGTATCGATCTGGCAGAAATCGCAGCGCCGGGTGCATTGCTCGCCGCCGATGAGGAATGTCGCCTCCCGGTCCTCCCAGCATTCATAGATGTTGGGGCAGCCCGCTTCCTGGCACACGGTATGCAGGCCGGCGTCCACGACCAGTTGTCGCAGGTGCGTGTACTCCGGGCCCATCCGGGCGCGAGTCCTGATCCAGGGTGGCTTCCGTTCGATCGCGGTCTCGGCGTTACGCGCCTCCAGCCGGAGCAGGCGACGCCCGTTGGGGGCAGTCGGCGGAGTAGGCGGCGGCGCGAGGCTCATGATCTCAAGGCTAGTTGTCGTGACCGAGCTGTCGTGAGCTCCGTGTCGAGGAGGGTCGGCAAGTGTCGCTCGATGACGGACAACACGTCCGCGACCGAGACGTTTCGCGCTAGCTCGGCCGAGATCGACGTCACGCCGGCGTCGTTGATCCCGCACGGCACGATCCGGTCGAACCAGCTGAGATCGGCGTCACAGTTCAGGGCGAAACCGTGTAGCGTCACCCGCCGCGAGACGCGAATCCCGATCGCGGCAACCTTGCGCTGAGGGCGATCAGCATCGGCGTGCAGCCATACCCCGGTCCGTCCGGGTACCCGCATCGTCGACAGGCCGAACTCGGCGCAGACGTCGATCAGCAACTGCTCCATCCGGCGGACGTATGCGACGACGTCAAGTGGGCGGGGGAGTTTCACGATCGGATAGCCGACGAGTTGCCCCGGGCCATGCCAGGTGATCTTCCCGCCGCGATCGACCTCGATGACCGGCGCGCCGTCGAGTGGTCGTTCCCAGGGTTCGGTGCGCTTGCCCGCCGTGTATACGGGAGGGTGCTGCAGGAGCAACACGGTATCGGGCGCGGTGTCGGCCACGCGCGCCTCGTGCAGCTCGCGCTGCATCCGCCAGGCGTCCTGGTACGGGACGAGCCCGGCTCGGATCACGTGCAGCTCGCTCACCGCGTCGACGCTACGCCGCCGTCCCACGGCCCGGCCGTGTCCACAGGTCCGCCCATTGGTGTCAGTGCCGTGTCGTACTTTCTCCACTGCTCGCCTGCGGCACCGGCCACGCAAATGGCTCGACCGCCCAGTTACGGTTGAGTCCGCGTCGCCATTTCCGCACAATCAGGAGGGCTCATGTCCAGCCGACAGGCGCCAGACGCGCCCGTATTGGCCGAGGAGCCGAGCCCGCCCAAGCAGCGCAAGCCGATCGCGGTATGGATCATCGGCGGGCTGGCCGTCTTCTGGCTGTTATTCGGGCTGACCGGCGGCTCGTTCACGGGCAAGCTGACCGAGGTTCAGAAGAACGACAACGCCGCATATCTGCCTGCGACAGCCGAGTCGACGAAGGTCGACAAGGCGTCGGAGCAATACCGGACCGTGCAATCAGTGCCCGGATTCATCGTCTACCAACGCGACAGTGGGCTGACCGAAGCCGACCAGGCGAAGATCGCCGCGGACGCGCAGACCTTCAAGTCCATCAAGGGCGTCGCTGCCGACGAGGTGGCGCCGCCGCGCTACTCGACGAAGAACAACACGACCGCCAGCATCTCGGTCCCGCTGATCGGCAAGGAAGGCGACGTCAGCGTCCAGGGCACGGACCTGGTCAAGGTCGAGAAGAACGTCATCAAGGCGGCCAAGGCGGACGCGCCGGAGGGCCTGGTCATCCACAGCGCTGGTCCGGGCGGCCTGTTGGTGGCATTCATCGACTCGTTCAGCGGTATCGACGGCACCCTGCTCATGGCTGCCGGCTTGGTCGTCATCCTCATCCTGTTGGTGGTGTACCGAAGCCCGGTGCTGTGGTTCTTCCCGATAGTCAGCGCGATCCTCGCTCTCGGCTCCGCTTCGTTGATCATCTACCAGCTGGCGAAGCACGACGTGTTGACCCTCAACGGGCAAAGCCAGGGCATTCTGTTCGTTCTTGTGCTGGGCGCGGGAACGGACTACGCGCTACTGCTCACCAGCCGCTATCGCGAGGAATTGCACAACTACGAACACCGGTTAGAAGCGATGATGCGCGCGTGGCGCGGTGCGGCGCCCGCGATCGCCGCGTCCGGCCTGACGGTCATCCTCGGCCTGCTCTGCCTCTCGTTCGGTGAGTTGAACTCTGACCGAAGCCTGGGACCGGTATGTGCGATCGGCATCGCCTGCACGCTGGGCGTGATGCTGACCTTCCTTCCTGCGGCGCTGCTCGTCGGCCGCTGGATCTTCTGGCCACGAATTCCGAAACTGGACCACAAGACCGACATCGCCACACACGGGCGGTGGGGGCGTTTCGCGCAGACAATCGGACGCCACGCCAGGCCGTACTGGATCACCGCGACGGTCATCCTCATCGGCTGCACCGCGCTGCTCACCGGACTGAAGGCAGACGGGCTAACCATCACCAACAGCTTCACTAACAACCCGGAGGCAGTGGTCGGCCAGAAGATATTCGACGCGAGCTTCGACTCTGGCGCCGGCGCTCCGGCCGTGATCATCGCCAACGCCAACCAGAAGGACGCCGTAATCCAGGCGGCCTCCAAGGTTCCGGGAGTTGCGCAGACCCCAGGCTCGGTGTGCGTCGAGGTCGACTATGCCAAGCTCGCGAAATTGCCGCCGGCCGCGCGGGCGTCTTTCGGACAGGGCTGCGCACCCGCGGCGCTACAGGTGGCTGAGGTCGACGGTCGACTACCGATCGACGCGATCATGAACTACCGATACGACACCCCCCAGGCCGCCAAGGTCGTTCAGGACATCCGAACGGCGGTCCACGCGGTGCCGGGTGCGGACGCGATCGTCGGCGGTCAGGCTGCCATTCAGTACGACACGAAGAAGGCGTCGGAGCACGACCGCGATCTGATCATCCCGATCGTCTTGGGCGTGATCCTCGTCGTGCTCTCGATACTGCTACGGGCGATACTCGTGCCGATCTTGCTCATCTTGACGGTCGTGCTCTCCTTCGCGGCCACGCTCGGCGTGAGCGCGTTCGTGTTCGAACACATCTTCGGATTCGACAACGCCGATCCGGCATTTGCGTTGTTCGCCTTCGTGTTCCTGGTCGCTCTCGGCATCGACTACAACATCTTCCTGATGACGCGCGTCCGGGAGGAGACGCTGAAGTTCGGAACTCGGAGGGGGATCGTTCGGGGCCTGGCCGTGACGGGCGGTGTTATCACGTCCGCCGGCCTCGTACTCGCGGCGACCTTCGCGGTTCTCGGGGTGCTGCCGCTGGTGTTCTTGGCTGAGCTTGGGTTCGCGGTCGCCTTCGGTGTTCTCCTTGACACCATCGTGGTCCGCTCGATCCTTGTCCCGGCGCTCAGCTATGACATCGGCAAGCCGATCTGGTGGCCGTCCCGACTCGCCAAGGACGACTCGCCAAGGTCGCCGAGCGAGCCTCCGTCGACGTTCGTCAGCGTCGCCGGCTAAGTCCGACGTCTCGCCTCGCCAAGGTCGCCGAGCGAGCCCGTGGTCTCGCCATCATTACTGAACAGCCTGACCCAACCGTTGATGATCTTGGACATATTCGCCCTCCGGCGCGGATAAGTCCAAGATCATCGGGCTGTTGGGCGCCTGTGGATAACAGGCGACGGGAGTCGACGCAAGCGCCTAGCCTGCGTGGCCATGGGCGGTGGGCGATGGCGGCTCCCCGGGTTCGTGATCGGTGAGCTGCTCGGTTCGGGTAACTCCAGCGAGGTGTGGGCCGCCCGCATCGCAGCGACAGGCGAGCAGGTAGCCCTCAAGCGAGTCGCGCTGGCGGAGCCGGATGCGCTGCGCGCGGCTCGGATCGAGGCGGCACTGTTGACCGCCTTGGACCACCCCCACCTAATTCGCCTGCATGCCCTGATTCCGACGCCGGACGCCGCCGTCCTGGTGCTCGATCTCGCCGACGGAGGATCGCTCGCCGATTTGCTCGCGCGGCGCGGCCGGCTCGCAGTTGGCGAAGTGGTCACGGCGCTCGCACCGATCGGTGCCGCGCTGGCCTATGCGCATCAGCATGGCGTGCTGCACGGGGATGTCACGCCAGGAAACGTCTTGTTCACGTCGATCGGGTTGCCGATGCTGGCCGATCTCGGCGTGGGTCGGATCGTCGGCGACTCTGTCGCGGTTCGCTGCACCCCGGAGTACATCGACCCCGCCGTCGCGCGCGGTTGTGCTCCGGGGCCGAGCAGCGATGTGTTCATGCTCGGCGCGGTCGCCATGCGGGCGCTGACCGGCTCCCCGGTATGGCGCGGGACGACAACGGCAGAAATCTTGGCCGACGCCGCGGCCGGGGATCTCGGCCACCTGCCCGAACGGTTTGCGGTGCTGTCACCACCGGTAGCGGCAGTTCTCGAGCAGGCATTGGTGGCTGAACCACACCTGCGGTGTACCGCGGCGGAGTTCGCGCTTGATCTACGGCACAGCGCGGTGCCCATGCCCGTCGAGCTGAGTGCGGGTTCCCGACCGGAGCGCTCGCCGGGAGTGGGCCGGGACGGTGCTGGTCGAGTAGTGGCTAGCCCTCGAGAGCCCGGCGTGCATCGAGCCGTGGCCCGGCGCCGGTTTGGCCGCACGGCGGTGACCGATCCCGGCCGCCCGGCTTTCGACCGTCCCGGTCCGGCTCCGGCAACACCCGGGCACGAAGGCGCGCTGACCCATCGCGTCAGGGCGCCGGCCCGGCCGACCTTGCCGCCGCCACCCGGACGCCTGCGCCGATTGCTCGGTCTGGCGTCGTCCGCGCCGTCGGTGCGCCGTTCGATCCGGCTAGCGATCACGGTGCTCATCGTCGGCGGTATCGCGCTCGGCGGAGGGCTGCTGTGGTCCGGTCGGCCCAGCCCAGCGGACGCGGCCCGCCAACCTACGTTCGCCGAGCCATCTGCGCCGAACGCCTCGACGCGCTCGGGCAGCTCGTCGTCGCCCGCCGACGTCTTACGCCGGCTGGACGACCTTCGAGAGCAAGCTTTTGCTCGCCGCGATGTGCGGCTGCTCGCGCGGGTGTACGTTCCCGGACGCTTGTTGGACGAGGACGGAGCCCTGCTGCGGCGGCTCGTACCCGTCGGATGTGGGTTGATAGGCGCTCATACAGAATTCCGCAACGTTCAAGGATCAGTCCCGGCCGCCGGACGGTGGAGTGTCCGCGCGACGGCACGGCTCGCGCCGTCTACCTTGCGCTGCAACGGTGTCGCCAATGGTCACGCGGCTGGCGCTGGGCCGACCGGACTGCGTATTGAACTCACCCGGGTGCGCGGCCAATACCGTATAGCCGGCCAGCTACCCGGGTGACCCGTTGGTCAGCGCGGCGCGCAACGCCGCCTCCAGGGTCGGGTGCCGGAAGGCGAACCCGGCCCCGAGCAGTCGTTTCGGAATCGCTCGTTGGCCGATCAGGATCTCCTCGGCCATACCGCCCAGCACCGCCTCGATGGCGAAGGCGGGCACCGGCAGCACCGCCGGGCGGTGCATCAGGCGAGCCATGGTGGCGATGACCTCGGCGTTGCGGGCCGGCTCCGGACCGGTCACGTTCACCGGGCCGGACACATCGGCCGTCAGCAAGAAACGCATCGCGGCGACGTGGTCGGCGAGCGAGATCCACGGTAGGAACTGCTCTCCCGAGCCCAGCCGGCCGCCAAGACCGAGCCAGATGATCGGCTTCAAACGCTTCATGAGATCACCGCCAGCCGCCAGCACCGGGCCGCTGCGCAGGTGGACCACCCGCACTCCGGAGGACGCCGCTGGGTCAGCAGCGCCCTCCCAAAGGCGGCAGACGCCCGCCAGGAAGGTATTGCCGTACGGGGCGGACTCGTCGATGACACGACTCCCGGTATCGCCATAGCATCCGGCGCCGGACGCAGTGATGTATACCGACGGCCCGTTCGGGTTTTCGGCCAGCGCCCGGGCGAGGGTCGCTACTGGCTGGACCCGGCTCGCGACGATGTCGCGCTTGACCTGGTCGGACCACCGTCGACGGCCGAGGCTGACTCCGGACAGGCAGACCACCGCGTCCACGTCGCGCAGCACGGACGGATCCAGCTCGCTGCGCTCCGGATGCCATTCGGTCTCGACGCCGTCCCGCGGCTCCCGGCGTACCAGGAGGTGCACCGCGTCCCCGTTGGCAATCAGCGCGCGTCGCAAGGCTTGACCCAGCAGGCCGGAGGCGCCGGCAAGCAAGACCCTCATCGCAGACGGGCGCCGCTTCGGCTCAGCTCAACCCCAGCGCGCGTTCGAAGTTACCTCCCTCGAGGCGCTCCTTGATGGTGCCGAGGAACCTCGCGGCGTCCGCGCCATCGACGATGCGGTGGTCGTAGGACAGCGCAAGGTAGACCATCGAGCGCACGGCGATCGTCTCGCCGAGATTCGGGTCGCTGATGACAACCGGCCGTTTGACGACTGTTCCGGTCCCGAGAATGCCGACTTGAGGCTGGTTGATGATCGGCGTGTCGAACAGTGCCCCGCGGCTTCCGGTGTTGGTCAGGGTGAAGGTGCCGCCGCCGAGCTCATCCGGACTGATCTTGTTGCTACGGGTGCGTTCGGCGAGATCCGCGATCTTGCGAGCGAGCCCGGCCAGGTTCAAGTCGCCGGCATTGTGGATGACCGGGACGGTCAGTCCCGCCTGGGTGTCCACAGCGATGCCGAGGTGCTCGGCCCCGTGATACGTGATCGTCTTCTGTTCCAGATCGATCGAGGAATTCAGCACCGGATGGACCTTGAGCGCCTCGACCAGGGCGGCGGCGAAGAACGGCAGGAACGTGAGCTTGACGCCTTCCCGCCGTTGGAAGTCGGCCTTCGCCCGCTCGCGAAGCCGGGCAATCGTCGTGACGTCGACCTCGACGACGGTGGTGAGCTGCGCCGATACGTGCAGGGACTCCACCATGCGGGCCGCGATGAGCTGTCGGCGCCGACTCATTTTCTCCACGCGACCGCGAGCGTCCGCGGCGGCGACGCGGCTCGCATCGGCCGGGGCCGTTCCGTCGACGCCCGCGGGCTCGGTCCGGACCGCCTGTGCGGCCTGGCTACGTTCAGCTGCCTCCGCGTCCCGGGCGGTCTCTGCGGCCCGCTCGGCGGCGGCAAGTACGTCGGATTTCCGGATCCGACCGCCCACGCCGGTTCCGGTCACGGTGGATAGGTCGACGCCGTTCTCGCTCGCTAGCCGTCGGACCAGCGGGGTGACGTACGTGCCGGCGACCTCTTCGTCATCCGCATTCGGCTCGGCGGGCTCGGACGGCGCCGCAGCCGACAGCGGTGCAGGCGCTTGCGCGGGCGGCGGGGCTTGCGCGGGCGGCGGGGCTTGCGCGGGCGAGGGCGCCTGTGCAGACGGCGCAGTCGTTGCCACCTGCGGCTCGGCGGCGACCTCGGGCTCCGCCCGCGCCGGTGCGGCAGGTTCCGGCTCCGCCTCAGCGGCTGGCGCGCGCTCAGGCTCCGGCTCGGACGGCGGTGGCGCCTGCTCCGGTTCCGGCTCCGGCTCTGCGGGGCGCTCCTCGACCGCTGGCGCCGACGAATCCGCTTCGGCCGCGTCGCCGATCACGGCGAGCTCGACACCGATATCGACGGTCTCGTCCTCCTGGACCTTGATCGAGGTCAGCACGCCGGAGGCCGGCGAGGGCACCTCGGTGTCGACCTTGTCGGTGGAGACCTCCAGCAACGGCTCGTCCGCCTCTACCTGGTCTCCTTCGTGTTTCAGCCAGCGAGTCACGGTGCCTTCGGTGACGCTTTCACCGAGGCGCGGCATGGTCACGGAGACCGACATGGATGCAACGACTCCTTTGGATGGGCCGGATAGGTCAGCTATGGACGTGTAGCGGTTTGCCCGCCAACGCGAGGTGCGCCTCGCCGATGGCCTCGGACTGGGTGGGGTGCGGGTGGATGAGCTGGGCGACCTCGCTGGGCACCGCTTCCCAGTTGTAGATCAGCTGCGCCTCGGCCACGAGTTCACCGACCCGGGCACCGACCATGTGGACGCCGAGTACCGGGCCGTCCTTCTCCGCCACGAGCTTGACCGCGCCCTGCGTCTTGAGGATCTGACTCTTGCCATTGCCACCGAGGTCGTACGTCAACGTGGTGATCTTGTCCGCGCCCAGGCGTTCGGCGGCCTGTGCCTCGGTAAGGCCGACGGACGCCACTTCCGGGTCGGAATAGGTGATGCGGGGGACACCCGCGTAGTCGATCGGGACGACTGGCAGGCCGGCGATGTGCTCGGCGACCAGGATGCCCTCCTGGAAGCCAAGGTGGGCAAGCTGGAGCGTCGGCAGAAGGTCACCGACCGCGCGCACGCCTGGGGCGCTGGTCCGGCAGAACTCGTCCACGACGACGAATCCTCGATCGAGGGTGACCCCATTCTCCTGATAGCCGAGGCCATCCGATGTTGGGCCACGGCCGACTGAAACGAGCAGGAGCTCGGCTTCGAGAGCTTCGCCACCTTCGAGCACCACGCGGACACCGGAGGAGGTGTGCTCCACGCTCTCGAAGCGAGCGCTCACCTTAAAGTTGATCTTGCGTCGGCGGAAGGCACGCTCCAGCAATTTGGAGCTTGCCTCGTCCTCGAGGGGCACGAGGTGCGGCAATGCCTCGATAATCGTGACTTCGGAACCGAACGACTTCCAGATGCTGGCGAACTCGCAGCCGATGACGCCGCCGCCGAGGACGATGACCGAGCCGGGAACCCGATCCAGTTCCAGGGCATGCTCGCTCGCGAGTACCCGCTCCCCGTCGATCGTCAGGCCGGGCAGGGTGCGGGAGTACGACCCGCTCGCGAGGATCATGTCAGTGCCTGTGTAGGCGTCGTTTCCTACGGCGACGGTGTGCGGGCCGGCGAGCCGTCCTTCGCCTTCGACCACGGTGATGTCGCGACTTTTGATGAGACCCTGGAGTCCCCGGTACAGCCGCGTGACGACGCCGTCCTTGTAGCTGTTCACGCCGACCATGTCGATCCCATTGAGGGAGGCCTGCACCCCGAACTGCTCGCTTTCCCGGGCCAGGTCGGCTACCTCGCCGGCGTGGAGTAAGGCCTTGGTCGGGATGCAGCCACGATGCAGGCAGGTCCCGCCGACCTTGTCCTTTTCTACGAGGATGACCGACTTGTTGAGTTCGGCCGCGCGAAGCGCAGCGGCATAACCGCCGCTTCCGCCTCCGAGAATGACGACATCGGCTTGGTGCTCGGCCACGAAGAGACTCCTGTGCGTGGTAGATGAGTTCGCCAATCCATCTTGGCACTAGGCCCTCTGATTACGCAGGGCAGTCCCTGCCGATGCCATCATGGATGCGACGGCGGTAGGAGGACTTCGGGTGGCTCTGTTCGGAGGGAAGGCGCGATCGGGCCAAGTGCGCACAGGAAACGCGGCCGACATGGAACACCTCGCGAACTTTGTCAAGTCGCGGGCTGGAGTTGAGGCCTACCTGGAACCACGCACCACGGTCACGGAGACTACTATCGTGCTCGTCGCCGCGACCGGTGAGTGGACCCGCCGTCGCGTCCAGGGCGCCGACGCGGCGCGGCGGTTCGCCCGGAAGAATGGGGTACCGCTGTACGACGTGGGCGTGGTCGGTTATCCGCAGCGGATGCGGGACTGGACGGCGCACCGCAAGGCGACTGGGCAGACCGGCGTACCTACCTCACAGGACGGCCAGAGCGCTACGGGCTAGCAGGGGCTAGGCGCGGGCGACGGGGTGGTTTGGCTCGGGCTGGGGCTCGGTGTCGCGGTCGGCGAGGGCGTGTCCGATGTCGTCGGCGTTGCCGACGGATCAGCGGTCGTCGACGGCGTAGGAGTCGGCGCCGCGGAGCAGGTACCGGGTGCCGATGAGCTGGCCGTCGACCCGCCGCTCGATGACGGCGGCGACGAGGTCGGGGCCGATGAGGTCGGGGCCGATGAGGTCGGGGCCGATGAGGTCGGGGCCGGCGAGGACGATGACGAGGACGGCGAGGACGATGACGACGACGGGGCGGATGAGGACGATGACGTCGATCCCGGCGCCGACGACGCGGTCGTCGGTTTCGCGGTCGCTTTCGGTCTAGCAGTCGGGCTCGCTGACGCGTGCGGCGCCGTGGCGTGAGCGGATGGGCTCGCGGCGAGCGGAGGCGCCGGGTTCACCGGCGGCAGGACCGGCGGCGGCAGCGGCTGAATTACGGCTGGCGGCACCGGAACCACGATGCCGGCACCCGCGGCGTATGCGGCCTCGAGAGCGAGCACCTCGGACACATAACTCGTCGACGGGTTGTACGACCAGACTGCCCGTTGCTGACCGGCAGCTGTGCGCAGATCTCCGCCGGCCTGGCAGAGGTAGCTCGCGGTGGCGGCGGCCGCGTCGTAGATGTTGAACGGGTCGTATCGGCCGTCGTCGTTGCCGTCGGCGCGGTAGGCCGCCCACGTCGACGGGATGAACTGCATCGGCCCGACCGCGTGGTCGTAGGCGCTGTCGCCGTCGAGACGCCCGCTGTCGGTGTCACGGACAACGACGCTGCGTGACCCATCGAGCCGGATGCCAATGATCGGCGGGGTGGACAGGCCGTCGCTGTGCAAGACCGCGCCGGCAAATCGCCCGTGGTTCGACTCCACCCGGCCGATGGCGGCGAGCAGCGGCCACGTGATCCCGCAGGCCGGGTTGGCCGCCGCAGTTCCCCGCCGGTAGGCATCGAGTGCGGTGGCCGGAATCCCTCCGGCGGCCAGGGCCGTCACAGTCGCGAGATCGGTCGTTCCGACGGATGGGCCGACTGGCTGGTTCGGGAACGACTGGTTGGGGAACGTGATGGGAGATCGCGCCGGGCTCCGGAACGGCGAGGTCGGGTCGCCGCCGAGGCGACTCATGCTCGGCGGCCCGGATGGATCGGACGCGACGGATCCAAACGATCCGCTGGACGTTGATATAGCTTCGCTCGTCGCTGGCCGGGTGGCGACGGTAGCGCCGGATATCGTTGCTGTCACCGCCAGCGTGAGCACTGCCGCGGCGACAAACCGATGATCACGCCATCGGCGCGGAGACCAGATGGAGGCATACGCCGGGCGACGTCTGGAGCCCGGCCGCCCTAGCGGGCGATGGTCATTCCCCGAAGTGGCCATGGCGACGCAGTTTCGTTTGGGTCCTGGATACGCTCGACCATAACCCAATTGGTCCGATTTAGCACGTGACGTAATCGTCATCCGCCACTTGGGGACGGTCCGAAAGGCCAGCGGCTAGTCCCGGCGGCCAATCAGCTCAGCTCGCCTGCACGGCCAGGGCGTTGACGGACGCGATGAGCGTCCGGACGGCGGCGCCGGTGCCACCTTTCGGGGTGTAGCCGAACGGATCGCGGGAATTGAACGACGGCCCGGCGATGTCGAGGTGGACCCAGGGCACGTCGCTCGGCACGAATTCGCCGAGGAACACTCCGCCGACCAGCATGGAGGCGAAGGCATCGCCTGGCAGGGTCGACAAGTCGGCGACCGGAGAGTCGAGACCCGCGCGCAGCTCGTCGGGAAGCGGCATCGCCCACAGCGCTTCGCCGGTGCTGTTCCCGGCGGAGACGACCAGGTCGCGTAGGCCGGGCTCGCCCATCGCCCCGATGACCCGCGTGCCGAGCGCCACCAGCTGACCGCCAGTCAAGGTCGACACTTCGATCAGCGCGTTCGGAGCGTCCTCGCCGGCACGAACGATGCCGTCGGCCAGTATCACGCGGCCTTCCGCGTCGGTGTTCGCGATCTCGATCTTGCGTCCGCCGCGGAGGGTGACCACGTCGGACGGTCGGTAGGCGCTGCCGGAGGGCATGTTCTCCGCCATGGGCACGGTGGCAATCACCTCGACGGGTACACGGAGCCGAGCAATCGCCGCGATCGCGGCCACGCACGCCGCGGCGCCGCCCATGTCGGACTTCATGGTGCTCATCGACGTGCCGGTCTTGAGGTTCAAGCCGCCGGAGTCGAACGTTATCCCCTTGCCGACCAGGGCGATCCGGGATCTCGAGCGGGCCGGACGATAGTGCAGCCGGACCAGCCGCGGCGAGCGCATTGAGCCGCTCCCGACGGCGAGAATGCCGCCATAGCCGCCGCGCCGCAGCGCCCGCGCGTCGAGAACCTCGACGTCTAGGCCGGCGGCGGACCCGACATCGGCGGCCCGGGCGGCAAATGTCTCGGGGTAAAGATCGTTGGGCGGGGCGTTGACCAGGTCGCGGGTGAGCGACACGGCCTCAGCAATCACCGATGCCTGACGTATTGCCGCGCGGGTTACGGCATCCCTGGGGTTCGGCACGGCCACGGTGATGCGGCGCAGTGCCGACCCGACCGGCCCAGATCGGTATGCGGTGTACGTGTACGCGCCGAGCAACGCCCCCTGCACCGCCGCGGCGCTGGTTGCGTCGTCACCCACCGCGATGTGGATATGCCGCGGATGGCTGCGGTCAAGTTCGCGGACGGCCGCCCCCACTGCTCGCCGTACCTGCTCGGTGTCCAGCCGCAGACTGTCGCCGCGCGGTCCCAGCCCGGTTGCCATGACGAGCGGGAACGGGGCAAGGCCGAGGGTCGGGACGGGAATTACCTCATCCGGCCGGCCAGTTGCGCCGACGGTGTGCATCGCCCCGGTCAACCGGCCGCCCAGCGCGGCGTCGATGGGCTCCCCGCCCGGCGCCAGTGTCGCGCCCTCCGGGCCGGACAGCACGCCGACCACGACGGCTGCCGCGGACGTGAGGTCTGCGCTGGCGTCAACGAGAGAAACGGACGGCATGCGGGCCATGCTATGGCCGCGGCGGCCAAGGAAGATCGGCACTCGGTAGCGTGCGGGTCATGCCGGATCTCGAGCGGTCGCCGTTGTACGAGCGGCACGTCGCCTTAGCAGCCAAGCTCGCCGACTTCGGCGGCTGGGAGATGCCCATTGAATACGCCGCGGGTGGTGGCGGTGTGCTGCGCGAGCACGCAGCCGTACGGGAGGCCGTCGGACTGTTCGATGTATCCCACCTCGGCAAGGCGCGAGTGCGCGGAGCCGGAGCGGCTCAGTTCGTGAACGACTGCCTGTCCAACGACCTCGGCCGGATCACACCGGGCCAAGCCCAGTACACGCTGTGCTGTGACGAGTCCGGCGGTGTGGTCGACGACCTCATCGCCTACCTGGCCGCGCCGGACGAGGCGTTCCTGGTTCCGAATGCGGCGAACGCGGCTGAGGTAGTCCGCCGGCTCGCCGCCGCCGCGCCGCCCGGCATCCAGGTGGTCGACAATCATCACGACTACGGCGTGCTGGCTGTCCAGGGCCCGCGGTCGGCGGAGGCGTTGGATCGGCTCGGGTTGCCGGCCGAGATCGACTACATGGCCTACACCGACGCCGATTACGGCGACCGGCCGGTGCGGATCTGCCGTACTGGCTACACCGGCGAACACGGATATGAGCTCATCCCCTCATGGGCGGACACGCCAGCGCTGTGGGATGCGCTGGTCGATGTCATCCGCACGCTCGGCGGGATGCCGGCTGGTCTCGCGGCTCGGGACACGCTGCGTACCGAGATGGGCTACCCGCTGCACGGGCAGGACCTGTCGCTTGAGATCTCACCGCTGCAGGCCCGGTTGTCCTGGGCGGTCGGGTGGAAGAAGCCGCGGTTCTGGGGCCGGACGAACCTCGTCGCCGAGAAGGAAGCTGGCCCGGTACGCACGCTGTGGGGCATCGTCGCCCTCGACCGGAACATCCCCCGCCCGCACATGAAGGTGCTCGACGCCGCGGACGCAACGATCGGCGAGGTCACAAGCGGGACGTTCTCGCCGACGCTCAAACAAGGTATTGGACTGGCTTTGATCAATACGGCGGCTGGCGTCGTGCCGGGCGACGAGATCAGGCTGGACGTACGCGGCCGCCGAAGCGATGTCCAGGTGACCAAGCCTCCGTTCGTGCCAGCGCACGTGCGGTAAGGGCTGAGTCCGTGCCCTCACTCACTGGAGGTGTCGCCGCCCGCAAGCCGCACCGCGGCCCGGAGCAGCGGCAGGGAGATCAGGGCACCGACCCCGTCGCCACGCCGAAGGCGCAGATCGAGGATGGGACGGAGGTCGAGGCGCGGCAGTGCGGCGTGATATCCACGGTCGGAGATGGCGTGGGCGACCATCCACCAGCGCATTGCGCGGGGCGACACCTCGTGGGCGACGAGTGCCGCCGCCAGAGTGGCCACACCGTCAAGGATCACCGGGGTGCGACGGCTGGCCGCACGAAGCAGGAACCCGGTGAGCGCCGCCAGATCTGAGCCGCCGCAGCTGGCGAGCAGGCTCCGCGGGTCTTGCCGATGCGGCATGCTGCGCCACCGCGCGTCCCGCACCGCGGCCACCTTGCGCATCCAGGCGTCGTCATCGATTCCGCTTCCGCGGCCGACGACTTTCGCCGGCTCAACTCCGGTGACGACCGATATGACGGTCGCGGCGGCGGTGCTTCCTCCGACGCCGAGCGCCGCCGAGAGGAGCAGGTCCGCACCACAGTCGATCTCCTCATCCGCGACCGACGCCCCCGCCCGGATCGCCGCTTCAGCCGCATCGACGGTGAGCGCGTTCTCGCGGTCGATCCGGCCGGTGCCGCGCCGCGCCACCCAGGTCTCGACGCCGGGAATGGGTTCGGTGAGCCCAACATCGACCACTCGCACCCCGGCACTCGCAAATTGGGCGAGGGCGCCGTATGGGTCGGCGCCAGCAGCGATATCCGCGGCCTGGAGGTTCGTCGATCCGGCCGGACGGGCGGAGACCCCGGCCTCGGCAACACCGTGGTCGGCGGCGAACAGGACCAGTCGCGCCCGTCGCAGGTCGTGCGGCGGGAAGCAACCCTGGGCACCGGCCAGCCATTCGACCAGGTTCGCCAACTCGCCGTCGACATCGCCGGTAGCGGCGCGCCAGGTTCGCGCCGACGCCTCAGCTTGGAGGTCAGGCCATCCGATGGCTGTCGCGATTTCGCTGAGTGGATCTGTCGGCTCGAGCGGGTCGGACAGCGACCCGGTGGGTTGCGCTGCCCACGACTCGCTCATCCTCACATCTTGCCGCGCCAGATCATTCGGACTCGGATCCGGCTGCCGCAGTCATGCGAACTGGTGCCTCGAACGCAGCGCGGCGGGCCGCTCGCCGCAAGGCCGTCAGGACGGCCGGACCGGCGAGCAGGATGCACACGAACGTCGTGACGGCGCGACCGGTATCCCAGCCGAGAGACGTCGTCGCGTCGTAGACGAGATAGCGGTGCACCTGGTCCATGAAGGGCAAGCCTGGCACGTAGGCGATGGAACTGCCCGGATCCAGGGAGAACGGCCAAAACGAGAGGTTCACCAACAGCCCGAACGCGTAACCGGACAGCGCCCCGTAGCTGGCGAGCAGCATGACTTCCGCTCGACCGCGAGCGAAGGGCAGCAACCCGGCAAACATGCCGACGAACGCACAGCCGAACATCTGATAGGGCAGCCAAGGCCCGACCCCACCGGTCACGATCGCGGACGCGAACAGCGTGGTACATCCCAACGCAAATCCGAAGCCAGGCCCGAACACCCGGCCGCCCAGCACGAGGACGAAGAACACGGTCTCGATGCCCGCGGTTCCAGCGCCGAGCGGTCGCAGGGCCGCGCCGATCGCGGACAGCACGCCCAACATCGCCAGTGCCTTGGCGTCGATGCCACCGTCGGCAATTTCCGCGAGGACAACCGCGAGGACCAAGGCGAGGAGCAGTCCGAAGATCAGCGGGGGAGCATAGGTGGCGCCGACTCTTCCCGGCGCCACCAAGAACGGCCAGCAGAACGCGACGACGCCGAGGAACGCGGCGAACGTAACTGCCACGGCTGGGCGGACACCCATTCGGACGGCCACCGGTCCTCGGGACCGGGTCGTGGTTGCCATCAGCCCGCCGCCTCGGACCGTGCCGCGCTGACCTGGTCCACGGTGAGGAACGCCAGCGGCGCGAAGATCTTGGCCACCTGAGGCGCGAAGGCCGGGGACGCGACGACCACTTCCCTGGTCGGACCGTCAGCGACGATCTCACCGTCCGCGAGGACGACGACTCGATCCGCGGCCGATGCCACGAACTCCACGTCGTGCGTCGCGAGCACCACCGCATGACCTTCGGCGGCAAGATCGGCGACGACACCCGTCAGTGCCCGTTTGGCTCCGTAGTCGAGGCCCCGGGTCGGCTCGTCAAGCAGCATCACCCGCGGGGCGGCGGCCAGCTGGATAGCCAGGACGAGTGCCAGGCGTTGCCCTTCGGAGAGGTCACGCGGATGGGCCTGATCCGGAATGCCGGTCGCCAGCCGATCGAGCAGCGCGCGAGTGTGGCCGGCTTCGGCGCCGACCTCGCGGTCGGCCTGAGCCAACTCGTCGGCGACACAGTTCAGGTACAGCAAATCGCTGGCCGTCTGCGGAACCAGGCCGACCAGCCGCCGCGCGTCCGCCGCGGAGACCTGGTGTGGGTCATGCGCCCCCCGCGGCCCAGGCACCGAAACGACGCCGGTCTGCCGCCGCCCTGAGCCCTGCAGCGCCCAGAGCAGCGACGACTTACCCGACCCGTTCCGCCCCATCAGGGCCATGACCTCGCCGGTGCGCAGGTCGACATCCACGTCCCGAACCGCCACCAGGTCGCCATAGCGCACCACGACATTGCGCGCCCGAAGCGCGACCGGGCCGGGATCGCGCGCCGGTACGCCGCGCGCCGGAAGTGGATGCCCGGCAATCACGTCGCGGACCGGCCCGGCGCGGCGGCGTGCGTCCCGAATCGACAGCGGCAGCGGATTCCAGCCCATCCGCCGGCCGAGCTCGACGACGGGCGGAGCCACGGACGACGTCCGGAGCACGGTAGCCGGCGGACCGTCCGTCACGGTTCCGTCGTCGGCGACGTGGACGACCCGGTCGGCGTATTGAACGACGCGCTCGAGGCGATGCTCGGCGAGCACGACGGTGACGCCGAGATCGTGGACGAGCCTGGTGACCGCGGCGAGCACCTCCTCGGCCGCTGTCGGGTCGAGCGCCGAGGTGGGTTCGTCCAGGACGAGGACCGGCGGGTGCGCGGTCAGCACCGATCCAATCGCGACCCGCTGCTGCTGGCCACCGGAAAGCTCGGCCAACGCGCGATGACGAAGGTCGGCCAGGCCCAGCAGGTCGAGCGTCTCCTCGACGCGCTTGCGCATGACGGGCGGCGGCACAGCCAGCTGCTCCATGCCGTACGCGAGCTCTTCTTCGACCGTGTCAGTAACGAACCCGGCGACCGGATCTTGCCCGACGACGCCCACCAGGTCGGCGAACTCGCGGGGCGGGGTGTCCCGCGTGCTGCGTCCGGCCACTCGCACGTCACCGACGAGCGTGCCACCCGAGAAGTGCGGTACCAGCCCATTGATCGCGCCCAGCAGCGTCGACTTGCCGACGCCGGTCTGACCCACAACCAGGCACAGCTCGCCCTCGTCGATGTGCACGGTCACGTCCCGAAGCACCGGAGCATCGGCGTCGGCATAGGTGATCGTGACGTGGTCGAAGTCGATCATGCGGACACCTCAGCCCGCGGCCGCGTCAGTGTGGTGCGGTCCGGCTTGTGGCCGACCCGCGGACCGGGCCGTTCAGGTCGCGGTGCCGGCGGTGCGGCGATGCCGGGGATGGCTGAGAGCACCAGTGCGACGGCGGCGAGGGCAGGCAGCCCCGGCCACTGCAGCGGATACAAGGACGGGTGCAGCCCGGCCGGGTCGGTATGGCTGAGCCAAATGAGCGCGGCCCCGGCCTGGAGGCCGGCCGTGGAAACAACCCATTCCGGCCAGCGCCACGGGTCCGGCCGGTACTGGGTCCGGATGACCCGGCGGCTGCCGAGTGCCAGTCCGGCGCAACACAAGACCGCTCCGACGACCAATGTCGGCCACCCCAGCAGTGCCGGCGCCGAAGCATCCAGCAGGCCGTAGGCTCCCGCGCACAACGTGAGCAGCCCTGCGACGAGAAGTACCACAGTCGCCCGGCCTGATGCGGGTGAAGCCCGTCCGACGCGGCCATAGCCACGCGACTCCATCGCAGCGGCGAGGCGCAGCGACCGATCGAGGGCGTCCTCGAGGACCGGGATGGCGACACTGCGCACCGCCCGCAGCCCGGAGGTGCGCCCCGCGCGTAGCCGTCGCGCGCGACGCACGCGCTGCACGCTCTCCACCAACTGCGGCGCGACGCTGATCGAGACGACGACCGCGACCCCCAGCTCGTACAGCGCTCCGGGTAACACCCGCAGGGCCCGCTTCGGATTGGCGAGCGCGTTCGCGGCGCCGATGCAGCACAGCAAGCAGCCAAGGCGTAGCCCATCGACGGCGGCCGAAAGGATGGCCTCGACGGATACCGGGCCGCCGAGTTGTACCCCGGCGAACCAGCCCGGCAGCGGGACTTGCGGCAGCCGTACCAGGACGTGGTCGTTGGGGGTGATCCCGCCGCCGAACACCGCGCGGAAGACCACGCGGATGGCGATCACCACGCCCGCCAGGCCGACGTAGTACTTGAAGGCCCGCGCCCACGGCGCCTCGGTGCGACGCACGGCGACCACGAACGCAAGGACGGCCAGTATGAGCAGCAGGATCAGCGGGTTCGTCGTGCGGCTCGCAGCCACGGCCAGCCCGATCGCCCAGATCCACCACGCCATCGGGTGCAGCGCGCGGGGAAGCCGTCGCTGGACGTGCTGTCGGCCCCGGGCGCGCATCGGCATCACCCGGTGCGGCTTCGCCGCCAGGCATACCCGCCGGCGGCCGCGAGCAGGAGGAGTCCTAGTCCGCCGCCGAGGATCACCGGCATTGGCGAACCGGCACCCTGTGCCGTCGCCCGAGACGCCGGTGACGCGTCCACGACGGTCGGCCCGGACGTCGCAGAGGCCGATCCGCTGACGATCGCTCCAGCAGACGCCCGGGACGACGCCGCACGAGAGGTCCCGTTCGGAGGTCGGGACGATCCATGCGCGGCCACCTGACCCGACGCCGAAGTCAGCCGGCCGCCTGCTGATCCGGCGCCGGCTTTGTCGGCGTCGTTCGTGGTTGCCGGGCCGGGACCTCGTGTCGAAGCTCCACCGCCAGCGCTTGTCGCGGGCCCGACCGGCGCCGGCGCTGGCCTTGGCGTCGACGCGGCCGGGTGGGCCGGTGCGATGGTGGCCGGAGGCTGAGGCGGAGGAGCCGGCGGTGCGTCGGCTCCGGCGCACACTCCCGCGTAGCTTGCCGGCGGCGGTGG
This sequence comes from uncultured Actinomycetota bacterium, assembly GCA_963748415.1. Classification (GTDB taxonomy): domain Bacteria; phylum Actinomycetota; class Actinomycetes; order Mycobacteriales; family Jatrophihabitantaceae; genus CAVVJA01. Next base: position 271,617 of record CAVVJA010000008.1, on the reverse strand, counting down.
CGTGAGTGCGCCGTTAGTCACGGAAATCGACCACCCGTCCAGCCCGCCGGCCGGCACTGGATAGCCGGTCGCGCCGGATGCGCTGTACGACCAGCCGCCTCCATTGCCATGCCAGTACGACCAGTACCTCGAAGTGGGATTCGTGACCACCCCGTTGATCCCCAGCACAAACCCGCCGGCGTAGGGTCCGGTCCCCCAGGTCACCCTCGCCACCGCTTGCAAGGCATCGGCGCCGGTCATGCCGGAGTGCCAGGTCGTGCAATAGCTGCCCTGCCCGGCAATGACCACCGCGACGTGGCTTGGCGTCGGCGCGGCTTCGCCAGCGGCCGGCGCCCTCAATCCGACTGCGCTCAGCGCAGCGACGAGCAGCCCGACGCGACCGAGCCCACGAACTAGTGTCCTGGGCCGGGCCGCTGGGGCGCTGCTGGTCAATGCCGTCGACCGCCAGCCTGCCTGCGCCGGGAACCCTCGGCCTTGGCCGGGCGCCGTCGACTGAGCACGAGGAGGCCGACGCCGCCGAGGACTAGCGCGCCGGCGAGCGCGGCCTCCCACCCCACCCGATGGCGGTCGAGGCCCGTGGCGGCAAGCTCGGCCTCGGGGGTCGCGGCCAGCGGGGACACCGTCTCGAGAGCCGCGGTCGTCGTTGCGGCCGCAGAGTTGGTGCCCGGCGCTGCGGCGGCAGACGTCGTCGCCGTCGACCCCGATGTCGTCGGCTTCGTCGACGTCGGTGTCGGGCTGGGCGTGGGCGACTTTGTCGGGCTGGGCGTCGGTGGGACTGCGGTGACCGGGTCGCTGAGCGTGGTCAAGCTTGTTCGCGCCAGCGCCGGCACCGCCTGTGTGGTCGCCCGGGCATCTGACTTGTTCGTCGTGGCGTTGGGGTCGAAGCCACCGTCGGAATTCTGCTGCGTCAGCAGGAAGGCCAAACCAGCCGTGATAGCCGTGTCCGACCCAGGACCGCCGAGGGTCAGCAATGCCTGGACGGCGAGACCGGTGGAATTGGCGTTGACCCCGGCCGCGCCGGTGTATCCACCGCCCGCGCCTTGCGCGGCGAGCAGGTACGACTTCGCCGACTGCACAACGGTGGTGGCGCCCGGAAGCAGATCGAGCGCCTGCGTTGCATAGCCGGTCGCGTCGACATCCGACGTGCACGAGGAGCCGGGCGCAATCAGGACACTGGAGAATCCGCCGTCCGAGCATTGCAGCTGCTCCAGCCGGGTAACCGCGCTCGCTGGCACCGTGACTCCGCCGCGCGCGAGCGCCAGCACGCCCAGTGCTTGGGAGATTCCGGAGAATGCTTGGTAGAAGTCGCCGACCGCGGTACACGTTCCAGCCGCGATCGATGCGGCGTCGGCGCTCGTGCACACATGGGAGGTGAGCGCCGTCAGCAGGTCGAATCCGCCGAGCGCCTGCGGATCCTGCCCGGTTATTTCGGCGACCAGCGCCAGTTTGCCCATGGCGCCGCTGTACGGCCCGGGAAAGGCTCCCGTGCCATTGGGATCGGCATAGTCCGCGACATGCGCCGCGAGATATCCGACGACACGACTCAGCGTCTCATCGTGTCCGCCGGTGGCCGCAAGCGCGATGGTCACGTCGGCGGTCAGGCCGTAGTCGGGGTCCGACGTGCCGGCGAAGTTCACATGCGTGCCGTCGACCAGCTGGGTCACGAGATAGGCCGATCCGCTGTCCGCGGCAGCCTGGTCGGGGTCGGGTGCGGCGGCCGCGGACGCGGCCACGCTCAGCGGGAGGATCACGGCGGCGGCGACGATGAAGCCACGGAGGCGGCTGCGGAAGGTCACGGGTGTCCTCGGGACAGGGGCCGGCGACGAAGTCACGCGGCCGCCTCGGCCGTCAACGGTTCCCGGCCGACGCATCCCCGAGACTCCCACCGCAGACCACGACGGCGTAGATGGAGTGACGATCCGGCCCAGGCATTCCGACTCGTCCACTCGCGTGGGCCCACGGCTGCGGGTCAGTGCCGGATTTCGACCGGCTTCCCCTGATGCTGGATCGACTGGTGCGCCGCTCATGTCACCACACCGCGTGGTCCTGGTCAACGGCAGCGCCGACCTAAGATGATCAGGCGCGCCGCCGGGAGGGAGGAACGCATGACTGAGCGCGGTGTTCGTTTGCGGGCGAGGAGGCGAGATTCCGTGAGCTGGGTTTGGCGGCTCGAGGGTGCTGATGGGACGCCGTCGCAGGCGCTACCATCGCCGACCCATCCGAGTCAGTCCGACGCGGAGAGCTGGCTGGGCGAAACGTGGCGGGACCTTGCCGCCGCCGGCATCGCCCAGGTGACGCTGTTCGAGGATGGCACACTCGTGTACGGCCCGATGCCGCTGACCGACGGCTGACTGGTCAGATCTTGTCGCCGATACCCACCTGGGGAGCCGGCATACGCCAGCGTCGTGGCATGTAGGCGCGGCTGCCGGCGTAGAACCCCACCGACATCGGTCCGCTGCTGGACTTTTCGAGGCCTCGCTGCGCGGCAAGCGTCTTGATCCGGCGTCCGGTTAGGTACCACTCGAACAGCAGCGCCAGAAAGATGGCGAGAACCACGAAATTCAGTACTGGTATCTGGATGCTGATGATCATCAGGGGGAAGAGCAGCAGCAGGTAGTTGGACAGCATGCGCCGGGAGTCGACCCAGTCCCGGGCGAGCTTGCGTTCAGGCCCCTGATCCCGCCGGGGGAGTGCTGACGGATCGCCGCGGCGTATCGCTTCTCGCGTCTCGGCAGTGCTGCGGGTCCGGCCGGTGGCCGGATTGGTCTTGGCCCGTGCCGCCTGCTGCTTCTGGTACTTGACCGCTTCCTTGCGATTCCGCGGAGCCTGGGTGACGGTCGGGCGCCGTGGTGCCGAGTCTCGCCGTTTCGGCGTCGGCCGACCCTTGGGTGCCGAGCCGGGGACGGTCACTTCTTCTTCCGGCTCCGGTTCCGGCTCTTCCGACCGGCGGTGCAAAAAGTTCACGTTCCCGAGGGTAGCTCCGCTGTCCATCGGGTCGGTCTGCGAAAGTCGGGCCCGGCGAGATGGCTCAGGGCAATGCGAGCATGCGGTCGAGCGCCACTCGAGCATTCGCGGCCACTGTCTCCTCGACGGTGATCCGATTGACGACCTGCCCGCGCACGAGCGATTCCATCGACCAGACAAGATGCGGTAGGTCGATGCGGTTCATGGTCGAGCAGTAGCAGACCGTCTTCTCGAGGAACACGATCTGTTTGTCCGGATGCCGGTCAGCCAGGCGGCGGACCAAGTTGAGCTCGGTGCCAACGGCCCACGACGACCCGGCCGGGGCCGTGTCAAGCGTCCGGATGATCATCTCGGTGGACCCGACCACGTCAGCCTTCTCGACGACGTCATACCGGCACTCGGGGTGCACCAGAATGTTGACGTCGGGGATGCGGTTGCGTACCTCATCGACGTTCTCCGGCGTGAACCGGCCGTGTACCGAGCAATGGCCCCGCCAGAGGATCATGGTCGCAGCCCGCAGCTGATCGGCGGACAGACCGCCGCCTGGACGGTGTGGGTCGAACACGACGCAGTCGGCCAGGGACACGCCAAGCTCCCGCACCGCCGTGTTGCGACCCAGGTGCTGGTCGGGCAGGAACAGCACCTTCTCGCCACGCTGGAGTGCCCAGCGCAGCGCGCGTTCGGCGTTCGACGACGTGCACACGGTGCCGCCATGGGCACCGGTAAACCCTTTGATGGCGGCCGTCGAGTTCATGTAGGTGACCGGAACCGTGACTTTCGCGACACCCGCATCGGTCAGCACGTCCCAGGCGCCGAGCACCTGCTGATAGCCGGCCATGTCGGCCATCGAGCAGCCAGCGGCCAGATCCGGTAATACGACGGGCTGGCTGGCGGCGGTGAGGATGTCCGCCGATTCGGCCATGAAGTGCACGCCGCAGAAGACGATGTATTCGGCTCCGGGTCGCGCGGCGGCATCCCGAGCGAGCTTGAAGGAGTCACCGGTCACATCGGCGAATGCGATGACCTCGTCCCGTTGGTAGTGATGACCTAGTACGAACACTCGGTCGCCGAGAGCGTCCTTGGCGGCGATGGCGCGTTCGACCAGCCTCGGATCCGACGGCTCTGGTAGTGCCCCCGGACAGTCGACGCCACGCTCGGACTGCGGGTCGCTACCCCTCCCGAGCAAGAGCAGCGCATGTGACATCGCTTGGGGTTCGGTAAAGGTCACATAACCAATTTACGGGCGCCCCGGCGCCCGCGATGTCCGCGTGATCAGATGGACAGTGCCTAGAGCCCTGCACCCGGAGCGCCGTTGACCCGACAACAGCCGCAACCACCAGAGCGACACGCGGCGCGACAGCCCCCGCCCCGACCGGTCGGCTGGGCGGTACTGCCGCTGCGGGGCTATCTCGCGGTCGTGTTCTTGTATGCGGGCATCTCCAAGATCGCCGATACTCGCTTCCTCGACCAGTCGTCGCCGACGTCACTACACGCCACGCTGGCTGCAGTGCGCAGCGCTAGCCCGATTCGGTCCTTACTCGGTCCGGTCGCGGACCACACCTTCGCATTCGGCCTGTTGATCGCGTTCGCTGAGATCGCGGTCGGCATCGGCATCGCGCTCGGACTGCTCACCCGCGTCGCGGCTTTCGGTGGCATGGTTCTGGCCTTGTCGCTATGGCTGACCGTCAGCTGGGGCGCCGAACCGTGGTACACCAGCGCCGACCTGGCCTACCTGTTCGCCTTCACCCCGCTGCTCCTGGCCGGTGCCGGCGGCGTGTGGTCGCTCGACGCCTGGCTGGACGCCGTAAAGGCACGTCGACCCGACACCGGCGAGGACGCGTTCCGACGGACCGTCCTCATCGCCGGCGCCGCGGTCCTCGGCGGAGTGCTGGCGGCCGGGGCGACGCTGTTTCGTCGCTCGTCGAGCTCCCCGACCGCGGGGCCGTCCGCGTCCGGCGCCGGCACCGGGACGGGGGCAGCGCTGGCGACGACGTCTCAGGTACCAGTCGGTGGCGGCAAGCAGGTCACCGACCCGGTCACGGGGGACCCGACGTGGATTCTGCAGCTCTCGGCCGGGCAGTTCACCGCTTACGATGCGGTATGCCCGCATCAGGGCTGTCCCGTGATGTTCGTCTCAGGGTCCAACGGATTCCACTGCCCGTGCCACGGCTCGACCTTTGCCGCTGACGGCTCGCTCATCAGCGGACCGGCGACGTCCGGTCTGCATGCCGTTGCGATCCGGGTCGACGGGACGGAGATCCGGCGGGCCTGACCTGCGGCTTGGACAATGCCGGGACGCGTAGCATGTAATCGCACGGCACACCTCTGGTCCAGCAGGAAGTCGCTGTGGCCTGACCTTTCCGAGGAGACCGATGACAGCCTCTCAGACGACCACTCCCGTCGAGCTGACCACCGCCCCGGTGACGGAGTCCATCTCGTTGACCGAGACAGCCGCGATCAAGGTCCGCGCGCTGCTCGAGCAGGAAGGTCGCGACGACCTGCGGCTGCGAGTTGCGGTGCAGCCGGGTGGCTGCTCAGGGCTGCAGTACCAGTTGTTCTTCGACGAGCGCGCCCTCGACGGGGACATAGAGATCGAGCAGGGCGGTGTGCCGCTGGTCGTCGACCGGATGAGTGCGCCCTACCTGGTGGGCGCGACGATCGACTTCACGGACACCATCGAGCAGCAGGGCTTCACGATCGACAACCCGAACGCCGCCGGAGGCTGCGCCTGCGGCAACTCCTTCTGCGGCTAGTCGGAGTCCGCTCAGGTCGGGGCTGCCGGGGAAGCGGCGGAGTTCGGAATCCGTGGGGGGATTGGGTACCGTGCCTGCCGTGCCCGTCCTCGTCAGCGGTTCGATTGCGACCGACCATTTGATGCACTTTCCCGGTCGGTTCTCCCAACAGTTCCTCGCCGACCAGATCCACAAGGTGTCGCTGTCCTTCCTGGTTGACGATCTCGTCGTCCGGCGGGGCGGCGTCGCGGCCAACATCGCGTTCGGCATGGCGCAACTCGGCGGCGCGCCGGTGCTGCTCGGTGCGGTTGGCACGGACTTCGATGACTACCGCAGTTGGTTGACGCGACACGGAGTCGACTGCCAATCGGTGCATGTCTCCTCGATCCACCACACCGCCCGCTTCGTCTGCACGACCGACGAGGAGATGTGCCAGATCGCGTCCTTCTACGCCGGTGCGATGAGCGAGGCCCGCTTGATCGAGCTCGCGCCGGCGGTTGCTCGGACCGGCGCGGAACTGGTAGTGATCAGCGCCGACGACCCGGCCGCCATGGTGCGGCACAGTAGCGAATGCCGAGACCGCGGCTTCGCCTTCGCAGCGGATCCCTCTCAGCAGATTGCCCGCATGTCAGGGACCGAGTTGCTTTCCCTGATCGACGGCGCCAGCCTGCTGTTCACGAACGAGTACGAGAAGAGCCTTTTGGAGTCTAAGACGGGACTCTCCGGAGCTGAGATCATGCAGCGGGTCGATGTGCGCGTGACAACCCTGGGTTCGCGCGGCGTCGAGATAACCGGCCGCGACGTCGACCCGTTGCACGTGCCGATAGCCAAGGAGCACGCCAAGCTCGATCCCACCGGCGTGGGTGACGGTTTCCGGGCCGGATTCCTCACGGCGCGGTCCTGGGACCTGTCCTGGGAGCGGTCCGCCCAGGTCGGCAGCTTGCTCGCGACGCTCGTGCTCGAGACGGTCGGCCCGCAGGAGTACCAGGTGCGGCGAGACGACTTCCTCAAGCGGCTCGACGAGTCCTACGGCCCGGACGCCGCCGCCGATGTCCGCCCCCACCTCGCGGCCATCCGCTAACGGCCGGACCGGTTCCCGATCATCAGCACGGCGATCGGCCGGTGCGGGACACGCCCTAGAGGCGAACGGGGTAGACCGGCTCGGGGATGCGAGGCCGGATGCGTCCTTCGACGAAGATGCCGTGCCAGAGCAGCAGCACGAGAAGCGTCCAGATCTTGCGCGAGTAGTCGTGCGGGCCGGTGCGGTGCTCGGCCAGTAGGCGTAGCGCCGCTCCGCGATCGATCAGGTCGTCGGCTTGAGACTCGGTGATGATGTCGCGCGCCCAGTCGTACATCACATCCTTGAGCCAGAACCTGGTCGGCACCGGAAAGCCGAGCTTGTCCCGGTTGGCACGTGCGGCGGCACGATGTCGTCGAGGGCCCGCCGCAGCGCGTACTTCGTCGTGCCCTTGGTCGGAGCTTGAGATCAGTCGGGACCGACGACGCGACACGGAAGACCTCGATGTCGAGGAACGGCACCCGCAGCTCGAGGGAGTTCGCCATCGTCATCTTGTCCGCCTTGACGAGGATGTCGCCGCGGAGCCACGTGAACAGGTCGACGTATTGCATCCGGGTCGGCCCATCGAGGTGCCCGGTCGCCGCGTACAGCGGGCGGGTCACGTCAAGATACGACGTCGCGGGGTCGAAACGGCGCACGACCTCGGTCATCTCGTCCGGGCGGAAGATGCGCGCGTTGCCGTAGTACCGCTCCTCGATGCCGATCGATCCTCGCCGCAGCAGGTCCTTGCCCCGCAGCCCGACGGGCATGACGCTCACTCACCGCGCCTAGCCGGCGTCGCAGAACCGGCGGGATGTAATCGAAGGCGCGAAGCGCGATAGCCTCGCGGTAGATCTGATAGCCGCCGAACAACTCGTCAGCACCCTCACCGGACAGCACGACCTTCACATGCTTGGCGGGCTTCCCGGGCGATGAAGTAGAGCGGCACCAAGGCCGCGTCGGCCACCGGGTCGTCCAGATACCAGACGATCAGGGGCAGCGCATCCATCATCTCTTGCGGGCTGACGATCTTGGTGATGTGCTTGACACCGATCGCCGCGGCGGACTCGGCGGCCACATCGATCTCCGAGTAGCCCTCGCGCTCGAAACCGGTCGTGAACGTGAGCAGTTTCCGGTTGAGCCGCTTGGCGAGGGCGGCGATCGCGGTCGAGTCGATGCCACCGGACAAGAACGAGCCAACCGGGACATCCGCTCGCATGTGCTTGGCCACCGAGTCCTCGAGGACCTCGGTGATCTCGCGATACAGCTTTTCCGGCTCCGGGACGGATCGGATGGCAAACTCGGGATGGAAGTACCGCCGAGTCTGCGGTTGCTCGCCGGGGCGAAGTGTGAAGTGGGTTCCCCGACCGATCCGTTGAATGCGACTGTGCAATGACTCCGGCTCTGGCACGTACTGCAGCGTGAGGTACTGCTGCAAGGCAGTGTGGTTGACCGTCGTCAGCCACGCGCCGGCTCCGCTATTGCCAGCAGCGACTTCTTCTCGCTGGCGAAGAACGCCCCCCGCTCGTCGAGATACGAGTACAACGGCTTGATGCCGAACCAGTCCCGCGCGCCGAACAGTATTCGCTCCTGCGCGTCCCAGATAAGGAACGAAAACATTCCCCGCAGCTCGACGAAGATCTTCTCGCCCAAGTAGTGGTAACCCGCGACGATCGCCTCACCGTCGCCCCCAGTGGTGAAGGTCGCACCGAAGTCGCGGGCCAGCCGATCACGCAGCTCCAGGTAGTTGTAGATCTCCCCGTTGAAGATCAGCTGGTAGCGCCCCAGGTAGGGGAGCGGCTGGTGGCTCCGGTCGATGTCGATGATCGACAGGCGGCGAAAACCGATGCACACGTCGCGGTCGCTCCACACGCCGCCCTCGTCCGGGCCACGGTGCCGCATCTGGCTCAACGACGCCTCGATTGCTGCCACGCTGCCCGCCGCGTCCGCGCCGGCAGAGACGAATCCGATCAGTCCGCACACATCGGCCAGTATTCCCGAGCGCTAATGGCGACGGCGGACGGTATAGCTGGGCGTGCCGTCCAGAGCTGTGGCCCGCCCGACGAACTCGTGCTTGCGCATCTGACACCACGCCGCGATATCCGGGCCGGCGGCCGGGTCGTCAGCCTCGACTGTGATCGTCGCTCCGACCGGCGTGTCGGATATCGCCCGCGCGAGATCGATTATCGGTAGCGGGCATCGTCGGCCACGGCAGTCGATGATCACAAGCGGCTCACCATGGTTCACAGCCCGGTCGCGCCCAGCTCGGCCCGAACGCCGGCCACGACGTCGGGCAGGACGGCCAGGAACTGCTCGACCTCAGCCTGGGTCGTCGCGTGGTGCAGCGATACGCGCAAGCTGCCTGACGTCAGCGCGCCCATCGCGACCAGCACATGCGACGGGGTCAGCGTGGAGGAGGTGCACGACGATCCTGAGGACACGGCGAACCCGCGCCGGTCCAGCGCGGTCAGCAGCGCCTCCCCGTCGACATACAGGCAGCTGAAGGTGACGATGTGCGGCAACCGGTCGAGCGGATCGCCCACCACCTGGACGTCGGGGACCGTGGTCGCCACGGTGACTCGGATCCGGTCGATCAGCGCGGCGAGGCGCGCCGCGTCGGCCTGCTGGGCCTGGACTGCCGCCCGCAGGCTGGCTGCGGCGCCGACGATCCCCACGACGTTGGGAACGCCAGGCACTCGGCCGCCTTCGCGCTCGTCTGCCGGCCACGGTGACACCCAGCGAACGCCCGTCCGTACCGCCAGCACCCCGACACCGGCCGGACCACCCCAGTTGCGGGCATCGCCGGCGAGCACCGACCAGCCGCGAGGAATCGGCGCGTGGCCAAGCGTTTGCGTCACATCGACGACGAGCGGCACCTGGGGGACAAGGTCCGCGATCCGCGTGACCGGCTGGGTCGTACCCACCTCGTGGTTCGCCGCCTGCACCGCCGCGGCCACGGCGCTGGATTCCTCTGTGGCCGCCGCGAACTCGATCGGGTCCGCCCGGCCATATCGGTCGACCCCGACTGACACGGCCTGTCCACCGTGCGCGACATGCTGATCGGCGGCGTGCAGGATCGCGGAATGCTCGACGGCGGTGTGCACGAACGTCGCGCCCGTCCGAGCACGGAGCATGCCGAGGACTGCGGCATGCAGTGCCTGCGTCCCGCCGGCCGGAAAGCTGACCTCGTCCGGGCGGGCCCCGAGACACTCGGCCGTCGATTCGCGGGCTGCCTCGAGCAGAAGTGCAGCCCGGCGTCCGGCTGCGTACAGCCTTCCGGGATCGGCCCAGCCGTCACCGACGGCCGCGAGGAGCGCCTCTCGGGCTACCGGGTGCAACGGCGCCCCCGACGCCGCGTCGAGATAGGCCGCCACGACACCACGCTACTGGTCCGCGACCGCCGACCCCTTCCCGTTGCGGCGCACCGAATCCAGTACGCTCCCGACTGACGCAGGAAGACCTCTGAGAGGCGGTCCGGCAGTGCAGCGCAGACGGTGGATTCGCGTCTCGTCGCGAGCCGCCCTCGGCGGCGCGGTGCTCCTGCTGCTCACGAGCTGCTCGGCCTCGGACCTCGAGAAGAGGCTCCGCTTTGGCTGGCCTACCGGCGTCACCAAGCAGGCCGAGCGCATGCGCGTGCTGTGGTCATGGTCTGGCGTTGTGGCACTCGCGATGGGTGTGCTCGTCTGGGGTCTGATCTTCTGGGCCTGCGGGCGGTACCACAAGAGAAACGACGAGATCCCGAAGCAGACGAAGTACAACCTGCCAATCGAGATCGTCTATACCGTCGTGCCCTTGATGATCGTTGCCGGGTTGTTCTTCTTCACGGTTCGGGTCGAGGACTACGTCGATATCCAATCGCCCAACCCGAACGTGACGGTCCAGGTCAATGCATTCAAGTGGAACTGGCAATTCGAGTACCTGAAGGCCAACGGCACCGATCAGAACTACCCCGGGGTCTCACCACCGCAGCCGCTGTCGACGGTCGGATCATCCGGCGAGATCCCCATTCTCCTCATTCCGCGGGGACAGACAGTGCAGTTCGTCGAGCACTCCGAGGATGTCATTCATTCCTTCTGGGTGCCGGAGTTCCTATTCAAGCGAGATGTCATTCCGTACGGCACAGATTCCACCACTCATGACAACCGCTTCGAGATCACGGCGACGGCGAATGGGCATTATGTCGGCCGGTGCGCCGAGTTGTGCGGGACCTACCACTCGCAAATGAACTTCGAGGTACGGGTTGTCGATCCCGGCAAGTTCACGTCCTACCTGAGTGCTCTGTCGCAGCTCGGACCGACCGATCCGGCCCGTCAGTACAAGGCGTTGGCGGCGATTGGCGAGGTGCCGGTCGCGACGACGACGCATCCGTTCAACACCAACCGCACCACGCGTAGCGCAAGCAACTAGTAGGACGCTAGGGAGCCGTCGTGAAGGTCGAGGCGCGCATCTTCCTCGTTGTCGCCGTGTTCTGCTGGGTGGTCGCGATCATGTACGGCATCTGGACCGACCAGTCAGCTGGCGGCGTCGAGGCGGTCGGGGTGGCCGCGTTGATCCTTTCCGGTGGTCTGATGGCCATTGCCGGATCCTTCTTCTGGTTCGTGTCCCGGCGCATCGATCCGCGGCCTGAGGACCGCCCCGATGCCGAGATCGCCGAAGGCGCGGGTGACCTCGGATTCTTCAGCCCGGGCAGTTACTGGCCGATCGGCATTGCCGGCGCGGCCACAATTACCGGTGTGGCGCTGGCGTTCGTGCAGATCTGGCTGGTCGTCATCGGCGTAGTGGCGTTGGGATTCACCGTTGGCGGGTTGCTGTTCGAGTACTACGTCGGTGGCCGCCATCCGCTCGGCTAGATCGACACGACTCCTACCCTGACCGCCTTCATCGCGCTACCTGACCAGATCCCGATGATCTTTTCAGTGAACAGCACCAGGCGGCATTAACTCGAGGATCATGGCGGATCCGAGAGGGGACGGGCCAGGCAGCAGCCGAGCGAGGTGCCTCGCGGAGGAAGCGGAGCTGGGGGCGGGTTAGTCGGTGAGCTGGTGACGTCGCTCGGCGGCTTCGGCTGCCTCCTCCGACTCCTCCACCTCGGCCAGCTTCTCGGCGATCTCCGGTTTCTCCACGACGGGCCGGAAGAAGCCGCGGGCGTGCCGCAACGCGCCGGTACCAAGCTGGTTCATCCGCTTGGGCACGGACGACCCGGCGTAGTCGAGCTCGCCGTGACCGTGCTCGTCCACCGGGCCGAGCGGCTGGTGCACCTCGATGAACTCCCCAGTGGGCAGGCGCCGGATAATGCCGGTCTCGATGCCGTGCTCGAGCACCTCTCGGTCGTGGTGCTGCAGGCCAAGGCAGATCCGGTAGGTCAGGACATAGGCAAGCGGCGGCAGGATGATCAGCGCTATCGCGGCCGACCCAGGTCATCGCGTTCAGGGTGATGTCGAATCCTGAGGCGATCAGGTCGTTGCCGCCCGAGATGAACAGCACGATGTAGAACGCCAACGCCATGGCGCCGAGGGACGTCCGGACCGGCACGTCACGCGGCCGCTGCAGCAGGTGGTGTGTCGCGCTGTCCTTCGTCAGCCGGGCCTCGATGAACGGATACGCCAGGGCCAGGCCGATCAAGATCGCGGGCAGCACGACGGTAGGCCAGAAGAGCGCCGGCACGGTATATCGGCCGAACAGGCCGTGGATCTCCCACGACGGGAACAGGCGGGTCGAGCCGTCCAGGCATGCCCATGTACCAGTCCGGCTGTGCGCCGGAGGACACCTGCGCCGGGTTGTACGGGCCGAACAGCCAGATCGGGTTGATCTGGCGAACCCGCCGAGCGCGGCGAGTACGCCGAAGACGATGAAGAAGAAGCCGCCCGCCTTGGCGGCGTAGATCGGGTAGCACCCGTTCCCCGACTGACCGAGGTTCTCGGTCCGTCCGGCACCAGGGAACTGGGTGTGCTTCTGGCGGACGACAAGGCCAGGTGCACCGTGATCAGGGCGACCAGGATGGCCGGGATCAGCAGGACGTGCACGATGTAGAGCCGGCCGACGATCGCGGTGCCCGGGAACTCCCCGCCGAACACGGCGAACGACACCCAGGAGCCGATGACCGGGATCGACAGCATGATCGCGTCCGCGATCCGCAGGCCGGTGCCGGAGAGCAGGTCGTCGGGCAGCGAGTAGCCGGCGAAGCCCTCGATCAAGCCGAGGACGATGAGCGAACATGCCGATGATCCAGTTGAGCTCGCGCGGCTTGCGGAACGCGCCGGTGAAGAACATCCGGCACCATGTGGATCAGCATGGCCGCGACGAACAGCAGTGCGGCCCAGTGGTGGATCTGCCGGATGACAGGCCGCCGCGGACGTCGAAGGAGATGTTCAGCGTCGACGCGTACGCCTGCGACATCTCGACGCCCGCAGCGGCTCGTAGCTGCCGTTGTAGCGCACCTCGCCCATCGACGGGTCGAAGAAGAACGTGAGGAATGTGCCGGTGAGCAGCAGCACGATGAACGAATACAGGGCGATCTCGCCCAGCATGAACGACCAGTGGTCGGGGAAGACCTTGTTGAGATATGGCGGGTCGGCGTTGGCGACCTGTCAGGCGCTCGTCGAACCACTCGCCGGTCTTGCCCAGCAGAGTCCGGGGCTGACCGCGGCGCGACCTGGGCTCGCTGGCGGTCTCACGTTCTCGGGTCGCGGTCATCAGCCGCTCCCAGTAAGCCGGGCCGATCGGCTCGTTAAAGTCGTGCCGGCGCCACGAAGTACTGCATGCCGTCCACGACCTCGATCCCCAACGGTAGCTTCGGCAGGGCCCGCGTGGCAGGTCCGAAGACCGGTCTGGCGTCCTGGAGACGTCGAACTGCGATTGGTGGCACGGGCAGAGCAGGCGGCTGGTCTGCTGCTCGTACAGCGACGCCGGGCAACCGGCGTGGGTGCAGATCTTGGAGAACGCGCACGTAGTCGCCCCAACCGAAGTCGGCCTGACCCTTGCGGGCCTCAACCGACTGGTCCGGGCGCAAGCGGATCAGCAGGGTCGGCGTGTCGGCTGACGTGGCACCGCCGGGAACGCCGGGGAACACGGTGGCCATGCCCGCCGGCCTCGATGTCGTCCGGGCTCACCCGGCGGCCGTCGGGTAAATCATCGGAACGCCGTTCGGATACTTCTCGGGGGGCTGGCCCCACAGCGGGTCGGCCAGCTGGTCACCCGGGTTCTTGATCAGTGCGCCGACGAGTTCCACGAGCGGGACGATGGCCGAGCGCACCGCCGGCCAGCAGCAGGGTGCCCATGAGCATCCGCCGACGCTGCAGGCCGGTGTCCTCGAGCCCGACCGACAGCGTCGCCGCGGTCATGCAGCTTTCCTCGTCCGGCGAGGGCCGTCGTGCCGCTCCTGGACGGCCTCCTCCTCGGGCATGAGCTACTTGGCCCACAGCACCGCGCCGACGCCGAGCCCCAGCAGCATCAGTCGCGAGCAGGCCGCCGAGCAACGGCGTGTAGAAGCGGAACTGCTGGCTGCCGTCTCCCGGCAGGTGGTAGTCGTACGGCCAAGCCGACGAAGACGACGATGAACGCGACGCCCGCCAGCGCGGCGAGCACGAACATGAGCGCGACGCCGCGCTCGGCGCGTTTCTCGGCCTTGGTGCCGGGGATGGGAAGCGCTCGCCGTCGGTGGACGACATCAACGCCGTCCGGACTCGGCGCCGGCGAGCATTGCCTCCTCGGAGCTCATCTCGCGCAGTTCGTCGGCGCCCGGGGACGCTTGGTCGTCGGAGGTGCGTGCTCATGACTTCGCCCCGATCCACATGATGATCAGCGACGATCGCGCCGATGCCGACCACCCAGATGACCAGGCCCTCGGACACCGGGCCGAGGCGTCCGATCCCACTACCGCCGGGGTCCTTCGTCTCCTTCTAGGTCTGGATGTAGTCGATGATCGCCCGCTTCTCGTCGGACGTGAGCTGGTTGTCGCTGAAGACCGGCATGTTCTGCGGGCCGGTGAGCATGGCGGCGTAGATCTGGCTGTCGGTCGCGTCTTGAGCGTGGGCGCGTACTTGCCGGCGGACAGTGGCGCCGCCCGCGCCGGCGAAGCCGTGGCAGGACGCGCAGTTGAGTCGGAACAGGTCGCCGCCGTTGGCCGAGGCTGAGCGTCGCTGTCGCGCAGATTGCCGGTCGGGAGTTCCGGGCCGCCGCCGTTCGCCTGGACGTAGGCCGCGAGCTGGCTGATCTGCTCTCGGTGAACTTCGGCCTCCTTGCGCGCCATCTGGGCGCCCTGCCGGGCGCTGGCATCCGGCCGGTGCTCGACCTGGAAGTACACGGCGGCGCCGCCGACGCCGATCAGCGACGGTCCGCGTCCGCTGACACCCTGCAGGTTCGTTGCCGTGGCAGGTGATGCAGCTGACCTCGTAGAGCTGCTGCCCGGCGGCAACGTCGGCGGCGGTGCTGGTTGCCGTGTGCGCCCCCGACGACGTTGCGAACAGCGCGTATGCACCACCCATGCCGATCAGTGCGATCAGAAGCACCACGCCGCTTGCGAACCGGCGGCGCCAGACCGCACGGCGCGGGCGACGTCGAGCGCCGAGCGAGGACGATGCCCGATCGGGACGCGGTGCCTCGTCTGGGTCCGCACCCGTGGCCGAGATCGCCGGGTTGAAACCCAGCTCGTCGACGTCGAAGTCTTCCGTCACGGATGTCCCTTCTCGGTCGGCGGATGGGCTCTCATGAGCGATGCGAGGGAAGCGTGGTCAACGGATGAGGTAGATCGTCGTGAACAAGCCGATCCAGACCACGTCGACGAAGTGCCAGTAGTACGACACCACGATGGCTGCCGTCGCCTGGGCCGGTGTGAACTTGCCCAGGGTGTGCGGATCAGGAAAAAGATGAACGCGATCAGGCCACCGATCACGTGCAGCCCGTGGAACCCGGTCGTGAGGTAGAAGACCGATCCGTAGCCCGTGGCCGAGATGGTGTTCCCGTCGTGGACCAGGATCCGGTACTCGTTCGCCTGGCCAAGGACGAAGATCAGGCCGAGCACGAAGCTGTAGGTGAACCAGCGGCGCAGCTTGAACACGTCGCCCTTCTCAGCCGCAAAGACCCCGTACTGGCAGGTGACACTCGATGCGATCAGGATGATCGTGAACGGCAAGCGCGTAGGCGACGCTGAGCTTGATGTCCCCGCCGTCCGGGAGGGTCATCGGCCAGTCGTTGGCGTGCACGGATCGGATCGTGAAGTACATCGCGAACAGTCCGGCGAAGAACATCAACTCGCTGGACAACCACACGATCGTCCCGACGCTGACCATGTTCGGCCGCGTCAGCGAATGCACCCGGCTCGAGTCGAAGCTCGACGCCGCGCTGGTCGAGGTCACCACCGCATTATGTCCCGCCCGAGAGGGTCCGGCGCAGCGGGGTCACTCGTGTCGCACACCGGTTGCGACGATGTCGAAACCGGGCGCGGCCGCGGGGCAACACGCCGATACGATGCCCCGCATGAGCGCGCCCGCGACGGACACCGTCATCGTGCTGCTGTACAGCAATTCCGCCGAGGTTCGGGCGGAGGTGCGCACCGCTGTCGGCCGCCGTCCGGCTCCGGATTCCCCCCGCATCGACTGGCTGGAGTGCGCGACCAACGCCGAGCTCGTCGAGCAGATGGACATCGGTGGCCTTGATCTCGCGATGCTCGACGGTGAGGCTCAGCCGACCGGCGGCATGGGACTCGCCCGCCAGTTCAAGTACGAGATAGACGACTGCCCGCCGATCATCGTTCTCGTGGCGCGTCCCCAGGATGGCTGGCTCGCGAGCTGGTCACTCGCGGACGCGGTGATAAGCCGGCCGCTTGACCCGGTGACGGCCGCACAGGTGGTAGCCGATCAGTTGCGGCGCCACCTCCAAGGCATCCCTGTCGTGCGTTGAGCGCCGACCCGGCCACGCCTACCTGGCCCGCCCTGCTCTCGGCGTTGATGCGCCGGGAATCCCTGGACGCAGCTGCGACGGCGTGGGCAATGGACGAGATCATGGCCGGTCAGGCGACCTCCGCCCAGCTGGCCGGGTTCGCGGTCTTGCTGCGGGCAAAAGGCGAGACGGCCGCGGAGCTCGATGGCCTCGTGGCGACGATGCTGGCCCGCGCGGCCGCCGTGCCGGTCGCCGGTCGGTCCGTCGATCTCGTGGGCACCGGGGGCGATCAGGCCCACACCGCCAACATTTCGACGATGGCGGCCATCGTGGTGGCCGGGTCGGGGCGCACGGTCGTCAAGCACGGCAACCGCGCCGCCTCGTCGGCCTGCGGAGCCGCCGACGTACTCGAAGAGCTCGGTGTCGCAATCGACCTGGACGGAGTTGGCGTCGCGGCCACGGTTGCGGACGCGGGCATCGGATTCTGCTTCGCGCCCGTCTTTCACGCCGGGCTGCGACACGCCGGAGCGCCTCGCCGCGAACTGGGCGTCCCGACCGCGTTCAATTTCGTGGGTCCGCTGACCAATCCGGCCCGTCCGCCGGCCTCGGCCATCGGGTGCGCAGACGCCCGCATGGCGGGCGTCATGGCGGAGGTACTCGCCGCACGGGGAGATACCGCTCTTGTCTTCCGCGGTGACGACGGGCTCGATGAGCTGACCACCACGACCACCTCCTCGGTGTGGGTGGCCGCTGCCGGCGGCGTCGTGACCCGGCACGTCGACCCGAAGGTTCTGGGATTAGCGCTATCCGAGCCCGGCGCGTTGCGCGGCGGCGATCGCGTCTTCAACGCCAGGGTGGTCCGTGACCTGCTCGCCGGGAAGCCGGGAGCTATCCGGGACGCGGTGCTGCTCAACGCGGCAGCGGGCATCGCCGCATACGACGGCTTTTCCTGGCGTGACGCGCCCGCACCGGACGCGAAGACCGCTGCTGACGGGCTGGTCGATGCGTTGGCGGCTGGACTTGTCGCGGCCCGGGAGGCGATCGACTCGGGCGCGGCCGCGCGGGCCCTCGACCGCTGGATCGAGCTCAGTCAGCAGCTGGCGGCTGAATCAGTCGGCCCCGATTGAAAATGCCGCATCCAGGTCGTGACGCGAGTAGGCCCGGAAAGCTACATGGGTGGTGGTGTGCCGGACTCCCGGGACCCTGGACAGCCGACCGGCGACGACGTCGGCGATCTGCTCGAAGTCTCGCACTCTGACGATCGCGATCAGATCGACATCGCCGGCCACCGAGTACACCTCGCTGACACCGTCGAGATCGGCGATCTGCGCAGCGATGTCCGGGATCCGGTCGGGGTCGACGGAGACCATGACGATCGTGGTGATCATCGCCCGATCGTAGTGTTCGCGGCCCGGATATCCGGGACCGGACTGTCCGGTTCCTCGGAGTCCAGTCAAGCGGATGCGCGGGCGGGCCGGGCCTCGATTCGCAACCGACGGCGATCCACGAACGGGTCCGCCGCCCGGCGCACGGCGTCAGTGTCCAGGTACGAGCGGAACCCGCCGGCTCCGAACGCCGGACTGGTCCACGGTCGGGAAGTGAGCACCAGCCGAGTCCCTGGCTGCTCGAGCCACCGCAGCACGCACTCGGTCTCCTCGGCCAGGGCGGCCGGCAACGGGCCAGGTCGCAGCGTGTCGGGCAGCACCTCGTCCGCCGTCGCCAGCAACGCGTCGATAACCGGCCAGGGCGGCACTCCCCGTTCCGCCACGCCCGCAGCCGCCAGCCGACCGTGCTTGACGACAGACAGCTCCCAACCCCCACAACCATCGGGATGAGCGGCGACGAGTTGCTCGATGACCGTGAGCGACGCGATCCGCTGCATCCGCGCGCAGGCGCGGACGACAGCGGCGATGCGGTCCCGGATGACAGCGGCGTGCTCGAAGCGTTCGGCCGCCGCCAAGCGGGCGAGTCGGGCGCGCAGCGGGTCGACAAGTGGCCGGACATCGCCAGACCAGGCGGCCCGAACGAGCTCGGCCAGTGCGTTGTAGGCCTCCGGCGATTGACCGCCCTGGCATGGCGCGGAGCACCGCCCAATGCCAGCCAGGACACATGCGGCCCGTACCGCTCGCCGCACTGACAACCGATCGGTGCATTGGCGCAATGGCACCGCGTCGTGAATCGCGTCGCGTACTGCCTCCGCTTGGCGGACCGAGCGCAGTGGACCCAGGTAAGCCGCGCCGTCGAGCCGGGTCGCGTGAACGACGGACAACCGGGGAAACGGCTCGTTGGTGAGCTTCAGCCAAACGGACCGCTCAGGAAACTTCGAGCGGCGGTTGTAACGAGGCTTGTGCGCGGCAATGAGCCGCAATTCCCGTACCTGGGCTTCCAGCGGGTGGGCGCACTCGATCGGGTCGACGCGCTCGGCGAGTCCGACCATCTCGCCCATCCGGCTGCGGGTCTCGCTGGCGACGAAGTACTGGCGCACCCGGGCGCGCAAGTTGCGGCTGGTGCCGATGTAGAGGGGCGTGCCCTGTCCATCCCGGAACACGTAGACCCCGGCGCCGGTCGGCAAGTCGTCGGCCAGGTGTCGTTTGCGACGCTGTGCGTCGCTCACCTGGGCGGTGAACGCGCGTAGCTCGGGCAAAGATTGCACACCGAGGTTGCCGAGCCGGCTCAGCAGCGCGTGCAAGACGTCGACGGTGGCGCGCGCGTCTGCCAGGGCGCGATGGACTGGCTGGGTCGTGGCGTGGAAGAACGTGGCCAGTGTGGCCAGCCGGCAGTCCGACACCTCGTCGCGGGTCAGGAGCCGACGCGCGAGGATCGCCGTATCGACCACCGCGAAACCAGGCCACCGCAGTCCGCGTTCCTGGCAGGCCATCCGGAGGAACCCCACGTCGAACGGGGCATTGTGCGCGACGAGCACGCTGCCCGCGGCGAACTCGAGGAAGGACGGGAGCACTACGGCAACCGGAGGAGCGCCGCAGACCATCGCGTCGGTGATCCCGGTGAGCACGCTCACAAATGGCGTGATCCCGGTGCCCGGGTCGACCAATGTCTGAAACTCGCCGATCACCCCCCCACCGCGAACTTTGACCGCGCCGATCTCGGTGATCCCGTCGCTGCCGGCGCGGCCGCCAGTCGTCTCCAGGTCGACGACCGTGAATGTCGTCTCGCGCAGCGGCTCGTCGAGCTCGTCCAGGCTCATCTGCTCGAACCGACGATCCGCTGAAGCGGCGGTCGTGGTCGAGCTGGTCACGCCCGGGACGCTAGGCGCGGGGTCTGACGAAATCGGCCAGGCGCGCAGAGCTGGCGGATTACCGTTGATCTGATGGCCAAGATCGAGCAACACGCAGCTGCGCCGGAGACGCCGGCGCAGCCGTTGCTCATCGAGCCGGTACGGCAACGGTTGATCAATGTCGCGTCCGAGGTGTTGGGTCGGCTGCCCCGACGACGTGCCCCAAGCGCTGCGCGGCATCGCCCGATTCACGCCGGTGAAGCGGGCCCGACTTGGCGCAACGGCGCTCGCGGCGGCGCTGGACGCGGACGACGGGTTCCGGAGCCGGGTCGCCGATGTCGTCGAGGAGGCATCGACCCAGCTCGTTGCTGCGCTGCGGTCCGGCGCGTCGACTGCGGCCTCCGACCCGCTCGACACCGCGGTGGTCGCCTACCTGGTTCGTCCCGCCGGATGGCAGGCTGTTGTGGCCGAGGCGACTGCGCAATGGTCGGCCGAGCACCTCGCGGCGACCGATAACGCGCTTCGGGACGAGATAGCGGCGTTGCGGGATCAGGTTGTCACGCTGACGCGCCAAGCGCGCAACGCCGCGGATCGCGAGCGGGCGGCGGTGGCGGCGGCTCGAGAGTCGTCGGTCACGGAGATCAGCGAGCTACGGACCCGGATACGGATCCTGTCTGCGCAGCTGCAGACAGCGCAGCAGAGCATTGCCGAGGCAGAGCGAACCGGTGAGGAAACCATCCGGCGCGGGGAGACCGAGATCGCCACGCGTGATGCTGAGCTCCGTCGTGCCCGCGCTCGCATCGCCGAGCTGGAGCGGACAGTCGAGGCCGCCCGCCGCAACGCCCGGGTCGAGCGCGATATCGACCAGGCGCGTCTATGGCTCCTCGTCGACACGTTGACCGAGGCGGCATCTGGGATCCGTCGGGAGCTGTCCCTGCCGCCGCCCACTCGGCGCCCCGCCGAAGGTGTCGCTGGCACTGCGGGACCGTTGCCCGACCGTCGCTACACCGACGATCCGGCGGCGCTCGACCGCCTGTTGGCGCTGCCCAATCCGCATTTGATCGTGGATGGCTACAACGTGACCAAGGCCGGGTACCCGGATCTGCCACTCGCCGACCAACGCTCCCGGCTTATCGCTGGGTTGGCCGGACTCGGCGGTCAGGTCCGGGCGGAGATCACCCTCGCGTTCGATGGTGGGGAGCGACCGCCCGTGGCTCCGGCGACGCCTCGGGGCGTCCGGGTGTTGTTCAGTGCCGCTACCGAGACGGCAGACGACCTGATTCGCCGGTTGGTCTCTGCCGAACCACATGGCCGGCCCATCGTGGTCGTGACGTCGGATCAGCAGGTGCAGCGGGATGTCCAGCGGTCGGGCGCCTGGGCTGTCCCGTCGGCCGTCTTGCTGCGCCGTCTCGGCCAGAGTTGACGACAGCGCACCCCGATCGCGCGAAAACTGTCAGACCGTACTCCTAATCTGAACCACACCTTCCCCACTGCAGTTCGAGGGTCGACGCGAGGAGGATGCGGTGCTCATCGATTGCGAGACGTGCTCGGTACGCGGCGTAGCGTGTCCAGATTGTGTGATTTCTGTTTTGCTACACGCCCCACCCGGCCCGACCAATGCCATCGATCTAGACGAATCAGAACGAAACGCAGTGTCCGTGTTCGCGGCATCGGGCCTGCTGCCACCGTTACGGCTCGTCCGCTCGCGGACACTGCCGGAACCTCAGGTGCCAGATCGCCGCCGCGACACCGCGTAACAAGAATTCTCCACATACATCCGGCGCGGCGTTGCCTGTTTCGCGAACCATCCCGTAACCTTTCCGAGACCTTCCCGGCTAGTCCGGTATCCACCCTGGATACCACTGGGTAGGTCACCGCCGAATCGCACAGTTGGTCACGACGTTCCGTCGGAACGGCGGGGCCAGCGAGCCGGGGACCCAAATGGTCCATGGGGTGAATCGGCGCGGTAGACCGGAGCTTTCGGTGTGCCGCGTTGTAGGGCTACTTCCGGCCCGAACCCGTCAGCTAACCCGGTAGGCGACCGAGGAAGAAGGAGTTCCGCCAGTCGTGGCGTCAACTCGTAATGCGGCGCGCCTCCGTGCAGTCATCATCGGAATCGTCGCCGCGGGGTCAGCGGCGTTCTTGATCCCGACCATTGCGGCCGCGGTGCCGAGGGATCCGGCAACGGACACCATCGCTTCGGTCACCCAGCGACTCGACAGCCTGTCCAAACAGAGCGAGTCGCTTGCCGAGAAGTACAACGGGGCACAGATCACCCTCACGGCCAGACAGAAATCCGCTGACAAAGCGCAGAAAGCGCTCCGTTCAGCCGTAGCGGTCTATCAGACGGCGCGGGCGCAGCTGGCGGAAACCGTGAAGTCGCAATACGAAGGCGCCCAGTTCAGCACCGCCGGCGCCTTGCTGACCAGCACTACCGGTGCCAATTACCTCGACAAGGTCGAGGCCCTGAACCTGCTCAACGCACACCGCAGCGCGGTCGTCGCCGAGTTGATCGTGGCTAAAAGCAATGCCGACAAGGCGCAGAACGCGGCAGGCGATGCGCTGCAGCAGGCGAAGACGGTGCGCGACACAGTGCGCAAGCAACGCGCCGATGTGGAGGTGCAGACCAAGAAATACACCGACTTGCTGGCGACATTGAACGCCCAGCAGCAGGAGGCATACCGCAACCGCAACGCGCCAACCACGGCTCAATTGGCCACGACTACCGAAGCGCCCGCCGCGCCTGCGCAGCCGGCCGCTCCGCCCGCGGTAGGCGGCGGCAGCGCCAAGGCGCAAACTGCGGTGGCCTACGCCAGGGCGCAACTTGGCAAGCCGTACGTGTTTGGTGCCGCCGGTCCGGATGCCTTCGACTGCTCCGGCTTGACGATGATGGCGTGGGCCGCAGCCGGTGTGTCGCTCCCGCACTATGCGCCATCACAAATGCAGAACGGATCAGTGGTGCCGATCGATGTCTCGGCCATGCTGCCCGGCGACCTGATCTTCCTTTACCCCGATGTCGGCCATGTCGAGATCTATGCCGGCAACGGGATGGCAATCTCGGCCCCCCAGCCAGGAGATGTGGTGAAGTACGTCAGCGTCGCTTACGACATGCCGAGCATCGTCGGCGTGCGACGCATCGCCTAAGTCTCACCCAGACCCCCTCGGGAGATTCGACCCCCGGCACCCCCCCCGGCCGGGGGCCGAATCTTGTCTGGACCAATATCCGCCTCCGTCGTCGCGGCCCTGCTGAGCCATTGCCGGATCTGGGCTGCGATGCTCACAGCCGTGCGCCGAACGCTCATCGTGACGAACGACTTTCCGCCCCGAGTCGGCGGAATCCAGTCGTTCGTTCACTCCGTCGCGATTCGACAACCGGAGGGTTCGGTTGTCGTGTACGCATCCGATCACGCTGGCGCGGCCGCGTTCGATGCCGACCAGCCGTTCCCGGTGATCCGACACCCGACCGGTCTGCTGGTCCCGACACCGAGCGCTCGCCGTCGCATCGTCGCGGTGCTGGTCCAGCATCGCTGCAGCGCGGTCTGGTTCGGAGCGGCGGCGCCGCTCGGCCTGCTCGCACCACACTTGCGGCGGGCCGGCGCGGAACGCATCGTCGCCAGCACCCATGGCCACGAGGTCGGCTGGGTCACGCTGCCGGTAGGCCGGCAGGCGATGCGCCGGATCGGGTCGCGTTGCGACATCGTGACCTACCTCGGTGAGTACACGCGAGGGCGCCTGGCCCGAGCGCTCGGAGCCGCCGCCACGTTGCAGCGCCTGGCCCCGGGCGTCGACACCCAGCACTTCCATCCCGGAGTGGACGGCAAGGCAGTCCGGGCGCGCTACGGACTCCAGGATCGAGCCGTGATCGTCTGCGTTTCACGCCTCGTCCCCCGGAAGGGCCAGGACGTTCTCATCCAGGCGCTGCCAAAGATTCGGCAGCGGGTTCCGGGTGCCGCGTTGCTTCTCGTCGGGCGACCCAATCGAGCCCGGTTCTTGTGGTGGCTCCAACAGCTTGCGGTCCGCGAAGGCGTCGCCGATCACGTGATCTTCGCCGGCGGCGTTCCCGGCGACCAGCTGCCCGAGTACTACGCCGCGGGCGATGTTTTCGCCATGCCGTGTCGTACCCGCCGGCTCGGCCTGGATGTCGAAGGGCTTGGCATCGTCTATCTCGAAGCTTCCGCGGTCGCCCGACCGGTGATCGCCGGCCAGTCGGGTGGGGCACCGGAAACCGTTCGGGAGGGCGAGTCCGGGTATGTGGTCGACGGACGCGACCCGACCGCTGTGGCTGCGCGCGTCGTCGGCATGTTGGCAGACGCAGCCGAACGGGATCGGCTGGGCCGCGGCGGCCGTCGATGGGTGGAACAGGCCTGGACATGGGATGTCGCCGCCCGGCGGCTGCAGGACCTCCTGCAAGGCTGATCCGATGCCCGGCATCCGGATTGTCGACGAGACCTGGGTGGCGGCCCCGCTCCCAGCTGTCGCAGCCGTGATCGGCGACGAGGCCAGGTGGCCGGCGTGGTGGCCCGACCTACAGCTGCAGGTTACGGAGCGCCGTGGGCTGCTCGGCGTGCGATGGGGGGTGGCCACGACCGCCCGCGGGCCGGCGGCGACGGGAAGCATGGAGGTGTGGCTGCAGGGCTGCCCCGACGGCGTGTTGCTCCACTACTTCCTCCGACTGGATCCGGTGGACCCGCGGACGTCCGCTCGGCGCGTTCAACGGGCGGGTCAGCGGCACCGGCGGCATGCGCGACGCGTCTGCTGGGCGATCAAGGACGAGTTGGAGACATGGCCCGGCCTAGCGGTGGGCGACGGCAGACCGAGGCGGCGGTAGCCTCACCGCATGCCCGACGAGTCCACGAAGTCGATCACGATCAACGCCGGCGCTGCCGACGTCATGGCCGTAATCGCGGATTTCGACAGCTATCCCGAGTGGGCCGGGTCGATCAAGACCACCGAGGTCCTTGCTACCGGTGCGGATGGGCGCGCTGAGCGGGTTCGATTCGCCATCGACGCCGGTGTCTTCAAGGATACGTACGAGCTCGCCTATGTCTGGAGTGGCGATCGCAAGGTGGTGTGGGATCTTGTCTCGGGACAGATGCAGAAGGCGCAGCACGGCTCCTACACGCTCGACCCCAGCTCGGACGGCACGGAGGTGACGTACTCACTGAGCGTGGATCTCTCGATCCCGATGCTCGGCATGCTCAAGCGCAAGGCAGAGCGCGTGATCATGGACACGGCACTGAAGGAGCTGAAGAAGCGCGTCGAGTCGGCCTGACGTGCGGATCATCCTCTTCACCGGCAAGGGCGGCGTCGGCAAGACGACGATCGCCGCTGCCACGGCGATTCGTCTCGCTGACCGGGGGGTCAAGACGCTCCTGTTGTCGACCGATGCTGCGCATTCGCTGGCGGACGCGCTTAACTGCCCACTCGGCGGTGAGCCGGCCGAGGTCCATCCGAGCGTGTGGGCAGTACAGATCGACACCCAGCGACGCTTCGAGGTCGCGTGGCGCGACCTGCAGCGGTACCTGATCGACATCCTGGCGAGGGGCGGGGTGGACGCGATCGCGGCGGAGGAGCTCACCGTCCTGCCCGGCGTCGAGGAGGTCTTGGCGCTGCTCGCCGTCCGTGATCTGGCCGCGAGTGGTCAGTGGGACGCAGTTGTCGTGGACTGTGCGCCGACGGCCGAGACGCTCCGGTTGCTCGCCCTGCCGGAGGCACTTGGCTGGTACCTGCAGAAGGTCTTTCCGACCCATCGACGGCTGGCCCGGGGCATGCGGCCGCTCGCCGTCTTCCTCGGGCGCGGTGAGGCCATCCCGTCCGATGGGGTGTTCCAGGCGTTGCTTCAGCTCGCCGACGAGCTGGAGTCGGTGCGGGCGATGTTGGCCGACCCGACATTGACCACGGTGCGCCTCGTCCTCACTCCGGAGGCGGTCGTCACCGCCGAGGCGCGCCGCACGTTCACCGCCCTGGCCCTGTATGGCTACGCGGTCGACCTCATCATCGCCAACCGGGTTTTCCCGGCCGGCCGGGATGCGTTCCGCTCGGCATGGACAGCCGCCCAGCGCCGCCAGCTCGACATCGTGCGGCAATCCTTTGCCGGTCTGCCGGTCCGGGAGGTCGGCTACCGGCCAGACGAGCCTATCGGAATTGCGGCGTTGCGGGTCGTCGCGACCGCTCTCTACGGCGAACTGCCGGGCGAAGACCCGGTCGACTACGGTCCACCGAGCGAACTGATGTCGGTGGACGCCGATGGCGACGGATACGTGCTGCGGATGTGGCTGCCGCTAGAGGCCCAGACGTCGGTTGACGCGGCGCGCGCAGGTGACGATCTGATCGTCACCGTCGGTACGCACCGCCGGGTGCTGACGCTGCCGAGCGGGCTGCGCCGATGCGAAGTCGTGGGCGGTGAGTTCGTCAACCGAGAGCTGCGCATCCGGTTCCGGCCGGACCCGGCCGTATGGCGGCGAACGTGACGACGGGACCGGGAGACGCCGAGCGGACGGCTACGTCCGACGCCGGACGGCTGCTCGCCGATGCGGTGCATGAATGGGCCCGCGCGCGGTTCGGCGAAGCGGGCACCGCGCACATCGCAACCGGCGCGGCCGAGTGCGCCTGGTGCCCGATCTGCCAGCTCATCGCGGCGCTTCGCGGCGAGCGGCCGGACGTGACCGACAAGCTCTCCGCCGCGGCCGCGGCCGTCGTCGACGTCGTGGGCTCGCTGCTGAACCCACCGCCAGGTCGGACCTCCGGCCCGGCCGACGACGCGGCGGGCACCGGGACGGACGCGGCCGCGAGCTTGACCGACCTGCCGACCGCGGGATCGAGCGCCCGCCGGTCCGCCGGTCGCCGGCGCTCGGCTGGCCCGCGGGTACAGCGCATCGACCTCGACCGCGGCGCCCCGAGCGACGCGGATCACTGACGGCCGGGAGGGAGGGCGGATGCCGCTTGCCGTCGGGGTCGACATCGGTGGGACCAAGGTCGCCGCGGGTGTCGTCGACGACGACGGCCAGGTGATCGACCGCGAACTGCGGGCGACCCCCGGTGCGGATGTCGCGGAAACCGAGCAGGTAATCGCCGAGGTGGTGCAGGTACTCGCCGCCCGTCACCCAGTAGTCGCCGTCGGCATCGGCGCGGCGGGCTGGATCGGTACCGACCGGGCGACCGTGCTGTTCGCTCCGCACCTCGCGTGGCGCAACGAGCCCCTCCGGGATGCGCTATCGGATCGCATTGGCAGCCCGGTGACGGTCGAGAACGACGCCAACGCGGCCGCCTGGGCCGAATACCGGTTCGGCGCCGCTCGCGGTGCGCGCATCGTCGTGTGCGTGACGCTGGGCACCGGCATCGGCGGCGGCCTGGTCGTCAGCGGCGTTCTCTATCGGGGCGCGAACGGGGTGGGCTGCGAGTACGGGCACATGACCGTGGTGCCGGACGGGCGGCGCTGCGCGTGTGGCAACCGAGGCTGTTGGGAGATGTACGCGTCCGGTACTGCGCTAGCGCGCGATGCGCAGGAGCTCGCGGCGGTGTCGCCGCTGCAGGCACATCGGTTGCTGGAATTGGCGAACGCGGATGCCGCCCAGTTGACTGGTCCGCTCGTCACCGCCGCGGCCCGGGAAGGGGATCCCGCCGCGGTGGAGATCTACTCGGCAATGGGCCACTGGCTAGGCCGAGGCCTCGCAAACCTCGCGGCGATCATCGACCCAACCATCTTCGTCATCGGCGGCGGTGTCTCGCAGGCCGGCGACCTGCTCATCCCGCATGCCCGGGAAACGCTCGAGCGCACCCTGACCGGCCGCGGTTACCGGCCGATGCCCGGGGTGACGCTCGCTCTCTTCGGTCCGGAGGCCGGGCTCGTGGGCGCGGCCGATCTAGCTCGACGACGGGTATAGCCGTGCCCATCGTGCGGGTGCTGTCCTACAACGTCCGATCGCTGCGAGACGACGCCGCCGCTGTGGTGCGCGTGATTCGCTCCGTGCAGCCGCACGTCGTTTGCATCCAAGAGGCACCGCGGCTGTTGCGGTGGCGCTCGAAGTGCGCCGCGCTAGCCCGTCGATCGGGTTTGGTCGTCGTGACCGGTGGCCGAACGGCCGCGGCCAACCTCATCTTGTCGTCCCTCGACGTCGATGTGGTGACCACCCGGGACGTGCTATTCACCAAGGATCGTCGCCTTCACCAACGGGGGGCGGCGCTGGCTGTACTTCGCTACGGCGGGGAGTCGTTCGCCGTGGCCGGAATACACCTCGACCTCGTTGCCGAACCTCGTATTCGTCATGTCGGCGAGCTGGACCGGGCGCTGTCCGGGATGGTGCCGGCCGGCACCCGAACCGTGGTGGCCGGCGACATCAACGATCTGCCCGGATCCGCGGCCTGGACCCAATTGACGGGGGACCGACTCGACGTCTGGGCGACGATCGGTAACGGAGACGGCTTTACCTACAGCGCGCGGAACCCGCGGCGCCGCATCGATGCCATCTTCACCGGTCCGGGAGTAGTTCCCATCTCCACGCGGGTAATCGACTCGACGGATGTGCGCCAGGGGAGTGATCATCGACCGGTATTCGTCGAACTCGAGCTGCCCGCAGAGCGGACCTAGCTGTATCAGAGCGGACGGACTGCGCCTCCAACGACGACGTAGCCCGCCTGCGAGGAGAACGCCATGCCGTCATCACGCATCACGGATGCTCCGCCAACGCCACCGCCGGTACCAGCGGCGGTAGACGCCGAGCCGGGAGTTCACCGGCACGGCCCGAGCTGCTTCTGGCAGGTCGAGGAGGCACGCTGGTCGTGCGACGTGTTTGCGACGCACCCCCAGGGGAGCCAGCCGCGGTGACCCACTAGGCACGCACTGCGCGTGTTCGGCTTTGCCGGGGAGCACACTGCACCGATGGCGGACTGGGACGGTGCCCTCTACGAGCAAGTAAATGCCCTACAACACTGGGTGGCGGATCGGTCGCTTGCGGACGTTTCCTTCCGCGGTGACGAGCAGGTTCTCGATATCGGTTGTGGTGATGGAGGGATCACCGCCCGGCTGGCCGAGCAGCTGGCGAGCGGCGAGATCTCGGGGATCGACGTATCGCCGCGGATGATCAGCGCCGCGCGAGATCGCCATCCCGGCCTGACCTTCGAGGTCGGCGACGTCCTGACGATGCGCTATGACTCGGCGTTCGACGTGGCGACATCGTTCAACGTCCTGCACTGGGTGCTGGATCTGCGGGAGGCCTTCGCCCGTATTCGTGCGGCGCTGCGACCGAGCGGGTGGGCGCTGGTGCAGTTCGTTTGCGGCTCGCCCCGACCGAGCCTCGAGGCGACGGCGATGAACGTAGTCAGGCAACCGGAGTGGGCTGCCTCCTTCGGCGGCTTCGAGGCACCGTTCGTGCACCCGAACCCGGACGACGCCACCCGGTTGGTTCGGGCGGTCGGCCTGGATGTCATCTCCTCCACCGTTGACGATCTGCGGTGGGACTTTCGCTCCGGGGCTGACTTCGAGCGGTGGGCGGGCGCCGGGTTCGGCGACTGGGCGGCCCGAGTGCCCGGCCGGGAAGCCGCCTTCGTCGCCGATGTCGTCGCTCGCTACTCCGAGATCACCGGATCTGACCGCACGCTGCTGTTCACGCAGCTTCGAATTCGCATGCGGCGGCCGGAAGCCTAGCGCTGAACTCCGGCGTTCGGCCGTACGGTACGGACCCCGTTCAACCAGCGCTCCAACGGCAACGAGCCCCGGCGGGCGACGGAGATTCCTGCGTCAAGC
The DNA here is from genome assembly GCA_963748415.1 of uncultured Actinomycetota bacterium. GTDB lineage: Bacteria > Actinomycetota > Actinomycetes > Mycobacteriales > Jatrophihabitantaceae > CAVVJA01. The sequence goes on along the minus strand of CAVVJA010000008.1, from coordinate 242,011 downwards.
AAGACGGAGTGGGGCGTTGCGACCAGGTCGGGAATCTGCGGTCGCGCCCAAAACGCCTCCCGTTCCTCGATCTCCACCTGGTCGGGATCTGTGCCGGTGAGCCGGCACCACAGAAGGAACACCGTTTCCTGCGACATTTCGCGGATCATCGGTGATCACCTCCCGACCCCATCGTCGGCGTGGCAGGTAACACGACCGGGACGTTCGGGTGTCGGGTCGGCGAACGGGGCGCGGACCTTCAGATCACCGCGCCGTCATCGTCCTCATCGTCGTCGGAGCCATCGCGAAGCCGCATGATCAGCAGACCCGCGCCGACCAGAATGCCGGCGACTCCGGCCAGGAAGGCCAGATCTCCGGGCAGGCCGAGAGCCCGTCCGAAGGTCATCATCATGACCGACGCGGCAACTACCACAAGAGCGAGAACCGTCGCGCCGGCCAGGCGAGGCAACGGCGGCGGCGGTGGTGGCACGTAGTGTTCGCCATCCTCGGCATCAGACGCTGCAGCCGGCAGTTGCAGCCGCATGCGCCAGTCGGCGTCCTCGCGGGTGAGGTCGCGTTCAGCGGCCCGGACCGCGTTGATCGTGTCCACGTGCCAATTGCTGACGAGGGCGTCGAACTCTGCCTGCGCGTCAACGCCGGCCAGCAGATCAGGTCGGCGCGCCGCCGTGGCGTCATGCGCGAACGACCTCGCGGCGACCTCGATGACCGCGCGTGCGTCGGTCCGCTCGCCAGCCGCAACATAGAGCCGCTGTCGCGATGTCTCTTCCGTCGGCGGCGTCGGTTCCAGGTACGCCGCGATGCGGGCTCGCCGCAGAGCGGTCAGCAGCGCGTCGCCCACGGACGGGTCGATGTCCGCCAGCGCCACGTATGCCGGCGCCTCCAGCCCGTTATCCCGCGTCGCTCCCTCGCTCATTGCCTAACCTGTGTCGCCTGCTCCTGGATGAACTCGATGCTCAGGTCGAAGATCCGCTGCGCGTCGTTGTCCAACGTCGCGACGTGATAACTGTCCTCCAGTATCACCTCGCGCACCGTCGTCGAGGTTGCTCCGGCGTGCAGCAGCAGGCCAGAGAGCGGTTCGACGACGTGGTCCACTCGGCTTCGGAACATCAGGATCGGCGCGGTTACCTTCGAGAGGTCCGCCAGCGTCACCTTCCACAGTTCCTGCAGCGACGCGAACGCGGCGATCGGCGTGCGGTCATACGCGAGCTCGACCGGACCGGCCATCTTGATGTCGTTACCGATTGCTGCCTGACTCTTGATGACTGGCGCCATGTATTTGGCGAGCCCGGCAAACCGCCGCTGCGTAGCGTAGGCCGGGTTCACCAGGACCAGTCCGCCAATCGAATCGCCCTTCTCTTCCGCCAACCGGGTCACGAGCGTGCCGCCCATGGACAGCCCGCCGGCGAACACGTGCTCACACCGATTCGCCAACTCGTCGTACATCCGCTCGATCTCCGCGTACCAATCCGTCCAGCGAGTCGCGTTCATCTCCTGCCAGCTGGTGCCGTGTCCGGGCAGTCGCGGCAGTCGGACCGTGCAGCCGGCAGCGGCCAGGTGCTGTGCCCACGGCCGCAAGCCCTGGGGCGAGCCGGTGAAGCCGTGGCTCAGCACCACGCCTATCGATCCACCCTCCGCGGAGAACGGCTCGGCACCGGGCAGCACGGGCACGGGGTACCTCGTTTCACGAGCAGCACTACCGGTCTCGTCGACCGACCCGGCAATTGTCCCTCATCGGGCCGAGTCGGGTCGGTTGGTGGACCCGATCGAGCGTGGCCCACTACTGTGCGTTCAGCTGCCTACTCCGGTGCGCCCGCCGCGCCCGGGGCGGCACGGTGACATGAGACGGTCGAGCGAGAGGCGGTGGCCCGTGCTCTACGGTTTCCTGAAATATGTCGCCGTCGGCCCGCTCCTGCACACGATATGGCGCCCCTGGACGGAGGGCGTGGATAACGTGCCCAGTAAGGGCCCAGCAATTCTCGCCAGCAACCACCTGTCCTTTTCCGACTCGTTCTTCATGCCGGTGATGGTGCCTCGGCGGGTGACCTTCCTCGCCAAATCGGAGTACTTCACGACACCCGGCCTGAAGGGTCGGTTGTCGCGCGGATTCTTCCGGGGCGTTGGTCAGGTGCCGGTAGACCGCGAGGATTCCGACGCGGCGAAAGCGGCTCTGGACACCGGTGTTCGCATCCTCCGCGAGGGCCACCTGCTGGGCATCTATCCCGAGGGAACCCGATCCCCGGACGGTCGGCTGTACCGGGGTAAGACCGGCGTCGCTCGGATGGCGTTGGAAGCGCGCGTACCGGTCATTCCCTGCGCGATGATCAACACGGACATTATCCAGCCGACCGGGCAGCGGATCCCGCACCTGCGGCCTCGACCGGGCGTCCGGTTCGGGCGACCGCTGGATTTCAGTCGGTACGAGGGGATGGCGGGCGACCGGTTCGTCGAACGTTCGATGACCGACGAGATCATGTACGAGCTGATGCAGCTGTCCGGACAGGAATACGTCGACATCTATGCCGCGAAGGTGAAGAAGGCAGCGGGCAACACGGTGGCATTCGGTGCGCGCCCAGCGCGCCGCACCGCTGGCCGGGACGAGCCCGGGCCGGAAGAGCTCCGCGAGGCGGCGGATCGGGTGCCAACCGAACAGGCGGGATAACTTGCCGGTCGCAGGACACTAGTCTCGCCGATCGTGCGGTACTTCTACGATTGCGAGTTCATCGAGGACGGCCAGACCATCGACCTCGTGTCGATCGGCGTCGTGGACGAGACCGACCGCTCGTTCTACGCGGTCTCGACGGAATTCGATCCCAGTCGAGCGATCGGCTGGGTCCGCCGGCACGTGTTGCCGAAGCTGCCGCCGATGGCCGATCCAGCGTGGCGCAGCCGTGAGCGAATCCGCGACGATCTGCTGGAGTACCTCCTCGATCCGGGGGAGCCCATCGAACTGTGGGCATGGATGGCCGCCTACGACCACGTGGCGCTGGTCCAGCTCTGGGGCGACATGCGCGCTCTTCCACCCCAGATCCCCCGGTTCACGCACGAATTGCGGCAACGATTCGAGGACGCCGGCTCGCCGCCTATGCCCGAGGCCCCAGCCGATCAGCACGATGCCCTCGCGGATGCCCGCCACAATCTCGCGCGCTGGCGGATCCTCACCGCATCCAAATCGACCACCGGGCATGCCTTAGGCTCGGCCCGCGCGCGAGATGAGGGCCGCTCGCGGGCGACGGATCGTCTCGAGGAGGACGCCTGATGCGGGTAGGAGTACTGACCGGCGGTGGCGACTGTCCGGGACTCAATGCGGTCATTCGCGCGATCGTCCGCAAGGGCGTGGGAATGTACGGGTACGAGTGCATCGGCTTCCGAGACGGCTGGAAGGGGCCGCTGGAGAGCCGCACCATGGCGCTCGGTATCCCCGAGGTCCGCGGCATTCTGCCGCGTGGCGGGACGATCCTCGGCTCGTCGCGGACCAACCCTTTCAAGGTCGACGGCGGCGTCGACACCGTGCGAGAGAACCTGCACACCCTTGGCGTGGACGCGCTGATCGCGATCGGCGGCGAGGACACCCTCGGCGTCGCCACGAAGCTGCATGAGCTCGGGGTCAACATCGTTGGTGTGCCGAAGACCATCGACAACGATCTGAACGCCACCGACTACACGTTCGGCTTCGACACCGCCCTGAACATTGCGATGGAGGCCGTCGACCGGCTGCACACGACCGCCGAGTCGCATCATCGAGCGCTCGTGGTTGAGGTGATGGGCCGCCACGCCGGCTGGATCGCCTTACACGCCGGCATCGCCGGCGGCGCCAACGTGATCCTCATCCCGGAGGTGCCGTTCTCGGTAGACCGGGTCTGCGCCTATGTCGAGAGCCGGTTCCAGTCGCACTACGCGCCAATCCTGGTCGTCGCCGAGGGTGCTACGCCCGACGTCGCCGAGGATGTACTCGTCGACCAGGGAACGGACGCCTTCGGGCATGCCCGTCTCGCGCAACGCGGGATCGGCGAATGGCTGGCTGGGCGAATCGAGCTCAAGACCGGAGCCGAGGCCCGCACCATTGTGCTCGGCCACATCCAGCGAGGCGGGACGCCGACAGCGTTCGACCGGGTACTCGCCACCCGATTCGGGCTGCATGCGGTCGACGCGGTCCGGGACGGTGACTGGGGGAAGATGGTCGCCTTGCGTGGCACCGCCATCATCCGAGTCCCGCTCGCTGCCGCCACCGAGTCACTGAAGACCGTCTCACCGGAGCTTTACTCCGAGGCGGAGGTGTTCTTCGGCTGACGTGATTCGCGTGAGACGGCCGGGCCGCGACGATCTAATCTGATTCGGTGGAGTCCAGCAACGTCATCAGCTTCAGCTGTGCCGTGCTGGCCTCTGCCGGCAACGCGACAGCCAACGTCATGCAACGCAAGGCGAGTCTGAGCCAGCCCGACCTGCCCTTCGGCCCGCGGCTGCTGCTCGCCCTGGTCCGCAGTCCAACCTGGTTGCTGGGCTTCGCCGGGCTGGTTGGGTCGTTCCTCCTCCAGGCGATAGCGCTGAGCTACGGCGAACTCTCGGCGGTCGAGCCGATCATCACCATCGAGGTACCTCTGACGCTGCTGGTCGCGTCGCGCGTGTTCTCCGGCCGGCTATCGGGCTACGACTGGGCCAGCATTCTGATCATGACCGGTGGCATGATCGTTTTGGTATGGTCGCTCGACCCCAGCGGCGGTAACGCGACCGACGTCGATCACTTGACCTATGTTGCAGCCGGGACCGCGACCGCCGCGACGATCTTCGTCCTCATCCTGGCCTCCCGCCGCGGCGGGAGGCTGTGGCGAACGGCGTGCCTGGGCGCCGCAGCCGGCACCAGTTTCGGGATGACCGCGACGCTGATCAAGGAGACGGTGGAGAAGCTCTCGCGTGACGGCGTTGTTGGGATCCTCATGACCTGGCAGACCTACGCCGCAGCGTGCTTCGGCATCTTAGGGCTGGTCCTCGTCCAGGCGGCGCTACACGAGGGTCCGCTCGTGGCCGCGCAGCCCGGGTTCACGCTCATGGATCCGCTCGTGTCGATCCTGTGGGGGGTGCTCGTCTTCAACGAGGTGACGCGGACCGGTGGCTGGCTGGTACTCGCGACCTTGGGTGCCGCAGGGGTTGGATACGGGGTACTCCGGCTGGCCCGTTCGCCACTGCTCGCCGAGGTCAAGGAGGAGCTTCCCCCGACCGTCCGGGTTGCCCGCCCGGCCGAAAGCGTCTGACCGCCTGTCTCAATCCGGCGCGGTCGACAGTCCGGGCGGCCTGGTCTTCCGGCACCGATGCGACTGCCCGACTAGGCTGTGCCAGTGACCGTGACCGATCGCATCGATGCCCCGACCCCGAACCTCTACGGGCTCGACACGTGGCGGACCCTTCCGGTGGCACAGCAGCCGTCGTGGCCGGACGAGGTAGAGATGCGGGAGGTTGCGCTGGCCCTGGCCGGGCAGCCCCCATTGGTTGTGGCGAGCGAAGTGGATCAACTCCGCGATCGGCTGGCGGCGGTCGCTCGCGGTCAAGCCTTCTTGCTCCAGGGCGGGGATTGCGCGGAAACGTTCGCGACGAGCTCGCAGGCCGACATCGCCGGCAAGGTCCGGGTGCTGCTGCAGATGGCCGTCGTCCTGACCTACGGCGCTTCGATGCCCGTGGTGAAGGTCGGGCGGATCGCCGGGCAGTACGCGAAGCCACGCAGCGCCGACATCGATCGCAACGGTCGGCCGTCCTACCGCGGTGACATGGTGAACGAGCTCGCCGGCGATCGCACGGCGGACCCACAGCGCATGCTGCGGGCGTACCACACGGCCGCCTCGACGCTGAACCTCATGCGGGCCTACGCGGCCGGCGGCAGCGCATCGCTCGATCAGGTCCACGCCTGGAACGCGGCGTTCGCCCGCAGCACAGACACCGGTGCTCGGTACGACCAGTTGGCGAGTGAAATCGACCGCGCCGTACGGTTCATGCGTGCCTGCGGCGTGCGCGACGCGGCGCTTGACAGCGTTGAGCTGTATGCCTCCCACGAGGCGCTGATCCTCGAATACGAGCGTGCGCTCACCCGCATCGAGGACGGCAGGCCGTACGACCTCTCCGGCCATTTCGTCTGGATCGGCGATCGGACCCGGCAGATGGACGGGGGTCACCTCGACTTCGTCTCCCGGCTCGCCAACCCGATCGGCGTCAAGCTCGGCCCGTCGGCCACGCCCGAGTTCGCGGCTGAGGTCGTTGAACGGCTAGATCCGGAAGGTGTGGCGGGCCGGCTGACTTTGATAACCCGCATGGGCAACGCTCGCGTGCGTGATGTCCTGCCGCCGATCATCGAGAAGGTCGCGTCGACCGGCCACCTCGTCGTGTGGCACTGCGATCCGATGCACGGCAACACCGAGGAGACGCGCGCCGGAGTCAAGACCCGGCACCTCGACCGGATCATCGACGAGGTGGACGGCTTCTTCGACGTGCACTCCGAGCTCGGCACCCATCCCGGCGGCCTGCACGTCGAGCTGACCGGCGACGACGTGACCGAGTGCATGGGAGGCACGAACGAGTTGACCGCAGCTGACCTGACTCGGCGCTACGAGACCGCCTGCGACCCCCGGCTGAACATCGAGCAGTCGCTCGAGCTGGCCTTCCGGGTGGCCGAACGGCTGGTCGCCGATCGACGACGGCGCGGGGTGTGAGCGCCCCGGAAGTCGACCTCCGCAGCGACACAGTGACCCGGCCGAGCGCCGGCATGCGGGTCGCGATGGCCGAGGCTGAGGTGGGCGATGATGTCTACGGCGAGGACCCGACCGTCAACGCGCTCGAGGCGGAAGTTGCGGCGCTTCTGGGGTTCCCGGCGGGGTTGTTCGTCCCGTCGGGCACACTTGGCAACCAGCTCGGTATCCAGAGCCTCGTGCGGCCGGGCGAGGAGCTCGTCTGCGACACGCTGGCCCATATCGCCCGCGCGGAGGCGGGCATTGCGGCGGTGTTCTCCGGCATCACCTTCCGGACCTGGCGGGCGGACCGGGGACGGTTGGATCCTGACGCGATCGCCGAGTTGATTGCACCGGCGGCCGGCCCGCACCTGGTGTCGACGACGGCGATCGCCGTGGAGAACACGCACAACTTCGGCGGCGGGACGGTTCAGTCGCCGGAGTCGGTGGCCTCCGTAGTCGCGCTTGCCCGCGAGCACGATCTTCGCTTGCATCTCGATGGCGCCCGGCTGTGGAACGCGCACATCGCCACCGGCTTGCCGCTACCTGAGCTGGCGGCGGGCTTCGACACAGTGTCCGTGTGCTTGTCCAAGGGGCTGGGCGCGCCGGTGGGCTCGGTCCTGGTTGCGACCGCCGAACGCATCGCCGACGCCCGGGTCTGGCGCAAGCGGCACGGTGGCGCAATGCGGCAGGCCGGGATCCTGGCGGCCGCCGGGCGCTACGCGCTGGCCCACAACCTGTCTCACCTCGCCGACGACCACCGTCACGCGCGCGAGCTTGCCGGCGCATTGGGCATCGACCCGTCGACGGTGGACAGCAACATCGTCATGCTCACCGTGCCCGACGCGCCCGAGGTGGCCGGGAAGGCGCGGGCGGCCGGGGTTCTGGTCTCTGCGCTCGGCCCGCAGTTGGTGCGCCTGGTCACTCACCTGGATGTTGATGACGACGGGATCGAGCGGGCTGTCGAGGCGCTGGTGCCCCTCGTTCGGTAATGCGCGTCAGCCGGCCAGGTGACTTGCCCCCATCCGGCCGACGAGGACCGGGATCGTGGTGACCGCGTCCGCGAGGTCCGCGAGCGCGTCATCGGCAAGCGCTTGGGCGCCGTCGCATAGCGCTGTTTCGGGATTGGGATGCACGTCGACCATGACGCCGTCGGCGCCCGCTGCCATGGCCGCCCGTGCGAGCGGCACAACCAGGTCTCGGCGGCCAGCGGCATGGGACGGATCGACGATGATCGGCAGGTGGGACAGCCGTTGGATCATCGGGATCGCGGACACGTCGAGCATGTTGCGAATCGCGGGCTCGAACGACCGCACCCCTCGTTCGCAGAGCACGATGTCGAGGTTCCCGCGCTGGGCGACGTACTCGGCGGCCATGAGCCATTCCTCGTACGTGGCCGATAGGCCCCGCTTGAGCATGACCGGCTTGCCGGCGGCACCGACCGCCTGCAGTAGGCCGAAGTTCTGCATGTTGCGTGCTCCGACCTGCAACATATCGGCGTACTCAGCCACCACGTCGACCTCGCCGACGTCGGTGACCTCGGTGACGATCGGCAGCTGCACTTCCTCGCGGACTTCGGCCAGGATTCGCAACCCGGTGATCCCGAGCCCCTGGAACGCATACGGCGACGTTCGTGGCTTGTAGGCTCCGCCGCGAAGCAAGGTGGCTCCGGCTCGCTTGGCCATCCGCGCCGCCTCCAGCGTCTGGCCGGCGGATTCGACGGCGCAGGGTCCGGCGATGAGCGTGAACGTCTCCGGCCCGATCGGCACGCCGCCAACGCGCACGGTCGAGCGCCGAGCATGGTTCTGGGCGGACACCAGCTTGTAGGGCGCCGTGATCCGCATCGTCTCGGCCACGCCGAGCAGGCTGTCGGCGTCGAGGGTCTCCAGGACCTCCTCGGAGCCGACGACGCCCACGATCGTGCGCATCACCCCACGACTGACGAACGCTTGGCCACCGTGGGCCTCGATATGGCTGACCACGCCGGCGATGTCCGTCTCCGTTGCCTCGGGAGCCATCACGATGACCACGGCGTGTGAGCCTAGTGCGCGCCAAACCGCGACCGCGCGAAACGTACGCATATTCCGCAGCTCTGGCAACGGAGCATGCATACCGCCCGCCGGAGGGTGGCCGGTGGGCGCCGGGCAGTTAGACCAGAAGCGCTCGGCGGAGTTGCGTGGCGACGACAGTCGGCTCGGTCCGCACGATGACGCTGGGAACCGCAGGACTATGGCGTCTGCCAGGTCAACTCGCGCCATCGCGACCCGTCCGCTGTGCACAGTGGTCCAGCGTCCTCGCACACTCGTTCCCTTCGGTCCGATCGATATGCAAATACCGGTGTCGGGACCGCGGTATATGCGTACAAATCCGGGGAGCGGGCCCGGTGAGGAGAAGGGGCGAAGGAGGCGACTCAGATGACGTCGAGGGTCACGGTGTCGCCACGGTGCACCTGGGTGCCCGGGGACGGATTGACGTCGACGACATGCCCGAGGAAACCGCCGAAGCGCTTGTGCATCTTCACCTTGAGCCCAAGGGACTGCAGCTGGGCCTTGGCCGCGCCCGCGTCGCCGCCAAGTGACGGAAGGGTGATCAGCGAGCCCTGCGCGATGGTGATCGTTACCGTGCTGAATTTGGCGGCATGGTCGTCGCCCGTCGGTTGCTGCGCGATCACGGTTCCCGGATCGACGTCGTCGCTGATCTCCTGCCGGACGGCAACCTTGAAGCCGGCGTTTGTCAACGCCTGGGTCGCGTCGTCGAGCGATTGGCCAGTGACATCTGGCACCTCAATGATCGGCGGCCCGCTCGATACCAACAGGCGAACGGTCTGCCCGCGCTTGGCCTGCGTTCCGGCGGACGGGTCGGTTCCGATCACGTTGCCGTTCGAGACGGAGTCGCTGGTTTGCTGGACGACGCTGATCTGGAACGGGAACTTCGCGAGCGCCGCCTGGGCGTCGTGCTGACTCTGATCGTGGACGTCCGGGATGGTGAACCGCTCCTTGCCGGACGACACGACCAGGATGATCGACCGGTTGCGGGTCAGCTCCGATCCCGACGGCGGCACGGTGCGGATGATCGAGTCCTTGGCGATGTTCTCGCTGTATTCGCTCGTCACCCCGCTCCGGCCGAAGCCAGCGCGACGCAGCGCCAACTGCGCCACTGAGCGCGATTCGCCCGACACGTTCGGCACCGTGGCATACCGACCGGACACCAACCACCAGGCACCGACACCGGCAAGCAGTCCGAGCAAGAGGATGACGAGGGTAACGATCAGCGTGCTCCGGCGACGCCGCTGGCGGGCGCTCGCTGTGCGGGTGCCAGGTTTTCGCGGCGGCACACCTGGGCGCCCGGCGAACGTGCGCCGCGCTCCGTCGCCGCCTCCCGCTGTTGTCGTTGATCCGTGCGGCGGCCTGGTGACGGCGGTGTCGTGGCGGCCGGCGTCGACGCCGACCCGGTCAGTGTCAAGCAGCGCGGCCAACACATCGCTGGTCCTGCCGTTCGCCGAGCGCGCCGTTCCGTCGGTGCTGGCTCGTGAGGGCGGCGGGGCGCGACGCCGCGGCGGGGGGATCGGAACGACGGGCAGGCTGAGCGTGGAGCGGATCTGGCGCAGCTCGGAGAGGAACTCGCTCGCGTCGGCCGGTCGGCTCGCTGGATCGCTGCTGGTCGATCGCACGACGATTGCGTCGAGTTCGGTGGGGACGGTGGCCACGCGGGACGACGGGGCGGGCACCCGACCGTGCACGTGCTGGTAGGCGATGGCCATCGGCGAGTTTCCCGCGAATGGCGCCTGCCCAGTGAGCAGCTCGAAGAGCACGACACCGGCCGAGTAGACGTCCGAGCGCTGATCGCATGGGCCCCGGCTGATCTGCTCGGGCGGGCAATAGGCGACCGTGCCCATCATCACGCCGGTGCGGTTCGCCACATCATCGAGCTCGACTGCGCGGGCGAGGCCGAAATCTGCCACCTTCACGACCCCGTCGTCGGAGATCAGGATGTTCTCCGGCTTGATGTCCCGATGCACCAGCCCGGCGCGGTGGGCAGAGGCGAGCGCACTGAGCACCGGCTCGATCACTGACAAGGCGAGCGCGGGCAGCATCGGCCCCTTCTCGCGCAGTAGGTCGCGGACGGTTCGTCCTTCGACCAGCTCCATGACGAGGAACACATGACCAGCGTCGGCGCCCTGGTCGAAGACAGAGACGGCATTGACGTGCGACAAGCGGGCTGCCGCCCGCGCTTCCCGCGCGAACCGATCGCCGAACGCGGGATCGTTGGACAGCCCGGCGGACATCACCTTGACGGCCACTTGCCGATCGAGCCGCGCATCGACGGCGCGATACACCGTGGACATCCCGCCGCGCGCGATGCGCGCGGTCAGGAGGTATCGGCCTTCTAGGACGCCGCCGACCAGCGGGTCCTCGGTGGCCGTTTGCACGGGATAAAGTTTAGATCGCCTCGCGGGTGCCGTCCGCTGCCGACACTCAGCGCCAGTGCAGGCCGGCAGTGCCAAATTTGGGAGACCCCGAGCGGCCCGACACGGGCGGAAAAGGCCGGCGATGAAAGCGGATCGGGCTAGCGGGCCACTTGACGACCCGGTGGAGGGGTGGGGCGGCGTCGACGTCCGCTCCGGTCGGGCGGAGCTGCTCGCGGACGCCGATCGTCCGGGAGGTTGGCTGCTCCTGCTCGATCGGATCCGGCAGTCCTACGTCGACCTCGACGATCCCACCTATCTGGACTTCGAGTACACCCGCATCCTCGCGGATGTTCTCGACGCCCTACCACCCGGCCCACTCACGGTCACTCACGTCGGTGGCGGAGCATTGACCCTGGCCCGCTATGTGGCGGCGACTCGCCCGGGATCCTCCCAGCTTGTCCTGGAACCAGATGATTCGCTCACCGCGTTCGTCCGATCACGCCTGCCGCTTCGGCGCGGGTCCCGCATAAGAGTTAGGACTGCAGATGGCCGGACCGGTATCCGCGCCCTACGGCCGCGGACCGCCGACGTCGTCCTGCTTGATGCCTTCTCTGGTGGCCGGGTGCCCGCGGATCTCACCACAACCGAAGCGATGACCGACATCGCGCGGGTAATCCGACCCGGCGGCGTGTTGCTGGCCAATCTGGCCGATGGACCGCCGCTCCAGTACCTACGGCGGGTGCTGGCGTCGGTCCGCACCGCTCTCCCCGACGCGGTGGCGGTCGGAGATGCCTCGGTGCTCCGGGGCCGTCGATTCGGAAACATCTGCCTCGCGGCGGGCCGGACGGCGCTGCCCGAGACAGCTATTCAGCGTGGTGCCGCGCGGGCCGACTTCCCGTTGCGGGTGCTGGGCGGGGAACGCCTACAGAATTTCATCGGAGGCGCATTGCCGCTGACCGACGCCGATCCAGTCCGGTCGCCGCCTCCCCCGGACGAGATCTGGCGCGTCGGCGGGGCATGATCAGGTGGTGTCGACCGGTCCGCGCACCCACACGAACCGGACCCGTGCGCAGTCCTTCGGCTCCGACGCGCGGGCTTATGACCGTGTTCGGCCGGGCTATCCGACGGAGCTGATCGACGACCTGGTCGTGGACGGCCCACGGTCCGCCCTCGATGTCGGATGCGGCACCGGCAAGGCAGCGCGGCTGCTCCAGGGTCGCGGCGTTGAGGTCTTGGGACTCGAGATCGACCCCCGGATGGCGGAGGTTGCTCGGGGCCACGGCGTGCCTGTTGTGGTCACCGCCTTCGAGAGCTGGGACGCCGACGGAAAGCGCTTCGACCTGCTTGTCAGCGGGCAGGCCTGGCATTGGATCGATCCGATCTCCGGTACGCGAAAGGCCGCCACGCTGTTACGGCCGGGCGGTCTCATGGCGCTGTTCTGGAATTTCGCCCAGCTCGAACCCGCCGCGCGACGGGTCGTCAACGCTGCCTACGACGCCGTCGCCCCGGAGATCACGCAGACGTCGGTGCTACGGGGCAATGGTCCCGACACGGTTCCCGGTCATATCGAGATTCTGAGGCGGAGCGGCGGGTTCGGCCGCATCGAGCGGCGCCGGTACCGCTGGGAACAGGAGTATGGGCGGGACGAGTGGCTCGGACTGATCCGGACGCATAGCGACCACAGCACGCTGCCCCCGGATCAGCTGAGCCGCCTGCTCGCCGCGGTCGGCGCCGCATTCGACGTCGTGGGTGGGATGGCAACGGCGCACTACACGACGGATGCGGTATTCGCCCGCGCGAGGTGACGCGAAGCGTGGCAGTCTGATTTGCATGTCTGAGGCCGTGTGGCCCGATCTCTCGGCGCAGATCGAGCTCATCAGCGTTGCGGATGCGGCCGCCGTGCTGGGTGTGACGGTGACCCGGGTGAGCCAGTACTTGCGGGATGGCACGTTGGTTGGGCTGCGTCGGCCGGGGGAGTCCCCGCTGGTGCCGGCGGACCTGATGCAAGGCGCTGCCGTCGTCAAGGGACTGCCCGGGACGATCACCCTGCTCAGGGATGCCGGTTATGAGGACCACGAGATCGTCGCCTGGCTGTTCCGCGCCGACGACTCGCTCCCCGGAACGCCTATCCAGGCCTTGCGGGAGAACCGTGGGCGCGAGGTCAAGCGCCGCGCCCAGGTAGCGGGCTACTGAGCCGGGATGAGCCATCTGCTCTATGTGGCGCTGCTCGCCGGCTGCCTGATCGGCACAGCTGCCGTGGAAGTGCGGTTCGGCACTCGGGTGTACGCGCGGTGGCGGCGCCTGCTATCGGCGTTGCTGCCGACGGTGATCGTGTTCGTCACGTGGGACCTCTACGCGATCGCGCACCATCAGTGGACCTACGTGCCGCGATGGGTGACCGGTATCCGGCTGCCAGGACATCTGCCCTTCGAGGAGCTGCTGTTCTTCATTGTCGTGCCGACGTGTTCGGTGATCACTCTGGAAGCCGTGCGCCGCCGCCGTCCGGGCTGGGTAATCGGAGACGAGCCGGAGCCGGGAGCGTGACCTATACCAGCCTGGTCGTGCTCGCCGTAGCGGCGGTCGTGGTAGTCGATGGCGTCATCCTGCGGACGAACCTCGTGCGCCGAAAGGCATTTTGGACGAGCTACGCGATCATCTTGGCGTTCCAGCTGATCGTGAACGGAGTGCTCACCGGTGTTCCGGTCGTCCGGTACGACGCGGACGTGATCATCGGCTGGCGGGTCGCCTATGCGCCGGTCGAGGATCTGCTGTTCGGGCTGGCGATGGTCCTGCTCACCCTGTCGACGTGGGTCTGGCTCGGACGACGCGCGCACGCCCGCCAGTCGTCGGGTGTGCCGTCCGGATCCACCAGGCGCTGACCGCGGCCGGGCCCGCAATGCCAAGTCGACGACGCAGCGGCACGGAGATCCGGTCGACGAATACGTCGTAGTCGACCCGCTCGATCTCATCCAAGATGCCGCGGTACAACGCAAAGGCCGTGCGCAGACAGTTTCGCGATGTCGCGTCGACGAGGTCGATACCGGGCGCTGCCGATGCGTAGAGCCTCCGCGCCCGCTCGATCTCGCACCCGAGCAGCGCGCGGATCGGTCCGTCGACGCGTCCCGTCTGGGCAGCACGCTCAAGGCGTTCGCGATCGACCCCGCACGCTCGCAACGATTCCTGCGGGAGATAGATGCGCCCGAGGCGGAGATCTTCGGCAACGTCGCGGATGAAGTTGGTCAGCTGGAACGCGACGCCGAGGTCGATGGCATGGGGGCGAAGTGCATCCCATGGGATGGTCTCATCGGCGCGCCCGAGGATCGGTAGCATCTCCAGGCCGATCACGGCTGCGGAACCCCACGTGTAGCGGGTCAGCTCCTCGTAGGTGTCGTATTCGGTGACACTCAGATCCATACGCATCGAACCGAGGAAGTCGCGAAAATGGCTCACCGGGATGTCCCAGCGGCGGACCGTGTCGATGACCGCGAGGCGTACGGGATCGGCCGAGTCTCCTCTTTTGACGTCGGCTAGAAATTCTTCGCTCCACGCGACAAATCGTCGCTGACGCTGCCGCTCGTCGCCGGAGACTGCGTCAACGATGTCGTCGGCATAGCGCGCGAATCCGTAAAGGGCGTGGACGAAACGACGTTTGGCGGGCGGTAGTAGCAGTGTCGCCAGGTAATACGTGCGGCCGTGTTGGGCGTTTAGCTGGCGGCAGCGGGCATAGCCGAGGCGGAGTCGAACGTCATCGATTCCGCCGGCGTAATTAGCTTGTCTCATCGGGATGCGCGCGTCCGTCGCTCGCCGATCACCCGCTCGGCCGCGAGCCGGCCGGAGATGAGCGCCATGGGCACGCCCACGCCCGGCTGAGTATTACCGCCGCAGAAGAGCAGATTCTCAATGGTGCGGTGCAACGTCGGCGGCCGGAACGGCCCAGTCTGGGAAAAGGTGTGCGCCGCCGCGAACGGTGTGCCCGCGGCGAGTCCAGCCTCCGCCCAATGGGCCGGTGTCACGAGCCGCTCGACCTCGATCGCGTCGCCGAAACTCCGATATCCCCGGCCCTCGATGGTGCCGAGAATGCGATCCCGGTATCGGGGCGCTTCGATGTCCCAGTCGATAGGTCGGCGATGAGCGAGGTTCGGCGCCGGGAACAGGGCGTAGTACACGTTCTTGCCGGGTGGTGCCAGACCGGGGTCTGACTTCGTCGGTGTCGTGACCAGGAACGACGGATCACTCATCAGCTGTCCGTCGGCGATGATCTCCCGAAAGGTGCGCTCCCACTCCGTGCCGAATTCGATCGTGTGATGCGCGGTGTGTGCGTAGGCCGCGCTCGATCCCGCGTGCAACACCACGCACGAGGGCGAGTAACGCAAGTGGCGCACCCGCGGTGGGTTTTCGTTGGCGGTGAGCAGCGTGCGGTAGGCAACGGCCCGATCACCGTTGACGAGCACCACGTCGGCCGGGATGCGCTCGCCCGACGCGGTGTGCACGGCGCGCGCCCGCCCGTTGGCAACCTCGATCCGGCTGACCCGGGCGCCGTATCGAATAACGACACCGTGCTTGTCTCCCGCGCCGGCCAGTGCGCGCGGAATGGCATGCATGCCGCCCTCCGGAAAGTAGACGCCGGCCACGCAGTCCAGGTAGCTGATCACCGCGTAGATCGCGAGTGCCTGGGCCGGTGCGACGCCTGCGTACATCGCCTGGAACGAGAAGATCCGGCGAAGTCGCTCGTCCCGGACGAAGGTGGCGATCTTCGGCGCAAGTCGCCGGAAGGCGCCCATGCGCACCAGCCGCAGAAGCGGTGCCCCGACCAGCTGCCGCGGCGAGTCGAGATTACGGTCGATGAAATGCGGCATCTCTACCGCATATAGCTCCCGCAGGTACGCGACGAGGCGGCGGTAGCCGGCCGCGTCGTCGCCGCTGCAGGCCCGCGAGATCTCCTCGACCATGGCGGCGGGATCGGCCCGCACATCGAGTACCGAGCCGTCGGCGAACCGAGCGCGATACACCGGGTCGAGGCGATGCAGCCGCAGCCAGCCGTCGAGGGACTCGCCCACGGCGACGAGGGTCGATTCCACGACGTCCGGCGCGGTGAGCACGGTCGGGCCGGTGTCGAACGTATATCCCGCTACCTGCTGTACGCCGGCCCGGCCGCCCGGAGCGTCACTCTGCTCCAGGACGGTGACCAGTCGTCCGGCGCCGGCCAGGTGCAGCGCGGCCGACAGCCCACCAAGCCCGGCGCCGACAACGACGACGGAGTCCGTGGGGCCGGGCACGGTGCGCACCCTGCGACGGTAGCCGCGGTCGGGTGAGCGGAACTCGTTCGTCGCCCCCATTACGCTGACCGCATGCCACGCACGGTGCGCGAGTGTCTGGACACCGGACAGCCGACCTTCTCCTTCGAGTTCTTCCCGCCGAAGACTCGCGAGGACGACCGACGGCTGTGGCAGACGATCCGCGAGCTAGAGCCGCTCCATCCGTCTTTCGTCTCGGTCACGTACGGTGCCGGCGGCAGCACCCGAGACCACACGATTGAGATCACCGAGCAGATCGCGTCCGACACCACTCTGCTGCCAGTTGCCCACCTGACTGCGGTGGATCACTCGGTCGCGGAGTTACGGGCCATCGTGGGGCGGTTGGCGGATGCCGGCATCAGCAACATGCTGGCCCTACGGGGAGATCCGCCAGGCGATCCGATGGGTGACTGGGTCGCGCATCCGCAAGGACTCGCCTACGCGTCGGAGCTGGTGTCTCTCTTGCGCGCGCATGGCGCCTTCTCGGTCGGTGTCGCGGCGTTCCCCTACAAGCATCCGCGCTCGCCGGATGTCGACACCGATACCACGCATTTCGTGGCGAAGTGTCGCGCCGGCGCGGACTACGCGATCACCCAGATGTTCTTCGAGGCCGACGCCTATTTGCGGCTACGGGACCGCGTGGTTGCCGCCGGCGGGGAAACCCCCATCATCGCCGGGCTGATGCCCGTGACCTCCATGACGACGATCGAGCGGTCCGAGCAGTTCACCGGAGCTCCCTTTCCGCGTGATCTCGGGGAGCGATTCGCTGCGGTCGCACACGACCCGAAGGCGATCCGCGCATTGGGGGTCGAGCAGTTGTCCGGCCTCGCCGAACGGCTCCTCGACGAAGGCGTGCCGGGGATCCACTTCTATACGCTCAACCGGTCCACGGCCACCCGCGAGGTCTGGCGCAACCTGCAGCTGTCCGCCCGTCTGTGACCGATCGCCTCGCGATCGGACGACTCGCCCGTTCGCGCCGCGCAGCCGCTGAAAATCGGCCGGTCAGGCCGGACCGATGAGGTTGGCGACGATCCGGGCGGACATGGCCACCAAAGGCAATCCGCCGCCCGGGTGAGTCGACCCGCCGACGAGATACAACCCACGGAACGGCGTGGCGTTCGGTGGCCGGCGGAAGCTGCCGTGTACCCCATGCAGCGCGCCGCCGTAGATGGCGCCGCCAGGGGTGCCAGTCCGATGCTGCAGGTCGGCCGGCGTCAGGACTTGGCTGAATACCAGCCGTTCCCGGACGGCTAGCCCGCGCGCCGCAAGCAGCGCGATGATCCGGTCTTCATAGCCGGACGCAAGGCCCGGGACCGTCCAGTTCATCTGACCCTGGCGGCCGTCCCGGCCGTGCCGTGGCGCGTTGACGAGCACGTACCAGGATTCATGACCCGGTGGATGCATGGCGGAATCGTCTGGCGCGGACACGTAGATGACCGGATCCGCGACCGGGCTGCCCGGGCGCCCGAACACCGAGTCGAACTCAGCGTCATAGAGGCTCTCGGCGAACAGCACGTTGTGGTGCGCCAGACTCGGCGTCCGGCCGCGTACTCCAAGCAGCATGACGAAGCCGCTCGACGAGTCAGCAACGGGCACCCGCCTCGGCCGCGGCGACAGCAACCGGCCGTACACCGTCGAGGCGTCGACATTGGCGACGATCACGTCGTATCGCTGCGTGGACCCGTCGGCGAGCAGGACTGACTCGATGCCGCGGGCGTTCGCGGAGATCCGGATGACCGGGCACTTCAGCCGGATGGTTCCGCCCCGCTCGCACACCCGGTCGGCGAGAGCCGTGGCCAGCCGTCCCAGCCCGCCTTCGATAAACCAGGCACCACTCGCGTGTTCCAGATAAGGGACGACCGACATGACGGCCGGCGCGCGGCGGGGATCCGAACCGGCGTAGGTGGCGTATCGGTCGAGCAGCACTCGTTGTCTCGGATCGGTCAGATACTTGTGGCCCAGCTGACGTAGCGTCCGACCGAACGCCACGGTTCGGACGTCTGCCGGGTGAACCAGCCCATGCGCCGCGGTGCGGATGTTCAATGGCCGGCCGAGGACGCGCTCGCCGACGACATCCCACATCTGCTCGCCCCGACGGATCAGCGACGTCCAGGCCGCACCGGCGCCGGCACCCAGTGCCTGCTCGAAGCGCGCCGCTTGGCTGACCAGGTCCCGCGTCGTCGCCAGGATCGTGCCATCGCCGAAGCGATAGCGAATCATGGGATCTAGCTCGCGCAGGGTCAAGACCTTGTCGATCGAGTCTCCCGTTGCGGCGAACAGGTCGGCGAAGACCTCGGGCATCGTCAAGACGGTGGGCCCGGTGTCGAAGCGAAAGATTCCGGCATCGGTTCGACGCTCGACGACCCCGAGCTTGCCGCCAACCTCGCCGGACGCCTCGAAGACGTTAACCGTGTGGCCCCGAGCGGCGAGCCGCGCGGCCGCCGCTAGCCCGCCGACACCGGCCCCCACGACACCGACCCGGGCCATCAGCTCGCGACCTCCACCGGCCGGCCCTTCCAAATCAGGGGAGTTCGCCGACGGCGCACGACCGATCGAGTCGTCAGCCAGCCCAACACCAGCACGGACACCGGGTGGGCGAAGGAGTCGGGCCAGACCCGAGCGCCGCTTCGCCGGGCCGCGAGCATTCGACCAGTGACGCCGGCTAGGTACCCGACGGTGCCCATCACGGATCCGCGTGCCATCGCGATCGATGGGATCACATACATCACTGCGAGCAGCGCTTGGACGGCCAGCGCGCCCGGCTCGGAGCCGAAGGCCGCCCACAGCGACTTGGCATAGCCGTCACGAAGATCCGCCCAGCCGTGGTACATACGGCACACGGCGAGGTCCGTACCGTCTACGAGCCCGCCCCGAGCGCCGTGCCGCCGCAATGCGCGCGCCAGGGCCACGTCGTCCAGGACCGCGTCGCGCACCGCAGCGTGCCCGCCCGCCCGGTCGTAGGCGCGACGACGGACGACCAGGAATTGCCCATTCGCCACGGCCATCGATGGCCGCGACCCGCGTTCGGCGAGGCGCAACGGAAGAAAGGTCAGCCACGACCACTGCAGCAGTGGCTGGACCAGGCGCTCTGCGACACCGCTCGCGATCTGGCCTGGATATGGCGAGACGAAGTCGAGGTCGTAGCGATCCAGCAGGTCGACCGCCAGGCGGACGGCGTGTGGAGCGAGCCGAACATCGGCATCAACGAACACCAACACGTCCGAGCCGTGAGCCGCGGCGGCCAGTTGGTGGCAGGCGTACGGCTTGCCGAGCCAATGTCGGGGGACCGGCTGGCCCGTCATGATCCGGACCCGGCTCTCGGCGCCGGCAACCCCTCGGGCAAGGTCGGCCGTGCCGTCGCATGAGCCGTCGTCAAGGATGATGATCTTCGCTGCCGGTCGCACGTCTTGGGCGAGCAGTGAGAGTAGACACGCGGCGATGTTCAGCGCCTCGTCCCGAGCCGGCACCAAGATCGATACCGCGCACCGCGACACGCGACCGTCGCCGTTCCCAGGCCTTCGCAACAATTCGGCGTTGAGCGCGGTATGGGCGGCGCCAAGCACGGCGAGGCCGGTCCCGATCCGGACGAGAGACGGCCACGCGGTCATCGGTGCCGCACCAGAGTCACCGCCAGTGGTAGGGCGACGAGGCCCATTCCGAGCGCCCCCCACAGCGCGGCGGCGCGCAGTCCAAAGAAGGCTATGAGCGCAAGAATCGAGGAGGCATACGTCCAGAGGTAAAGCGCAAGCATCGGGCCGTCCGGCCGTACCGAACGCGAGCCCACAAGGTATTGCCCGGCAAGCGAAACGACTGCGGACACGAGGAGCCAGCCGAGCAGATTGGTCAACGGTACGGTCGGCACACCCGGAAGATGCGAAGTGGATTCCCGCCAGGTCCAGTGGCCCGCGGCGACCATTTGTGGATCGAGGAAGAGGTCCCATGACGCGAGGGCCCACGCGCCGATGACCACCTGGCTGATCCGCATCCGGGCCAGTCGGCGAGCGACGACCGCAGCCGGCCAGGCCATCATCGCCCAAGCCAGGCCGATGATGATCGGCACGCCGGCCAGACGCGGCCCGAGGCTGTCCGCGTACCGGTAGGAGCCGAACGGGATGCCGGAATGTACGCCGACGACTTCGGCGACGAACCCGATCCCGACGCTGATCGCGACCACAGTGAGGCCGCGCGCGACGCCCATACAGCCGGCGGCGTGCAAGGCCGCGGCCATCGCGAAGGTCACGACGATCGCGGTGGTGAGTCGATCACGGGTCGACTCGTGCACGAGCGGATAGCAAATCTGCAGTGCGACCGCCGCTACCGTGAACAGACTGCTGGCGTTGACGAACGTGCGGGCGGGCGCTAGGCCCGCCGAGGGTAACTCAGCGATGGGTACGGTCACGGGGCCTCGTCCACGGCTGGCTGATGAGTGGCAGGCGGGCGCCGAGGACAGCGAACGGTCGCGCGTCACCGGGAAATAGATAGTTGCGGGCCAGATCCTGGAACCCCATCGCTCGGTACAACCGGAACGCTCGCGTATCGGCGTCCGGGGTTGAGAGCAACATCGACCGATGCGGGACGCCCGCAGCCAACGACACGAGTATCCGGTGACCGATGCCCTGCGCCTGATACGTCGGCAGCACGTGTATTTCGGACAGCTCGAACGCGTCCGACAACCAGTCGGCCGCGACGCTTTGCGGCAGCGCTTTGCGGACCAGATCGTGCCACCACTGACCAGCGGCCGTCGTGTACCCGTAGCCGAAGCCGACCAGCGTTCCATCGGGTCGCAGAGCGGCCCGGCAGGTGAACCCCCGGTTGGTCGTGTGCCGGCGAGTGGTGACCGAGCGCTGGGATCCGGCGTAGCCCGGATAGTTCATGGCGAGCACGTAGATTGCCATCGCGTCGTTTACTCGTGCCGAGAGGTCAGGCCCGGTCCACTCGCGGATGTGCACGTCGCGAACGTTGACTCGACTGTCCATCGCCCACCGGCGCTCGTCGTCGCGGGACGTGGTCACGGGAGACCGGCCATGGGGTCGCCACCGTCGATCGTCCCCGCCGCATGGAGTACCGCGAACCGCGCGAACAGCGCTTCCGCGAACCAGTCCCGCTGTGCGGCCTCGCCGACGACTGTCCGATGCGGTGTGCCCTGGTACGCGAAGCCGGTCAACGCGGCACTGTCCCGCCACAAGCTGAACGTTCCCTGCACACCGATCGGCGCCTCCCCGATGCCAAATGCGATACACAGGCCGTCTCGCTCGACGAGATCGGCATTGATTGCCGGAACCGAGCACCAGAACGCTGGCAGTTGGGAGAGCCGGATCCGGCCACGCGTGATCGCGGCGACCGGACCCGCCCATGGACAGCCGGCTGGAGTGCCGAATGCCACCTGGCGCGACCAGTGCCCCCGCGCCGCCAACGGCCGAAGTGTCGCCTTCCAGGTCTCCTCCGCCCCCCGAGTCCACGCTGACAATACCGAGGAGTGATCGAAGCGATGCGCGGCGTCGGCATCAACCCAACTGGTGATCAACATCCATCGAGTCGCGTCCGCGTCGCGAACGCCGAAGCGGCCCGATCGGCTCGCGCCCAGCAGCTTGGCGAACGCGACGCCGGGAGTCCGTCGGATTCGGCGACGGTCGGCGGCCACCGCGACCAGCGCACGCGGGACATGTCGGGTCGGCACGCGCCAAACGTGGGTGGTTACCACGTCGACCCGGCCGAACTCAGGCATGACGACAGCCTAGATAAGTGCGTCGATAGCGATACCAGCAGACGATCCGGCCCGGCGCGACGGTGGCGTATGCGTCAGCCGTGTAGCCCACACTCGATCTTCGACGTGCCGGCCCAGCGCCCGGCCCGGGCGTCCTCCCCGGCGGTAATTCGTCGTGTGCACGGCGCGCAGCCCACCGAGCCGTATCCGTCGAACAGCAAGGGATTCACGAGGATCCGATGCTCCGCGAGGTACGCGTCGACATCGTCCTGGGTCCACGCGGCGATGGGGTTCAGCTTGACCATTGACCGCGCCGCATCCCACTCCACCACCCGCGCGTTGGCGCGGGTGCGCGCCTCATCCCGGCGTAATCCAGTGGCCCAGGCTTGATACGGATCCAGGGCGGCAGCAAGCGGGGCGACCTTGCGCATTGCGCAGCATCGATCCGGATCGCGCGCGAACAGCTCCGGCCCGAACTCGGCGTCTTGCTCGGCAACCGTCTGCTGCGGCTGGATGCTGTGCACGGTGACCGGCATCGTGGCCGCGACGGCATCTCGGGTACCGATCGTCTCGGGGAAGTGATAGCCGGTATCGAGGAAGATCACGTCGACGCCTGGTCGAACACGCGAGGCGAGGTGGGGCAGCACGGCGTCCGCCATCGACGATGCGACGCACCACGCCGAGCCGAAGGTCGCTTCGGCCCAACGCAACACGTCGAGCGCCGACGACCCCTCCAGGTCGGAACCGGCTTGCCGGGCGATCGCCGGCAACTCGCGCATATCCACGGTCACTGCTGCGAAACCTCCCCGGGCACGGACGTCCAATCCGCCGCCACGCCGACGTAGCTCAGCCGAAACACCCGACGACACGCCCCGCACCGCCACTCGCCGTGCCGGTCGCCGAACGGACGCAAGTCTTCATCGCCGCAGTAAGGGCAATAGAACGGCGCCGCTCGCTCGGTCATTTCGCCCTCACAGCAGCCACGCCTCCTCCGCCCGGCTGACGTAGGCGGCGAACGTCTCACCATCGGTTCGGCGATCGAGGTAGCCGCGCAAGACGCGTTCGGCATACTCGGGCGCCTCCGCGGCGGTCACCTTCAGGCCGCGGAACTTCCGTCCGAAGGCTGCTTGGCTGCCCAGCTGACCACCGAGGTGAACCTGGAACGCCTCCTGGTCGGCGCCGTCCGCCCCGCGAGTGACGATGCCCTTGAACCCGATATCTGCCACCTGGAATCGAGCGCAGGCATTCGGGCAGCCGTTGACGTTGATGGTGATCGGCGTGTCGAAGTCGGGGAGTCTCCGTTCGAGTTCGGAGCGGATCACCTCCGCTCGAGCCTTGGTTTCCACGATCGCTAGCTTGCAGAACTCGATGCCTGTGCACGCGATCGTGCCGCGATGAAATGCGGAGGGCCGAACAGCGAGGTCTACTTCGGACAGGCGATCAGCTGTCTCGTCGATGCGGTCCGGCGGAACGTCGAGAACGACCAATCCTTGCTGAGCGGTGAGCCGCACTCGTCCACCGCGCGTACCGATCGAGCGCGCCAGGTCGGCCACTTCGGACAGCGCGCCACCCGACGTGCGGCCCGCCTTCGTCGTGGCGCCGACGCTACTGAGGCCGTCACGCTGGGCCTCGATTCCCACGTGGTCGCGGTGCGCCACGGATGTGTCCGGCTCCGGGCCGTCCGGCAGCGCGCGGCCCAGATAATCCTTCTCCAACACCTCGCGGAATCGCGCCACGCCCCAGTCGGCAACCAGAAACTTCAACCGGGCGTGGTTGCGAGAACGGCGGTAACCGTAGTCGCGGAACACCCCTGTGACACCCGCCCAAACCTCGGCGACCTCGTCCGGTTCGACGAAGACACCGATCCGCTGAGCGAACATCGGGTTGGTCGACAGACCGCCGCCGACCCAGAGGTCGAATCCAGGCGTGCCACCCGGCCCGAGAACGCCGACGAATGCAACGTCATTGATCTCGTGGTTCGTACAGTGCCGAGCGCAGCCGGAGATGGACGTCTTGAACTTGCGGGGCAGGTTGGAAAAGGCTGGATCGCCAAGGTAGGTGTCGATGACCGAGCGCAGCGCCGGACCCGCGTCGAGCACCGAGTCCTCGGCGACGCCGTCCAATGGGCAGCCGAGCATCACCCGCGGAGTGTCGCCACAGGCCTCGGTCGTAGATAGTCCAACCGCTTCGAGCTTCGTCCAGATGGCCGGCACATCCTCGATCCGGATCCAGTGCAGCTGGACGTTCTGCCGGTCGGTGATGTCGGCCAGGTCGCGGCCATACGTGGTCGCGACCTCACCGATCACCGCCAGCTGGTCGGCACGCAGCGCGCCGCCGTCGATTCGGATACGCATCATGAAGTACTCGTCCTCAAGGTCCTGCGGCTCGAGGATCGCGGTGCGACCGCCGGGTATGCCCGGTGCGCGCTGGGTGTACAGCCCGTACCACCGCATTCGGCCTCGCAAATCAACCGGGTCGATGCCAGCAAATCCAGTGTGCTGGTAGATGTCGATGATCCGGCGCCGGACGTTCAACCCGTCGTCGTCGCGTTTGGCCCGCTCATTGGGATTGAGCGGCTCACGGTATCCGAGGGCCCACTGCCCCTGTCCTTTACGCGCTGGCATGCGCGGCGTCCTCTCTGATTCCCGGGGGTGATCAACACCCGCACGTGGCGGGTCAGGACGCGACGCGACAGGAAGCCGACGTCACCCGGCGCAGGTCGACGTGCCGGCGCACGGTCAACCGGAGAGGATGGACGCGGTCCATATCTCTAGGGTTGCACATCGACGGGGTGTCACCGAATCAGCGGAGTCCCCAGGAGACGCTCGAGCGTTTCCCGGGGTGCAATCGCGCTGGCGTGATTGGCGCCACAGTCCCGGCCGCGCCTCTTGTTGGTGTGGGCGTTCCGGCTGTGCGAACATATGTGACATGTCTACCGTCCGGCTGGTCGCACGGCTGCATGTCGATCTGCAGCGCGTCGTCAGCGCGGCGTGTCTGGCTGGCTGACCGGCCGGCTCCCCGAATAGTCGCCCCGGCCCGGACCTTCCGGGTTCGGTGTGCGATGGGCTGGCCCCGCACCACGTGCACCGGTCCGCCATGATCCCGTCCGCTGGGCGGGACCACGCCGCAGAGGACAGCCATGACCGCGACTGCTCCTGCTTACAGCGCCGGGCCCCCCCGGGAGCGCGCGCGGCCCGTCGGGGCCACGCTTTGGCTCACCGGGCTACCCAGCGCCGGAAAGTCCACAATCGCCGCGGCGCTCGCCGGCCGCCTGCGGGCTGACGGGATCGCGGTCGAGGTGCTCGACGGCGACGAGATGCGTGCTGTGCTGTCGCCCGACCTCGGCTACTCCCGCGCGGATCGCGATGCCAACGTCGCCCGGATCGGTTGGGTCGCCGCGCGGCTCGCCCGCCACGGCGTGCTCGTCCTCGCCCCGGTCGTGTCCCCCTACCACGCGGCGCGCGATGCGGTGCGCCACACCCACGACCAAGCCGGCGTCCAGTTGTTCGAGGTTCACGTGGCGACGCCCGTCGAGGCGTGCGCTCTGCGCGACGTGAAGGGGCTCTATGCCCGGCAGCGGGCCGGTGATCTGCGCGGCCTCACCGGCGTCGACGCGGACTACGAGGAACCGACCCATCCCGAACTTCGCATCGATACGAGCGACAGCACCGTCGACGACGCGGTCGACCACCTGATCGCCCTGTTGCGCAAGGAGAATGTGCTGTGACGGCTCTGCTGCCCAGCCAGGTCGATCGATCCTGGCTTACCGACCTGGAGGACGAGTCGATCCACATCCTGCGGGAAGTGGTCGGCCAGTTCGAGCGTCCGGTGCTGCTGTTCTCCGGCGGCAAGGACTCCATCGTGATGCTGCACCTCGCCACCAAGGCCTTCTGGCCGGGCCGCGTCCCATTCCCGGTCATGCACGTGGACACCGGCCACAACTTCGACGAGGTCATCGCATATCGCGACCGCCACGTCGCCCGCCTCGGCGTCAAGCTTGTCGTGGCCCGGGTGCAGGACTCGATCGATGCCGGACGGGTGCACGAGACGCCCGGCCAGTCCCGAAACCCGCTGCAGACCACCACCTTGCTCGACGCCATCGCGGCGCACCGATTCGATGCTGTCCTCGGCGGTGCTCGGCGAGATGAGGAGAAATCTCGCGCCAAGGAGCGGGTGTTCTCCGTCCGCGACGACTTCGGTCAATGGGATCCCCGCAACCAGCGGCCCGAGCTCTGGGATCTGTACAACGGGCGGCACCGCCCCGGCGAGCACGTCCGCGTGTTCCCGCTGTCGAACTGGACCGAGCTCGACATCTGGGCCTACATCGAGTGCGAGGGCATCGAGGTTCCGTCCATCTACTACGCGCATCAGCGCCCGGTGTTCCAGCGGGACGACATGCTGCTCGCCGTCACGCCATGGACCGAGCCGTCAGCCGGCGAGATCGTGGCGACCGAGTGGGTCCGCTATCGCACAGTGGGCGATGCGACGTGCACGGGAGCGGTCCGCTCGACCGCGGTGGACGTTCACGATGTGCTTGCCGAGACCGCCTCCGCGACGATCTCCGAGCGGGGCGCGACGCGAGCCGACGACCGAACCAGCGAGGCGGCCATGGAGGACCGCAAACGGCAGGGGTATTTCTAATGCGCCGCTCCGTGCGCTTCTAGCCGATGCCGGGTCGACTGTTGCGTGTCGTCACCGCCGGTTCGGTCGACGACGGCAAGTCCACTCTGGTCGGGCGGCTCCTGCACGACGCGAAGGCAGTGCTCAGCGATCAGCTGTCCGCGGTGGAGATCGCAAGTGAACGCCGTGGCTACGACAGCGCGGATCTTGCCCTGCTTGTCGACGGGTTGCGCGCGGAGCGAGAGCAGGGCATCACGATCGACGTTGCGTACCGGTATTTCGCGACGCCGCGGAGAACCTTCGTCCTCGCCGACACACCCGGCCACGTGCAGTACACCCGGAACACGGTCACGGGCGCATCAACGGCCGACGTCGCGGTCATCCTCGTCGATGCTCGCAACGGAGTCGTCGAGCAGACGAAGCGACACGCTGCCGTGGCCGCCCTGCTGCGCGTGTCCCACGTCGTTCTCGCGGTCAACAAGATGGATCTGGTTGGCTACGCCGAAGACGTGTTCGACCGAATCGTCACCGACTTTGCCGGCGTGGCGCTATCACTGAGCCTGGACCGGTTCACGCCGATCCCGATCGCGGCCCTGTCGGGGGACAATGTGGTGGACCGATCGACCCAGATGGACTGGTACGCCGGACCAGCCCTCCTGGAGTTTCTGGAAGAGCTCGAGCCGGGCAAGAACAGCAAGGTACCGGCTCGTTTTCCCGTTCAGATGGTGCTTCGGCCGCGCACAGCCGAACATCCGGACTACCGCGGCTACGCCGGTCGGGTCGAGGCCGGCGCGCTACACGTCGGTGACCCGCTAGTGGTGCTGCCTTCGGGGCGGCATTCGACGGTAGCCGGCATTGATACCCCCGACGGACCGCTGGAGACGGCGGCTGCGGGTCGGTCCGTCGTGGTACGCCTCACCGACGACGTCGACGTCGCACGAGGTGACTTGCTGGCTGTCGATCGTGAGCCGCGCCCAGCTGCGCTGCGCGGGCTGGTCGCCACCGTGTGCTGGCTGTCCGACCGTCCGCTCCGCCCCGGCGATCGCTTCGCGTTGCGGCACACAACTCGCGATGTACGAGCTGTGGTGGATGCGGTGCGGAGCCGACTGGATGTGGCCACCCTCGACCAGGCTGAGGCGACCGAGCTCACGTTGAACGACATCGGCAGCATCCAGTTGCGCACGGCCGAGCCACTCACCGTTGACACCTACGCCACAAACAGATCGACGGGCGCTTTCCTTCTCGTCGACGAGGCGACTGGCGCAACGGTAGCCGCGGGCATGGTGGCCGGACCCGCTGGGTAAAGCCCGTGCCCATCCGCTTGCTCGAGAAGATGCGCTGATGTCTGGCTTCCCGCTGTTGCTCGATGTGACCGCGCGCCGGGTGCTGGTGGTTGGCGGGGGAGCAGTGGCTGCCCGCCGCGTTGCTCGGCTGACCGAAGCCGCTGCGGCGGTCGAGGTGGTCGCGTTGAAGGCATCACCGGAATTGCGTGCGCTGGGTGTTCCCATCGCGGAACGCGGATTCGTTGATCGTGACGTCGATGGCGCCTGGCTGGTTTTCGCTTGCACGGATGACCCCGCGATCAATGAGGCCGTCGCGCGGTCCGCCGAGCAACGTCGCGTCTTCTGCGTACGTGCGGATCATGCGGCAGGTGGAACGGCCCGCACGCCGGCAGTCGTCGAGCGGGCCGGGCTCACGGTGGCCGTGACCGGCGGAGACGACCCGCGCCGCTCAACGGCGCTGCGGAACGCCATTGCGTTGGCTCTGGATGTCGGTGATCTGCCCGCCCGGCCCACTCGAGTCCCGGCGTACGGATCGGTCGCCTTGGTGGGAGGCGGGCCCGGAGATCCCGATCTGATCACCGTGCGGGGTCGGCGCCTCGTTGCCGCCGCGGACGTCATCGTCGTCGATCGGCTGGCACCTCGTGGGCTGCTGTCCACCCTGCCCAGCGACGTCGAGATCGTTGACTGCGGCAAGTCGGCGCATCGGCACAATCTGACCCAGGACGAGATCAACGCGGTCCTCGTCGATCGAGCGCACGCCGGCAAGCGAGTAGTCCGGTTGAAGGGCGGTGACCCGTTCGTTTTCGGCCGCGGGGGCGAGGAACTGCTCGCGTGCGTGGCTGCGAACGTGCCGGTGACCGTCGTCCCCGGACTCAGCTCGGCGCTCGCGGCGCCCGCCGCAGCGACCATCCCGCTTACCCACCGCGGCGTGGCAGCCGACTTCACCGTCGTGTCCGGGCATCTCGACCCAGGGCGCTCACCGGACACCGGACTCGACTGGGCTGGCCTCGCCTCTGGACCGCAAACGCTCGTGCTCTTGATGGGTATGGAGCGGCTGGAGTCGATCTGCGCCCAGCTCGTGGCCTATGGACGGGACGCCGCAACACCGGCGGCCGTCGTCCATCGCGCGACCCTTCCCGGGCAGCGGATCGTTCGCGCTCCGCTATCCAAGCTGGCTGGGGCCGCGCGGACGGCAGGGGTCGGTGCGCCGGCCGTCGTGATCATCGGCAACGTGGTCGACGTGCTGCCGGCCCCGGAGTGATATGAGCGGCACGCAATTCCTCGCGATGCATTCTGCCTTGCGGCCGGCGTAGGGGTTGAGCTATCTTCGAACATACGTTCGAAGATGGAGGAGGCCGCGTCATGCCAGAGTCGTCTAACGGCCCGGACCCACGACCGCCCGGGAACCCTCCGGCGACCCCTGCGGAGAATCGGGCCGGCCTCGGCCTACTTGCCCAAGCTCGCGTCGGACTGGCCGAGGCTCGCGTGGCGCTTGATCCCAGCGAGCGATTCCGGCTCGCCCATCTGGCCGCCTTACGCGTTGCCGCCGCGCTGTTCGCGGCCCGGTCCCGTCCAGCGACGCGGCCGCGGAGACTGAAGAGCGCTTGGGCTCTGGTGGAGACCGTAGCGCCGGAGTTGTCAGAGTGGGCCGCTTATTTCGCGGGGTCCGCCGGCACGCGGGCAGCGGTCGAGGCCGGCGCCGTCAGTCTTGTGTCCGAGCAGGATGCGGATGAGCAGCTGCTGGCCGCGGAGCAATTCCTCGCGGCCGTCGAGCGCGAATTGGGGTTACTGGCCGCGCCGCTCGCCAGCTGAGGCCCGCTGAAATCGGTTCGCGGGACAGCCCAGGCGGCGGCGCGGCGACGTCGGACGTGGGGGTTAGTGTCGCTGGCGTGAACAGCGGCACAGGCACGGACATCCGGTCTGGTGCAGATATCGCGCATCAATCGGCTCGCCGGCGCGACCGAGTACGCGAGCTTGTGCTTGGCGCGCTGGAATCGATTCGTCGGCGCAGCGGCGAGGCGAGTGTTCTGGACTGCGGCGGCGGAAGCGGCCGGCTCGCGGTGCCGCTAGCGGTCGCCGGTGCGCACGTCACCGTGATCGATATCAGCGTCGACGCACTCGCCGTGTTACGGCGCCGGGCGATCGAGGCAGGCGTAGCGGACCGCATCGTCCCGGTTCAGGGCGACGTCGAGGCCCTGCCCGAGTCGATGACCTCCGGCAGCTTCGATCTGGCGATCGTCCACGAGGTCCTCGAAGTCGTTGATCGGCCCGGCTTCGTCCTGGCCGGAGTAGCTCGAGCGGTTCGTCCGGGCGGTTTGGCCAGCATCTTGGCCGTGAACCCCGCCGCCAGCGTGATCTCACGCGCGCTGGCGGGGGATCTCGTCGCGGCGCTGGCGGAGTTGCGCGGGATAGTCGCCGAGTCAGGAGCTCCGGGACGGTTGGCGCCTGATGCGTTGGCCGAGATATGCCGCGCGGCCGGACTGGTCATTGAAGCCACCAGCGGCGTGGGAGTGTTCGCCGAACTCGTACCGGGCACCCGGGTGGAGGCCCCCGGCGGCTACGAGGCGCTGGTCGAGCTCGAGGCGCTGGCGGCGTCCCGGTCGCCGTATCGGGATATCGCCGCGCGAGTGCACCTGCTCGCCCGCCGAGGCGCCGACGCGGGCGACGGCTCGATGATCGTCAGCGCACCTCGGGCCGCTGGGCCGGACCGGTAGCCGAATGGGGCGAAGCGCGGACATCCCGCGGGCCGAGGGCCGTTCTGACGGCGACGACACGGGCTGTTCGATCCTGCACGTCGATATGGACGCGTTCTACGCCAGCGTCGAGATCCTGCGTCAACCCGAGCTACACGGCCGTCCGGTGATCGTCGGCGGCGGTGCCCGTGGGGTCGTCTCTGCGGCCTCGTATGAGGCGCGTCGCTACGGCGTACGCAGCGCGATGCCTATCGGGCAAGCGTTACGACGCTGCCCGTCCGCCGTTGTCATTCCGCCGGATCACGCCAGGTACGCTGCGGTGTCCGCCGACGTGATGACCATCTTGCGCAGCGTCACGCCGCTCGTCGAACCGCTGTCCTTGGACGAGGCGTTCCTCGATGTCTCCGGCGCCGAGCGGCGGCTTGGCCGGCCGGCGTCCATCGCGGCCCGGATCCGGGCCGACATTCGCGATCGACTCTCCCTGACGTGCTCGGTCGGGGTGGCGTCGACAAAGTTCGTCGCCAAGGTCGCATCCGCCCGCTGCAAGCCCGACGGCCTGTTGGTCGTGCCAATGGCATCGGCGCTGGACTTCCTGCATCCGTTGCCAGTCACCGTGCTGTGGGGAGTCGGGGCGCGTACCGCCGAGCCGCTCCGCCGACTCGGGGTGCGCACGATCGGTGACCTAGCACAGACGCCCGTGGACGTGCTGCGTCGGGCGGTCGGCGAGGCCGGCGCCGATCACCTTCACGCGCTCGCCTGGGGCCGGGATTCGCGCCCCGTCCAGGATCGGGACCCGGAAAAATCGATCAGCGCCGACCACACGACCAGCGTCGACCTGACTCACGAGGCCGACGTCCTGCGCGAGCTACTTCGACTCGCCGGGGAGGTCAGCGAACGCGTCCGTCGGCGCGATCTCGTCGCTCGGACGGTGGGGATCAAGATCCGGTTCGCGGACTTCCGCACGATCACCCGGGTACGAACTCTGTCCAGCTGGACCGACTCGACGGCCGTGGTCTACGACGCGGCCGCGGATCTGTACCGCGGCCTGCGGCTCGACCAACCGCGTATCCGGCTGGTGGGCGTCAAGTGCGAAAACCTGCGTTCGGCGGCCGAAGCGCCCGAACAGCTCATGTTGGACACGTCGGCAGTCCCGCCGCCGGTTGATGCCGCTCGCCGTGGCGTGGATCAGGCCGCGGACACGGCGAAGACCCGGTTCGGGAGCGACGCCGTGAGGCCGGCCACACTCCTCACCCGGGCCCGGTTCACGCCCCAGGATTCGTCAACGTCAGATCACAATTCAGCGTGATCGGACGGGCAACTTTCGCCATTGAGAATCGGCTCGTATGCTCGTCACTAGGACCACTTCGCACACAACCGCGGCGAGGCTCACCGCGCAAACATGAAGGAGGGCACCGTGCCGCTCTCCGAGCACGAGCAACGCCTGCTCGACCAGATCGAACAGGCGCTGTATGCCGAGGATCCCAAATTCGCCTCCTCGGTCCGGTCGGCGCGGTCGGGCTTACGAGCGCGTCGATGGATTGTCCTGGCTTGTTTCGGCATCGCCGCCGGTCTCGCAGTCGTGCTCGTTGGTCTCGCAACGAAGATCGTCGTGCTCGGTGTTCTCGGCTTCGTCCTCATCCTCGGATCGTGCGTATACATCGCGACAGCGCTGAGTAACCGATCGGCCAAGTCGTCAGACACCGCGCCGGGTGCCACCAAGAGCCGTGGAACGGGCGTCCGCTCCCGGATGGAAGACCGGCTACGCCGGCGGTTCGAAGAGAACTAAGAGCCTCTCGCCATCCGGCCTCATTTCGTCCGACTACGACAGCCGGTATCCGGGGTCCGCCGCGTTCCTCATTCCCGCCGTGTCGTCAGCGGGAGGCTGAGTCTCGCAGTCAGCGGACTCCGTGCGGACGGAACTGAACGCTGATGCGTGGACCTACGGCGTTTGTTGTCTTCGGAACGGCGTGTTGCCACGTCCGCTGCGCGCTCCCGCCCATCACCAGCAGGTCGCCATGCCCAATTTCGTATCGGTGCCCGACGCCACCACCGAGCGGCCGGAGCGCGAACGTCCGGGGCGCGCCCAGAGACACAATCGCCACCACGGTGTCCTGGGAGGATCCGCGGCCGATGCGGTCGCCGTGCCAAGCGACGCTGTCGCGACCGTTCCGGTACAGGCACAGCCCCGCGGTCACGAACGGCTCTGCGAGTTCTGCTGCATAGTGCTCGTCGAGGGCCTGCCGAGCCGCAGCCAACGCGGGATGCGGAAGCGGCTCGCCCTCGTCGTAGAAGCACAGCAGCCGCGGCACATCGACCACGCGGTCATACATCGGTCGGCGTTCCGCCCGCCAGGGAACTCCGCAAGACAACCGTTCGAACAATCCGTCGGCGCCCGTCATCCAGCCCGGGCGGACATCGACCCACGCGCCATGGCTGAGTACGGTCCGCCGCACGGTATCGCCCAGCGGCCCGGGGCCGATCGTGTCCGTGACGTCGAGCAACGTCGCCTGGAAGTTCGCCGCCATATGCTCAGCCTACGCCCACTGTCGAACATTCGTTCGAGACGTCACGAGTACTTGTCCATGATCGTTTCATGAATGCGGGCTTGTGATCCTGGACTTACCGGCCCGGGACAACGACAAGTCCAAGATCATCAGTGCGCAGCTAGGGGCAATGACGGGAATCAGTGTCGGCGCAATCTGCGGCGCAGCCAGCTCACTGATCCGGGCAGCATGCGAGCGCGGACCCGATCGGATCGAGTGCGCCGAGCCCGCAAGGACGCCTCGACCTCACGTAGGTTGCTGACCAGATCGGCCTCGGCTGGGGGCCGCGAACTCGGGGGCGCGTACCGGGAAACCTCGACTGCGGTCGCCAGGCTGTGCAGTGCGGCCTCGGCTTCCGATCCGGAGACGGCCTCCTCGCGCAGCCAGCCCTCGACCTGGCGCGGGGTGCGCACCGGCGACCAGACGTACCCCAGGTCGGTGGCGGTATCGGCCAGTTCTGCCCACAGCGGGTCCGGACCGGCGCGCGCGGCCCGCAGTCGGGCCCGCCGGCGCCGCAGCCGCACGGCGGCGGGGGTGACGAACAGAGCGCCGACGAGGATCACGACAGCCAGGACGGTCCAGAACAACCAGCCGGGCCCACCTGATCCACTCGAGCTTCCCGCCGCGGCTGAGGCCGCGCCGAGACCCGCCGTCTGCCCGGGCGAGTTGCTCACCCGGGGAACCGCGGTGCCGGGATCCGACCCGCTCGCCGATTGAGGATGCGGCGCCCACGCCAGCGTCGCTGCCCGGCGCGCGTCCTGCTGGTCTAGCGGCGTCGGATCGAACGGGACCCACCCGGCACCGCCGAAGTACGCCTCGACCCACGCGTGCGCGTCACTGGTCGTGACGGTGAATTGTCCCTTCTCGTCGGGGCTGCGATGGGTGTAGCCGATGACGACGCGTGATGGTATCTGCGCGATCCGGAGCATGACGGCCATGGCTGCCGCATACTGCTGGCAGAAGCCCACCCGGTTGGTCAAGAAGTCCAGTAAGTCGCTGCCCGATGTCCCGGATTTGGTCGATGTGCTATAGGTGAAGTGGTTTCCCGGAGCCACGAAGTACCCGAAGATGGCCCGCGCCCTCTCGTACTCACTCGTGGCCGTACCGACTGCACTGCTCACGATCCTGTTGACCGCAGGTGGCACGGTCCCAACTTGGGTGAGACGGTTTCCTTCTTCCGGCGACAGCGCCTCGCCGGCGACGGTCAAATCCGCGGTCGTCGGCTGGGGCTCGGACACGGCTTCGGTGTAGGTCGTGTTCTTGTTGACCCGGTTCGTGACCGCAAGCTGGTTCGTGGGGTTCCAGGATGCGCTGTTCAGCCCCGAGAGTGACGTGGCGCTGGCGAAAGTCGGCGCATTGCCACGCAGCGTGTTGTCGACGGTGATGTGGGCCTCGTAGGTGGTTTGCGGCCCGGCAACGGGAGGATCCGGCGCAAGGCCGGCGCCGAGCGCGACCAACCCCTGGTTGTCGCCCGAGGGCGTCCACGTTTTCCCGTTGTAGTCGTCCAGCACCTCCTGGCGCAGGTAGAACGGGTTGTGCTTCGGGTCGCCCACGTACTGGACGGTGAGCAGCGGAATCGGGTCGGACCGGGTCAGCTCGCCGCGAAGTGCGGCCAGCGGGTCGAGGGCGACCCCCGCGCCTCCGTTGCCGTCTCCGATACCACTGCCGCCACTGTCGTGTAACGCGTCGGCGACGACGTTGACGCTCCGGATCGGAAGCAGGAACGGTACGCACAATGCCGCGACGATCGCGATCACCCCGATGCGGCGACCAGACAACGCCTGCACTGGCGTCGGTCGTAGCCCGGCCACGCGAGGCATGACCCGTCCCCAACGCACCAACTCGTCCCGGCGGTCGGACGCCAGCAGGAGCAGATAGCCGGCTGCGGCCGCGGCGAACCACACCAGGCCAACCGGTTGGCGGGGCACCGCGCCGGCCACCGTGACGATGACGAGGAACGGGATGCCGGCGAGCGCCGGTCGCCGCGCGACGACGGCAATCAGGTCGATTGCGATCGCGAACAGCGCGGCCTGGGCGGCCAGAACCATCTGGATCGCGACCGTGGACTGCAGCGGAGCCACGTCGTCGCGGATCGAGTTGCGCACGTCGGCGTCCAGGACGGCTACGTCTTTCCAGGCGCCGGGTCCGGGAATCAGGCCGGCTACAGCGTTGTCCGGAACGTAGCGGTGCGTCAGGTAGCAGACTGCGAGCAGCAGTCCCGGAAGCAGCTGCCAAACCTTCGGGTGGGAGTACAACCGCAGTGCCGCGGCCGGAACCAAGACGAGAGCCATCACGACCCAGGTGTCCGTGAGCCAGCCCCAATCGGTGAACAACCCGCGCAGCGGAAGGACGGCCAGCGCGCAGGCGACGAGGCCGGCAATAGTCCGCCGAAAGTCTGCCGAGGCCGCAAGCGTGCTGGAGCCAATCGCGGAGATCACCCGGCTGGTCATGTCGGCTCAGCTCTCGCGGCGTTGGTGGGGATCATGAGCGCCCGCTGGCTCATGAGTTGCTGCCATACGAATGGCGTCGCGTCGGCCGAGGTAGCTCGCACTACCCACCACCCGGCTGCCCGCAGAGTCTCAACAACCGACGCATCGAACTCCGCAGACGGAGGTTGCGGTTCGGGCGCCGTGCTGGTCGCGCGGCCATGACGCCAGGTCGGGGTATCGAGCAAGATCACAAATGGCGCGCCGCTGGATCCGCGTGCCTGCACGGTGGCGAGTGCGCGGGCGCCGGTGACGTCGAGCCGACCAAGCGCGGCGATCACCGTGGAGTCCCGAGCCGCCTCGCGGATGATGGGCACCAGATTGTGCAGATCGTTGGCGCCGCTCGCGCGGACCTCAGCCAGGTGCTCGACCAGCTCCGTAGCTCCTCCGAGGCGGATACGTTCCGCATCGGACACCGATTCGACGAGGCTGAGCTCTCGGCCTCGGTGGGCGAGATGACTTCCGATGCTGGCGATGGCGCTGATCGCCCACTCCAGACTGCTGGTTCTGCGGACGTCTGGCGGTGGTTCGCCGGCATGAGCAGGCGGGGTGCCGATCACCGTGTCGTGCGCACCTGCACGCAGGTCCAGCACGAGCGTGGCATGGCCTTGCCATGGTCGTTCCTCGTGTCGCACCATCAGCGTGCCGACCCGGGCCGTCGATCGCCAGTGGATCTTGCGAAGGTCGTCGCCATACCGGTACTCGCGGGTCGATGCGTCGTCGGCGCCGTGCGATCCGATCGAGTGACTTCCGGCATTCTCGCCGACGTCCAGCGAATATGGCGGCTGGACTTGCGGAAGTGCGTCGACGACCGGCGTGACCACGAACGACGACGTCGCCGTGAACGACCGCGAGGTATCAATGAGCCCGAACGGGTCTGTGAGCCGCATCCGGAGCGGCCCTGCGGTGTATCGCCCACGGCCGAGTTTGGGTAGGCGGTAGGCCACGCTGCGGGACTCCCGGCCCGACAAGCCGTCGAGCGAGAAGCGGGCCCGGCCGGTGATCTGGACCGGTAACCGGTCCTCCAGCATGAGCGGACCGGTGGGCAGCACCGAGCGGTTGGTCACGGTGAGTGCGACTGACACGTCGGTGCCGAGTGTGGATCGTGGCGGAGTGACCGAGCGTCTGCTGGCGATCGTCAACTGGGAGCGGTTGACCACGAGCGCGGCCACGATCGGAGCGGCGAGCAACAGGCAGCCGGCGCGAGCGAGATCGATACTGCCGAACAGCAGTCCGCACACGAGCGCCGTCAGCCCTGCGGCGAGCAGGCAACGCCCGCGAGTGGTGAATCCGGCGCGCAGCCGTTGGATCCGGGATAGCGCCATGATTGCTAGTGTCCCGCGTCGGGCACTACAACCGCGCGGTCTGATCGCTGGGAATGGGCACTGAACCGACGATCTTGGTCAACGCGTCCTCGGCGGTGCGGCCGCTGATCTGTGTCTCCGCGGTGAGGAGCAGTCGGTGGGCCAGCACCGGAGTGGTGAGCCCCTGGATGTCGTCGGGGATGACGTACTCCCGGCCGCCTAGCGCGGCCCACGCTTTGGCGGCGCGCAGCAGTTGGAGCGTGGCTCGGGGGGACGCGCCGAGGCGCAGATCCGGCGACTGCCGGGTTGCTTCCGCGAGATCGACGGCGTACGCCTTGATCGACTCGGCGACGTGGACGGCGCGCACTGCTTCGATCAGCGCCCGCACTTCGCGAGCGTCTGACACCGGCGCAAGCGTAGCGAGTGGATCGACGCTCGCATGCTCGGCGAGCATGGCGATTTCCGCGGCATGGTCCGGATAGCCCATCGAAATCCGGGCCGTGAACCGGTCCCGCTGAGCCTCAGGTAGTGGGTAGGTCCCTTCCATGTCGATCGGATTTTGCGTGGCGAGAACGAGGAACGGTGAGCCGACCGGGTATGTCACCCCGTCGACGGTGACCTGGCGCTCCTCCATGCACTCCAGCAGTGCCGCCTGAGTCTTCGGTGACGCCCGATTGATCTCGTCACCGACGACGATGTTCGCGAACACCGGGCCGGGCTTGAACTCGAAGTCCCGTGACTCGGTGTTGTAGATGCTGACGCCTGTGATGTCACTCGGCAGCAGGTCCGGCGTGAACTGGACGCGCCGCACCGTGCAGTCGATTGAACGCGCCAGTGCCTTGGCGAACTTCGTCTTGCCAACCCCGGGCACGTCCTCGATCAGCAGATGACCCTCGGCGAGCAGGACGGTAAGTCCGAGACGGATCGTGTCCGCCTTGCCTTCGATGACCTGCTCGATGTTGGCGGCGATGCGCTGCCCGGCCGCCGCGACATCTCGCACTGCGTGGAACGTCGCGACACCGTCCGGGTACCCCTCGTCCACGCGGCCTCCCAGTCGACCCCACCACTCCGGCCGCGCTCGTCGGCAACCGTGTGCATATCGAGTATTGCCGAGCGCGCGGATCTCGGCATCCCGCCGGTGACCGCGTGAGTACCTCGGGCGTAGCCGACGTGATCGTCTTGCCGGATCGCCATCTGGTGTGTCTTGCTCCAGGTGGAGTGAAGTGGGGTATCGTGGGGCTTCGTGGGGGAGATCATCACTCGGTGGGGTGTTCGGGTGGGGAGGCGGCCGGCATGTTCCTCGGCACGCATACCCCCCGTCTCGATGACAAGGGCCGCCTGGCTCTGCCCGCCCGATTCCGGCCCGACCTCGAGGCGGGCCTGGTGATCACCAAAGGTCAGGAACGCTGCCTGTTCGTCTTTCCGGTCACCGAGTTCAGTCGTATCACCGAAGGCCTGCGCACTGCACCGGTCACCGACCGCCGAGTGCGGGACTACAGCCGGGTGTTCTTCGCCAGTGCCTCGCACGAGATTCCCGACGGGCAGGGGCGGATCACCGTTCCCGTGGCGCTGCGGGAGTACGCCGGGCTGACCAAGGACTGCGTAGTGATCGGTGCGAATACCCGGGTCGAGGTGTGGGACGCCACGGGCTGGCGGGAGTACCTCGAGCGCACCGAGCAGGCGTTCGCCGATGCCGAGGAGGTGGTCATCCCCGGACTGCTCTGACGGCCCGCTGACGCCTACGACGTCCGCTCCGGCCTCCCCCCGTCGCGACCGTCCCTTCCTTGGGGCACCTTCCCCGGCTCCAAGCAGGTCGCACGGACGACGGGTGGGGACCCGAGTCGACGTCCTCGCCGGCCCCGACCGGACTCGTCGCAGACGTGTTGAATCCCGATACGAGACCAGGGACGACCCATGCCGATGGATGCACCACCCGAGCGGTCCAGCGGCTCCACGCGTCCATCGGATCCGAGAGCGATTGGTCACGTCCCGGTACGGCTCGATCGGGTCCTCGAGCTGCTCGCTCCCGCCCTCGCCGATCATCCGGCAGTGGTAGTCGACGCCACCATTGGTCTCGGCGGACACGCTGAGGCTCTCCTGTCGGCCCATCCCCAGCTGACACTGGTCGGACTGGACCGCGACCCCGTGGCGCTCGCGCGCAGCCGGGAGCGATTGATCCGGTTCCAGACCCGGCTGCACCTCGTGCACACCGGTTACGACCGGCTGGCCGACGTGCTGGCGGACATCGGGCATCCGCTCGTCGACGGGGTGCTCTTCGACCTCGGCGTGTCGTCCATGCAACTCGACGACGCGCAGCGCGGTTTCTCCTATGCCAGCGACACCGGCCTCGACATGCGCATGGATCAGGGGCGCGGCCGGTCCGCGGAGGAGATCGTCAACGAGTACCCCGTCGGGGAGCTTGTCCGGGTGCTGCGGGAGTACGGCGAGGAGCGGTTTGCGCTGCGCATTGCCCAGGCCATCGGCCGCGCCCGAGCGCAGGAGCGCATCACCTCGAGCGCCCGCCTGGCCGAGCTGGTCCGTGACGCTATCCCGGCGGCAACCCGCCGCGCCGGGGGCCACCCGGCCAAGCGCACCTTCCAGGCGCTGCGCATCGAGGTCAACGACGAGCTCCGTGCCCTGCGTGCGGCCCTACCGGCGGCGGTGTCCGCACTGGTGGTCCATGGGCGGATTGTCGTGCTCTCCTATCACTCCCTCGAGGACCGGTTGGTCAAGCAGCAGCTCGCCGAGCTCGCTCGGGACAGCACACCAGTCGACCTGCCGGTCGTCCTCGCCGACCACGGACCGCAGCTGCGGCTGCTCGCCTGGGGAGAAGGTCCCAGCGAGGCGGAAGTCGCCGCTAATCCCCGGTCGGCGTCAGTGCGGCTGCGGGCAGCCGAGCGGATTCGAGCAGCCTCATGACGCGGATCGCGCGCGTCGAACCGGTCTCGGTCAACTGGACGAAGCCGACGCTGTCTGCCGCGACCCAACGGGCCATGGGCGCCCGGCAGGCGCGGCGGGCCGGTCCACGGCGGGCGCCGTTCATCGTGCTCATCTGCGGGCTGCTCACTGGTGGCCTGTGCGTTCTCGTCGTGCTGAACACCGCGTCGGCCGCGGCCGAGCTGCGCCGTCACGACGTAACGGCAGCCAACGCCGGCCTGGCTGAGGATGTGGAGCAGCTGCGGTCCAAGCTGGCGGCCAACGAGGCGCCGGACGCGCTCGCCGCCGCCGCCGCCAAGCTCGGCATGGTGCCCAACGGGACTCCGGGTTTCCTCACTATTCGGCCGGACGGCAAGGCGAGCGTGGTTGGCAGTCCGAGCCCGGCCGTACCGGCCGCGGTGCCCGTGCCTGCCACGGCGGCGCCCACGGCAACTCGGCCGCGGGCTGGGGTCACTGGGTCCGGGCGCCAGACACCTGCGCGGACCTCGCCGTCTCCGGGGCCGGCACCAACGCCCAAACCCAGCCCCACGCCCGTGACCCTAGCGCCGCTACCCGGGGGGCCGCGGTGAGCGAGCGTCCCCCGCCGGCGTCCGGGTCTCGTCGAGCCAGCCCGGGAAGCGGGGCAAGGCCACCGCACCTGCCACCGCCACCCGCCGGTGCCCGCCGCCACCCCACAGGAGCGCCACGCGCGACCACCGCCGGACCGCACTCGATGCCGCACCAGCCGCGGTCCAATCCGAGCGGGCCCACCTACGCCCCCCGGCCGCCGACGCCTCCCGGGCCGCCGCCGCCCATCCGCCCGCCGAAGGTCGCGCGGCTGGCTGCTGCATCGCAGCCTGCCCAGCGGCTACGGCAGCCGGTTGGCCAGAGCGCAGCACGACCGACAACTCGTCCCATCCGGCGGCGGCCGCGGCGCCGATCCGTGCTGCTCCTGGGCCGGCTGGATCGCCGGATGTCGATCGCCCTCGTCGTCGTCACCGTGATGCTGCTCGTGATCGGCGGCCGGCTCGTCCAGTTGCAAGCCATCGACCATGCCGACTACGCCAACGCCGCCACCGCCCAGCGCGTCAAGGTCGTCCCGGTCCATGCGCTGCGCGGGTCCATCCTGGATCGCGATGGCACGCCGCTCGCTTTCACGTCGGGGGCGCAGGACATCACCGCCGATCCGACTCAAGTGCCGGCGGCCGACCGGCTCAGCACCGCCATCTCCCTCGCGCCGCTGCTGTCAAAGCCGGTCCTCACCGTAATGGCTGAACTCGCCAAGCCAGGCCAGTACGCGTTGCTCGGCACGGCAGTCGATAGCCAGGCCACCCGTCAGATCGAGGATCTCAACCTGCCGGGTATCTACACTCAGCCGACGACCCAACGGGAATACCCCGGTCGGACCACCGCCGCCAACGTGATCGGTTTCATGCACTCCGACGGAACCGGTGCCGCCGGAATCGAGGCCACTTACAACGAGGTGTTGGCCGGACGCGACGGGACACTGACCTATGCGGTCGACGGCCGGGGCCGGGTCAACCCGAACGGGCCGAACCTAACTCGGACAGCGGTTGACGGCGGGAGCGTCCGGCTGACGCTCGACCAGGATCTGCAGTACACCGTGCAGGGCTATCTCGACGCGGCGGTGGCCCAGTCGCAGGCGCGGGGCGGGCAGGTTGCGGTGCTCGACGCGCACACCGGCCAGGTCCTGGCGCTCGCCTCCTCGGCGACATTCAACCCCGCCGACCCCGCGACGATCAGCGACCAATCGACGCGCGACCCTGCCATTCAGTCAGTGTTCGAGCCCGGCTCGGTGAACAAGCTCGTGACGTTTTCTGCCGCGCTGGAAAAGGGCCTGATCAAGCCGTCGAGCGTCTTCACCGTGCCGGACACGATCGAGATGGGTGGGATTGCGGTCCACGATGCGTGGTCACACCCCCCGCAGCGATTCACGGCCACCGGGGTGTTGGCGGCCTCGTCCAACGTCGGCACCCTGGAGATCGCCCAGCAGCTGGGGCCGGTGGCGTGGTACGACTACGAGCATCGGTTCGGCATTGGCAGCCAGACCGGGATCGAGCTCCCGGGCGAAAGCGCCGGGATTCTGCCGCCTATGTCGAGCTGGTCAGACGCTACCTTCGCCAACGTTCCGATCGGTCAGGGCGAGGCGATGACGATCCTGCAGCTGGCCTCGATGTATCAGACCATCGCCAACGACGGCGTCCGGGTGCCGCCCAGGATCGTCGAGTCGGTGACCCGGTCGGACGGATCGACCGAGGCGGAGACGACACCCATGGGCAGCCGCGTCGTCAGCGCCAAGAGCGCCCGGACAGTGCGCACCATGCTCGAGTCGACGATCCTTCCCGGCGGCACCGGCGTGAAGGCGGCAATACCCGGCTACCGGGTCGCAGGCAAGACCGGCACTGCACAGCAGCCCGACCCGGCTCGAGGCGGTGCGTACAGCGATTCGATGTACTGGGACACGTTCGCGGGGATCGCGCCCGCAGACAACCCGCAGTTCGTGGTCGCCATCATGATCGACAATCCGGCCCACGGATTGCACGGCGGGGACGTGGCTGCCCCCCTGTACAACCAGATCGGCGGCTACTACGTGCAGCGCGCGCGGATCCCGCCATCGGCCGCTGAGTCCGTGCACGTACCGCTACTGATCTGCGACGCATCCACTCGCGACCTGTACGGCAGTAGCGTGTGCTGACGTGCTGGTCGCACACAACAGCTCGGCCGGGGCGATACCACGTCCGTCGGCGGTGCGTCAGACGTCCCTCGCGGGCCTAGGCGAGGTACTCGGCGCCACCCTTGTCGGGCCGGACGTCGCCGCGACCGGGATCACGGCCAGCAGTCAGCTCGTCCGGCCGGGCGACATATTTGCCGCGCTGTCCGGTCGAACTGGTCACGGCGCCCAGTTTGCGCCGGATGCGATCGCGGCCGGCGGCGTCGCAGTTCTCACCGATCCGGCCGGTGCGGCACAGCTGCCGCTGCACGTCTCGGCGCTCGTTGTCCCTGATGTCCGAGCCGTGCTCGGGCGGGCTGCAGCAGCCGTTTACGGTTCGCCCAGCCGCCGTCTCTCGGTGCTGGGCGTTACCGGTACGAGCGGAAAGACCACGACGACGTTCTTGATCCGGGCCGGCCTCGCGGCGGCCGGGGTGCCGACCGCGTTGATCGGCACGGTCGCGACGCTGATCGGAAACGATCAGATCAGCACCGGGTTCACCACGCCCGAGGCTCCGGAGCTACAGGCGCTACTCGCGGTCATGGCCGAACGGGATGTCACCACGGTCGCTATGGAGGTATCCAGCCACGCCCTTGCGCTCGGCCGGGCCGATGGCGTGGACTTCACGGTCGGGGCGTTCACGAACCTCTCGCAGGACCATCTCGACTTCCACGCCGACCTCGACGACTACTTCGAAGCCAAAGCGAAGTTGTTCGACGGTCGCTCGCGCGCGGCCGCAATCGTCACCGACGACGAATGGGGCCAGCGGCTCGCCGCACGCGTCGGTCCTGGGGCGATCACGGTGAGCACGACCGGCAACCGCGCGGCGACCTGGCGGGCCACCGACATTGTCGTTCGCACCGACGCCAGCACCAGTTTCCGCGCGGTGGGTCCCGGCCGAGATTTTGCCGCCGGCACGGCCATCCTCGGGTCGTACAACGTCGCCAACGCGCTGTTGGCGCTTGCCGTGCTGGATGCGGTAGGCATCGACCCGCGGCTTGCCGCTCCGGCGGTCGCTCAAGCCGGAGTGCCGGGCCGCATGGAGCGGGTCGTCGCGGGTCAGCCGTTCCTGGTCGTCGTCGACTACAGCCACAAGCCGGCCGCGGTGGAAGGCGCGTTGCGGGCGTTGCGGCCACTCACGTCCCGGCGCCTGGTGATCGTGCTCGGGTGCGGAGGCGATCGCGATCAGGCCAAGCGTCCGATCATGGGCGAAGCGGCCGCCCGCTACGCGGATGTCCTCATCGTCACCGACGACAACCCGCGCAGCGAGGATCCGGCCGCCATCAGGCGCGCCATGCTGGACGGCGCCGGTACGGTGGCCGCCGCTCCGCGCGCCGAAGTGGTCGAGATCGGCGATCGGGGCGCAGCGATCGCCGCCGCGATCCGGATGGCTGGGCCGGGCGACACGGTG
This sequence comes from uncultured Actinomycetota bacterium, assembly GCA_963748415.1. Lineage (GTDB taxonomy): Bacteria > Actinomycetota > Actinomycetes > Mycobacteriales > Jatrophihabitantaceae > CAVVJA01. Next base: position 197,911 of record CAVVJA010000008.1, on the reverse strand, counting down.
CTCATCGCCGGCAAGGGCCATGAGCTCGGCCAGGAGGTCGCCGGAACCGTCTATCCGTTCGACGACCGCGACGTCGCCCGCGGAGTGCTCACCGGGACGGCTGACGAGATCGCATGATCGAGTTGACGTTGGGCCAGGTTGCGGCCGTTACTCGGGGGACGCTGGGCCGTGCGGACCCCACGGTCCGGGTGACCGGCAGCGTCGAATTCGACTCGCGGCGCGTCACTCCGGGCGGCCTGTTCGTCGCCTTCGCCGGTGAGCACGAGGACGGGCACGACCACGCTGCGGCGGCGATCGACGCGGGAGCGGTCGCGGCGGTAGTCACCCGCCGGGTCGCCGTCCCGCACGTGCTCGTAGGCGACGGCCTGGCGGCCATGGCCGCTCTTGCCACCGAGGTCGCCCGGCACCTCAGCGCCACCGTCATCGGCATCACCGGGTCGTCCGGCAAGACCTCGACGAAGGATCTCCTCGCTGCGCTTCTGGAGCGTATAGGTCCGACGATTGCACCACCTGGTTCTTTCAACAATGAGCTGGGCCACCCGTACACGGTGCTGCGCGCCGACACCTCGACCCGGTTCCTGGTTCTCGAGACAAGCGCTCGCGGCATCGGTCACATCCGGGCACTCACCCGGATCGCGCCGCCCCGGATCGGGGTCGTGCTGAACGTCGGGAGCGCCCATCTCGGGGAGTTCGGCTCTCGGGAGGCGATCGCGACAGCGAAAGCGGAGCTCGTCGAGGCGCTGCCCGCCGCGACGGACGGCGGCGTCGCGGTCCTAAACGCCGATGACCCGTTGGTGGCGGGCATGGCGAACCGCACTCGGTCGCGTGTCGTCACTGTCGGTGAGTCGGCGGGCGTCGATGTGCGAGCCGATCGGGTCCGGCTCGATGACCTGGGCCGCGCGACATTTCGACTCACTGCGCCCGCCGGAACGGCGATGGTCACCCTGCCCCTCGTCGGCGGCCATCATGTCGGCAATGCCCTCGCCGCCGCGGCCGTCGCCTTGGAATGCGGTCTGTCAGTGGCCGCCATCGCCGAGGCCCTGTCGATGGCCGGTCCCCGGTCGCGCTGGCGGATGGAGCTGGTGGAGCGCACCGACGGCGTGGTTGTCATCAACGACGCCTACAACGCCAATCCGGAATCGGTTCGGGCCGCGTTGAAGACGCTGGCCGCGATTGGCCGGGCCCGGCCGGCGCGCACTGTCGCCGTGCTCGGCGAGATGGCCGAGCTGGGCGCGGACGCTGCGGTCGAGCACGACGCGATCGGGCGCCTCGCGGTGCGACTGGACATATCACGGCTCATCGCCGTGGGTGCGGCCGCCCGGCCGATGGCGCACGGCGCCGCTCTGGAAGGCTCCTGGGATGGTGAGTCGACGTGGGTCGCCGACTCGGATGCTGCGCTGATACTGCTGCAGCACGAGCTTCGGCCCGGAGACGTGGTACTCGTGAAGGCATCCCGAGCCGCAAGCCTCGAACGAGTCGCCATCGCGCTCGGGGACGCCTCGGCGGCGGCCGTTAACTCGGGCGAACGCCCGGAGAGGAGGACGGGCCGGGAGTGAAAACGATCCTGCTCGCCGCCGTCTCCGCCCTGTTGTTCTCCATCCTGTTCACCCCGGTGATCGTCCGATACTTCCGGCTGCGTGGCTTCGGGCAGGAGATCCGCAACGACGGGCCACCGGGCCACCTGGTCAAGCGCGGAACGCCGACCATGGGCGGCGTAGCGATCATTGCCTCGACCCTGTTCGGATACATCGTCGCGCACGGGCTGACCGCGATCCGGGGCGATGGCGGCCCGTCGGCGTCTGGGCTGTTGCTGCTGTACCTGATGGTGGGCTGCGGCGCCGTCGGTTTCGTCGACGATTTCATCAAGATCCGCCGGCAGCGCAACCTGGGTCTGCGGGCCCGGGCGAAATTTGCCGGGCAGCTCGTCGTGGGGGTGACATTCGCGATACTCGCCTTGCAGTTCCCCAATTCCCACGGACTCCGGCCGGCGTCGACCCACCTCTCCTACGTGCGAGACATCAGCTCGATCAGCCTCGGGTCGATTGGGTTTGTCGTCCTGGCGTACCTCATCGTCACGGCGACGACGAACTCGGTGAACCTCACCGACGGGCTCGACGGGCTCGCGGCCGGCGCCTGCGCGATGGTGTTCGGCGCCTACACGCTGATCACGTTCATCCAGTTCCGCAACAGCTGTGGCACGGTAGCCCTCCCCGGCTGCTACCTCGCGCGGGATCCGATCGACCTAGCCCTCGTGTCCGCCGCAGCCATGAGCGCCTGCTTCGGCTTCTTGTGGTGGAATGCATCGCCGGCTCAGATCTTCATGGGTGACACCGGCTCCATGGCTCTCGGCGGCCTCATGGCTGGCATAGCCATCCTGTCGCGGACGGAGTTGCTGCTGGTTGTCCTGGGCGGCCTGTTCGCCGTCGTGACGCTGTCGGGCATCATCCAGACGGGCTGGTTCAAGTTCACCCGCCGGCGCACAGGGACTGGGCGCCGGGTATTGAAGATGTCGCCAATCCACCACCACTTCGAGCTGTCGGGGTGGCAGGAGATCACGATCATCGTGCGCTTCTGGATCATCGCCGGACTCGCGGTCGCGTTCGGTACCGGCTTGTTCTACGCCGAGTTCATCGGAAATGGCTGACTTGCCGCTCGACCCCACGGGGCGCACTGTCCTGGTCTGCGGCGTCCGGTTCGCGGGGGAGTCGGCGGCCCGCGCACTGCTCGCGCGCGGTGCGCGGGTGCTGCTCGCAGACCGGCATCGAACCAGTGCCGTCGATCCGCTTCTCGCCGCTGGGGCCTCCTTCGTCGGTGACCCGGACAGGGTGCCGCCTGGCGTGGATCTTGTCGTGACGTCGCCCGGACTTCGTCCGGACCATCCGTTGCTACGCGAGGCCGCGGCTGTGGGCATTCCGGTCTGGGGCGAGGTCGAGCTCGCCTGGCAGCTGCGTGACCCGGCCGGCGCGCCGTGGCTCGCGGTTACCGGGACGAATGGCAAGACCACGACTGTCCGCATGCTGGAGTCGATCCTGCTGGCGGCGGGGCGACGGGCCCGCGCAGTCGGCAACGTGGGTGTGTCGATCATCGACGCGGTGACTGCGTCCCCGCCCTATGACGTGCTGTCCGTCGAAGTGTCGAGCTTCCAGTTGCACTGGTCGCAGTCCGTACGTCCTGCGGCGGGCGCCCTGCTGAACCTCGCTCCCGATCACCTGGACTGGCACGGCTCGATGCCCGCCTATGTCGAGGTCAAGACCCGAGTCTGGGCGGCGCCGGTCGTGGTCGCCAACATCGACGACGAATACGTCGCGGAGCTATTCGCGGCAACATCAGCGGACATCCGCGTGGCGGTGCGCCTGGCCCCGCCAACCAACGGCCAGCTTGGGGTGCGCGACGGCGTTCTCGTCGACCGGGCGTTCGCTGACGGCGTGGAGCTGGTCGACATCGTGGACGTCCACCCGGCCGGACCCCACAACCTCACCAACGCGCTGTGCGCCGCTGCCCTCGCCCGATCCCAGGGCGTGTCACCCGAGGCCGTGGCCGCGGGGCTGCGCGGCTTCCGGCCGGATCCCCATCGGAACCAGCTTGTGACCACACGTGACGGGGTGCGCTGGGTCGACGACAGCAAGGCGACCAACCCGCATGCTGCCGCGGCATCACTCGACGCCTATCCCCGCGTCGTGTGGATCGCCGGCGGCCAGCTGAAGGACGCTCCGGTAGACGATCTGGTGGCGCGATTCGGGTCGAAACTGGCCGGCGTCGTCCTGCTCGGGGTCGATCGCGAGCACATCGCGGCTGCGCTAGCGCGACACGCCCCGGATGTGCCGGTGATCACCGTGGCCACCCACGACGATGGAGCCATGACCGAGGTGGTGGGGGCCGCGGCTGGCCTGGCTCACCCCGGCGACACCGTCTTGCTCGCGCCGGCAGCGGCTTCCTACGACATGTTCAGCGGCTACGCCGAACGCGGCACGAGATTCGCCGCGGCGGTGGCCGCGCTGGGATCGCGGTGACTGCTAGCAGCCTGTCCACGCGGCTGCGGGGCGCGTTGTCCGGCGCCCCGGTCGGCAACCGTCTGCTGGACGGTCCCTATGCGTCCCTGCAGCTCTTGCTGCTCGCCGGCGGCGGACTGCTCGGGTTCGGTGTGCTCATGGCGGCTTCGACCACCATCTCGGCCTCGCACACCAACGATGCGGCGATGTGGAGCCAGCTGATCAAGGAGATCGTGTTCGTCATCATGGGCGTGCCGGTGTTCTGGATCGCGGTCCGGCTGCCACCTCGTGGGTATCGGGTCCTCGCCTATCCCATGCTGATCATTGCAACCGTGCTGCTCCTCGCGGTGCTCATCCCGGGCATCGGCGTGATGGCGTACGGCGCACGGCGCTGGATCGACTTCGGTCCGTTGCAGTTCCAGCCGTCCGAGTTCGGCAAGCTCGCCATTCTCGTGTGGGCGGCGGATCTGCTCGGCCGGAAGCAGCATCTCGGCACGTTGTCGCGAGCCGGGCAGGTCTTTCTGCCGTTGGTACCGGTCTTCGTGATTTTCTGCGCTCTCGTGATGCGTGAGCCAGATCTCGGCACGACAATGTGCTTCATCCTGATCTTGGTCGGCCTGCTGTGGATGGTCGGGCTGCCGCTGCGATACTTCGCGCTGCTGCTGCTCGGCGTCGGCGCTGTCGTCACCGCCCTCGCAGTGTTCGAGCCCTATCGGCTGCAGCGGTTACTTACGTTTCTGCACCCGTTCGACCAGCACAACGGAGCCGGATTCCAGACCGTGGAAGGGCTCTACGCTTTAGCCTCAGGCGGAGTGTTCGGGGTTGGTCTCGGCAACGGAACGTCGAAGTACAGCTGGGTTCCCAACGCCAACACGGACTACGTCTACTCGGTGATTGGCGAGGAGCTCGGTCTGATCGGCTCAGTTGCGGTGCTGGTGTTCTTCGCACTGTTCGCCGTGGCCGGTGTGCGGATCGCCCGACGCAGCGCTGATCCCTTCGTGCGGCTTGCCACCGGTGGGGCGACGGTGTGGATATGCGGTCAGGCCATGATCAACATTGGCTACGTGACGGCGTTGCTGCCCGTGACCGGCATCCCGTTGCCCTTCATTTCCGCGGGCGGGGCATCGCTGCTGGTCACCTTCGCCGTGTTCGGCATGCTCGTCTCGTTCGCGCGTCACGAGCCGTCTGCCGTGGCTGCGGCTCAACGCGCCACCGCGTCAGGAACCCAGGGCCGGATATCGCGCTGGGCCCGCCTGCCCATGCCGAAGGCCTACATCTCGCCGAAGCGTTCCGCGCCAGGCCGCGAGCCCAGCCCCCCGGCGACCGGCGCCCGGCGAGCCGCCCCGTCCGGCTCACCGCGGACCGACCCGCCGGGCGCGACTCGCCGCAGCAGTCCGCCCGGACCGATCGGCGGCGCAGCTCGGCCGAGGCGCCCGGCGAAGGGTGGTCCGCCGGCTTGGGCGCCGCCCGCGCAGCAACGACGACCCGGGCGGCCGCTGCCGCTCACCGGCAGTGATGGACGACACCGCCCGGGTCGCCCGGGATGACCATGATCGCGAACGGCACGGTGGCATCGTGACGGGTGTGTCGGTGGTGGTCGCCGGCGGCGGCACGGCCGGCCACATCGAGCCTGCGATGGCGTTGGCCGACGCGGTCCGCCGGCTGGAGTCCAGTGCTCGGATTACTGCCCTCGGCACCGAGAAGGGACTGGATCGCACGCTGATCCCATCTCGGGGCTACCCCCTCGAGCTGATCCCGCCGGTTCCCTTGCCCCGCAAGGTGAACTCCGCACTCTTGCGCATGCCCGGTCGGGTGAACGACGCGGTGCACGCGGCCGAGGACGTGCTGGTCCGGACGGACGCCGACGTGATCGTGGGATTTGGCGGATACGTGGCGCTGCCGGCTTATCTGGCGGCCCGTCGCGCTCGGCTACCGATCGTCGTGCACGAGGCGAATGCCCGGCCGGGCGTGGCCAACCGATTGGCGGCTCGACTGACCCATCATGTGTACACGGCCTCGGAGCAGGTCCGGCTGCCCCACGCGGTGCCCATCGGCATTCCGCTCCGGCCGGAAATATCCAGCCTGGATCGGTCGGCGATGCGGCCCCGTGCACGGAGCGCGTTCGGGCTGCTGCCCGACGCGCCGACCCTTCTGGTCACCGGCGGCTCGCAGGGCGCTCAGTCGCTGAACCGGGCCTGCGCCGGAGCGGCGGACGACCTTCGCCGGGCGGGGGTGCAGGTGCTGCACATCGTCGGCGGCAAGAACACCGTGGCGGTGCCACCGGGGCAGCCACCGTACGCGGTGGTTCCTTTCGTGGAGCAGATGCATCTCGCCTACGCGGCCGCAGATTTCGTGCTGTGCCGGTGCGGGGCGATGACGTGTGCTGAGGTTTCCGCGGTCGGGCTACCGGCGGCCTACGTGCCTTATCCGCACGGGAATGGCGAGCAACGATTCAACGCACAACCGATTGTCCTGGCGGGCGGCGGCTTGCTCGTCGAGGACGCGACGCTGCGCCCGAGCTGGATAGTCGACCACCTCATCCCGATCATGACCGACCCATGCCGGCTGGCGACCATGTCCCGGTCGGCCGCCAGCGCCGGATCTCGCGACGCGGATGTCGTCCTCGCTCGCGCCGTGCTGAACGTCGCGGCCGAGCACCGGCGGTTCGGGACGGTCCGATGAGCGAGCGCGCGGGGGAGCCGCCTGTCCCGACGACTGGCCCGCACCACGAGGCACCGACCCGGGACGCTAATCGTGATCGACCGGCCGACTGGGCGGCTCCCGGCGCGGCGTTAGTGCGGAGCGCTCCAACCGACGTGGTCCCGGCCTTGGGCTCGTTGGGCCGGGTGCACATCATGGGCATCGCCGGGGCCGGGATGAGCGCGCTGGCCCGCATCCTCATCGAGCGCGGCGTCACGGTGAGCGGGTGCGAGGCGCGTGATTCGACCACCGTGGCAGCGCTGCGGGCGCTCGGCGCCGACGTCCGGATCGGTCACTCGCCACAGCACGTCGACGCAACTGACACGTTCGTGTACACGACGGCGATCAGCCCGGCACATCCGGAATATGTGGCGGCTCGGAACAGCGGTAAGCCGTTCCTGCGCCGGGCCGCCGCGCTGTCCTCGGCGCTCGAGGACCGGCGGATGATCGCCATTTCGGGCACCCACGGCAAGACCACCACCACCTCGTTGCTCACGGTGGCTGCTCAGGCCTGCCAGCTGGATCCATCGTTCGCAATCGGCGGCAACCTGTACGAGACCGGCATCAATGCGCACCTGGGAACCGGCGACCTGGCGATCGTCGAGGCCGACGAGAGTGACGGCTCGTTCCTGTTGATCCATCCGGCTGCGGCCGTGATAACGAACGTGGAGGCCGACCACCTCGAGAACTACGGCGATCTCGACGGGATCTTCACCGCATTTCGCCAGTTCGTCGATCGGATCGAGCCGGATGGGCTCCTCGTCGCGTCCGCCGACGACTCCGGGGCTCGTCGGATCGCGGAGTACGCCCGGTCGGTGGGGCGGCGGGTGCGGACATACGGTCAGGCGGTCGCTGCCGACGTCCGAATCAGCGATATCGACGAACGGCCCAACGGTGTCGACTTGACCGTGCAGCTCGTACCGGGCGAGGAACCGATCAGGGTGAGCGTCGGCGCGCTGATCGGCCGGCACATGGCCCTGAACGCGACTGCGGCGCTGACCGTTGCAGTCGAGTTCGGGCTCGACGTGGCCACGGTTTTGCGCGCCTGGCGGTCGTTTCAGGGGGTGCACCGTCGTTTTGAGCCGCACGGCGAGGCCCTCGGGGTGCGGGTGTACGACGACTATGCCCACCACCCCACGGAGGTTGCGGCTGCGCTCACCGCTGCGCGCGTCGTCGCGGGCGACGGTCGGCTCATCGCGGTGTTCCAGCCGGGCACGTACAGCCGTACTCAGACGTTCGCCGATGAGTTCGCCGAAGCGATGGCCATTGCTGACATCGCGGTTGTCCTCGGTATCTTCCCGGCCCGTGAGGAGCCGATACCTGGCGTAACCGGAGCGCTCATCGCAGAGCGGATTCCGCTCCCCTCCGAGCAGGTGATCTACGAGGAGCGCTTCGGCGCGGTACCGAAGCGGATTGCCGAGGTCGCCCGTCCCGGCGATCTTGTGCTGACGATGGGTATCGGCACGGTCTACCTGCTCTGCCCAGAAATCTTGGCGGAGATCGCCGCTGGTGGGACCCGGACTTGATGACCGGGGTACGCCTTCGTTCTCGACCGGTCGACCAGCGGGATCGCGATTGGCGCCCGGGCGGGCGGCAACGCCGATGGGCGAGTGGGTGGCGTATCTGGATCCTGCTCGGTGCCGTCGTCGCCGTGTTCGCCGCGGCCCTGTGGGCGGTGGTGTGGAGTCCGCTGCTCGGCGTGCGGCAAATCAGCGTGCGAGGGGCCCTGCATTACCTGACCCGAGCTGAGGTGGAACGCGTTGCCCAGGTCCCTCCTGGGCGGCCGCTGGTGCGGCTCGACACGGCAACGATCGCGCATCGCGTCGAAAGCCTGCCCGAAGTCGCGACGGTCAACGTCGCGGCGGCCTTTCCTTCGACCGTCGTGATCACGCTCACCGAGCGAGTGGGGGTCGGCTATGTCACGAGCGGCGGCGAGGTTCACCTGGTCGATCGGACCGGCCGGCAGTTCCACACAGTAGCGACGGCGCCTCGTGGCTTGCCGCAGTTCCAGGTCGCCGATGGTCCGCGGGCCCAGGCCAGCGCCGCGGCGGCCGCCACGGCGGCGAGCGCGCTGCCCGGGTCGGTTCTTTCGCTGCTTGCCACCATCCAGGCCGACGATCCGGCGGGAATCTCACTCGTGCTCCGTGACCATCGGGTCGTGCGGTGGGGCGGCCCGGACCGCAGTTCCGACAAGGCCGGCGTCCTTGCCGCCCTGCTGGCCCGGCCCGGGACCGTCTTCGACGTCAGCGACCCCGACCTCGTCTACGCCCGGTGAATCGTCGGGGGCACCGCTTCCGGCCGCCTCCGCTGATGATCTGCCTCCGCTGATGATCTTGGACCTATCGTCGTCCGAGGCAGTAAGTCCAAGATCACGAGCTAACGAGCTCCGCGGCGGCAGGAGGGTAATGGGCCCACGCGTCCCGCGGCGCGCCTGCTTGAAACGGCCTTGGGTTTGTCTACCGTCGGATCACGATGTCAGGTTGACATAACATTAAGGGTCTACTTGAGGATGAGGGTTCACCGCGTTAGCCGCAGACGATCCGCAGGCTCAGCCCTACCCGTCCACGAACGCCGGTCCCCATAGCGGAAGCAGGAAGCCACATGACCCCACCGCACAACTACCTCGCGGTCATCAAGGTCGTCGGTGTCGGCGGCGGCGGTGTCAACGCCGTGAATCGCATGATCGAGGTCGGATTGAAGGGCGTCGAATTCATCGCGGTGAACACCGACGCCCAGGCCCTGCTGATGAGCGATGCCGACGTCAAGCTCGATGTCGGGCGCGAGCTCACCCGAGGCCTTGGCGCCGGTGCCCAACCCGAGGTCGGGCGGAAGGCCGCTGAGGATCACCGGGACGAGATCGAGGAGGTGCTCAAGGGCGCCGACATGGTTTTCGTGACCGCGGGCGAGGGCGGCGGGACCGGGACCGGTGGGGCTCCGGTCATCGCGAGTATCTCCCGCAAGCTCGGCGCATTGACGATCGGTGTGGTGACCCGCCCGTTCTCGTTCGAGGGCAAGAAGCGGGCCGCGCAGGCCGACGACGGCATCGAGACGCTGCGGTCGGAGTGCGACACCCTCATCGTGATCCCCAACGATCGGCTGCTGCAGATCTCCGACGAGAACGTGAGCGTTATGGACGCGTTCCGGAGCGCTGATCAGGTTCTCCTGTCCGGCGTGCAGGGAATTACCGACCTGATCACCACGCCCGGGCTGATCAATTTGGACTTCGCTGACGTCAAGAGCGTCATGAGCGGCGCCGGTTCGGCGCTCATGGGGATCGGCGCCGCCCGGGGCGACAATCGGGCCCGCAACGCCGCCGAGATCGCCATCGCCAGCCCGCTGCTCGAGGCCAGCATGGAAGGCGCGCACGGCGTCTTGCTGTCCATCTACGGCGGGTCGGACCTTGGCTTGTTCGAGATCAACGACGCTGCGTCGCTGGTTGCGGAGGCCGCACACCCGGACGCGAACATCATCTTCGGCGCGGTGATCGACGACACGCTCGGCGACGAGGTGAAAGTGACGGTGATCGCCGCTGGGTTCGACAGTGGGCAGCCGCCGTACAAGAAGGTCGACGTCCGGCGATCGCACGGCGACGCGGAGCCGGACCAGGTCCCCGAACCTGCGCGGAACGGACAGGGCCGGACGCCGGGATGGCCACTTCCGTCGTCTGGCATCGGCCGGGCCCCGCTTGGGCTGGACGACGAGCTCGACGTGCCCGACTTCCTCAAGAACTGACCGACGGAGTCCGGTGACGGGCGGCACCCAACCGGACCGGCGAGCGGAGCTACTCGCCTCCCTGGAGCGGTTGCGCGCGCGCATCGGGGCGGCCTGCGAGTCCGTAGGACGGGATCCCGACGAGCTCAGCCTCATCGCGGTCACGAAAGGGTTCCCGGTCAGCGACATCGCCCTCCTCGGTGAATTGGGCCAGAAGGATGTGGGTGAGAGCCGCGATCAGGAAGCACGCCACAAGATCGCGGCGTTGTCCGATGTGAGCGCGTCGGATCTGAACCTGCGGTGGCATTTCGTCGGGCGGTTGCAGCAGAACAAATGCCGGTCGGTGGCCAGTTACGCGGCGACGGTGCACTCCGTCGAGCGCCCGCAGCTGGTCGCCGGACTCGCGGCGGGCGCGCGGCACGCCGGCCGGCGGCTCGCGGTCTTCATCCAGGTCAGCCTCGACGCGGACACGCGCCGGGGCGGCGCGCTAGTCGACGATGTGATCATGCTCGCCGACCAGGTTGCGCTGGCACCAGAGCTCGACCTGCTCGGCGTGATGGCGATCGCTCCGATGGACGCCGACCCCGACACCGCCTTTGCTGGCTTGCAGGATGTCTCCTGGCAGGTCCGCGCTCGTCATCCGGACGCGACCTCGATCTCGGCCGGAATGAGCGGCGACCTGGAGGCGGCGATTCGACAGGGCGCGACACATCTGCGTGTCGGTTCGGCGTTGCTCGGCCGACGAAGACCATGATTCGGATAGCGTCACCGCACAACCGGTCAGTGACCGCTCACCGCAGGCCGTACCGCGCGACAGCCGGAACAACAGGAGGACGATATGCCCGGAGCGATGAAGAAGATGGGCGTCTACCTCGGCCTGGTCGAAGACGACGAGGGGGTTGTCGAAAGCGGTGAAAGCTATGACCGCGCCCCGTACGACCGCGCCCCCCGGTCGCGTCCGGTGGACTACGGACCAGACACGAGGTATGCCCGCGGGAATGGCGATGGCGGCTCCGGTGGTGCGGCGACCGCGGTAGTCGCTCGCGAGTGGCCAGGGGAGGACCAGGGCAGCGGGTACTCAGCCGACTACGAGGAGTTCCAGTCATATCGGATCACCACTCTGCATCCCCGCACCTACAACGAGGCACGCACGATTGGGGAACATTTCCGGTCGGGCACCCCGGTTATCATGAACCTGTCCGAGATGGACGACTCCGACGCCAAGCGCTTGGTGGACTTTGCCGCTGGGCTGACGTTCGGGTTGCACGGGCGGATTGAGCGCGTGACGGCCAAGGTTTTCCTGCTCAGCCCACACAACGTCACCGTGACGGCTCAGGATAAGGCCCGTATTGCTGAGGGCGGATTCTTCAACCAGTCCTGACTCAACAGTCACGATCCGTCGCACAGCGTTAGCGGCGGCGTAATTAGCTGCGTGCGCGGGATGTCTGGGTTGGCTCGGCGTGGCACCATGGATAGTGGCCAGTCCTCATGGGACGTGCCACAGGTGTGCCGAGGATCGGGGAGACGTCATCGATGGCGCTGTTCTGGAGTGTCATCGCCTTTGCGCTCTACCTGTATCTTCTACTGATCATCGCCAGAATTGTGGTTGAGATCGCCCGTCAATTCGCCAGGTCGTGGCGCCCGGTCGGCGTGACCGCTGTTGGGCTCGAGCTCGTCTACACGAGCACGGATCCTCCGGTGAAATTGCTGCGGCGGATCATTCCACCCCTCCGCTTAGGTGGAATAAGTCTTGACCTGAGCATCATGATTTTGTGGATCGCTATCCTGGCTCTGCGCTGGGTGGCGCTGGGACTCGCCTAGTGGTCGATCCTCCCAAGCAGCGGGCGGGTCGGGCCGGTTGGCAGGTCCGGCGTGACTTGCGCTACGCATTGCAACACCTGCATCATCCGCACCTGACCGCGGAACCACCCGGTTCCGGTCTGACGATCACGAGGTGACCCATGCCGCTGACTCCCGCCGAAGTCCACAATGTGGCCTTCAAGAAGCCGCCGATCGGCAAGCGTGGCTACGACGAGGAGGAGGTCGACGCGTTCCTCGACGTGGTCGAGGTCGAGCTCGCGCGGCTGATCGAAGAGAACAATGACCTGCGCGCCAACGGCAGTGGTGCGAGCGCAGACACCCAAGTACATCCCGCCATCGACGATCGATCGATGGCTGAGCTGGCCGCGGCGCGCGACGAAAACGGCCGCCTGCATGCCCGGATCAACGATCTCGAGCACGCGCTGAGCTCGAGCGGGGATGCCGCCGGGCAGCAGGTAGTCGGATTGCAGCAGCAGTTAGCGCACACTGAGCAGCAATTGGGAGAGAGCAGGCAGCAGCTGCTCGAGGCTCAGGAGGCGGCGCAGCAGGCCCAGCAGGCCCATGCTGCGGCAGTCACTGCGGGGGCGGCAGGTGGATTGACCGCCGAGGATCACCACGCCCAGGCTATCCAGATGCTGGCGCTTGCCCAGCAGACGGCAGACACGCACCTCGCTCAGTCCAAAGCCGAGGCGGAGCGGCTCCTTGCCGAAGCACAGGCCACCGCCCATGCGACCCTCACCGATGCGCAGCAGCAATCGCAGAAGTACGTCGGCGAAGCTCAGGCCCGGGCCGACCAGCTCGAGCGGGAGAGCAACGAGCGCGCGACCCACCTATTGTCCGACGCCGAGCAACGTTCGCACACGATCACCGCGCAGTTCGAACAGCGCAAGGAAGCGCTGGAGAAGCGGGTCGAGCAGCTTCGAACGTTCGAACGCGAGTACCGCGTCCGGCTGAAGAGCTACCTGGAGTCGCAGCTGCGGGATCTGGACGCGAGCGGTCGGGCCGAGCCCGCGCAGTCAGGGCGGGACGGCGCCCAGATGGACCAGCATGAGGCCGCCCAGGCCGGCTAGCTAAGGCCCAGCTGCCACGGCGGCACCCTCGGCGCTCGCGCGTGCCGCAGCAGGGGTCCGCCCAGAAGACACCCGCTAGGTGGCGCGGCGCAGCCACACGTGCAGACCCAGGTCATCGTCGACGACCTCGTGGACCGGCTCGCTCGCGTCGGGCGCACCCTCGATCATTTCAGTGGCGAGCACTTCCCCCGCGATCTGGCCCACATGGGAGCGGATTGCCTCCGCCGGCTCCGGTGAACCACCGACCCGCCACCACAGTGCGATGCGATCGGTCACCTCGAGGCCCGCAGTCTTACGCGCGTCCTGGACGAGTCGAACCACGTCGCGCGCCAGCCCGGCGAGACGCAGCTCATGGGTCAGCTCCAGGTCGAGGGCGACGGTCTCGGCTGCGCTGTTCTTGACCGCCCAGCCGGACACCGGCGCCTCGTTGACGATCAGATGCTCCGCACCCAACTCGGCTGGTGTGCCATCGACGGAAATCTGAATCGACTGCCCGGCCGCGAGCGTCGCGGCGACCTCCGCCGGCACCAGCGTTGCGATGGCCCGGGCGCCGACCTGGGTCTTCGGGCCGAGCAGCTTGCCCAACGCGCGGAAGTTGGGCTTCACCGTGACGTCGATGACGTCGCCCGTGTCCGCGAGCCGTGCGAGATCCCCGACGTTGAGCTCGTCGGCCACCTCGCGCCGCAGTTCGGCCGGCAAGTCACCCCAGCCAGGCGCCGAAACCAGCGCGCGACGAAGCGGCTGACGGGTCTTGACGTTCGCCTCGGCCCGCGCCGCCCGGCCAAGCTCGACCAGACGCCGCACTAGCGCCATCTGCGCGCTGCGCTGATCGTCCCCGGCGGCCGGGGTATCTGTGGGCCAGCTGGCCAGATGCACCGAGTCAACGCCGGTCGCATCCGCGAACAGAGCGCCCCACACCCGCTCGGTCACGAACGGGATGAACGGCGCCAGCAACCTGGTCAGGACCGACAACGCGTCGTGCAGGGTAGCGAGCGCCGCCGGGTCACCCTCCCAGAATCGGCGGCGCGAACGCCGCACGTACCAGTTGGACAGGTCATCGATGTATCCGGCGAGCGCCCGCCCGGCGCGGGCCGTGTCGAAGTCGGTGAGCGCATCGGTCACTTCTCCGACGAGCCGGCGCGACTGCGCCTCCGCCCACCGATCGAGCACCGTCGGCAGGCCGCTGTCGGCGCCCGGCGTCCAACCGTTCGCCCGCGCGTAGAGCGACTGGAACGACGCCACCGACCAGTAAGTACGAATCACCTTGGAGGCGATCTCGTCCAGCACCTTGTGACCCACCCGACGAGCTGACCAGGGCGAGCCCGCCGCAACCATGAACCACCGCACCGCATCGGCCCCGTGCTGGTCCATGAGCGGGATCGGCTCGAGGATGTTGCCCAGGTGCTTGCTCATCTTGCGGCCGTCCTCCGCGAGCAGCAACCCGAGGCACAAGACCGTCCGGTAGGAGTTCTGTCCGAAGACCAGGGTGCCGACCGCCATCAGCGTGTAGAACCAGCCGCGCGTCTGGTCGATCGCTTCGCAGATGAAGTCGGCCGGATAGCTCTCGCCGAAACGCTCCGCGTTGGAGAACGGTGCGCCGAACTGGGCGAACGGCATCGAGCCGGAATCGAACCAGGCATCGATCACCTGCGGAACTCGCCGGTACGTGCCTTCCTGACCAGGCACGCTAAAGGTCACGTCGTCGACGAACGGCCGATGCGGGTCGAGGTCGGCCAGGTCGCGACCCACGAGTTCGGACAACTCGGCGAATGACCCGACGCAGACGACTTGGCTGGGGTCGGCGTCGTTGCGCCAGACCGGCAGTGGTGTCCCCCAGTAGCGGTCACGAGACAGGGCCCAGTCGACGTTGTTGGACAGCCAATCACCATAGCGACCGTGCTTGATCGTCGGTGGGTACCAGTTCGTGGCCTCGTTCTGCGTCAGCAACTCGTCCTTGATGGCGGTGGTCCGCACGTACCAGGACGGCAGCGCGTAGTACATCAGCGGGGTGTGGCACCGCCAGCAGTGCGGGTAGGAGTGGGCATACGGTGCATGCCGCAGTAGCCGGCCGCTTTCGGAAAGCTTGGCCACGAGGACCTCGTCGGCGTCTTTGAAGAACATCCCGCCGATGTCCGGGAGATCACTGCGGAATCGGCCGTCGCCCCCGATCGGATTGACCACCGGGAGGCCGTATGTCCGGGCAATGTCCATGTCGTCGGCGCCGAAGGCCGGCGCTTGGTGGACCAGCCCGGAGCCGTCCTCGGTCGTGACGTAATCGGCCAGGACTACGACATGCGCCCCCGCGATGGAGACGTAGTCGAACGGTGGCCGATAGTGCCAGCTGGCGAGGTCACGCCCGGAGTAGCGGCGCAACACCTGCGCGTTATCGCCGAGGACAGCGGATAGCAGCGGCTCGGCCACCACGAACGTCCCAGCGGCAGTGCGCGCGACGACGTAGTCGACGGTGGGGTGCACAGCAACCGCGGTGTTCGACACGAGCGTCCACGGCGTCGTCGTCCAGACGACCAGGTCGGCGACCCCTGCCTCCGGGCCGGAGATCACCGGGAACCGGACGTAAACCGCCGGGTCGACGACCTCGGTGTAAACGCCTTCCTGTCCGAGCTCGTGGTCGGACAGACCGGTACCGCACCGCGGGCAGTACGGCGTGACCCGGTAATCCTCGACGAGCAGTCCTTTGTCGAAGATCGTCTTGAGCGCCCACCACACCGACTGGATGTAGTCGGGGTTCATAGTCCAGTAGGCGTTGCCGTAGTCGGCCCAGTAACCCATCCGTTCGCTCATGGCCGCAAATGCGTCGACATGCCGCTGCACGGATGCCCGGCATCGTTCGTTGAAGCGGGCGATGCCGTACGCCTCGATGTCGGGCTTGCCGGTGAACCCGAGTTCCTTCTCCACCGCGAGTTCCACCGGCAGGCCGTGGCAGTCCCAGCCGGCCATGCGGGCGACGTGGTAGCCCTGCATGGTCTTGAACCGGGGGAAGACGTCCTTGAACACCCGAGCCTCGACGTGATGCGTCCCCGGCATCCCGTTCGCCGTAGGCGGGCCTTCGTAGAACGTCCACGCCTCGCCGCCGGCCGTGGCGTCCAGGCTCCGCTCGAACACCTTGTTCGCCCGCCACCGCTCGATGATCTGCCGATCCATCTCGGGCAGGTCAACATGCGCCGGCAACGGCTCGTAGCCCTGATGCTCGCTCACGTCCGCCTGGCTCTTCGCGCCAGCGCTCATCGCCGCATTCGCTCCGCTCCTTGCGCCTGCGGCGCTGCGATGCTCGCTCATTAGGGGTGCCCCATCCTCGAGTCCGATCCACTCGAGGGACGACGCACCGGCTGGTTGCCGGGCTCCGCGGTACCACCCTCGTTGACGCCTCCGCGCCCACTTCGTTCGCCGGTCCGGTTCTACTGAGGTGACGTGCGTCACCCGTTCTTCCGGGTGCTCGGAGGTGATTTCGTCCCGGGTCGCCGGCCCGGGCTCACACCGTCCCCAGGTCGCTCACCGGCGGAAACCGAGGCTACTTGTCCTCGTCATCGCGCAACTACCTTCCGCATCCTAGCGATTCGGCGACCTCGGCGAGCAGCGGATAACGCCACCGTGCCCCCGGCATCCACGGTCGCCGAACCGGGCCGCGGCGAGCCCAGTGGCAAAGCGGTCTCCTAGCTCGTATCCTTGGCCGCCTTTGCGGGGCCTTGGTGGTCGACCGCGAAAGGGTAGGCAACGCCCGTTGAGCAGAGACCTGGAAGGGGTCGCCATGGCTGCCGTTGGCCGAGGGGGACGAGCGTCGCGGACCGGGACGCCCCGCGCGGCGAAGGCAACGACGGCCACCAAGGCGTCGGCGGCGAAATCCGCCCGACCGACCAAGCGAGCGACGACGAAGGCGTCGGCGACCTCGTCCCGAACCTCGGCGTCCAAGACCGCCGTAAAGACGTCCGCGACCACGCACAAGACGCCAAAAGCGGCGGGAACTTCGGCTAAGGCGAGTGCAGTGACGTCCTCGAAAAAGGCGACCGCAGCGCCGGCCAAGTCGACGAAGGCTCAGGCGAAAACCACGACTCCCGCCACGTCGAGCCGCGCGGCGGCCTCGCGCCACGCGGCGACGAAGAAGGCAACGCCGGCCAAGGCGGGACCGAGCAAGAGCGCCGCCCGCTCCACATCGGCTACTGCGACGAAGCGATCAACCAAGATCTCAACGAAGACGACAGCGTCGACCGAGGTGGCCATCGCGGTACCGCGTGACTCCGAGTGGACGGCCCGCGAGCTGGCTCAGGTTCGGGCCCAGCTCGTCGCTCAGCTGTCGGAGATGCAGTCCGAGTACAACCAGTCGCTCATTGAGCTTGACGAGCTGCAGTCGTCGAGCACCGATGGCGCCGGCGACGACCAGGCCGATGCCGGCAGCAAGACGTTCGAGCGGGAGCAGGAGTTGTCGATCGCGGCGAATCGGCTGGATCTGCTGACGCAGATCAAGCGGGCGGTCGAGCGTATCGACGCGGGCACTTATGGCTACTGCGAGAGCTGCGGCAAGCCGATCCCGAAGGCGCGGCTGAAGGCTTTCCCGATGGCCACGCTCGATGTCGCCTGCAAGCAACGCGAGGAACGGCGCTGATTTCCCAGCCGGCGTGACGCTGCGGGAGAATAGCGTCGTGACCTCGGCCGACCCGGACGCAGCTTCCAAGCCCATGGGTGACGGGTCGCCGCCGCGGTCGCGCAAGGTGCTGCTGTTCGCAGTTGTCGCTGTCCTCGTCTACGTGCTCGACGTCGTCAGCAAGTCGATCGTGGTCGCCAGGCTGGAGCACGAGACTCCGGTGCGGCTGCTCGGTGGAGCTGTTTATCTGGTGTTGACGCGCAATTCCGGCGCGGCGTTCTCGGTGGGCACCGGTGCGACGGTGGTGCTCACGGTTGTCGCCGTCGTTGTGGTGGTGGTCATTCTGCGAGCGGCCCGTCGCCTGTACTCGGCGAGTTGGGCTGTGGCGCTCGGGCTCGTGCTTGGCGGCGCGGTCGGAAACCTCACCGATCGAGTGCTGCGATCGCCGGGTGGGGGGCGCGGCCATGTCGTCGACTGGATCAGCCTGTTCGCCAAGGACGGGCACGTCTGGCCGATCTTCAACCTGGCCGACTCGGCCATCGTGTGTGGGGCGATCCTGGCCGCGATTACGGCCCTGCGCGGCATCGATCTCGACGGCAGGAAGCGAGGCGCGGGCACGTCGTGAGCCCGACGCGGCTGCTTCCGGTGCCCGAGGGGCTGGTCGGGGTTCGGCTGGACGTCGCGGTGGCTCGCCTGTTCGGCCTCTCGCGCACTGCGGCCGCCGCCCTCATCGACTCGGGTGACGTGCTGGTCGACGGGGGGCTGCCCCCGCGGTCCGCGCGGCTGGCCGACGGCTCGCTCCTCGAGGTCCGGCTGCCCGATGCTGTGCGCGATCCGATGCCCCCACAGGTTGTCGATGGGTTGGCCGTGCTCTACGACGACGCGGACGTGGTGGTCGTCGACAAGCCGGCCGGGGTGGCGGCCCACCCGAGTCCCGGGTGGACGGGCCCGACCGTCGTTTCGGGTCTCTCCGCGATGGGTTACCAGGTGGCGACGAGTGGTGCGGCCGAACGTCAGGGAATCGTGCATCGGCTGGACGTAGGTACGACGGGTGTCATGGCGGTGGCCAAGAGCGAGCGCGCGTACTCGGTTCTCAAGCGTGCGTTCAGGACGCGCGCGGTCGAGAAACGCTATGCCGCTCTCGCTCAGGGTCATCCCGATCCGACGAGCGGCACCATTGACGCCCCAATCGGGCGACACCCCTTCGCGGACTACAAGTTCGCGGTCGTCGCCGGCGGTCGCCCGAGCATTACCCACTACGCGACAGAGGAGGCATTTCGGGCGGCGACACTGCTCGATATCCAGCTGGAAACCGGAAGGACGCACCAGATCCGGGTTCATCTGGCGGCCATCAGGCATCCGTGTGTGGGAGACCTCACGTATGGCGCGGATCCGGCGCTGGCGGCTCGGCTCGGCCTGTCCCGGCAGGGCCTGCACGCTCGCGAGTTGGGCTTCGCCCACCCCACATCGGGGGAGTGGATGGTTATCAGCGCGCCCTACCCACCGGACTTGCTGCACGCGCTCGATCTGCTACGACGGGACGGTAGGAGCGCAGGCTCCAACAGCCTGCGCGAGGGGTAGGAATCGAGGGGTAGGAATTAGGCATGACTGTCGCAGGCTCCGCCCCGCTCGTGGTCGCGTCCAACCGAGGGCCCATCTCGATCGTGCCCGTCGAGGACGGTGACGACGAGATCCGCCGTGGCGGTGGCGGCCTGGTCAGTGGGATGCAGGCCGCGCTCGCGGCGACGCCGGACGCCGTCTGGATCTGCGCCGCCCTCAACGATCGGGAGCGGTCGCTCGCCCGCCGCGCACTGTCTGGCCGGTTGTCGGCGGTGCCGGAAGTGTCCGATGCGCTCAAGGGCGAGTTCGACGTCAGGATGCTGCCGATCGACGCCCTGACGTTCCGGCAGGCCTACAACGGAGTCGCGAATGCGACCCTGTGGTTCCTGCTGCACATGCTCTATGAGGCCGCGCGGTCGCCAGTCTTCGATCAAGCGTGGCGGCGTTCCTGGGCCGGCTACCAGCGGTATAACCGAGCCTTCGCGGAAGCAATCGCGGCCGAGGCGGCCCAGGGCGCGACCGTCATGATCCAGGACTACCACCTGTTTCTCGCCCCTCGGCTGCTCCGCGACCTGCGACCCGACGTCCGAATAGGGCATTTCACCCATATCCCATGGGTGCCCGCTGAGTACTTCCGCATGCTGCCGGGCGACGTCGCGCGGGATGTGCTCGACGGCGTGTCCGGCGCTGACGTCGTGGGCTTCCACAGCGCCCGATGGCGGGACCAGTTCGTCGACTGCTGCCGCTCGGTCCTCGGGCGAGCGCCAGCCGGTCGGATGGAGGTGTTTCCGCTGTCGACCGAGGCGGACGAGCTGATGCAGCGAGCCCACCGCCGCGATGTCGACAGCTCGGTACGGCAGCTGCGCGATGTGGCGGGCGATCGCAAGGTCATCGGTCGGGTCGACCGGACCGAGCTGTCCAAGAACGTGTTCCGCGGGCTGCTGGCCTACCGGGAACTGCTGCGCTCGCACGCTGAGTGGCGTGATCGGGTCGTCCACATCATCGACAACTACCCGTCGCGAGAGGACCTGCCGGAGTACCGCGAGTACACGGCGCTGGTGTCGCGGCTGGCGCGGGAGATCGACGACGAGTTCGGCACCGACACCTGGACCCCGGTGCAGCTCGACATCAGCGACGACTACGCGGGTTCGCTCGCGGCGCTGCGCGTGTGCGACGTGGTGTTCGTCAACTCGGTCCGTGACGGTATGAATCTCGTCGTACAGGAAGGCATCGTGCTCTCTGAACGGGATCCCGTCGTCGTGCTCTCCCGGGACACCGGCGCGGCAGACGCACTGGGCCGGGATGCGCTGCTGGTCAACCCATTCGATGTGTCCGAAACGGCGAACGCCCTGTACGAGGCGCTGACGATGCCGGACGAGGAACGGATCGCCCGGTGCCGGCGGCTGCGGCTGGCAGCGGTCGCGCTGCCACCTGGGCCGTGGTTCCAGGCCCAGCTCGACGCCGTCACCGCGCGATAGCGGCAAGCAGTTCGACGACCTGCTCGGGGCCGGTCACCACCAGGTCTGCCGCGGCCGCGACAGCCGGCGCCTCCTCGGATCGCACCGCGATGCTCCATGCCGGCATGCCGGACGCGCGTAGCTGCGCCACAACGTCGAAAGCTGGTAGGTCACCGAGATCGTCACCGATGAACGCAAGCCGCCGCGGACTCGTCTCGGCAATGAGCCGGCGTAAGGCGCTGCCCTTGTCGTACCCCGGCAGGCGTGCCTCCAGGACATCCCGACCCGGGTGAACTTCCAGCCCGAGTTCGGCGGCGAGCGCCGTGACCGGCCCGGTCAGCCGCGCCAGGGCGGCAGCTGGGTCGGCGGCCTTGCGGGCGTGGACTACGAGCGACAACCGCTTGTCCTCGATCCAGACATCGGGGTCCGCGCCCGCTTCCCCGAGCAGGCCAGGGAGGCGAGACCGCAGCTTCGCCAGCTGCGGTGGCTCGTCCGGCACGTCCAGGTGCCCGTCCTGCCACTCCTCGGCGCCGTAGAGCCCGGACACTCGCAGCCCAGGTACCTCTTCCAGGCCGCCGAGTTCGACTACGGTGCGGGCGTTACGACCGGTGATGATCGCCACCGCCGCGCCCCGCTCGACCAGCCGGCGGAGCGCATCCAACGCGCCGGGAGCCAGCCGCGAATCCGCGGGGTCGGGCACGATCGGCGCGAGGGTGCCGTCGAAGTCCACTGCGACCAGGGCGTGAGCCAGGTCGGCCCGGATCTCGGTGGCCACGGCCGACGGGTCTCCATTCATACGCTGATCCTGCCGTCGCGAAGCGCTTGGTGGGTAGCGGGTTCCCGGACTGGAGTATGCATCCAACTCTGTCCGGTGCGGCTCGGGCATGTCGTCGGCGGCTAGCTCTAAGGTCGAAGCAGTGCCGCAGACGTGCCGAAGGGAATCCGTAACCGCCGTGGAACGTGGAGAAACTGACTCGTTCGTGCATCTGCACGTGCACACGGAGTACTCCATGCTCGACGGCGCGGCCCGGTTGCCGGAGCTGCTGGCCGAGGCGTCCCGGATGGGTATGCCTGCGCTCGCGATGACTGATCACGGCAATCTGTTCGGCGCCTACGAGTTCTACACGCGGGCGCGCGCGGCCGGCATCAAACCGATCATCGGCATGGAGGCGTACCTCACACCCGGCACCTCCAGGTTCGAGCGAACCCGAGTGCGCTGGGCGTCCGGAGGCGACGACGATGTATCCGGTGGCGGCGCGTTCACCCACATGACGTTGCTGGCGGGCGATGACGCCGGCATGCGTAACCTGTTCCGGCTCTCGTCGCGAGCGAGCACCGAGGGGTTCTTCTACAAACCGCGCGCCGACCGCGAGCTTCTCGCCGAATACGCCAAGGGACTGCTCGGGACAACCGGGTGCGCCTCCGGCGAGATCCAGACCTGGCTGCGCATCGGCGACTACGAGCACGCGCGGCGCAGTGCGGCCGAGTTCCGCGACATCCTCGGGGCCGGCAACTTCTACCTGGAGTTGATGGACCACGGTCTCCATGTCGAGCAGCGGGTCATCGAGGACCTGCTGCGGCTGGGCCGCGATCTCGACCTGCCGTTGCTTGCCACAAACGACCTGCACTACACGCACGCCGAGGACGCCGACGCACACGAGGTGCTGCTCTGCGTGCAGTCCGGCAAGACCATGGCCGATCCGAAGCGGTTCAAGTTCGACGGGCGGGACTTCTACCTGAAGTCGCCGGCTGAGATGCGTTCGTTGTGGGCGGACAAGTACGAGCTTCGGGAGGCCTGCGACAACACGTTGCGGGTGGCCGAGCGGTGCGAGGTGACGTTTACCGAAGGCGCCAACTACATGCCGCACTTTCCGGTGCCAGCTGGCGAGTCCGAGCTGACCTGGTTCCTCAAGGAGGTGGAAGCCGGGCTGGGTCGCCGCTACCCCGACGGCATTCCGCCGGAGGCGCGGGCTCGCGCCGACCGGGAAACCTCGGTTATCGCGCAGATGGGTTTCCCGGGTTACTTCCTCGTCGTCGCCGATTTCATCAACTGGGCGAAAGCCCACCGAATCCGGGTCGGGCCCGGGCGCGGTTCAGCAACCGGCGCGATCGTGGCCTATGCGTTGGGCATCACGGAGCTGGACCCGCTCGAGCACGGGCTGCTGTTCGAGCGCTTCCTCAATCCTGAACGGGTGTCGATGCCCGACATCGACATCGACTTCGACGAGCGCGGGCGCGGCGAGGTCATTCGCTACGTGACCGAGAAGTACGGCGACGACCGGGTCGCCCAGATCGTCACCTACGGAACCATCAAGGCGAAGCAGGCCGTCAAGGACTCGGCGCGAGTGCTCGGCTACCCGTTCGCCATGGGCGAGCGGATCACCAAAGTGATGCCGCCGCCGGTCATGGGCAAGGACATCCCGCTGGCCGGCATTTTCGATCCCGCCCACAAGCGGTATGGCGAGGCGGGCGAATTCCGCGCGCTGTACGAGTCCGACGCCGAGGTCAAGCGAGTCGTCGACACCGCCAAGGGGCTCGAGGGCCTCAAGCGTCAGTGGGGAGTACATGCCGCGGGTGTGATCATGTCCTCCGATCCGTTACTGGACCTGATTCCGATCATGAAACGGGAGCAGGACGGGGCCATCATCACCCAGTTCGACTATTCGGCTTGCGAGACGCTCGGTCTGCTGAAGATGGATTTTCTCGGGCTGCGCAACCTCACTGTGCTCGACGACGCATTGCGCAACGTGCAGCGCAACCGCGGGGGCCGGATCGTCCTGGAGGATCTCGGTCTCGACGATGCGAAGACCTACGAGTTACTGGCCAGCGGCGACACGCTCGGGGTGTTCCAGCTCGACGGCGGCCCAATGCGCAGCCTGCTTCGCCAGATGAGGCCGGACTGCTTCGAAGACATCGCCGCTGTCCTGGCCCTCTACCGCCCCGGTCCCATGGGTGCGAACTCGCACATCAACTACGCGTTGCGCAAGAACGGCCAGCAGGAGATCACACCGATCCACTCCGAGCTTGAGGCACCGCTGCGGGACATCCTGGCGCCCACCTACGGGCTGATCGTCTACCAGGAGCAGGTCATGGAGATCCCGCAGAGGCTCGCGGGATACTCCCTCGGGCGAGCTGATCTGCTCCGGCGAGCCATGGGGAAGAAGAAGCGGGAGGTGCTGGACGCCGAGTACGAGGGCTTCGAAGCGGGGATGCGGGCCAACGGCTACTCCGCCCAGGCCGTCAAGACGCTGTGGGACATCCTCGTGCCGTTCAGCGACTAC
The DNA here is from genome assembly GCA_963748415.1 of uncultured Actinomycetota bacterium. Taxonomy (GTDB): domain Bacteria; phylum Actinomycetota; class Actinomycetes; order Mycobacteriales; family Jatrophihabitantaceae; genus CAVVJA01. The sequence goes on along the minus strand of CAVVJA010000008.1, from coordinate 173,725 downwards.
GCGTTCAACAAGTCGCATACCGCCGGCTACGGGCTGGTCTCGTATTGGACGGCCTATCTCAAGGCGAATTTTCCCGCGGAGTACATGGCCGCGCTCCTCACGTCGGTCGAGGACGACAAGGATCGGTCCGCCGTATACCTGGCCGAGTGCAGACACATGGGCATCACGGTGTTGCCCCCGGACGTCAACGCCTCGGACGCCGATTTCACGCCGACCGGCAACGACATTCGCTTTGGCCTGTCGGCGGTCCGCAACGTCGGAGACAACGTCGTCGCCTCGATCGTGGCGACCCGTGACGCCAAGGGTGCCTTCACGGACTTCGCCGACTTCCTGCGCAAGGTCGACGCGGTCGTGTGCAACAAGCGCACGCTGGAAGCGCTGATCAAGGCCGGGGCGTTCGATTCCCTCGGGCACACCCGCCGGGGGTTGATCCACGTGTACGAGCCGGCGGTTGACATGGTGCTCGACACCAAACGGAAGGAGGCGGAAGGCCAGTTCGACCTGTTCGGGTCCGGCGGCCTGGCCGACGCGGACCCGGCCGACGACATCTTCGCGGTCACGGTGCCGCCGGGGGAATGGGACAAGTCGGTCCTGCTCGGATTCGAACGGGAGATGTTGGGCCTCTATGTCTCTGACCATCCGCTGTTCGGGGTGGAACACGTGCTGGTCTCGGCAGCCGACACGTCGATCGCAACCTTGCATGCCGATGGCGCCGCCGACGGCCAGCCGGTAACGGTCGCAGGCATCCTGTCGGGAGTGAATCGACGGGTGACCAAAGCGGGTGCTCCGTGGGCGCAAGCTGTCCTGGATGATCTCGAAGGTTCGGTCGAGGTGCTGTTTTTCCCAGCGACGTACGCCCATGTCGGCATCAATATCGCCGAAGACGCGATCGTAGTCGTTAAAGGTCGAGCAGATCTCCGCGATGACACGGTGAAATTGATCGCGAGCGATCTCACCGTGCCTGATCTGTCGCAAGCTCCACGCGGGCCGATCATCGTATCGATGGCGCCCGCTCGATGCACGCCACCGATGGTGGACCGGCTCCGCGAGGTGTTGGCGGCCCATCCCGGCACGACCGAGGTTCATCTCCTCTTGCTGAATGGCACTCGGTCGCACCGGCTCAAACTCGACGACGGGTATCGGGTTACTCCATCACTGGCTTTGATGGGCGATCTCAAGGCCCTCCTCGGCCCGACCGCCGTCACTCACTAGGCGTCGCTCGGCAACGGGAACGAGTCTGGTTGTTTCGTGATCGTGACCCTGAGCCATGCGGCCGGCAGCCATGGCATACTTGTGGCATGAGTAGAACACGGCTCAGCACGACCGTCGATGCCGGTCTCCTGAACAATGCTCGGAGCCTTCGTTCGGGAATCACCGATGCGGCTCTCATTGACGAGGCCCTCGAGGCATTGCTCGCTCGTCATCGTTCCGCCGAGGTGGACGCGAGCTACGTGGCCTACGACAAGCACCCGATAGACGAACCAGATGAGTGGGGAGATTTGGCGTCCTTTCGACGGGCTGCGGCGGCTTCGTGAGCGCGCTTCCAGCCCGCGGGGAGGTCTGGTGGTGCGAGCTGGGGCAGATCGGTCGACGCCCAGTCGTGGTGCTCTCCCGCGATGCTGTTATCCCGCGGCATCGGCGCGCGCTCGTGGCGCCGTGCACGACGACGATCCGAGGACTGGTCAGTGAAGTCGTCCTCGAGCCTGGCGACGATCCCATTCCCCTACGATCGGCGGTCAATCTCGACTCGGTCGAAAGCGTCTCGGTCGCGGTGCTCGTCGACCGGCTTGGCCGACTGGCCGCCACCCGGATGCGAGAGATCTGTGCCGCCCTCGCGATCGCGGTCGATTGCTCTGGCTGACCCTGGGCTGTGGCCGGTTGACCACCCGCGCGGTGAACGATCGCGACGCAGCAGGAGCACAACGCCGATCGCTGCGGCAGCGACCACCGCAGCACCGCTGAGCAGCGCGACGTGCATGCCGTCGACGAATGCCGACTGGGCGTGGGCACCGACCCTTCCGCCGATCCGCTCGGCGAGGGCGAGGGAGTCCCGGGCTCGGTCGGCAACGGGCGCGGGAAGGCCGCTCAGGTACGGCGCGAGGTGCTCACGATACGTGGCGTTGAGCAGGCTACCGAGCACCGCGATGCCAATGGCACCACCGAGTTCGCGGGCCAGATCGTTCATGGCCGAGGCGACGCCTTGCTCGGAAGCCGGTAGCGCCTCCGTGATTGAGGTCGTCGCTGGCGTCATGGCCGTGCCCGCGCCGGCGCCGAGCACGATGAGACCGGCGGCAATCAACCAGTACGAGCTATCCGCGCCGAGCTGGGCCAAGATCGTGAAACCGGCAGCAGCGACGACCAGACCGGTGACGCAGACGCGCATCACCCCGAACCGGCCGACGAGCTTCGCGGCTAGCCGGGCCGAAGGAATCATGCACGCCACCATTGGGAGCAGGCAGAGCGCTGCGACGAGCGAACTGTCGCCTCGCACTAGCTGCAGGAACTGCAAGATCACGAAGATGAAGCCGAAGAACGCGAAGAACTGCGACGTGAGAGACAACATGCCGGCAGCGAATCGTCGATTGTGGAACAGCCGCGGATTGAGCAGCGGCTGGCGTCGGCGCAGCTCCCAGACCGCGAATAGGGCAATGATCACCAGCCCGGCGACGATCCCGACGAGCGTACGGGCGGCAAGCCAGCCCGCTTCGGGCGCCTCGATCAATGCGTAGACCAAGACGGCGAGCCCAGCTGCGGCGATGATCGCGCCGACCACGTCTAGCCGGGCGGCGTTCTTGTCGGCGGACTCGGGGACCACGCGCACGGTGCCGATCAGCGCGACGACCACTAGCAACACATTGAGTGCGAACACCGACTGCCACGACCAGAACTCGAGCAACGTGCCCGACGTCAGCAGACCGAGAATCGCACTGGCTCCGGCCACCCCAGCCCAAACGCTGATCGCCTGGGGCCGGCGCTCCGGCGGAAACGTCGCGGTGATGGTGGACAGCGTGGCCGGCATCACGAGCGCGGCGCCGACTCCGAGGAGGCCCCGCAACGCGATGAGTGTGTTGGCGTCCGAGACCATCATGGCGGCCAGAGAGGCAGCGCCGAATACGCTGAGGCCGGCGATCAGGGCACGCCGCCGGCCGTAGCGATCGCCGATCGCACCCGCTGGCAGCAACAGCGCCGCGAAGACGAGGGCGTAGGCGTCGACGATCCACGACAGCTGGGTCTGCGTCGCGTGGGTGTCGCGCGCGATCTCCGGCAGCGCCACGTTCAAGGAAGCGACCGCGGATACGACCGTCGCCAGGGACAGGCAGACGACCAACAGAACGCTTCCATGACTGCGTGGGCTTTCGGCTGCGCTCGTCACCGGAGTGGAGGTCGGTGCGCTACCGCCGGACCCGCTGGTCGTGCGGATGATCTTGGTTGGCATTCTCCGGCCTCCGGTGTCAATATTTCATTGCTGATGAATTCACATGATGGCACGGGTCGAGGTATATTTCAACAGTGATGAATAAGTCGTCGACGGAGGTCGGACGCGGACGTCGGCCGGGCCTGCCGAATACCCGCGAACAAATCCTCGCCGCCGCGCGGCACCGGTTTCTCGCCGATGGCTACGAGGCGACGTCGATGCGTTCGATCGCCGCAGACGCCGAGGTGGATACCGCCCTGGTGAGCTACTACTTCGGTTCCAAGCAGGGCGTATTCGGTGCGGCAATGGCCTTGACCGCAAATCCGGCCCAGGTACTCGCGGCCGCGTTGGTGGGCGACCTTTCCCGCCTACCCGAGCGAGTGTTGCGGGCGCTGCTTCGTACCTGGGATGACGAAGAGACGGGCGCGCCGTTGCGGGCGATGCTCGGCGGTGTCGGACAGAATCCGGCCATCGCCCGCGTGGTGGGCGAAGTTGTCGAGCGGGAGATCATCGGCGCGGTCGCAGCACGGTTACCCGGGCCGCATCGCGAAGAGCGGGCGGCTGCCTTTGGGACCGTGCTCGCCGGACTAATTTTCGGCCGTTACCTCCTTCGGCTGGGACCGCTGGTGAGCATGTCGGCCGACGACGTGGTTACCAGAATGTCCCCGATGTTGGCCGCGGCACTGCTACCTGACGCTGACCACGAGAGCCCCCGCGCGCGACCGGGCAACCGCCGGGCGCGGTCTTAGGAAGCTCTCGACTAATCCACGTACGGTCGAGGTATGTACCCGATGCTCGAGCCGGACGATGCGGGCCGGCCAGCACCCGAGGTCGGTGAGTTCCGGCAGGGAACCACCGACAGCCGTCGAACCTTGTCTGGGTACCTCGTCGGACGAGCGATTGGCGAGCAAACGGCTGCTGGGCTGATGATCCTCGGCTTCTCCTTTCTGGCCCTGGCTGTCGGTGCCTACTTCATCGCTCCGACCTGGCTCGCGGTCCTGGTCGGCCTGATCGGTTTCGGGCTGTTGCTCGTGCGGGCCGTGGTCGCCGCGGTGATGCGCCGGCTCGCCGGGGTGGGCCGGTTCGGCCCGCACGAAGATCGGATGCGGTCTCTCGTCGCGGAGACTCGAGGCGACGTTCGCCGCGAGCTACGACGGCTCGGCTTGCCGAGCCATACCGCCACGATGCCGCTTCTTGTCGCTCGCCTGCTGGGGCGTCACCGCGGTGAGGTTGTCGCTCGGCTGCGTGGATTCGACATCGACCGCGTCGTGCCTCCCGCACGAGTCGATGACCTGCATCTCGTCATCCAGGCGCTGTCAGAGCGTTAGACATCGGCGCTGCGCCGACACGACCCAGCGCAGAGGACAAAGATGGCGACGTGACCAGCGTGCGTGCCGTCCGGGGCCGGCTCCACGAGCTAGGTCGCGGCGTCGGTCGCGGCATGGTCGAGCGGGTTCTCGCGAGCGGTGACGCGCTTCGGGCGCGGCGGAACGGGAATGGCTCCGAAGAGGGCGGACTAGGCCGAGGTGCGGTCTTGGTCGGCACGGTCTGGCCTGGCGGAATCGTTGAACCGTTCGCGGGCGCGGTGGTCGTCGACGGACACGGAACGATCGACTACGTCGGCCCGGCCGTGCCCGGTCGCCTTCCTCCGGACCTGCAGGCTATCGGTGGCGACGACTTCTGGATCGGCCCAGGGGTGGTGGACGCCCACGTCCACCTCGCGTTCGGCTCGGTCGATGACTGCCTGTGGCGCGGGCTAGTCGGCGTGCGTGACCTTGGCGCACCGACTGGGTCCGCGCGCAGCTGGCGCACCGGGCACCGCCGACCACCGCGCGGACGTCCGTTCGTAGCCGTCGCGGGTCCAGTTCTTACGGCGCCACGCGGTTACCCGTCTCGCACCGGGCAGTGGGGTAGCGGCGGTTTTGCCACCTTCGTCGACTCACCCGCGCAGGCCAAGCAGGTCGTGCATCGGGTCGTCGCCCACGGCGCCGATGTTGTCAAGATCGCACTCGAGCCGGGTGGCGCGGGCTGGCCGGTGCCCGGGCCGGCCGTCGTCCGTGCCGTAGTCGAGTCCGCGCACGCCGCTGACCTTTCGGTCGTCGCCCACGCCCTGCGCGTCGACATGGTGCGCCGCGCGATCGACGGCGGCGTCGACGAGCTCGCCCACACCCCGACCGAGCGGCTCCCCGATGACCTAGTCGAGCATATTGCCGAAGCTCGGGTCGCCGTTGTCTCGACGCTGCAGACGTTCTTCTCGGCCGGCAGCGGTCGAGCGGCGGCCGCGAACGCGGCTGCCTTGCACCGCGCCGGTGTCGTGCTTCGCTACGGGACCGATCTTGGCAACGACGGCACCATGATGGGCGTCGACCCGCGCGAACTGGATCGCCTGGCCGATGCTGGATTGGGACGTCTCGGCGCGCTGCGGGCCGCCACGGAGTTGGCTGCCCAGAGCCCGGGCATGCGCGGACGCAGCGGGCACTTGCGAGTTGGCGAGCCGGCTGCCCTGGTCGTTCTTCCGGGAGATCCGGTCGCCGAGCCCGGATTCTGGCGGTCCCCCATCGCCGTGCTGGCCGACGGCCGACTCACCGTGAACTGACACACTGGTGTGCAGGTGTCGCCGTGGAGGGAGCGATCGTGACCCAGGAGGTCGGACCGGTCGAGTTGGACATGGCGCCGACGGAGCAGCGCTCTCGGCGGGAACCCTGGGTCGTGCGGAGGGATGTGTACGTCGGTGGCTGGATCGTCGCGACCCTGGCGCTGGTCGGCATCCCACTCGGGCTTGTCTGGCAAGCCGTTAGCCCGCGTAGCGCCGGACTGGTGCTCCAAGCCGGCGCGATCGTCCCCGACGAGACCGAGGCGTTCATCGGCACGGACGGCTGGTTCGCGCTGCTCACTGCGATCGCGGGGCTCATCGCGGCGCTGCTCGTGTGGACCCGAAGGTCGTGGCGGGGACCGGCGGCAGTAGTCGCCCTGGGGTTGGGCGGTGTTGTCGGTGCCCTGGTCACGGCCCTGGTGGGACACCTGACCGGCGGCGGAGAACCGGACGGAAAGGCTGGCGCCCTGATCACGCTGCCGGTGTCGTTGCATGCGACGGGCCTGCTGTTCCTCGAGTCTGCGGTTGCGGTGCTGATTTATGGCCTCCTGGTCGCCTTTACGACGCGGGACGACCTTGGTCGGACGGAATCCGCCGCGCATCCGCAACCAACCGACCACCCCGGAGTCGGCGTCACCGGCTGGGACGCCAATGCGCGTCCGGTCAGTTCGCCACCGGATTGATCCAGAGCGCGCCGGGGTCGATCGGCGCGGTCCGGGTCTGCTGAAGCAGCGTGATCTCGCGTCGCATCAGCACCAGTTCGGCGTGCAACCGATGGGCAGCGGTCGGCGCGGCCAGCAGATTCTGGCGATCCTCGCGGGTCAGCTGCATGAGCCCGGCAAGCTGGTAGCTGGCCGGCACCGGTTCAGCAGCGAGGGTGACGTCGGTCCGCTCACCGGACAGCGTGCGGACGACCTCGACGTACCGCTCGAACAGTGCGCGGGCAGTGGCGACCAGCTCTGGCGTGGCAGCGCCGACCGTCTCCGCCAGCCACTCCACCTCTGCTCGCAGATAGGGCCGGCCCGAGCGCAGGATCTCCCGCACCTGGAAGCGCCGGGAACCGATCGTGAGCAGGTCCGAAGTCCCGTCGGGATAGGGACGCCGGTTAACGATCTCGGCCATCGTCCCGACCGCGGCGAACGCGACGTCCTCGGAGGTCTCGGTGCCCCGATGGATCGACAGCACCCCAAATGCCGGCGGGGCGCTCGCGAGCACGTCGGCGATCATCGCCTGATAGCGGGGCTCGAAGACGTGCAACGGCAAGGTTGCGCCTGGCAACAGCACCTGGCCGAGCGGAAACAACGCAATGCGCTCGGTCACAGATCGACCGTAGCTATCGGTGTCCCGCACCGGGAGTTGTCGGAGAGCTGGCCCGTAAGCTGAGACCGTGCTGCGCCGCATCGACCTGACCGTCGAGGCCGCCGATCTCCGCCAAGTGCTGCCCCGGGCACACGTGGACATCGGCGCCGCGGTGGGGGCTGTCGCACCGATCGTCAGCGATGTCCAGGTACGAGGTTACCCGGCGGTACGGGACGCGACCCTTCGCTTCGATGGGCTCGACGTACCGGTCGCGCGAGTGCCGCCCACCGCCCTCGCCGAGGCGCTGGCCGCGCTGAATCCGACCGTTCGGGCGGCCCTCACCGAGTCGATCCGCCGCGTCCGCATGGTCCACGAAGCGCAGCGTCGCGAATCGGTCGATGTCACCGTGGTACCCGGCGGCACGGTCACCGAGCGCTGGATCCCGGTGCGGCGAGTCGGGCTGTACGTCCCCGGTGGGCTCGCCCCGCTGGCGTCCAGCGTCGTCATGAACGTAGTTCCCGCCCAGGTCGCGGGCGTCGAGTCCCTCGTCGTGTGCTCTCCGCCGCAGCGAGAGCGCGGCGGCCAGCCCGACGCGACAATTCTGGCGGCCTGTGCGCTGCTCGGAGTGGGCGAGGTGTATGCGGTCGGTGGCGCCCAGGCGGTTGCCCTGCTCGCTTATGGCGACCCGTCCGCGGGCATCACGCCGGTGGAGCTGATCACCGGCCCGGGCAACGTCTACGTAGCTGCTGCGAAGCGGCTCGTTCGCGGCGTGGTGGCGGTCGACGCCGAGGCCGGGCCGACGGAGATCGCGGTGTTGGCCGACAGGACGGCCGACCCGGTGCACGTTGCTGCGGATCTCATCAGCCAGGCTGAGCACGATGTGTTGGCGGCCTCCGTGCTCATCACCGACTCGGTCGCCCTGGCTGAGGCGGTAGACGTCGAGCTCGTCCGTCAGGTCGAGCTCACCAAGCACGTCGAGCGGATCCGGGCCGCGTTGAGCGGCGAACAGTCGGCCACGGTTCTCGTGCGCGACCTCGAGCAGGGCCTGCAGGTCGTCGATGGTTATGCGGCCGAGCACCTCGAAGTCATCACGGCTGACGCCCGTCGAGTAGCTGAGCGGGTTCGCAATGCCGGCTGCGTGTTCGTCGGGCCGCACGCGCCGGTGTCCCTCGGTGACTATTGCGCCGGATCGAACCATGTCCTTCCGACGGGCGGTGCGGCCATGCATGCGTCCGGCCTGTCAGTGCAGACGTTCCTCAAAGGTGTGCACCTCGTCGAATACGGTTCCGACGCGCTCGCCGAGGTTGCGCCGCACGTGCTGGCGCTTGCGGACGCCGAAGATCTCCCCGCCCACGGGACGGCCATCTCTGTCCGGCTGCCACGGTGAGCGCGGCGCCGAACGTCGGAACCGCGCGCGCGACCGCTGACGTTTCGCTCTCGGAGCTTCCGCTGCGGGCCGAACTACGCGGGGCGCACCCCTACGGCGCGCCGCAGCATGACGTTCCCGTACGGCTGAACACGAACGAAAATCCGTATCCGCCGTCAGCCACCATCGCGCGCGAGATCGGGGAGGCAGGTGCCCGGGTCGCCCGATCGCTGAACCGCTACCCGGACCGCGAGGCCCACGGGCTGCGCGAAGACCTCGCCGGCTATCTCGGCCACGGATTGCGTGCGTCGGAGATTTGGGCGGCTAACGGTTCGAATGAAGTCATGCTGCACCTGCTGCAGGCCTTCGCTGGACCCGGCCGTACCGTCGTCTCGTTCGCCCCGACGTACTCGATGTATCCCGAGTATGCGCGGGACACGCACTCCGACTGGGTGGCTGGTCGTCGGCGGGATGACTTCAGTCTCGACCCCGAGCACACCGCTGGGCTGATCGAGGAGCTGCAGCCCGCCGTCGTGCTGCTGGCGTCGCCGAACAACCCGACCGGGACGACGCTGCCGATCGATCTGGTCGAGCACGTGTGCGCGGTGGCGCCCGGCATGGTGGTCGTGGACGAGGCCTACGCCGAGTTCCGCCGGTCCGGCGCGCCGAGTGCGCTCCGCCTCCTGGCCGCACAGCCAAGGCTCGTGGTGACTCGGACGATGAGCAAGGCGTTCGCATTCGCCGGCGGCCGCGTCGGTTACCTGGCAGCGGCGCCGGCTGTCGTGGACGCTCTTCGCATCGTCCGATTGCCTTACCATCTGTCGGCGGTGACGCAGGCGACGGCCCGGGTGGCGTTGGCGCATGCCGGCGAACTGCTGGCGCGAGTCGCCGAATTGCGCGAGCGGCGTGACGCGACCGTTGCATGGCTGCGTGGTCAGGGGCTGACCGCGGCGGACTCGGACGCGAACTTCGTGCTGTTTGGCGTATTCACCGATCGACACGCCGTCTGGCAGGGTCTGCTCGATCGTGGCGTGCTGATTCGCGAAGTGGGTCCGGCCGGCTGGCTGCGCGTCACGATCGGCACCGAACAGGACATGGCCGCATTCCGCGTCGCACTAGTGGAGGTTCTTCGATGACCCGCATCGGCCGGATCGACCGGCAGACGAGCGAGACCAAGGTGCTGGTCGAGATCGACCTCGACGGCGTCGGCCGTACCGACGTGTCGACTGGCGTGGGTTTCTACGACCACATGCTCACGTCGTTCGGCAAGCACGGGCTGTTCGACCTGCGGATCCAGGTCGATGGAGACCTGCATATCGACGCGCATCACACCGTCGAGGACACCGCGATCGCACTCGGGCAGGCGTTCGCTCGGGCGGCGGGCGACAAGGCCGGGACCCGACGGTTCGGCGATGCGTTCGTGCCCATGGACGAGGTACTCGCCCAAGCCGTGGTCGACCTGTCCGGCCGTCCCTACCTCGTCCACCACGAGCCGGACGGGGCGCCACCGACGATCGGGCCGGACTACGCCACGACGCTGACCCGGCACGTCTTCGAGTCGTTCACCTACCACGCAGCGGTGGCGTTGCACGTGATCGTGCACGAGGGCCGCGACTGGCACCACATCACCGAGGCCCAGTACAAGGCGGTGGCCCGAGCCTTACGGGCAGCCGTCGAATTCGACTCGCGGGTGCAGGGGATTCCGACCACCAAGGGCGTTCTCTAACCGGTGAAGCGCGTCGTCGTCCTCGACTACGGTTCGGGCAATCTGCGCTCCGCGCAACGTGCGCTTGAGCGGGTGGGCGCTGAGGTGGCCGTGACCTCCGATACCGGCGCGGCGATCGAGGCCGACGGTCTGGTCGTGCCCGGCGTCGGCGCCTTCGCGGCGTGCATGGCCGGACTGACCGCGGTGCACGGCGGCGCGGCGATTGTGGAGCGAGCGCGTCGAGGCCGCCCGGTGCTGGGCATCTGCGTAGGCATGCAGGTTCTCTTCGATGGGGGAGTGGAGCACGGCGAGGAGACGGCAGGCCTGGGCGTGCTACGCGGCCGGGTGGAGCCGCTGCACGCACCAGTGCTGCCGCACATGGGGTGGAACACAGTGAAGTCCACTCCCGATTCGGTGCTGTTCGCCGGATTGTCCGATGGGACTCGCTTTTACTTCGTGCACTCCTACGTCGCGCACGACACGGAGGGGAAAGTGACGATCGCGCACCATGGCGAGGACTTCGTCGCCGCCGTCGAACGCGGCGTGATCAGCGCGACGCAGTTCCATCCCGAGAAGTCCAGTGACGCCGGCGCCACGCTGCTGTCGAACTGGCTCGGCACGCTATGACCCGCATGCCGCGGATCCCGATTGCCCGGCGTAGCTGATGGCGTTCGTGATCCTTCCGGCCGTCGACGTCGCCGACGGGGCGGCCGTCCGTCTCGTACAGGGCGCCGCCGGTACCGAGACCTCCTACGGCGATCCGCTGCAGGCGGCGCTCGCGTGGGCGAGGGACGGGGCCGAGTGGATCCACCTGGTCGACCTGGACGCCGCGTTCGGCCGCGGCAACAACCGGGAATTGCTGGCCGACGTCGTGCGACGCGTCGGTGTGGCAGTAGAGCTCTCCGGAGGCATCCGCGACGAGATCACGCTCGCCGCGGCTCTCGCCACCGGAGCCACCCGGGTGAACCTCGGCACGGCCGCCCTCGAGTCGCCGGATTGGGTGCGGTCGGCGATTGCGCGGCACCGAGAGCGGATCGCGGTCGGCCTGGATGTCCGGGGTCGGACGCTCGCTGCCCGCGCCTGGACGAAGGACGGCGGCGATCTCTGGGAGACACTGGCTCGCCTGGACGCCGACGGATGCCCGCGGTACGTGGTCACCGACGTGCACCGCGACGGAACCCTGACCGGGCCGAACCTCGATTTGCTCCGGGACGTCTGCGCTGCCACCCAGGGTGCGGTTGTCGCGAGCGGTGGGGTGTCCTCCATCTCCGACCTGCGCGCGCTGCGTGGCTTGGGCACGGTTGAGGGCGCCATCGTCGGGAAGGCGCTCTATGCCGGGGCGTTCAGCTTGCGCGACGCGCTGGCCGCTGTGTCCTGATGCAACACAAACGGGGCCCCGATGTGTCTTTAGGACATGCGCGCCGCAGCCGGCAACATGCAGGTCCCGGCTGACGCTCACCTGGACGCGGTCACTGTGGACTTCGACGACTTTGTACGCACCCATGTCCCGGCGCTGCTGCGCACTGCGTACCTACTCACTGGCGGCGACGGTCCGGCGGCCGAGGATGCCGTTCAGGAGACGTTGACTCGGCTCTATCCGCGCTGGGCCAGGGTGCAGCGGGCTGACAATCCGGTGGCCTATGTGCGGCGCAGCCTGATCAATACCTATCTCAACAGGATTCGGTCCGCCCCGGCACATGAGCTCGTCGTGCGCGTCGTCGAGGAGCGGAGCGCGGCCGCCGACATCGCGGAGGCTGCCGTGGATCGTGACCAGATTCGGCGCCTCATCCGGGAACTGCCAGAACGGCAACGCGCAGCCCTCGTGCTGCGGTACTTCGACGATCTGACCGACCGAGAGGTCGCTCGAGCATTGGGATGCCGCCCGGGCACGGCCCGTAGCCTGATCAGCCGGGGTCTGGCGACCGTGCGGGCGATGCTTTCCCCCGCGCAACTCGGAGATCGTGATGCCCGAAGATCTCGAAGCCCGGCTGCGCCGGGAACTGCGAAGCTGGGCGGACGAAGCGCCGCCGCCCCATGCCGTGAGCGTGCGCACGCTCGATGCCGCGGACGCAATGTCGGCCGAGCGAGCCTGGCCCGCCTGGCTGTTGTCGGCGATTGCAGCCTGCGTGGTGTTTCTCGTCGTCGGTGCCACGGTGGGCGCAATTGCGCTCGTCCGGCACTTGACCGAGCCCGCGCAACCGACGGCGCCGACCCAGACTGCGCCCCTAGCCAGCCCGACCGGATCGGTGCCGAGCGTCCATCCGACTTCGCCGAACCGCACCCCGAACCCGCCCTCCTCCGCGCGACCGGCCCCGCCGGGTGCCGCGGTACCCGCGGGTGGACCCGTCCCGGCCGGCTTCACGGTGCACGACCTGACATTCGTGAGCGACAACGAGGGCTGGGCTCTCGGCACGGCGCCGTGCGTCGTTGGTGCGCACCAACGACGGCGGTCGCAGCTGGGTCGGAATCCGTCCGCCCGTCGTCGGTCTGATCGGGGTCGACGACTGCCCAGCCGCGTGCGCGTCGAACGTGCGGTTCGCCACTCCGGCCATCGGCTATCTGTTCGGTCCGCAGGTGCTCTACCTGACCACGGATGGCGGGGCGACGTGGCAGCGACAGTCGGGCGGCGCGGCAGCGCTCGAGATCGGTGATGGCAACGTGCTTCGCGCGCAGGGGTGTTTCCCCGGATGCCCGCTCACTGTCCAGATCTCGACGATCGGCGGGACCGCGTGGCGCACGGTCCTCGCGCTGTCGTCAGCGCAGGTGGGCACAGACACAGGCGTCCAGCTCTCGCGCACCGGCGGGCACGGGTACCTGCAGGTGTACGGGCACGTAACCGGGGGCGCGAGCCAGGCGCACAGCGCACTATATGTGTCAGCCGACGGCGGCGAGAACTGGGCCGATCGCGGCGAACCCTGCCCGCAGGTTTCTCCTGGTGAGGTCGACGCCTCCGCCTTGAGCTCGGCGTCCGACGAATCCGTCAGCGTGCTGTGCACCCAGCGGTCGGGCTCCGCGTCTTTCGTGGCCGTCTCGACCGACGGTGGCCGTACGTTCCAGTCCGGAAAGCTGCTTCACAACCTCGAGATCCAGGTCGGGTCGGCGTCGTCGTCCACGGTGTTCGCTGTCGGCACCGTCAGCGGCCGCGAGTCGCTGGTCCGCAGCGTCGACCGCGGCCTCACCTGGACCGTGGTGGCGCAAAGCGGCTCGCTGACCGGCAGCTCTGCGCCGCGGGGCGGCTTCCTCGGCTTCGAGTCGGCGACAACCGGCCGGTGGGTCAGCCTGAGCGATCCCAGCACCGTGTGGACGACTCGCGACGGTGGCGCGACCTGGGTCCGCTACACATTCCACTAGTGGTAGTGACGACCGGAGACGGCTGGCTCGGTCAGGTTGAGCGCTGGTAGGTGCGGAAGGCGCGGGTGGCGAGCCAGGCCATGCCGAGGGCCAGCAGCGCCAGCGCGCCCAGCCTCGGCAGCACCGCGCCCCAGTCCGGATCGGCCGACAAAGCTTGGCGGCTGGCCACGACGGCCCAGTCGACCGGGTTGTACCGGGCGACAGTCTGCAACCAGTCCGGAGCCAGCGCGACCGCCATGACTGCCGACGACACGAACGCCAGCGGCAGGCTCAGGAACTGGCTGATGCCGATTAGCGCCTCCTGGGTCCGGGCCAGCAGAGCCACCGCATTGGACATCGCGGCGAAGATCACGCACAGCAGCGCCGCCGCAACCAATGTGAGCAGGATTCCGGTTGTGCTGCCCGGGAATCGGGCTCCGGCCGCATAGGCGATCCCGAACACGATCAGGGTCTGGATCAGGGTGGTGATCACCTGGTAAGCAAGTGTGCCGATCATCATGGCGCCCCGCGATACGGGCGAGGCGAGCAGCCGATCCATCACGCCGCGGTTCATGTCCTCGATGTAGATGGTGCCGGCCCAGGCCGCGGAGAAAAGCACCGTCATCATGATCACGCCTGGCGAGATGAACTCGAGGTACGACCCGGATGCGTCCTGCGACGACGCGAAGCCCGGGATGTGCACGACCGATCGGAACAGCTCGCCGAACAACAGCAGCCAGATAACCGGCTGGACGAGGGTGACCGCGGCATACCACGGTTGCCGGATCAATGCGCGGACCGACCGCATCGTCAGCAGGCCGGAATCTATGAGCAGGTGCGGACGGGTCGGCCGCACGGCGGCGGTCAGGGTGGTCATCGTGAGTTCTCCTCAGTTGCGTGGTAGGAGCGGCCGGCGTGCCGCAGGTAAACGTCATCCAGCGATGGGCGAGAGACGGTGACCGAGGCCACCGTGACCCCAGCCTCATCCAGGCTGGCCAAGACAGCCGGGACCGCGGTCGAGCCATGGTCAGCCCGCGCCCGCAGGCTGGTCCCGTCGGAGCTGATCTCGCGCAGCCGTGGCATCACCCGAAGCCGGGCGACGGCGGTTGCCAGCTGCGCTGCGGAACCCAGCTCGACGATGACGGCGTCACCGTGCAACTCCCGCTTGAGGTCTTCGGCGGTGCCTTCGATGACCACGCGGCCGCGGTCGACGATCGCCAGCCGGTCCGCGAGCCGGTCCGCCTCCTCCAAGTAGTGCGTCGTGAGCAGCACGGTGGTGCGCTCGTCGGCGAGCCGCTCGATCTCGGCCCACATCTCGACCCGGGCCTCCGGGTCGAGCCCGGTCGTGGGCTCGTCGAGGAAAAGCACCTGGGGGCGGTGCACGAGTCCGATGGCGACATCCAGGCGGCGCGCCATTCCTCCGGAGTAGGTCCGTGCGAGCCGGTGGGCCGCATCCGTCAGGCCGAACCGGTCCAGCAGCTCGTCCACGCGCGTGGCCGCGGTCCGGCGGCTCAGTCCCTGGATCCGGGCGGCGAGCAGCAGGTTCTCGCGGCCGGTAGCCATCGGATCGCTGCTGGCCTTCTGCGAGACCAGGCCGATCTCGCGGCGCACCCGGTCGGGGTGACCGATGACGTCGATTCCGGCGACGCGGACATCGCCCGAATCGGGGCGCGACAAGGTGGTCAGAATCTTGACCGTCGTCGACTTGCCTGCGCCGTTCGGCCCGAGCAGACCAAAGATGGTGCCGGCGGCGACTCGGATGGACAGCTGATCGAGAGCCCGGACCGGCGCGCCACCACGCGGGCCCGGGTAGGTCTTGACGAGATCGCGCACCTCGATCGCGATCTCGCCGGAGTACGGGTTCGCCGCGGTGCGGCCTGGCAGCACGGCGTTGTCGTGTTCGGACATGACGGGATGGACTCCTCGATTGATGGGGAGTCGACGCCCTCGTCACCTATCGTGAGCATGCGCCCCGGGACGATCCCGTGTGCTCAGGCGACGGTGCATCGGCTCGGCGGTAAGGCCGCGGACCGGGTGTTGCCGCACCCGGTCCGCGGTGGTCAGGACGCGGTGTCTGGAGCGAGCAGCGCGGCGGCCTCCTCTCCGAGATAGCGAACCGGGTCGGTGAATATCTCGGCCATCGTTACGCCGTTGCCGATCAGCTCGTGCATGTGGCGCCAGGCCTGCCCGCCGCCCAGCGTTCCCGAACGGATATCGCGCACGAGCTTGGTCACGAAGTCGAGCTCAGCCGTGAGCATGGCCAGCCGATAAAGGCTCTCGACCAGGAACAGCTCGGGCAGGTTGCGCTCGCGGGCCACGTCGCGCATCGCCTCCATCGCCCGGATTTCGATGCGCAGCCGCTCGGCGCGGTGATCTAGGAGACGGGCAACCTCATCCGGCGGGAGCGCCGCGGCCAGCGACAACCCGGCCTCAAACGCCATGTACTCCTTGACCGGCGTGGCCAGCAGCTCGGCGAGCCAGTCTTCGAACTCCTCGACGCCGGCCGGGGTGATCGCGTAGACGGTGCGTTCCGGTCGCCGACCTTCTCGGGTCGTCGCCTGTGCCTCGATCAAGTGGTGCTTCTGCAGTGACTCGACGACCGCGTACAGCGAGCCGTAGTTCAGCTTGATGCTTCCTTCCTTGCCGCGTTCCCGCAGCGTCGTGGAGATCTCGTAGGGATGCATGGGCCGCTCGGTCAGGCAGCCGAGAATGGCAAGCGCGAGTGGGTTGCTCACGCGGCGACGAGTCATCGAGTGATTCCTTTCGAATACTCGGTTCAGAGTAATTGTGAGATGGATATCCCGCAAGCCGATATAGGGCGGCATTCTTGGGTGTATGACGGGCGGTCAGGCGGGAAAAGGTGCCGGTCGAGCCTTCTGGCAGGGTGGTACGACGTGGTAAGCGCGACGGCGAGCCGGTCCGGCGAGCCGAGAGGACGGCCGAAGTGAGCGACGTGCAGCGGTATGGATCGGGCGGGCCGTTCGAGGAATTCGTGGGCTACAGCCGAGTCGTTCGGGCCGGAGACTTCGTGTTCGTCAGCGGTTGCACCTCCGTCGCGGACGGCGAGGTCGTCCACGCCGGAGAGCCCGCCGCGCAGACCCGGCAAGCGATCGAGAACGTGCGCTCGGCGCTTGCTCGGGTAGGCGGCACGCTGGCCGACGTCGTGCGCACGCGAATGTTCGTCACCGATATCGGGCGGTGGGAGGAGTACGGGCTGGTGCACGGCGAGGCATTCGGCGAGATCCGGCCGGCGGCAACGATGGTCGAGGTATCCGCCTTGATCGACCCGCGCATGCTCGTCGAGATCGAGGCCGAAGCCTATCTCGGCGGCCGCCCGTGACCGTGGCCGTCCGCGTCATCCCGTGCCTGGACGTCGATGCGGGACGCGTCGTGAAAGGCGTGAACTTCGTCGGGCTGCGGGATGCGGGAGACCCGGTCGAGTTGGCCCGTCGGTACGACGCTGAAGGTGCCGACGAGCTGACATTCCTCGACATCACGGCGTCCTCGGCCGGGCGAGAAACGACGTACGAGGTCGTGCGGCGGACCGCCGAAAACGTGTTCATCCCGTTGACCGTCGGCGGCGGGGTACGCACAAGCGCCGATGTGGACCTACTGCTGCGGGCGGGCGCGGACAAGGTCGGGGTGAACACCGCGGCCGTGCGACGTCCCGAACTGATCGGCGAGATCGCGCACCGCTTCGGACGGCAGGTCCTCGTCCTGTCCGTAGACGCCCGTCGAGTTCCGCGCGGCGCCGCTCCTACTCCGAGCGGCTTCGAGGTGACCACGCACGGCGGGCGGATCGGCACCGGAATCGACGCGGTCGCGTGGGCGGCTCGCGCCGCTCTGCTCGGCGCCGGGGAGATCCTGCTCAATTCGATGGACGCTGACGGGACCAGGGAGGGTTTCGACCTCGAACTGATCCGTCTGGTCCGGGCTGCCGTCACCGTTCCGGTGATTGCGAGTGGCGGGGCCGGTAGCGCCCAGCACTTTCCCGCGGCCGTGGCCGCTGGCGCGGATGCGGTGCTTGCCGCCAGCGTGTTCCATTTCGGTCAGCTCACCGTTGGCGCCGTGAAAGCTGAGCTGGCGGCTGCAGGCCTGCCGGTTCGGGCCTGAGATCAGAGTTTGATCGAGGCGCGGACGAGTTGGGCGACCGAGCCCTCGTCCCCGGCGTAATCGACGGCGGCAACCCGTTGCCGCCCGAAGGCCACCAGCGTGAGTTCGACCGGATCGCCGCTCACGACGACGCTGTGACCGTCCACCGGCCTTCGGCCAACGACCGATCGCCGTCAGGGTCGACGAGAACAACGCCGACCGGTGCCTGCCGCAACGTCAGCCGAGCCGCGAACTTCAACTGAGACCAGATCGCGGCGCGGCGATCGGCCGGGATGTCCCGTGGGGGCAGCGGCTGCGGTCCGGCCCGCCGGACATCTTCATGGTGCGCGACGTACTCCAGCAGGTTGACCCGGTCGGTCACGGCCGGCACAGCGAGCGGTGACCATCGCGGCGGCCCGTCATGGACGCGCCGCACCAACTCGTCGTAAGGCACCTCCTCGGCGTAGCGGATGATCCGGTCGTCTGACCAGCGCCGTGCGGCGTCCACGGGCAGCCGATTTGCGGCCTGAGTCAACGACCGCTCGCGCAGGATGACGTGCGCGGCAAGTTGGGCAACCGTCCACGGATCGCACAGTGTCGGCGCGTCCGGCTTGCTCCGAGCGAGTGTGTCGGCGAACTCGAACCGTTCCGCGACGGCGGGCGAGGCCATACCGCGACTCTAAGGTCGCATATGGCCGCTCCCGAGCGAAGTCAAAGGTTCTTAGTATTCACACAGGAGGTTCCCACGTTTGGCTCAGTCCGCTCACTCAGGCTGGACACAGCCAATCCAATGCAAGGGAGTGCCCATGACCACCGCCACCGCGGCCAAGCGACGCGTCTTGGTTGTTGACGACGAGGAGAACGTCACCCACCTGGTGTCGTCCGCGCTGCGTTTCGACGGCTTCGAGACCGTGACGGCCGACAATGGCCAGTCCGCCCTCGCCGCTGTCGCGGAGGCGGATCCGGATCTCGTGGTCCTTGACGTCATGATGCCGGGCATGGACGGTCTCGGCGTCCTGCAGAACCTCAGGGCGGCGGGTTCCCAGGTCCCCGTCATCTTTTTGACGGCGCGCGACACCGCGAACGACCGCATTGGCGGGCTGCGCGCCGGCGCGGACGACTACGTCGTCAAGCCGTTCAGCGTCGAGGAACTGCTTGCGCGCGTGCACGCCGTGTTGCGCCGCTCTGCGCCGGACGAGGCCCGGGAGGGCGTCCTGCGGGTGGCTGACCTGGAACTGGACGAGAACAGTCACGAGGTCACTCGCGCCGGGCAGGAGATCCACCTCACGGCCACGGAATTCGAGTTGCTCCGCTACCTGATGCGCAACGAGCGCATGGTGCTGTCGAAGGCTCAGATCCTCGACCGGGTCTGGAAGTACGACTTTCAGGGACAATCGAACATCGTCGAGCTCTACATCGGGTACCTGCGCAAGAAGGTGGACGCAGTGGAGCCCAAGCTCATCCACACGGTCCGCGGTGCCGGCTATGTCATCAAGGCCCCCCGCGCCTAACCACTTCATCTCCGGGCGGCCGGTGCATCGTTCCGAGGTCGTTCGTACTCTTGAGCCACGATGAGCCGCGACTTCGACCTCGGCGGCGGTGACACGCACGTCGAGGTGAGCGAGATACCCACGCCCGTCTCCCACGACGGGCCGTGGGATCCGAACGTCGAGGAGATGAAGTCACCGCTGCCCACGGCCGACCTGCCGGAGCCTGCGGCGGCGCCGCCGGCCGAGCGCGAATCCCGGCGCTCGCGCGTCATTCCGCGCACCCTGGCCGGCCGACTGATTCTCGGCGTCGTCTCGCTCGTCCTCGTGCTGGTCCTCGCGATGGGTTTCGCCACCTACATCCTGTTGCGGCCCTTCCTCTACGGGCAGCTCGATCAGCAGCTGCGGCCGCTCGCGACCAATAACGCCGCTCGGATCGCTCGTTGCGTCAGCTACAACTCAGGTTCGCCAACCACGACCTGCAACTTCGGCAATCCAGGCGGATTCCATGCCCCGCAATCGCAATGGATCGCTGTCTACAGTCCCCGACGGCAAGCCGCTTCTCGGCACCGTTCAAAGCAGCGGTGACTACTACCTGCTCGCGCTGAGCCAGGCAGACATCGGGCGCGTCCTCGACAACATCAATGGCAGCGAAAATGTCAGCTCCGTCGACGGCGCCGGCCTTCGCGTCACCGCGCTCTCGACCACGGACGGCATGATTGTCGTTACGGGCCTGTCGAATGACGAGGTGGGGAACACCCTGCATCGGCTGTTGATCATCGAGCTGGCCATCGGACTCAGTGTTCTCGCCGTCGCGTTCGTGGCCACCGCATACGGGGTACGGCTCAGCCTGCGCCCGTTGCGCCGAGTCACCAGTACCGCTCGGGAGGTGACGGCGGAGCTTTCGCCGGAAGGCGCCGGCCTGGATCGCCGGGTCCCGGTTGCACCATCGGAGGTCGACTCCGAAGCCGGGCAGATGGCCGAGTCTGTCAACACCCTGCTCGGGGCGGTCGAGACGCAGTTTGCCGCTCGGGTCGCGAGCGAAGAGCGGATGCGGCAGTTCATGGCCGACGCCTCGCACGAGCTGCGGACGCCGCTGACCTCGATCCGTGGGTACGCCGAGCTGGCTCGCATGCGGCGCGCCAACGGCACGGCTGACGTGGAAAGCGATGCCGACACGCTCGACCGCATCGAGTCCGAGGGCACCCGGATGTCCCGCCTGGTCGACGATCTGCTTCTCTTGGCCCGCACCGATCGAGGAGCCGCGCCGCAGCTGGAACCGGTCGACACCGACGATCTGGTATCTACCGCGATCGACGGAGCCCACGCGGCGTTTCCGCAGCGTCGCATCGAGGTCGCGGTTGACCCCGAGGTACCGCTGTACGGCGACTACGACCAGCTCCTCCGCGTCGTACGGAATCTGGTGACCAACGCCGCCGTGCACACTGCTGCGGGGGGTCCGATCCGGGTCAGCGCCTACCGCGACGGGGGAGACAGCGTCCTGCGTGTGGACGATGCCGGGCCCGGGCTGCCGCCGGACGAAGCGGCGCAGGTATTCGAACGATTCTGGCGGGCCGACAAGGCCCGGACGCGGGCCCGCGGTGGCAGCGGACTCGGCATGTCGATCGTCCGGTCAATCGTCGAGGCCCACGGCGGGTCGGTGCGGTTCGACAGTTCGGTCCGATCCGGAAGTACGGTCACCGTGCGGCTGCCGTCGTCCCCTACCCCGGCCGGACGCCGCGCCGCGGCAGTTTAGAGCTCCGCAGGCTCTGAGCGTCCGAAAACCGGAGCCGGACGACCGGGCACAATCAAGGCATGCCTGCTAGCGGTCCTTCCGATCTTCCGCCCACCATCGCGTCGCGTCTGAAGCGCGATGCGGCCGGCCTCGTCGTTGCCGTCGTGCAGCAGCACGACACTGGCGAGGTTCTCATGGTCGGCTGGATGGACGACGAGGCCCTGCACCGCACGCTGACCACCGGCCGCGCGACCTACTGGTCTCGCAGCCGCCGGGAGTACTGGGTGAAAGGCGAGACGTCCGGGCACCATCCAGCTGGGTCCGCTCGGTCGCCCTCGACTGCGACGGTGACACCGTGCTGGTCAAGGTCGACCAGGTCGGCGCGGCCTGCCACACCGGCGACCGCACCTGCTTCGACGCCGACGCGCTGCCGGTCGCCGTCGCTGGACGCGGCAGCGGGCGGCATCGTCGACGTCATGAGCGCACCGGATCGGCCGGACCGGCGATCTTCCGCGAGCTTGCCCGCACCTCCCGGCTCGTGCCGCGTGACCCGCCGGCTGCTCGCCGACGGCGAGACGCCGGTCGGCGTCTACCGCAAGCTCGCCGGCGGCCGGCCGGGCACGTTCCTGCTCGAGTCCGCCGAGCACGGCCGGTCCTGGTCGCGGTGGTCGTTCGTCGGGGTCATGCCGTCGGCCACGCTGTCCGAGCGGGACGGCCGGGCGGCGTGGAGCGGTCAGCCCGCCGGCCGGCGCGCCGACCGACGGCGACCCGCTGGAGGTGCTGCGGCGCGGCTTGGCGGGCCCTGCGCGGCCCGCGGCTACCGGCGGCGACCTGCCGCCGCTCACCGGCGGCCTGGTCGGCTATCTCGGCTACGACGTGGTCCGCCGGATCGAGCGGCTGCCGGCAGAACGCCGACGGACGACCTGGGCCTGCCGGAGCTGACCATGCTGGTCGCCACCGACCTCGCGGTCGTCGACCACCACGAGGCTCGCGTCGCTGCTCGTCGCCAACGCGGTGGTGCCGCCGCGATGTCGACCGGCCGAGCGTCGACGCCGCGTACGACGGACGCGGTGCCCCGGCTGGACGCGATGACAGGCCGACCTCGCCACGCCGGCCGCGCCGAGCGTCGCTGACGCTCGGCCGGCGCCGCACCCGAGGACGTGTGTCCCGTACGCCGGCAGGGGCAGTACCAGCCGGCGGTCAAGGCGGCGCTGGACGCGGTGCGGGCCGGCGAGGTGTTCCAGGTCCAGATCGGCCAGCGGTTCGAGGTCCGACACCGACGCCGACGCGCTCGACGTCTACCGGGTGCTGCGGACGCTCAACCCGTCGCCGTACATGTACCTGCTGCGGCTGCGACGGCTTCGACATCGTCGGGCTCCAGCCCGGAGGCGCTAGTCACCGTCGACGGGCGGCGGGCGGTGCTGCACCCGATCGCCGGCACCCGCAGGCGCGGCGAGACGCCCGAGCGGGACGCCGCGCTGGCCGCCGAGCTGGTCACGCGACCCGAAGGAGCGGGCCGAGCACGTCATGCTCGTCGACCTCGCCCGCAACGACCTCGGCCGGGTATGCGCGCCCGGGACCGTCGGGTCGTCGAGTTCGGCGTCGCTGGAGCGCTACTGCCATGTCTGGCACATCGTCTCGACCGTGCACGGCCGAGGTCGCCGCCGGGCGGGACGCGTTCGACGTGCTCGCCGGCGAGCTTCCCCGCCGGCACGCTGACCGGCGCGCCCAAGGTGCGGGCGATGGAGATCATCGAGGAGCTGGAGCCGGTCCGCCGCGGCGTGTACGGCGGCGCGGTCGGCTACCTCGACGCAGCCGGTGACCTGGACATGGCGATCGCGATCCGCACCGCGGTGATCCGGTGACGGCATCGCCTACGTGCAGGCGTCGGCCGGGATCGTCGCCGACAGCATTCCCGCGCCAGAAGAGCAGGAAACCCGCAACAAGGCGCGCGCGGTGTTCCAGGCAATCGCAACCGCCGCCAGACGCTGCGTGCCATTGCGGAGCCGGACCGGTCTCGTCGGATTGTTCAATGACAGCTGTTGGACGCTTGACGTTCGCGGCAGCATTGCTCGGCCTCATCATCGGCGGCGCGCTGGCCCTGTTCGCCAGTGGCCGGAGTTGGCAAACCGCCACCGCGCACCGGGCGCGGCCACTCGCCGGATGACGTCCTCGAGGTGACCGGACGGACGCTGCATCCCGCAGTGATCGGGCTCGCGGTGGTTGCGCTGGCCGGGGTGGTCGGCATTCTCGCCAGCCGGGGCATAGCTCGCCGGATCATCGGGGCGGTACTGGTGATCGCCGGCGGGATCGTGTGCTGGGACGCCGTGACGGCGCTGTACGCAATCTCATCGGAGCACGCGCGAAGCGCCCTGCGCGATGCCCAAACCGGCGTCGGGCTCGACGCCGGCCGAGCTGTGACCGTCGCCGTGCATCCGGTGTGGCCGCTGCTCGCCGCGCTTGGCGGTCTACTCATCGTCCTTGCCGGAGCATTGACGATCAGATACGGCGCGGCCTGGACGGGGCTTTCTGGTCGCTACGAGCATCCTCAGCCGGCGGCCGGCCCGCAGCACGACGCGCGGCTGTGGTCCGCACTCGACCACGGCATCGACCCGACGGCGGATCCGGCGCCGGGCGTCACGGCGGACCCACCGGAGCAAGCCGCGGATCAGGACCTGGACCGGAGCGTCGACGCACCGGATGGCCCCGCGAGCGACTCGTCCACTCGTACCGAACCCTGACCTGGCAGTGACCGCGGAGGCCGGCCGAGGACCGTAGATTGCCTGGTGTGCCGACGGATCCGAACGCTGCCCGCGGGCTGATCCTCGTCGCCGAGGACGAGGCTGCGATCGCCGACCTGATCCGGATGTACCTCGCGAAGGCTGGCTATGGCGTCCACGTCGAGAAGGACGGAGCGGCGGCGCTCGCGGCGATCCGCCGGCTCAAGCCGGCGGCGGTCCTGCTCGACGTCGGCCTGCCCGAACTGGACGGGGTCGAGGTATGCCGCCGCTTGCGCGCCGAGCAGAACTGGGTTCCGGTGCTGTTCGTCACTGCTCGAGACGACGAGGTCGACCGCGTCGTGGGCCTGGAACTCGGAGCCGACGACTATGTCACGAAACCCTTTTCACCGCGGGAACTCGTCGCGCGGGTGACTGGTGTTTTGCGACGGACCAAGGGCGTGCCGGATGCGATGCCGCAGCTCGAGGTCGGAGACGTCCGGCTCGATCCGGTCGAGCGACGGGTGTTCTCCGGTACCGAAGAGGTGGCACTGACGGTCACCGAGTTCGACCTGCTGGCGCACCTGATGCGGCGCCCGGGTCGCGTGTACAGCCGCGAGCAGTTGCTGAGTGAGGTGTGGGGCTATGCATCGGTAGCTGGGACCCGGACGGTCGACGTGCATATTGCCCAGATCCGGGCCAAGCTCGGCGACGCCAGCCCAGTACGAACCGTCCGCGGCGTCGGCTATGCGGTCGAGGCGCCGCGCCGGTGATCCGTCGCCGAGGCACCCTCGCGCTGCGCATCTCCTTGCTCGGCGTCTCAATCGCTCTCATCACAGCCGTTGTCGCTGGGGGCATCGCCGTCGGGTTGGTCCGCCAAGCGAATGACCGGACCGCGAAACAACTCCTGGCCCGTCTCGCCGATGCCGCGCAGACCTTCGCCGACGCTCCGGGGAATCCGACCGCGGGGGAGGTCAGAGCGCGCAATCTGCTGCGGGCGCTGAAGATCCAGTTCGCGACTATCGACGGCGCGGGTCACGTGGTATCCGCCAGCCGGATTGCGCGCGACGCGTTGACCCAGAACGAGATCGCCGACGTGCTGGCCGAGAACTCACTGTCCTCACGCCGCAAGGTGGATGGCCAGTCCGTGCTCGTCGACGCCCGTCCTACAAATGCCGGCGCTATCGTGCTGGTCCAGCGCCGGGCGGACGCCGTCGCGGTCGGCGATGCTGCACTGCGCCGGCTCATCGTGGCGCTGGCCATTGCGGTCGGTATCGCGGTCCTGCTCGGCCTCATCGTCGCGTGGCGCCTTGCCCGTCCGCTCAAGCGCACCGCGGCAGCCGCGCACGCTGCTCAACTCCGGCCGGCGGGACGTCGTGATCCCGCCCGAGGGTCCGGTTGAGGTTCGCGAGGTGTCTGACGCGTTGAATCGGCTCGCGGCCGGCCTGGCCCAGTCCGAGGCTCGGCAGCGGCAGTTCTTGATGTCGGTGTCCCACGACCTGCGAACTCCGTTGACAGCAATCAACGGCTACGCCGAGTCGCTCGCGGACGGCGTCGTCCCTCCGGATCAGACGGCCCGGGTCGGGGCGATCATGCTCAGCGAGTCGCATCGGCTCTCCCGCCTCGTCGGAGATCTGCTGGATCTCGCCCGGCTCGATGCGCAGGAATTCCGCGTCGACCTAGCGGTAATCGACGTCGGCGGCGTCATCGACTCGGCCGCCGACGTATGGTCCGGGCGCTGTGCCGCGGAGGGCGTTCGGTTCGTGGTGGAACGACCGGTCGGGCCGCTCATCGCCTGGGCCGATGCGTCCCGCCTGCGGCAGGTGCTGGACGGCCTGCTCGAGAACGCCTTGCGCGTCACGCCGTCGGGTTCCCCGATCGTCTTGGCGGGTCGCGTGGAACAACCGGCCACGTCGCCCCACATCGTGGTGGAGGTCCGGGACGGCGGCCCGGGCTTGACCGACGATGATCTGGCTATCGCGTTCGACCGATCGGCGTTGTACGAGCGCTACCGCGGTGTTCGCAGCGTCGGAACCGGGTTGGGACTGGCGATCGTCCACGGACTGGTCGAGCGCATTGGCGGGACGATCGAGGCCGGCCATGCGGTGGAGGGAGGCGCCCGGTTCACCGTACGGCTGCCCCTCGGTGGGTGGTGAGACTAACCTGTCCATGGCCCCCGTCACACGATTCATGAACCCGCTAGCTAGCATCGGGTCGAACTGCTATCACGGGAGAGGCGGCTTCGTGGGCAACCGCCCAAATGTGCTCGAGGAGATCCTCGTCGGCGTACGCGCCGATGTTGCGACGCGTCAGCAGAGCCGATCGCTTGCCGACGTCAAGGCGCGCGCGGCATCCGGCCCGCCGCCGCTCAACGGGTTCGCTGTGCTACGCGCGCCCGGTGTCGGCGTGGTCGCGGAGGTCAAGCGGCGCAGTCCCTCGAGAGGGCAACTCGCCAACATCGACGACCCTGCGGGATTGGCTCAGGAGTTCGAAGCGGGAGGCGCGCGCGTAATTAGCGTGCTGACCGAGCAACGGCGGTTTGACGGATCACTCGATGACCTCGATCAGGTGCGAGCCGCAGTGACAATTCCGCTGCTACGTAAGGACTTTATCTACTGTTCCTATCAAGTGCACGAGGCTCGGGCACATGGAGCGGACCTCGTGCTGCTAATCGTCGCGATGCTCGAACAGAACGCGCTGGTCGGGCTGCGTGAGCGCGTGGAGTCGCTTGGCATGACCGCAGTGGTCGAGGTTCACACGGAGGATGAGGCCTCTCGCGCTCTCGACGCGGGTGCGCGCGTTATCGGTGTCAACGCGCGAGATTTGCGGACTTTGCGAGTCGACCGATCGCGCTTCGAGCAAATCGCACCGGGACTGCCGAGCGACGTCGTGAAGATCGCGGAATCCGGCGTCCGTGGGCCACTCGATCTGATCGAATACGCGGCGGCGGGCGCGGACGCGGTGCTCGTCGGCACCGGTCTGGTAACGACCTCCGATCCCCGCGGAGCCGTCGCTGAGCTGGTAACGGCCGGGGCTCACCCCGCAACTCCGCGCGCCTCCCGCTAAGGCCGTCACCCACCCTCCGGGGGCTCGTCCCCGCACCCGGCCCGCGCGGCAGAGATCCACAGTGCTCGACGGTTAGACTGCCCGGCATGGGTCACGTCAACGGCGCGCATCGATGGCAGGGGTGAGCTGCATCCCCTCGCCAACCGTCGGTCGCTGACCCAGGAGCCTTGCCATGACCACGCATATCGAATTGCGCACAGAATCCCCTGATCGGACAGGACATTTCGGTCTTTACGGTGGCCGATTCGTCCCGGAGGCGCTTGTCTCGGCGCTCGAGGAGTTGACAGAGGCGTTCCATTCCGCGCAGGCCGACCCCGAGTTCGTCGCGGAGCTCGACCGATTGCTACGTGACTATGCCGGCCGGCCGTCGGCCCTCACCGAAGCACCTCGGTTCGCCGCCGAAGCCGGCGGTGCCCGCATCCTGCTCAAACGAGAGGATCTCAACCACACCGGTTCACACAAGATCAACAATGTGCTGGGCCAAGCGCTGCTTACGAAGCGACTCGGAAAGACCCGAGTGATCGCGGAGACCGGCGCCGGTCAGCATGGCGTGGCCACTGCGACCGCGGCGGCGCTACTCGGTTTGAACTGCACGGTGTACATGGGTAAGGAGGACACCCGCCGGCAGGCCCTGAACGTGGCCCGCATGCGGCTACTCGGCTGCGAAGTCGTGCCCGTCGGCACCGGATCACGGACCCTGAAAGACGCGATCAACGAAGCCTTCCGCGACTGGGTGGCGAATGTCGACTCGACGCATTACCTGTTCGGCACCGCGGCCGGCCCGCATCCGATCCCGATGATGGTGCGCGAGTTTCACCGAGTCATCGGCACGGAGTCTCGCGCCCAGGTTCTCGAGCGCGCTGGCCGACTGCCCGACGTGGTCGCCGCATGCGTGGGCGGTGGCTCGAACGCGATCGGCATCTTCGCAGCCTTCATTCCCGACGCATCAGTGCGTCTCGTCGGCTTCGAGGCCGCGGGTGAGGGCATCGACAGTGGCCGGCACGCCGCGACGATCACCGGTGGTTCGCCGGGCGTGCTGCATGGCGCGCGTTCCTATCTGCTCCAGGATGCAAATGGGCAGACGGTCGAATCGCATTCGATCTCGGCCGGCTTGGACTACCCGGGCGTGGGCCCGGAACACGCCTACCTGCACGACATCGGCCGCGCTGAATACCGGCCGGTTACGGACGCCGAGGCGATGGACGCCTTTCAGCTGTTGTGTCGCACCGAGGGCATCATCCCGGCGATCGAGTCCGCCCACGCCCTAGCTGGCGCGCAACAACTCGGGCGCGAGTTGGGGCCGGACGCGATCATCCTCATCAACTTGTCCGGGCGCGGTGACAAGGACGTCGAGACCGCGTCCCGCTACTTCGATCTCGTCGACCTGTGAGCCAGCCATCGGGCCCGAAAGCGGCGCCTCCGGCGGCCGACCGATCTCGAGCGCCAGGCACGCTCGGAGTGACGATCGCCGCGGCGAAGGCCGATCGACGCGCGGCACTAATTGGCTATCTTCCGGTCGGTTACCCGGACGTCGACACATCGATCGACGCTATGCGCGCGCTGGTCGCCGCAGGCGTGGACGTCGTGGAGGTGGGGGTCCCCTACAGCGATCCGGGCATGGATGGTCCGACGATCCAGGCCGCGGTGGATCCGGCCGTACGAGCGGGTGTGGGCATGCGGGACGTCCTTCGGGCGGTCACCGCCGTCGCCGATGCCGGAGCGGCCGCGGTGGTGATGACGTACTGGAATCCGGTCGAACGCTACGGAGTTGCCCGCTTCGCGACGGACCTGGCTGACGCCGGCGGATCGGGCGCGATCACACCTGACCTCATCCCGGACGAGGCGGCGCCCTGGATCGCGGCCAGCGACGCAGATGGCCTGGACCGAGTCTTCCTCGTCGCGCCGTCGTCGACTGACGCCCGCCTTGCCAGCACGGCAGCGGCGTGCCGTGGCTTCGTCTATGCCGCCTCCACGATGGGCGTCACCGGAGCACGGGACACGGTAGGTGCCACCGCGCGCATCCTGGTCGCGCGGGTTCGAGCCGTGTCGCCCAAGTCTGCGGTTTGCGTGGGCCTCGGCGTCTCGAACGGGCGACAGGCCGGTGAGGTAGCGCAGTTCGCTGACGGGGTCATCGTTGGCTCTGCGCTCGTACGCTGCCTGCTCGACTCGCCGGATGCCGCCGGCATCTCCGCGCTCGCCCGCCTCGCGGCCGACCTGGCCGACGGGGTGCGGGTCACCGCCGGCTAGGGCGTGTCTTAGCCGTCAGCTGCCGTGGACAGCCAGCTGATGAGCCGGACGGTGGTGCCGTGTTCGGAGGAGCGGACCTGGACCATGTCGCACAGCTGGTTCACCAACAACAAGCCCGAACGTCGGCTGGGATTCTCGGCCGGCGGTCGACGGCCGATCATCGGGTCTTCGATGTGCCCGGTATCGCGAACCTCGCAGACGTATGCCTCCCGATCGTGCCACAGCCGAAGCGTTCCACCCCCGCCGCCGTGGCGAACGCTGTTGTCGAGGATCTCGCCCAGCGCGTTGGCCAGGTCGGCCAGGCGCTCGCTGTCGAGTCCAAGCTCGCCGGCTTCGGTTGCCGCATGCTTGATCGCGTCGGTCACGGTCATCCCGTCGAAGACGTAGCTGACCGCACTGACCGAGGGCTCCGGCAGCGGCTCACCGAACATCTCTGCGGCGTGGACGACGCCGCCGTAGTACCTGCTGCCGCGATAGTCGCCGGCCTCGACGAGCACCGGGTGACTGTGATGCGCGGCAGCCACAATCTCGGCCGGTAGCGCGTCCGCGTCGTAGGGACAGCGCAGCCAGAACGGCCGATCCGGCTCGACCGCAAGGTTCAGCAATGCTTCATGCAGCTGGCACTCGGCAATCTCGACTCCGCGCCGCCCGAACCAGATCGGCTCGCCGACACCGCGAATAGGTTGGTCGTCGTCGTGGTCATCGAGGAACTCCTGCCACGCCGGGATGATGCGGGCCGGGTTCGCGCCGACGGCAGCCATGTCCATCATTCGGACCCGCTGGGCGTCGACGCCGAGTGCCTCGCGCAGCGCCCCGAGCCGGGGCTCGGGGAGAGCGACCATGACTGGCTGCTCGCTGGCCAGGCCATCCCGAACAAAGCCAACCGTGCCGGCTAGGAACGCATCCATGCCGCGGTAGAGCAAGGCTTCGTGCTGATAGCTGGAATGGGGCCTTACCAGGATGGGGGCCTCGGTCATTCCCACCGCCTGGGTCGGGTACGTAGCAGCAGGAACCCTAACACCCCGTGGTGGATATCCCTCTATAGAACACGGTGAGTGTTCATGCTGCTAGAGAGCTCTCTGCGAAGTCGGCCGTGCACGTTATGCTCACGGCTGGAGGATGAGCTTGCCGATCGTCCGGCGGTTCTCCAGATCGTCATACGCCTGCACAGCATTCGCGAGTCGGTATTTCCCGCCGATGTCCAGTCGCAGCGTGCCCTCAGCGATGGCCCGCAGGACCTCTGTCCCCCGCCAGAGCAGCTCCTCGCGGGTCGCAATGTAGTGCGCGAGCGTCGGCCGCGTGAGGTACAGGGATCCGCCCCGGTTGAGCCGCTGCGGGTCGACCGGAGGCACCTGGCCGCTCGACGCGCCGTACAGCACCAACATGCCCCGTGGCGCCAGCGTTGCGAGGGATGCGTCGAAGGTCGCCTGACCCACACCGTCATAGACGACCGGCACTGGTGCGTCATGGTTGCGGCGACGTACTTCCGATGCGAGTTCGTCAGTGGACAGCGCCTCGTAGCGGATCACCTGATCCGCGCCCACGCGTCGGGCGACCGCCTCCTTCTGCGCGGTGGAGACCGTCGCGATGACAAACGCCCCGCGGGCCTTGGCCATCTGGACGAGCAGCTGCCCGACGCCTCCGGCCGCCGCGTGCACGAGCACGCTGTCGCCAGGCTGAACCGGATAAGTCGACGTGACGAGGTAATGGGCCGTCATCCCTTGCAGCATCGCGGCCGCGGCCACCTCGGTGTCGACCTCGTCCGGCAGTGGCACGAGGGAGTTGGCCGCGATGTTCAGCCCCTCGGCATGGCTGCCCGGCACGTTCCCCCAGGCCACTCGGTCGCCTACGGCAACACCTGAGACGTTCGCCCCGACCGCGACAACGTCACCCGCACCCTCGCCGCCGAGGACAAACGGCGTCGGAACGGGGTAGATGCCCTGCCGTTGGTACACATCGACGAAGTTCACGCCCGACGCCGCGACGCGGACCTGCACTTCAGCGGGTCCTGGGTCCTCGAGCTGACGCTGCTGGACCTGCAGAACATCCCGATCGCCGTGAGCGGTGACCACCAACGCGCGGATCTCGTGCGAACCCATGTCCTGAACCTAGTGTTGCGATCTCGTCTACGGTGACGGAGTGCGCAGTGTGGCCAGCATCCCGAGCCCAACTCAGGCCGTCTGGCATCTAGGACCGTTGCCGGTCCGCGCCTACGCGCTGTGCATCGTTGCCGGCATCTTCGTGTGCGTCGCGCTCACCCTCCGTCGGTGGCGGGCGCGTGGCGGCCGGGACGAGGACGTCTGGGACGTCGCGTTCTGGGCAATCATTCTCGGCATCATCGGCGGCCGGCTCTACCACGTCATCACCGACGGCGAAAAATACTTCGGGTCGGGCCGGCACCCGATCGATGCCCTGAAGATTTGGGACGGCGGCCTCGGCATCTGGGGAGCCGTGGCCATGGGCGTCCTCGGAGCGTGGATCGGGTGTCGGCGAAAAGGCATCCGGCTCACCGCTTTCGCTGACGCTGCGGCGCCCGGGCTCGCGTTCGCCCAGGGCATCGGTCGGTGGGGCAACTGGTTCAACAACGAATTGTTCGGCGGCCCGACGAGCGTGCCGTGGAAGCTGCAGATTCATTGCTTCGACACCGTCGCCGGGCATGCCGTCGACTGTGGAACCGGGAGCACCGTTCAGGGGTACTACCAACCGACATTCCTGTACGAGTCGCTTTGGGACATCGCGTTGGGGTTCGCGCTGATCTGGGCGGCTCGCCGGTGGACACTCGGCCGAGGAAACGAATTCGCGCTCTACGCGATGGGCTATGCGGCCGGGCGGGCGTGGATCGAGGCGCTGCGATCGGACTTTGCCCACGAGTTTCTCGGCGTACGGCTTAACGACTGGACCGCCATCGTGGTGTTCCTCGGCGCGCTCGTCTGGTTCACTCGCCATCGGTCTCAGCCAGACGAATCGCTCTACACCCGCCCGCGCGACAGTGAATCCGGCCCTGGTGAGAGCGAACCCGGCCCCGGTGAGAGCGAACCCGGACCGGTTGATCGCGACGACGCACGATCGCCTGCGGCCTCCGGCGAGGCAGACGGATGACTGGTGGTGCGGAGGTCCACCACCAACATCGCTCCGTGACCGGCGGATGGTTGCGGCCGACGGTGTTCGGGATGATGGACGGCCTGGTGTCCAACTTCGCGCTGATCGCCGGGGTCGCCGGCGCCAATGCCGACAGCACCTCCGTGGCCCTCGCCGGGCTCGCCGGGCTCGTCGGTGGCGCCTTCTCCATGGCGACCGGCGAGTATGTCTCGGTGCAGAGCCAGAACGAATCGGCCCATGCCGAAATCGAGGTCGAGCGGCGCGAGCTTCGGGTCAACGCCGCGGCCGAGGAGGCAGAACTTGCGCAAAGCTTCGTCGACCGGGGCGTCGAGCCAGCGGTTGCGCATCAGGTAGCCGAGCAGATCTCGCGCGACCCGGACGAGGCATTGTCGGTCCACGCAATGGCTGAGTTCGGGGTCAATCCGACGGCGCTACCGAGCCCCTGGACCGCGGCGGGCTCGTCGTTCGCGTCGTTCACAGTCGGAGCGATGATCCCGCTCCTGCCGTACTTGGTGGGCTCGACCTCACTCGTCATCTCGGCTGTGCTGTCGCTCGCCGCGCTGTTCGGTGCCGGGGCGCTGACCGCGCAATTCACCAGTCGCAGCTGGATCTTCTCCGGAATTCGCCAACTCCTGCTCGGAACATTCGCCGCCGCAGTGACGTTCGGGGTCGGCAGTCTGTTCGACATGGTGACCAGCTGACATGACGCCCGACCGGGGCGGGCGATGGGGGATGACCATTCCAGTCACCGGCATGTCACTCGCCGATCACGCCGCCCTGGTTCCGGCACTTGCCGCCGCGGGATACACCGACGCCTGGACTGCGGAGGTCGCCGGAACCGATGCGTTCACGCCGCTCGCCCTCGCCTCGGTCTGGGCTCCGACACTGCGGCTAGGCACGGCGATCGTCCCGGTATTCACGCGCGGACCGGCCCTCATCGCGATGAGCGCGGCCTCGCTCGCCAACGCGGCGCCCGGCCGCTTCGTCCTCGGGCTCGGCGCCTCGAGCCCGGTCATCGTCGCGGACTGGAACGGGCTGACCTTCGACGCACCATGGCGGCGCACTCGCGACGTGTTGCGGATGGTTCGGGCGGCATTGGCCGGTGAGCGCGTCGACGGCCAGTTCGACACGTTCCGCATCCGGCGGTTCGCGCTGGAGACGCCACCGGCCGAGCCGCCCCCGATCATGCTCGCCGGACTACGTCGCCAGATGCTGCGCCTGGCCGGGGCGGAAGCCGACGGCGCGATCCTCAACTGGATCGCTCCCGACGATGTCGCTCGGTGCGTCGAGGCCGTCGAGAACCCGGACGTCGAGGTCGTCGCCCGGATATTCGTGTGCCCGACGGCCGACCTGGCTTATGCCCGCTCCCTCGGCCGGCGACTCATCTCGAGCTACCTGACCGTGCCCGCATACGCCGAATTCCACCGGTGGCTCGGCCGCGGCGAGATCCTCGAACCGATGTGGGCCGCCTGGGCCGCTGGTGATCGGGCGGCGGCACTGGCCGCAGTGCCGGACGACGTGGTTGATGCGCTGGTCGTGCATGGCCGGCCCGAAGAGTGCTCCGAGCGGTTACGGGCGTATGTCGATGCCGGCATCGACACCCCAGTGCTGGCGATGCTCCCGACGCCGGACGCCGAGGACGCGGCGAGCCTGGTCGATATTCTGTCCCGGCTCATCGGAGCAAAGACGGCCCAGGCAACCGCCGGCCCGCGGGATGTTGGCCTCTGACACGGGGGAAGGAGATCTGCATGCCTGGAGTGGAAGGCCGGGTTGCGCTCGTGACCGGCGCAGCGCAGGGTATCGGCGCAGCGGTCGCCCGACGGTTATCCCAAGGAGGGGCGAGCGTCGCGGTGCTCGACCTGCAACGAAGCTCGGCCGTCGAGATGGCCGAGCAGCTCACGAGCGCTGGGGGCAGAGCCCTGGGCCTTGGTGGCGACGTGTCCCGACGCGAGGACGTGCAGGCCGCCGTTGATCGGGTCGTGGAACGATTCGGCGGGCTGCACATCCTCGTCAACAACGCGGGCGTCCTACGCGACAACCTGCTGTTCAAGATGTCTGACGACGACTGGACGACGGTTCTGGATGTCCACTTGCGCGGCGCATTTCTCGCTAGCCAGCTCGCGCAGAAACACATGGTCGAAGCGCGGTATGGGCGCATCGTCTCGATGTCTTCGACATCTGCGCTGGGCAATCGTGGTCAAGCCAACTACTCAGCCGCCAAAGCCGGCTTGCAAGGTCTGACCAAGACGATGGCGATCGAACTCGGACCGTTCGGAGTGACCGTCAATGCTGTCGCGCCGGGATTCATCGCGACCGCGATGACCAGAGCAACCGCGGAGCGCATCGGGACCACATTCGAACAGATGCGTGAGGAGACTGCCGCGGCGTTGCCGGTGCGGCGTGGCGGCCTGCCGGAGGATGTCGCGAACGCGGTGGCGTTCTTCTGCGCCGAGGAGTCCGGATACATCACCGGCCAGGTGCTCTACATCGACGGCGGCCGCGGCTTGATCTGACCGCCGGTCGCCGCCTGCGTCCCGACTACCCTGGAACCGGACTACCGATCGAAGGGTCTGCCTTGTGTTCGACACTCTGTCCGATCGCCTGAGCGCGGTCTTCACCAGCCTCCGCGGCAAGGGCCGGCTCTCGGACGCCGACATCGACGCGACGGCCCGCGAGATTCGCATAGCGCTGCTCGAGGCGGACGTCGCGTTGCCGGTCGTACGCCAATTCATCGGGGCGATCAGGGAGCGGGCCCGCGGCGAGGAGGTATCTCGCGCGCTGAATCCTGCGCAACAGGTCATCAAGATCGTCGACGAGGAGCTCGTCGCGATCCTCGGCGGAGAGACCCGCCGGATGAAGTTCGCCAAGACGCCGCCGACGGTGATCATGCTGGCGGGGTTGCAGGGCTCGGGTAAGACAACGCTCGCGGGAAAGCTCGGTCGTTGGCTGAGTGCCCAGGGCCACACGCCGGTGCTCGTTGCTGCTGATCTGCAACGTCCCAACGCGGTGACGCAACTCCAGGTCGTCGGCCAGCGGGCCGGCATTCCGGTGTTCGCCCCACAGCCCGGCAACGGCGTGGGTGACCCGATTCAGGTCGCGCGTGACTCCCTCGATTTCGCTCGTCGGGCCCAGCACGACATGGTGATCGTCGACACGGCCGGGCGCCTCGGCATCGACACCGAGATGATGAACCAAGCCGCGGCAATCCGTGACGCGGTCCAGCCCCAGGAGATCCTGTTCGTCGTCGACGCCATGGTCGGACAGGACGCGGTAAACACTGCGGAGGCCTTCCGCGACGGAGTCGGCTTCAGCGGTGTCGTACTCACCAAGCTGGACGGAGACGCGCGCGGCGGTGCGGCGCTGTCCGTCCGGTACGTCACCGGTGAGCCGATCATGTTCGCGTCCAACGGCGAGAAGCTCGAGGACTTCGATGTCTTCCATCCCGACCGGATGGCGTCACGCATCCTCGGGATGGGCGACATGCTGACCCTCATCGAGCAGGCCGAGCGCACTTTCGACCAGGCCGAAGCGGAACAGATGGCCGCCAAGCTGGGCACCGGCAATGAGTTCACACTGGAAGACTTTCTCGAGCAACTGCAGGCGATTCGTCGGATGGGGCCTATCTCGAATCTGCTCGGGATGCTGCCGGGCATGGGGCAGATGAAGGAGGCGATCAGCCAGGTCGATGATCGGGACCTCGATCGGACGGCAGCCATCATCCGGTCGATGACACCGTCGGAGCGAGAGAACCCGAAAATGATCAACGGGTCGCGCCGGCTTCGTATCGCTCATGGTTCCGGCGTTTCGGTCAGTGAGGTGAACAACCTCGTCGACCGATTCTTCGAGGCCCGCAAGATGATGCAGCAGATGGGTGGCGCCATGGGCCTGCCGGGCGCGCGACGGAAGAACACCAAGTCCACGAAAGGCCGCAAGGGCAAGAAGGGGCGCTCCGGATCCGGTCGCGGTCCCACTGCGCCGAGGACACCCGCCGGGCTTCCACGAGGAATCGGCGGTATGCCGGGCGGCCTGCCCAGTGGGCTCGGCTCACTCGGCGGCGTGCCTCCGCAGCTACCTCCTGGCACGAAGATGCCGGATCTGAGCAAGCTCAAACTCCCCAAGGAGTAGCCGGCCACCAGGTCGGGACGCCGATGAAGAGCGCCGTTCCAGAAGCACCGATGATCTTGGACTTACCGGCGCTCCAGGGCTAGCAGTCCAAGATCACGACCGACCCAGCGCCGACGGCTGCGCTGAAGGTCAGCGACCGGCGCTCGATCCGAAGCCGGCCGGAATGCGCTCAGGTCTTGGCAGCCTCGCGGAGTTGGGCGGCGACGTGCTGCGGTACGACCTCGTAGCGGGCGAACCGGCGCGCGAAATGGCCGGTTCCGGCCGTGAGCGAGCGCAGGACGATCGCGTACCGGGTGAGCTCGGCCTCGGGCACCTCGCCGTGCACGACAGTCCGTTCCATGCCGTGGGGGGCCGTGGGATCGGGCTCGGTTCCGGTGACCCGACCCCGTCGCCCGGACATATCGGACAGTACCGAACCGACGTACGCGTCAGGCACGGTGATGTCCACGGTCGCGAGCGGCTCCAGCATCGACACGCCGCCCTTCGGCGCGGCGTCCTTCACCGCGAGGGCGCCGGCCATCTGAAACGCGGCGTCGGACGAATCGACGCTGTGGGCCTTGCCGTCCAGGAGGGTGACCTGCACGTCGACGATCGGGATGTGGTCGTTGTCCAGGCCATGCTCCAGCTGCGATCGCACACCCTTCTCGACCGAGCCGATGAACTGGGACGGCACGGCGCCGCCGACGACTTTCTCCGCGAATTCCACGCCGGAACCGCGGGGGAGCGGTGCCACCTCGATGTCGCAGACCGCATACTGACCGTGCCCGCCGGACTGCTTGACGAGGCGGCCGTGGCCACGTGAGGTATCGGTGAACGTCTCCCGCACGGCGATCTTGACCGGAATGGTGTCTACGCGTGCTCCAGACACGCGCAGCCGGTCCAGTACGACATCAGCGTGAGCCTCGCCCAAACACCAGAGCACGAGCTGGCCGGTGTCCGGGCTGCGTTCTACCCGCACCGTAGGGTCGCCCGCCGTCAGTCGCCCGAGGGCCTTGGCAAGAGCGTCTTCATCGCCCCGGGTCGCCGCCTGGACGGCGATCGGCAGGAGCGGCTCGGGCAACGACCAGGGTTCCACCAATAGGGGCGCGGCCTTGTCCGACACGGTGTCCCCGGTCTCGGCGACGGTGAGGCGACCAACCGCGCAGATGTCACCGGCTACCGCCCTGTCGATCGGGCGCAGCGCGGAGCCGAACGGCGAGAAGAGCTGGCCGACCCGCTCGTCCGTGTCGTGGTCCGGATGCCCACGCGACGCGCCTCCGTGTCCGGAAATGTGGATAGCGCTGTCCGGGGTGAGCGTGCCCGAGAAGATGCGCAGGATGGACAGCCGGCCCTGATAGGGGTCGACGGACGTGCGGATGACCTCGCCTACCAGCGGCCCGGCCGGGTCGCATTGGATGGGTTTCGCCGGGCCGCCGGTTACGGTGGTGACGGCGGGCGGATCGAGCTCAACCGGCGACGGGAAGCCGCCGCTGATGATCTCCAACAGCTCGCCGAGACCCAGACCGGTCCCTGAACACACGGGCACGACGGGGTAGAAGGTTCCCCGCGCAACCGCGGTTTCCAGATCGTCGATCAGCACATCCACGCCGATGTCCTCGCCGGACAGGTAACGGTCGAGCAGGCTCTCGTCCTCGCTGTTGTTGATGATCGCCTCGATGAGAGCATTCCGCGCACGCTCGACATCGCCGGCGACTGCGACGTCGTCGCTCAGGTCGGACACCTTCGGCGGGAAACCGGATGCGTAGTCGTACACCCGGCGGCTCAGCAGGCCCACCAGAGCCTCCGGGGCCGTCTCGGGCGCGTGCGCGACGGGCAGGTAGAGCGGCAGGACGGCCTGGCCGTCGGCCCCGCCGAACACGCGCTGGCAGGCCGCGACGCAGTCGTCGAAGGAGGCCCGCGGGGTATCCAGCCGCGTCATGACGACCGCACGCGGCGTGCCGAGCGCGGCGCACTCCTCCCACAGGGTCGAGGTGATCGGGTCGATGTCCTCCGCCGCGGACACCACGAACAGCGCGGCGTCTGCTGCCCGCAGGCCCGCCCGCAGCTCGCCGGTGAAGTCCGGGTAGCCGGGGGTGTCGAGGAGATTCACGACGATGTCGTCGTGGCGGAGTGGGCACACCGCCAGGGCGACGGACCGTTGCTGGGCGACCTCGACCGGGTCGGCATCGCTGACCGTCGATCCGTCCGCCACCGTTCCGGCGCGGGTGATCGTCCCTGTGGCCGCGAGCAGGGCCTCCACCAGCGTTGTCTTCCCCGAACCGGAATGTCCTACCAAGGCGACGTTGCGGATCTTCTCGGGGCGGTCGGCCGTCTCGAACGTGCCCACCGCCGTGCGCTTGTCGCCGGCGGACTTCTTGGTCGGCATCAGGCCACCTCCACGAGATTCGTTCGCAGGCGGCCTCGGTATCGCCGCACATTGCACCTTCTCTGGCATTCGACACCCAACGTCGGGGCGCGGACAAGCGCGGTTCCCAGATCCGTCACCGCTGATCCGGCTATCGTGAGCGCGCACCACCAGGTCGCAGCGTGCGCGGCGGTCCGGGTGGGCAGTCACCCGAAGGGACGCTGTCCGCGTGCTCAACATCCACGCCCGCGCATGGGTGAGTAACACGATCAACCCGTTTGGCGCCTGGCTCGCCCGGCACGGCGTAACCCCGGACGCCATCACCATCACCGGCACGGTAGGTGCGACGGCATCGGCGCTGATCTTCTTCACTCAGGGCTGGTGGTTCTCCGGGACCCTGCTGATCTGGGGTTTCGTGATGCTGGATGTCCTCGACGGAGCGGTGGCCCGGGCCAGCGGCAAGACCACCAAGTTCGGCGCAGTGCTCGATTCGACGGGCGACCGGCTCGCCGACGCCGCGATCTTCGGGTCCATCGCCTGGTATTTCGCCCGGCACGACCAGCCGTGGATGCTCGCCGCCGCCATGTTGTGCCTCGTGCTGGGCGGGCTCACGTCCTACATCCGGGCCCGCGCGGAAGGTCTTGGCCTGAACGCTACGGTGGGCATCGCCGAGCGGGCGGAACGTCTGATCATCGTTCTCGTGGGTACCGGGCTGTCGGGGGACCATCTGCGTGTGCCGTACGTGCAGGCCGCCGCGTTGTGGATTCTCGTGGTGGCATCCAGTATCACGATCGGGCAGCGGATGGCAGCCGTGTGGCAGCAGTCACGGGACACGACGGCGGCATGAACGCCCACAGCGCTCGGGACCGCGCCCTCGATCTCGCGTTCGCGGCCGGCTGGAAGGCGACCAACCGATTGCCCGAGTGGGTCGCCGCCGCCGGTTTCCGCGCCGCAGCGGACGTCACGGTGCGCCGGCAATCGAAGGGTGTCCAGAGACTGCGGGCCAACCTGCGGCGCGTGGTCGGTCCGCAGTGTCCCGGGCCAGAACTCGATGCGTTGGTCAAGTTGGCGATGCGCTCGTACTGCCGGTACTGGCTGGAGACGTTCCGGCTGCCGACCATGGACCTCGACGAGATTGTCACTCGCGTCGACGCCGGCACCGAAGGCGCAGAGCACCTTGACCGGGCAATGGCGGCCGGCCGCGGTCTGATCCTGGCTCTGCCGCACATGGGAAATTGGGATGTCGCGGCCATCTGGCTCATCAAGCACGGCGTTCCGTTCACCACCGTCGCCGAGCGACTCCGACCGGAATCGCTCTACAACCGGTTCGTGGCGTACCGGGAGGGCATCGGTATGCGGGTCGTGGCGCTGACCGGCGGGCCGCGGCCGGCCGCCGAGATCTTGGCCGCCCGGTTGCGCGGCGGTGAGTGCGTGTGCCTCGTCGCCGACCGCGATCTGTCGCGCTCCGGAGTGAACGTCGAGTTCTTCGGGGCGACGGCGCGGATGCCCGCTGGACCGGCTCTGTTGGCGGCCACGACCGGTGCCACCCTGCTGCCGGTCGGCCTGTGGTTCACCGGTGACGGCGGCTGGGGCCAGCACATCGGGCCGCCCGTCGACCTTCTTGAGCAGCACCGGATGCGGGAGCGCGTCGCGACTGGCACCCAGACCCTGGCGAACGCCTTCGCCGCGCACATCGCCGCCCATCCGAGCGACTGGCATATGCTGCAAAGACTCTGGCTCGCGGACCTGGATGCGTCCAGGACGCTGGGCGACGCGCCGGAGGCGGCCCTGGTCCCTGGTGCGGATTCGACGCACACGACAGGTGGCTGAGTTGCGGATCGGCATCGTCTGCCCGTATTCGTGGAACATCCCCGGAGGGGTGCAAGCGCACGTTCGCGATCTCGCCGAGACCCTCATCGGGCTCGGGCACCAGGTGTCCGTTCTGGCCCCGGGCGACGAGGACACCCCGGATCTACCCAACCACGTCGTCCTCGCCGGCAAATCCGTCCCCGTTCCCTACAACGGATCGGTGGCCCGGGTGCAGTTCGGGCTCGTGTCCGCCGCGCGCGTGCGTCACTGGTTGCGCGACGGCAAGTTCGACGTCGTCCATGTCCACGAGCCGGCGGCGGCGAGCCTGTCGTTGCTGACCTGCATGATCCACGACGGCCCGCTCGTCGCCACGTTTCACATGGCCACCACGCGCTCACGCGTGCTCGCCATGTTCGACACGATGCTGCAACCATTTTTTGAGAAGCTCTCGGGGCGCATCGCAGTATCCACTGCTGCTCGCAAGGTCATCGTCGAACATCTGGGTGCTGACGCCGTCGTGATTCCCAACGGAATCTCGATCGACCGATTCCGCTCGGCCGAGCCACTTGCCGAGTTCGCAGCATACGGCCAGACCGTCGGCTTCATCGGCCGCTACGACGAGCCGCGCAAGGGAATGCAGGTTTTGATCGCCGCTCTGGAACAGCTCGCGCCGAGCCGGCCGAATCTCCAGCTCCTGGTCGCCGGGCGGGGTGACGCCGAGGGATTCCGGCACGCACTGCCGGCTACCGTCCGCGGTCGAGTGACTGTGCTTGGTCAGGTCAGCGAACCGATGAAGGCGAGCCTGCTGCGCACCGTCGACCTGTATTGCGCCCCCAACACGGGGCAAGAGAGCTTTGGGATCATCCTGCTCGAGGCGATGGCCGCCGGGGCCCCCATCGTCGCGAGTGATCTCGAGGCATTTCGACGCGTGCTCGGCGAGGGATCGGCGGGCCAGCTGTTCCCGACCGGCGACGCCGAGGCGCTGGCGGTCGCGCTGGCCGGCATGCTCGACGACCCGGCGCTCCGGTCACGGCTCGCCGCGGCGGGCGCTAGAGCGGTCGCGCCCTTCGATTGGTCGGTCATCGTCGCCCAAGTGGTGCGCGTGTACGACCTGGCGATTGCCGGCGCCGTCAACTGACGTGATCAATGACGTAATGCCGCTACAGAACTCTGGGTTCACAATCACGAACGGTTAACGGCGCAGGCCCCGTTGCGTATCCCTTCACGATCCCACCTACGCTGACTGCCCATGTTGTCGGTCGGGTGGCTGATCGGTGCCGTCGTCCTGACGGTGCTGCTCACTGCCTGGGTGATCTTCACGTTGACCCGGTTGGACCGGTTGCACGCGCGGGTGGATGCCGCCCAGGCGGCGCTGGATGCACAGCTCGTGCGCCGCGCCGCGGCGCTGCAGCATGTCGCCGAGGTGGGTGCGGCGTCCCTCGATCGCACCGAGGCCTATCGGTACGACCAGGTTGCGACCGACGCGTTGGCTACGGTCGGCTTCGACCGAGAGGCGGCCGAAAACGAGGTCGGGCACGCCATCGCGGACCTGGCCGAGCGGCATCCGGACACCCGAGACCCGGAGGCCGGTGAGCTGCACGAGGCGTGCGTGCGGGTAAACATCGCCCGCCGCTTCTACAACGACGCCGTCCGCGACACGCGACACCTCCGGGGCCGCCGAATGCCGCGGATTCTTCACCTCGCAGGGCATCGTGAGATGCCGCGCTACTTCGACATCGACGAGACGCTGGTGTTTCCGGATCGAGTGCCACCGCCGCGATCCGCTGCGCCGCACGAGGAGGCAACATCGTGATCGTGCTCAATCGCGTACGCGCCCTGAGCACGAAGCAGAAGGTCATCGCCGGGGTCAGTGCGGCCGTCGTCGTCGCCGCTGGAGTGGGCATCGGGGTCGCCGCTACGCAGCACCCGTCGTCGCGGCCCGTCGCCGCCTCAGCGTCGCCCACGCCTACGCCGCGGCCGAGCGCGACGCCGACGCGCAGACCGAAGCCCAAGCCCAAGCCCAAGCCGGTCCGGCCCACCAACCCATTCACCGGGATGGGGGCGCCGCCGGCTGGCGCGGTCATCGCTGTGAAGATCGACGACACGTTCAACGGGCGCCCGCAACGTGGGGTCGACCAGGCAGACGTCGTGTACGTCGAACAGGCGGAGGCCGGGCTAACTCGGCTGCTCGCGGTCTTCGCGTCGAAACGTCCGGTGGTGGAGCCGGTACGCAGCGTGCGCGCGAGTGATCCAGAGTTGCTCACGCAATATGGCCCGATCGTGATTTCCGCCTCCGGCGGCGCGGGCGACTCGCTGCAGGCAGTCAGCCACTCGATCATTCACGGGGTGTACGAGGGCGGTCCGGGTTTCGCGCGAGATTTCGGCCGCAGCGTTCCGTACAACCTGATGCTGAACACGGCGGTGCTCGCCGCGGCGTTCCGGACGGCCGGGAAGGCGAAGAGCATTGGATTCACGTGGTCGGCGACCGTCCCGAGCCGCGCAACGACGCGCAGCGGTCGAACGTTTCGGACCACCATCGGCGGGGCCAACAGCGCGCTCGTCGGTTTCGACTACGACGCGGCATCCAAGCGATATGTACGGGTCATCGACGGAGCGCGGCAGACGGCCGCCGACGGGGCGGCGATCTCCACCCCGAACGTCATCATCCAGTACTGCAATGTCACCGTGAATCCGGCCGACGTTGACGTGGTCGGCAACGTGACGAAGTACACACACAGCGTCGGACGCGGGCCGGTCGCGGTGTTCCGCGACGGGCGCGAGATCGTCGGGACGTGGTCACGGCCCACGACAGCATCCGGTACCGCACTGCGGACCCGGCAGGGCACGCCAATCTCTCTCAAACCCGGTGGGACGTGGATCTTGCTGGTGGCGAAAGGCACGCCGCTGTCAGTGCGCTGATGGCCGGCTCGGCCAGGCCATCGGCGTGGCAACGGATGGCCCGGACTACGCCGGAACGTCCGTAAACTGGGAGTCATGTCAGAGCAGGATCACACCGAGCGGCCCGCCGGCGCCCACCTCGTCGGAACCGCACGTGTCAAGCGTGGGATGGCGGAGATGCTCAAGGGTGGCGTCATCATGGACGTCGTCACTCCGGAGCAAGCCAAGATCGCCGAGGACGCCGGTGCGGTCGCGGTCATGGCGCTCGAACGGGTTCCGGCCGACATCCGCGCCCAAGGCGGGGTATCCCGAATGAGTGATCCGGACATGATCGACGGCATCATCTCCGCCGTGTCCATCCCGGTCATGGCCAAGGCGCGCATTGGCCATTTCGTCGAAGCGCAGGTGCTGCAGGCACTCGGCGTCGACTATGTGGACGAGTCCGAAGTGCTCACGCCGGCGGACTACGCCAACCACATCGACAAGTGGACATTCACCGTGCCTTTCGTTTGCGGCGCGACCAACCTCGGAGAAGCGCTCCGGCGCCTCACCGAGGGCGCGGCGATGATCCGGTCCAAAGGCGAGGCTGGGACCGGGGACGTCTCCAACGCGGTCACCCATATGCGCCAGATCCGCAGCGAGATCCGGCGACTGACCGTACTGCCGGAGGACGAGCTGTTCGTCGCCGCCAAGCAGTTGCAGGCACCGTACGATC
This sequence comes from uncultured Actinomycetota bacterium, assembly GCA_963748415.1. Classification (GTDB taxonomy): domain Bacteria; phylum Actinomycetota; class Actinomycetes; order Mycobacteriales; family Jatrophihabitantaceae; genus CAVVJA01. The sequence goes on along the minus strand of CAVVJA010000008.1, from coordinate 129,683 downwards.
TGGTCGCCGAGGTGGCTCGGGCCGGCAAGCTACCGGTCGTGCTGTTCACGGCCGGAGGCATCGCCACTCCCGCGGACGCCGCGATGATGATGCAGCTCGGTGCGGAGGGCGTCTTCGTCGGGTCGGGCATCTTCAAGTCCGGAAACCCGGCGCGCCGGGCGGAAGCCATCGTCAAGGCGACGACCTTCTATGACGATCCGGACGTGCTCGCTAAGGTGTCCCGTGGCCTCGGCGAGGCGATGGTTGGCATCAACGTCGAGGAGATCGCGGCGCCGCACCGGCTCGCCGAGCGCGGCTGGTAGGCCCGAGGTCTGACCGGGGTACGGAGCTGCAGCCGGTCGACCGGCCCGGCAGATCCGATAGAGAAGCGAGGACGCGAGCGCATGTCGGTTCGCCCGACGAGTCCGCACGACACGGTTGCCGACTACGACAGCAACGATTACGACTACCAGACCTTCTGGACCGGTCGGGACTACGAGCAGTGGGCTGAGACGGTGGTGCTCACCCGGCTCATGCGTGACCTCGGTCCCAGCGAGTGGTTCGCCGACTTCGGTGGCGGATTCGGTCGCAACGCTGTGCACTACCGAGATTGGGTTGCGCACGCGGTGCTCATCGACTACTCGGTGACGAACCTGGAGCGTGCCGGTGAGCTCAACCCGGAAGATGTCGCGGCCGGTCGCCTGCATCTCGTGCGAGCCGACCTTTCGGCGCTGCCGTTCGTGGACTCCGCATTCGATGCCTCCCTGACCGTTCGCGTCCTCCACCACCTGGCCGACATCGAGCGAGCCGTCGACGAGATGTTGCGTACCGTCCGCCGCCGCGCCTTGTTCGACGTGCCGATCAAGCATCACTTGCTCGCTCGCGCGCGCGCCGCCACGTCGAAGACGAAGCGCACGGAGATCGCCGGCCGCGAGCCCGTCCCGGTTGGCCAGACGGACGAGAAGTTCTGGACCTTCCAGCTGGACGCCGTCCGCTCGACGATCAGTCGTTCCGGGTTCGACACCACCGTCGCCGCTAGCGTCAACAATTTCCGGCGGTGGGATCAGCACATTCCCCCGTCGGCCGTCAGGCTGCTCACCCCGCCGATGCGGGGTCTGGAGCGGGTCGTGCAGCGCACCGGCCGCGGATGGTGGGGCCCCAACCAGTTCGTGATCGCCACTCGCCGGGTACCACAGCCGGCCGCACTGGTCGAAGCACCGCACGGGATCGATGGCTACGTAGCTCAGCTGGCCCGGCGGATGCGATGCCCGTCGTGCTCCGGTTCGCTCCGTTGGGCGACGGACGTGGCCACGTGCGCTGCCTGCGAAAAGCGTTTCGAGCGTCGCGGCCCTTACTGGAACTTCGTCCCCTGAGCACGCCAGGCGCCGCCTCGCGCATCGGCGTTCTCGCTCTCCAGGGCGACGTGCGTGAGCATCTCGCCGCCCTGCGGTCAGTCGGCGCAGACGCCCGCCCGATCCGCCGGGCGACGGAACTGGACGCCATCGACGGCATCGTGCTGCCCGGTGGCGAGTCGACCACGATGATCAAGTTGGCCCGCGAGTTCGGGCTGCTCGAGCCCCTTCGGGCCCACCTTGCCACCGGTCTGCCGGCCTTCGGTTCCTGCGCCGGCATGATCCTGCTCGCCGACCGGCTCGATGGCGGACCCGTGGGGTCCGGGCTGACCGAAACGCTCGGCGGCCTCGACATCACAGTTCGCCGCAACGCGTTCGGCCGGCAGGTCGACTCCTTCGAGGAAGACGTCGACATCGCCGGTATCCCGGGGGATCCGTTCCACGCAATCTTTATCCGGGCGCCGTGGGTCCACTCCGTCGGGCCAAGGGCGACGGTGCTGGCGACCCTCCGAACTGGACCCGGTGCGGGTCACGCGGTCGCCGTCAGGCAAGGTCGGCTGCTCGCCACGTCCTTCCATCCCGAGATGACCGGCGACACTCGGCTGCACTCGCTGTTCCTGCGCATGATCACGAACGATGGGACTGACTGACCTTCACGGCGAGGTCGACTGCCCGGTACGACAGCTCAACCATGAGCGCGCCGCCGGCGCCGAGCGCGGCTGCGAGACCGAGCCGGAGGGGCGTTGGATAGAGCAAGAAGATGTCGGTGGCCAGCGCGGGTACAGCAATGATCACGGCCACTATGCCCGCCATGCTTGCCACCAGGAGAAGCTTCCAGCCGGCGAGCGGACGGGCGAGCACGACGAGGACCCACAGGGACACGATGAGCACGGTGATCGTGGCCGTCGTCCGGCCACCGGCGACGCCGGCCGTCGGGTCGAGGACACGGGTGAGCGAGTAGCCAAGGTAGGCAGCGACGCCGGTCACGATTCCGGTCGGAATCGCGAAGCGAAGTACTCGCGAAAGAAAGCCGGGAACGTAACGTCGCTTGTTCGGCGCTAGCGCGAGCACAAAGCCGGGGATGCCGATGGTGACCGTGGAGATCAGGGTGAGCTGGATGGGCGCCAGCGGATAAGCAGCCAGCGTGATGCCCGCGATCAACGCGAGGACGAGCGAGTACACGTTCTTCACCAGGAACAGGTTCGCCGCGCGCTCGATGTTGGCGATGACGCGCCGTCCTTCCGCAACGACGTCGGGCAGGTGTGAGAACTTGCCGTCCAGCAATACGAGTTGCGCGACGGCCCGGGTGGCAGGTGAGCCGTTGCCCATGGCGACGCCGATGTCGGCATCCTTCAAGGCGAGCGCATCGTTGACCCCGTCCCCGGTCATCGCGACAACGTGGCCCGTGCTCTGCAGCGCGCCGACGACCCCCCGCTTCTGCTGGGGAGTCACGCGACCGAACGCGCTGCGCTTCTCCAGGACGGCGGCGAGGGCATCGACCTCCGCCGGGAGTTGACGCGCGTCGACGGCGTCGGCGGCGGAGGTCACTCCCGGGACGCCCACATGCGCGGCCACCGCGCCGACCGTGCGGGGGTTGTCGCCGGAGATCACCTTCAAGGCCACGCCCTGCTCGGTGAAGTACCGCATCGTGTCCGCGGCGTCGTCGCGCACTCGCTCGGTGAGCACGACGAGCGCCGCGGGACGCAGGTCCGGAGGTAGCTCGGCCGGACCGTCCCTCTGGTCGTCACCTTCGTCACGCAGCGCCGTCGGTGAGCTGGCGAGGAGCAGCACGCGCCGGCCCTGAGCGGCGAGATCGTCAGCCGTGGTTCGGGCGTCCCGGCTGACGCCGTCGGTCGGTTGGGGCAGCATCACCTCCGGACCGCCCAATATCCAGGTGCCGTGCCCGTCCACGCCGATCGCGGACCACTTTCGGGCGGATGAGAAGGGGACGCCGCCGGTCCGTCGCCACGCTGGGTTGGCGAACTCGTCTTGCAACGCCTTGGACGTGGCGTTCGCGTCCGGCCCCGCTGCGGACAGCGCGAGCGCCTGACGGATGTCCTCCGCGTCGGCATTGCCGAGGAGCCGCACGTGGTCGTACACGATGTCGCCGTGGGTCAGCGTGCCCGTCTTGTCCAGGCAGACCACATCGACGCGGGCGAGTCCCTCGACAGCAGGCAATTCCTGCACCAGGGTCTGTCGACGGGCCAGTGTCATCGTGGCGACCATGAACGCGAGGCTCGTCAGCAGCACCAAGCCTTCGGGAACCATGCCGACGAGGGCCGCGACCGTGCCGGTGACGGCGTCCTGCCAGTTCTCGTTGTCCTTGCTCCGGAATTGGCTCCACAGCAGGAACGGTCCGACGACCAGCATGATGAGCGAGATCCAGCGCAGCAGCGTGTTGGTCCCGGCCTGGAGTTCGGAGTGAGCGAGCTGGAACCGCCGTGCCTCCGCGGCGAGCTTCGTGGCGTAGGCCTCGGCTCCGACGGCCGTGGCCTGAAACCGGCCTTGGCCGGCCACGACGATCGATCCGGACCGCACGTCCTCGTCGGCTTCCTTGGCGACGGGATCGGACTCCCCGGTCAACAGCGACTCGTCGATCTCCAACCCGTCCGACTCGTGCACGAAGCCGTCCGCGAGCACCTGATCGCCCGACCGCAGCTCCAGCAGGTCGTCGGCGACCACGTCCCCGACCTCGACCTCGCTGACCGAGCCGTCCCGCACGACGCGAGCGCGCGGAGCGTTGAGGACGGCCAGCCGATCGAGCGTCCGTTTTGCCCGAATCTCCTGGAAGATTCCGATAGCTGAATTCGCGACGATGACTAGGCCGAACAAGCCGTTCTGCCAGCGCCCGGTCAGCAGAATGCACACGAAGAGCGCGGCCAGTAGTCCGTTGAAGACCGTGAACACGTTGGCCCGGACGATCTCGCCCACCGTGCGGCTGGTGCGCACCTCGACCGCATTCGTACGCCCGGCCGCGACCCGTTCGGCGACCTGCGCCGCCGTCAGCCCGGCGGGGGGCGTTCGGAAGGCAGGCGACGTCGGAACCCGCGCGGCAGCGGCGTCGGTTGTCATGCGAGCTGCTGTCCCCTCTTTCGACCTCGCATGGGCCCGAGCGGAGTACGGTCGTCGAGCCCCCTGCTAAGTAGAGTGACAGGTCGGACGGCGGTTAGTAACTAACGAGATCATGAGACGGAAATGAGTGAGCATCGCAGCGCCGAAGGCGCGAGGCGCGGGGTCCCTGCGAAAACGCGAAGCGTTTTCGGGGGGTGCAGGTGCGGGGTCCCTGCGAAAACACGAAGCGTTTTCGACGGGTGCAGGTGCGCTCGCGCGAAGAGCGGGGCAATACTGTGAGCGGCCACTCGAAATGGGCGACGACGAAGCACAAGAAGGCGGCGGTCGACGCCAAGCGGGGTAAGTTGTTCGCCAAGTTGATCAAGAACATAGAGGTGGCGGCCCGCACTGGCGGCGGTGACCCGGACGGCAACCCCACGCTGTTCGACGCTATCCAGAAGGCCCGAAAGAGCTCGGTGCCCATCGACAACATCGAGCGGGCGATCAAGCGTGGATCGGGGGCCGAGGCCGGCGGCGCGGACTGGCAGACGATCACTTACGAGGGTTACGCGCCGGGCGGGGTCGCCGTGCTGATCGAATGCCTCACCGACAACCGCAACCGAGCCGCGAGCGAAGTCCGCACGACGATGACCCGAAACGGGGGCTCGATGGCCGACCCCGGCTCGGTGGCCTACCTGTTCAACCGCAAGGGCGTAGTCATCGTCCCGCACAACGGCGCCGGCCCGGCCGAGGACGACGTGCTCATGGCCGTCCTGGACGCGGGCGCGGAAGAGGTCAACGACCTCGGCGAGTCCTTCGAGGTGATCAGCGAGGCCACCGACCTGGTGCCGGTCCGCACCGCGCTGCAAGGCGCTGGAATCGACTACGAGTCGGCGGAGGTGTCGTTCCTGCCGACCGTCCAGGTGCCACTCGACGAACAGGCCGCTCGCAAGGTGTTCCGCCTGGTGGATGCGCTCGAGGACTGTGACGACGTGCAGAACGTCTACGCCAATTTCGACGTCAGCGACGAAGTCATGGCGGCGGTGGTCTGAACAATCGTCAGCCGAGGTTGCTGTAGCGCCAGAATTGCAGCAACTCGTAGCCGAAGACCCACAGCAGCTGTGGGGCGCCGGTCAGGTCGTACAGCTGTCCGACGAGGTCGAAGAACCAGCGGTTGAGCTGGTCGATCTGTAGCAGCAGGAACACGCCGAGCATGCCCCAGGGCTTGACGTTCGCGAATGACCGCTGCGTCTGCGGGGCCAGATACGGCTCGATGATGGCGTAGCCATCCAGTCCGGGAACGGGAAGCAGGTTGAGCACCACCGCGCTGATCTGCACGAAACCGAGGAAGGCCAAGCCGGCCCAGAATCGGTCGTGCGGGCTGCCCAGGTCGTGCCCCCGGACGACCAGCAGGACGACGACGGCGAACAGCGCGTTCATCAGCGGCCCTACGGCCGCCGCCAAGCTCTGCTGCGCTCGGGTGCGGAAGGCACTCGGGTGCAGGTACACCGCGCCGCCCGGCAGCCCGATGCCGCCCTGCACGATGAAAAGGACCGGCAACACCATGGACAGGAATGGGTGCGCGTAGCGGAGCGGGTTCAGGGTCAGGTAGCCAGCCGCCTCGACGCTGTGGTCACCGGACCGGTAGGCGACGTACGCGTGCGCGAATTCGTGTAGGCACAGCGACACCACCCAGCCGCTGATGACGAGCAGGAACACGCCGAGTCGAGGGACGACTCCGGTTCGGGCGTCGTCCCACGACAGGTAGCCACCGAGGATGGCCAGGGCCACGAAGGCCGCGAAGATGGGGCTGATCCCCACGCCCCGGCGGTGCTGTCGGGGCCACGCGTCCATGGCCCCGACAGTAGACAACCGGGCGTGTCATCACCGACGAGGCGGCGAACGCCGCTACGCTGATCGAACCTCTGTTCGAGACAGGAGTCCACTGGCCATGCGGGTTCTCGGGGTGGATCCCGGCCTCACCCGATGCGGAGTAGGCGTAGTCGACGGCAGCGGGGGGCAGCCGCTCACGCTCGTGGAGGTCACCGTGCACCGCACGCCGACAGACGTCGAGGTCGGGCGGCGCCTGCAGTCGATCGCCGATGCACTGGCCGAGTCGATCGAGCGCACCGGTCCGGACGTTGTGGCCGTGGAGCGGGTGTTCAGCCAACACAATGTCCGCACGGTCATGGGTACTGCCCAGGTTGCGGGGCTGGCCATCGTGGCGGCTTCCCGGGCGGGCGTCCCGGTCGCATTGCACACTCCGAGCGAGGTCAAGGCGGCGATCACTGGCTCAGGAGTCGCCGGCAAGACTCAGGTGAGCGCGATGGTGTCCCGGCTGCTCCGCCTGCCCACGGTGCCCCGGCCGGCCGACGCGACCGACGCGCTGGCTCTAGCGATCTGCCAGTTGTGGCGCGGGCCGGCGCGGGCCCGGATCAATGCGGCTGTTGTAGTGGCAGGCCAGCGATGATCGCCAGCGTGCGGGGCGTGGTCTGCGCAGTCGGCCCGGACGGAGCGGTCGTCGAGGTCGGCGGCGTCGGCCTCGCGGTATCGTGCTCGCCCGCTACCTTGGCTCGGCTGCGGGTCGGGCAGACCGCGCGGCTGGCGACGAGCCTGGTCGTCCGGGAGGACTCGCTGACCCTCTACGGATTTGCCGATGACGATGAGCGGGCGCTGTTCGAGCTGCTTCAGACGGCCAATGGTGTTGGCCCGAGGCTCGCCCAGACCATCCTCGCCGTGCATCCGCCGGGGGAGACGCGACGCGCGATCGCGACCAGCGACATCGCAGCCCTCACCCAGGTACCGGGGATCGGGCGCAAGGGGGCAGAGCGAATCGTCGTCGAACTGCGGGATCGGGTTGGCGGCCTGGAGCCTGACTACGCCGCGGATCAACGCCCGCTGGGCGTCAACGGGGTGACCGCCGTTGCGCCGTGGCGAGATCAGCTTCGGCACGCGCTCGCCGGGCTGGGATTCACCGGAAAAGAGGTGGCCGACGCGATCGAGGTCGTCGCCCAGGAAACCGACGTGGCTCACCCTGATCTCCCGTCCGCCCTGCGTCGCAGCATCCAGCTTCTCGGGCGCGCGCGTTGAGCGAGCGGCCATCGCCAGCGACGGCCTCAGAAGCGGATTCCCCGGCCGTCGATGCCGTGATCTCCGCGATGGCGACGCCTGATGATCGCGAGGTGGAGGCGAGCCTCCGGCCCACGCGGCTCGCCGAGTTTCCGGGCCAGCCCAAGGTCCGCGAGCAGCTCGAGCTGGTGCTGGAGGGCGCCCGCCGGCGACATCGTGCCCCGGACCACATCCTGCTGTCTGGGCCGCCCGGGTTGGGCAAGACCAGCCTCGCGATGATCATTGCAACTGAGCTCGTCACGCCGATCCGGGTGACCAGCGGACCGGCGATCGAGCGCGCCGGGGACCTGGCCGCGTTACTGACCAGTCTCGGCGAGGGAGAGGTGCTGTTCGTCGACGAGATCCACCGCATCGCCCGCCCGGCTGAAGAGCTGCTGTACATGGCCATGGAGGACTTCCGGGTCGACGTGATCGTCGGCAAAGGGCCGGGTGCGACGGCCATTCCGCTCGAGCTGCCGCCGTTCACCCTGATCGGCGCGACAACTCGCGCCGGCTTGCTGACCGGCCCGCTACGAGATCGGTTCGGTTTCACCGGCCATTTGGACTTCTACAGCGACGTGGACCTGGTCCGGATCCTCACCCGCTCGGCCACCCTGCTCGGGGTACGTCTCGAGCCGGACGGGGCCCGCGAGATCGCCGGCCGTTCGCGGGGAACGCCGCGCATCGCGAACCGCCTGCTGCGCCGAGTTCGGGACTTCGCCGAGGTCCGGGCGGACGGCATCGTCACCCGGGCCGTAGCCCGCGAGGCCCTCGCCATCTACGACGTGGACGACCTCGGCCTGGACCGGCTCGACCGGAGTGTTCTGGACTCGCTGGTACGCCGCTTCGGCGGCGGCCCGGTCGGCGTCGGCACCCTCGCTGTCGCTGTCGGGGAAGAGGTGGAAACGATCGAGGAAGTGGCCGAGCCGTTTCTCGTCCGAGCCGGCCTACTGGCTCGAACGCCTCGCGGGCGGGTAGCAACGCCGGCCGCCTGGACCCATTTGGGTCTGCCCGCCCCTCGTGCCGCAGCCGGGCCGACCCTCTTCGATGCCTGACGGCACCCATGGCGCGCCCCGTTCGTTGACCCGGCAAGCGCCTAGACTGCGCGTCAATCTGCCACGCCGACGTAAGGATCCTCGTGAACGCGCTGCCCCTGATCATCTTGGGTGCCCTGGTGCTGGGCATGCTCTTCTTCGCCCAGCGCAACCGACATAAGGCAGCCGCGGCGGACGCGCAGCGCCACGCAACCATCGGGGTCGGCACGGACGTGATGACCACTTCGGGCCTCTACGGCACGGTGACGGCGATCAATCAGGAGGACGACACCGTGTTGCTGTCCATCGCGCCCGGTGTCGAGGTGAAGTTCGCCTTTGCCGCGTTGCGCGATGCGGCGTCACTGCCCACCCAATACCGAGCCGGCACCGCGCCGTACCCCGAGCGCAGCGCCGACGAGGCAGCTACCGCCAACCCGACGGGGCCGGAGGACGCCATGCCGGACCGACCCGCGCCGGAGCGACCAGCGCCGGAGCGGCCGGACGCCTGAGCTCGCACACCGGTGACGGTCGTCCCAGGCCGATCTAGGCCGGGTCAGTCATACTTGGTCGATACGCGCGCCTAACATCGCGGCCTCACGGCCGACGCGCCGGGCCGGCCGCCACCGAACCGAATCACGTCGAGGAGATTTCGCCCGTGCCACCACCCGCCGGAACGTTGCGCGTCGGGCGCTACTTCCTCGCTCTGCTGATCATCCTCGCCGTGCTCTACGGCATCGTGTTCTGGCCCGGGCAGCGGCACACACCCAAGCTGGGGCTCGATCTCGTAGGTGGCACCCAGGTCGTCTACCAGGCCCGGACGGACAACGGCAAGACCCCGTCGAAGTCGTCGATGCAGGAGGCCCGGCAAATCCTCCAGGAGCGCGTCAACGCCTACGGGGTCGCCGAGTCGACCGTTGTGATTCAGGGGGACGACCAGATCGTCATCTCCATCCCGGGCAAGAGCGCGAGCGACATCTCGAACATCGGCGCTGCGGCCAAACTGAACTTCCGGCCGGTCGTCATGCCACCGGTGACGCTCCCGAGCGCAGGGACATCCGGCGCGGCCACCGCCAGCCCGTCCGGGGCAACGACCACGCCGGCGCCGACTCCAACGACGTCCGCGCCGCAAGCGAGTGGCAGCGCGACCAAGTCCGGGCAGGCCAACGCGGCTCGCCCGCTGGCGGCCCCGTCGACGACGCCGTCATCGCCGCCGACCACCTCGCCAGCCAAGAGCGCGACCCCCGCGCCGTCCGCGTCGCCATCCACGACGACGAAGTCAGCCGACCCACTCGCTGGCTTGAAATTCCCCATTCCGCAGAACGAAACCGAGTACAAGAAGCTCACGCCCGCGCAGCAAACGGAGTTGCGCGCGGCCATGCAGAACTTCGACTGCAACTCCAAGCCACCGGACGACGACAAACACCCCACCCTGCTGGCGTGTGACAGCGCGACCTCGCCCACCATGGTCTTTCTGCTCGGGCCGATCATCGTCCCTGGCACGGAGATCTCCTCGGCCAGCGCCCAAGCGCCCAACGGCACCAACCTGCAGTGGGCCGTGTCGTTGAACCTGAAGTCCACCGGGCAGAAGGCGTGGGCGAACTACACCACCGCGCACAACACCGGCGGCGCCGACAGCACGACCTCGATCACCACGTGCGATACGACCACCACACCGTGCGCGGACTTCGTCGCCTTCACGTTGGACGGCGTTGTCGTGTCCTCGCCGTACAACAAGCAGGCGATCAACGGGGTCGCCACGGAGATCAGTGGCAGCTTCGATCAGAAGAGCGCTACCGCACTGGCCAACCAGCTCAAGTACGGTGCACTGCCCCTCAGCTTCAACCTGCTGACCACCGACTCGGTGACCGCAACGCTGGGACTCGGCCAGCTCAAGGCTGGCCTACTGGCCGGCGCTATCGGCCTGCTGCTCGTCGTCGTGTACTCGCTGCTCTACTACCGGGCGCTGGGTCTGGTCACGATCGCGTCATTGATGGTTGCCGGTGCCCTGACCTACGCGTGCCTCGTGGTGCTCGGGAACCAGATCGGCTTCACCTTGACCCTTGCCGGAATTGCCGGTTTCATCGTCGCGATCGGCATCACGGCCGACTCGTTCGTGGTGTTCTTCGAACGGATCAAGGACGAAGTCCATGACGGTCGCACGTTCCGGGTCGCCGTGCCGCGGGCCTGGGTGCGAGCGCGGCGGACCATCCTGTCCGCCGACACCGTGTCCTTCCTGGCCGCGGCGATCCTGTACTACTTCGCCGCTGGTGACGTCCGTGGCTTTGCCTTCGCCCTCGGCCTGTCGACCATCCTCGACCTAGTAGTGGTCTTCCTGTTCACCCATCCGCTGATCTCCTTGCTCTCGCGGAGCAAGGCCTTCGGTTCGGCCCGGTTCACCGGCCTGGACAGCGTGCGCGCCGGAGGCGTCGCCGGCGCGATGGCCGCGCCGGCCGAGCCTGCGCGAGGGAAAACCTCCACCCGGCGTGGCCAGGACGCCGCGGCGACGGCCGGGCGCGCGGCGGCACCTCCGCACACCACCGAGTCCGGGGGCGGCGTGGCGGTGCTGGATGCGGAGATCGACGAGCCGGAGGCCCGGAAATCGTCTCCGACCCGCGAGGCGTCTGCGCCGATCAGTGAGGCGGTCGAGACGACCGAGCCGTCGCCTCCATCGGACCCCGCCGAGCCGGATCGGCCACGCACGCCACCTACGCCCGGCAGCGCGGCCGAACGGGCCGCCGCGCGGCGCGCGAAGATGAGGGCCGAGCGAGGGCAAGGCTGATGTCCATCTTCCGCAAGCTGTATCGCGGCGAGACCCGCTTCGACTTCATCGGGACGCGCAAGCGCTGGTACTTCGCGTCCGGCGTGATCCTGGTTATCTGCGTCCTGACCTTCATCTTCCGAGGCTTCAACTTCGGCGTGGAATTCGCCGGAGGCAGCCAGTTCCAGATCCAAGCGCAGGGGACAACGATCACGGCGCAGCAAACTGAAGACGCGTTCAGCGCCGCGAACCTGCCCGCAGAAGGAGCCGCCCAGGAGGTGGGCTCCGGAAACACCCGGCAGATCGTGGTCAAGACCAAGAACCTGAGCGCCGCCGATCAAGTTCGCGTCGTGTCATCGGTCGCGAAGTCCCTGGACATCCCGACCACGAAGATCAGCGTCAAGACGGTCAGCTCGGACTGGGGCCATGACGTCTCGGTGAAGGCCATCCAGGCGCTCATCATCTTCTTGATCGTCGTGTCGATCTATATCTCCATACGCTTCCAGTGGCGAATGGCTGTCGGCGCATTCATCGCGCTGATCCACGACCTCGTCCTGACGGCAGGCGTGTACTCGCTCGTCGGCTTCGAAGTAACGCCATCGACGGTCGTCGGGCTGCTGACGATTCTCGGCTTCTCGCTGTACGACACGGTCGTCGTGTACGACAAGGTCAGCGAGAACTCACGCGACCTGCTCGCCGGCTCACGGATGACGTTCTCCGAGGCAGCGAACCTCGCGGTGAACCAGACCCTGATGCGCTCGATCAACACCTCGCTCATCTCGCTGCTGCCCGTCGCGGGATTGCTCTTCGTCGGAGCCGGCATTCTGGGCGTCGGCACCATCGAGGATCTCGCGTTGATTCTCTTCGTCGGCCTGGCGTCGGGCGCGTACTCCTCACTGTTCCTCGCGACGCCCATCGTGTGTGACCTCACCGAGCGGCAGGCCTCCTACAAGACACTCACCAGGCGGGTCGAGGCTAAGCGAGCCGCCGAACGGGCCGCAGCCGAGCGCGCCGCGGCGCAGCCCGAACTGGCTGCCGCGACGCTCGCACGCCGCGGCGGTGGGCCGGCACCGGCGCCGCGTCCCGGCGCTCGGCCGCAACGAGCCCCCCGGCGACGGTGAGCATCGCAAGCGAGGCCGCCACTGTCATCGAGGCGCGGCTCCGGGACGTCCCGGATTTTCCGCAGCCCGGGATCGTCTTCAAAGACATCGTCCCGCTGCTGGCGGACGGCACTGCGTTCGAGACGGTGATCTGTGCGCTGACCGACGTCGCCGCGCAGCACGCCCCGGTCGATCTTGTCGCTGGAATCGAAGCGCGCGGCTTCATCCTCGCCGCCGCTCTGGCGGCCCGGCTCGGGTGCGGTCTGGTGCCGGTGCGAAAAGCGGGAAAGTTGCCGCCACCGACCATCGGTCAGGAGTATGTGCTCGAGTACGGAACAGCGACCATCGAGGTTCCAGAAGGCGTACTGACCAACCGCCGAGTGTTTCTCGTCGACGACGTGCTGGCGACGGGCGGCACGCTGGCCGCGTCGGCCGACCTGATCGACCGGGCCGGTGGGCATCTGGTCGGGATGGCCGTGCTCCTCGAACTGAGCTTCCTGAATGGGCGTAATCGACTGCCTCATCCCGGCGTGCGTGCACTCCTGACGGTATGACCGGCGGACTAGACTTGGCGGCGTTCGCATCGCAGGGAGGACCCCGCTGGCCGCCGAACCCCTGAAGCCTCAGGTGCCGATCGTGACGGAGCCCCCCGCCGCGCGCACCGGCGTGGGCCGGCACAGCGCGACGACGGTCGACGATGCCGCGCAGCGGCGCGCGTCCCCGCCACCACCGGTTCTCGCCGCCGCCCAAGTGCCCGCTGTGCCCCGCAGCGGCCAGCAACACCGACGCCGGGTCCGGGACCGCCTGGCCCGGCGCATTGTTACCGGAACACAACGATCGTCGACGGTGCGCCCGGTCCTCGAGCCGCTGCTCGCCATCCACCGCGGCGCGCATCCCAAAATCGACGCGAGGCTCCTCCAGCGCGGCTACGACCTGGCGGAGGAACGGCATCGCGGGCAGCTACGCAAGTGCGGCGACCCGTACATCACCCACCCGCTCGCAGTGGCGACGATCCTCGCCGAGCTGGGCATGGACACCACCACGCTGGTCGCCGCGCTGCTGCACGACACGGTCGAGGACACCGGCTACACCGCTCGAGGAGGTGCGCTGCCGAGCTTCGGCGCCGAGGTCGCCCACCTCGTCGACGGCGTGACCAAGCTGGACAAGGTCAAGTTCGGCGACGCAGCCGAGGCCGAGACGATCCGCAAGATGATCGTGGCGATGGCCCGCGACCCTCGGGTGCTGGTCATCAAGCTCGCCGACCGGCTGCACAACATGCGCACGCTGCGCTTCCTGCCGCCCGCCAAGCAGGAGCGGAAGGCCCGGGAGACGCTGGAGGTGCTGGCGCCGCTCGCGCACCGGCTCGGCATGAATACGGTCAAGTGGGAGCTGGAGGACCTCGCGTTCGCGACCCTGTACCCGAAGCGGTACGACGAGATCGTCCGGCTGGTCGCCGAGCGGGCACCGTCTCGGGACACCTACCTGCACGAGGTGATCGAGCGGATCAGCTCGCGACCTCGGGAAGGCGACGATCAAGGCGGTCGGTTACCGGCCGGCCGAAGCACTACTACTCGATCTACCAGAAGATGATCGTGCGCGGCCGCGAGTTCACCGACATCTATGACCTGGTGGGCATCCGCGTTCCTGGTCGACTCGGAGCGGGACTGCTATGCGGCGCTCGGTGTGATCCATGCGAACTGGCAGCCGTCCCGGGCCGGTTCAAGGACTACATCGCGATGCCGAAGTTCAACATGTACCAGTCGTTGCACACGACGGTAATCGGCCCAGGCGGCAAGCCGGTCGAGTTGCAGATCCGCACCCAGGCCATGCACCGCACGGCCGAATACGGCATCGCCGCGCACTGGAAGTACAAGGAGCAGAAGCACATCGCCGCCGCCGAGCCGTCGGCGGTGTTCGACGAGATGGCCTGGCTGCGGCAGCTGCTCGACTGGCAACGGGAGTCGCAGGAGCCGGAGGAGTTCCTCGACTCGCTGCGCTTCGACCTGGCTCCACCGAGGTTACGTCTTCACCCCGAAGGGCGACGTCGATCGCGCTCCCGGCCGGGTCGACCCCGGTCGACTTCGCGTACGCGGTGCACACCGAGGTCGGCCACCGGTGCATCGGGGCCCGGGTCAACGGCAAGCTCGTCGCCGCTGGAGAGCGTCGCTGGCCAACGGCGACATGGTCGAGATGTTCACCTCGAAGTCCGAGAACGCCGGCCCGTCCCGGGACTGGCTGGGCTTCGTCAAGTCCCCACGGGCGCGGACCAAGATCCGCCAGTAGTTCACTCAAGAGCGGCGCGAAGACGCGATCGAGCGCGGGCAAGGACGCGCTCACCCAGCGCGATGCGCAAGGCAGGCATTGCCGTTGCAGCGGCTGCTCGTCCGGCGATGCCCTGATGACCATCGCCCGCGACCTGCACTATGACGGACGTCGCCGCGCTGTACGCCGCGGTCGGCGAGGGCCACGTCTCCGCTCAGTCCGTGGTGCAGAAACTGGTGGCGCAGCTCGGCGGGGACGAGGGCGCCACCGAGGACATCGCCGAGACGGCGCGCCCGTCCGTCCAGGCGATACCGACCGGACGGCGAGCATCGGGGACGCCGGCGTCGTCGTCAAGGGCGCGACCGACGTCTGGGTCAAGCTCGCCCGATGCTGCACGCCGGTGCCCGGCGACGACGATCCTCGGCTTCGTCACCCGGGGCGGCGGCGTGTCGGTGCACCGTCGAGCCTGCACCAACGCGGCGGCGCTGCTCGGTCAGCAGGATCGGCTCGTCGACGTGCAATGGGCGCCGTCGGCGGACTCGGTGTTCCTGGTCGCCATCCAGGTCGAGGCGCTCGACCGGCACCGGCTGCTCTCCGACGTCACCCGGGTGCTCTCCGACGAGCGGGTCAACATCCTGTCGGCAGTCGTCACCACCAACCGGGACCGGGTGGCCGTCAGCAGGTTCACCTTCGAGATGGCCGACCCGAAGCACCTCGGTCACCTGCTGCGCGCCGTTCGCAAGGTCGAAGGCGTCTACGACGTCTACCGGATCCACTCCGTCTCGTAGCGTCGCCAGCTACCGCCGCCCCGGCCGCGTCGTGATCTTGGACTTACTGCTCCGGGGCGACAATAAGTCCAAGATCATCTAAAGGCACTGCGTGATCAGGAGGCACTCGGTGTCGGCTGCGCCGGCGCCGCGGTCGGACTCGGCGTCACGACGGTGGGCGACGGACCCGTGCCCGGCGTCGGGCCTCCGCCTACCACCGAAGCGATCTTTACGGTGGTGAAGCCCAACGGCAGCTTGGGTTTGCCACCGCCCGCCTGGTTGGAGCCATCGTTGCCGCCTGCGACGACCTTCTGGAGGATGTCCAGGCCCTTGGACACATGCCCGACGACGGTGTAGCTCTTGGCCAGCCCCTTGCTGCTGTCCTTCGTGACGAAAAAGAACTGGCTGCCGTTCGTATTGGGGCCACCGTTGGCCATGGCCACGGCGCCGGCGGTGTACTTGGCGGCCGCGAGGTTCTCGTCCTTCACCGTGTAGGACGGTCCGCCGGAGCCGGTGCCAGAGGGGTCTCCGCACTGGAGGGCGTAGATGCCCTGGTCCACCGCTCGTGGACAAGGGGTGTTGTTGAAGAACTTCTTGCCGATGAGGTAGGCGAGGCTCTGCACGTTGCACGGTGCGGCTTTGCCGTCGAACGTGACTTGGATCGTGCCGCGGTTGGTCGCGAAGTCGGCGACGATCGTCTTGGTCGGTGTGGGCTTCGGGTCCGGCGGGAATCCGGTGTTCTTCAAGTTCGGGTTCTGGGCCAGGTCGACGCTCGTATACCCGCACGGGCCAGTGGTTTTGCTGGAAACGAATGCCGAGGCGGACGACGACGCCGACGAGGATCCAGCGGCGGCCGGCTTCGTCCCGTTGTCGTTGGTGACCGCGATCACGACGACGACGACCACAACGACGAGGATGAGCGATCCGGCGATGGTCGCGATCAGCATCCGGCGTTTCTGGGCCGCTTCCTGCTCCTGTCGACGTTGCAGCTGGCGTTCCAGATGGCGTCGCGCGGACTCCCGGCGCTGCTTGTTGGTCGGCACGAAAGCAGTCCTTTCCGATGCTGGCGCCCTTGCCAGCCCGGGCCAGTGTAAGGACTGTGTCTGAGGGCCGGACGGCCGATGGGCTGTGCGTCCGGCATGGCTCGGTTCGAGCCTCCGCCGATAGGAACTGCCGTCCTGTGCCGGGCCCGGACGCCGACCAGCGGCGTCGTCGCCCCTATCGGCGCAGGCTCTACAGTTAACTGTCCAGTCATCACGACCCATCGGGAGTTCCGCTGTGCTCATCGCGGGGATCCCGTCGGCGATCTGGGGAACCAATTGTTGGGTCATAGCGTCCGGCGACGGTGAACAGTGCGTGGTCGTCGATCCCGGGGCCGACGTCGGATCGCGGCTTGAAGACATCCTGACCGAGCACCGACTCCACCCGGTGGCGGTCTTGCTGACCCACGGCCACATCGACCACACCTACTCGGTCGTGCCGGTGTGCCAGGCACACGATGTGCCGGCCTATATCCATCCGTCCGATCGACCGCAACTGACTGACCCGTGGTATTGGCTCGGTATCGTTCCCGGCGCGGCGTTGCCGGGGTTGCCGCAGCTCACTTTTGCCGAACCAGACGACGTCCGCGAGCTGGCCGACGGCAGCACGATCACGCTGGCCGGTCTGCCGGTCGCGGTCCGTCACACGCCGGGACACACGGCAGGATCCGTGATCTTCCAGCTATCCGACGACGACGAACAAACGCTCGTATTCGCCGGAGACCTCGTGTTCGCCGGTTCAATCGGCCGGGTCGATCTGCCCGGTGGCTCGATGGATGAGATGTTGCATTCGTTGAAGGCCGTGATCCTGCCGATGGGCGACGACACCGTGGTCTATCCGGGACACGGTCCCACGACCACGGTCGGCATGGAACGCTTGACCAACCCGTTTCTTCGGGAGCTCGGCATGAGCCGGGTCACCCCACTCAGTGGCTTTCCCGAGCTGTTGCCCTCGCAACGGGTCGTAGAGCTTGCAGTCATCGACCAGCTGCGGTCGACGTTCGAGTTGCACGGCTTCGCCTCCGTCGAGACCCGAGCCGCAGAACCGCTTGACCAGTTGCTGCGCAAGGGCGAGATCGACAAGGAGATCTACGTCCTGCGCCGTCTGCAGGCCGGCAACGATCCCGGCGACAGCGGCCTCGGCTTGCACTACGACCTCACCGTGCCCCTGGCTCGCTACGTGCTCGAGCACGCCGGCAAGCTCGACTTCCCGTTCCGGCGATACCAGATACAGAAGGCATGGCGTGGCGAGCGTCCCCAGGAAGGGCGATACCGAGAGTTCGCCCAAGCCGATATCGACGTCATTGGACGCGACCACCTGGCCTTTCATCACGACGTGGAGGTCGCCCGAGTCATGGCCGAGGCATTCTCGGCCCTTCCGTTCCTGCCGCCGCTACGCCTGCAGATCAACAATCGAAAGCTGATCGAAGGCTTTTATCGTGGCATCGGCGCGCCCCGACATCGGCGCGGTAATGCGCATCATCGACAAGGTTGACAAGGTGTCGACGGACGTCCTGGCCAAGATGCTCGCCGACGACGCCGGACTTGCTCCCGATCAGGTCGAGCGGTGCCTGGCCCTCGCGGCCATCCGCAGCCCCGACCGGTCATTCGCTGACCAGGTACAGGCGCTGGGCGTCCACGATCCGATGCTGGACGAGGGCGTCGCGGAATTGACAACCGTGGTCGAGGGCTGCGCGCGCTTCGCCTCTGCCCGGGTGGTCGTCGAAGCCGACCTGAGGATCGCGCGTGGCTTGGACTACTACACGGGCACCGTATTCGAGACCCGGATGACGGGTCTGGACCAGGTCGGGTCGATCTGCTCCGGTGGCCGCTACGAGCAATTGGCGAGCGACGGCCGGACGAGCTATCCCGGCGTCGGCATCTCGTTGGGCATCACCAGGATGCTCGTACCGCTTCTGTCCCGCGGGTTGCTCGACGGGTCACGGTCAGTGCCAAGCGTGGTGCTGGTTGCGCTCCCGGACGACGCCAGCCGCCCGGCGTGCGATGCGATCGCCGACGCGTTGCGGGCGCGCGGGATCGCGGCCGAGGTGTCCGAGTCCGCGGCGAAGTACGGCCGGCAGATCAGATACGCCGAGCGCCGGGGAATTCCGTTCGTTTGGTTCCCGCTAGGCCGGGAGAATGGCCATGAAGTCAAGGACATTCGCCAGGGGGACCAGGTGCCCGCCGACCCCGCCACGTGGTGGCCGCCCACCGTCGACCTGCGGCCGCAGGTGATCGCCCGGACCGGAGAGGACGATCAGTGATCCGTACGCACGACGCCGGCACACTGCGCGCGTCGGACGCCCGCCACGCCGTGACGCTCGCCGGCTGGGTTGCCAGTCGCCGGGATCACGGTGGTGTGGCATTCATCGATCTGCGGGACGCCTCGGGGATCGTGCAGGTCGTCGTGCGCGACGACGAGATCGCGCACGACCTGCGTAACGAGTGGTGCATCGCGGTGACGGGCGAGGTGCGTCGGCGGCTCGAGGGCAATGTCAATCCGCGCATTGCCACCGGCGAGGTCGAGGTGGTCGCCTCCCGCGTCGAGGTGCTCAACGAAGCCGCCCCGTTGCCCTTCCAGATCGACGAGCACGTCGACGTCGGCGAGGAAGCGCGGCTGAAGTACCGGTATCTCGATATGCGCCGACCTGGACCGGCGAATGCGATGCGACTGCGCAGCCGGGTGAATCGCGCGGCCCGCGATGCGCTCGACCGGCACGGCTTCGTCGAGGTCGAGACTCCCACCCTGACCCGATCGACGCCGGAGGGGGCGCGCGACTTCCTGGTTCCGGCCCGCCTGCGCCCGGGATGCTGGTACGCGTTGCCGCAGTCACCGCAGCTGTTCAAGCAGTTGTTGATGGTCGGGGGCCTCGAACGGTACTACCAGATCGCCCGGTGCTATCGCGACGAGGACTTTCGGGCGGATCGTCAGCCGGAATTCACCCAGCTGGATATCGAAATGAGCTTCGTCAGCGAGGATGACGTCATCGCCATTGCCGAGGACGTGCTGGTCGAGGTGTGGCGGCTGATCGGCCATCACATCAGCCGGCCTATTCCGCGGATGACCTACGCGGAAGCGATGTCCCGCTACGGGACGGACAAGCCCGATCTGCGCTTCGGCCTCGAACTGACCGACCTCACCCAGTACTTCAAGGAAACGTCCTTCCGCGTATTCCAGGCGCCGTACGTCGGCTCGGTGGTCATGCCGGGCGGCGGCTCGCAGTCCCGCCGCCAGTTCGACGGGTGGCAGGACTGGGCGAAGCAACGTGGCGCCCGGGGACTCGCGTACATCGTCGTTGGCCCCGACGGGGAGCTCTCCGGACCCGTCGCTAAGAACCTCTCGGATTCCGAACGGGGCGGTCTCGCTGCTGCGACGAGGGCCCAAGCGGGCGACGCGATCTTCTTCGCAGCCGGGTCGCCGGCGTCGGCCCGACCGGTGCTCGGCGCGGCTCGCGTGGAGATCGGCCGACGACTCGGGCTCATGGATCCGAACGCATGGTTATTCGTGTGGGTGGTCGACGCGCCGTTGTTCGAGCTGGCGGCCGAGACCGATGACGTCGCGGTCGGGTCGGGTGCCTGGACGGCTGTGCATCACGCGTTCACCTCGCCCAAGCCGGAATCGATGGAGACATTCGACACCGATCCGGGTTCGGCGCTGGCCTACGCGTACGACATCGTGTGCAACGGCAACGAGATCGGTGGTGGGTCGATTCGTATCCACCGCCGGGACGTTCAGGAACGGGTGTTCGCCGTCATGGGGCTGGACAAGGCTCAGGCGGAGGAGAAGTTCGGATTCTTGCTCGAGGCGTTCAAGTACGGGGCGCCGCCTCACGGCGGCATTGCCTTCGGCTGGGATCGGGTCAATGCGCTGTTGTCCGGCACCGCGTCGATTCGCGACGTCATTGCCTTCCCCAAGACGGGCGGCGGGTACGACCCGCTCACCGCCGCTCCCGCGCCGATCACTCCCGAACAGCGCCGGGAGACCGGCGTCGACGCGAAGCCCGCCTGAACGGCAGCGCCACCAAGTCGATCATCTGCCGGGCCACGACTCCTGAGCGCTGATCCACTACTCGCCGCGGGAGCGCGCAACCAAATCGCATGATCCATCCGAGCGCGTTACCGTCGGCCATCGGCAGTGTTCTCGACCGGGGGATGGTGCGCACCGTGGATTTCGCCTTTTCCGACGAGCAGATCGCGATCCGCAACACCGCCCGCGCCTTCATCGCCGACGAGGTCATCACCCGTGAGTCGGACGCGTTACGCCGGGAACGTCGGGGGGAGCCTGCGATCACCCGGGCCGAGCTGCGCGACCTGCAGCACGCGGCCCGGAAGTTCGGCTTCTGGGGACTCTCGACGCCCCCGGAGTACGGCGGGATGGACCTCCCGGCGGTCACCGAGGCCCTGCTTTGGGCGGAGACCGGCCGGTCTTTCATCCCCTTCCGCTTCGGCGGTGAGGCGGACAACATCCTCTACCACGGCGATGACGAACAGCAGGCGGAGTACCTGGTCCCGACGATCGAAGGCGACCGACTGTCGTGCTTTGCGATCACCGAGCCCAGCGCAGGGTCGGATGCGGCGAACATCAGGACCAGCGCGCGCCGTGACGGGGATGACTGGCTGATCAACGGCGAGAAGACGTTCATCACGGGTGGCAACGATGCGGACTTCGCCATCGTGATCGCGGTGAGCGACGCCGACAAGGGTGCCCGCGAGGGATCGACCGCGTTCCTCGTCGACCGCGCCATGGGATGGACGTCCCATTTCATCCCGACGATGGGCGAAGGTGGCCCCGCTTCGCTCGTCTTCGACGACGTCCGCGTGCCTAACCGCAATGTGCTCGGCGAGGTCGGAGAGGGCTTCGCGCTGGGCATTGAATGGATCGGCCGGGGGCGCTACCTGATTCCGGCGCGGGCGCTCGGCGCCGCCGAGCGGCTACTCCAGATGGCGATCGACTACGCCAACACTCGCGAGACGTTTGGCCGGAAGATCGGCGCCAACCAGGCGATCCAATGGATGATCGCCGACTCGGAGGTCGAGCTGGAAGCGGCCCGATGGCTCGTCCTGCACGCCGCCTGGACCGTCGACGAGGGCCGTGACGCGCGCCATGCCTCCTCCATCGCGAAGCTCTTCGGCGCGGCGATGGCCAACGAGGTGGTGGATCGCGTTCTGCAGATTCACGGCGGTATGGGCTATACCCGGGAACTACCGATCGAACGCTGGTATCGCGAGGCCCGACTGTGGCGCATCTTCGAGGGCACCGACGAGATGCAGAGACTGATCATCTCGCGCGACCTGCTGCGCGGCTACACCACGATCGGAGGGCATCTCGGCTAGCCCAACGGGGTCGTGAGAGCGACCGGCTCGCCGATGCGGCAGACGCTATGCAGCGACCGGTTCGCCGGTGACCAGGTGCAGCAGCGCGAGACCGTAGGCCTCGTCCGCGTCAGCATGCTGCACGCTGGTCGTCCGACCGCCAACGTTGATCGTGACCCGCCATTCGTCGGCAACCGGTTCCAGCCTCTGGAAGCTCCGGCCCAGCAGGTGCCGCAACTGGGTCTCGCTCGGCAACCAAACCGACTGCCGCTGGTCGATCGAGTCCAGCGCCCATTCCGTGGTCCCGTTGAAGCCGATCACCTCACCATGCGGGAACCGATGAACCTCAACGGTCATATGCGACAGCACGAAGACGTCGCCGTCCATGTCCCGGTCAGCCACGACGAAACGGTCGCCGCTCGACGGAGTCCACCTCACCCCGTTGTCGCGCAGCCGCCGGGCAAGCTCAAGCGAGATCATGCTGCCATTATCCTCAGGCAGTCGCTCGCCGCTGTTCGATCACCAGCCAGGCCGGCTCGACGGGGGGTCATCGCCGCGCGGCCGGCCGGTCGGTAGCTCGGCATAGGCTGACAGTGTGTCAGGCCCGACCCTGTTTGACCCGCCGGCGGGTGTCGCGGCGAGCGCCCCGGACTTCGAAGACGCGAACGCGCCATTGGCTGCTCGGATGCGTCCGCGGTCTCTGGACGAGGTGATCGGCCAGAGACATTTGCTCGGGGCGGGTTCGCCGTTGCGCCGCCTGGTCGAGGGCGACTCACCGATGTCGCTGATCCTGTTCGGGCCGCCCGGCAGCGGCAAGACGACGCTTGCCCGAATCGTGTCGTCGGCCACGAACCGTCGGTTCGTGCAGATGTCAGCGCTCAACTCCGGCGTGCGCGACGTTCGCGCGGTCATCGAGCAGGCCCAGGTTGACTTGCGCGCCTCCGGGCGGCTGACTGTGCTGTTCATCGATGAGATCCACCGGTTCTCCAAGACGCAACAGGATTCGTTGCTGGGTGCGGTCGAGGCCCGCACGGTCACCCTGGTCGCCGCCACGACCGAGAATCCGTTCTTCTCGATCGTCTCGCCGCTCCTGTCACGCAGCCTGCTGCTCACCCTGCAACCGCTCTCCGACAGTGAGATCGAACAAGTGATCGATCGAGCGCTGTCCGACGAGCGTGGGCTCGGCGGCGCGGTCACCCTCGATGCGGATGCCGATCTCACCTCGTGCGCACGTCCGACGGTGACGCCCGACGGGCATTGAACGCGCTGGAGGCCGGGGCCGGGAGTGCTCTCGCGGCCGGCCAGGACCACGTCGACTTGGCCACACTCGAGAAGGCCGTCGACGTGGCTGCGATCCGGTACGACCGCGACGGTGATCAGCACTATGACGTGATCAGCGCATTCATCAAGTCGATTCGTGGATCGGATGTCGACGCTGCCCTGCACTACCTGGCCCGGATGATCGAGGCCGGCGAAGATCCGCGCTTCATCGCGCGGCGCCTCGTCGTGCACGCCAGCGAGGACATCGGGCTGGCCGACCCGACCGCCCTGCTCGCCGCATCGGCAGCGGCGCAGGCGGTCGCGCTCATCGGGCTGCCCGAGGCCCGGATCAACCTTGCTCAGGCAACGATCCATCTGGCGCTTGCGCCCAAGTCGAACGCCGTCGTTGCGGCTATCAACGCGGCGCAAGGGGATGTCCGCGCTGGACGAGCCGGCCCAATACCCCCTGCGCTGCGCGACGGCAGCTATCCCGGTGCCGTTCGGCTGGGCCACGCCCAGCGCTACCGCTACCCGCACGAGTCGCCGGAAGGCGTTGTCAGCCAGCAATACCCGCCCGACGGGCTTGTCGGACGGGACTACTATCACCCGGCGCGACACGGTGCCGAGAGTGAGTTGGTCGAGCGCCTCGCCGCGCTCCGAGCCGCGGTTCGCGGCGCTGCGAGCCGGCCGAATCAGGCCGAGAAGCCGGGATAGTCAGCGAGTAGGGTCGCAGCGTTGCCCGCTCGGTGGCAGAGCAGATCTGAAGGAGGATCACCGGTGTCCGGTGGGGAAATCGCGGCGCTCATCGCGGCCGGTGCGTTCGTATTGCTCGTCCTCCTGCTGGCCGTCCCGCTATTCAAGCTCGGGCACACCCTTGACGAGGCAACCTTGACGATCCGCCAGACCCGCGAGGGCACTGTTCCCCTCCTCGCGGGAGCGCAGATCACCCTCAACGGTGTGAACTCGCAACTCGACGAGGTCGGCGGCATTACCAAGGGCGTGAACAACATGACCAGCAACGCGGCGGCGCTGACATCGATCGTCACCAGCGCGGTCGGCAGCCCGCTCATCAAGGTCGCCGCGTTTTCCTATGGCGTGCGCAAGACGGTCCGGGACCGGCGTGACACCGAGATCATGCGTGAGGTCCGGCGACGCCACCGTGCGCCAAGGAGGGCGCGGTGATTCGACGCCTGTTCTGGCTGAGCATGGGGGTGACCATCGGCGCCCTGGTGGTTCGCAAGCTCAGCCGGATCGCGGAACGAATGCGGCCATCCGGTATCGCGGCCAGCTTCGCGGCGGGGGTCGACGAGATAGCCGATTCGCTGAGCGACTTCGCGGCCGATGTCCGGACCGCGATGCAACAACGCGAGGCCACGCTGCGGGCGGGCGCCGGGCTCGACGGCGACCTGGGGCAACGGGAACCGACATGAGATCCGCTGAGATCCGCCGACGGTTCCTGGCGCACTTCGAGGCCAACGGGCACACCGTCGTGCCGAGCGCTCCGCTGCCGCCATCGAGGACCCGAATCTGCTGTTCGTCAATGCCGGCATGGTGCAGTTCGTCCCGTACTTCGTGGGTCAGCGGCCAGCCGCCCTATCGACCGCGCGACGAGCGTGCAGAAGTGCATTCGCACGCCGGACATCGAGGAGGTCGGCAAGACCAGCCGGCACGGCACGTTCTTCCAGATGAACGGCAACTTCTGCTTCGGCGACTACTTCAAGGCAGGCGCGATCCAGCTCGCGTGGGACCTGTCGACGCAGCTCGCTCGACGACGGTGGGTTCGGCCTCGACCCCGAGCGAATCTGGGTCGACCGTCTATCTCGACGACGACGAGGCCATCGACGATCTGGCGCGATCAGTCGGCGTGCCGGCCGAGCGGATCGTGCGGCGCGGCAAGACAGGACAACTTCTGGTGACATGGGTATCCCGGGACCGTGCGGCCCGTGCTGGAGTTCTACTACGACCGCGGACCGGAGTACGGCCCGGAGGGCGGCCCCGCCGTCGACGAGGACCGCTACCTGGAGTATCTGGAACCTCGTCTTCATGCAGTACGAACGGGGCGCGGTCGCGGCACGAAGGACGACTTCGACGATCCTGGCCGAGCTGCCGGCCAAGAACATCGACACCGGCATGGGTCTCGAGCGGATGGCGTCGCTGCTGCAGGGCGTCGACAACCTCTACGAGATCGACGAGGTCCGGCCGATCCTGGACCGGGCGGCGCGAGCTGACCGGCAAGCGCTACGGCGCGAACTCGGACACGCCGCCAGCGAGTCCGACCCCGACGATGTGCGGCTGCGGGTGATCGCCGACCACGTGCGCACCGCGCTGATGCTCATCGGCGACGGCGTGACGCCCGTCCAACGAGGGCCGCGGCTACGTGCTGCGCCGGATCCTGCGCCGAGCGATCCGGTCGATGCGGCTGCTGGGCTGTCGAGCGAGCCGGCGCTGCCACAGCTGCTGCCGGTGGCCCGCGACTGCATGGCGCCGTCCTATCCGGAGCTGGCCGACGAGTTCGAGCGGATCTCGCTGTATCGCCTACGGCGAGGAGGAGGCGTTCCTCGCCACCCTCGCGCGCCGGCACCACGATCTTGGACACTGCGATCGCCGACACCAAGCGGCGGGCAGTCAGACAGCTGATCCGGTCGACAAGGCGTTCCAGCTGCACGACACGTACGGCTTCCCGATCGACCTGACGCTGGAGATCGCAGCCGAGCAGGGCCTGTCGGTCGACGAGGACGGGTTCCGCCGCGCTCATGGCGCGAGCAGCGGGCCCGGGCCAAGGCCGACGCGCAGGCACGCAAGAGGCGGGTCGACGACGGATTCTGTGCGGCGTAGCTGACGCGCGGTGGGGCGGACGCCGTTCACCGGCTACGCCGAGATCGACACTCGCGAGTCCACGGTGCGCGGCTGCTGATTCGTGACGGTCTCGGTGTGCCGGCCGCTCGCGAGGGCGAAGACGGTCGAGGTCGTGCTCGACCGCACCCCGTTCTACGCCGAATCCGGCGGCCAGACAGCCGATCAGCGGCGTGATCACCGCGGGTGGCGCGCGGATCGAGGTCACTCGACGTGCAAAAGCCCGTGAAGGGCCTGATCGTGCACCGGGGTGTTGTCGAAACCGGTGAGGTCGTGGCCGGCGCGGAGGCGTTGGCGTCGGTCGATCCGGAGTGGCGCACGTCTGCCCGCCAGGCGCATTCAGGTACGCACGTCGTGCACGCCGCGCTGCGTCAGGTGCTCGGTCCGACCGCACTGCAGAGTCGGTTCCCTCAACCGCCCGGGCTATCTGCGCCTGGACTTCGCCTGGGGACACGCGCTGGACGCCCGCACTCGGGCGGATATCGAGGATGTGTCCAATCAGGCGTTGCGGCGTGATCTCCCCGTCACCGTGAGATACATGCCTCTCGAGCAGGCCCGAGAGATTGGCGCGCTGGCGCTGTTCGGCGAGACGTACGACCAGACCGTGCGCGTCGTGGAGATAGGCGGACCATGGTCGCGTGAGTTGTGCGGCGGTACGCACGTCGAGCGGGCCTCCCAGATCGGCACCGTAACGATCATCGGGGAGTCTTCGATCGGATCTGGCGTGCGCCGGGTCGAGGCGTATGTCGGACTGGAGGCGATGCGCTTTCTCGCCACGGAACGGGCGATCGTGTCGCAGCTGACCGAGACCCTGAAGGCCAAGCCGGCCGAGTTGCCTGACCGGGTGGCGGCCATGGTCGACCGGCTGCGCTCGGCCGAGCGGGAACTAGCGTCGTTGCGAGTCGCCCAGGTGCTTGCGAGCGCCGGTCCGCTCGCGGCGGCTGCGGAGCAAATTGGGCGCGCTCGCGCCGTGGTGGCCGAAGCACCGGCGGGTGTCGCGGGCAACGACCTGCGCGGGCTGGCGCAAGACGTCCGCGGCCGGCTGCCGGCGAACGATCCGGGAGTCGTGTTGCTTGCCTCGCGGGCAGACGGCTCCAACGGCGCAGTCGCGTTCGTCGCCGCAGTGAACGAGCGAGGTCGGGCCATCGGTCTCGGGGCGGGCGATCTCGTCAAGGTGTTCGCCCCGATCATCGGCGCTCGCGGTGGCGGCAAACCCGACGTAGCGCAGGGAGCGGGCGGCGACGCGGCCCGCCTGCCCGAGGCGCTCCGCGCGGCGAGGGCCTATCTTGCCGATCACGCCTGACGAGCCCTCCAGATATCCGCGGGGCGTGTGGCTCGGCGTGGACGTTGGCACAGTGCGGGTCGGTGTCGCCCGTAGTGATCCGGCAGGGGTGGTCCGCCACGCCTCTGGTCACGCTCACCCGCGATGCCGATGGTGGGCGTGACCTGGTCGAGCTCGCCGACTTGGTAGGCGAATACGAGGCGGTCGGGGTTGTCGTTGGCGACCCGGTGACATTGGCCGGACGAGCGGGCCAAGCCGCCCAACAAGCCCGGACATATGCTGATGAATTACGACAACACGTTCCTGAGATTTCCGTCGTGCTGGTGGATGAACGGCTCACGACGGTCTCCGCAACGCGTACGCTCGGCGAGCGCGGGGTTCGAGGGAGGGCCAGGCGAGCGGTCGTGGATCAGGCGGCCGCCGTCGTGCTACTGCAGCGCTGGCTGGACTCCCGCCCGGCGGAAAAAGCCGCTGGTGAGTTGCCGGAGCGATAATTGCCCGACCGGGCGTCGAGGAGGTACTGCCGCGTGGTGAGCCACGAGTATCGCGACTCCCTCGAGACAGTCGACGCACCCGGCTTACTGTTCGGTCAAGACGACCATGACCACTACGTCGCCTCCTATTACGAGCGCTACCCGACGCTGCGCGCGGCGGAAGGTTCGCATCCCGTCCTTCAGCGGCACCGGGCCGAGCAGCGCCGACGGCGGCGCCAGCGCCGCGGCCGACGGGTGCTCATCGTCCTGGTTGCGCTCATCGTGGCGGCGGTAGGCCTGACCGGCTGGTTCGTGGTCAAACCGTTCGTTACGAGCCGGCTCGCGCCGGATGACGGTCCGGATCCGGCACGGGCACGGTGCGGGTCGAAGTGCACTCCGGCGAAGGGGCAGCCCAAATCGGCGCGACGCTGGCCAAGGCGGGGGTAGTACGGAGTGGCCGGGCTTTCATCCATGCCGCCCAGGAGAATGCCGACTCCGGATTGCTCCAGCCTGGGATCTACACCCTGCGGTCGCACATGTCGGCAGCCAGCGCCCTCACGCTGATGCTCGATCCTGCATCGCGGACCGTGCTCAGCGTGTCGCTGCCCGAGGGCAGAACCGAGCGCGACACGGTGGCCAAGCTGGCCGGCGTCCTCGGCGTGCCGACGACACAGGTGCAAGCCGCGGCCGGCGATATCGCCAATCTCGGACTGCCCGCCGCGTACACCTTGCCCGGTGGCGGTCCGATCACCTCGGCCGAAGGATTCCTGTTCCCAGCCACCTACAACTTCGATCCCGGGTCATCGCCCACGGACGCCCTGCAGGTGATGATCGCCGCGTTCACCCGCGCCGACCGGGACGCGCAATTCTCGCTGGGAGCCAAAGCGCTGGGCATCTCGCCCTACCAGGCGTTGATCGTCGCATCCATGATCGAGCGCGAGGCGAAGTTCCCTGACGACCAGGCCAAGGTCGCCCGGGTGATCTACAACCGGCTCGCTGCAGGCGACCCGCTCAAGGTCGACGCGTCGAGCATTTACGGTGCGATCGTGGCCGGCCTGGATCCGTCCAAGCAGGACTACTCCAAGGTCAACTCGCCGTACAACACCTACACCCACAAGGGGCTCCCGCCGACCCCGATCAGCAACCCGGGTTCGGCCGCGATGTCCGCAGCGATCCACCCGGCTGCGGGTAAATGGATCTACTACGTGAACGGCGACGCGGCTGGACATCTGTACTTCACCGCTAGCGACACCGACTTCGCCAAGGCGGTAGCGAGGTGCCAGGCCAACCACTGGGGATGCGGCTGATCGCATCCGAGCCCGCGAGCAAGCAGGACGTCACTCGCGCGGCCGTCCTAGGTCGGCCCATCGCCCACTCGCTCTCCCCGGCGCTGCACAACGCCGCCTACCAGGCGCTCGGTATCCGGTGGCGATATGCCGCTATCGACTGCGGGGTCACCGAACTACCCGACGTCCTAGCCGCCACGGGACCGGACTGGGCTGGATTCTCCTGCACGATGCCGTTGAAGCGGGCGGCGCTCGACCTGGCGGCGGTGGCCGGGGAGCGCGCGTCCCAAGCCGGCGCGGCGAACACACTGCTGCCAATGGGATCGGGGAGTTGGCGGGCGGACAACACCGACGTCGCCGGCATCCTCGCCGCCCTCGCCGAGGGTGAGGTCTCACCGTCCTCCGTGGCGTTGCTCGGCGCCGGTGGGACCGCCTCGGCCGGCCTCGTGGCGCTTCGAGAGTTGGGCATGGCGAGCTGTCTGGTCTTGGTACGCGATCCGGCTCGGACCGGGCAGTTGCGGGCTACGGCCGAACGAGCGGAGGTGCGGATCGACGTGCACCGCCTCGACGCCGTCGACGTCCTACGCTCCGTCGACCTGATCATCTCGACGCTGCCCGCCGGAGCGGCCGATCCGCTGGCCACGGCGCCGTGGCCGCGCGGGGTGACGCTGCTCGACGTTGTCTATCAGCCCTGGCCGACCGCGTTGGCGGAAGGCATCCGCCGAAGCGGCGGCCTGGCCATCGGCGGCCACGTGATGCTGTTGCACCAGGCGGCCGGGCAGGTCCGGCTGATGACCAACCGGCCAGCGCCCGTCGAGGCCATGCGGACCGCGCTGCCCCTGTCGTCTCACCTACCCTGAGATCACGGAGGTCAGCATGTCGGTGATGACGACACGGCGGGCGGTTGTTCGAGTCGATGCCAGCCGCATGACGCCGGGGCCGGACGATCTCGCGGTCGAGGCGCCGCTAGTCCTCGGCTGCCACGGCGGACCGACGCTCGCGGCGATCATGCGTACGCCGGGCCACGATGTGGAACTCGCTGCGGGATGGCTGGTTGCGGAGTCAGGGGTCCGTACCGCAGACGACGTGATCGAGCTGCGTTCCTGTCGTGACGACGACACCGATCGGATCGACGTCCGGCTCCGCGAAGACGTTGTCCCGCCTCGTCCGCGGGCCTTTCTCACTTCGTCGGCGTGTGGGGTATGCAGCGCCGACCTGATCGACCTCGACCTTCTGTGCACCGCGGCGCCGTCGTCGCCTGGCTTCCACGTGAGCGCGCAGGTGCTGGCCGAACTGCCGGCCGCCATGCGGGGGCAGCAGCGGCTGTTCGCCCGAACCGGAAGTGTTCACGCGGCGGCCACCGCCCGAGCCGACGGCACGGTGGTCGCGGTCCGCGAGGACATCGGCCGGCACAACGCGGTCGACAAGATCGTCGGTTGGGCCCTGCTCAGCGGGCGGCTGCCGCTCACCGACCACCTGATCGTCGTCAGTGGGCGGGTGTCGTTCGAGATCGTGCAGAAGACGGTCGCGGCGGGTGCCGCCGGCATCATCGCGGTGTCCGCTCCGTCGAGCCTGGCCGTCGATCTGTGCCGAACCCACGGCCTGCTGCTTGCCGGGCTGGTACGCAACGGACACCTGAACCTGTACGCCGGCGCCGAGCTCGTGCAGTGACAGTGGCCTAGCCGTCGGCGGACTGGGGCGGCGTGGCCAGTGCGTGTTCTGTGGCGAGACGCCGGGCGATGCCGGCGGCATGCTCAACAGCCGCCCGGTCGCCCCCTCGACCACCCGCCGAGAGTCCGATCAGGAACGTCGTGAGCGGGGCCGCCGGTCGGGAGACACCGTGGGCCGCCTCTCGCGCCACGTCCAGCACCAGGGTGGGATCGACCGCTCCGGCATCGAGCTCCAGGGCGGCCGCGAGCTCGGCGACCCAGTCGGCAAGAACATCAGGCATCGAGCCAGGATCCTCCCGGTCGTCTACCCGCGGCCAGCCAGGTCCGGGCCTGGTCGAGGTCGGCCTGGGTGTCGCAGTCCAGGCCCCAGCCGTCCTCGTCTGTGATGAGCACGAGGGGCACCCCATCGAGCAGTCGGCGCATCGCCCGACCGCTGGGCGGCTCCCGCGCGAGCGCCGCAAGCAAGGTCGAACGCCGCCAGGCCGCGGCCAACGGATTGAGCCGGCCGTTCCGGTCGATGAGGATCGCGGCCTCGACCTTGCCGGCCTCGAGGCCGGCGAGCAGGCGAACCACGGCTGGACCGATCCATGGCAGGTCGGCGGCTAGCACCACAACCGATGAGGCGCTCGTGTGCACAATGCCGGCCGCCAAGGCCGCGACCGGACCTCCGCCCGGCGGTGATTCCCGGCAAAGCAACACTCCACGAGGTGCTGCCCGTGGCGGCCCGACGACCACTCTGCGCTGCGCTGCGGCGACCGCATCGAGAACGTGAGCCAAAAGTGGTCGGCCGTCAAGATCGAGCCCCGGCTTGTCGACGCCGTCGAAGCGGGTGGCGGCGCCGCCGGCGAGAATGACGGCGTCGAAGGGCGGGATCACGCCACTCATCTTCGTCTGTCCACAGGCCGTCCCGGGCGGGCTCCGGCACCCCTAGGCTCACAGCTCGTGCATGACGGGACACCGCTGGCAGTCGGCGTTGCCATCATGGCTGCGGTCATCGCCGGGCCGTACCTGGCCGGTCTCACCCGTACCGCGCCGGACCGTGACCGTCCTCGCTGGTGGCATGCCCAGCGGGCCGCTGGAGCCCGGATCGGCGTGACGATCGCGATCACGGCGATCCTGGCAGTGCTCGGTGCGCTGGCCACGGGCTGGGCAGCCCCGTTGCCGGCGTTCGTATGCCTCGCGCTGACCTGCGCCGTCTTGGTCGTCGTCGACGTCGAGCGCCGGCGGCTCCCGGACCGGCTGGTCGCGGCAGCCGCTGTCATCGGCGCGGTGCTGCTGGCCGGCGCCACGGCCACGACCGCGGACGGTGGCGCCTTCCTGCGCGCGATGCTGGCCGCTGCCACGGCCTTCAGTGCGCTGTTCGTCGCCGCGGTCCTCGCCCGAGGCGGCCTCGGATTCGGCGACGTGAAGGTCGGGGCACTGCTCGGCGGGCACCTCGGGTGGCTGGGATGGGGGCAGCTCGCCTACGGGTTGTTCGCCGGGTTCGTCGTCGGCGCGGTTGTCGCTGTTGTGCTCGTAGCGACAGGGCAGGCCTCGCTGCGAACCAGCGTTCCGTTCGGGCCGGCGCTGATCGCTGGGGCCTTCACCGTCGCGGCCGGCAGCGCGCTGTTCTGAGAGACTGGCGGACGTGCTGCGTTACCTGACCGCTGGCGAATCGCATGGCCCCGCGCTCGTTGCGGTCCTGGACGGCCTGCCGGCCGGTGTGCAGGTCACGACCCGCGATCTGGGCGACGACCTGGCCCGGCGGCGACTTGGTTATGGGCGTGGCTCGCGCATGAGTTTCGAGGCCGACGAGGTGGAACTGACCGGCGGGGTGCGCCATGGACAGACACTCGGTGGCCCCGTCGCCGTCCGGGTCGGCAACACCGAGTGGCCGAAATGGCAGACGGTCATGGCCGCTGATCCGGTCGATCCGGCCGTCCTCGCTGAACAGACGCGCAACGCGCCACTGACCCGACCCCGCCCCGGACACGCCGATCTCGCCGGGATGCAGAAGTACGACGTTGCCGACGCGCGCCCCGTGCTGGAGCGCGCGAGCGCGCGGGAGACCGCGGCGCGGGTGGCTCTGGGCGCCGTCGCTCGGGCATTCCTCAGGCAGGTCGTCGGAGCCGAAGTGCTCAGCCATGTCGTGGCCATCGGCGGGGTCAGCGCCCCCTCCGGCATCGTCCCGGCTCCTGGCGACGAACTGCGCGTCGACGCCTCTCCTGTCCGGTGCGCGGACGAGACGGCGAGCGCGGCCATGGTGGCCGAGATCGATGCGACTCGGAAGGCCGGTGACACGCTCGGCGGAGTCGTCGAGGTCCTCGTCTACGGTCTGCCGCCGGGCTTGGGCAGCCATGTCCAGGGCGACCGACGCCTCGATGCCCGGCTGGCCGGTGCCCTCATGAGCATCCAGGCCATCAAAGGAGTCGAGGTCGGCGACGGGTTCGAGCTGGCCCGGATGCGGGGCTCGCAGGCCCACGACGAGATCGTGCGGGCGGACGGCGCTATACGCCGGGTCACCGGCCGGTCCGGCGGCACCGAGGGCGGAATGACGACGGGCGAGGTGCTGCGCGTCCGGGCCGCCATGAAACCGATCTCCACCGTGCCTCGGGCCCTCGCGACCGTGGACACGGCCTCCGGTGAAGCCGCCGTGGCGATCAACCAGCGGTCGGACGTGTGCGCCGTGCCCGCCGCCGGGGTAGTGGCTGAAGCACTGGTGGCCTTGGTCGTCGCCGATGCCGTCCTGGAGAAGTTCGGCGGCGATTCGGTCGAGGAAACGCGCCGAAACCTGGCCGGCTACCTGAAGCGGCTGGCCGATCGGGGGCTGTCGGCGACGGCGGATCCGGCGAGCTGACCGTGCCCCCGAAAGTCGTGCTGATCGGCCTGCCCGGCACCGGAAAGAGCAGCGTCGGCCGGAGGGTCGCCGAGCGGCTCGGTACCCAGTTCGCGGACTCCGATTCGATGATCGAGATCCGAGCCGGGCGCACGATCCCGCGCATCTTCGCTGACGACGGCGAACCAGCGTTTCGGCAGCTGGAGGCGAGCGTCGTGCTCGACGCCCTCACCGCGTTCTCCGGTGTCCTGGCTCTGGGCGGCGGGGCCGTCATCACCGAATCGACGAGGCGGGCCATCGTAGCCAGCCGCATACCCGTGGTCCTGCTGCACACCCAACTCGTGACGCTCGCCAACCGGGTCGGCACCGGAGCGGGCCGGCCGCTGCTGGCGGACGACCCGGGCGAACGGCTGGCGGACCTCGCGGCTGCCCGCGAGCCCGTCTATCGCTCCCTGGCGACCTTGATCGTCGACACCGAGCGGCGAAGCACCGGCCGGGTTGCTGAGGTCATCTGCCGCTTGCTGGACGATCTCGCTCAGGTGAAAAAAGCGCCTGCCGATGAGTGACGCCGTGACCCGGATCCGGGTGCCGGGGACGGCGCCCTACGACGTTGTCGTCGGGACCGGGCTGCTAGGGGAGTTGACGCCGCTTCTCGACGGCGCGTTGCGGGTGGCGATCATCCATCCGGGGGTGCTGCGGGCGACCGCCGACTCGGTGCGCGAGGATCTGCTCGGGCAGGGCTACGCGGCGCACATCGTCGAAGTGCCGGACGGCGAGGACGCCAAGACGTTGCCGGTCGCCGGGTACTGCTGGGATGTCCTGGGAAAGATCGGCTTTACCCGCTCCGACGTGATCGTCGGCCTGGGCGGCGGCGCGACCACGGATCTGGCCGGGTGGGTGGCAGCGTCGTGGCTGCGGGGGGTGCGCGTCGTGCAGGTGCCGACGACACTCGCCGGCATGGTCGACGCCGCGGTTGGTGGCAAGACCGGGATCAACACCGATCACGGCAAGAACCTGGTCGGCGCGTTCTATTCGCCCGCGGGCGTCCTCTGCGACCTTGCTGCGCTGTCCACCCTGCCGCGAAGCGACTACGTGACTGGGCTCGCCGAGGTGGTCAAGTGCGGCTTCATCGCCGATCCAGTGCTCCTCGACTTGATCGAGGCCGACCCCGCGGCGGCGGCGGTCCCGGGTCATCGAGCGGAGCGGGAACTGATCGAACGTTCAGTCCGGGTCAAGGTCGATGTGGTTGCGTCGGACTTCACCGAGCAGGGTCTGCGCCAGATCCTCAACTATGGCCACACCCTGGGGCACGCCATCGAGCGCGCAGAGCGATATCGGTGGCGGCACGGAGCCGCGGTTTCCATCGGGCTGGTGTACGCGGCTGCCCTCGGCCGGGTGCTTTGCCGACTCGACGACGCCACGGCCGACCGCCATGGGGCCGTCCTCGGCGCGCTGGGCCTGCCCACGACCTACCGGGCCGACGCCTTCCCGGCCCTGCTCGAGACGATGCGGGCGGACAAGAAAGCTCGCGGCACGCGGCTACGGTTCGTCGTCCTGGACGGGCTCGCTCGGCCGGTGGTTGTGGACGACCCAGACCCAGCAGTCCTCGTGGCTGCGTACTCGGAGGTAGCAGATGACTGAGGGTGACCGCCGTGTCCTCGTCCTGAACGGCCCTAACCTGGCTCGGATCGGGGCACGCGAGCCCGAGGTCTACGGCAGGACGACGTACCCGGAACTCGCGGCGTTATGCGTTCGCGGCGGGGCCGAGCTGGGGCTCGCCGTGCAGGTGCGCCAGACCGACAGCGAAGCCGAGCTGCTCGGCTGGCTGCATGAGGCGGCTGACACGGGGTTGCCGGTGGTGCTCAACGCGGGCGCGCTCTCACACACCTCGGTAGCCTTGCGCGACGCGTGCGCGGCCCGGACCGCCCCGCTGGTGGAAGTGCACATCACCAACGTGCATGCGCGCGAGGAGTTCCGGCACCATTCCTACATCTCGGCGGTCGCCAGCGGCGTGATCGTCGGTCTGGGCGTCGAGGGCTATGTCCTAGCCCTGTCCTGGCTCGCGTCGACGACGCTGGACCGTTGATCCGGTTGCGCGGATGGGTCGCCTGATCGGGCTGGTCCGGACCGCGGCCTCGGTAGGATCGAAGCGGGCCCGCATCGGGCCGTAGGCAACCCGTCGAGCAAGGAGATGTGACCGCTACGTGGCGACCACGAACGACCTGAAGAACGGCCTGGTGCTCAATCTCGACGGCCAGCTGTGGACGGTCGTGGAATTTCAACATGTGAAGCCGGGCAAGGGCGGCGCCTTCGTCCGCACCACCTTGAAGAACGTGCTTTCCGGCAAGGTCGTGGATCGGACGTTCAACGCCGGTACCAAGGTGGAGACGGCCACGGTCGACAAGCGCGGCATGACCTACCTGTACCGAGAAGGCACCGACTTCGTCTTCATGGACAGCGCCACCTACGACCAGGTGCACGTGCCGTCCGCCACCGTGGGCGACGGCGCGAACTATCTGCTCGATAACGCCGAGGCGGTGGTGGCTGTTCACGACGACACCCCCTTGTACGTGGAGCTGCCGACGAGCGTCGAGCTCGTCATCTCGCATACCGACCCAGGAGTGCAGGGCGATCGGTCCACCGGCGGAACCAAACCCGCCACTCTGGAGACCGGCGCGGAGATTCAGGTCCCGCTGTTCGTCAGCACCGGCGAGAAGGTCAAGGTCGACACACGGGACGGCCGCTACCTCGGCCGGGTCAGCAGCTGATGTGAGCGCGCGCAGCAAAGCCCGCAATCGAGCGGTCGACTTGCTCTACGAAGCCGATCTGCGGGGCACCGACCCGGTCGCGACGGTGGCGGAGCGAGTAGCGCTCGCTGAGCCGCCGGTCAACGACTACACGGTCGCGGTGGTCGAAGGTGTGTCCGAGCACCGGGATCGCATCGATGAGATCCTGGCCAGCTATGCCGAAGGCTGGACGATCGCTCGGATGCCGGGCGTCGACCGGGCCATTCTGCGGGTCGGCCTGTATGAGCTCCTGTGGCGCGCCGACGTTCCGGACGCGGTCGTCATCGACGAAGCGGTCGAACTGGCCAAGCTCTTGTCCACGGACGAGTCGCCTCGCTTCGTCAACGGCGTTCTCGGTCGAGTGCTCCGGGATCGACCTGACCTAGCTGCGAGCTAGTGTCACGCGCTAACTGATCTTGCGGCGGGCCCGGTTGTGGGGTTTCCGGCGTCCGCGCGAAAACGCGCAGCGTTTCGCGGGGTGAACCTTACGGCTCGCCGTCGAGGATCAGCGACTCCGGGGTAAGCACCTGCCACCGGACGAGCTGCTCGGTCAGGCCCTGCTCAGACGTGTCATAGATGATGGACAGTGACCGCAAGTCCTCCGAACGGATCGACAGGACGCGGTTGCCGTAGTCACCCCGCCGGCGCTGGATCGCGGCGGCAAACCTTGCCAGCGGTGCGATCTCCTCGTGCTGCATCGTCTGCAACCGCTCCAGGTTCAGCACGATCTTCGACAGCCCCGGAGCCGTCGATATGGGTGGCTGCTCGTCCGGGAGCAGTTCGCCCACCGGAACGCCGTAGAACTCCGCCAGCTCCGCGAGTCGCTGAACCGATACTGCCCGGTCGCCGCGCTCGTACGAGCCCACGACCACGGCTTTCCATCGGCCACCGGACTTGCGTTCGACACCATGCAGCGACAGGTGCTGTTGCGCGCGGATGGCGCGCAACTTGCTCCCGAGGGCGCGCGCGTACTCGCGACTATCGCCCGATTCGTGACCGTTGTTACCGCTCACTGAAAGCATCCCCGTTCATGTCAAATGCCTCGCGTCCATGTTATCCGGGACGGTAACCCGCCGTGATCGGTGCGTCAACAACCATCTGCCAGCGCACGCTGCTAGGGTGAGCGTCGTCGACATCCTTTAAGGGCCCGTCCAGTGAGGCGGACAAGGAGGTCCAGAGCTTGACCGAAGCTGCGCGGGGTGCTGCGGCACCCATTCTCATGGCGGCGGATGTTACTCGTGTCATCGACCGGATGGCACACCAGATCCTCGAAAAGACCGATGGCGGCACCGACGTTGCACTTGTCGGGATACCGACTCGGGGAGTGCCGCTCGCGGCACGATTGGCTGACAGGATTGGCCTTTTCGAGAACGCCAGACTTCCAGTTGGCCGACTGGACATCACGCTGTATCGCGACGATCTCCGGCTACGGGGGATTCGGCCGCTCGTCGAGACCGTCGAGCCGGATGGTGGCGTCACTGACCGGCTGATCATTCTCGTCGACGACGTGTTGTTCTCGGGCCGGACCGTGCGCGCGGCGCTGGACGCGCTGCGCGATCTCGGCCGCCCGCGTGCGGTCCAACTCGCGGTCCTTGTGGATCGCGGTCACCGCGAGTTACCAATACGGGCCGACTACGTCGGCAAGAACTTACCGACATCGCTCCGGCAGTCGGTGCGGGTGCTGCTCACCGAGACCGACGGACGGGATGCCGTATTCATCGATGAGCCCCGAGTCGCCGCCGATGAGACGTCTGCAACGGGAGGTATCGCGTGAACCGTCACTTGCTCTCCGCAGCGGACCTGGGTCGAGAGGATGCTCTGCTGATCTTGGATACGGCGGAGCATCTGGATCGTGCGCTGTCCGGGCGAGAGGTCAAGAAGCTCCCACCGCTGCGGGGTCGGACAGTCGTGAATCTGTTCTACGAGGACTCGACTCGCACCCGGACCTCGTTCGAACTGGCGGCCAAACGGCTGTCCGCGGACGTCGTCAACTTCGCAGCCAAAGGCTCGAGCGTGTCGAAGGGCGAATCACTCAAGGACACAGCCCTGACGCTCGAAGCGATGGGCGCAGACGCCGTGGTCATCCGCCATTCCTACTCCGGTGCCGCCCATCGGCTGGCGACCTGGGTGCAGGGCAGCGTAGTCAATGCGGGTGACGGCACCCACGAGCATCCGACCCAAGCGCTGCTCGATGCGTTCACCATTCGGCGCCGGCTCCGGGGCGCCACGGGTGATCTTGACGGCCTGCGGGTGGCCATCGTCGGGGATGTATTGCACTCGCGGGTCGCGCGGTCCAACGTTGCGCTGCTGACGACACTTGGCGCCCGGGTCACCCTGGTCGCCCCGCCCACTCTCGTGCCGCGCGGCGTGGAGAACTGGCCGGTGGCGTGCGTCTTCGAACTCGACTCCGCCCTCGCCGACAGCGACGTGGTGATGATGCTGCGTGTCCAGCGGGAACGCATGGCCGGCGGATTCTTCCCATCGGCGCGGGAGTACTCGCGCCGATACGGCCTCGACGCACGCCGCATGGCGATGCTGGGTGACAACGCGATCGTCATGCACCCCGGGCCGATGAACCGGGGGATGGAGATCGCCGCCGAAGTGGCGGACGACCCCAAACGCTCGACCATCGTCGAACAGGTCACCAATGGGGTCAGCGTCCGGATGGCCGTGCTCTACCTCCTCCTCGGAGGAGGGGAGCGGCCCGGTGAGTAATCCGCACATTCGCCCGACGGACGGACAGTCATGAACCCGCTCGTGCTGCGCAACGTGCGGCCATACGGGGAAGCACCGCTCGATATGCGGATCGAGAACGGCGTAATCGCGCAGGTCGGATCACTGCGGCCGACCGCGGCGGACGAGATCGTTGACGGCAAGGGTGCCGTGCTGCTGCCGGGCCTGGTCGACCTGCACACGCATCTGCGCGAGCCCGGCCGAGAAGATGCCGAGACCGTGCAGACCGGTTCCGCGGCGGCCGCGCTGGGCGGATATACGGCGGTGTTCGCGATGCCGAACACCGAGCCGTGTGCGGACACGGCCGGGGTCGTGGAACAGGTGTGGCGACTCGGCCGCCAGACCGGATTGGTCGACGTGCAGCCGATCGGGGCGGTGACCGCAGGTCGGGCGGGGACGCAGCTGGCTGAGCTCGGCGCGATGGCGGATTCGCCGGCGCGGGTGCGGATGTTCAGCGACGATGGGGCTTGCGTGGCCGACTCCGCGCTCATGCGCCGTGCGTTGGAGTACGTACGAGCGTTCGACGGGATCATCGCGCAGCACGCCGAGGATCCCCGGCTGACTGTTGGCGCGCAGATGAACGAGGGCGTCGTCTCCGGCCGATTGGGCCTCGGTGGGTGGCCCGCCGTGGCCGAGGAGGCGATCGTGGCCCGGGACGTGCTGCTCGCCGGGCATGTCGGATCTCGGCTGCACGTCTGCCACGTATCCACGGCCGGCTCGGTGGAGTTGTTGCGCTGGGCCAAGGGCAAGGGCTGGGCGGTCACCGCCGAGGTCACACCGCACCATCTGTCGTTGACCGACGAGCTGGCGGAGAGCTACGACCCGGTGTTCAAGGTCAACCCCCCATTGCGCACCGCCGCCGACGTCGCGGCGCTCCGCGCCGGACTGGCCGATGGCACCGTCAACTGCGTCGCCACCGACCACGCGCCGCACTCCATCGAGGACAAGGAGACCGAGTGGGGCGCGGCATCGCCCGGCATGCTCGGACTCCAGACGGCGCTTGCGATAGTCATCGAAGCGATGGTGGAGCCAGGCCTGCTCGACTGGCGCGGCGTGGCCGACCGGATGAGCGTCGCTCCGGCCCGGATCGGCGCGCTCGCCGAACACGGGCGACCCATCGCCATCGGCGAGCCGGCGAACCTGGTCGTCGTCGACCCGACGATCCGGTGGACGGTCTCGCCGGCCGCGCTGGTGTCGAAGTCCCGCAACACCCCATACGCCGGACGCACCCTCCCCGGCCGCGTCATCGCCACCCTGCTGCGCGGCCGGCTGACGTCTCGGGACGGCGCCGTGGTCGAGGCGGTGCCAGCGTGATCCGGCTCATGCTCGTGCTGGTGTGCCTGGCCGTTCTGGCCGCGGCGCTGTGGGGGATGCGGGTTGGCTGGCGCCATCGGGCGGTCCGGCAGCGCGGGCTCGGACCGTTGCCGGAGCCGGCCGCCGAATTGGGCTGCCCGATCATCGAGGGAGAGACCGGACTATACGTGGGTACGGCGTCTTCGCGGAGCTGGCAGGACCGGATCGTCGTC
This sequence comes from uncultured Actinomycetota bacterium, assembly GCA_963748415.1. Classification (GTDB taxonomy): domain Bacteria; phylum Actinomycetota; class Actinomycetes; order Mycobacteriales; family Jatrophihabitantaceae; genus CAVVJA01. The sequence goes on along the minus strand of CAVVJA010000008.1, from coordinate 89,235 downwards.
CACGGTCTCGGGCGGCGGGCGGCGGCGACAGCCACGCTGTTCCCCGCCGGACTGGTGATCGACCGCGTCGGCGACTCGGTGATCTACGTACCTACGGCTTCGCTCATCGAAGGTCGGCTGGCGCCGGCGCTGGCCGGCAAGGTCGTCGGTGCAGGAGGCCTGCTTGTCGTGCGCTGGCAGCTCGGCGACTGGGTGCTGGACACCGGATTCCGGGCGGACGACGAGCGCCGCTACCCGGAATGGTTGCGGGCGATCGCCGGTCTGGTGCACGCGTGACTGTGCTAGCCCGCGCGCACCGAACACTGCGGTCCTGTGGCGTCGTCGCGATCGGTGCCCGCTCATGACTGGAGCGATTCTCGTCTTGGAGGACGGCCGGACATTCCATGGGGAGGCCTACGGAGCGCGCGGCGAGGCGTTCGGCGAGGCCGTTTTCGCCACCGGGATGACTGGATACCAGGAGACGTTGACCGATCCGTCCTATCACCGGCAGGTCGTCGTGCAGACGGCGCCGCACATCGGCAATACCGGCGTCAACGACGAAGACCCCGAATCGCGCCGCATCTGGGTCGCAAGCTACGTGGTGCGCGATCCAGCTCGCAGGCCTTCGTCGTGGCGAGCCCGTCGCAGCTTGGCGGAGGAACTCGACACGCAGGGGATTGTCGGCATCAGCGGCGTCGACACTCGTGCGATCACCCGCCACCTCCGCGCCCGGGGCGCGATGCGGTGCGGGGTGTCGTCCGTGACCACCAACCCGGACGAGGTCCTGGGTCGGGTACGCGCCTGCCCGCCCATGCGTGGCGCCGATCTCTCCGCTGAGGTGACGACGCCGCAGACATACTCGGTCCCGGCCATCGGCGTGCACCGGTTCACCGTCGCGGCCCTCGACTACGGAATAAAGACGATGACACCGCATCGCATGGCCGAGCGGGGCATTACCACACATGTGCTGCCTTCGACCTCGAGCGCGTCGGAGGTACAGGCCACCGGCGCCGATGCGGTGTTCCTTGCCAACGGCCCGGGCGACCCGGCCACCGCTGACGTCGCGGTGGCCACGGTTCGGCAATTGCTGGACGGTGGCCTTCCGGCGTTTGGCATCTGCTTCGGCCATCAAGTCCTCGGCCGGGCGTTCGGTTTCGGAACCTACAAGCTCAGCTACGGGCACCGTGGCATCAACCAGCCGGTGCTCGACCGGGCGACTGGCAAGGTCGAGATCACCGCGCACAATCACGGCTTTGCTGTGGAGGCACCGATCGATCGCCGAACATCGACAGACTTCGGCGAGGTCGAGGTCAGTCATGTCGCGCTGAACGACGGCGTAGTGGAGGGGTTGCGCGGGCTGGAGCTGCCCGCATTCAGCGTCCAGTACCACCCCGAGGCCGCAGCGGGTCCCCACGACGCGGGCTACCTCTTCGATCGCTTCGCCGAGTTGTTGGAAGGCGACAGCGAGTGAGGATCGCAGCGAGCGTCAGCGAGCGAGGACCGGAGAGAGCGCGGAGCCGACCAGTGTCACGGCATGCGCATCGCCAGCGGAGCCGAGGGACCGCCTGATGCCGAGACGGGCGGACATCAGCCACATTCTGGTGATCGGATCAGGGCCGATCGTCATCGGACAGGCCTGCGAGTTCGACTACTCGGGCACCCAGGCCTGCCGAGTCTTGCGGGCCGAGGGATTTCGGGTGAGTCTGATCAACTCCAATCCGGCCACGATCATGACCGATCCCGAATTCGCCGACGCCACGTACATCGAGCCATTGACGGCCGACTTCGTCGAACGGGTCATTGCCGCGGAGCGCCCGGACGCACTACTGGCGACGTTGGGCGGGCAGACGGCGCTGAACCTGGCGGTTGACCTGGATCGCGGCGGAGTGCTGGCGCGGTATGGGGTCGAGCTGATCGGGGCGGACGTCGAGGCGATCCAGCGGGGGGAGGATCGCCAGCGGTTCAAGGACATCGTGCGCGGCGTGGGGGCGGAGGTCCCGGCGTCGCTGGTTTGCCACACGCTCGACGAGGCGATGGATTTCGCCGCGACGGTCGGCAATAGGGTCGTCGTCCGGCCGAGCTACACGATGGGCGGTCTGGGCTCCGGCCTCGCGTCGGACGTCGACGAGGTGCGCACGATCGTGCTGCGCGGTCTGGCGGCGAGCCCCATCCACGAGGTGCTGGTCGAGGAGTCGGTGTTCGGCTGGAAGGAGTTCGAGCTCGAGCTGATGCGGGACCGGAACGACAACGTCGTCGTGGTCTGCTCGATCGAGAACGTCGATCCGATGGGTGTGCATACCGGTGACTCGATCACGGTCGCGCCGGCGATGACGCTCACCGATCGAGAGTTCCAGCACATGCGAGATGTCGGCATCGCGGTGCTGCGGGCCGTCGGCGTGGAGACCGGCGGTTGCAACATCCAGTTCGCGATCAATCCGGTCGACGGTCGCATGGTCGTGATCGAGATGAACCCGCGCGTGTCCCGCTCGAGCGCCCTTGCCTCGAAGGCGACCGGTTTCCCGATTGCCAAGATCGCGGCGAAGCTCGCGGTCGGGTACACCCTCGACGAGATCCCGAACGACATCACCCGCGAGACGCCGGCTGCGTTCGAGCCCACACTCGACTACGTCGTGGTGAAGGTGCCGCGATTCGCGTTCGAGAAGTTCCCGGCTGCCGATCCGGTGCTCACGACACACATGAAGAGCGTCGGCGAGGTCATGGCCATCGGGCGCAACTTCACCGAGGCGCTGTGCAAGGCACTGCGTTCGACTGAGACATCCGACGCGGGATTCTGGACCCGGCCGACCCGGAGCTCGACGAGCCGGACCTGGCCGATGCGGTGCGGGTGCCCACCGATGGCCGGATCTACCGGGTCGAGCAGGCCGTGCGCGCGGGCTGGAGCGTCGAGCGGGTGTCCGGCTATCGCGTATCGACCCGTGGTTCGTCGACCAGATCGCCCAGCTCGTAGAGCTCCGGGCGGAACTCGTCGCGGCGCCTGCCCTCACGCCGGCCTTGCTGCGCAAGGCGAAACGGCACGGCTTGTCGGACCGGCAGCTCGGCGCGTTACGGCCGGAGCTGGCCGGCGAGGCGGGGGTGCGGCTGTTGCGCTGGCGCGCCGGAATCCGCCCGGTGTACAAGACGGTCGACACCTGCGCCGCCGAGTTCGGCGCGCTCACGCCGTACCACTACTCGTGCTACGACGAGGAAACCGAGGTCGCGCCGCAGCCCGACCGGCCGAAGGTGATCATCCTGGGCAGTGGTCCCGAACCGGATCGGCCAGGGCATCGAGTTCGACTACTCCTGCGTCCACGCGGTCATGGCCCTGCGCGAGGCGGGCTACGAGACCGTGATGGTGAACTGCAACCCGGAGACGGTCTCGACCGACTACGACACCGCCGATCGGTTGTACTTCGAACCGCTCACCCTCGAAGACGTTCTCGAAGTCGTCCACGCCGAGCGAGAGTCCGGCCGAGTTGCCGGGGTCATCTGCACCCTCGGTGGCCAGACCCCGCTCGGGCTTGCCCAGCGGCTGAAGGACTCGGGCGTGCCCGTCCTCGGCACCCAGCCCGAGGCGATCGACCTGGCCGAGCATCGCGGAGCATTCGGGCGCGTCCTCGAGGCTGCCGGTCTGCCGTCACCGCGCCACGGCACCGCGATGTCGTTCCAGGAGGCGAAGGCGGTGGCCGATTCGGTCGGCTACCCGGTGCTGGTTCGCCCGTCGTATGTCCTCGGCGGGCGCGGCATGGAGATCGTCTACGACGAGGACATGCTCTCCGCGTATATCTCGCGGGCCACCGAGGTGACCCCGGATCATCCCGTCCTCGTCGACCGGTTTCTGGACGACGCGATCGAGATCGATGTCGATGCGTTGTTCGACGGCGTCGACCTGTACCTCGGCGGGGTCATGGAGCACATCGAGGAGGCAGGCATCCATTCCGGTGATTCGGCGTGCGCGCTGCCCCCGATCACGCTGGGTGCGCGGGACATCGCTGCGGTCCGGGCCTCGACGCTTGCCATCGCTACGGGCGTCGGCGTCCGCGGGCTCCTCAACGTGCAATACGCGCTCACCGGGGACGTGCTGTACGTACTCGAGGCCAATCCGCGCGCCAGCCGGACCGTGCCGTTTGTGTCCAAGGCAACCGCGGTGCCGCTGGCGAAGGCGGCTGCCCGGATCGCGCTCGGTGAAACGATCGGGCAGTTGCGCGCTGAGGGTTTGCTCCCGCAGGAGCAGGACGGCGGCGACTTGCCGCTCGACGCGCCGATCGCGGTCAAGGAGGCGGTGCTGCCGTTCCACCGCTTCCGCGGCCCCGACGGGACGCACGTCGACTCCTTGCTCGGGCCGGAGATGAAGTCGACCGGCGAGGTTATGGGCTTCGACGCGGTCTTCGGCACCGCGTTCGCCAAGAGCCAGGCGGCGGCCTACGGACCGCTGCCCGTGAAAGGCACGGTGTTCGTGTCTGTCGCCAACCGGGACAAGCGGGCCGCTATCTTCCCGGTCAAGCGCCTGTCCGATCTCGGGTTCCGGGTGCTGGCAACCGTGGGCACGGCACGAGTCTTGCGACGCAACGGGGTCCGTGCCCAGATCGTCGGCAAGTTCTCCGATGGCCCGGGCAATGTCGTGGAGGAGATCTTGGCGGGGGGCGTGGACCTGGTCCTCAACACTCCGTGGGGCTGCGCGGGCAACTCGGGGCCGCGCGTAGACGGCTACGAGATCCGTACTGCTGCCGTTGCCGCTGGCATTCCCTGCCTGACTACCGTGCAGGCGGCCGCAGCTGCGGTGCAGGGCATCGAGGAGCTGATTCGCGGCGAGGTGGGCGTTCGCTCGCTGCAGGACTTGCACGCTGATCTGGCGTCCTGGCGCGGCTCGGGCGACATGAGCTCACTCCGCGAGCGAGGTGGCCGGTGAGCCAGTTCGCGCCGGTACAAGAGGTCGGCAAGATCCTCTCCGTCGAGCCGGTGGGCGCGTATGTCGAGTTCACCGTTGTCGCGCCGGGCGTGGCCGCGGGCTTCGTGCCGGGACACTTTGTGGCCGTCGCCGTGGGCGGCGAGGAATCGGCCCTCGTGCTGCGCCGGGCGTTCGCCTTGCGCGGAGCGACGCCCGGTGCGGGCACAGTCCAGTTCGTCGTGGCGGAGCAGGGTGCGGGTACCCGCTGGTTGTGCCGCCAGCCGACCGGCGCCCGGCTGGATCTCGTCGGCCCGCTTGGGAACCCCTTCCTCCTGCCCACGACCCCGCGGCCGGTCGTGCTCGTGGGCGGCGGCTACGGGACCGCGCCACTGATCCCGCTCGCCGAACGGCTGACTGACCTCGGCTGCCGAGTGTTGATGATCATCGGCGCATCCACCGGGAACCGGTTGTTCGGACAACCGGTGGCGCGGCGTGTCGTCGGTGACATGATCGTGACCACCGACGACGGCTCCGCCGGCCTTCGCGGGCGGGTGACGGACGCGCTCCCTGCGGCCATCGCGCGGATCGGGGCGAGATCGATTTACGCCTGCGGACCTATGGCGATGTTGCAGGCCGTCGGCGACGTGGCTCGGCTGCACGGCATTCCCGCGCAGGTCGCGGTCGAGGAGGCGATGGCGTGTGGGATCGGAGTGTGCATGACGTGCGTCCTGCCGGTCCGTGGTGCCGATGGATGCAGTCGGTTCGTCCGCTCGTGCGTCGAGGGGCCGGTTTTCGCGGCTGACCGGGTCCGGTGGGCCGATGTCGGGCAGCTGCCCGAGGATCTGGTCGGGGCGGATGCCATGAAGGGACACTGAGCTCATGGTCGATATGCGCACCACGGTGGCCGCGGTAACGCTGCCGAATCCGGTGCTCACCGCATCGGGCTGTGCTGCCGCTGGGCGGGAACTCGACCAGTTCTTCGACGTGTCCGCCCTTGGCGCGGTGGTCACCAAGTCGATCATGGTTCGGCCCCGGTCCGGACGGCCGACGCCGCGCATGGCGGAGACACCGAGCGGGATGCTGAACTCGATCGGGCTGCAAGGCCCAGGCATCGACGCGTTCGTCGCCCACGACCTGGCCTGGCTGGCCGAGCGCGGAGCCCGGGTCGTGGTGTCGATTGCCGGCGGGCACACCGACGAATACGTCGCCCTGACCGAGCGCGTCGCCAGCCATCCGGCGGTGTCGATGATCGAGGTGAACATCTCCTGCCCAAACGTGGAGAGTCGGGGCCAGGTGTTCGCTTGCGACCCCGCTGCGTCCGCCCGGGTGATCAGTGCGGTCCGGCGCACGGCTGCGGACCGGGTTCCGATCCTGGCCAAGCTCTCGCCGGACGTCACCGACATCACGGTGATCGCCCGCGCGTGCGTGGACGCCGGCGCGGACGGGCTGTCGCTCATCAACACCTTGCTCGGCATGGCGATCGACACCGACAAGATGGCGCCGGCCCTCGGCGGCATCACCGGCGGGCTGTCCGGACCGGCAATACGTCCGGTCGCCGTGCGGTGCGTCTGGCAGGTCCACCGGGCCCTCCCGCACGTGCCGATCCTCGGCACGGGCGGCATTAGCAGCGGGCTGGACGCGCTGCAGTTCATCCTGGCCGGGGCATCCGCGGTGTCGGTCGGGACGGCGGTGTTCGGCGATCCGGCTGCCCCGATGCGGGTGCTGGCTGAGCTGGAGCGCGCGCTGGCCGACCGCGAGTTCGCGGCCCTTCGCGACGCGGTTGGGTATGCCCACCTGGCCGAAGACGAGCGCGCGGGCCGGATACCGGTGACGGTATGAACAGAGCCACTGCCCTACGACGCGGCAGGTTGAGCCGGTGACATTCGGGGCGCGCCTGGACCAGGCGCTTTCCTCGCGGGGCTCGCTGTGCGTCGGGATCGATCCGCACGCGGCCCTGCTACGGGACTGGGGATTGCCCGACGACGCGTCCGGGCTCGAGCGTTTCGCGCTTACCTGCGTGTCGGCGATCGGCGACGAGGCCGCGGTCGTGAAGCCCCAGTCAGCGTTCTTCGAGCGCTTCGGCGCGGCGGGCATCGCGGTCCTCGAGCGCACTGTCCGGCTGGCTCGGGATGCCGGTGCACTCGTCGTGCTCGACGTCAAACGGGGTGACATCGGATCGACCATGGCTGCCTATGCGGACGCGTACCTCTCGCCCGAAGCGCCGCTGGCTGTGGACGCGATCACGTTGAACCCCTACCTCGGCGTCGGCGCGCTGGAGCCCGCCTTCGAGCTCACGGCGCGGTACGAGGTCGGCGCGTTCGTTCTCGGGCTCACGTCCAATCCGGAGGGGCCGCGCATGCAGCACGCCACGGTCGCGGACGGCCGTACCGTGGCCCAACTGGTGGTCGACGAGTTGGCTGACCGCAACGTCGGCGCCGAGCCCTTCGGCTCCCTCGGCATAGTGGTTGGCGCCACGATCGGCTCGGCTGCGGTCGATCTGCGCGGATTACACGGGCCGGTGCTGATGCCCGGCGTCGGCGCCGGCCAAGGCGGCACGCCCGACGACGTACGGCGCATCGCGGGCGCCCTCCTCCCGGCCGTAGTGCCCAGTGTGTCCCGGGAGGTGCTTCGCCGCGGCCCCGATCTAAAGTCCCTGCGGGAAGCCACCCGTCGCCTGATCGACGCCTTCGCCTTCCTGCGCGCCTAGGGCGGGACGCGCCCTGGTCTCCCGCTGTCGAAGATCCGGCTAATCCGGTCGCGGTAGGGATTGACCGGCTGCGACGCTGGACGCGTGAGGAGCGTGCTGGCCCCATTGCGGTCCCGGCCGTTCCGCTATCTGGTGATAGGCAGCACCGTCAGCCGGCTCGGCAACGCGATTGCACCGGTCGCGCTGGCCTTCGCGGTGCTCGACCTGACCGGCTCGGCTACCAGCCTGGGCATCGTTGTTGGCGCCCGCTCGCTCGCAAATGTGATCTTCTTGCTGCTCGGTGGGGTCGTGGCCGATCGAGTGCCGCGCAGCGTCATTCTCGTCGGGTCGAGCCTGGCCAGCGCCGCTACGCAAGGCGTCGTCGCCGTGCTTGTGTTCGCCCGGACCGATTCGGTTGCCTTGCTCGCCGTGCTGTCAGCGGTCAACGGCACGCTCAGTGCGTTCGCATTGCCCGCGTCCGTCGCGCTCGTCCCGCAGACTGTGCCGGCGGACCAGCTCGTCCCGGCGAACGCGTTCGCTCGCATGGGCGCCAATGCCGCGAGCCTGCTCGGCGTGGCCGCCGCCGGAATCCTGGTGGCCGGACTTGGGTCGGCCTGGGGGATCGCCATCGACGCCGCCAGCTTCGCGGTGGCTGCCCTGTTCTTCGGCTTCGTGCGGATCAACGCTGCCGAGCACCCGAAACGCGAGCACAGCAGCGTGCTCCGGGATCTGATCGACGGATGGCAGGCATTCGTCACCCGCGCCTGGCTCTGGGTCGTCGTGGCCGCATTCGGCGTCATCAACATGGCGTTCGTGGGCGGGGTGACCGTGCTCGGTCCCGTTGTAGCCGACGAGACGGTGGGCCGGACAGCGTGGGGTTTCGTCCTCGGGGCGGAGGCGGCCGGATTCCTGATCGGCGGATTGTTCGCGATGCGGCTGCGGATGCACCGGCTCCTGCTCTTCGGCGTGATCTGCATGCTGCCGCTGTGCCTGCCGCTGTTCGCCCTCGCCGCGTATGCCTCCCTGGTCGGGTTGTTGCTGACGTTCTTCGTGGCCGGCCTGGGGGTAGAGCAGTTCGCCGTGGCCTGGCAGACCTGCATGCAACGGCACGTTCCGCCCGAAATGCTGGCCCGTTTGACGTCCTACGACATGCTCGGCTCGTTCATCGCCATTCCGGTCGGGGAGGTCGCCGCCGGTCCGGTGAGCCACGCCATCGGCGTCCATCCGACTCTGGTCGCTTGCGGGCTCGTGATCGTTGCCGCGATCGTCGCGATGATCTCCAATCCGAGTGTGCGCAACCTGGTGGAGACCGAGAGCGGCGCGCCCGTCGCGACTGTTGCCCGATAGCGGCCCACACCTGTGGGGCTACCTCGGTCTACCTGCCGGCCTATGCCTTGCGGATGATCTCGAAGTTACAGCCCTGGGTCGACGATAAGGCCAAGATCATCTTGGGCCTCCCCGGTGGTGATCCGGTCGATCTCGGCCAGATCGTCCTCGGACGGCTCCCAGCCGCCAGCCCGGACGTTCGCCGCCACCTGATCGGCCGACGTGGCTCCGGCGACGACCGAAGCGACGGTGGGTCGGGCGGCCAGACCTCCGATGGCGACGTCGAGCAAGCTGACCGATCGCTCCTCCGCAAAGGCTGTCAGCCGCTCGAGCACATCGAAGGTCGGGTCGGTGAGCAGCCCTTGCTTACCCCAGGCGACGACTCGGCTGCCGGTCGGCGGCGGCTCGCCCCGATGGTATTTCCCGGTAAGCAGCCCGTTGGCCAGTGGGTAGAACGGGAGCAGACCGAGACCGTAGCGCACCAGGGCCGGAACCAGGTCCCGCTCGGCGTCGCGCTTGAGCAGGTTGTACTCGTTCTGGGCACTAATGAACCGATCGCTGCCCGAGGTCCGGGCCGTCCACTCGGCCTCGGTGATCTGCCAGGCGGCGAAGTTCGAGTTCCCGAGATAGCGAACCTTGCCCTCATGGATCACATCGCTCAGCACCGACAAGGTCTCCTCGATCGGCGTCCCCGGATCCGGCCGGTGCATCTGGTAAAGATCGATCCAATCCGTCCGCAGTCGAGTCAAGGATGACTCGACGGCACGCCGGATGTACCGGCGCGACCCCCGTGCGCCCCAGTCGACACCGTTGGACAGCCCCCGTCGGCGCACGTCCGAACCGAATTTGGTCGCGATGATGACGTCGTCCCGCCGACCCTCCAGCAAGGCGCCCAGCCGTTCCTCGGCCGCGCCGTAGCTGTCGGACGTGTCGAACAGCGTGATGCCGCTGTCGAATGCCGCGTCGACGACTTCGCGGCATTCCTCCATGCCGAGCTTCATGCCGAAGTTGTTCGTGCCGAGGCCGACTACGGATACCACGAGCCCGGAGTCGCCGAGCCGCCGGAAGGTCATGTCGGATGGGTAGCCCACCGTCGTCACGATAGTGACGGCAATACTCGATGACATGAAATTCCGCTCGGAAGTTTTGCTCGGCGGGAAGACCGCGACCGGCATCCAGGTGCCGGAGGAGGTCGTCGCGTCACTGGGGGCCGGCTATCGTCCGAAGGTTCGGGTCACGGTCGGCAGTTACGCCTACCGCACGACCGTCGCGCGGATGAGCGGGATGTTCCTGATCCCGCTGAACGCCGAGAACCGGGCTGCCAGCCGGGTCGGAGCGGGAGACATGGTCGACGTGACCATTGAGCTGGATGACGAGCCGCGTGACGTCGAGGTTCCGGACGATCTCCGGACGGCGATCGCCGGCGAGTCGGCCGCGGAGGCTTGGTTCAACCAGCTCTCGTACACCCATCGCAAGGAATGGGTGCGATGGGTCGAGGAGGCGAAGCGCGAGGAGACGCGCCGGAGCCGGATCGAAAAGACGGTCGCCTCGCTCGCTGTCGGTCAGCGCACTCACTAGCCGATCAGTGGTCGAATCCCGACTCTTCCCGAAGGGCATCACGCTCCAGGTCTACCGGCCGGCCGGACGCCGCAATATGCAACCGACTGAAGCACAGGTCATAGCTGACGCACCAGACGACCGACCGGCTCCAGCCGGATGGCCAAGACCCACCTACGTTGGAAGCGAGAAGTACCTCGCCGACTTCTGGATCATCGAGGCCGCCTCGACCTGGCGCTCAAGCTCGTCACCGAGCGGTCGAAGGCCCGCAAATCGGGACGTCGAGGCGCGCCGCAACGCTACGAAAGCCGCCGGCCGCGCCTACGGCCGGCGCAGGTGTCCAGCGATGGCTTCGACGAGTCGGATCGTTCACAACCGGCGGACCAGAAAGGTCTTGAACGACATCCGGGAGGCGGTGTCGGATCGGGGCAGAGGTGTTCGTAGCAGGGGTGAGCGGCCGCCCACGAGGGGCGCCCCGAACCACAGGAGATGATCTTCAGGTGCAGTATCTGGTTTCCGTGATCGATGACAAGAGCAATCCCGGCAGCACGGACAGGCAGCCTGCCATCAGCGCGTTCAACGAGCGACTGATCGCCGAGGGCTACTGGGTTTTCGCGGGCGGCCTCGCAGACACCAGCGCGGCCACGGTCATCGACAACCGGGGTGAGCAGGCGGTGTTCAGCGACGGGCCGTTCGTGGAGTCGAAGGAGTATCTCGCCGGCGTCTGGGTGTGGGAGGCCCCGGATCTGGATGTGGCGCTCAAGCTCGCCGCCGAGGCGTCGAAGATCTGCGATCGGAGGATCGAGGTGCGGCCGTTCCGGTGAGTTTGGTCGATGTCGGGGAGGCGATGACCCGGGTGCACCACGAGGAGTGGGCCCGGGTGGTCGCCGCCCTGACCAGGCGTTTCGGTGATCTCGACATCGCCGAGGAGGCGGCGGCCGAGGCGTTCGCGACCGCCGTCGGGCGGTGGCCGGCCGACGGCGTACCCGCCAACCCCGGCGCCTGGCTGACCACCACCGCCAACCGTAAGGCCATCGACCGGATCCGGCGCGAGAACAAGCGCGACGACAAGCAGCAGGAGGCTCGCCTGTTGTACGACACCGACCCGCCCGAGCCTCTCGACGCCATCGACGACGAGCGGCTCCGGCTGATCTTCACCTGCTGTCACCCGGCGCTGGCGATGCAGACCCGGGTGGCGCTGACGCTGCGCATGGTCGCCGGTCTGACCGTGCCCGAGATCGCCCGCGCGTTCCTGGTGGCCGAGACCACCATGGGGCAGCGGATCACCCGCGCGAAGGCCAAGATCAAGGCGGCGCGCATCCCGTATCGGGTGCCGTCCGCGGAGGATCTCCCGGCACGCGTCTCCGGCGTACTCGCGGTCCTGTTCCTCGTCTTCAACGAGGGCTACCTGGCCACCGGCCCCGACACCGATCCGGTACGTCAGGACCTGACCGCCGAGGCGATCCGGCTCACCCGCCTGATCCGCGCCCTCCTACCCCAGGACGGTGAGGTGGCCGGGCTGCTGGCGCTGATGCTGCTCACCGAGGCCCGCCGCACCGCCCGGGTTTCGGCCAGCGGCGAACTGGTCACCCTCCACGAGCAGGACCGCGGGACCTGGGACGCGGCGCTGATCGCCGAGGGTCACCGGCTGGTGCGCGAGCGCCTAGCCGCCGGGGTGGCACCGGGCCGCTACCAGATCCTCGCCGCGATCAACGCCGTGCACACCTGCGCCCGCGACCTACCCGCCACCGACTGGTCGCAGATCGTCGCCCTCTACGACCAACTCATCCGCCTCGACCCCTCGCCGATCATCGCCCTCAACCGGGCCATCGCGGTCGCCGAGCTCGACGGCCCGGAAGTGGCGCTGGCGGCCGTCGACCGTCTCGAGCACAAGCTGGCCGGCTACCACGCCTACCACGCCACCCGCGCCGACCTACTGCGCCGGCTCGGCCGCAGCCAACAGTCCCGCGCCGCCTACGACAAAGCCATCAACCTGGCCGGCAACACCGCCGAGACCGCCTACCTGACCCGCCGCCGCGACCAACTGCGGTAGCGCCCACGGATCTCCCCGTGCGACACACCGGCGACCGTGCCAAAAAGTCTGACTCAGTAGAGGTGACCACTCTCGAACGTACGTTCCATTGTGCATCGCGGTCGTGAGTCGGCGTCGCGGATTTGCGCTTGCCGGGGTAGGTACGTTCAGGAAATGGAGATCATCAATCTGGGTAAGGCGGATGGGCTGCCGCCGGTGGATTGGGCCGCCGTCGTCGAGAAGCTCGATGCGAGGTCGGGCCCGGCTCCGGACGCGTTGAACTCCCGCACGACGTGGCTGTCCACCGTCAACGAGGACGGCAGCCCGCATGTGACTGCGGTTGGTGCCCTCTGGGTGGACGGCGCGTTCTGGTTCCAGACGAGCGCGGGTACGCGCAAGGGGCGCAACGTCGCGCGCGATCCGCGGTGTTCGGTCGCGGTGTCGATCCGCGACGCGGACGTCGTGATCGAGGGTGACGCGGCGCGGGTGACCGAGCCGGACGCGGTGGCACGCATTGCGAAGGCGTGGGCCGACGACGGTTGGCCGGCGGAGCCCGACGAGAGCGGGTCGGGCATCACTGCCCCATTCAACGCACCGTCGCAAGGACCGCCGCCGTGGAACGTGTATCGCATCGAGCCACGCTCGGCGACCGTGGTCTCGGGGACGGAGCCGGGCGGCCTGACCCGCTTCCGCTTCTGACGCTGTCCCCGCTAGCCATCGCTAGGCGACGAGCGTCTTCGTGGCCGCGACTAGATCGGCCAGGCCTTTCTTGGCGTCGCTGAAGAACATGCTGGTCTTGGGATCGCTGTAGAGCTCGTTGTCGATGCCGGCGTAGCCGGACGCCATCGACCGCTTGAGCACGATGATGGATCGGGCGTGGTCGACGTCGAGGATCGGCATGCCCGACACGGCATTGCCCGGCCGGCGGGCCGCAGGATTGGTCACGTCGTTCGCGCCGATCACCAGCGCCACGTCCGTTCGGTCGAACTCGGGGTTGACGTCGTCCATTTCCTTGAGCTCGTCGTACGGCACATTGGCTTCGGCGAGCAGCACGTTCATGTGTCCCGGCATCCGACCGGCCACCGGGTGGATGGCGTAGGACACTTCGACGCCGCGTGATTCGAGCAGCGTCACCAGCTCGCGGACCTCGTGCTGAGCCTGGGCTGCTGCCAGCCCGTAGCCGGGGACGATGATCACCTTTTGGGCGTACGCGAGTTGAAGGGCGACGTCGTCGACCGCGATGGGCCGGACGGCGCCACCTGCGCCGGCACCGGTCTCGATACCGACGGCACCGGTACCGAACCCGCCCGCGACGATGTTCACTACCGAGCGGTTCATCGCGTCGGCCATCAGCTTGGTCAAGATGCTACCGGCTGCTCCGACCAGCGCGCCGGCGATAGTCAAAGTCGCGTTCTGCAGGACGAAGCCGGCCATGGCCACGGCGGTGCCAGTGAACGCGTTGAGCAGCGAGATCACGACTGGCATGTCGGCGCCGCCGATTGGCAGCACCATGAACACACCCAAGCCCAGGGCAGCAATCACCACGATCAGCAAGATCGGCAGGCTCTGGGCACCCGCGATGACTGCGACGCCCGATCCGAGGGCGGCGAGGAACAGCCCGGCTGAGATGAGCCGGCCACCGGGCGGGGAGATTGAGTGGCTCCAGTACCCCTGCAACTTGCCCGCGGCGAGCAGCGAGCCGGAGAACGTGATGCCGCCGATTAGCACATCCAGGACGGTTGCCGTCGCCGTTCCGGCGGATACGCGAGGGTCGTGATCGTAGTCGGCGATGGCGATAAGGGCGGCAGCTCCGCCACCCACCGCATTGAACAGGCTGACGAGTTGCGGCATCGACGTCATGGAAACCGTGCGGGCTGAGTAGAGACCGGCCGTGCTACCGACCAGTATCCCGGCGAGCAGCACGAGCCAGCGGGCCGCCGACATCGTTCCGCCGTGCGCTACCTCGACGAACGCCGCGGCGAGCGCGACGGCCATACCGAATGCGGAGAGCTGGTTGCCCCGGCGCGCGGTTGCCGGGGAGTTCATCAGATGCAATCCGAGAACGAAGCACGCCGCTCCGCCCAGCGAGGCCAGGCGGACCGCCGTAACGACGCCGTCAGTCACGGCTCGACCGCTCCTCGATAGGCCTCGGCGTGGGGCGGCGGCGGAACATGGCCAGCATGCGGTCGGTCACCAGATATCCGCCGACGACGTTCGCGGCCCCGAACGCGGCCGCGATGAACAGCAGGACGTAGCCGAGCGGACCCGTGACGAAGGCGGACAGCAGCACGACACCAACGAGAACCACACCATGGATCGAATTCGCGCCCGACATGAGTGGCGTGTGCAAGGTGGCCGGCACCTTGCTGATCACTTCGAAGCCGACGAGCAGGGCGAGCACGAAGATCGTCAGGTCGCCGACGAAACCGGAACTCATGAGGCCGACCCGGTAGTGGGGTCGGCAACTTGATGCCGGCCGGTCGGGTCGGACTCATCGGGATCGTCAGGCGTCCGGCTTGACGGTAGGTGCAGCAGTGCGCGCACGGCTGGGTGCACGACGTCGCCGCCGTGAGTGACGACAACGCCGCGCTGGATCTCGTCACTCGTGTCGACGATCACCTCGCCGTCGTGGACCAGGTACAGGAGCAGTGCGGTGATGTTGCGGGCGTAGGCGGCCGACGCAGCATTGGCCATTGACGAGGGTAGGTTCGGCGCTCCGACGATGGTCACCCCATTCATCGTCACGATGGTTTCGTCCGGCCGGGAACCCTCCACGTTTCCCCCCAACTCGCTCGCCGCCAGGTCGACGATCACCGATCCAGGGCGCATCGCTTTCACGGTCGCTGCGCTCACCATGACGGGCGGCACCTGTCCGGGCACCTGGGCGGTGGTGATGACGACATCGTGGCGCGCGATGTGCTCGGCCAACTCGGCTTGCATCGCGGCCTGCTCCTCTTCGGTCAGCACGCGCGCGTACCCATCCTCGCCGCCTCCGGATTCGACGGACGTCAGCTGTATGAACTTCGCACCGAGAGATGCCACCTCCCCGCGGGCCGCCGGGCGCACGTCGTACGCGCTCACCACGGCGCCAAGCCGGTGGGCGGTGCCGATCGCCTGCAGGCCGGCGACGCCGGCGCCGAGAACGAGGACGGCGGCGGGCTTTGACGTGCCTGCGGCCGTGATGAGCAGCGGGAAGAACCGGTCGAAATGGTTCGCTGCTACCAGGACGGCGCGGTAGCCCGCCACGCTGGCCTGCGACGTCAGAGCGTCCATGCTCTGCACTCGGGTCAAGGTCCGGGGCAGCCCGTCCAGGCTGATTGCGGTGATCTTGCGTGCGGCGAGCTCGCGCATGAGCTCGGGCCGCAGCAGCGGACCGAGCAAGCCGATGACCGTCTGCCCGTCCCGGATCTGCTCGGGTGGCGGCGGTTGGACGCACAGCAGCACGTCGGCAATCTCTTGCACGGATGCCGCATCGACGATGCTGGCGCCCGCCTGAGCGTACTCATCGTCGGGGTACCAGGCGGCGTCGCCCGCGCCGGTCTCGATGAACACGTCGACGCCCGCGTTGCGTATCCGGCGGACGACGTCCGGAGTGAGGGCAACTCTCCGCTCACCGGCAGTGGACTCCCGGAGAACCCCTACCCGTGCCGCCGCCATTGCCGGCCCCTCCGATCCTGTCGCCATTTCGGGTCTATTTGCACAGTAGCCGCGACCGAGTCGCGGCGTGCGACCGCCATCGTCTCCGTCCACGCGCTGCTGGAACAGGGCATGCAGCGGTGCCGGTGCGCCGTCGTGAGCGACCATGCCCCTGCCTACCACGCAGTCGTCGCCCAGATGCCGAAGGCGACCAGTCACCGGGTGGCGCCCGGCCGGGCCGCACCTGACGTCTTCATGACGACCAGATGAGGAAGCCGTCATGAATGCCACCGGCTAGGTCGCTGTGGGCCGACGATCACCCCGAATGTCGGTCGGGTGGGTCAACCGGGCCTGGGAAGGCGGATAGCGATGCGCGCACGACAGCGGAGATGGACGACGCCGGGAACGCTCTGGAGTAGTCGGGGCGGCGCGGAGTCTCAGGCGAGCAGAACCGTGGCGGAGGAACCGGGGCCGATCGTTGGACGGCGTGGGTCACCGCGCTGGTTCTCGCGATCGCCTTCCTGCCCGCCACGGTGTGGCCTGCGACCGCGCCGCGCGCAGGCGGCGACAACCTGTGGTGCCGGCTGTCACGTCACGGTCATCGCGCGGAACTCTCGGGCGCTCCCATCGCGAACTTCACCTTCATTGTCAACCTGGACGAAGCTCCCTTCTGGCCCGCTCTCGCTGAGCACGGAGAGCAACAGCCGATCGTCGCGGAAGGCAACCAGGGCCATCGCACCGTGACGCTGCGGCCGGCCGTTACCTGATCGGTTTCCTGTGCTCGCCACGGCCGTTCAGCAACCCGGGTTCCGGGGAGATCACCAGAACGGCCCGCAACTGGGTGGAGTGGGCCCCCTACACGACGGGCACCTACAACGACCCGGTCGAGGAGCCGTTCGTAGCCCTCTCGGACGCCTCGACCGATCAAACGCTCTTCGTCGGCCGGGGCGACGGAGCCGGCAACTTCGACATCCAAGGTGTCCCGCCGGGTGATTACAACCTGGCGGCGTGGGACGAGCAGCTCAGCTACATCATGCGATTCAAACCGGTGCACATCGATCCCGGCCAGATCGCAGGCATCACCTACTTCGCAACGACCCCGTAACGAGTTCGACGCACCGTTGCAGGCGCACGAGGACTACGAGGCGGCTATCCGGATGTGACCGTCTACCTGGAGAAGCCGGGCCCGGACGGACTCCCCAACACCGCTGACGACTCCATCGTGAACTCGTACGTCACCGACCACTGGCAGCAGCCCAACGCGAGTCAAGACTCGCTAGATCCGGCCAACTCGTTCCGGCAGAACTGCAACCCGATTCGCGACTTCAGCGGGAACGACATCACGAACACGCTCAACCCCGATATCGGGCCGAACTGCCTCGAGGTTCCGCTCATAGGACAACAAACCAAGGAAGGTACGTTCGACGGCGGCTAGGCCTTCGCGAACTACTGCCCGAACGGCTACAACCTCGCACCGAGCGCAGCAACGACAATTCGTTGCCAGACGACCACCCGCTCGTGGCGGGCGACTACATCGTCCACGCCTTCATGCCGAAGGACAACACGGGCACCCGCCCGTGCAACCCCGGCGTCGGCGAGAGCCAGCGCGTCACTGAGACGCACGGCGCCGTCCCCGGTGGCGGAAACGGGTGCCTGTACCAAATCGTGCGCGAAGAGGACGCCAACGTCGATCTGGGCAACCAGTTCGCGCCGCAGATCCCGCCGCCGCCGTGCAACGGCGACGACCACCAGATCGACAAGGCAACACTTACGCCGCGCAGCAACTTCTTCCCGGTGGCCGGCGCCCACGCGCCGCTGTGCGACAACCACCTTAACAAGTCCAAGATCTGTGACCGCTGGACGGCTTGTGGGCGGCGTTCCTCCGCCCGCGCTAGATTCGCCGGGTGCCAAGCCGGCTGACCGTCCTGTCCGGGCCATCCGGTGTGGGCAAGGGCACGGTAGTCGCCGCGGTGCGGGCCATGTACCCGAACATCTGGGTATCGGTGTCCTGCACGACCCGGCCGCCCCGGCCGGGCGAGGTCGACGGTGTCGAGTACTACTTCGTGGATTGGGCACAGTTTCGGGAGCTCATCGATAATGGGGAGCTGCTGGAGTGGGCGGAGTACGCCGGCAACCTCTACGGAACGCCGCGCGAACCGGTTTTCGCCCATCTGGCTGAAGAAAAACCGGCTCTGCTCGAGATCGAGTTGCTCGGTGCCCGCCAGGTCCGGGCCAGCATGCCCGACGCGCAGTTCGTCTTTCTTGCGCCGCCGTCGTGGGAGGAACTGGGCCGGCGGCTGGCCGATCGCGCGACCGACGGCCCGGCTGTCATCGCCGCGCGTCTGGCCCGAGCGCGTATCGAGATGGAAGCGGTCGAGGAGTTCGACGCGATCGTCGTCAACGACGATGTCCGGCGCGCTGCGTCCGAATTGGTATCCTTGATGGAAGCTGTCTGCCCCCCGCCTGGGTCATGACACCCCGATCAGACGACAACGAAAAGAAGGCACTGTGTCTGGAACTGCGTCCGCCCCCGAGGGGATCACCAATCCGCCGATCGACGAGCTGCTGGAACGGACCCAGTCCAAGTACGCGCTCGTCATCATCGCGGCCAAGCGGGCGCGGCAGATCAATGCGTACTACAGCCAGCTCGGCGAGGGCCTGCTGGAGTACGTCGGCCCGCTCGTGGAAACCGCGCCTCAAGAGAAGCCGCTGTCGATAGCGCTGCGGGAGGTCAACGCGGACCTGATCGAGTTCAAGCCCGCTGAGGGCTGAGTCCCGCTCCGGCGATGACGTCGCGTCGTATCCTCCTCGGCGTCGGAGGGGGTATCGCGGCTTACAAGGCCGTCGAGCTGCTTCGGCTTCTCGCCGAGTCGGGCCACGATGTCATCGTGGTGCCGACCGAGTCGGCTCTCCGGTTCGTCGGAGCGGCCACCTGGGCCGCGCTCTCTCACCATCCGGTGACGACGGACGTATGGGTGGGTGCCGAGGACGTGCCCCACGTGCGTCTCGGCCGGGAGGCGGATCTGGTCGTGGTTGCGCCGGCTACTGCCGACCTGATGGCCCGAGCTGCCCACGGTCTCGCCGATGACCTGCTGACGAACTCCCTGCTCACCGCCCGCTGCCCAGTGCTGGTTGCACCAGCAATGCACACCGAAATGTGGGAACACCCCGCCACCATCGACAACGTCGCCCGGCTGCGCCAGCGCGGGCTGATCGTGCTCAATCCAGCCTCCGGCCGGCTGACCGGCGCCGACAGCGGTCCCGGGCGGCTGCCGGAGCCGGCCGAGATCGCCGGGCTTGCCGAACTTCTGCTGATTCGCCCGGACGCCCTGCCGATCGATCTCGTCGGCCGGCATGTGGTCGTGAGCGCCGGCGGCACCCGGGAAGCCGTCGATCCGGTGCGCTTCTTGGGCAACGCATCGTCCGGGCGACAGGGGCACGCCCTCGCGACGGTCGCCGGAGCGCGGGGGGCCACGGTGACGCTCGTCACCGCCAACACCACGCTCGCGGACCCGTCGGGCAGCACCGTCGTGCGTGTCACGAGCGCTCACGAGCTGCGCGACGCCGTGCTGAAGGCGGCACCTGACGCCGACGTCGTGGTCATGGCCGCCGCCGTGGCGGACTTCCGGCCGGCCCGGGCGGCTGCGCACAAGATCAAGAGGACGGACGACGGTCCGGAACCGATACCGCTGGTGCGTAACCCCGACGTGCTCGCCGAGCTGGTAGCGGCCCGGCGGCCGGGCCAGTTGCTCGTCGGATTCGCCGCCGAGACGGGCGACGATACTGGCGACGTGCTCGCCCACGGCCGGATGAAGCTCGCTCAAAAGGGATGCGACCTGCTCGTCGTCAACGACGTCGGGAGCGGCCGAGCGTTCGGCCGGCCCGACAATGCGGCGGTGATCCTCGACTCCGACGGCGGTGAGCGCTCAGTCGCCCGTGGCCCGAAAGCGGTACTTGCCGCAGCCGTATGGGATGCCGTCTCGGCCCGGCTCGGGCGCATCGACGATGCAGGAGCACACGTCATCAACCGCTAGACTCTGCCCGAATTCCGACCTCTACCAACCCGGAGCATCTGTGACCCGCCGCCTGTTCACGTCCGAATCCGTGACCGAAGGACACCCGGACAAGATCGCCGATCAGATCAGCGACTCCATTCTCGATGCGCTGCTCGCCCAGGATCCGAAGAGCCGTGTCGCCGTCGAGACGCTCATCACGACCGGCCAGGTTCACGTGGCGGGAGAGGTCACGACCGAGGCGTATGCCGACATCCCGGCGATCGTCCGGGACCGCATTCTGGATATTGGCTACGACTCGTCCCGGAAGGGGTTCGACGGGCAGTCGTGCGGCGTCAGCGTCTCGATCGGGGCCCAGTCGCCCGATATCGCTCAGGGCGTCGACACCGCATATGAGACTCGGGTAGAGGGCTCCGAGGACGCGGTCGCCGCTCAGGGAGCGGGCGACCAGGGCCTCATGTTCGGCTTCGCGTGCGACGACACCCCTGAGCTGATGCCGGTGCCGATCTGGCTGGCGCACCGGCTGGCCGAGCGGCTCACCGCGGTGCGCAAGAGCGGCGTCGTGCCGTATCTGCGGCCGGACGGCAAGACGCAGGTAACGATCGAGTACGACGGCGACAAGCCGGTCCGCCTCGACACGATCGTGATCTCGAGCCAGCACGCCGAGGACATCGACCTCGACACGCTTCTCAAGCCGGATATCGAGGAGCACGTCGTGGCGCCGGTGCTCGACGGCCTCGCTATCAACACCAACGGTTATCGCCTGCTGGTCAACCCGACCGGCCGATTCGTGACTGGTGGACCCATGGGTGACGCTGGGCTCACCGGCCGCAAGATCATCGTTGACACCTACGGTGGCTATGCCCGCCATGGTGGAGGGGCGTTCTCCGGCAAGGACCCGTCGAAGGTTGACCGATCCGCGTGCTACGCGATGCGGTGGGTGGCCAAGAATGTCGTCGCGGCGCGCCTGGCCACGAAGGTCGAGGTGCAGGTCGCGTATGCGATCGGGAAAGCGGAACCGGTCGGCCTGTTCATCGAGACGTTCGGTACCGAGACGGTTGATCCGGACCGGATCGCCGAGGCGATCACCCAGACCTTCGATCTGCGGCCGGCCGCGATCATCCGTGATCTCGAACTCCTCCGGCCCATCTACGCCCGGACAGCCGCCTACGGTCACTTCGGCCGCGAGCTGCCCGACTTCACCTGGGAGCGGACCGACCGCGCGGAGCAGCTCGCGAAGCTCGCCAACGGCTAAACCCACCAGCGCGCGGAGTTACCGTCGGCGCGCGCTGGTAGGACTGTCTGTGTGACCTCGACCCGCCAGCAGCGTGCGGGGCGGGTCGCTGCGAGCATCGACGCGGTCGCCCGGGTGATGGTCGACGTGCCGCTAGCCCATCTGGACAGGCCGTTCGACTACCTCGTTCCGGCCGAGCTGGACGAGGCCGCGGTGGCAGGCATGCGGGTCCGCGTCCGGTTCGCTGGCCGCCGCGTGGATGGGTACGTCCTCGACCGCGGCCCGTCCAGTGATCATGACGGACAGCTGGCGTTTCTCGAGCGAGTGGTGGGCCAGGAACCGGCGTTGACGCCGGAGACCGCCACCCTCTTCCGCGCGGTGGCCGACCGTTATGCGGGCACCTTCGCCGACGTGGTGCGGCTGGGTGTGCCGGCGCGCCATGCCGGCGCGGAGTCCCGTCCGCTCCCGCCCGCCGGACCCGCGCCCACTTCGGACCCGGCCGAGGGCTGGTCCCGATACCGGGCTGGGCCGTCATTCCTCGCTGCCGTTCGCGATCGGCGTCCGGCTCGGGCCGCCTGGTCGGCGCTCGCCGGCGAGGCCTGGCCGCAACGGCTCGCGGAAGCCGTCGCCACCGCGGTTGCGAGCGACCGGGGCGCGCTGGTCGTCGTTCCGGATGCCCGAGACCTCGCTCGGCTGGACGCCGCCATGACCGCCCTGCTCGGCCGCGACCAATACGTCGCGCTGTCCGCAGATCTCGGCCCGGCCGAGCGATATCGTCGGTGGCTCGCTGTCCGGCGGGGCGCCGTGCGCGCGGTCATCGGAACTCGGGCCGCCGCGTTCGCGCCGGTTGGCAACCTCGGGTTGCTCGCAATCTGGGACGACGGCGACGACCTGCACGCCGAGCCTCGGGCGCCCTATCCGCATGCTCGCGACGTTCTCGTGCTCCGCTGCACGCTCACCGGAGCGGCGCTGGTCGTCGGCGGGTTCGCCCGGACCGCCGAGACGGCCCAGCTCGTCGAGAGTGGCTGGGCTCATGAGATCGTCGCGGACCGATCTGTCATCCGGGCGGTAGCGCCGCGCATCACGGCGGTCGGGGACGACGTCGAGCGGGGGCGTGACCCGGCAGCAACCGCGGCCCGACTGCCCAGCGTGGCGTGGCGCACCGCCCGTGACGCGCTGGCCAGCGGCCACCCCGTCCTCGTGCAGGTGCCGCGGCGGGGTTACGTGCCGGCGCTGGCCTGCGTTCGCGATCGCACCCCAGCCCGGTGCCCGACGTGCTCCGGTCCGCTTGCGACCATGTCGGGCCACGCGATCCCGACCTGTCGCTGGTGCGGCCGGCCGGCCGGGTCGTGGCGCTGCCCGCGGTGTGGCGGGACGCGGATGAGGGCCCTCATCGTCGGATCGGCACGCACCGCAGAGGAGCTCGGCCGGGCATTCCCGGGCCTGCCCGTGCGTACCTCGGCCGGCGATTCGGTATTGGACCAGGTTGCGGCCGGGCCGAGCCTCGTCGTCGCCACTCCCGGCGCTGAGCCGCTGGCTGACGGCGGCTACGGGGCCGCCCTGCTGCTCGACGGCTGGGCACTGCTCGCCCGCCCGGACTTGCGGGCCGCCGAGGAGGCGTTTCGGCGGTGGTCCAACGCGGCCGCGCTCGTCCGGTCGGATGGTCAGGTCGTGGTCGGCGCTGATGCGGGCATCCCGGCGGTGCAGGCTCTCGTGCGGTGGGACGCCGCTGGTCATGCCGCCCGCGAACTCGAGGAACGGGTTGAGCTCGGGTTCCCACCTGCAGTGCGCATGGCGTCACTGGCCGGCGTTGCCGGCGCCATCGCGGAGACCCTCGAACTCGCGCAGTTGCCCAGCCCGAGCGACGTGATCGGCCCGGTTCTCACCACCGATGAGGCCCAGCGCGTGCTCATCCGAGTTCCCCGGCAGCTCGGCGGTGAGCTGGCGAGCTCCTCAAGGCGGCGGCGGCGATCCGCTCGGCCCGCAAGGCCACAGATCCAGTCCGGATCGAGCTCGATCCCAGCGCGCCGTTCTGAGCAAGCGCCGAGGGGCGGTGCCTGCTCCGTAGGATCAGACGGGTGACGCTGCAAACGATCCGGCTGTTCGGCGACCCTGTGCTGCGCACACCCGCGGAGCCGGTGACCACCTTCGACCGAGAGCTGCGGACACTCGTGGCGGATCTCACCGAGACCATGCTCGACGCGCCGGGTTCCGGACTTGCAGCGCCACAGATAAGCGTCGGATTGCGGGTGTTCACCTACCACGTTGACGACGAGCAAGCAGGTCACCTGGTCAACCCGGTGCTGCATTTTCCAACCCCGGAAGATCAGGATGGCCCGGAAGGATGCCTGTCTATCCCCGGCCTCGCATTCGACTGTGTGCGGCGCGAACACGTCGTGGCCCACGGGCAGAACATGTACGGCGACCCGGTCACGATCGAGGGCACCGCGCAGCTGTCCCGGTGCGTCCAGCACGAGACCGATCACCTCGACGGCGTGCTGTTCATCGACCGGCTGGATCCGGAGACCCGCAAGGCCGCGATGCGGGCTATCCGGGAGAGCGAGTGGTTCGGCGCGGCCGCACCGGTCGTCAAGGTCAGCCCGCACCCAATGCTCGGCCGAGCGTTATGAGCGAGGAATTGCCGGCCACCGCGTATCGGCGCACGGGGCAGTAGCCGATGCGGCTTGCCTTCGCGGGTACGCCCAGCACGGCAGTGCCGTCGCTTCGCGCCCTGCTGGACTCCCCCCGCCACGACATCGCCGCGGTGATCACCCGGCCGCATGCTCGGGCCGGACGCGGGCGTCCGGAAGTCACATCTCCCGTCGAGACCGTCGCCGTGGCGGCCGGCGTACCGGTCCTCGCCCCACGGAAGGCCGGCGATCCCGACTTCCGGGCGCAGCTGGCCGAGCTTCAGGTCGATTGCTGCGCGGTCGTGGCTTACGGCGCGCTCCTGCCGACCGCGGCGCTGGCCATACCGGCGCATGGCTGGGTCAACCTGCACTTCTCGCTGTTGCCGGCGTGGCGCGGCGCGGCACCGGTCCAGCGCGCCATTCTCGCCGGCGACGACGTCACCGGAGCCTCGACGTTCCAGATCGAGGCCGCTCTGGACACCGGACCGGTTTACGGCGTCGTCACCGAGCGGATCCGGCCCTCCGACACGGCGGGAGACCTGCTCGCACGCTTGGCCGAGTCGGGCGCCGGTCTGCTGGTGGCCACGATGGACGGGATCGCCGACGGTACCCTCGTGCCGCGTCCGCAGTCGGGGGACGGCGTGTCACTCGCGCCCAAGATCACTGTTGACGACGCACGAGTCGACTGGTCGGCCCCGGGCCGGTACGTGGACCGCCAGGTTCGGGCGTGCACCCCCGCCCCGGGCGCGTGGACGACCTTCCGGGGTGAGCGGCTGAAGCTCGGCCCGGTCTCCTCCCTCGACGGTTCGGTGCGGTCGGCCACCAGCGATTGCCCTCGGGCGCCCGGTGCCTTGTCGATCCTGTCCGAGGCGGTCGCGGTCGACACTTCGACCGGTCCGGTCCGGCTCGGTTGGGTGCAGCCGGCCGGGCGTCGATCGATGCCGGCGACGGCGTGGGCGAGGGGCGCGCGGCTGCAGCCCGGAGAACGTCTTGGCTTGGTCTGATCCGCCCCGTCGAGTGGCTTACGACCTGCTGCGCGCCGTCGATCTCGACGGCGCGTACGCCAACCTTCTGTTGCCCAAACTGCTGACCGCGCGATCGTTGACCGGCCGCGACGCAGCGTTCGCGACGGAACTCGGCTATGGCACGTTGCGCGCTGCGGGAACGCTTGACGAGATCATCGCCGCTTGCAGCGAGCGGCCCCCGCAGAGCATCGATGCGCCGGTCCGCGACCTGCTCCGGCTGGGCGCCTATCAGGCACTGCGGACCCGGGTTCCCGCGCACGCCGCGGTCGCCACGACAGTCGACCTCGCGAAGGCGACCGGCAACGCGCGAGCCGCGGGATTCCTCAATGCGGTGATGCGGCGGATCGCTCGCGACGATTGGGATTCCTGGGTCGATCGACTCAGCGTCGGCGGAACCCCACTGGCCCGGCTGGCCCGGCAGACCGCGCATCCGGAGTGGATCGCGGATGCCTTTCGTGATGCTCTCGACGAGCCGCCTGAGGGAGACCTGGTCGAGACGGGTGCCGCGTTGCGCGCCGACGACAGCCGGCCCACGACCCACCTGGTGGCCTGGCCGGGCGGCCTGGATCGCGAGGATCTGGTCCGGCAATCCGGGGGAACGCCCGGTCCGTGGTCGCCTTACGCGGTGCGACTCTCCGGTGGGGACCCGGGCCAGCTGATCGCCGTCCGAGCCGGTCAGGCCGCGGTGCAGGACGAAGGAAGCCAGCTGTGCGCCCTTGCCCTGGCCAATGCGCCGGTCGACGGCCGAGACGAGCGGTGGCTCGACCTCTGCGCTGGTCCAGGCGGCAAGACGGCACTGCTCGCCGCATTGGCGGCGCAACGGCAGGCAACGGTCACGGCCAACGAGCTACGTCCCCATCGGGCGAAGCTCGTGCGGCAGGCAACGGCGCAGTGGAAGGTGTCGGTGCGGGTCGGGGATGGGCGCGACTATCCCCAAATCGACGGTGGCTACGACCGGGTGCTGCTCGATGCGCCGTGCACGGGGCTCGGCGCGCTGCGCCGGCGGCCTGAGTTGCGATGGCGCCGCGATCCCGCAGATGTTCCCCAGCTCGCCGAGCTGCAACGACAGCTGCTTGCTTCCGCGCTGCGACTCACCCGGTCCGGGGGAATCGTCGGCTACGTCGTCTGCTCGCCGCACCGGGCGGAGACCGTCGAGGTCGTTGCTAAAGCCGGTACGTCCGACGGCGAGCTCACAGACGCGCGGACTGGCTTACCCGGCGTTCCCGACCTCGGGGAGGGTCCTAGCGTCCAGCTGTGGCCGCACCGGCAGGGCACCGACGCCATGTTCTGCGCGCTCATCGCCCGTCACTAATGTTCGGTTAACGGACACTAGACTTCTCCCGTGAGCGGAACCGCAGCGAACTGGCTACGAGCTCGCACAATCAGCGGGTGGGCCTGATGAGCCGTGCTCCGGCCGGTGCGCCCGAGCCGATGATCGCGCCAAGCATCTTGTCTGCGGACTTTGCCCGGCTGGGCGAAGAGGCCGAGGCCGTGCGCAACGCCGACTGGTTGCACGTGGATGTCATGGACGCGCACTTCGTGCCCAACTTGACGATCGGCCTGCCGGTCGTGCAGAGCCTGCGCAAAGCGACGATCCTGCCTCTCGACTGCCACCTGATGATCGACAATCCGGAGCGGTGGGCGCCGGGATACGCGGAGGCGGGTGCGGCGAACGTCACCTTCCACGCGGAAGCAACACGCGATCCGGTTTCGCTCGCCCGGACCATCCGCGCCGCAGGATCCCTGGCCGGCCTGTCGATCAAGCCGGGGACAAGTCTCGACTCCTACTTGGAAATGCTCCACGAGTTCGACACGTTGCTGGTGATGACGGTCGAACCTGGATTCGGGGGGCAGGAGTTCATGGCTGAGATGCTGCCGAAGGTGCGACAGGCTCGGGCCCATGTGGCGTCCGGTCATTTGCGGTTGTTCGTGGAGGTGGACGGTGGCATCGCCGAGGACACGATCGTCGCGGCCGCTGAGGCCGGGGCCGACGTGTTCGTAGCGGGGAATGCGGTGTACGGCGCCGCCGATCCGGCGCAAGCGGTCGAGGTGCTTCGCCGCAAGGCTCGGGCTGCCATGGCTGGCAGCGTTGCGGGTCGCTAACGACGCAGGGACGAGGAAGCAAGTGCAAGTCAGCGAGGCAGAACGCGCGGCCATGCACCGCGCGCTGGCACTTGCGGAAACCGTGCGCGGGCGCACCAGTCCCAATCCAGCGGTAGGGGCGGTGATCCTCGACGCGTCTGGAGCGCTCGCCGGTGAGGGCGCGACACAGGCCGCGGGCGGCCCACACGCCGAGGTGGTGGCACTCGCCGCGGCCGGGCTCCGGGCTCGGGGCGGAACGACTGTCGTCACGCTGGAGCCCTGCGCCCATACCGGCCGGACGGCACCATGCGCGGATGCACTCGTAGCGGCCGGTGTCGTGCGGGTCGTCTACTCGGTCGACGACCTCAACCCAGTGGCAGCAGGTGGCGCCGACAAGCTGATCGCGGCCGGGGTCGATGTCGTGGCCGGCCTCGACCACGACCAAGTCGCTGCAGGCGCGCTCCGCCCATGGCTGCACGCGCTGCAGACCGGGCGCCCCTTCGTGACCTGGAAGCTCGCCACCACCGTCGACGGTCGGGTCGCCGCCGCCGACCGGACGACCCGCTGGATCTCCTCGGAGGTGTCTCGCGCCGACGCTCATGCGTTTCGGGCGGTCGTTGATGCGATCCTCGTGGGCAGTGGCACCGTGTTAGCGGACGATCCGTCGTTGACAGTGCGGGACGGAACTGACCAGCTCCTTCCGCACCAGCCGTTGCGGGTGGTCTTGGATCGGCGGCATCGGGTACCGCAATTGGCGCGCGTGCTCGACAACGCAGCGTCAACGCTGGTCCTCGATACTGCGGTCCCGCGTTTCGCCCTGAAAGCCCTGCACGATCAGGGCGTACGGCACGTGCTGTTGGAAGGCGGCCCTACGCTCGCCGGAGCCTTCATCGAGGCGCGCTGCGTCGACGAGGTCATTGCTTACGTGGCCCCCAAGCTTCTCGGTGCCGGACCGAGTGCGTTGGGCGATGCTGGGATTACCACCTTGGCTGAAGCGGTCACACTCGAGATCGACAGTGTGACTCGGGTCGGGCCGGACGTGAAGATCGTCGCCCGGCCGGTGTGGGCCGAGGAAGGGTAGCGCGCGTGTTCACCGGCATCATCGAGGAGCTCGGCGAGGTCGTTGCGCTGGAAGCGCACGGGGATTCGGCCGTGTTGCGCGTGCGCACGACCGTGGTGGGCGAGGACATTCCGATCGGGGCGTCCATCGCGGTGAACGGCGTGTGTCTGACGGTCATCGACAGGTCAGGCGAATCCGATCGTCGGGACCTGGACTTCGACGTCATGGGGGAGACACTCAAGCGCAGTGTCGTTGGTGGATTGAGGTCGGGCGAGCTCGTCAATCTCGAGCGCGCGGTGCGGGTCGACGGTCGACTCGACGGGCACGTGGTGCAGGGGCATATCGACGGGACCGGGGTGGTGCTGGCCCGATCATCCGGTGATCGCTTCGACATCGTCCGGTTCGGGCTTCCGGCGGATCTCGCCCGGTACATCGCGGAGAAAGGTTCGGTCGCGGTTGACGGCGTATCCCTGACCGTCATCGCGGTCGGCGACGACTGGTTCGAAGTCGGGTTGATTCCACAGACGCTGCGTGCCACAACGCTCGGACGCAAGGCCGCGGGCGACCCGGTGAACCTCGAGGTCGACGTGCTCGCCAAGTACACCGAACGGCTGCTGGCCGCAGGACGGAATCGCTCATGACCGTTCCGCTGGACACCGTCGAACGCGCGCTCGTCGACCTCGCAGCAGGCAAAGCGGTACTTGTGATCGACGACGAAGATCGGGAGAACGAGGGTGACCTGATCTTCGCTGCGCAGCTCGCCACCCCGGAGCTAGTCGCCTTCATGGTCCGGTACACGTCTGGATACATCTGCGTGCCCATTACCGAGGCGAACGCGGACCGGCTGGACCTGCCGCCGATGTTCCGCGTCAACCAGGATCGTCGCGGCACGGCGTACACCGTGACCGTCGACGCTCGGGAGGGCATTACCACGGGCATCTCGGCAAGCGACCGCGCCCACACCGTCCGGCTGCTCGCCGACCCCGCGACCACGTCCGCCGACCTGTCGCGCCCGGGCCACATCGTTCCGCTGCGCGCCCGCGACGGAGGCGTTCTGCGCCGGCCGGGCCATACCGAAGCCGCGGTAGACCTGGCCCGGCTAGCGAGTCTGGCGCCGGCAGGGGTGCTCTGTGAAGTCGTCAGTGAGAAGGATCCGTCAGGCATGGCCCGGGCCGATGAGCTAAGGACGTTCGCCGACGAGCATGGTCTGGCGTTGATCTCCATCGCCGATCTCATCGCCTACCGCCGGAGGTCGGAGAAGTTGGTCGAGCGCGTTGCCACCGCCCGGGTACCCCTGCGATATGGAGAGTTCACCGCTGTGGGCTACGCAAGCTCCTACGACAACCGGGAGCACGTCGCGTTCGTATTCGGCGAGATCGGCGACGGTGAGGATGTGCTCGTGCGGGTGCACTCGGAATGCCTGACCGGCGACGTGTTCGGCTCGTTGCGATGCGACTGCGGTCCTCAGCTAGACGCGGCGCTGGCCGCGGTCGCTCGCGAAGGACGAGGAGTGGTGCTCTACGTTCGAGGCCACGAGGGCCGGGGGATCGGGCTGCTGCACAAGTTGCAGGCCTACCAGCTGCAGGATCTGGGCTCGGACACTCTCGACGCGAACCTCGAGTTAGGCCTACCGGCCGATGCGCGCGATTACGGCACCGGCGCGCAGATCCTGGTCGACCTGGGCATCCACACGATGCGGCTGCTCTCGAACAATCCGGCCAAGCGCGCCGGACTCGAGGGATATGGACTGCGGATCGTCGGTCAGGTGCCGTTGCCGGTGCGGGCCAACCCGGAGAACCTGCGGTACCTGCAGACGAAGCGCGATCGCATGGGCCACGTGATCAACCTGGAGGATTCGGGGTGAGCGGGGAGGGTGCGCCGCCGGCGGAGCCCGTCATCGGCGCCGCGGGATTGCGGGTGGCAATAATTGCGGCTCGGTGGCACAGCGCGGTTATGGGCGGCCTGCTCGCCGGTGCCCGCCGGGCACTCGGTGACTCGAAGGTCACGGATGTCACCGAAGTGCGGGTACCCGGCTGCTTCGAGCTTCCGGTAGCCGCTGCGCGCCTCGCCAATCATCGGTTCGACGCGCTGATCGCGCTGGGCGTGGTCATCCGGGGCGGCACGCCGCATTTCGACTACGTATGCACCGCCGCCACGGGCGGACTTACGGCGGTCGCCGAGCGCACCGGAGTGCCGATCGGGTTCGGGGTGCTGACCTGCGACGACGATGCCCAGGCCCTGGATCGGGCTGGCTTGCCCGGCTCCAAGGAGGACAAAGGATACGAGGCGGCGGTGGCCGCCTTGGAGACCGCCGTCGCGCTGCGCCCGTTCTGGCGATCATGATGTCGCTGCCCTGGCTCTACCTCGCGATCGCGATCGGATCCGAAGTCGTCGCTACGTTGGAGCTACGTGAGCTGTCGAACGGCATTCGCCCATTGCCACTGACGGTGGTGATCGTCGGTTACGCGGTGTCGTTCCTGATGCTGATCCCGGCGCTCGAGCACATCAGCGTGGGGGTGAGCTACGCGGTGTGGTCGGCTGTCGGCACGGCAGCGGTGGCCATCTTCGGTGTCATCCTCTTCGGCGAGAAGATCAACACGCTCGGCATCGTCGGCCTGGTGCCCATCGTCGGTGGTGTCGCCGTGCTCACCGCGTCTGGTACGGCTCAGCACGGATGACCGACGTGAGCGGCCTGGTCCTGGCGGCCGGTGCGGGTCGCCGAATGGGGCAGCCCAAGGCGGATCTGAGCGTCGACGGCGAGCGGCTCATCGACCGGGCCGTCGGGGTGTTGCGAGTGGGCGGTTGCGACGACGTCGTGGCTGTCGTTCGCGACGGGGTGGTGTGTCCGAACGCTCGGGTGGTGGTCAATCCGGACCCGGAGCGTGGAATGGGGTCCTCCCTCCGATTGGCCTTAGCGGCCGCAACCGGACAGCGCGCGGTGATCCTCCTCGTCGATACGCCGGGCATCGGCGCCCCTGCGGTACGCGCGGTGCTTGCCGCCGATTCTCCCGTCGTGGTCGCTACGTACCGCGGCCATCGCGGCCACCCGGTCGCCGTGGATCGCTCCTGGTGGGATGAGGTCGCCGCGCGCGCGGAAGGTGACCGTGGCGCCCGGCCGTTCTTCGCGGCGCATCCGGATCTTGTGCGAGAGGTCGAGTGCCCCGGCGATCCGTCCGACCTGGACACCGCCTTGGATCTGGCGATGTGGCTACACGACCACTCCCGCGTCGAGACTTGCGCCGACGGTAAGACTTAGGCAAAGCTAACCTCACCTTCGACGGGGAGGAGATGCGGTGGGCATCGGGCCGACATTGCTGCTCGGGTTGATTGCTGGAAGCACGATTCTGATCGGACTGCCGGTCGGGCGGCTGCGGAACCTGAGTCCTTCGCTGCGCCACTTCCTCAACGCGATCGCGATCGGGGTGCTCCTCTTCCTGTTCTGGGACATTCTCGTGGGGGCGTGGGAGCCGATCGATTCGGCGCTGGCCGGGATCCATGAGGGAACCGGGGGATTCGGTCCGGCATTCGGCTATGGCGCCCTGTTCGCCGGCGGGTTGTCCATCGGCCTGCTGTCGATGGTCTGGTATGAGAGCTACCTGCACCGCGTCTCGCGGCCGTCCGGCCGGGGCGGTCCTGGCGCCATGTCGGTTGAGGAGGTGCCGCCGCGCACCGGCATTGCCGCTTGGTCGCCCGCGCGCCGGCTAGCGCTGCTGATCGCCATCGGCATCGGCTTGCACAATTTCGCCGAGGGGCTCGCAATCGGCCAGTCGGCGGCGCGGAACGACATCGCGCTCGCCGCAGTACTCGTCATCGGCTTCGCCCTGCACAACGCCACCGAGGGCTTCGGGATCGTCGCGCCGCTCGCCGCCGAGCGCGACCCAGATGGTTCCCCCTATCGACCGAGCTGGGCCTTCCTGCTCACCTTGGGGGTCATCGGCGGCGGCCCGACCTTCGTCGGTACGGCGGTGGGTCACGGGTTCACCAGTGAGGCGGTCAGCGTGGTGTTCCTGACCCTGGCCGCGGGATCGATCCTCTACGTCATCTGCCAGCTGCTCGGCGTGGCCAGCCGGGCCAGGCAGCCGACGATGCTGGCCTACGGGTTGCTGATCGGGCTCCTGGCCGGATTCCTCACCGACGCCATCATCTCTGCGGCCGGCGTCTGACTTTTCATTGCTGTCGGTCGCGAGCGCCGAGCGCTCGGTGAGCGCGTTAAGCCGCGACGGCCACCGCAGCGACGGCCGCCAAGATCGCGTCGATCGCGACCTGGGGATGCGACACCATCGACACGTGTGAGCTGACCAGCACAGCGGTCGGGTCAGCAACATCGAGCGCGGACCCGGACCCGCCGATGATCTGGGCGAGGGTCTCGCCCTCCTCCGGAATGAACGCATCGACGTAGACCAAGGCCTTCACCTCACCGCCGCCGGTCGCCGCATTGGTGATCACGAAACCGCCGTAGGAATGGCCGACCAGAACGACTGGTCCGCTCGTGCGGCCGGCGAGGAACGACGCGATGTACGCAGCATCGCCCATTCCACGCAGCAGGTTGGGCGGAACGAGAACGGTTAACCCCGGCTTTGCCGGTTAGCGGTGACGGCGTTCCAGCTTGACCCGTCGGCCCAGGCTCCATGGAGTCCACGGCGGCCCTGCTGCGGCCTACGCTACGCGCAGTCGCTGCTCCCAGTGCGCCGGAAAGCTCATGCCCCCGTCGGCGCGTGTCCCGGAGCGTCAGGTGTTTGACCGGGCCCAACTGGACTCCGCGGGGCTTGCCTCAGCGAGGAGCGGTGACGGTCTATATCCCTTGACGGTGAGGTAGATCGCAAGCGAGGCCTCCCACACGATCTCGATGGCCGTGAAGGCGAACAAGGCCCCGCTTGGGTCCTCGATCGCCCCGAACAGAACGAACACCCCGCCGATGAATGCCAGCGGGCCGCCTATCAGTCCGAGCATGGCCATCCGGCGTGGCACGAGTTCGGACTTGTACATCAGGTAGCCGAGGAGGACTCCGTTCCCAAAGCCCGCACAGAATTGCGGACCGAGGACGAATGTCCAGTCGTGGAGGCTGACCAGCGTGTGTCCGGCGATGTTGAGCGAGGCTGAGTCGGCGCCCGCTCCGGTGAAGTCGTCCCGCAGGGTCACGACAGTCATCAGGCTGATGAGGCCTGTGACGATGATTGCCGACTCGATGATGCGCGAGGCGACATAGCCCAGCGCCACAGCCTCATTGACCCGTTTCAGGACCGGAAAGAAGACGACGGCGGTAGCAATGTTGGAGATTGCCAAGAAGATCTCGAACAACGCGCCCAGCGAAATCCGTGCGTCAAGACCGCCACCGAAGATGTAGTTGGTCTCATTCAGCACGGGGTCGTACAGAAAAACAGCAGGAATCGAGAAGACGAAGGTGCCGATGAACCAAAGCCCAGCGATACGTCCGGGCTTCTGAAGAGCATGCATCATTACCCCCTTTCGTGACGGTATGAACGGATCACAGGGGCGACGCTAGCTCGGGCGACCCAGAAGTGGAAGGTCCACTCATCCCGCGGGGGGCGCGCTCCTGCCGATGCGCGATCGATCCCGTCCGGGGCGCCCCGGCGTCACCTCAAAGTCTCGGACCTGACGGGACGGTTCGAACCACGCCACCTCGACAACGTGTCCGTGAGGGACCCGTGTGGATCCGTCGCATTTCGCGCCGAAGCGAGGTTGAGTAGGTCAGGTCAGGAGGTGGATGCTCGTGATCGATCTCAACGACCTGCTGGCCCTGACGTTGCTGGCCCTGCTGTGGCTCGCCATCTCCCTCGCGCTGCGGCGGTCGCTACCCGGCCCGGATTCGCGCCCGTCGCCGGTTGCCGGTTCGATGGTGCGGCTGCGGCGCACCGACCTGCGCAACCACTCCGTTCATGCCTGGCCGGACAGGTAACGACCGATAGCCGACCGCTCTCACCAGCCGTCGACTGAGTTGTCGTACAGGCTCAGCGCGGCTACGCTGTGCGCGTCGACGAGCCGACCGTCGGTGATCATGGCGCGCACCGTCGCCTCGGGAAACCACTGATGAACCATGTCCTGCTCGGAGTGCTCTCGTTCCGGGCTTCCGGGTGAGAGACCGGTCGCCAGAAAGACGTCGAACGCCTGGTTGCTGTATCCGTAGGCGGCATAGAGCCGGCCGAGATGCCGCCACCCGCTCGCCGCGAAGCCGGTCTCCTCGCGCAGTTCGGTCGCGGCCAGCTCCGCAGCGGTGCCCCCCTCGCCGTGGCGCCAGGTACCTTGCGGGAACTCCCAAGCCCGCCGCGATACCGGATACCGGTACTGCTCGACGAGCCAGAAGCCGCCGTCTTGAAACGGCAGCACCACCGCGAAGTCGGTCTTCTCGATGACCGAGTAGACGCCCGGCGTGCCGTCCGCGTATTCGATGTCGTCGACGCGCAGCCGCAACCACTGGTTCTCGAACGCCACCCGGCTGGCGCGACGACGGATGTCGGTCATCCGGCCATACTGCCCGATTCCCGCGCCCGCTCGGCCAGCTGGCGGAGTGCAGCCGGAAAGACCACGGCGGGCGGCGTCACGAGGCCGGCCCCGACCTGGCCAGTCCCGGCAACCCGGCCCGCGATTCCGGTGTTGATCTGCGGGAGGATGCCGGTCCGCACGACACTGGTCACGTCGATCCCACAAGGGCATCCGCGGAAGTCCAACCCGGGGATCGTCAACACCGGGTGCTCAGCCAAGGTGATTTCGTACATGCGCCTCGTCGCCGCCATCGCGTCGGCGACCGTTCCGCCGACGAACCGCACAATCGCGGGAGCGGCGGCCATCGCGAACCCGCCGAGTCCCGCTGTCTCGGTGATCGCCGAGTCGCCGATATCGGGATTGGCGTCGGTGGGACCGTAGCTGCCCAGGTACAGCCCCTCGGGCACCAGCGCCGGTGCCGTGAACCACGCGTCGCGGGTGCCACTGACCTGGATGCCGAAGTCCGTGCCGTTGCGGGCCATCGCCACGACCACGGTCGCGCCGTCGATGTCTCGAGCGGCGTCCAGCGCGAGCTTGCACGCCGGCATCGCCAGGTTGAGGAAGAAGTGGTCGTTGCCGGCAATGAAGCGCACCGCGTCGGCCACCACGCTCGACGGTTGACCGGAATCGACCATCGCAGGAATTAGCTGGCGTAGTAAGAGCAGCGTGCCGGCTCGATTGCGGTTGTGCGCCTCGTCGCCCATCTGCAGCATCTGGGCCAGGATCGCGGCCAGATCGATCGGCCCGGACTGGCGCACCGCCGTCTGGAGCACGGGCCCCAGCACGTCGGCCATCCAGCGCAGCCGGTCCAGGACGTCGGCTGAGTACGCGCCGTAACGCAAGACGCGGCCGAGGCCTTCGTTGAGCGAGCAGCACGCCTGGGCGCCCGTTGCCGGATCATGGACGACGAAGACCCACATGGAGCGGCTCAATACGCCCGCCATCGGCCCAACGGCGTGTCGGTGGTGGCACGAGTCGAGAGCGAACCCTCCCGAGGCGAACAGCGTCTGCGCCTCGTCCGGTTCATCGACCAGGCCCTCGAAGGCTGCCGCTCCGAGCAGGGCACCGCGTAGTGGCCCGGACGCCCGGTCCCAGGCGATGGGTGGCCCGGCGTGCAGGAACTCACCGGGCTGGAGTTCGAGCGCATCGGCAGCAGGGATCACGTCGACCAGCTGGGGCCGGACGGCGAGCATTCGGCGCATGGCTTCGGCATTGCCGGCCACCCGACGGGTGTCGGCCATGACCGAGGCCAGATCCGCCTCGGTGCCAGCCATCGGCGGGCGCCAATCCACCCGACTAACCCGAACGGCCTGGTGTTCAACGGCGGTCGCGAGCAAGTCGATACCCGCGGCGATCACCTGCGGATCTCGGTGCAGCAGGTCGGTCACCGAGCTGGCTCCCGGGTGACGATCGAGGTGGCGAAGCGGGCGGCATGCGCGTTGGACGTGAAGACATGAGCCCCGGCGCGGTGCAACATGCTCGCTTGCCGGTTGAGGTCCTGTGGATCGCGACGGGAGCCGACGAGCGACACAGCGACGGTAAGTTCCGGTCGCGCCGCCAATGCCGAACCGACCACCGGCGCGACTTCCGCGGCGGGATCATGGTGCGCGGCGTGACCGAGCACGACGTCGAGCAGGATGACGCTCACCGCTGGGTCGGCAGCCTCAATCTCCAGCCGGGACAACCGGAGCGACGGGTCAATCATCGGATGTGGCCGCCCGCGGGTGAGCGCGTCGTCGCCGAAGTCCACCATCACGTGACCGGTCCTCGGCGTTGCCGCATCGACGTGTCGTTCGCCGGGAAGGGGAATATTCGACGCCACGCGGCCCAGTCGCTGCGACGCGATCACCATGGCCTCGACGCAGAGCGTGCCGCCGGAGAACAGGCCGCGAAGGGCTCCCGGTGCCGACGCCGGCCCCCGTGCCGGCGCCGGCACCCGCCCGGGCCACTCGGGCCAATGGGGCGTCTGAAAGCCGAGGGCGCGCACGACGTCCTCGGTCGCGGCCGTCAGGTCGGGATAGCCCGGCCCGACCAACGCGAATTGCACCGGCGTGGCGGCGGTGCGGGTCCGGGCTCGAACCCGCTCGGCCACCGATGGATCCGGTGGCTTGGAGAGCACGATGATCAGCTCCGTCGCCGGGTCAGCGTCCAGCGCGTCGAGCGCCGCCATCGTCCCGCGGCCGGCGACGTCGGCCGACAGGTCCCGCCCGCCGACCCCGAGCACCGCGCTGACTCCGATGTCGGCAGCGTCGAGCAGGCACATCAGTTGCTGCGCTCCAGTGCCGGACGCCGCAACCATCCCGACCGGGCCCGGCTGCACGACGTTCGCGAAGCCCAGCCCGATCCCGCCCACGAGGGCGGTCCCGCAGTCCGGCCCCATGACCAATAGGCCTCGTTGCGCAGCGGTCTCCTTCATGCGCACCTCGTGCTCGACCGGGACGTTGTCGGAGAACACCAGGACGTCGCACCCCACGTCGAGGGCATCCATGGCCTCGGTGAACGCATGTGGTCCCGGCACGGAGATCAATGCGAGGGCCGGTCCGACCTCGCGGGCAACACTACGAACGGTTCGAGGCGGCACGCCGTCGGCTCCGTCCGGCTCCCGAGGGTGCGGTCGGGCGGCCAGCCGCTGCTCGGCAAGTTCCACCGCGGCATCGAGTGCCGTTGCGTCCGTTGCCCGAACGGCGATGAGCAAGTCGTCAGCCGTGGCGTCCGACACGGTGAAGCCCATCTCTCGAGCGAGGTCCAGGTTGAGGTCGGTAGCCATCGCGACCAGCGCAGCCTCGACGCCCTCAGCCGACCCGATGAGCTGGCTGACCTGCATCAACCGGACGGAGTCGGCGTAGGCGCCGGGTCGCGTCGTTACCCGAGCGTGGCTCATCGCGCGACGGCCCTCGCGGCCACGAGCGCACCGACGGCCAGCGAGGTACCCGAGCTGTGCCCGATCCGGAGCAGCTCATCGGTGGCGGTGACGAGGTCGACCCCGTCGCCGAGGGCCCGAAGAAACGTCCGGAGTTCCGGCACGGATTCCCCCCGCGCCGCGTACCGGAGCAAGGCGGCCGAGAGCCGCGTCGTCCGGGCGCCAGACGTGGCCAGGTCGCGAATTGCCGGTGCCGGGAATCCATACGCGTGCGCCGCGACCAGGAATCCGGCCAGCACGTCATCACCGGCCGGCGTCAGGCCACCACCGCGGCCGACCAAGCGAGTCGCGGTGACCTCGGCTTGCCCCGGTTCGGCCAGTCCGGCGGCCATCGACGGGTCGATGTCCGGACGGCCCCGCTCGGTCACCAATGTGGTGGCGTAGCCCACGGCCGCCGCACCCGGGCGGGCGAGGCGCGGAACCACGGTCGGCACGATCCGGCCCACGCGGGCCGTCAGCTCACCCACGGCAACGGCGCCGTCACCGACCATCGCGACACCGCGCACCGCGTCCAGCGGTCGCTCGTCGCTGTGCGTCGGCATGACGAGTCCGCACGGCAGTCGGACCGCGTCCTGGGTGAGAAGGGCGACGATGTCACCGGATGCCTCGAGGTAGATCGCGGAGCGGAATCGGCCGAGCACGTGGGCTCGCCGCCGCGGGCCGGACAAAATGGGGAGCAACCCGGCTGGCGCGGCTGCCCAACAGGTGACGGTGGTGCTGGTGGCCGCCACCGGGCCCCACTTCCTCGAGTAGCCGCTCCGCTGGCCACGCCGCCGATTCGTTCGCGTCACGCGGCCGTTGGTGCGCGACGCTAGTGATGCCCGGTACGGTCTGCCGATGGTCACAATTGCCAACGATCAGCGACGGGGGGCGCAGGTGTTGCCAGCGGGTGACTACGGTTTGCCGGTGCGTGACCTGTTGGATGTCGCCAGTCTGCGCGGCTCGTCCGTGCTCGCCGGCGCGGCAGGTCTCGACCGGGTGGTCCGGCGCCTCAACGTGATGGAGGTGCCAGACATCCTGCCGTGGGTGAAGCCGCACGAGCTGCTCCTGACCACGGGCTTTCCGCTTCAACATGCGGGCGCTCCGGCCGACATGACCTCGGAGAGCGGCATCGCCGCGCTCGTGCAATTGGTGTGCGACCTCGACGCGCGTGGACTTGCGGCCGTTGGCATAAAGCTCGGCCGCTACCTCGAAGAGATTCCCCGGCCGGTTCTGGCGACGGCCGACTCACTGGGATTCCCGGTGCTGCGTTTGCCGGAGGGAGTTGCCTTCGACGAGGTGATCTCCGACGTGTTCACGGCCCTGCTCGATCGGCAATCGAGCGCTGTTCGCCGGACGGACGAGGTGCATCGAGCGCTCGCCGCGATCGTGCTCGCGGGCGGAGATCTGCCGCAGATCGCCGACGAGGTGGGCCGGCTGCTCGACGCTGCGGTGCTGATTTGCACCCCGGACGGCCGCGTGCAGGCTCATGGCGGGACGGCCGAGGCGCAACGACGGCTCGCGGCCCTGCCGTTGCACGACCCGACGGGCCGATTCCGCATCGAGCAGATCTCGCCCGGACCCCCGGCGGCGCCGTGGTCGGGAGAGTTGGTGAGCGTGCCCATCGTCGCTGGTGGCGTGGACCACGGCCGCATCGTCGCCTACCGGTCGTCGGGCCCGCTGCCCCCTCCGGGTAAACAGGCGTTGGAGCGGGCGGCCACTGTGGCGGCGCTGGCCATCATCAAACAACTCGCGGTCTCTGCCGTGGAGAGCAAATTCCGTGGCGACTTCCTGCGCGACGTCCTCGCCGGCACCGCGGGCGAACTGCCGGAGGTCATCGAGCACTGCTCCGACCTCGGCTGGGACATCGACCGGCCGATGGTCGTCGTCGTGGCGCAGCTCGACCCGGACGACCGGCTTCCGGCGCACGAGCCGCGCGCCGTTTTGCGATCGCCGCACGAACGGTTCACGTCCGCGTGGCAGCAAGTGGTCCGCGCTTACGACAAGGCCGCGCCGGTAGTGGGCTTCCGCCAAGAGGTGGTGACCCTGCTGCCCATTGAGCTGCCACCCGACACGGACACCACTGAAGGCCGCCGGATCGCCGCAGCGGCCGTGCAGCGGGTCGTCACGGCCGTGTCGGGAGATCGCGGTGGCGGTCGCCGATCGTTCTGCGCCGGGGTCAGCCGGGTGATCAGCGGTCCGGCCGGCGTGGCAGAGGCATATCTTCAGGCCCGCAAGGCGGTCGTCGTCGGGCGGCGCACCCGTGGCCACGGCACGGTTGCCCATTTCGATTCACTCGGCGTGCACCGGTTGCTCTCACTCGTCCCCGATCCGGCGGAGCTGCGCGCCTTCGCCGACGAGGTGCTGCGCGAACTCGCAGCGAAAACGTCGGAGGCCGCGGATTTGCGGCACACCCTGCAGACGCTGCTGGATACCAATCTCAATGTCGCCGAGACGGCGCGAGCGCTGCACTTTCACTACAACACGCTTCGTTACCGGATCGGCAAGCTCGAGCGCATCGTCGGGCCGTTCACCACCGACCCGCATCTGCGGCTCGATGTGGCCCTCGCCTTGCAGGTCGTCGAGATGCGTGGACTCTAGTTGTCGCGTGTCCGCCCTACTGTGAGACCCAACAAAGCGTCGAGGGGGACTCCGGAGCCGTGAAGCCACCACCGTTCGGCTACTCGCGACCGGAATCGCTCGACGACGCACTCCGGCTGCTCGGGGAGTCCGGCAACGATGCCAAGGTGCTCGCCGGCGGGCAGAGCCTAGTCCCGTTGCTGTCGATGCGGCTGGCCGCTCCGCGGCAGCTCGTCGACATCAACCGCGTGTCCGAGCTGGCCTACGTCCGCGTGGACGAGAACACCGTGCGCGTTGGCGCCTTGGCCCGGCAAGCCGACGTCGAGCGCGACGATCGGGCCGCCGCGGTGCAGCCGCTGCTCCGGCAAGCCCTGCGGCTCGTCGCGCACCCGACGATCCGCAACCGAGGCACGGTCGTCGGGAGCTTGGCGCACGCCGATCCGGCCGGCGAGCTCACCGCCGTGCTCGCTGTGCTCGGGGGAGCGGTCCGGCTGGCCTCGGCTCGCGGCGATCGGACGGTGCCAGCGGAGCAGTTTTTCGTCGGGCCACTTTCCACGAGCGCGGCGGCCGACGAACTGGTCGTGGAGGCAAGCTTTCCGGCGCGGCTGCCATGCAACGGAAGCGCATTCGTCGAGGTCTCCCGCCGCCACGGCGACTACGCGATCTGCGGCGTCGCCGTGTGCGTCACCGTTGACGAGGACGGCGAGCTTCGAGCCGGTAAGGCAGCGTTCATCTCGGTCGGCCCGACGCCCGTCGTCGTCGAGCTGAGCGAGTCGGTGGCGGGCACGCACCCCGGTGGGGATCTTTCCGATGTCCACGATGCCGTGTGCGCGGCGGTGACCCCGGAACCAGACATCCACGCCAGCGCCGAGTACCGACGCCAGCTCGCCGGTGTGCTTGCCGTCCGGGCGATACGCGAGGCCGCGCAGCGGGCGGCGGCATGACCGAGTTGCCCGTCGCCGCCCTCCGCTACCCACCTGCACCCCACGAAATCGCTGACGCGATTTCGTGGGGACCCCGCCCTCGGGCCCTGGGGGCCCTGCGATGCTCCGCGGAGGACGGCTCCTCATGACCGAAGAGCGGTTCGACGTCCGGCTGAACGTGAATGGCGCGGCCCAGCGCGCGTCCGTCCCGGCGCGCCGGCTGCTCTCGGACTTCCTCCGCCATGACGTCGGCCTCACCGGGACTCATGTCGGCTGCGAGCACGGCGTGTGCGGCGCCTGCACGGTGTTGCTCGACGGCCGACCGGTGCGGTCCTGCCTGCTGCTGGCCGTGACCGCCGACGGCGGCGACGTCACCACCGTCGAAGGGCTGGCCGAGCCGGACGGAACGCTCTCGCCGGTACAGCAGGCGTTCCAGGACTGCCACGGGCTGCAGTGCGGCTACTGCACGCCGGGATTCCTCACCACGATTACTGCGGGCCTCCGCGAGACACCCAACCCCACGAGGGACGAGGCACGGGAGATGATCGCTGGCAATCTATGCCGCTGCACCGGGTACCTGAACATCATCGCGGCCGTGCTGCGCGCGGCTGAGCTCCGCGGCAGGCAGCCGTGAGTACTCGACTGTTCGGTCAGCCGATCGTGCGGCGGGAGGACCCGCGCTTCCTCGTCGGTCGTGGTGCGTATCTCGACGACCTGGGCCGGGACGCGTTGGCGGCGGCATTTGTCCGGTCGCCGTATGCGCATGCCCGGATCACCGACATCGACGTCTCGGCCGCGTTGGAGGTCGATGATCTCGTTGCCATTTACACCTACGACGATCTTGCTGGGCCGCTCGCCGAGCCGCTCCCGCTCCTGATCCCGCACCCGACGCTCA
Organism: uncultured Actinomycetota bacterium; assembly: GCA_963748415.1. Classification (GTDB taxonomy): domain Bacteria; phylum Actinomycetota; class Actinomycetes; order Mycobacteriales; family Jatrophihabitantaceae; genus CAVVJA01. Next base: position 47,292 of record CAVVJA010000008.1, on the reverse strand, counting down.
CCCACGGCCGCACGGCACATGCCCTCGCGCGTGACGAGGTCAATCACGTGGGTGAAGCCATCGCGATGGTCATCGCCCGCGACCGCTACCTCGCCGAGGACGCCGCCGAGCGCATCGTCGTCGGCTACGAGCCGCTGCCCGCGGTAGTAGGTGTCGAAGCCGCCCGGGCTGGCACCTCCCTCGTCCACGACGACGTCCCTGGCAATGTGGCGGCCCGCATGGTGCAGGAGCACGGCGATGCGGTAGCCGCGATCGCTTCGGCACCACACCGGCTAACTCTCGACCTGCAGGTTGAACGATCCGCGTCGACGCCGTTGGAACCCCGCGGCGTGCTGGCTCGATGGGATACCGAATCCCGTCGGCTGCGCATCTGGTCGTCGACCCAGACCGCCACCGGACTGCGCGCGGCCATAGCCGCCAAGCTGCAGCTCGACCTCGCCGACGTCGAGGTCATTACCCCGGACATCGGCGGCGGGTTCGGCGTCAAGATCAATCACCCGTGGCCCGAGGAGGTGCTCGTCGCGTTCGCCGCGCGCGCCCTCCACCGGCCGGTGAAGTTCACCGAAGACCGCCGAGAACATTTCATCGCGTCGGCGCACGAGCGCGGCCAGCTGCATCACGTCGAAGTGGGCTACGACGATGACGGGCGACTGCTCGGCCTGTCGGTGCGCTTCTGGCACGACAATGGCGCCTACGTTCCGTACGGACTCATCGTCCCTATCGTGACGTCCACACAACTGCTCGGGCCGTACCGGCCGGAGTCGTATCGCGTCGAGTTCGACAGCCTGTACACGAACACGGTGATGGTCACGCCGTACCGGGGCGCGGGGCGGCCGCAAGGTTGCTTCGTCATGGAGCGCACGCTGGACGCCATCGCGCGCGAGCGCGGCCTGGATCGGGTCGAGATCCGCCGGCGCAACTTCATCCAGCCCGAACAGATGCCGTATGACCAGGGACTCATCTTCCAGGACGGCCGCCCACTCATCTACGACTCGGGTAACTATCCGGCCGCCATGGACCTACTCACCAAGCTGGTCGGCTGGTCTGATTTCGAGTCCTATCGAGAGCAGGCTCGGGCGGAGGGGCGGCGGGTCGGCATCGGGGTCGCCTGCTACGTCGAGGGAACGGGTGTGGGCCCGTACGAGGGCGGCCATGTCCAAGTCGAGACATCGGGCCGGGTCAAAGTCGCGACGGGCCTGACCACCCAGGGTCAGGGACATGAGACGGTGTTTGCCCAGATCGTCGCCGACGAGCTCGGCGTGCCAATCGAATCCGTCCAGATCGTCACCGGGGATACCCGGCGGATGCCGTATTCGGTGGGCACCTTCGCGTCTCGCGCGGCCGTCATGAGCGGTTCCGCGATCGCGCTAGCGGCCCGAGCGGCGCGCGAAAAGATCATGCGGGTGGCGGCTGAGGCATTGGAAGCCAGTCCGGACGACCTGGAAATCGACGACGGGCTGGTGCACGTCAAGGGCAGTCCGGGAACGGGCATTCCACTAGGCACCGTCGCGGTCCTCTCCAATCCACTGAGATATGCCTTCGACGAGGCCTCGAAGGCCGCCACCCAGTTCGCGGTCGGTGATCAGGAGGGACCTCCGGTCGCCGACGACGACGAGCCCGGGCTCGAGGGGCGCGACTTCTACTCGCCGCCTCGAGCAACATTTGCCTGCGGCATACACGCCGTCATCGTGGAGACCGATCCGGAGACGGCAGAGATTCGCATCCTGCGCTACTGCGTGGTGCACGACTGCGGCAGATTGATCAACCCACGCATCGTCGAAGGGCAGATCCACGGCGGCGTTGCTCAGGGCGTTGCCGGCGCACTGTACGAACGGATGGCCTACGACGAGCATGGGCAGCTGCAGAACGCCTCGTTCATGGACTTTCTGATGCCGTACGTGACCGAGGTGCCGTCGCAGATCGAGATCGACCATCTCGAAACGCCGTCCCCGCTGAACCCACTCGGCATCAAGGGAGCCGGCGAGGCTGGCGTCATCCCATCGGCCGCCGTCTTCGCAGCCGCAATCGAGGATGCAGAGGGATTCCCGATCACCCGAATGCCCATCTCACCGAGCGAGCTGTTCGCGCTGCGGCAACAGCACCGGAAGGCCAGCCGATGAAGGTCAGCGATGAGGTCATGCTGCACGGCTCGATCGACGAGATCTGGCAAGCGATCAACGACCCGGCGGTGCTGGTGCGCACCATTCCCGGTTGTGAACTCCTCGAGGTGACCGGACCGGACCGCTATCGAATCGTGGTCAGCGCCGGCGTCGCGGCGATTCGTGGGACGTACTCAGGCGAGGTCGCGTTACACGACCAGCAGATGCCGACATCCTTCGTGCTCACCGCGTCCGGGGCGGGTGCTCCGGGGACGGTGCGCACGGACGTGGCGGTGACGCTGACCGGGGATGGCTCGGGTGGCACCCGGCTGCGATACGACGCGGATGCTGAGATCGGCGGCGTCATCGCGGGCGTGGGTCAGCGCATGCTCACGGCCGTAGCCAAGAAGACGGCGGGCGAGTTCTTCGCTGCCGTCGACGACGTGCTCACCGGCGCGACGCCGGTGGCCGTCGACGCGGCGAGCCCCGGCGCGGAGTCGGCGGGTCGCACGTTCGTCGCTCCGGTACCGGCGGGTCGCACGCCCAACGGTTTCCTGTCCGGAGCGATCGTGGGTGGGGCAATCGCTATCGCCGGCGTGCTGGTCGGACGGTTGCTCGGACGGCGGCCCTGATGCGCCCGGTGACCGTCGCCGCGGTCCAAGTCGCACCCTCGCCCGAGCCCTTGACGTCGGCCAGCATCGCCGACAACACGCTGCGCGCCGTCGCATTGGTCCGACGCTGCCACGAGGCGACCGGCGCCGAGCTCATCGTGCTGCCCGAATCGGTCACGACCGGGTTCACCCCAGGAGTCGACCCCGCCCAGCTGTGGGAGCTCGTGAGCGACCTGCCCGGCCCGCTGCTCGACCCGTTCACCGAGGTCGCCGCCGAGTTGGGGATACACCTCGTCCTGGGCACGTACCGACGGGGTTCGGCGCCCGCCGTCGTGCACAACGCAGCTGTGGTGATCGGCGGGAGCGGAACGCTCCTCGGGACATATCACAAGACGCATCCGTTCGGAGGCGAGCGGGCTGACCGGGGCGGTTGGGTGACGCCCGGCGACGACGTGCTCGTCGTGGACACGCCGCTCGGCCGGATCGGCGTGATCATCTGCTTCGACGGCGACTACCCGGAGCTTGCCCGCATCACGGCAATCCGCGGGGCGGAGATCCTGTGCCGGCCGTCCGCGCTGCTGCGCTCGGCCGACCTGTGGGAGCTGACGAATCGAGCCCGCGCGTACGACAACCACGTCTACCTCGTCGGCAGCAACGCGACCGGCGTGGATCCGGCCGGCACGATCTACTTCGGCAACTCGATGATCGTCACGCCGATAGCCGAGGTCGTAGCCCGCGCGGCCTCGCACGAATGCTGGATATCCGCCCGCCTGGACCCGAGGACGGCGCTGTCGTCGCTCACGCCGGGGTCTTCGGTGCCCCAGCCGTTCGACCACCTCGCGGACCGTAACCTGGCGGTCATTCGCCGCCATGCTGACGCTCTTCTCGGCGAGGCGAGATCACCCTTCCCGCGCACCGGTCGCGACACCGACGTGGTCGATTGATCGCAGGACGCGGTCCGGTGTCGCTAGCCGGCGGGGTGATCACCATCACCGGGTCCAGCGGCCGCATCGGCGGCCTGGTCGCCCGGGAATTGGCGGCCGACGGGATGCCGCTCCGCCTGGTCGTTCGCGATGCGGGGCGCGCCCCTGACCTGGCCCGGGCCGAGGTCCGCACGGCGGACTATGCCGATGGCGACGCGGTCCGGCAGGCCCTGGACGGTGCCGGCACCGTGCTGATGGTCTCGGGCGCGGAGGCGCCGAACCGGCTCGACGCGCACCGCACGTTCGTCGATGCCGCCGCGGCCGCGGACATCAGCCACCTCGTCTACACGTCGTTCCTCGCCGCAGCGCCGACGGCCACGTTCACGTTGGCCCGTGACCACTGGGCCACGGAGGAGCACATCCGGTCGACCGGCCTGCCGTTCACCTTCCTGCGCGACAGTCAGTACGCCGACTTCCTGCCCAGAATGGTCGGCGACGACGGCGTGCTGCGCCGTCCGGCGGCCGACGGCCGGGTGAGCGCGGTGGCACAGGCTGATGTGGCCGCGGCTGCGGTTGCGGTGCTGAGGTCGCCGCGAACGCATCAGGGCCGGACGTACGACCTCAGCGGGCCGGCCGCCGTCACCCTGCACGAGGCCGCGCAGCTCATGGCTCGAAGCACCGGCCGCGCGGTGCGCTACGAGCCGGAGACCGTCGAGCAGGCCTATGCCTTCCGCGCATCGTATGGCGCCCCTCAATGGCAGCTCGATGCCTGGGTATCTACCTACACCGCCATCGCAACCGGGGAACTCGCGATCGTGTCCGACGCTGTAGCTTGCCTAACCGGTCGTCCGTCCACGCCGCTCGCCGCTGTGCTGAGCGGGATCGGGTAGGCGCGGCGGCGCGACTGAATCGGGTGTCCGGATTCGGCAGTAGTCGCCGTCGAGGGCGGCAAGGGCTGCCGGTTAACTCGGCGTCATGCCAGGCCGCCGGATCCGCATCGGAGTTGACACCGGCGGGACATTTACCGACGTCGTCGCGGTCGATGAAGACACCGGCCAGATCGTTACCACCAAGACACCGTCGACGCCGACCGATCCGGCCGAGGGATTCCTCCTTGGCGTAGTGAAGATGCTCAGGGTGATCGAGGCCAATCAGCGCGTCATCACGACCATCAGCCACGGCACAACCGTTGCCACCAATCAGCTGCTCGAAGGGCGGATCGCGCGCCTCGGGTTCGTCACCACCGACGGCTACCAGTTCGTGCTGGAGATCGCCCGGCAGTCGGTGCCGGACGGATATGGGAACAGCTACTTCTGGGTCAAGCCGGACCGCATCGTCTCTCCCGACCTGGTGCGCACCGTCCGCGGCCGACTCGACTACACCGGCGCCGAGCTCGAGCCGTTCGACGAGATACAGGCCGTTGCCGCGGCCCGCTTCTTCGCCGAGCGCGGCATCGACACGATTGGAGTCTGCTTCCTGCACGCCTACGCCAACCCGTCGCACGAGCTGCGCATGCGTGAGGTGCTCGGTCGCGAGTTTCCCGCCGCGGTTGTTTCGCTGTCCTGCGAGGTGCTGCCGGAGTATCGGGAGTACGAGCGGTCGGTGACGACGCTCGTGGATGCCGCCGTGAAGCCAACCATCGGCCGCTACGTGCAGTCCGTCACGCGCCGGCTGGCCGAGCTTCGTCCCTCCGGACCGCCTATCCCGTTCTACGTGATGAAGTCCAACGGCGGAGTGCTGTCGGGCACCGAGGTGGCTCATCAGCCGATCACGACCGTGCTGTCCGGGCCGGCTGCCGGGGTGCTCGGTGCCGCGCTCGTTGCCCGCCAAGCCGGGTTCGACCGGGTGCTGACCTGCGATGGGGGCGGAACCTCGACCGATGTGTCGGTCGTCCTCGACGGCGAGCCGACAATGACGACAGAGGGACGGATCGGCGCGTTTCCGTCCAAGATTCCGATGATCGACGTCGTCACCGTCGGCGCGGGCGGCGGCTCGGTGGCCTGGATCTCACCCGACTGCGCACTCAAGGTCGGGCCGCGATCGGCCGGCGCCGTGCCCGGCCCCATGTGCTATCCGGCCGGCGGCAGCGAGGTTACCGTGACCGACGCACACGTCGCGCTCGGACGCATCCCGCCCAGCCTGCTCGGCGGCGAAATCCCGCTTGACGCCGAGCGGAGCCGGTGCGGTGTTGCCGAGCTCGGCGCCAAGGTCGGGCTCGGCCTGAAGGCATGCGCCACAGGGATCCTCGAGGTATCCGCGTGGAATCAAGCCAATGCTCTCCGGCAGATCACGGTTCGGCGCGGGCTCGACGTGCGGGAGTTCACGCTGACCACGTTCGGTGGGTCGGGCTCGCTCCTGTTGTGCCGGCTCATGGACATCCTGTCGATCAGGCAGGCGCTGGTGCCGATCAACCCCGCGAGCCTGTCGGCGTTCGGTCTGCTGACGGTCGACGTCAAGAACGACTACGTGCGGACTGCCGTTGCCCGCCATAACGAGCTGGAAGTGAGCGCCCTGGCGGAGTTGTACGACAGCCTGGAGACCCAGGCCGCCGCAGCGCTCGACCGGGAAGGTTTTGCGCCGAGCCGGCAGCGGTTGCTTCGCAGCGCGGATCTGCGGTATTTCGGTCAAGCCTTCGAGGTCCGGGTACCGGTTCCGGACGGCCCGATCGACCCGGCGACCACCGACGTCGTGGCGGCAGCGTTTCACCGTGCCCACCGCGCGGTGTACGGCTACGACTTCGTTGGCGACGAACGCCAGCCGGTGGAGTGGGTGAACGTTCGGGTCACCGGCGTGGGCCCGATAGCTGCCCCGCGACTGCCCGAACTCCCGGCCCGAGAGAAGGCGGCTCCGTCCGGACATCGCCCGGTGTGTCTCGACAGTTCCGAATGGGTCGACACCGAGATCTACTGGCGGCCTGATCTCGCAGCGGGCCAGCACCTCGACGGGCCTGCGGTCGTCGAGGACTTCGGCTCCACCGTTCCCCTGCACGCCGGGTTCTGGGCGGACGTCGATACCGTCGGCAATCTGATCATCACCCGGAGCCCGCGATGAGCGAAGTGCGCACGATCGGGGACGGAAGTACGCCCGACGCGAGCAGAACCGTTCCCGATCGGCCCGCTGTCGATCCGGTGCTCGTGGAGATCGTCGCCGGCAGCCTGGCCTCGATCGAGGCCGAGGTCGAGACGGCCATCGCGCGGACCGCTCGCTCGCCGATGATCCGCGACGCTCATGACTTCCGGGTCGGCATTCACGACCGCCGGCTGCGGAAGCTGACTGGACGGTCCTACAGCGCTCTGGTGCACCCAGTGGCGCGGGACTACCCGCTCGACACGATGCGACCAGGCGATGTCTTCTTCCACAACGACGTCTACCTGTCTGAGGGCGGGATCGGCCATCTGCCGGATCTGTGCGTCACCGTGCCGGTCTTTTGCGACAGTGCCGTCGTGGCGTTCGTCCAGGCGTTCGGCCACCACGACGACATCGGCGGCGTCGTGCCCGGATCGATGCCGAGCCACGCCAGGACCGTGTTCGAAGAAGGGCTGATGGTCCCGCCGATCCGGCTCTGGGAGGAGGGACGCCCCAACACGGCCGCGCTCGCGATCATGGCCCGCAACTCGCGGATGCCGGAGTCGCTTGCCGCCGACCTGGACGCCGAGTGCAGCGCCAGCCTGATGGGGGCCCGGCGGTTGGCCGAGCTGTTCGACCGCTACGGCCGGAACGCGGTCGAGGCCTGCTTCGACACGATTATCGAGCGCACCACGGAAACGTTTCGCCGCGAGATCCTCGCGAAGATCCCGGTGGGCAGCTGGGTCTGGGAGGACTACGCGGAGCAGGACGGTGTCGACCCGCCCCGGTTGCACGCCGAGCGCATCACCCTGACCCGGACCGGTCCCGGCGATCCGGGCGGCGAACGATTGATCCTCGACTTCGCGGGCACCGGGCCGCAGGCGAAGGGCCCGATCAACCATTGCGGTGACTATGCCGACGGCAACTTCCTCAAGAAGTGGCTGGCTCCGATCCTGCGCAATCTCGCCGACACCCCGGAGCGGATGGCCGAGCTGGACGTTAACGAAGGTGTCGTGCCACTGATCGAGATGCGATTTCCGCCGCCCGGCACGTTGCTTACTCCGGTCTTTCCGGCGCCGACCAACGCCCGGACATTCGTCATCCTGCGGCTACTCGGAGTGCTGGCCGGCGCGTTGGCCAAGGCCGTTGACGGCCGGATGCCGGCTGACCAAGAGACGATTCGGTACACCGGCGTGTACGGGCAGGACCGCGACGGCCGGCCCTATCTCATGCGCGAGGTCCTCGGCGGTGGCTCGGGTGGCCGCTACTACGCCGACGGGGAGGACACGATCCACATCGTGCCCGACTCCCGCAATCTGCCGACGGAGTTCACCGAGTCGAGGTTCCCGGTGATCGTCGAGCGCCTCGGGTTGGCCGTGGATTCGGGGGGCCCGGGGGAGTTCCGTGGCGGCCTCGGCTACGAGAAGCACATTCGGATGCTTCGTGACGGGTACTTCATGTCGATAGCCGACCGCTCCATTCTGAGCTGCTGGGGCGTCAACGGTGGTCAGGCCGGTCGGCCCTTCGAGGTGACGATCGACCCGGACGGGCCGCACGAGCGGACCGTAGGCGCGCTGACCGATGCGGAGCCGGTACGGGCGGGTGAGGTCATCCGCATCCGTACCACCGGCGGTGGCGGCTGGGGGGATCCGCTGCGCAGGCCGCCGACGGCCGTGGCCCGCGATGTGCAGTGGGGCAAAGTCACGGTCGATGGCGCCCGTGAGGAGTACGGCGTCGTCCTTGTCAACGGCGCCGTCGACCCGCTGGCCACCCAAAGCCTCCGCGCCGGGACGCGTGCGGCCCGGTCCGCTGGTCCGGCATTTTTCGACCGCGGCCCTGGCTACGCGACACTGTCCGGCGGCGCGCCGAACAGCGACCTGGACTGGCTCGACGGAGCTACGCGAGGCTGACCACATGCCGGGAAAACGAGGGACTCCGCGCCGTCTTCGTCGACCGGATGCGACCGCCTGAGGAGGACGTCCGTGCCTGATGCCATCGAGGTCCGCAAGGTTCCGTTACGGAGTGTCGCTGACGCGACCGGCCTGGCTACCCTGATCGACGACGGAGTGATCAACGCCGACCGGGTCGTCGCCGTCATCGGCAAGACAGAAGGCAACGGAGGCGTCAACGACTACACGCGGATCATCGCCGACCGCGCGTTCCGCGAAGTCCTGGTGGCGAAGGGCACGCGCGATGCGGCCGCCGTACGCGAGATTCCGATCGTGTGGTCTGGCGGCACCGACGGGGTGCTCAGCCCCCACGCCACCGTGTTCGCCACCGTGCCGGCGGCCGCCGTCATGCGCAGCGACGAGCCCAGGCTCACCGTCGGATACGCGATCAGCGACGTTCTGCTACCGGAAGAGATCGGCCGGAGCGAGATGATCCGAAAGGTTGCAGACGCGGTCCGGGTCGCCACGAAACAAGCCGGAATAACCGATGCCGGCGACGTGCACTACGTGCAAACGAAGACCCCGCTGTTGACCATCGACACGATCCGAGAGGCCCGGTCGCGAGGCCACGACGTATTCACCGAAGACACGCTGGCCTCCATGGACGTCTCCAACGGCACGACTGCGCTGGGTATCGCGGTGGCCCTGGGCGAGATCGCCATGCCGCGCGACGAGGAGGTGCTCCGTGACCGGCGGCTGTACTCGTCGGTGGCGTCCTGCTCGTCGGGTGTGGAGCTCGACCGGGCGCAGGTCGTGGTCGTCGGGAACGCACGCGGCGTCGGCGGCCGGTACCGCATCGGGCACTCCGTCATGGCGGACGCACTGGACAGCGATGGCATCTGGGCCGCTATCCGCGATGCCGGGCTCGACCTGCCTGACCGGCCGCATCCGGCCGATCTAGGCGGTCGCCTCGTGAACGTGTTCCTCAAATGCGAGGCCAGCCAAGACGGTCAGGTGCGAGGACGCCGCAACGCCATGCTGGACGACTCCGACGTGCACTGGCATCGGCAGATCAAGGCCTGTGTAGGTGGCGTCGCGGCGGCCGTCACCGGCGACCCGGCGGTCTTCGTGTCCGTGTCGGCGGCCCACCAGGGTCCGGACGGCGGCGGTCCGGTAGCCGCGATCGTCGACCTTGGCTGATCGCCTTGGTTTAGGCTCGACCGTGCCATGAAGACCTTCGACTCGCTGTTCGTCGAGCTTGCGGAACGGCAACGCAACCGCCCGGCCGGATCGTCGACCGTCGAAGCGCTGGACGCTGGAGTGCACGCACAGGGGAAGAAGGTTCTCGAGGAAGCGGGCGAGGTGTGGCTGGCCGCCGAGCACGAGACTCCGGAGCGGACCGCGCAGGAGATCAGCCAGCTGCTCTATCGCGTGCAGGTGATCATGCTCGGGCAGGGAATCACGCCCAACGACGTCTACCGACATCTCTAGCGTCGACCCCGACACCGTCTGTCCTGCAGAGATAGGTCACTGATCATGTCCCAGCCGCTACGCATCGCCGTCCCGAACAAGGGGACCTTGGCCGATCCGGCGAGCCAGATGCTCGCCGAGGCCGGCTACCGCGAGCGGACCGACACCCGCGAGCTCGTTTTGATGGATGCCGAGAACGACACGGAGTTCTTCTTCTTACGGCCCCGGGACATCGCGATCTACGTCGGCGCGGGCCGGGTCGACGTCGGCATCACCGGTGAGGACTTGCTCCTCGATTCGGGCGCCATTGCGGTACCCATCTTGCAGCTGGGCTTCGGCGCCTCGACGTTCCGTTTCGCCGGTCGGCCGGGTACCGCCTCATCGGTCTATGACCTCGCGGGGTCTCGTATCGCCACCGCGTATCCCGGCATTGTGGCGGCGCATCTAGCCGCTGAAGGCGTCGAGGCTAGGGTGATCCGCCTCGACGGCGCCGTCGAGACGGCCGTGCGGCTCGAAGTGGCCGACGTGATTGCCGACGTGGTCTCGACCGGCACGACGTTGCGCAACGCCGGACTCGAAGTCTTCGGCGACCCACTGCTCGTCAGCCAGGCCGTTCTCGTGCGCCGCACCGGCGCGCCCGAGTCGGCGCGAGTCGATCAACTCGTGCGCCGCCTGCACGGTGTGATCATTGCCCGTCGTTACGTGCTCATGGACTACGACATCCGCGACGACTTGGTCGAGAAGGCGGTTGCGATCACCCCGGGCATCGAGTCACCGACGGTGGCCCCGTTGCATGAGCAAGGCTGGTCGGCTGTCCGCTCGATGGTGCCGAGCCGCGATACGAACCGGATCATGGATGAGCTGTGGGAGCTGGGCGCCCGCGGGATCCTGGTCACGAGCATCCACGCGTGCCGGCTATGACCACGCAAGCGCCACGGGACCTGGTCGTCACCGCGCGACCAGTACGAACCGCACGGGTCTCGATCGCCGCATCGGCGAGCATTCTGATTGTCTTCGTCACTACGGCGATCGTCATGCCGCACGCGAACGCCGGCATCCAGTTCAACTGGAAGGACCAAGTCGGAACGGCCGTCATCGGCGTGATCATCGCGGGCACGGCCCTGTTGCCCACCCGGCCGCGGCTGCGTGCGGACATCCACAGCGTGCGGACTCGGGCCTACCTCGGCCCATTCCGGGAGATCCCCTGGGACCTGATCGTCGCAGTGCAGTTCCCGGACAAGCTGCGGTTCGCCCGCCTCGTCCTCCCCGGAGAGGAGACGATCGCGCTGTACGCGGTGCAGCGTTTCGACCGCGAGCGGTCGGTCGCCGTCATGCGCGGTTTGCGGGCCTTGTACGAAGCGGCATCAACCACGCCGTCCTCAGACTGATATTCTGTGAAAGCGACCAAACCTCCGCACCCGCGGAGGCGTGCAAGCGGATGCCCTTCGGTATCGTCACGCGGACGAATCACCGCCGGCGTGACGTGCCCGAGCCTCCCACCCGTGCCACCAGCATCACGAGGTGCGCCGGGTCCGGTCCGTGTCGCCCGGTACCTTCCCGGGCGAACACTGCGCAGCCATGCGTGGTGTCGGGTCATCGACCCGGACGGACTGGTCGGTACGGGCCCTCGCGCGCACCTGAGCGCCGCGGGGCCCTCGTTCGTTCCGGACGAAGGCTCCGCGACACGGCAGTTTCCGACGACCCTGGGAGGTCCCATCAGTTCTGAACCGAGGATCAACGACCGGATCCGAGTGCCGGAGGTACGCCTCGTCGGTCCCGAGGGTGAGCAGGTCGGCATCGTGCCGATCGGCAAGGCCCTCGAACTGGCGGCGGAAGCCGATCTGGACCTGGTCGAGGTGGCCCCGATGGCACGACCGCCTGTTGCCAAGCTCATGGACTACGGCAAGTTCAAATATGAGAGTGCGCAGAAGGCGCGGGAGGCCCGGCGCAACCAGTCCCTCACTGTCATCAAGGAGATGAAACTTCGCCCCAAGATCGACTCCCACGACTACGAGACAAAGAAGGGTCACGTCGAGCGGTTCCTGAGGCAAGGCGACAAGGTGAAGGTGACGATCATGTTCCGCGGCCGCGAGCAATCCCGACCCGAACTCGGGTTCCGCTTGTTGCAGCGGCTGGCTACGGACGTCGCCGACCTCGGCTTCGTCGAGTCCTCGCCCAAGCAGGACGGCCGCAACATGATCATGGTGGTGGCACCGCATCGCGGCGCGCGCACTCGTGCGGTTCGCGATACGGGGCGCGATACCGAGATCGCGTGACGTACAACTGAAGAAAGCGATACGACTGATGCCAAAGAACAAGACTCATAGCGGGATGAAAAAGCGCGTCAAGGTGACGGGCAGCGGCCGGCTGCTGACCGAGCACGCTGGTAAGCGCCATTTGCTCGAGCGCAAGCCCTCGCGTCTGACCCGGCGCCTCACCGGGACCAAAGAGGTATCTGGAGCCGACGCGTACCGCGTCAAGAAGCTGCTCGGCCGCTGAGCCGACCCGACCCATCCGCTGCCGGTCACGCACGGCAGCCCGACGAGCAAGGAAAGCAACCGTGGCACGCGTCAAGCGGGCAGTGAACGCCCACAAGAAGCGCCGAAGCACGCTGGAAGCGGCGTCCGGCTATCGCGGGCAGCGCTCGCGCCTCTACCGCAAGGCAAAGGAGCAGCTGCTCCATTCAGCCACCTACTCCTATCGCGATCGGAAAGCCCGCAAGGGCGATTTCCGCCGACTGTGGATCACTCGGATCAACGCCGCGGCCCGCGCCAACGACATCACCTACAACCGGTTCATCCAAGGACTTCGACTCGCCGGGATCACGGTTGACCGAAAGGTCCTGGCCGACCTCGCCGTGACCGACGAGGCCGCGTTCGCCGCGCTGGCGGCAGTGGCGAAGGATGCGGTAGCCGCGGAAGGAACTGGCGGCGCCCACACCTCGGCGGCCTGAGCCGTCACCGACCTAATCATTCGTGATCTCGGACTTACTGCCCCAGAGCGGCGATGAGTCCAAGATCATCAAGAAGATCGCCGTCCCGTGCTTGCTGATTCCAACGCCCGGCTCGCCGCCGCGCGTCGGCTGATAGATAGGCGGGCGCGTCGTGACACCGGGCGCTTCCTCGCCGAAGGCTCGCCCGCGGTCTCCGAAGCGTTAGGGCGTCCGGGTTCGGTCGTCGAGGTCTTCGGGACGATCTCCGGATTGCGGCGCCATGCCAAGCTGCTCGCCGCGGCCGAGGTGCCCGTATATGAGATCAGCTCGAAGGCCGCGGCAAAGCTGTCCGAGACGGCCTCGCCGCAGGGCATTGTGGCAGTCTGCCGAGCCGTTGACGTGCCGCTCGAGAGGGCGCTGGCGCGCGACGCCCGGTTGGTGGTTGTCCTCGTCGACGCGAATGATCCCGGAAACGCCGGCACCGTCGTGCGTACTGCGGATGCTGCCGGGGCGGACGTGGTGGTGTTCGCCGGTCGAAGCGTCGACGCGTACAACGGAAAGGTCGTGCGCGCTTCGGCCGGAAGCTTGTTTCACCTCGACATCGTCGTGGACGTGAGCCCTGCGGAGGCGATCGCCGCAGGCCGTGCCGCCGGCCTGGCCGTGCTCGCGGCGGCCGGCTCGGGACTCGACGACCTGGACGACCTCGCTGATCGCGGGGCCTTGCGCGCGCCGACGCAGTGGCTTTTCGGCAACGAGGCGAACGGCCTGCCGGCCGACGTGACCGAAGCTGCGGATCGTTCGGTGCGGGTGCCGATCCACGGCCGCGCGGAAAGCCTGAACCTTGCCGCGGCGGCGGCGGTGTGCCTATACGCGAGCGCCCGGGCGCACCGCGCGACATAACACGCTACGCACCGGATGGAATACTCGCGGACGTCGCTGCCCCTGAGATCTGAGGATTGCATGCCCGAGAGCACGAGCTTCGACCCGGTCGAGGTGAGCACGCTCGCGCCGGACGCGGTGGCACGCAATGTCACCGAGGCGCTCGCCGCCATTGCGGCGGCGTCTGACCTCGACGCGCTCAAGGCCGCCCGGCTCGCCCACGACGGCGACCGGTCCCCGCTTGCGCTCGCGAATCGGGAGATCGGTGCGCTCCCGCCAGCTGCCCGCAAAGCCGCCGGGCAGCGCGTCGGCGCCGCGCGCGGCGAGGTGCGGGCCGCGCTGGAAGCTCGGGCGATCGAGTTGGCTGCCGAACGCGATGCCCGCGTCCTCATCGACGAAGCGGTCGACGTCACACTCCCCTCAGATCGGCGCGTCGAAGGCGCTCGCCATCCGCTCACCACGATTCAGGAGCTGTTCGCGGACATCTTCGTCGCCATGGGGTACGAGGTCGCCGAAGGTCCGGAGATCGAAGCCGAGTGGTTCAACTTCGATGCGCTGAACATCCCGCCCGACCACCCCGCCCGAACCCTCATGGACACCTTCTTCGTCGGCTCCGAGGACTCGAGGCTGGTGCTGCGCACCCATACCTCGCCCGTGCAAGTTCGGACGATGCTCGCCCGAACTCCGCCGATCTACGTCGTGTGCCCCGGCAAGGTGTTCCGCACCGACGAGCTCGACGCCACCCATACCCCGGTGTTTCACCAGATCGAGGGCCTCGCCGTCGACGAAGGCATCACCATGGCCCACCTGAAGGGCACGCTCGATCACATGGCGCAGGCGATGTTCGGACCCGGGATCGTGACCCGGCTGCGGCCGTCCTACTTCCCGTTCACCGAGCCGTCCGCCGAGCTGGATCTGCTGTGCTTCGTGTGCCGGGGCCAGTCGGTCGGCAACCCGGACTGGGACTGCCACACCTGCGACAGCGAAGGCTGGATCGAGTGGGGCGGCTGCGGCATGGTCAATCCCCGGGTGCTGCGCGCCTGTGGGGTCGACCCCGAGCGGTACAGCGGATTCGCCTTCGGCATGGGCATCGAACGAACCATGATGTTTCGCAACTCGGCGGCTGACATGCGGGACATGGTCGAGGGCGACGTGCGGTTCACCCAGGCGTTCGGCATGGAGGCCTGATGCGTGCACCGGTGAGCTGGGTGGCCGAGTCCGTCGACCTCCCGCCTGGCACTACTCCGCGCCGGCTCGGCGACGCTCTCGTCCGCGTCGGCCTGGAGGTGGAGCGGGTGGACGCGGCCGCTGATGCCGTGACCGGGCCCGTCGTCATCGGCCGGATCTGGTCGATTGCGACCGAGCTGCAGAGCAACGGCAAGACCATCCGGTGGTGCCAGGTCGACGTCGGGGAGTCCGAGCGACGCGGCATCGTCTGTGGCGCGCACAACTTCGTGGTCGGAGACTTGGTCGCCGTCGCACTGCCCGGCGCGGTGTTGCCTGACGGGTTTGCGATCTCGGCCCGCAAGACCTATGGGCACATCTCCGACGGAATGATCTGCTCAGCGCGCGAGCTTGGCATCGGCGACGATCACACCGGGATCCTGGTTTTGGCGCCGGATGCGGGGCCTCCCGGCAGCGACGCTCTCGCGGCCCTCGGCATGCGTGACGCCGTTTTGGATATCGCGGTTACGCCGGACCGTGGCTATTGCCTGTCGGTACGCGGTCTCGCCCGTGAGGCAGCAGCGGCCTTCGACGCCCCGTTTCATGACGTGGCCGACCGGGTGGCGATCCCGTCGGCCGAGACGCCCGCCTACCCGGTCGTCGTCGACGACCCGGTCGGGTGTGACCGGTTCTCGGCGCGGGTCGTCACCGGGCTCAATCCCACTGCGCAGAGCCCGCAATGGATGCGCTCCCGTCTCACGGGCGCAGGCATGCGTCCCATCTCGTTGGCCGTCGACGTCACGAACTACGTCATGCTGGAGACTGGCCAGCCGCTGCACGCCTTTGACCGCAGCAAGCTCACCGGGCCGCTCGGCGTTCGCCGCGTCCAACCCGGTGAGAAGCTCACCACCCTCGACGGAACCGTGCGCGGGCTGGATCCGGATGATCTCGTGGTCACCGACGACACCGGTCCCATTGCCCTCGCCGGGGTCATGGGCGGCGCGTCGACGGAGATCGATGCTGGGACTGCGGACATCGTGCTCGAGGCCGCCCACTGGGAACCCACGTCGATCGCCCGCGCGGTGCGTCGCCACAAGCTGCCGAGTGAGGCGGCCAAGCGGTTCGAGCGCGGGGTGGATCCGGAGATCGCAGCCGTCGCGTTGCAGCGCTGTGTCGACCTGTTGGTCCGGCACGGTGGCGCCGTGGACGCTCCCGGCTTCACGGTCGTCGGATCCGGACCGGCACCCGTCGAGATCCAGCTCCGGATCGCGAGTCCCGCCCAGGTCGCTGGACTCCCGATCGACGCGCCGACGGTCCTGCGGCGGCTCATCCAGGTGGGCTGTGCCGTGCACGGTGCGGACGTGCTCACCGTCACGCCGCCGAGCTGGCGGCCCGACCTGACCGATCCGGCTGACCTCGTCGAGGAGGTCGTGCGCCTGGTCGGTTATGAGCGCGTGCCGTCGGCGCTACCCACTCCGCCGCCCGGTCGCGGGCTGGCCGCCGAGCAGCGGCTACGCCGCACCTTCACGCGGGCGCTCGCCGCATCCGGCTACACCGAGGTGCTGAGTTACCCGTTCGTCTCGCCCTCGGTGCATGACCAGTTCGGCTTGGCCGCCGACGACCCGCGCCGGCGCGCGATCGTCGTCGCCAATCCGCTGTCCGACGCCGAACCAGAGCTGCGGACATCGCTGTTGCCCGGGTTGCTGGCGACGCTCACTCGAAATCTCGGCCGCGGTCTTCGTGAGCTGTGCCTGTTCGAGATCGGACTGGTATACCTCCCGCGCCCGGACGCTCCAGCCGTGCCGCGCCCGAGCGTCGCCCACCGGCCGTCAGATGCGGAGTTGGCGGCGCTCGAAGCGGCCCTGCCGGATCAGCCCCGGCACGCTGCCGTCGTGCTGTCCGGACCGCGCGATCGCGCGGGCTGGTGGGGGAGCGGACGCCTGGCCGACTGGACCGAGGCGATTGAGTCCGCCCGCGTCCTGGCCCGGGCCGCCCGAACCGAGCTGACCATTCGCCGCGGCGACCAGCCGCCATGGCACCCCGGGCGATGCGCCGAGCTCGTGCTGGACGACGGCGTCATCGGCTACGCCGGCGAGTTGCATCCGCGCGTCGTCACGTCTCTGGGGCTGCCGGAACGCACGTGTGCAATGGAGCTCGACCTCGGCGCATTCCAGCCGCCCCCGCCCGCGCCCGCTCCGGAAATCTCGCCATTCCCGCCCGTGCTACTCGACATCGCCCTGGTCGTGCCGGCTGAGGTCG
The DNA here is from genome assembly GCA_963748415.1 of uncultured Actinomycetota bacterium. Taxonomy (GTDB): domain Bacteria; phylum Actinomycetota; class Actinomycetes; order Mycobacteriales; family Jatrophihabitantaceae; genus CAVVJA01. Next base: position 30,000 of record CAVVJA010000008.1, on the reverse strand, counting down.
CGGCGGGCGACGTGCTTGCGGCCATCCGGTCCGGAGCCGGGAGTCTGCTCGAGTCAGCTCGGCTCTTCGACGTCTACGCGGACGAGGAGCGGCTGGGACCGCGCGTGAAGTCACTCGCATTCGCGCTGCGCTTCCGGGCCGCCGACCGAACGTTGACCGTCGAGGAGGCTTCGGTCGCGCGGGACGCGGCGGTTACCCGAGCGGCCGAGCGATACGGCGCCCGGCTCCGCGCCTGAGTCGCCCGGGGTGCGTTATCAACCCGCGAGGTGCTTCATCGCCTCGCGCCGGGATAGCGGGCTGAGGTCGTGGTCTGCGACGAATGTGCGCACCCAGTCGGGGTCGACCCGAGCGTATTGGCGCAGGGCCCAGCCGATTCCCTTGCGCAGGAAGAAGTCTGGGTCGTCGGCGTTCGCCAGGATCGTCGTGGAGAGGAGCGAGAGGTCGGTCTGCTCCTTGGCGTCGAGCCGGCAGATGATCGAGGTTCTGCGTAGCCATCGATCCGGGTCACGCGACCAAGCCAGGATCGTTGGCCGCAGCTCGGCAGGAAATGCCCCTAGGAGCGCGCCGATCCGCTGTGACACTTGGTCGACGTGATCCCACCAGGCCCCGGTTGTGATCATTTCTCGGTTAGAACGGAAGCAGCACGGGAGTCTGCAGCGGCCGCGCGCTGGAGACACCGGTGAGGGCGGTCGCGGCATAGCGTTGTTCGCGATACTCGGCGGGCCGCCAGAGCGGGCGAACGGTTGTGGCGCCGGGATTGAGGATGGACACGCCGTATGAAGTTGCGTCACTATGCATAATAGTTCGCATGGGTTACCGAGTCGCCGTGGCGGGCGCGAGCGGATACGCCGGCGGAGAGCTGCTGCGGCTCCTTGCGGCGCACCCGGATCTCGACGTGACGGCGGCAACTGCGCACGACCATGCGGGCCAGCCTCTGGGCGCCGTCCATCCACAGTTGCGCACACTCGCCCAGCTCGTCCTGGCGGACACCGTGCCGCAGGCCGTCGCCGGGGCCGACCTCGTCTTCCTCGCGCTGCCGCACGGTGCCTCGGGATCATTCGCACCGCAGCTGCCGCCGGGCGTCAAGATCGTTGACCTGGGCGCCGATCACCGGCTGACCGACGCGGGGGCATACGAGCGGTACTACGGCGGTGCGCATCCCGGCGCCTGGACGTACGGTCTTCCGGAGCTTCCGGAGCAACGCACGAAGATCGCTGACTCCGCGCGGGTGGCCAATACCGGTTGTTATGCCGTCGCCATCGCGCTGGCCGTGGCCCCACTCATCGCGGCTGGCGTGATCGAGCGGGACGACCTGGTCGCGGTCGCTGCGAGCGGGACGTCCGGGGCCGGCCGCGCCGTCAAGGCGAACCTGCTCGCCAGCGAGGTCATGGGTGACCTCTCGCCGTACAAGGTCGGCTCGCACCAGCACGTTCCCGAGATCTTGCAATGCACCGGTGCGACCACCCTGTCGTTCACGCCGGTGCTGGCGCCGATGCCGCGGGGCATCCTCGCCAGCGTCGCCGCGCGCCCGGCTCGTTCCGTCACTCTGGACGAGGTCCGTGAAGTGCTCGTCGCGGTTTATGGCGCCGAGACGTTCGTGCACGTGTTGCCGCCCGGCGAGCAGCCACATACTGCGGCGGTCGCCGGCTCGAATTGCGCCCATCTGCAGGCGGCAACCGACTTGAGTTCCGGACGCGTCGTCGTCCTCAGCGCAATAGACAACCTCGGCAAGGGTGCCGCCGGCCAGGCGGTGCAGAACGCCAACCTGATGCTTGGCCTGCCCGAGACGGCCGGGCTCGCTGTCGATGGGATCGCCCCGTGAGCGTGACGGCGGCCAGCGGATTCCGCGCCGCGGGTGTGGTTGCCGGCCTGAAGGCGTCTGGCGGCCGTGACGTCGCGCTGGTCGTCAATGACGGCCCGTCGGACGCGGCGGCGGCGGTCTTCACCCGCAACCGGGTGCAAGCCGCGCCCGTGATCTGGTCACGGCAGGCGATCGCCGACGGACGGCTGCGAGTGGTGGCCCTCAACTCCGGCGGAGCCAACGCGTGCACGGGTTCGGCCGGGTTCGCCGATACCCATGCCACGGCGGAGCACGTCGCGACCGTACTCGACATCGGGGCCGGCGATGTCGCGGTGTGCTCCACCGGCCTGATCGGGGAGCGGCTCCCGATGGACGCGTTGCTGGCGGGCGTCACGCGCGCGGCGGCAGCTCTGGACAAGGCCGGGGGTCCGGATGCCGCGGACGCCATTCGCACTACGGATACGGTGGCTAAGCAGGCGGTGCAGGTGCACGCCGACGGGTGGACGGTCGGCGGCATGGCGAAAGGCGCGGGCATGCTCGCGCCGAGTCTCGCCACGATGTTGTGCGTGATCACGACTGATGCCGCCGTCAGCGCGGACCGGCTCGACGTCGTGCTACACGATGCGGTACGCCGGACGTTCGAGCGGGTCGATGCCGACGGCTGCCTATCCACGAACGACACCGTGATCTTGCTCGCCAGCGGCGCCTCTGGCATACCCGCTCAGTCGCCGGATCTCGATGTGGCGGTCGAGGCGGTCTGCGCGGATCTGGCCGGCCAACTCGTCGATGACGCCGAGGGCGCCACGAAGCATGTCGCCGTCGTGGTGAGTGGCGCGGCGTCGGAGGATGACGCGGTCGAGGTCGGCCGGGCCATCGCGCGAAACGACCTGCTCAAATGCGCGTTGTTCGGCAACGATCCGAACTGGGGCCGGGTCCTGGCGGCAGTCGGCACGACCTCGGCGGCCTTCGAGCCGGACCGGCTCGATGTCAGCATCAACGGGGTCGAGGTCTGTCGGGCGGGCGCGGCCGGGGAGCCGCGGGATCGGGTCGATCTCGCCGGGCGTGCGGTGACGATCGCGGTCGACCTGCACGCAGGCGCCGCGAGCAGCACCATCCGCACGACCGATCTGTCTTACGACTACGTACACATCAACTCGGCCTACTCGACATGAGCCGGGACCGCGACGTCGCGCTGGAGAAGGCGAGCATTCTTGTCGACGCCCTTCCGTGGCTGGCCCAATTCCACGGCAAGGTCGTCGTCGTCAAGTTCGGCGGTAATGCAATGACGACGCCACAGCTGCGACGGGCGTTCGCTGAGGACATCGTGTTCTTGCGCTACGCCGGCCTCCGTCCCGTCGTCGTGCACGGAGGCGGACCCCAGATCACGGCGCACCTGAACCGGCTCGGGATCGAGACGGAGTTCCGCGCCGGCCTGCGCGTGACCTCTCCCGAAGCCATGCAGGTGGTCCGGATGGTCCTCGTCGGACAGGTCAACGGCGAGATCGTCAACCAGATCAACGACCACGGCTCCTTCGCGGTCGGCCTGTCCGGCGAGGACGCCGGACTGCTCACCGCGGAACGTCGCTCGGCGGTCGTTGACGGCGTGCCTGTCGACATCGGCCAAGTCGGTGACGTGGTCGCCGTCGATCCGAGCCCGGTACAAGCCCTTCTGGACGCGGGGCGGATCCCGGTGATCGCCACCGTCGCTCGCGGTGGCGACGGGTTGACCTACAACGTGAACGCCGACACGGCCGCGGGGGCGATCGCGGTCGCGCTCGCCGCCGAGAAGTTGGTCATGCTGACCGACGTCGAGGGCTTGTACATCAGCTGGCCGACAACCGGCGAGGTCGTGAGCAGCATCCGCGCAGACGAGCTCAGCGCACTTCTTTCCGCGCTGGATACCGGGATGGTGCCCAAGATGGAGGCGTGCCTGCGCGCCGTCGAGGGCGGCGTCAGCCGGGCGCACGTTCTCGACGGACGGGTCCCGCACTCCTTGCTGCTCGAGGTATTCACCACCGAAGGGATAGGCACCATGGTGCTTCCCGCGAAGGAGCCCCAGTGACGCTGACCGGCCGATGGGACGCAGTCATGATGCCCAACTACGGCACTCCGCCGATCGAGATCGCCCGTGGTGACGGCGTTCGGGTATGGGACACGGAGGGCCGCGAGTACCTCGACTTCGTGGCCGGGATTGCGGTCTCCTCCCTCGGACACGGTCACCCGGCTGTCGTGGAGGCCGTCAGCCGTCAAGTCACGACGCTGGCGCACACCTCGAACCTGGCGATCCACGAGCCCGGCGTTCGGCTGGCCGAGCGGCTAGTCGAGCTGGTCGGTGTGCCCGGACGGGTCTTCTTCGCCAACAGCGGCGCGGAAGCCAACGAGTGCGCCATCAAGCTCGCCCGCAGACACGGCTGGACCCGCAATCCGGACGGCACCCGGCTGGAGATCGTCGCCGCGAACGGCAGCTTCCACGGCCGGACGCTCGGCGCCCTCGCGGTCACCGGCAATCCGGCCAAGCGGGTGCCCTTCGCACCCCTTCCCGAACCGGTCTCGTTCGTGGACTACGGCGACGTCCGCGCGCTCGAGGATGCGGTAAGTGAGCGAACCGCCGCGGTGTTCGTCGAGCCCGCCCTGGGCGAAGGAGGCATCGTCCCGGCGCCAGGCGGATATCTGGCTGCGGCCCGCGGCATCTGCGATGCGGCTGGAGCGCTCCTCGTGATCGACGAGGTGCAGAGTGGCATTGGTCGCACCGGCCATTGGTTCGCGAGCCTGACCGACGGCGTGCGGCCGGATATTCTCACTCTCGCCAAGGGTCTCGGCGGTGGGCTGCCGATCGGCGCATGCATCGGGCTCGGCCCGTCCGGCGAGCTGTTCGCGCCTGGTGACCATGGGAGCACGTTCGGCGGAAATCCGGTTGCCTGTGCCGCCGCGCTGGCGGTGCTGACCACGATCGCGGACGACCAGCTGCTCGACTCGGTGAAGCGAGTGGGGGAGTACCTCGCCGCAGGCCTGCAGGCAATCGACTCGCGACTCGTAGCGGAGGTGCGCGGGTGCGGGCTGTGGCGTGCAGTCGCCCTCACGGCACCAACTGCGGGTGCGGTCGAAGCGGCCGCCCGCGAGCGGGCCTTGCTTGTCAACGCGGTGCGCCCGGACGTCCTCCGGCTCGCCCCGCCGCTCATCCTGACTGAGACCGACGTCGACGCGGCGCTGCCGCGATTGTCCGAGGCCCTCGCCGCCGTAGAACGAGGCCAGCGATGAACCCGAGGCACTTCGTCCGTGACGACGACCTCACCCCAGACGAGCAGCGCGAGGTTCTCGACCTGGCCGACGACATGAAGCGCAATCGCCTGGTCTACCAGCCGTTCAGCGGGCCGCGTGCGGTCGCGGTCATCTTCGACAAGCCGTCGACGCGGACCCGCGTGTCGTTCAGTGTCGGCATCGCCGAGCTCGGCGGGTATCCGCTGGTCATCGACGCTCAGGTCTCGCAACTGGGGCGGGGCGAGCCGGTCGAGGACACCACGCGGGTGCTGGATCGGCAGGTGGCCGCCATCGTCTGGCGCACCTTCGGCCAGGACCGCATCGAGAGCATGGCGCGGGTGAGCCGGGTGCCCGTCGTCAACGCGCTCACCGATGAGTTCCACCCGTGTCAGGTGCTCGCCGACCTGCAGACGATCCGTGAGCGGCACGGCACACTTGCCGGGCTGACGCTCAGCTATGTCGGTGACGCAGCGAACAACATGGCGCACTCCTATCTGATCGGTGGCGCGACCGCCGGCATGCACGTGCGGGTGGCTGGGCCGATCGGCTACCTGCCCGATCCGGCGATCGTCGCCGATGCGGAGCGGATTGCCTCCGGCACGGGTGGATCAGTGTTGACCACGACCGAGCCCATCGCGGCATTCGACGGGGCGGATGTCGTGGCGACTGATACCTGGGTGTCGATGGGACAGGAAGCCCAGCAGGACGAACGCCTCACTCGGTTCGAGCCATTCGCCGTCACCGCGGAAGCCCTCCGGCGCTGTGCGCCGGACGCAATCGTGCTGCACTGCCTGCCCGCATACCGTGGGCGCGAGATCGCAGCCGAGGTCATCGACGGACCGCAGAGCGCGGTTTGGGACGAGGCGGAGAATCGGCTGCACGCGCAAAAGGCGTTGCTGACCTGGCTCTCGGAGAAGCTGTGATGGCCGCCGCTATGGGATCGCGGGATGCGGCTGTCGCGGAGACGCCGGGCAAGGCGGCGCGGCACGCCCGCATCGTCGCGACCGTGGCCGCGCTTTCCGTGCACTCGCAGACACAGCTGGCACAGCTGCTGCGAGCCGAGGGCTGGCAGGTCACGCAAGCCACGCTGAGCCGCGACCTGGAGGAGCTCGGCGCAGTCAAGCTCCGCACGCCAGATGGCGGCCTGCCGGTCTACGTCATACCCGAAGACGGCGCGCCGCTGGCGACTCGGTCGGCCGAGGATGCACCGCCCATCCGACTGGCCCGGCTGCTCGGCGAGCTGCTCGTCTCGGCCGAGCCGAGCGCCAATCTCGTCGTATTGCGGACGCCGCCTGGTGCGGCCCATTTCCTCGCGTCCGCCGTCGATCGGGCCGGGCTGGCGCAGATCGCCGGCACCATTGCCGGCGACGACACGATCCTCGTGGTCGCCCGAGATCCGGCCGGCGGCGCAGATCTCGCCCATCAGCTCCTTCGGCTAGCCCAGACCTAACCAACGACAGGAAGAGAGCCATGAGCAAGCGCATCGTGCTGGCCTATTCAGGTGGGCTGGACACATCCGTGGCGATCGGCTGGATCGCCGAGGAGACCGGCGCGGAGGTGATCGCCATCGCCGCAGATGTCGGGCAAGGCGGCGAGGATCTAGACGTCATCCGAGAACGAGCGCTCGCGTGTGGCGCGGTCGAGGCTGAGGTTGTCGACCTGCGCGCGGAGTTCGCCGAGGGGTACTGCCTACCGGCACTGCGCGCGAACGCCCTGTACCTGGAGCGTTATCCGCTGGTATCAGCACTGTCGCGGCCGGTGATCGCCAAGCATCTCGCTGCCGCCGCGCACCGGCACGGAGCCGACACGGTGGCGCACGGCTGCACCGGCAAGGGAAATGATCAAGTGCGCTTCGAGGTGGGCATCGGAGCGCTGGCGCCCGAGCTCAACGTGATCGCCCCAGTTCGGGACAGCGGCATGACCCGCGACAAGGCGATTGCGTTCGCGGAGGAGAAGGGACTGCCGATCGATCAGTCCAAGCGCTCGCCGTACTCGGTCGACCAGAATCTCTGGGGCCGCGCCGTGGAGACCGGTTTCCTCGAGGACCCGTGGAACGCCCCGATCGAGGACCTGTACGCCTACACCTGCTCCCCAGACACGTCGGTCGATCCGGACGACGTCGTGATCTCGTTCGCGGACGGTGTGCCCACCGGCATCGACGGCCGGTCGGCATCAGTTCTCGACGTGATCCTCGAGCTGAATCGGCGGGCCGGCGCGCACGGGGTCGGCCGACTCGACCTGGTCGAAGACCGGCTCGTCGGCATCAAGAGCCGCGAGGTGTACGAGGCACCCGGTGCTGTCGCCTTGATCGCGGCGCACCAAGAACTGGAGGACCTCACGGTCGAACGTGATCTCCGCCGGTTCAAGTTCGCGGTCGAGCAGCGGTGGTCCGAGTTGGTCTATGACGGGCTCTGGTTCAGCCCGCTCAAGCGGTCTCTGGACGCGTTCGTGGACTCCTCGCAGCGTCAGGTGACCGGCGACGTTCGGCTCCGGTTGTCTGCGGGCCGTGCCGTTGCCACCGGACGGCGGGGCAGCGGATCGCTCTATGACTTCGAGCTCGCGACGTACGATACCGGCGACGCGTTCGACCAGTCACTGGCCAGGGGGTTCGTGCAGCTCTGGGGGCTGCCGAGCCGGATTGCGGCGCGGCGCGACCAGCGCGGCTCCTGACTGTGCCGCAAACCGACAGCACCGATGAGCCGACCCGGCTGTGGGGCGGGCGGTTCGCCTCCGGCCCGGCCGAGGCGCTGCGCGCCCTGTCCGTGTCCACACGCGTCGACTGGCGCCTGGCCCGCTACGACATCGCGGGCTCGCGTGCTCATGCCCACGCGCTGCGCCGGGCGGGACTGCTGACCGACGGGGAAATGCGCGCGCTCGTCGACGCGCTGGACGTGATCGACGCCGACGTCGCCGCGGGCCGGCTTGGCGCCGGCCCCGAGGACGAGGACGTGCACACGGCACTCGAGCGAATCCTGCTGGAGCGGGTCGGCGCCGAGCTGGGCGGCCGGCTGCGCGCCGGCCGGTCCCGCAACGACCAGATTGCGACGTTGATCCGGATGTATCTGCGCGACCAGGCCCGGGCGCTCGCGGTCCAGGCGATTGAGCTCGTGGAGGCGCTGGCCGGGCAGGCCGAACACCATCTCGACGCACCGATGCCGGGGCGCACTCACCTACAGCATGCGCAGCCTGTGCTGTTGTCCCACCATCTGTTGGCCCACGCCTGGGCCGTGACGAGGGATGTGGATCGATGGCAGGACTGGGATCGGCGCGCCGCCTACAGTCCGTACGGCGCGGGCGCGCTGGCCGGCTCGTCGCTCGGCCTCGATCCGGAGATCGTGGCCGCCGAGCTGGGATTCGTGGGAGCGACCGAGAACTCCATCGACGCAACCGCCTCGCGTGACCTTGTCGCGGAGTTCTCCTTCGTCGCCGCGATGCTCGCTGTCGACCTGTCTCGGCTGGCGGAGGAGATAATCCTTTGGGCCACGCGGGAATTCGGATTCATCACGCTAGACGACGCGTACTCGACCGGGTCGTCGATCATGCCGCAGAAGAAGAACCCCGACATCGCAGAGCTCGCGCGAGGCAAGGCGGGTCGGCTGATCGGCGATCACGCCGGCCTTCTCGCCACCTTGAAGGGGCTGCCTCTGGCGTACAACCGGGATCTGCAGGAGGACAAGGAGCCCGTTTTCGACGCGGTGGACAGTCTGCACCTACTGCTGCCGGCGCTCACCGGGCTCGTGGCGACCCTGGTGTTCCACACTGACCGGATGGCCGAACTGTCCTCGCAAGGTTTCACGCTGGCCACGGATGTCGCCGAGTGGCTGGTCGGCAAAGGTGTGCCCTTCCGGGTCGCGCACGAGATCACGGGCCGGTACGTGCGCGCCTGCGAGGACCGAGGCGTCGACCTACCGGACCTCTCCGACGCTGATCTCGCCGACCTCTCCGAGCAGCTCACGCCGGACGTGCGGCCCATGCTCACGGTCGAGGGCTCCGTGGCGTCCCGAACCGGGTTCGGGGGGACCGCGCCGAACCGGGTTGCTGAGCAGCTCGCTCGGCTGCGGGAGCGCGGTGCAGCCCAGCTGCGATGGACGAGGACGACCATGGGCAGCCCGTGACCGTCGCCCGGCAGCGACTCGCGCGACCGGCTCCCTGGCTCGCCCCACGGCTGCTCGGCGCGGTGCTCGTATCCGTCGTGGACGAAGTCGAGGTGGCGGTCCGGCTGACCGAGGTCGAGGCGTACTCAGGGCTCAGCGATGCCGCCTCGCATGCCTATCGGGGACGCACGGCGCGCAATAGCGTCATGTTCGGCCCGCCCGGTCACCTCTATGTGTACTTCACCTACGGCATGCACTGGTGTGCGAATGTCGTCTGCGGGACGGACGGCCGGGCCGAAGCCGTGCTGCTGCGGGCCGGCGAGGTCGTACGTGGCGTGGACGCCGCGCGGGCCCGGCGTCCAACCGCTCGCACCCTGGCCGAGCTGGCGCGAGGACCGGCCCGTCTCGCCATGGCCCTCGGTATCACCAGCCGGCAGTACGGCGCCGACTTGTGCTCCGATCAGTCGCCCGTTCAGTTGGAGTGGTTACCGCGATACCGGGCTGCGGACGTCGCGGCTGGGCCGCGGGTGGGGATTACCGTCGCGGCGGACCGCCGGTGGCGGTTCTGGCTTGTCGCGGAGCCTTCGGTGTCATCGTTTCGACCGGGCAGCCGCCGAGTCCGAACCTCGACCCGGCACACTGGCACCTCGTGAACCAGCGTGGTGGCGACGCGAGCGACGTAACGGTGGCGGGATTGCCGAGCGCGTTGCGGGAGGCGCACGAGATCCTCGCATCAGGTGCGGCGCAGATCCTGCCGGAGAATGGTCTTGCCGAGCGGCTGCTAGCCGCCGAGCGCGAGCGTCGCCCGTTACGCGTCAAGCTGGGCATCGACCCGTCCGGCAGCCAGCTGACGCTCGGCCACGCCGTCGTGCTGCGCAAGCTGCGGCAATTCCAGGACCTTGGCCACCTGGCGGTTCTGGTCGTGGGTGGGTTCACCGGGCAGGTGGGTGATCCGTCCGGCCGGACCGTCACTCGATCGGCGCAGAGCGCGGAGGACGTGCGCGTCAACGCCAGCGGCTATTTCAGTCAGCTCATGCGCGTGCTCGACGAGCAGCGGGTCGAGATCGTGAACAATGCCGACTGGCTCGGGCCGATGCAGCTCGGCGACGTCCTCGACTACACCCGGCAGATCACGATCGCACAGCTGCTCGAGCGCGATGACTTCGCCCGCCGCTTCGCCGCCCGCCAGCCGATTACGCTGTCGGAGTTCTGCTACCCGCTGCTGCAGGGCATCGATTCGGTCGAGATCCATGCCGATGTCGAGCTTGGTGGGACCGACCAGACCTTCAACAATCTGGTCGGTCGGGAACTGCAGCGCGCCCGAGGGCAGGATCCGCAAGCCGTGCTCACCGTTCCGCTCCTCGTCGGAACCGATGGCACGGAGAAGATGAGCAAGTCGCTGGGCAACTTCATCGCCATCGACGACCCGGCCGACGAGCAGTTCGGGAAGCTCATGAGCATCCCGGACACGCTGGTCGGTATGTACGCCCGGCTGTGCACCTCCCTGCATCCGCGAGAAGTCGAGCACATCGAACGGCAGGTCGCGGCCGGCGGCAACCAGGCGAACGCCGCGAAGCGCCGAGTTGCCCGGGAGATCGTCGCCCTGTACCACGGTGCCGACGAGGCGACGGCCGCCGAGCAGCGGTTCGACGCGGTCTTCAAATACGGTGCCCTGCCGGCCAAGGTGCCCGAGCATGCGATGCCGGCAGGAGACACCGTGCACCTGCCTGCCGTCCTGACCTCCGCTGGGCTTGCCGACAGTTCGAGTGCGGCGCGTCGGTTGATCGACCAGGGGGCGGTCCGCGTCGACGGCAAGCCGGTTCAGGTCGGGGAGTACGACCTGCCAGCGGCCGTCCTGGCTGGCTCGGTCGTTACGGTTGGCAAGCGCCGAGCGATCCGGTTGCACCCCCCGGCCTGACCCACCTGCCTGCCGGGGGATGGGCCCACAGGCGGCGACCGGAAAGTGACCGCAGCACGTCATGCGCCCAGGATCGCGTGGAGCCGTTGCGGACCCTGGTCGTGGTGCCGGTGCCAGGTGGGAAGGGCTCGAGCGAGCGCGCGGGGGCCCCGAACTTCGATCGCGCTGCACCCCAGGGCCGCAGCCCACCGGATCTCTCCCAGGTGCCACCGGGCGAAGACCACGGGATCGTTCACGACGACGACAAGATCCTCCTCCCCGCCCGGGTACTTCTCGCAGATCTCTGCGTCGCTGTGCTCGATCAGCAGCCAGTTGCGGCTCCCGCCGCCGCGCAACGTGGGGTAGTCGAAGCGGATCAGGACGCGCCGCTGCGGAAGTAGGTCGTGGTCGAGGTAGAAGGTCGCCCACATCCACAGCACTACGCCGGGGTGGGCCTGTTCGGGCGTCAGGTCCGCCCATTTGGATCCCCAGCGCTGGAGGGCCGTCATGACCTCCGTCAGTTCACGACCCGCCTCGGTCGGCTCGTACGTCGAGCCCGGGCCGTCGGACTTGGGGCGGATCTCGATCACCCCGGCGTGCTCGAGCTCGCGCAACCGTTTCGACAGCAGGCCGCGCGACAGGCCTGGGGCACCGTCGGCGATCTCGTTGAAGGTCCGACAACCGAGGATGACGATGTTGCGCAGGATGATTATGGACCAGCGCTCGGCCAGCAGCTCCGACGCGCGGGCGATGGGGCAGTACTGACCGTAGGTCCGCATGCGACCAGCGTCCCATCGCTGGCTTCTCGACGGCAGGTTCACGATGTGAACTTGTTGTGCTTCCCTGCCCGCGGGAGGGTGGATCCGTCGGAGTCGCAGGAAGGGTCGCCATGCAGGTCTCGACGAACCTGGAGCTCGACGAGCTGGTCTTCCATCCGTGGACCGTCCAGGGGCCGCGCACCGCGTCGACCTTCGTCGGCGGCTCGGGCAGCTACCTGGTGGACGCCGCCGGCCGGCGCTACCTGGACTTCGGCTCGCAGCTGGTCTTCACGAACCTCGGCCACCAACACCCCCGCATCGTCGCGGCGATCAGGGATCAGGCGAGCCGGCTGTGCACCCTTGCCCCCGGGCATGCCTCCGACGTGCGCGGCGAGGCCGCGCGGCTGATCGTCGAGGTTGCGCCGGAGGGGTTGGGGCACGTGCTGTTCACCACCGGGGGCTCAGAGGCTATCGAGCACGCGGTACGCATGGCCCGTCTGCATACCGGACGACCCAAGGTGCTCGCGGCCTACCGTTCATACCACGGCTCGACGACGACCTCGATCCATCTCACCGGAGACCCGCGCCGCTGGGCCTCGGACACCGGGAGCGCTGGTGCGGTTCACTTCTTCGGCCCATTCCTGTACCGCTCGGCGTTCGGGTCGAGAACGCCCGAGGAGGAGTGCGAGCGG
>CAVVJA010000008.1:0-12500 GCA_963748415.1 uncultured Actinomycetota bacterium | reverse complement strand
CGATTGTGGTGAATTCGATGATCCTATGCTGCCAAGAAAAGCCTCTAGCGAGCTCTGAGCGGCCCGTACCCCAAACCGACACAGGTGGTCAGGTAGAGAATACCAAGGCGATCGAGAGAACTGTGGTTAAGGAACTCGGCAAAATGCCCCCGTAACTTCGGGAGAAGGGGGGCCAGTTAGCGTGACGGGACATGCTCCCTGAGCGCTGGCCGGCCGCAGAGACCAGCGAGAAGCGACTGTTTACTAAAAACACAGGTCCGTGCGAAGTTGTAAAACGATGTATACGGACTGACGCCTGCCCGGTGCTGGAACGTTAAGGGGACGGGTTAGCACTTCGGTGCGAAGCTCAGAACTTAAGCGCCAGTAAACGGCGGTGGTAACTATAACCATCCTAAGGTAGCGAAATTCCTTGTCGGGTAAGTTCCGACCTGCACGAATGGCGTAACGACTTCTCGGCTGTCTCAACCACAGACTCGGCGAAATTGCACTACGAGTAAAGATGCTCGTTACGCGCGGCAGGACGGAAAGACCCCGGGACCTTTACTACAGCTTGATATTGGTGCTCGGTTCGGCTTGTGTAGGATAGGTGGGAGACTGTGAAGCTGACACGCCAGTGTCGGTGGAGTCAACGTTGAAATACCACTCTGGTCGAATTGGGTGTCTAACCTCGGTCCGTAATCCGGATCAGAGACAGTGTCAGGTGGGTAGTTTGACTGGGGCGGTCGCCTCCTAAAATGTAACGGAGGCGCCCAAAGGTTCCCTCAGCCTGGTTGGCAATCAGGTGTCGAGTGCAAGTGCACAAGGGAGCTTGACTGTGAGACAGACATGTCGAGCAGGAGCGAAAGCTGGGACTAGTGATCCGGCACCGGCAGGTGGAAGCGGTGTCGCTCAACGGATAAAAGGTACCCCGGGGATAACAGGCTGATCTTCCCCAAGAGTCCATATCGACGGGATGGTTTGGCACCTCGATGTCGGCTCGTCGCATCCTGGGGCTGGAGTCGGTCCCAAGGGTTGGGCTGTTCGCCCATTAAAGCGGTACGCGAGCTGGGTTTAGAACGTCGTGAGACAGTTCGGTCCCTATCCGCCGCGCGCGCAGGAGATTTGAGAAGGGCTGTCCTTAGTACGAGAGGACCGGGACGGACGAACCTCTGGTGTGCCAGTTGTTCCGCCAGGAGCACTGCTGGTTGGCTACGTTCGGAAGGGATAACCGCTGAAAGCATCTAAGCGGGAAGCTCGCTTCAAGATTAGATCTCCCATCCTTTATGGAGTAAGGCCCCCGGCTAGACCACCGGGTTGATAGGCTGGAAGTGGAAGTGCGGTAACGCATGAAGCTGACCGGTACTAATAGGCCGAGGACTTGCCACATACATTTCCGAAGCGGCTTTATGCCGCGTTCGAGCACGCGTCCACTGTGCGGTTCCCGAGGTACGGTCCGCGCCCCGCTGGGGCGAGGGACAATATCTCCATAGAGTTTCGGCGACCATAGCGAGAGGGAAACGCCCGGTCCCATCCCGAACCCGGAAGCTAAGCCTCTCAGCGCCGATGGTACTGCGCGGGCCACTGCGTGGGAGAGTAGGACGTCGCCGGACACAGTGTGGGACGAGGGTCGTTCGGTTCGCCGAACGACCCTCGTTGCATTTCAGAGGCGGGATGAGTTTCGGTGCCAGACAGTCGGGGTGGACGAGATGGCGGTCGGGGCGACCGCGGGCGACGTGACGTAAGCGGCGAGGGCGCTCGGGCGGCGGGCAGTGCACGAGCTAAGCCGGCAAGCGGCCGAGGGCGCGGTGCCGAGCAGCCAAGAACGGACCGAAGCACTCGATCGCGGCAGAGCAGTGACGGAGCACGCGACGCGGGCAGTGACCCGCGTGCGCGTTCGGCCAAGTCTGGCGCATCAAGCCGCCAGCCCGAGCGAGGCCGTGGTGCCGATACGAGTTCAGGCGACGGCACCCGGCGCGGGCGGGGCCGTGACCTGCACCCGGGCACCTCAGCGCGCCGTGCGCGAGGACCCGCGTCGCGTACCGGCAGCGGTGGGGCCGCGGGCGGCGGCGCGCACGCAGATCAGCAGCGCAGCGGTGCCGGCCGCGCCGGCCAGGTGCGCGGAGGTCAGGATCGAAGCCGCTCGGCACGCGATGGCCGAACTGGTACTGACGCGAACCGTCAGCGCCGATCGGGAGATGGCGCGACTGGGGACAGGTCGCGCTCGCACACGGGTCAGACGGCGGCGCGCCAGGTCGAATTGCCGATTCCGGACGACGCCGATCCGCGTCTGCTCGATCCGTCCGTCCGCGCGGAACTCAAGACCTTGAGCAAGCCAAACGCTGATGCGGTGGCGGGACATCTCGTTGCGGCCGGGCGGCTGATCGACGTCGATCCGGCGCGTGCGCTGCTGCACGCCCGTGCGGCGCGTGGACGTGCAGCACGTGTGGCCGCGGTCCGGGAGGCCGTCGGAGTGGCCGCGTACCACGCAGAGGAGTGGGCGGAAGCACTGAGCGAGCTGCGTACGGCTCGTCGTATCTCCGGTGATCCGCGCGATCTGGCAATGATGGCCGACTGCGAACGTGCCCTGGGGCGCCCACAGCAGGCTGTACGGATGCTGAACGACCCGGACGTCCGCAGGCTGGATCCGGAGACCTATGCCGAGCTATTGATCGTCGTCGCGGGCGCTAGGCGTGATCTTGGCCAAACGGACGCGGCGCTGACCGTGCTCGCCCGGGGCGGATTGGAACGGACGAAACCCCGGCCAGGCGCCATGCGACTCTGGTATGCCTACGCGGATGCGCTCGTCGCGGCGCATCGAGACGACGAGGCCGCGCAATGGTTTGCCGCATCCGCGGCGCTCGACCGAACCGGCGAGACGGACGCCGCAGAGCGTGCCGCTGCCTTGCTCTGAGGACCGAACGACAGGCCCGTTTTGGACGTTGTCCACAGGCGGCGGCGTTGTCCACAGATTCGCGAAACGCCTTCAGTGCGGCAGCGGTGCCCGCCAGGATTTGTCCATGGACGAAAGCAAGGCCGACGGGGCCGACAATCAGGTGTTCCTGCGTGGCGTATTGGCCGACGTGGCGCAGGTGCGCACGCTGCCGAGCGGCGACGAACTGTGCTCGTTTCGGCTCACGGTTCAGCGGCCTGCCGGATCGTACGGGCGGACCCGGGTGGACAGCATCGATTGCGCCACGACGCGTGCCGCGGCCCGCAAGACCGCGCTTCGGCTTTCGCCCGGTGAATTGCTCGAGGTCACCGGGAGCCTGCGGCGGCGGTTCTGGCGCAGTGGGAGTGGATCACCCGCGAGTCGCTACGAGGTCGACGTCGTGAGCGCTCGCAGGGCGAAGGGAGGTGCGACGACGAAATCAGCCGACAGATAGCGCGACGCGGCAGTCAACCAAGTTGTGAGAGTCCGAGCGGATCCCAGCAGCCTCTCCCAAGGTTGCCGCCCGCGCCGCGGCGGCCGCCAGCCGGCTCTGGAGGCAGCCGCCACCTAACGCGAGGCGGAGGGCAGCCACGCAGTTCCTCAGGGCTCGTCGGCAAAGCGCCGCATGACCAGTCCCGAAGCCGGTTTGGGGGTGAAGAGGGTTGACTTCCTCGGCATGCGGGCTCCTGCCGCAGCCACCGCGGCGACGGCATCAACCGGCGTGGGGCGAAGCAACACCGCGGTGCCACCGCTGCGTCGGGCATCGGCGATCGCCTCGTCGATGCTGTGCGCGTAGCCGACCACCTCGGCCGTGTCGGACAGATGCCATACGTCGCCGACGAGTACCCGATGCAGGACCGTCACATCGAGTTCAGCGAGTGCTGCCGGCTCGCCGGAGGTCAGGGTCGCTTCGACCAGTGCGTGATCGGGTTGGCTGATCAGCGCGGATCGCGCGCCGTCGGTCAGCACGGCCGCGAATCCGGCCACGCCGGCAGCGGCGTCCATCGCCGCGCCCGGTGTGTCGAATTCGCGGACGTCGCACACATGGCCGGCCTGATCGATTGCCAGTGGTAGCGCGACGCCGACGAGCACGCGGTGAATGGCGTGCACTTGCGGGCCGTAGCTCGACGAGTCGACGAGCAGCGCGAGGCCCCGGTCCCACGGACCGGCGCCGTGCTGCGCGCGCATGTTGTCCTGGAGCTGACGGTAGGTGGCGTAGCGGTGGTGGCCGTCAGCGATCAGCGCGCGACGATCGCCAGATCGGCGTCGACGGCGGCGTGTTGCGATTTGTCGGTGACGGCCCATAGGCGGTGTGCGGTGCCGTCCGGAGTCGTGGCGGATGCGACGACATCCGCATCCGACACGTCGGCGATGAGCTTCGAGGCGGCTCCTCCGCCGTCATAGATGAGGTAGATCGCCTCGACGTCGGCCTGCGTGGCATTCATCAAGGCGAGCCGATCTGCGACGGGGCCGGCCATCGTGTTCTCGTGGGGAAGGATCACGCCGTCCTCGGGGTCGCGAAGCTCGACCGCGCCGAGCAAGCCACGGGTGACCGTGCCGTCGTCGGACCGCATCTCGTAGACGTAAAGGGCAGGTTCCGGGTCGACGGCGAACAGACCAGACGCTACGGCTGCGGAGAGGCGGTCAGCCGCCAGGGCGTACGGGTCGGCGCCGTCGGACGCTCGGGGAAGGACCAATGCGACAGCGTTGTCCGGATCGAGTTCGAGCAATGCCGCGCGCTGCGCCTCGTCGATGACGTCGTACGGCGGACACAACAGGCGGCCGAGCCGGTCGTCGTCAACTGCGGGACGTAGCGCGCGAAACGGAGCGATAGACAGGCCAGAACGGAGGGGAGGCGCAGCTGGGCTCACGTCGTCAAATCGTACGCAGCCCGATCGGCGGGGGCTAACGTCGCATCGGCACACAGGAAGGAGCGACGACGGCCGATGACTGCCGCCAGCCTGCTCAGCTGCCCTGAACCGCTCGCCGCGCGGTACGACGTGGCATTGCTGGATCTCGACGGCGTCGTGTACATCGGACCGGATGCGGTGCCTGGAGCACCCCGAGCCCTCGAACGAGCGCGTGGCGCAGGAATGCGCCTCGCGTTCGTGACCAACAACGCCGCGCGTGCCCCGGCGGCGGTCGCTGACCATCTGCGCAGCCTCGGCGTTCCGGTCGAAACCAGTGAGGTCGTCACGTCTGCGCAAGCCGCGGCGCATCACCTCGCCGAACGGCTGCCGCCGCACTCGCGGGTGCTCGTCGTGGGCACGACAGGCCTGCTCGAGGCGCTGACCGAGCGAGGCCTCGTGCCGGTCTCGAGCGCGGACGACGACCCGGCGGCGCTGGTACAGGGTTACTCGCCCGATCTCGATTGGCACATGCTCGCCGAGGCTGCCGTGGCGATCCGGCGCGGTGTGCCCTGGGTTGCGACCAACTTGGACGCGACGGTGCCTTCAACGCGCGGACCACTGCCGGGCAACGGCTCCATGGTCGCCGCGCTGCGACACGCCACGGGACGAACGCCGGTCTCGGTCGGAAAGCCCGCTCCGGCGATGCATCGCGAGGCGGTCGAGCGCTCTGGCGCAAAGCGTCCCCTCGTGACCGGTGATCGACTCGATACCGACATCGAGGGCGCGAACGCTGCTGGGTGCCACAGCCTGCTCGTGCTGACCGGCGTCACAGCGCCGGCGGCCCTGCTTGCTGCATCGCCGCGCTGTCGGCCCTCCTACGTCGCGGCTGATCTTCAGGCCTGCTCGACGCACACCCTGCTCCGGCCGAGCAGGCTGACTCGGTCAGCTGCGGGGGGTGGCGAGTCAGTTGGAACGACCATCGCCTCACGCTGGCCAGCGCGAGCGGCGCCGATCAGGCGGCGAGTGCCGGCCGAGATGTTGCGCCCGATAGCGACGAGCGAGACAGTCGCTCGGCGGCTCGACGCACTTCGTGCGCTGTGCGTCGCCGGGTGGCGGGCTGGCCTGACTCGCTGCCAGCCTGCGGACGATGCGGCCGAGTCGGCGCTTGGGCAATTGGGAATCGCGTAACTGTGGCCCGAGACCGGGCGACTCGCGCAGGAGGTCGCGCGATGAGCGATCGCTCGCCGGTCAGCACAGCGCCGGTGTGCCATGAGCGGCCGGGCGGTCAGAACAGTGACCTGAGCCTGAGCAGGTCGAAGACGTTCGCGTCGACGCGCAGTTTCCCGGTCGCCCAAGCGGAGGCGAAGTTGAGCTTGCCGGTGGTCAGTTTGATCAGGTCGTCGCTGCGAAGTGACAGGCGTACCTGCGCGTCGGCACGCTCGACGCGGCGGATGTCGTGTAGTCCGCCGTCGCGAAGCTGCCCGGCGAAGATCACGTCCAAATCGCGGATCGTGCAACTGACGGATCGATCGAGAACGGTCTTGCCGCGCCGGTCGGCGTCCATTCCGCCGAGCATGGCCGCGAGATCATGGAACGCGGCCTCGCACTCCTCGATCGTGGCCATGTCCGTCCTTTCGCGGCATCGCGGACGTCCGCGACCGAAGCTCAACGCTGCGACGGTACCGTCGAGGGCGCCACGCAGCGCGACGACCAGGGAGGCCCCGCCAGTGTCGCTCGAGGAAGATCCCGCTGAGACGCCGGTCGAAGACCGTGTTCGCGGTCAACTCGCCGATCTCGAGGCGATCGACGACCGGCCGCTGGCCGAGCACGCCGAGCGCTATGACCAGATACACGGGCAATTGCAGGCCGCGCTCAGCGACATCGACGATGCGGCGGAAGGCTGACCATGGCCCGGCGGGTTCGCCTGGACGCTGAGCTGGTGCGTCGTGGCATCGCGCGCTCGCGTACGCAGGCGGCGGGGCTGATCGCTTCCGGCCGCGTGCAGGTACGCGGCATGAAGGCGACGAAGGCGGCGACGGCGGTCGACGGCGACACGCCGGTGCGGCTGCTCGATCCGGATGTCACCGAGTACGTCTCGCGGGGCGGCCACAAGCTCGCGGGCGCGCTCGCGGCGCTTCCGGATCTGCGGGTGGCGGGCCGCCGCGCGCTCGACGCGGGCGCCTCGACCGGAGGGTTCACCGACGTGCTGCTCCGAGAAGGCGCAGCCGAGGTAGTCGCGGTCGACGTCGGCTACGGCCAGCTCGCCTGGCCGTTGCGCACCGACCCACGCGTCCGCGTGGTCGATCGGACGAACGTCCGCTTCCTCACCGCCGAGCAGATCGGCGGACGCGTCGAGCTGACGGTCGCTGATCTGTCATTCATCTCGCTGAGCGTCGTCCTGCCGGCTCTGGTCGCGTGCACCACCGACGACGGGGACCTGCTGCCAATGGTCAAGCCGCAATTCGAGGTCGGCCGCGAAGCCCTGGGCACCGGCGGGGTGGTCCGCGATCCGGCCTTGCGCACCGACGCAGTCGTCCGCGTAGCCGAGTACGCTGCCCGGCTCGGTTGGGGCGCCGCCGCGGTCGTGCGCAGCCCGCTGCCGGGTCCGTCGGGCAATGTCGAGTTCTTCCTCTGGTTGCGCAGGGATGCGTTGCGGCGTGATGCGTCGGTCGACCGCGACGCGATCCGCCGAGACGTCGAGCGAGACGAAGCTGAGGACCCTCAATGAGATCGGCACTCGTCGTCGCGCATACGAACCGTCCCGAGACCAGGCGGATGGCTGCCGATGCCGCCGATCAGCTGCACGAGGCCGGCCTCGAGGTGCGGATGCTCGCCGACGAAGCCGCCGACTGCGGCTGCGGACGCGTCAGTGTGGTCGACCAGGACGGGGCCGCGGAGGGCGCAGAGATCGTTCTCGTGTTCGGCGGCGACGGCACATTCCTGCGTGCCGCCGAATTCGCTCGACCGACGGGCGTGCCGATGCTCGGCGTCAACTTCGGACGCGTGGGCTTCCTCGCCGAGGCCGACCCCGAGGCCTTGACCGCGACCGTCAAGGCAGTCATCGACCGCCACTACGACGTCGAGGAACGCATGACCGTCGACGTCGAGGTTTCCCTGTTCGGCCAACTGGTCGCCAGATCGTGGGCACTGAACGAGGCATCGGTCGAGAAGAGCACGCGCGAACGCATCCTTGAGATCGCGGTCGCCGTCGATACCCGTCCGATACTGCGGTTCGGGTGTGACGGCGTGCTCTGCGCGACGCCGACCGGCTCGACGGCATACGCCTATTCGGCAGGCGGGCCGATCGTCTGGCCCAACGTCGAGGCCCTGCTCGTCGTGCCGAACGCGGCGCACGCGCTGTTCGCCCGTCCGATCGTGGTGGCGCCGGAATCGGTCGTCGATCTCGATCTGCTCAGCCACGACCAGCCGGGCGTGCTTGCCTGCGACGGCCGGCGTGCAGTTGAGATTCCCCCGCAGGGTCGGGTGCGAGTGCGGCGCGGTGCGTCGCCGATTCGCATAGCGCGCGTTCACGACTGGAGTTTCGGCGAGCGGCTGGTGACGAAGTTCCAGCTTCCGGTACGAGGTTTCCGCGACGGGGCGCCGGACGCGGCTGGGGAGTGACGCACGATCCGGGCTAGCCTGCGATACGTGCTGGAAGAGCTCCGCATTCGTGGCCTGGGTGTGATCGACGACGCGGTGCTCCCGCTGGATGCGGGGCTGACCGTCGTCACGGGTGAGACCGGGGCGGGCAAGACGATGGTCGTGACCGGCCTGCTCCTTCTGTTCGGCGAACGGGCCGACTCGGCTCGGGTGCGCGCCGGAGTGGATTCGGCCAGCGTCGACGGGCGGTTGATCGTCGAGCCTGCTCAGCCGTGGCGGCCCGGGTCGAAGACGCCGGGGGAGCGCTCGACGAGGACGGACGCTAGTGCTGCGCGCTCGGTGAGCGCGTCCGGACGCTCCCGGGCATACGTGGGCGGCGCGCCTGCCCCCGTGGGCGTGCTCGGTGAGCTGGCCGAACGGCTGGTCGCCGTACATGGGCAGGCCGACCAGCAGCGGCTCACCCGCCCCGCGGAGCAGCGTGCCGCGCTGGACCGTTACGCCGGCGTCGACCTCACCGAGTACGCGGCCGCGTTCGAACGCTGGCGTGAGGCCACGGCGCGCCTGGCCGATCGGACGACCCGCGCCCGCGAACTGCAGCGCGAGGCCGATTTGCTTACGCACGGCATCACCGAGATCGAGGCCGCCGATCCGCAGCCAGGCGAGGACGTCGACCTGGCGCAGCTGGCCAGCCGCCTTGCCCACGCCGATGCACTTCGCCTGGCGGCTCGCACCGCCCACGACGCTCTGCTCGGCGACGCCGACGACCCGGCGACCGATGCCGCCGACGTCAGTACCCTGCTCGGGCTGGCAAGCCGATCGCTCGCGCAACAGGCCGGCGACGACCCCGAACTCGATGCCCTGGCGCAACGGCTCACCGACCTGTCCGCGACCGCGGCCGACATCGGCGCAGAGCTCGCGGCGTACGGCGAGCGACTCAACGCCGATCCCGAACGGCTTGCCCAGGCAGAGGCGCGACGCTCAGTGCTGGCCGGACTGACCCGCAAGTACGGCGATCACCTCGACGCCGTCCTGTCGTGGGCCGACACCGCGCGGCAACGGCTCGCCGACTTCGACGTCTCCGACGAGGCGCTCGCCGCGCTGGCGGCCGAACGTGACCGGGCGGCCGAGCAGGCTGCCGACCTGGCGGCAAAGACGTCCCTGCAGCGCGAACAGGCCGCGTCCCGGCTCGGACGTGCCATCACCGACGAGCTCGCGGGGCTGGCGATGTCGGCGGCGACAGTGACCGTCGAGGTGCGCCGGCGCCCGGTCAGCGCCGGGTCGCCGACCCTGACCGTCGACGGGGCGGACGCCGGGGCGTCCGCCGACGGTGTCGACGAGGTCGAGGTGTTCCTGCGGGCCCACCGCGACGCCCCCGCCTTGCCGATCCAACGCGGGGCGTCCGGGGGCGAACTGTCGCGGATCATGCTGGCCGTCGAGGTGTGCCTGGCCGGAACCGATCCGGTGCCGACGATGGTGTTCGACGAGGTCGACGCCGGGGTGGGCGGGCGCGCAGCGGTCGAGGTCGGCCGGCGCCTGGCCCGCCTGGCCCGCGACCATCAGGTGCTCGTGGTCACCCACTGCCCCAGGTCGCCGCCTACGCCGACCGGCACGTCGTCGTCGACAAGCCGCTGGACGCGACGGCGGGCGGCATCACGCGCAGTGACGTTCGGGTGGTCGAAGGTGAGCAGCGGGTTGCCGAACTGGCCCGGATGCTCGCCGGTCGCGATTCAGGCACGGCCCGCGAACATGCCGCCGAACTGCTCGCCGCGGCATCGTCGGAATTCGCCGCGTCGCCGGGCGAGCGCGGCCGGCGTCGTCCACAAGGTTCGAAGAGCCGTCCCGCGCCGCGTGGCGCGGGCGTCGCCTGACACGACGGTGGCACGATGGAGACCCATGAAGCTCGCAACGCTGCGCCGAGCGCGCTCCGACGGTTCGCCGGAGTGAGCGGCGTGGCGCGCCTGGACCGGCGCACGAACGGCTGATCGCGCCGCCTGAATCCTGGCGATATCGCGGTGATCGACCACGTCGACCTGGACCGCGTAGCTGCTGAGTCTCTGGTCGCGGCGAAGGTTGCCGGGGTGAACGCGCAGCCGAGCATCTCCGGCCGGTACCCGAATCTCGGCCCGGACCTGCTCGTCGCCAGCGGCATCCCGCTGCTCGACAACGTCGGGAACGAGGTGTTCGCGGCCGTCAGGAGGGCATGCGGGTACGTCGGACGGCGACACGCTCTACATCGGCGACAATCTGGTCGCGCACGGCACCGCGCAGGACGCCGACTCGATCGCCGCGCAGATGGACGAGGCCAAGTCGGGCTTGTCGACGCAGCTCGAGGCATTCGCCGCCAACACCATGGAGTACATGAAGCGCGAACGGGCCCTTCTGCTCGACGGCGTCGGTGTGCCCGAAGTGCGCACGAAGTTCGAGAATCGGCACGTGCTCGTGGTCGTCCGCGGCTACGACTACAAGCAAGACCTCGCTGCGCTGCGGCACTACATCCGCGAGTACAAGCCGGTCCTGGTAGGCGTCGACGGAGGCGCGGACGCGCTGCGCGAGGCCGGCTACAAGCCGCACATGATCGTCGGCGATATGGACTCGGTCAGCGACGAAGTGCTGCGCAGCAAGGCCGAGGTCGTCGTCCATGCCTATCCCGATGGGCGCGCGCCGGGACTGGAACGCGTGCAGGATCTGGGCATCGATGCAGTCACGTTCCCGGCGATGGGCACCAGCGAAGACATCGCGATGCTGCTCGCCGACGAGAAGGGCGCCTCGCTGATCGTGGCGGTCGGCACGCATGCCACGTTGGTCGAGTTCCTCGACAAAGGGCGCGGCGGCATGGCGTCGACGTTCCTGACGCGGCTGCGGCTCGGCGGCAAACTCGTCGATGCCAAAGGCGTGAGCCGCTTCTACCGCAGCCGGATCTCGTCGGCCGCACTGCTGCTGCTCGTCCTCGCCGCGTTCGTCGCGATTGGTGCGGCGCTTGCGGTGTCCGAGGCCGGCCGCACCTACCTCGACATCCTCGGCGACAAGTGGGACCGATTCGTCGACTGGCTACAGGGATTGTTCTCGTGATCTCCTTCCGCTATCACCTTGTCTCGATCATCGCGGTCTTCCTCGCGCTCGCCCTCGGCATCGTGGTCGGCACGACGGCACTGAACGGGCCGATCACCAAAGACCTGCGTCATCAGGTCGACGCGCTCAAGAGTGATCGCAAGTCGCTGTCCGGCCAGGTCGCTGCGCTGCAGGGCCAGGTCGGCAACGCCGAGAAGTTCGCGGCGCTCTATGGCGGGCAGATCGTCAAGGGCTCGCTCACCGGCCAGAACGTGCTGCATCCTCGGCCTTCCCGGCGCCTCGGAAGGGATCAAGGACGGCCTGGCCAAGGAGGTGGCCGCGGCCGGCGGTGTGGTGACCGGACGCGTCCAGCTGACCGGTGACTACACCGACCCGAAGCGCACCGGCGACATCACCTCACTCGCCACGGGCGCCGTCCACCCGATCGGCCTCACCTATCCGCCCGTGGACGATGCCGGCCAACTCGGCGGAGCGCTGCTGGCCTACGTCCTGCTCGGCAAGGGCCAGCCGACCGACCTCAAGCAGGTTCTGGCCGGGTTCTCCTCGCTGAACATGGTCAAGGTCGAGGGCAACACAAGGTCACCCCGGCGACGGCGGTATTCGTCGTCGCGAGCGGTTCGCTGCCGGTGGACGACGCAGGTGGCAAGACGCAACTCGCGCTGATCACCCACTGCAGCAGAAGAACGGGCACGCCGTCGTCGCAGGCGATCTGCTGTCCGCGACGGGTGGCGGCGTCGTCAATCTCGTTCGCACCGACGACGCCGACAAGGGCGCGGTGGCGACGGTCGACAACGCCGACACCGCGGTCGGCAGGACCGCGGCTGTGCTGGCGCTGTCCGGTGTGGTGCGCCCCGAGCCGAATACTGTGGTCGGGCACTACGGCACGGGCCAAGGGGCGGGTGCGCTCTTCCCCGAGCCTGTGCAGTAAGCGGTGCCCGAGCATCGTGTCCCTGCGGCGACATTGCGGGCGGTGCGCTCGGCGGGGGTCGCCGCAACGGTCTCGGCGATCACCGTCCGGCTGACCGACTCGCGCGACTGGACCGGGTGCCTGGCTGGCGACGGCAGAACTATCG
>CAVVJA010000007.1:0-167108 GCA_963748415.1 uncultured Actinomycetota bacterium | reverse complement strand
CCGGACGCGAAGAGCGTCACGACCGACAAGGCCGAGCACGGTTACGACTTCCTTGTGGTGGCCACCGGGCATCGCAGCGCGAACGAGGCGGTGGCAGGCCTGGGCCCGTTCACCGGTCCGGGACACTCCTTGATGTCGTTGCCCGAGGCCGAAGAACTCCGCACAGCCGTGCGCCGGCTGTTGGATAAGCCCGGTCCGGTCGTCGTTGGCGCCGCGCCCGGGGCAAGTTGCATCGGCCCGGCTTATGAATTCGCCTTCGAACTCGACCACCTGCTGCGCAAGCGCGGGCTGCGCCACCGGGTGCCGATCACCTTCATCACCGCCGAGCCGTTCCTAGGCCACATGGGGATGGGCGGCGCGGGCACCATCCGGCAACTGCTGGAGGGCGCGCTCGACGAACGGGATATCAGCTACCAGACCTCTGCTGCGGATCACCCGAATCGGTGCTGACGCCGTCGAGGTGAACGGGACCGATCCGATCCCGTCGGTGCTGTCGATGGTGATTCCACCGCTCGCGGGCGTGGAAGCCGTCGCCAGCACTGGCGGGCTGGCCAATCCCAAGGGGTTCGTGCCGGTCGATGCCCACTATCGGCATGCCGGCGCGGACGGGCTGTACGCGGTTGGTGTCGCCGTCGCGATGGCGCCGGTCGGGCAGACACCGGTGCCGGTCAACTTCCCGAAGACCGGGCACATGACCGAACAGATGGCCGGCATCGCCGCCGCCGACATCACCGCCCGCATCGCCGGCGGCGAGGGAACGACAGCGGAGCTGAGCGCCCGCTGCGTCATGGACATGGGCGACCGCGGCGTCTACCTGTCCGTCAATCCGGTCCGCCCCACCCCGTGACGCGATCCCAACCATCTCCGCAGGCCGGCGCTGGCTCTACACTAAGCGGGCCTTCGAGCGGGCCTACCTGGCCAGCGCCGTCACGGCCGCCGCTCCCTACGCTGCTGGTGAGCCCATGTCCGCACCCGGCCCTCAAACTCAGATGGTGCGCACCGGTGGGGTTCACGGCCTGACCCCGGCCGCAGGCGACAAGCCGATCTATCTGGACTACCAGGCCACCACACCTATCGATCCACGCGTTGTCGAGGCGATGCTGCCCTACTTGACCACCGAATTCGGCAACCCCTCCAGCTCGCACGCCTACGGCCGCGCCGCAGCGCGCGCGGTCGAGACGGCCCGGGACCACTTCGTCGCCTTGATCGGTGCGCGCGGACCGACGAGATCGTGTTCACCTCGTCCGGCACCGAGAGCAACCATCTCGCGCTCATCGGCGCCGCCGAGGCGCTGCGCGCCTCCGGGCGCGGTGCGCACGTCATCACCACCACCATCGAATACCCGGCAACCCAGGCAGCCTGCGATCGACTGGCCAGTCCGGGTTCCGCGTCACCCGCTGCCGGTCGGCCGCACGGCCGACTCGACCCGGCCGATCTCGAGCAGGCGTTGCGGCCAGACACCGTCCTGGTCTCGGTGATGCACGCCAACAACGAGATCGGCACGCTGCAACCGCTCGCCGAGGTCGCCGCGCTCACCCGCCCGCGAACGTCCTGCTCCACACTGATGCCGCGCAGAGCCTGGCGAGCGTGCCGGTCGACGTCCAGCGCCTCGGTGTGGATCTGCTCACCGTCGTCGGGCACAAGATGTACGCGCCCAAAGGCGTCGCCGCGCTCTACATCCGTCGCGGAACCCCGCCGACTGTTCCCGCAACTGCGCGGCGGCGGGCAGGAACGCGGCCTGCGCGCAGCCACCGAGAACGTGGCCGGCATCGTCGCCCTCGGTGCCGCCGCCGCGATCGCCCACGCTGAGCGCGTCGCCGACGCCGCCCGCGCCCTCGCCCACCGCGAACGGCTGCTCAGCCGACTCCTCGACGCGCTGCCGGGGCTGCAAGTGAACGGATCACTCACGCACCGACTGCCGGGCAACCTCAGCCTGACCATCCCGCACGTCACCGCCGAACAGCTGATGGCCGCCACCCCCGATCTCGCGTTCTCCGCCGGTGCCGCCTGCCACACCGGTCACACGCCCCCGTCGCCGGTGCTGACCGCGATCGGACTCAGCCCAGACCAAGCAGCGCGCACGATCCGCCTCGGCGTCGGCCGCTACACAACCGACACCGAGATCACCACCGCCGCGGCACGGCTCGTCGCCGCCGCTCGGCAACCTGCCAGGTAGCTATTGCGTGCGCTTCCACGCGGGAGAATCGGGCCGGTCCGAGCACCCCACGGGGATGTCGGCGGTTGGCATCGAGCGGCTTCGTCGATTGAACGAAGCCGAGTGGATCAATCTCGCTCGCCGCTGTCTCCTACTTCGCCGATCGGCAGGTCGCGGCAGCAGCACTCGGGGTTCTCGCATGGGATGACCCGCACCCCGCGATCCACCAGACAGCCGCACTCAGCGCAAGCGATCTCCATGCCCACCAATGTACGGATTACGGGCATTCCATCCCGAGCGTGCAACGCTGCCGGGGCTCTCCCGCCGCAACCGGACCAGCTCAGAACGATCCTCACTGGTCAGACCGGCGCGCTCGCCGCGGTCGATCCGGGCCTGCCGAACCCAGTTGCCCAGCGTCTGCTGAACCAAGCCCAGGGCCTGAGCGACATCAACAATCGTCCGATCGGTGTCGATCACCATCGCCACCGCGTCAGCCTTGAACTCAGGCGTGAACCGGGCTCTCCTCGACCCGGCCGCCACTTCCTTCGATGACATGGACTCCTCCTACACGAGGTGTCCGCCAAAACGGGGGAAGCTCAGATGCTCATTGTCGAGAACACCGGCGAGAATCTCACCCACAGTTAGTTGCACGCTGGTCGAGCCGTTTCGTCGCGGTACCGAACGCATACGCATCGACCACGCAGGTGTCGGCCTCGGCCTGACAATCCTAAAAAGCATCACCCAAGCACACGACGGAACCCTCACCCTCACCCCCCGCCCCGCCGGCGGGCTCCGCGTCACAGTGCATCTACCGAGCCCGGCAACGATGCCCGAACCTGCAGGCAGATCCGGCCGATTCCGCCTCGCCCTGAGGGATCCATCTGCTCGGTGTGACCGTCCGGAGACGGCCGCGCATATCGAGACGGCTCCGGCGCCGGTCAAATGCGGCCTGACCACGGTGTCTCTCTGGTCCTGCGCCTCGCTGTGGAGTGATCGCCTGGCGCCGGTGGCGGAGTCGCACTCTTACCGTTGGTTGCCTTCGCGAAACAGCGCGATGGCCTTGTCGATGCACCGTCGACGCGTATCCGCCCTCCTCGCGCCGGTGATGTTGTCGACGTTGAGGCGCCACATGCTAGTTGGACAGCCGTCCGAAGAACGACTCTGCGCCGCGAACTGGAACGCTGGCAGCGTGTCAACGGCCAAGTTGCTGGTCCCCGCTGGTGGCCAAATAAAGTCCCCACCCCTCGGGTTGATCAGCGACGTTTCGTGGCGGTGCCTCCCTTCGCTCGGGCTTCGCGCATGCGGTAGGACTCGCCGTCGGTGACGATGATGTTGGCGTGGTGCAGCAGCCGGTCGAGCAGGCTGACGGCGGTGGTGTGTTCGGGGAGGAACCGGCCCCAGGACTCGAAGGGCCAGTGGCTGGCGATGCCCAGCGCGCGGCGTTCGTAGGCGGCGGCGACGAAGCGGAACAGCAGTTGGGCGCCGGTGTCGTCCAGTGGTGCGAACCCGACTTCGTCGCAGATGATCAACTCGTTGCGGAGCAAGGTGTCGATCACTTGCCGACGCTGTTGTCGGCCAGGCCGCGGTAGAGGGTCTCGACGAGTTCGGCGGCGGTGAAGTAGCGGACCCGGTGCCCGGCGGCGACGGCGGCGTCGCCGAGGGCGACCAGGACGTGGCTCTTGCCGGTGCCGGCCGGCCCGAGCAGGCAGAGGTTCTCCCGGCTGTGATCCATTCCAGCGATGCGAGGTAGTCGAAGCTGGCCTTGTTGATCGAGGACACCGAAGGTCGAACTCGTCGAGAGTCTTGATCACCGGGAACGCTGCGGCCTTGAGCCGGTTGCGGGCGTTGGAGGCGTCGCGGGCGGTGATCTCGGCCTCGACCAGGGTGCGCAGCAGTTCCTCCGGCGCCCAGCGCTGAGTCTTGGCGGTGAGCAGCAGTTCGGGGGCGAGCTGGCGCATCGCGGCCAGTTTGAGCCGGCGCAGCCCGTCGACCAGGTCTGGCGCCAACACCGGCGCCTTCGTCGTCACAGCTCCGCTCCGGTCGCTGTGTCGCCGATGGCGTAGTCGGACAGCGGCCGGACCGGGACGACGGGCAGCTCGAGCACCAGCGCGTCGCCGGCCTCACGCGGCTGCGGGGTGCCGGTGCCGGCGGCCAGGATCGATCTGATGTCGGCGGCGCGCCAGCGGCCGAACGCGACCGCCCGGGACAGCGCGTCGAGGAACGCCTGCTCGCCGTGCGCGGCGTGCAGCGTGTTCAGCTCGGCCAGCTCCGGACCGAGGCGGGTGTTGCCGGCCGCGGCGGCGCCGGTGATGAATGCCTCGGCGATCGGGCCGAGCGCGCAGAACGCCTTCTCCGCAACGGTTCTGGGTCGCACCGCCCGCCGCGGCGCCGGGCGCGGCCCGCCGTAATGGGCGTCCAGGATCGATGCCTCACCCGGTGCGACCAGCAGGTGCTCGGCCACCACCTCGCCGTCACCGGGACCGGCGATGATCACCACGGCAGCGGTCGTCCTCGACCGGAGTCGCACCTGCTCGCCGATGAACCGGACCGGCACCGAGTAGCGGGCCGAGGCGAACCGCACGCACGAGAGCCGGTCAACCTTGCGCAGTCACCATCCGCCCGATCGACGGCCGCAGCGAGGGCAGCGGCGCGAGCAACTCACGCTCGATCGACCAGCCGCTCGGCCGGCACCGCGCAGATCTCCGAGTGCACCGCGGCGTTGACCTCCAGGCACCACGGCACCGCCGCCGCGTTGGCCGCGGCCACGTCGGCGAACCGACCGCCGGCGCCGTCCTGGCCGGGGATGATCAGGTCGGTCTTGGCGTAGCCGACCAGGTTCTCCACGATCCCCTTCGACTCCGGGTCGGCGGCCTCGCAGAAGTCCGGGCGGAACCCGTAGTGCGCGGCCAAGCGCACGTACTCCGCGGTCGGGATGACCTTGTTCGCGACCACCCCGCCCTTCAGGCAGCCCATCCGGTCGGCGAGCACCACGCCGGGCACCCCGCCGAGGACCTCGAAGCACTCCGCCAGCAGCATGAGCGTGGTGTCCGCGCGCTCATTGTCGGCGAAGCGCACGAACCGGAACCGGGACCAAGCCAGCACCGCGCAGAACACGTGCAGCCCGAACAGCACACCCCAGTCGATGACCAGATGCTCACCCGGCGACCACACCGCCGGCCGCTCCCGCGCGGCTGCGGCACCGGCGCAACACCGCCGGACTCGTGCCGGTCGATCACCCGCTTGACGGTCTTGTGCGTCGTACCGCAGACCGCCGCAGCACCCCGATACGTGCCCACCTCTCCGGTAGGCCGAAATAACGTCCATCCGTTCCCTCGCGTTCTTCAATGGAGGACTCCCCTGCGCGGTGCTCAGTGACTGGTTGGACTGGCCACAAGCGGGGACTCTCTCATGGCCACGGACACAGCGGCTGGCCGGCGCGGTGACCGCGGGCTCGCGCCGAACCGGTGTTCATCCCTTGAATGGATTGCCGGTGGGCAGGACGGGCAGGATGGAGGCATGTCGGTGATTCGTGCCCTCGCTCGTCCCATGCTTGCGTCGATGTTCGTGACAGGGGGCCTCGACACGCTCCGCCATCCTGCGCCCAAGGTCCCGGCGGCGGACCCCGTGGTCAGCGGCCTGGCCCAGTGGCTGCCCAGCGGTGTCAGTACCAAGCAGGTGGTGTTGGCCGACGGTGCGCTGAAGGTGGCGGCCGGTGGGCTGCTGGCGTTCGGCAGCTTCCCGCGCTTGTCAGCGTTGGCGCTCGCCGGCAGCCTGGTGCCGACGACGATCGCCGGACACGCGTTCTGGAAAGAGTCGGACCCCGCGAGGCGCAGGCAGCAGCGGGTGCACTTCACCAAGAACGTGAGCATGCTGGGCGGTCTGCTGATCGCCGCTGTCGACACGGAGGGCAAGCCGTCGCTGGCCTGGCGCGCTCGCCGTGCACCCGAAGCCGTCAAGCATGCCGCCGCCGACCTGCGCCGTGACGTGCTCGGTACCACAGCTAGCGCCGTGCGGGAGCGGCTGGCCGGCTGAGTCGTCTGCACTGGCGCACCCGTGCGGCCGTGGGTCGATACCTGCTGTGCAACCCCTGGCCCGTAGGGGCGGCGTCGGGCGCGGGACGCATCACCGGGCCGTCACAACCGTCCGCGCACTCTCTCGGGTGGCGCGACCGTTGCACCCGTCTTTATCGGCCCAGCGAGCGCCGCAACCGGGCCAGCAGCCGCGCCGAGCACCCGCGTCGGACGCATGGCTCGCGCCGATGATGCCGTTGGAATATCCGGCCTGCGGTGTGTAGCCAAATATGTAGCCAGGACAGGGTGAATCGCGGTTGTTCGGATGAGACGGGGTATGACGCGGTGAACCCGGATCCCGCGACATTGTTGAGCATTCGAGCCGCACCGAGACGGCTGAGACGCGGGTCGGGCGGCTCATAACCCAGAGGTCGCAGGTTCAAATCCTGCCCCCGCTACAACGCAGGTCAGGCAAGACAAGGGCTCCAGCGCAACAGCGTTGGAGCCCTTGATCATCTGCCAGCGAAATGCCAGCGAAATTATCAGGAAAGCTTGCAGAAAAGCTGGCACGGAACCACAGCTCGTCGAGATGCCTGGGCCTGGCGTTCCGTCCTTAGTCACGACCAAATAGGTCAAATCCTCTCTGCGGTACGCCGCGCGATGGTGCGCAGCAAGCCGGCCGAGCTCGCAGACGGTGCACAAGATCAATCAGGCTGTACGGCGTACCCCCTCGCAGGTGTCGGTGCGATTGCCGCGCATGCCCGGGGTGCAGTCGCATGGCGACCAGCCCACGAGCGTGCCGGGTGACCTGCGGGCCAGCGTTCGGGCGGGATCTCGACCAGACTGCCATCATGCTGTCTTGCGTCAAGAAGTTGGCACGATGGATCTTGTCGGCGGAATAGGGGCCCATCACAGATGAGGGTGTAGCGGTCGGCGTCGCGTGCGACAGCGACACGGCAGTCGGCATGATGCCGATTGCGCACCGCGCCGCCGGTGTGCTAGCGTCCCGGCGATCGTGACCCATCGGCAGGAGGTGAGACCCATGAACGCAGTATCCGCAATGGGTGCTCCCCTGCAGTCCACGATCGCGCGACTGAGGTAGTCGCCACCGGGAGCGCCCGCCAGGCAATTCGCGAAAGGCGACTCCCATGAACACAACACCTTCTTCAACTCTGCACTTCACCTCGACGACGGCCTCCGACCGGCCGAGGTCCGACCAGGATCAGCCGCAGGTCGACGCCACAAAGCGGGTGCGCGCCGCGGGCGAGCGAGCGTTGGTCCTCGGTGGCGGCGGATCGACAGGCAACGCGTGGCTGATCGGCGTCATCGCCGGCCTGTTCGATGCCGGGCTGGATGTGACCGAGGCTGATCTGGTCATCGGGACGTCGGCCGGATCGACGGCCGCGGCCCAGATAGCTGGCGCGACCCCGACCGAACTGCTTGCCGCCATCCTTGCCGCGGCGCCCCAGCAACGGACCGGTCCGGTCGGATCCGACGGTGGACGCGTTCCGATCAGGCCGGCGGCGGACCACATGGAGAGAACGAGCAAGATCATCGCCGCCGCCGAGGATGCGGCTGACATGCGCCGCAGAATGGGCGCGGCGGCACTCGACATGGATGCGGCGTCGGACGGTTCCGGGCAAACGCGGTGGCGCGCGACCGTCGCCGCGCGGCTGCCCAGTCAGCGCTGGCCGCAACGAACGGTGCTCGTCACGGCGGTCGATGCCCATACCGGTGAACCGGTCGTGTTCGACCGCCATAGCGGAGTCGACCTGGTGGACGCCGTCGCCGCCAGCTGTGCCAGTGGCTTCGCCTACAGGATCGGGGACAACCGATACATCGACGGCGGCTACCGACGCAACGAGAATGCCGATCTGGCAGCCGGATACGGGCGGGTGCTGGTGCTGTCGCCATTCGGCGGCAGAACACGGACGCCGTTGGAGTGGGGCATGCATCTTGCAGCACAGGTCGACGAGCTACGCGCACGCGGCAGCAGAGTCGAAACGATCTTCCCGGAGAGCAACTCCGAGCACATGTTCGGCGCCAATGCGATGGATCTGTCGCTGCGTCCGCCCGCTGCTCGGGCTGGTTACAACCAAGGCAGAGCCCTTGCCGAGCAGCTCACCGAATTCTGGCGCTGACGCCCTCGAAATCATGAAGAGCCGGAAGAGGGCCCGATGCGTCGCTCTTGCCTGAATGACACCCGGCCCAAATTTCAGCATGTGCTGTCGAAACCGCCGCCTCCCGTTCGTGGAGGGCGCAAGGACCCGGAAAAGGCTCGGGCCCCACGAAAGGACATCACCAATGACCGGCACGACGGCAACCGGCAAAGCCAGAGCATTGCGGTTCGGGGTCGTTGCCCCGCTCACAACTGACCTGCCGACGTGGCGAGATCGGGTGCGCCGTGTCGCCGACAGCGGTTACTCGACGCTCCTGATGCCCGACGTCCCGCAATGGCAGCCGGCGCCTGGGCCCACGCTGGCCCTCGCGGCAGCTCTCACCAACCTGCGGGTGGGTACCTGGGTGTACGCCTCCCCGGTGCGCGCCGGCATGGAGCACCGCATGGGAAGCGCATTCGCTGTCTGTACTCACCGACGGTCGCTTCGAAATGGGCGTCGGCACCGGCAGGCCCGGGATCGAGGACCAACTCCGCGAACTAGGACTGCCCGTGGTCCCACCGAGCCCAGCGGTTGGCCCGGGTGCGTGAAGATCGTCATGGCACTGCGAGATCTCGACGGCCCAGACCTGCACACGCCGGTGGCGATGGCCGTACGTGGGCCGAAGGCCCAGGCGCTGGCGGCCGAGGTCGCAGACACTGTCACCTTCGTCATGCGAGCCGGGCTGAGCCTCGGGCCGAGGTGGTGCAACTGGCACGCGACTTTCACACTATCCGCGACGTCGAACTCGCCCTGCATGTGCCGGTGATCGGCGACTCCCTGTCGCTCCGTTCATGGCGCCCCCAGACACGGACCCTGCTGCGCTTCGTGCGGCGGACTCGCTCGCCATACTTCCCGAGTGACCCGGCAGCGGCCGCCGAAGAAATCCAACGACGACGCGAGGAGATCGGCTTCTCCTACTTCGTCTTCGGCGCCGACGTCGCCGACGCCCTCGCCCCAGTCGTAGCTGGACTGGCCGGACGTTAGGTCCGAGGGCGGCAACCGTGGGACGCAGTAGAAGGCCGTTATATCGAACTCATGTCCTGCATATCTGCTTGAGTGCAGTGGATGGTTCAGCAGCCGCCGTGGATGAGCTCCTTGAGGGGATGCGGGTCGGTGTCCACGGCCTGCTGGAGCAGCCGGTAGAACAACATGCCTCGGGCTCTGGAGTTTCTGCGGTTGAACCGGAATGTGAACTCGTCGAGGTAGTAGGGCATGTGGCTGCGGCTGAGCCGGTAGTGCAGGGTGCCGGCGGTCCACCGCTTGAGCAGGGAGGACACCAGGTGCGGGCCGGGCATGACGGCGTCGAGGTCGTCGGCCTTGTAGCCGGGTGTCGCGCGGTGGACGTAGCCGTGCTCGCCTAGCCGGGTGAACATGCGGGCGCCGTCGGTGTGGATGGTGGCGCCGGTAGCGACGACCTGGCACGCGAAGTCGATCATGTCCAAGGTTCCGGGTGCCTCGGCTAGTTCCAGGCGGACCCTGCCCAGGCGGCCACGCGGGGTGCGTTCGACGGCGATCGTGACCGGGGCCTTGTCGCCGGAACCGCCTTTCTTGCCCTTGCTCTGCCCGCCGAGGAAGCTTTGGTCGAGCTCCACGACGCCGTCGAGCAACTCCCGTTCCGGGCGCACCATGGCCCGGCGAAGCTTATGCAGCCAGGCCCACGCCGTCTCATACGAGCCGAACCCCAACGCCTCCTGCAGACCCTTGGCCGAAACTCCGTTCTTCTGCGAGGTCACGAACCACACCGCGGCGAACCAGGTCGACATCCGGCTGTGCGACCGGTGGAAGATCGTGCCTGCCGTAGCCGAGGTCTTCAACCCACACTCGGCGCACATCCACAGACCGCGCGCCGTACGCCACGACCCGCCGCAGCCACACCGAGGGCACGAGAACCCATCCGGCCACCGCAGCCCAGCCAGATACTCCACGACAAGCGCGATCGTCGGGAAACCACGACCGGAACTCCTGATACGTGCGGGGATAGTCCACGCCACCCACCGGCCGTTCCGATCCCACAACCCGAGAATACTGCACTCAAGCAGATATGCAGGACTCATGTTCGACTGTCGCGAAGGGAGGGCAAGGGCGCAATAAGCACGCGTCCCGCCTGTTACGGGTACGGGGCAAGTTGCACGGTCCCCGAGCATGGTCTGCCACGACAACATCAGGAGCCGGCGGGTTCGGTGTAGATGGTGCGGACTTGTTTGACGGCGTAGAAGACGATGATCAGGCTGGCCGCGGGATCGGCCCACCACCATCCGTAGGCGGCGTTGAGGACGAGGCCGAGGACGACGGCGCACGCGAGGAGCCCGTCGATGACGGCGAACCTCGATGGGAAGCGGCAGCCCGTGGCGCTGACGCATCTGATGTGCTTCCCGGATCCGCCCGCGTAGCACTCGGAGCGCGTTCTCCACGCTGCAATAGCCCTGCAGCAGACCCTGTTGCGTGGCGCGCTCGGCCTGCTGGGTGAATGCGTAGGCGACGGCGGTCAGCAGGTCGACGACACCTTATCGATGACCAGTGCTCCGACGACCGGCCAGAACTAAGGTCGCCTACTGGGCGAGACGCTGCCATCACCGTTCCGTGGTCCCGGCTAGCTGCTCCGGCGTAGCGGCCGGTACGGAGTCGGACGCCTGAATCCGGGACCGGACATGGATCTCAGCCTGGGTGCTAGTCCACCGGCGAATTCCGGTGTCACAGCACGCCGTGCTGTCTCGTCTTAAGGCCGATGGTGTGCAGGGTAAAGGGTGTGCAGGGTAAGGAGATGTGAGATGAGAGTGTTGGTGGCAGGTGCTGCCGGTGCGATCGGGACGCGGCTGGTCCCGCAGCTGGTCGCCCGTGGGCATCAGGTGACGGCGTCGACGCGCAGCGGAGACAAGGTCGACCGGCTGCGCGCCCTCGGGGCGGAACCAGTTGTCGTCGACGGGCTCGACGCCGCTGCGGTCGGTGAGGCGGTGGCGCTCGCCGAGCCGGATGCGATCGTTCACCAGATGACCGCTCTGGCCGGCAAGCCTAACGTGCGGAAGTTCGATAAGTGGTTTGCCGTCACCAATAAGCTGCGCACGACGGGAACCGAGCACCTGCTGGCAGCCGCGAAGGCCGCCGGTGTCGGCCGGTTCGTCGCGCAGGGCTACACCGGCTGGTCGAACATCCGCGAGGGCGGTCCGGTCAAGACCGAGAACGACCCGTTCGATCCGCATCCGGCCAAGGCGCAGGTGGACACGCTGGCAGGTCTGACCTTTCTGGAGCGGGTGGTCCCGGAGGCACCGCTGGAGGGGATCGTGTTGCGGTACGGCAACTTCTACGGGCCGGGAGCGTCGGAGTCTCTGGTCGAGTTGGTCGGCAAGCGCCAGCTGCCGATCATCGGTGACGGTGCCGGCGTCTGGTCGTGGGTCCATCTCGACGATGCGGCCGCCGCGACGGTGGCCGCTGTGGAGCGCGGTGTCCGCGGTGTCTACAACGTCGTCGATGACGAGCCGGCCCCGGTGTCGGTGTGGCTGCCGTATCTTGCCGAGGTAGTCGGGGCGAAGCGGCCGCTGCGGGTGCCGGTGTGGCTGGGTCGGCTAGCCGCGGGGGAGGTCGCTGTGCAGTGGATGACCCAAGGCCGGGGTTCGTCGAACGCGAAGGCCAAGCGCGAGCTCGACTGGCGGCCTACCTGGACGACCTGGCGGGACGGTTTCCGCAATGGCCTGACCGATTCCAACCAGGCTGCCCGCCGCAATGGCACGCCGCAGGGGACGGCGTGAGTGGATCAGAAGGCAGGCGCGGCCCTCGCCCCGCCACGAGCGGGCGCTCGCGCGTCCCGTCCTCCGACCAGCCCGATACCGGATCCAGCGCGGCGTTCACCGATCTGCGTGCCCTGATGTTCTCCATCGGCTACCGGATGCTTGGCAGCGTGAACGAAGCGGAGGACATGGTGCAGGATGCGTTCGTCCGCTACCAGCAGGCGCTTCGGGACGGCGCCGCCATCGCGGCCCCGAAGGCATACCTCTCAGCTGTGGTCACGCGACTGTGCATCGACCGGGTTCGGTCAGCACCGAAGCGGCGTGAGGCGTATGTCGGCCAATGGCTGCCCGAGCCGCTGCTCACCGACGGCGGTGCGGCCGATCCGGCCGCGCATGCCGAGCAGGCCGACTCGCTGTCGATGGCGTTCCTGCTGGTGCTCGAGCGGTTGAACCCGGTCGAGCGGGCCGTGTTCCTGCTCTACGACGTGTTCGGCTACAGCTATGAGGAGATCGCAGCAATCGTCGGCAAGAACGAAGCGAACTGCCGCCAACTGGCCGCCCGGGCCCGACGCCACGTCAAGGCGGAGAAGCCTCGCTTCGAGGCCTCGCGCGAGCACCGCGAGCGGCTGGCCGCGCGGTTCTTCGCCGCCTTCCGCGAAGGTGATCTGGACAGCCTGGTCGGCATGCTCGCAGACGACGTCGTGGTCTACGGAGACGGTGGCGGCAAGGCGCCGCAGTGGAGCATGCCGATCGTCGGCGCCGACCGCGTCGCCCGCCTGTTCGTCGGGATGAGCCGGGAGCTACGCGACTACGAGGTCGCGATCGAACTACACGGGGTCAACGGCCAGCCTGGCGCCGTCCTGCGCACCTCGGACGGCAAGCTCATCAACGTCTTCTCCCTCGACATCGTCGACGGCGTGGTGCAGACCGTGCGGTCAGTGATCAACCCCGACAAGCTGCGTCACCTCGGCTCGGTCGCCGACGTCCGCGCGATGCGACAGGAACGGCGCGCACAGCGATCGCGAGATGCCTGAACGGCGAACATCGATCACGATGCCTTCGCCGGTGGGGCGTCAGCCAGCACCGACCAGCGTTGCCGAACTCCTTCGGGAGCGCACGGGTGCCTGTGCCGAGCCGCCGATCCTTCCACCAATGGCTCGTGCATTGAGCTGCTGGCGACACGAGAAACCTGGCGCATTGCAGACCCCCCGCACCGAAGCAGAGCGCCGCGCTGTTGTCGCTCTTGCGCGTTCGAGCGTTCTCACAGATGGTAATGCGCGGTACACAGCGTGCAATCTCTCGTCTTTAAGCGAAATGCGTCAGCGGTGTCACATCGGCCCCAGCGGCCACGGTCACTTCAGTCACAGGTGCCTCCTACGGCTCAGGAGTTACACCATCTTTCTTACAGTCCCTCGCTCGCATAGAAGTGTCGTGCTGATCGATCATTATGCATTCTCGCCCGGGGTACTTTCGTGTTCGTTCAGGGCATCGACGAGGACGGGTGATGACGAACTTGCGATGGGATCGACACGCTCAGCGAGTGACGTGGGCCGGGCACGGGGAGTGGGATTCGGTGATCGTGGGTCAGCTGCCCGGTCGGCGCAGCGATCATCGAGGGTCTGGACATCGTTGACGATCAGCAGCATCTCGACGTTGCCGCGGGCACGGGTGAGCCGGGTTTGAGCATCGCGAGACTGGCGGCAAATGGAAGCGTCGTGCTCACCAGCCTCGTAACAGAGGTAGTCGCTGGACAACCCACCCGGCTCGGTGCGTTGATCAAGGATCCAGGTTGCGAACGGATCGTGGCCGAGCATTCCGCGAATGAGGCGCTGATACGGCTCGACCCGACTCGGGTATCAGCGTTCGGCCAGCAGCGTGAGGTCGCGGCGCGAGACGACGTCGGCCCAACTCGACGCATCCTCGCGCGGATCAATGCCGTGGGGGACGCTTCGGAACTGCGCAAACATCGCCGGCACGACGTAGCGCACGTCGCTGGTCTGCGCCAAGCAGGCCTGCGGTGACGGACAGGCCTCGCCTAAGCGCAGCGAGATGACGCGAGTGATCTGCTCGAGATCGCCGCGCACCGCTGGTTGATCGCAGTCCAAATCCAGTTCCGCCTTCGCCTGATCGTCGACAGTTCCAGCCAGGTTCTGCAATCGGTCAACTATCCAGCTCATCGGGTCGTTCGTGAGCCTCTGGTCCCAAGCCCGGTCAGTCGGCTCGGTGTAGGCGAAGGACGGGTGGTAATGCGCACGACGGAAGTTGCCCGGTTCACCGCCGACGAGGTCGAACAAGTCGGCGCGCCACAGCGCCCGGTCGATGATCAACATCTGTGATGCCGATTCGGTTCCGCGATGCGCAAGACGCGGAACCGATCGAAGCTCCACCCGGCACCCGTGCTCTTCGTCCTGCGGTGCAATCTCGAACCAGTGCCGAACGACGATGGCGATCGAGCGGTATGCGAACACTGTCTGCACCAGGGGTCGTCCCTTCCTCGAGCCGGTCGGGCAGGCCACGCCGACCTCGTCCGCGCGTGCCAACCAGCGCGCGAGCACACGCCTGCACTCATCAGTGTGCCGCGCCCGTGCCGGCGAAGCTCCCCCGCGTGCCGGGTCAGCTTGGGCCAGCTTGATCCTGTTCTGCCTAGACCACACGACGTAGGCAGTGACGATTCCACCATCGCCACGCCTGACTCGGGCGAGCACCCGCTCGTCGCGCTGGCGTTCGGCGAGCCGCTCATCGCCGCTGGCGTCAAGAACGGTCGGGATATCGTGCGCGACGTCCTCGACAAGGTGCACCTACCTGCAGACTCAGGGCGCCGGCTGGCAAGGAGGTTTTCCTGCGCGCAGCGACAACGGATCGCGATCGCGCGCGCCCTGGCGCTGCATCCGAGGCTGATCATCTGGGACGAGCCTGCACCCACACGCAACCCCACAATCGGCGCGCAATCACTGATGCGAGTAGTCGCTGCTGCCGAAGACATTCCGAATCGGCAGCCGATCCACGCAGTGTCCCGACCGCAGCCGACAATCCCGTGGTGATGGCAGCGCGCAGGGCCGCCGGGGTATAAGCGGGAACCGGATCGTCTAACGGGACACCTGCAGTGAGTCGCCATGTGCGCATATTGACGCCTCCAGTGCCGCCGGCCCTGCTGTGCATGACCCGACGGCCCGATCGCATCGAGCGTCAGGTTGGGTTGCTGACTGCTGGCCGATCTGGACCGTCCGTGCCTGGGCACGGACGAGTGCAACGTCGTCGAGCAACAGAAATCCCGCCTGCCGGGCCTGGTTCGCCGCGTCCCCAACCATGGCGACATGTTCTTGACGATCCGTACAGCGCAGTCAGATCCGGTTGCGGTCTAGGCGACGGGTCGAGAATGTTGGCGGGTCCGACCCGTAGTGGCCGTCCCACGGGTCGCTGTCGTGGTCCCATGGGTCGGCGGCGTCATAGAGCGAGCAGAGGCCTTGGAGCAAAGAACCCTTGCCGGCGCCCTCGTGTCCGAGGACCCCAGGAAGCCGGAACGGCAGGTCGCCGTGTCTGGCAAGGCCGTCGGTGTGGCAGATGCCCGTCGCGACGATCTGGACCAGTACTTCTCCGCTCCCAGGCTCGTCGACGTCGACCTCTTCGAGCCGGAATGGGCCGTCCTGCTCACCGACGATCGCGACGGTCGCACGCATACCAACTCCCGTCTCGCACGGCTCTTGCGGTGTATCTGGGGCGGGCTCAAGCTCAGAATGGGTACCGCGGCGGTTCTGAGCGGACGGTGACCCATTGGGTATCAGTGAACGCGTCGACATTGGCAGCAGGCCCACCGAAGCGTGCGCCGGTGCCGGAGGCACCCACGCCACCGAATGGGATGTTGGCCTCGTCGCTGACGGTCTGGTCGTTGATGTGCACGATCCCACTCGGGATCTTCTCCGCAACGTCCAGTCCCCTCATGATGTCGCGTGTCACGATCCCGAGTGCGAGTCCGTACTCTGTGTCTGCCGCGATGCGCACCGCGTCGTCGACCGAGGAGTAGGCAACGATCGGCGCCACGGGACCGAAGACTTCCTCGGCGAACGCGGGCGACGCGATCGGTACGTCGGCCAGGACCGTTGCCTTATAGAACAGTTGATCGTAGTCGCCGCCGGCGACGACCTTCGCCCCTGCGTTCTGGCTGGCGGTGACACGGCCGTGGATTTTGTCTCGCTGGCCCGCGTCGATCACCGGGCCGAGTGCGACCTCGGTAGTCGCAGGGTTGCCGACCGGGAGGTGCGCAGCCTTGCCGGCCAGCCGCTCAACGTAGTCGTCGTAGAGACTCTCGTGGACGATGTGACGGCCGGTGGCCATGCAGATCTGGCCCTGGTGGAAGAAGGAGCCGAAGGCCGCGAGGGTTACGGCCTGGTCGACGTTGGCGTCGGGGAGGACCACCAGGGCGGAGTTGCCGCCGAGCTCCAAGTGGGCACGGGTCAGGTGGCGCGCCGCCAGCTCGCCGACACGGCGACCGGCTGCAGTCGACCCAGTGAACGAGACGACGCGGACACGTGGATCCGCAATGATCGATTCGCCGACTTCAGGACCACCCGGAAGCACCTGCAGAACGCCCGCTGGCAGGCCCGCCTCTTCGAAGATGCGAGCGATTGCCACTCCTCCAGTGACCGCTGTCCGCGGGTCGGGCTTGAGGATCACGGAGTTGCCGAGCGCCAGGGCGGGTGCGACCGACCTGATCCCCAAGATTATGGGCACGTTGAACGGGGAGATCACGGCGACGACACCTACTGGCCTACGCCGCGCAAGCGAGAGACGCGGTTCTTCGCTGGGGATCAGCTCCCCATACGCCCGGCTGGGGAGCGCAGCGGCCTCGTAGCACTCCTGCGCGGCTACGTGCAGTGCGAACCCCGCCATCGGCGGGATGGCTCCCACCTCGCGGATGTTCCACCATACGATCTCGTCGGCGTGCTCGGTCCAGAGGTCACCGGCCTTACGCAGGACTGCCGCACGCGCGAGGTACGGGGTCTCCGCCCAGGCCCGCTGCGCATCGGCTGCACTGGCCGCCGCCGCGGCAACATCATCGGCCGACGCCTTCCCCATCCTGGCCAGTTCGTCGCCGGTGGCCGGCTCGACCACCGCGTAGTCGCCATCGGAACCTGGGACCCAACCACCCCCGACGAAAACCTTTGCGTCCCAGGTCTCACGGTCCATCAGACCCATTGCAGACTCCCTAGTTTACGGGCGGCTGCAGCCGCCCTAACGGCGCCGACCGTAGGGGATCGTTCCGGTCGGGGGTCCATACTGTTCGAACTGTTGGAACAACTGGAGGATGGGCTCACGCAGCGCGATAGCCCGTCCGCGCCGAGATGTCTCTGGTTGTGCGTCGCAACGGGCGCTCCAGCCGCGTACAGATCGGTTCGGTCGACGCGCCCCAGCACGTACTCGCGGCCATCGAACACACGGATGTCCTTCGGAGGCGAGACCATCGCAATGCTCCCGTCCGGCGCGTACCGCCAGGGCAGGCGGCCGCCCGCCACCTGTGTTCCGACGCCGGTGGCGGTGTAAAACGCCGGGTTGTCCATGTCAACCCTCGGCCTCGGCGTCGAGCAACTGACCAAGCTCGCGAAACCCGGTGTTGGCGGTGGGCAGTCCCGCGTACACGCCGGTGTGAAGCAGGACTTCGGCGAGCTCGTCCAGGCTCACCCCGTTACGGCGGGCGCCACGCAGGTGCATTCCTAGCTCGTCGGTTCGCCCCAGTGCGGCTAGCAGCGCGACCGTCACGAGGCTGCGCGTGCGCAGGTCCAACCCGGGACGGGACCAGATGTCGCCCCACGCATACCGGGTGATGAACTCCTGGAACTGCTCAGTGATGGGGATGGTTCGTTCGATCACCGCGTCGACGTGCGCGTCCCCGAGCACTTGACGCCGGATCCGCATTCCTTGCTCGCGTCGGGTCTCGTCGTCCATGTCAGGCTCCTTCACTTCGAGGCGTGCCCGTCAGATGGTCAAGAAGCAGCTCGGTCACCGCATCGGGCTGGTCCAGGTTCGCCAGGTGGGCCGCGCCCTCGACGACGGCGAGTCGGGCAACGGGTACGGCGTCGACGATGGTCTGCAGCTGCACCGGCGGGGTAGCCGGGTCGTCCGCCCCAGCGATCGCCAGCAGCGGTGAACGGATGGACTCGAGGTCGTCGCTCACGTCCGTATGCACGAGCAGACGACAGCAGGCGGCGTACCCGACCGCGTCGATGGAACACAGCATCTGCTCGGCCCACGCGATGAGGTCGGGATCGGCCCGCTTGTGCGCATCGGTGAACCAGCGAGCGACCACGGTTTGCGCCACGGATTTCATGCCGTTCGCCTCGATCAGATCTGCCCGTTCCGCCCAGGCCCCCGCTGGGGCGAAGCGAGCCGCCGTGCACAGGACGGCTGCGCGGTCGACACGATCGGGCTTGGTGGCAGCGAGCCGCATGACCGTCAGACCGCCGAGGGAGAGGCCGATCACGTGTGCTCGCGACACTTCCAAGCGGTCGAGGAGACGCTCGAGATCGTCGGCCAGGTCGTCCACGTCGTACGGACCTGGCGGCACCGGGGAGCGGCCATGGCCACGTGTGTCGTACGCGACGACGCGGTAGTCATGAGACAACGCCGCAACCTGTGGGTACCACATCTGCGTCGTGGTGCCCAGCGAACCGGTCAGCACGACGGTCGGGAGGTGAGCGGGGCCATGGCTCTCATACGCGACGTCGATCGCGGTCATCGGGGCCTGGCGTGCTCTCGCAGCGCGAAATCGGTCAGCGCAGCTGCGTCGCCGGTACCCACGCCCTGGAGGTTCGCAATGAGGTTCTGCGCCATCCGGTCCGGGTGAACTACCAAGTGCTCCAGGCAGTCCCGCAACCATGCAGCGGCGGAGCCGGTGGCCCCGAGCAGGTCGCAGAGCGTTCGCCACTCGCTGTGCCAAGCGCCGGCGGCGCGCTGGTGTTCCTGCTCCATCGCACCGAGGAGTGTGGCGACCAGGCCGGGTCCGCGATGCGCGCAGGCGCGCGCACACACCGCTGCGACCGGGTTGGCCTTGTGCGCCATCGCCGACGACCCACCGCGCGCGGGGTCTGCGTCGGACAGCTCGCCGATCTCGGTCTGAGCCAGCAGGACGACGTCCCCGGCGATCTTCGCGATGATCCCGCAGGCGGTACCGAGAGCGCCCGCCAAGTCTCCGATCGGGAGCCGGACCGTGTGCCAGGGCAGCCCTGGGTCGCGCAGGGCGAGGCGTTTGGCCAGGCGCGCCGCGAGATCGAGTCCCCGACCATCTGCCGCCGCCCTGGTGCCCGCCGCGCCGCCGTACTGGACCGGCAGCGCTCTGGCGGCCGACTGTAGCCGAGCGGTGGCGCCGTCTAGCCCGGTCATCCACTGGGCGCAGACCAGGCCAA
The DNA here is from genome assembly GCA_963748415.1 of uncultured Actinomycetota bacterium. Taxonomy (GTDB): domain Bacteria; phylum Actinomycetota; class Actinomycetes; order Mycobacteriales; family Jatrophihabitantaceae; genus CAVVJA01. Next base: position 147,665 of record CAVVJA010000007.1, on the reverse strand, counting down.
ACGTGACGGGGACAGCCTGCTGGCCCAGCGTGCGTCCGGCCATCTCGGTGTCACGGTGATGGCGAGCAAGATCGGCTGCGACCTTCGCTGCCACATCCAGATCGGAGGTCGTCGGATCGAGCGCACGGCGGGCCACGAGCATCATCGCGGTGTCGAGGACGTCCTGGCTGGTCGCACCGACATGGACCGCCTCGCGGGCCGACGCGGGCACCGCGGCGCGGAGCGCCTGGACGAGCGGCAGCACCGGGGTCCCGGCTGCGGTGGCCGCAGCCCCGATCGCGTCGATGTCGAACGACGTTGCGTCGTTGGAGGCATCAACCACCTTGTCAGCGGCGGACCGGTCCACGATCCCGACGTCGGCGGCCGCCGTGGCGAGTGCCGATTCGACCTCGAGCAGTGCCCACATCCAGGCACGGTCCGACACCTCGTCCGCGGCGCCACCGCGGACCAGGACGGCCCCGAAGAGGCCGGGGTCAGACCCGAAAGAAGACGGTCTCATTCGGTCCCTGCAGGGTGATGTCGAGTCGGTAGCCATCGTCAGTGGGCTGCGCGATCAGGGTCGCACGGGAGGCGTCATTGGGCAGGGCGCGCAGTGTGCCATCCTGGGCGTTCGCCGCCTGCTCGTCGGCGAAGTAGACGCGGGTGACGACTCGGTCGAGCAGTCCACGCGCGAAGACCGACACGTCGATGTGCGGTGCCCGCCGGCCGCCGAGCTCGTCAGGCAGCGGCCCGGGTTTGACGGTGTGCACGGCCCATCGTCCGTCGGCGTCAGTGAGGCTGCGGGCGAAACCGCGGAATCCGGGTGTACGCAAGGCGCCGCGCGGGTCGTCGGGATGGTCGAATCGGCCGGCCGGATCGGCCTGCCAGATCTCGACCATCCCGTCGGGTACCGGGTCGCCTGCGCCATCGAACAGTCGGCCGCGCAGCCAGAACGCGCCCGTGCTGCCAGGCTCCGCGGCATAAGGACCGTCCTGCCAGGTGAGGCCGATCGCAAGGAACGGCCCGACCGTCTGGGAGGGCGTCTGCCCCGGGCTCACGGCTCTTCGTCCTCGTGCTCGAACGGCGTGGCTGTAAACCCGCGCAGGACGATGTCGAACTCGAACGCGAGTGCCCAGTTGGGCTGCGTGCGCTCAAGGTCGAACCGGGAGATCATCCGCCGCCGGGCCTTGTCATCCGGTACCGAGTTGTAGATGGGATCGTGCGGGAGGAGTGGATCGTCCGGGAAGTACATCTGGGTGACCAGTCGCTGCGTGAACGACCGGCCGAACAGCGAGTAGTGGATGTGGGCCGGTCGCCATGCGTTGTGGTGGTTGAGCCAGGGGTATGCGCCGGGCTTGATCGTGACGAACTCGTACCGTCCGAGCGAGTCGGTCATGGTTCGGCCGAGCCCGTCGAAATTGGGGTCTAGCGGTGCGTCCCACTGGTCGCGTTCGTGCCGGTACCGGCCCGCGGCGTTGGCCTGCCAGACCTCCACCAGCGTGTGCGGGACCGCGCGCCCGTCCGAGTCCATCACGCTTCCGTGCACGATGATCCGCTGGCCGATCGGCTCCCCGTCTCGCCGGCGGGTCAGGTCGTTGTCGCCCAGCAGAACCCGATCGGCGCCGAGCAACGGCCCGGTGACCTCGGTGAGGCGCTGCGGGAGGTCTATGGGTACGCGCAGCGGCGAGCGGAGCCGGGTGCTCTGGTAGTCCGGGTACGCGAGCGGCGGCCGCGTGCCCGGCTCTACCGGCTCGTAGTGCGGGCCTATGCGGCCCTCTCCGCCGCTCACGCCTCGGCCACCCGGGCCAACCCCTGTCCGACGCCGATGCAGATCGCGGCAAGGCCCAAGCCACTCCCCGCGGCGACGAGCCGGTGCACCAGCGAGCCGAGCACTCCCGTACCGAATGCGCCCAGCGAGGGACCGATTGCGATCGCTCCGCCGAACGGGTTGACCCTTCCAGGGTCGAGGTCGGGCCACTCTGCCGGGCACGCCAGGGACTGGGCCGCGAGCGCTTCGTTCAGCTCCACGTACGTCAGATCCTCCCAACCGATCCCGGCCCGCTGGACCGCTTGCCGAACGCCTCGACCGGACCGATGCCGAAGACGTCCGGGTCCACCGCCGTCACGGCAGAGGCCCGCGATGGCCAACGGCGTGCTGCCCATGCCTTATGGGCGAGCTGATCGCTTCGGAGGGCGAATGCGTCCTGTGCGTCACGCGCGATGCCGTACCGCCCGGCCAGGATCTCGGTCGCCTCGCCGAGCGAGACGGTCCACCGTGCAGGCATGTCGGGGTTGACCATCCGCCAACCCAGCGTCGTCGAGTGCAGCGTCGCGTGCCCGCGCGGCAAACCGTCGGCATGTTTGAGCAGCACGCACGGCGCGCGGGTCATCGACTCCACCCCGCCAGCGACGACCCGGCGCCGTTCGCGTCGCCGAGCACCACGTCGTTGATCGTCGCCAGGTCCAAGCCGGGTGAGCGGGTCAGGAGCGCCGACAGAGTTTGCGTCGCCAGGTCGTCCGGCCGGACTCCGCCAAGAGCGCCGCCGTAGCGACCGAACGGCGTCCGTACGGCGTCGAGGAAATATGCCGCACCAGCCATGCCGGGAGCGTAGGCGCCTGTGACATCCTGTCGACAGGCCACGCTTCCGCTCAGTGGAAGTCGGCCGGCTGAATCCGGGGAGGACGCCGTGGCAGGTGGCAGCCGGGAGCCTGGGCGGACGGCCACCGCCGGCGTGCTCGGTGTTCTGCGCGCGTTCGACGGCGAACACCCGCGGATGGGCCTGTCGGAGATCGCCCGTCGCGCGGCCCTTCCGCTGACGACGACGCACCGACTGGTGGGCGCACTCGTCGCCGCAGAGCTACTGATCCGCGGTGCCGACAGCACCTACGAGGTGGGCCGTCGGCTCTGGCAGATCGGGCTGCTGGCACCTGTCCAGACCAGGCTCCGCGACGCCGCGACCCCGTACATGCAGGACGTCTACGCAGCGACTCACGACAACGTCCATCTCGCGATCAGGGACGGATCCGCGGCCCTGTACGTCGAGCGCATCTCCGGCGAACGGTCCGTCCCGATCCTCAGCGGTGCAGGGCGTCGGCTGCCGCTGCACGCCACCGGCGTGGGCAAGGTCCTTCTGGCCTACGCCCCGCAGGAGGTCGTGGATGGAGTTCTGCGTTCACCCGAGCGGGTCACCAAGCACACGATCGTCGACGCCCGTCGCCTGCACCGGGAGATGCAAGCCGTACGCGAGCGGGGGTTCGCACGGACAGTCGAGGAGATGACTGTGGGGACCTGCTCGGTCGCTGTCCCGGTGTTCCAGGGGGACGGCGACGTCGCGGCAGCGCTGGGCATCGTGGTCACCAGCGTTCGGCGCGACCTCATGCGCCTGGTGCCCGTGCTCCAGGTCGCCGCTAGGGGAATATCCCGGCGCCTCGCCGCCGATCCCGTGGCGCCCCTGACACTTCCGCTCAGCGGAAGGTAGGACTGGTGTCATCGCCGCACATCGGGGTTGGCTGAGCGGGTGCGGACGCAGGTGGGCATCGTGGGCGGGGGTCCCGCCGGGCTCATGTTGTCGCACCTGCTGGCTGTCGCAGGCATCGACTCTGTCGTCGTCGACGACCGCACACGGGACGAGATTGAGCACACCGTGCGCGCGGGAATCCTCGAGGCTGACAGCGCGAGACTTCTCGTCGACTCAGGCGTGTCCGACCGCATCCTGCGCGACGGTGTCCGACACGACGGCATCTACCTCCGGTTCGGCGGAGTGAGCCACCACATCGATTTCGCGGGTCTTGTCGGCGAATCAGTCTGGCTATACCCGCAGACCGAGGTGTTTGCCGACCTAGCCGACGCACGCGCTCGAGACGACGGTGACGTGCGCTTCGGTATCTCTGGGACACGTGTGCTGGACGTGACCGACGACCAGCCCGGGATCGAGTTCACCGACACCGAGGGTCGTACCCAGGAGGTGCGCTGCGACTACCTCGTCGGTGCGGATGGGTCCCGGTCGATCTGCCGTTTCGAGATCCCGGCGGAGCGCCGGGTGCACTATTTCCGGGAGTACCCGTTCGCGTGGTTCGGGATCCTCGCGCAAGCGCCGAAGAACGCCGATGAACTCATCTACACCCATTCCGACCGTGGGTTCGCGCTGATCAGCCAGCGCACCGAGACGATGCAGCGGATGTACCTGCAATGCGCTCCGGACGAGAACGTCGGCGCCTGGTCCGACGATCGCATCTGGGCTGAGCTGCAGGCACGGGTGGCCGGAGCCGACGGGTTCGCTCTCCACGAAGGGCCGATCACTGCCAAGGCCGTGCTCCGGTTCCGCAGCTTCGTGGCCGAGCCCATGCGGCACGGGCGAGTCCTGCTGGCCGGCGATGCAGCGCACACCGTCCCGCCCACCGGGGCCAAGGGACTCAACCTCGCGCTCGCAGATGTACGCGTCCTGGCCGACACCTTGGAGCGAACTGTGATCCATGGAGACCACGACGCGCTGGACGAGTACGGCCCCCGGGCGCTCCAGCGGGTCTGGCGAGCGCAACACTTCTCCTACTGGATGACCATCATGCTGCACCGCCTCCCCGACTCCTCGGACTTTGACGCTCGACGTCAGCTCGGTGAGCTGGACTCGTTGGTTGCTTCGAGGGCTGGCGCCACCGTTCTTGCCGAGGGGTACACGGGGTGGCCCGTGTGGTGAGCTCCCGCCGTCCGAGAGAGGCCGAACATGTCACTCAGCACGCCGCCGTTCCGAGCCGACCACGTCGGCAGCCTTCTGCGTCCGGCGGAAGTGCGGCGCGCGCGGCAGGCACGAGCAGACGGCGAGATCACCGTCGTTGAGCTACGCGAAGTCGAGGACTCCGCCGTGCGTGCCGCAGTCGCCATGCAGGAGTCCGTCGGACTCCAGTCCGCCACGGATGGTGAGTTCCGGCGTACGTCCTGGCACATGGACTTCATCTATTCGCTGGGTGGCGTTGACCCTGCCGAGGAGAAGCTGACCGTCCACTTCCGGAACGAGACGGGCGACGTCGACTTCGAATCGGCAGCCCTTCGCGTACACCAGCGGGTTACCCTTCCCGAGACCATCTTCGCCGACGCCTTCTCGTTCTTGGCCGACGCCGTGACGACGGCCGTACCCAAGCTGACGATCCCATCGCCGAGCATGGTGGACTACCGCGGCGGTCCAGCTTCTCTCGACCCAGATGTGTACGCCGACCGTGAGCAGTTCTGGGCGGATCTAATCGCCGCCTACCGTGCCCAGCTGAAGGGTGTGTACGACCTCGGCTGCCGGTACCTGCAGCTGGACGACACAAGCCTTGCCTATCTCAACGACCCAGCGCAACGGGCGATGATCGCCGCTCGTGGCGACGACGCCGAGCATCAGCACGAGCGCTACATCCGCACCATCAACGCTGTCCTCGCCGACCGCCCGGCCGACCTTCGGGTGACCACGCACCTGTGTCGTGGGAACTACCGATCGTCGTGGGCGGCGGAGGGCTCGTACGACTTTGTCGCCGAGGCCCTGTTCACCCAGCTCGCCGTGGACGGCTTCTTCCTCGAGTACGACGACGAAAGGTCCGGTGGCTTCGCGCCGCTGCGCTTCGTCCCCCCGGGCAAGCGCCTGGTCCTCGGGCTCGTCACGACGAAGCGCGGCGCACTTGAGTCCCGGGACCAGCTCCGACGCCGCATCGACGAGGCGGCGCAGTACGTCCCCCTCGATCAGCTGTGCCTGTCACCCCAGTGTGGGTTCTCCTCGACGGTGGAGGGCAACGCGCTGACCTACGACGAACAGGTCGCCAAGCTGCAGCTGGTTGTCGACACGGCGCGAGTCGTGTGGGGTGAGCCGGGCGCGTAGTGGTGTCCCGACGGAGTCCCCTTAGGACCACACCGCTCCCACGGAACTCCCACAGAACGTGCCCATTCCCACAGGTTGAGCCGTCCTTAGTCGGACCATCGCGGACGACAAACGCGCAGGTCAGCGGCTTGCAGAGCGGTGGATCCCTTTGCGCGACGCCGGAATGGCATCGATTACGCGCGTCGGCGAACATAACACCGGCGCGTCCCGGACGGTTGCGCCCGGAGGCCGCGCGCATAGTCGGCGATTGCGACGCCGTTCGGTGTGAGGTACGGGCCTCGGCTGCTGAGCGCGCGTGGCCGGCTCGAGATCGCGCGTTTGGCGCCGGTCGGCACGCACGCTGCAATGGCTGAGCCCCGTTCCCGATCAGCGAGGAGAGCCAGTCACCCGAATTGCGACGGCGTTCTTGGGCGGCACGACGCGTCTCGTCGCGCGACTCTCGATCAATGCGACCGAGAGGCACGAGATAGCGTCGACGCGCCCGCCACATCAGTACTTTCGAGGCCATGAACGGCACCGCTTCGCGAGGGGAGCAATCCGCTCGCGCGGGTGGTGGGTGGCTGGCCGTGGAGGCGATCGCGGCGTACGCGGCGGCCGCGCTCGCGTTCGGCTATGCCCTGATCAGTCTCTACTGGAGCTTGGGCGGCCACGGTCTCCTCGGCACGGTTGGCGGTGCCATCGAGCGGTTCGCCCGACGTGGCGCTGGCATGTCGGGGTCTGGGATCTGTGGTTCCTGTTGTGGGGCATCCTGCTCAGCCTGGCGACTGTCGGCTACCGGCGACGCACCGCCAACGCGGACCGCGGGTAACCCGACCCGACCGCACGGCCCGTCATCGAACCGTGGAGTCAGGCATTCGCACAGAATCACACGGCGGTGCCCTCGACGCATCACTAACGCCCGCCCACGGAATCGGCGATCGCAGTTGCACTGCGCGCGCCGCCGCCACTCCCCGACCGTTGACGATCGCCCTGGCCCAGGGCCCGGCAAGCTGGGCCACTGTTTCGGCTCGGCAAAGACTGCGGTTCATATAGGCGCGTGCTCGGCGGTGTCACCTGGACGCGCCGACGGCGACTCGGGGAACCCGGCGACCAACCGCGGCCGGCGGATCAGACGCCCGAGGAGGTCCCCCGGCGTCGCCACGCAGCCGGCGAGATCGACCGCGACGAATAGCTCCGCCGCCGACGAGACCTCGGCGGGCGCTGACGGATGCGGCGAGATGGCAACAGGTCCCTCGCACCTATGACTCCGTCGGTGACCTACTTCGCGCGATATAGGGAACCGGAGTCTGGGTTTGCCACTGTCGCAGGTCGCGACGACGGGCTACGCCGCATCGTCCTGGCCGCAGGCCAGCTTGCCGCTGGTGAAGGCGGACCAATTCATTTTCATCATGGCGAGGAAGTCCTGCGCATCCTATCCGGCGACGTCGACGTCACCGGTGGGACACCAGACGCGGCGCTGCGGCGCCGGCGATGTGGTCATTGTCCCAACCGACACACCGCATGGCTTTACCACCATCACCGAGACGACGATGGAGGTCGTAGCCGAACTCGATGCCGGGCAAGTCTTCCCCGTTCGAGCCGAGGATGGCACAACCGGCTTGGTGGAGGTCTACAGGTCCGACATGCCCTGGAGCCGTCAACCACCTCCCGGCTTTGACTGGACCTCAGACACGGATGTGGCCGACATCTTGATCCGCGCTAGCGACAGCATCGCCGCAGACCAGTCTCGGTAGCGGATCGGATAACGATTCTCCTGTGCTGTAAGACGGATTTGGTGCCAACGGCCGGGCGTGACCCAGCGAGTTGACGAAGACGGTGCTGGAGACCGCGCTGCATGAGGAGATGACCGAGCACGTCGGGTATGAGAAGCACGACCGGCCCGGCGCGGGCGAGGCCGCACCTGCCGCGTCGGCTGGGCCCATCCGGCATCGCACGGTCTGCTCGATGCGTTGGCGACTACCCGACGGGTGAGACGAGGGCTGTGCCGTCTCCCAGACGCACTATCTCACTCGCAATCTCCGACAGCAGTTCCCGCGGGAGGTCGTGGCCCATGCCGGAGTAGCCGACGAATCGTGCACCGGGAATGGCGCGCGCCAGAGCTAGTCCGCCGCTGGGCGACACCAGTGGATCGTGCAGGCCGTGGATCACGAGTGTGGGCACCCGAAGCTCGCGGAGGCGCGGCGTGCGGTCCCGCTGCACCAGGCACGCGGCGAGCTGCCGCAGGTAGCCCCTCGGGTCGTAGGCCCGGTCGTAACTGCGCCCGGCCAGGCGCTGGAGATACTCCTCGTCGAAGACATACCCGGGCGAACCGATCAACCGGAACACCGACACGGCCATGGCTATCGCCGCGGCCCGATCACCGACCGACCGCCGGCGCAGCAGTCGACGGGCGACCTTCGGCGAGGGGTAGCCAACGCGCCGCGACCCGGTCGACGTCATCAGCAACGTCAGGCTGCGCAGACGGTCCGGGCTGGCCAGAGCGGCAGCCTGCGCGATGAAGCCGCCCATCGAAGCGCCCACCAGGTCAACCCTGTCCAGCCTAAGAGCGTCCATCAATCCGAGTGTGTCTACGGCCATCTCCTCGATCGAGTACGGCGCCGTCTCCCGGCGGAGCAGGACACGGGCAGGGTCGGGGGCTGCGAGCAAGTCCAGATGGGTGGACAAGCCGCAGTCACGGTTATCGAAGCGAACGACGTAACGGCCGGAGTCGGCAAGACGGCCGCAGAACTCGTCCGGCCAGGCCAGCATCTGCGTGCCCAGGCCCATGATCAGCACCACCGCCGGATCGGATCGGTCGCCGAAGGTCTCGTAGGCAATCTCGACGTACCCGACCGGTACCCGCTGGATGTGCTGCACGCGCCCATTCTTCCCGCGCGATCAGATGGACAGCGTTTGCGAGCACGCCGATCACTTGACCGACGGTCATGGACGCCGGCATGAGGGCACAGCAAGTCATGACCGATGCTGGAACGATCCCGTTGCTCGCCGGCACCAAACACGCAGCGCGCTAGCCGTGGGCGGGGGAGCGCGACTGCAGCTGCGCCACTCCGCACGAGGTTCCTGATTGACAACAACCTCGTGCCCAAGGTGGCCGATTTGCTGCGCACGGTTGGGCACGGCGTCGTTCACGTCCGCGACGCGTCGGCAGGTGCAGCGCGACTGACCAGATCGTCATCGACGCAGCGCGCACGGAACAGCGGGCGCAGATCAGCGCTGATACCGAGGCGCGCTGTTGGCGCGCTCCCGTGCAACGCCCCATCATTCCTCCTCATGCGCCGGCGGACGAGCAGGCCGTGGAGGTGCACCTGCGTGGCGGGCCGGAGCCGCCGCAGGGGAAGGTGGATGAAGACCGGTGACTCGCGGTCTCGCGTGATGCGCCCGTGCTTTGGTTCAAAGCTCAGCCAGTCCCTCCATGTGATGTTCCGGCCGACGGAGGAGGACCTGCAGTCCCGAAGTAAGCAAGGTGCTGTCCGGCAGATCACGGATGTACTGGGCCTCTGCCCGGCGCTGTTCGGACAGCGAGACGTTCTGCGTCCCCTAGGCGGACATGCCGTTTCAGACCCACGCAGCGGTGCCCCGCTTCCTGCTTGGAACGACCCTCGAGCTTCACCGAAGTGATCACCAGCTCGGCGAGCGACATGGCGCAACACCTCCAGATGAGGTGTCAACGAGGTCGCGAGACAGGCGTCAACTATGTCGTGGAATCAGACACTGCCCCCGCTACCACCGCAAACGGCCCCGAATCAAGACAGATTCGGGGCTTCCTGCCGATCATCATGCTCGCGATCATCTTCGGCCTCTCCAGCGACTACGAGGTTTTCGTCGTCTCCCGGATCAAGGAGGAATACACCACCAACGGCGACGCCCGCCGCGCAGTACAACGGGGCACCGGCTGTCGGCGCGCGTCGTCACCGCCGCGGCGATGATCATGTTCTCCATCTTCGTCGCCTTCATGTTCACCAACGACCCGACGATCAAAGCAATCGGATGACCAACTGTTCGGACGCATGGCCGCAGCGAACTCAGTCCGGCACACCGTCCAGCCTTATCGGCGGGCGGCCAGCCAGGTTTCCTCGTAGCGTTGGTGGTCGGGTCGATCGATTGAAGGGGCGTCCGCGGCCGGCTTCAAAGAGCTTGACGTTCACCGGCTGCGCGTAATCATGTAATTGTGGATAGTTTGTACGAACACGCCGGCGGATGGGACACGCTGCGCGGCTTCATCGACATCTTCTACCGCAGCTGCATCGCCGACCCGCTCCTGCAGCCGCTGTTCGGCACGTTCGAGCCCGAGCACGTGGAGGTATTTACCGCGTTCGACGCCGAAACCCTCGGCGGACCCGATCGGTTCAGCCGCGAGATGGGCGGATTCAGCCACTTGATCGACGTACACCGCGGCTTCAAGATCAGCGAGGCGCAGCGGCAACGGTTCGTCGAGCTGTACATGGCGGCCGCGGACAAGGCGGGCCTGCCCGACGACGCGCCGTTCCGGGAGGCACTGCGGTCCCATGTCGAGTTCGGCTCCAAAGTGGCCATGCAGAACTCGCACGCCGAAACCGACGATCAGCTGCACCCGCTACGGGTCGTCCCCAAGTGGGACTGGCCGCAGGACGTGCAAACCAACTGAGTCGCCGGGGCACTGCGCGACGCCGAGGCCCACAGACAGCTGGCCTAACCGCAGCTACCTGCCAGATGACTGTGGAGCGACCATCTGACATTGCCCTTCCATGATTCGGCCGCCGCCGATGCCGGAGATTACGCCTGACCCCGCCCAGTCGTACGCCTGCGGCAGCGGTGCCCGGTCAACTGCTCATCACTTGCGATAACTCCCGTGGCGGAACTCGTCGAGAAGGGATGGATGAGACGGATTCCAGCCGAGCTCGGCTCGAGCCTTGGCCGCGTCGATGCTCTGATCAAGCAGGAGGACCTCGGCGAAATAGTCGCCCAGGCGTGCCCGAGCCTCATCATCGGAACCGGGAACCGCTCCTGGAGCGCCGGCTGCGACGGCGGCCGCCTCGGTGAGCTCGGCAACGGTTGAGCTCACTCCATTACCGATGACGTAGCGGCCACGAGCAGAGTCATCTTCCAAGACGCTGCGGAAGAAATCCGCCACGTCCGCGACGTGGACTGTCGGCCAGTGCTGTTGTCCGGCGCCGATCATGATCAAGTTTCCGGTGTCGTCTCGGGGTGAACCGAGAAGCAGCCCGGGAATCCCTCCCCCGCCGTCGCCGTAGGCGGCGCCGGAGACGATCACGACTGCGCGCATGTCTCTCGCGCCGAGGACCCGGCCTTCGATCGGCTCCCTCCATGACACCAGCGCAGGCGCATTGTAGGGCGACTCCTCGCTGATGGAGGGGTTAGCCCCGTAGACCTATACACCGCTGATGGGGATGTAGGGCTTGCCGGTGCCGGCGAACGCATCGATCACCGCATCGGCCACCGCGGAGTCCAGGTCTGCGCTGGTGGCGTCACCGGGACTGGCGGTGTGGATGGCCCCGTCTGCATTGCTGAGCAGGCGCGCGACCGCCGCCCGGTCGTAGAGGTCGAGCACGGTCGGCGTGGCGCCGCGGGCTGCGACGATGGCCGCCTGCGGGTCGTCGCGGACGAGCGCCGTCACCTCGTGACCGTGCGCTTGCAGTTCCGTCAGTATGTGAGATCCGATGAACCCTGTTGCACCGGTAAGTGCCACCTTCATAGCCGGACAGCCTCCTGTCTTGATCGTCAAAGCAACGTCGTTCTGGTCAGGGGTGGATCGGTGAGCTGGGACCGAGGTCGGGACGGAATGATTGCAGGATCATGAATGCGGTGGTGGAGACAAACCTCCACGTCCGCAGCGTCGACCGCGTCCACGGCCCACCGTAGGTTGTGGCCGATGCTGGCGCGCGCCGATTAGCACGACGCCGTCCCGGGTGGTCAGGAACGCTGACTGGTAGGTGCCGTCGGTGACCCAGTAGAGGTTCCGCTCGACGCGAACATAATATCCCTCGTCGTTGCGGGCGGGGGCCGAGTGACGACCGGGAGACTGGCGCGTAGTCGGGCAGTGCTGGCCGTCACGGTATCTCCTTGAATCTCGATCTCCTTGAATCTCGCGCACGTCCCTGGCGGCCGTGCAATCTTCGCGATGGGCCCAGGCTCGCCACCAGGCAGGTGAGAGGTCGTCACCGGATCATGGTGATTCGCGGGACCGGGACACCGCAGCGTGGAACTCGTAGTCCAGCGGGAACGGCCTATGCGCACGGCGGGGGAGTGCTCGAGCAGCCGGTCGCGTGCAGATTTCCCGTCTGCCATCGTTAGCCTTTGACAATGGAGACGCTCGTCGGACTGCACGCGGAGATTGAGCGGGTGGTCGCTGTAGACGACACCGCTGAGGCGATGGGCAGTGGCGATGTTGCTGTACTCGCGACACCGCGGTTGATCGCGTGGCTCGAGGCGGCGACCATGACGGCGCTCGATGGTCGCCTCTCTCCTGGCATCACGACGGTTGGCACATCTGTTGGTGTGCGTCATCGCGCCCCGAGCCTGATCGGCGAAGTCGTCATCCTGCGGGCGCGCCTCGTGCGGCACGAGGGACAGAGCGTCGAGTTTGCGATCGAGGCAGAGTCGGCGGGAGGCGAACGACTGGCTGAGGGGAGCGTGACCCGCGCAATCGTGGAACGGGCACGATTCCTCGGCGGACCGTAAGTCAGCGGATCAGGACGGGCGACATGCGCCCCAGGAACCTAGCCACACGTCGTGAACTTTGCGAGCTCAACGCGAGGTCTCGCTTGCCCGATGAGTAGCCACGCCTGCGGCAGGTTCGAAGTCGACCGATGCGTCTCGGGAAAGGGTGCCAGGGTGAGGCAGACGGCTCTGCAACGGGTCCGCGTCGAGATGCTGTCGGAGACGTCTTCCCACCATTCGGAATCGAGACGCCAGCTTGGACGTTTGACGTCGCATACTAGCGAAGCGATCCGCGTTCCGGAACGCTTCCTGCTATGTCGGCAGCTAGTCCACTGACGAAGGCCCAAACCGCTCACAGCATGGGCACTGTCATAGTGTCTGCTGCGCTGTTCGTGATTGTTCTAGTTTGGCTGGTCATTGTCGCAATGAACTTAGGCAGGGTGCCTATTTACCATTCAGACGGCACAGCAAAATTGGACCAGTACGCACGGGCCAAGGACATTTTCGCCCTCGTGTTGCCTTTCCTCACCACTGTTGCTGGCTTCTGGCTTGGTTCGCAGGGAACGGTTCAAGCCCAAAGACAGAGCCGCCTACGCCACCGCGGTGGCGAGGAAGGCGCAGGAGCAAAGGTCCGCGATCTTGTCCGTAGCACCGCCAATGAGGGATGGTACTTACCTGCTCATTGCTGCAAAGGCTGCACATCCAGCGGCGTGGGACCTGCCAGTCAACCCGCCAGAGCGGTCGCACGTAGAAGGGAACATTCCTCTTGAGTGCCTAGTTGACTTCGCAAGCTTTAACCTGGACCATGCCGATTATGGCTAAGACTGTGGTTACCCAGATCACCGATGACCTCGATGGATCAAACGGGGCTGAGACCATCTCCTTTGGCTACCGAGGCACGACATATGAGATAGACCTTGGCCGGAAGAACGCAAACGCCTTCGACAAGCTGATGAAACCCTATCTCGACGCCGCGCGGAAGGTCGCCGCCGCACGCAGCGGGCGTCGCGGGTCGAGCAATGGACGTCGGGGCAATCGATCCCGCCCTGCAAACGAGCTGGCCGCTATCCGGGAATGGGCTCGGGCGCAGGGTTATTCAGTGTCCGACCGAGGGCGCATCTCGGCGAACATCATGGATGCGTACAACGCCGCTCATTAGCTGGCCGGCTGTCACAACGTGCACCAGCCGTACTGCATGTTCGACTCCATGTAATTCGCCTGAGTTCTCGATCTGACGCACTTGGCGGAAGTGGTCCTGCGGCACGTTGCCGTTGAGCCTGCTCTTGTTGTTGTCTGCGAAGGCTTCGTGGCCGTCGAGGAAGCAGCGCACTCGCACCTCAACCTCTTCGCCCATTGTGCCGTCGCTCGCATTGCCATTGATCTCAGGCCCGCGCCGCAGTGCCTGATGTTTTGCCGTTGGCGATCTTGCGGCTGGGGACGAGACGACAGTTGGGACTGCCCCCGACTCGATTGACTCCTTGCCTGTGAGGATTCGGGTTCCTATGGCTCGGCACGGGTACCAGTCCACGCCGGGCCGCGCGAAGCAACGGGCTAGTCACTTGCGCTTGCCGTGTGCGCGCTTGCCGTGTGCGCGCTTGGGGTGGGTGTCCTTGTTCTTGTGGTGGTGTTGGGGCGAACCGTTGCGGTGACCGGTGTTGGCGTGCTGAGCGTGAAGCACTCCTAGGGCAGTGATCTGAGCGGGTGCCGGCGTCGGTGCTGGTTTGTGCTGTAGTGCTGGGTGGATCTTCAGGGGGGCCGCCGGCGTGGGTTCTGCCGGCGATGGACTTGGCTGGCTCGGGGCTGCGGCTTGCGGCGCTGCCTGCGGCACCGGTTTGGGTGGTCTGTACCCGGTGGAACTGAGGGTGGCGGTGAGGGCCGCGCAGCCGACGAGGACGACGGCTGCGGCGGCGGCGAAGATGATGCGCCTGCGTGGAGGGGTCCTGACGAGTGGTGGCTCGTCCGGTTCGGCTGGCGCCCGGCCAAGCATCAGAATTTCGTCGCTAAGCGAGCCGTCAAAGCCGGCGGCTATCGCTTCTAGGATGCCCGCCGCGCGGCCGGCGTCGGGTCGGTCGAGGGAATCGCGTGCTGTCATTCCCGCGAGCAGAGTGCGCAGGCCGCGACCGGCGTCGTGCGGGATGATCGCCGGCCGGTTGAGCCTGGCCCTTGCGGCCGTGACTCCAGTGCCCGGATACGCGAGCGCTCCGGTAAGCGCCTCGATCAATACCAGCCCGAGAGAGTAGATGTCGGTGGCCGCGGTTATCCGGTCGCCGCGAACTTGCTCCGGACTGAGGTAGTTTGCGGTGCCCATGGTCGCGCCGTTGGTCGTCAAGCGGGTGCTGTTGCCGGCCGTGGCGATTCCGAAATCGGCAAGTTTCGGTGCAACAAGGTCGCCCTCGCTGCGACCTGAGATGAGGATGTTGGCCGGTTTGATGTCGCAGTGCACGATCCCCCGGGCATGGATATAGGCCAGCGTCCGGCACATCGCCGCGCCGACGCGGGCCGTCTGCGATTCGGTCAACGTCGAGCGGCGAATCCACTGCGCGAGGGTTGGCCCGTCGACGAACTCAGTAACGAGGTACGCCGGTGTCCCCCGATCGCCCCCGCCCGCATCGAGGACCGCGACCAGACCAGGGTTATCCAGTGCGGACAGAAGGTCGACCTCGCGGCGGGTGCGCCCATCCGCGTCGACCATCTCCGCCGCCGGGCGAGAGATCTTGACGGCTACCTCGCGGCCGGTGCGGCGGTCGTAGGCCCGATGCACCGTCGACATTCCACCGCAGCCGATGACCCGACCCAGCTCGTACCGGTCGCTCAACACGGTTCCGGGACCAGGCACCGGTTGCGCCCCGACCGGCAGTAGTGCGGGGGCAGCCGTGGGCTGGGTAGCAAGGCTTGCCGCTTCGTCGCTGGCCGAGCTGACCGGGCCGGCCTCGCTACTTGACGTACCGCTGCGAACCTCCATCGTCGACCCCCCTCGAAGGTCGGGTCCGCCAGATAAACAACCATCATGCCCGCACCCAGCCCGCTAGGCAGCTAGTCGACGCGCTCGGCCGTGATGAGTTCACCAGGCACGATGACGGGGATGCCCATGGGCTTCAAGCGCCTGACGCGGTACTCGACAGGGCGCAGGGCAGCGGATGGGTGACGAATTCGCCGGCGTTGGGTTCGGCTTTGAGGTGCCTACATCCGATCTGGTCCTCGACATGTGAAACCCGGCCGGGGTGCGTGGGAGGTCAGCCCGACGCGAAAACTCAACCCAACCGCGCCCATCAACAACCTCGGCGAGCGACGCTGAACAGCGACCGGCGCGGGTGCTCATCGCCGCACGGTCTCGCGGCGTGCATCGGTCGACTGGGTGGGGGTCGGCCGCGGAGGGTTGACAATGCGAAGGTTTACCGAGTCGGAATTAGCTCGAACACCGGGTGCCGGTCAGCCTCGGCCACGAATTCGTCGACTGGGGCGTCCTTGCTTGCTTGAAAGTACGGTCGCGGGGGTCTGCTGATGCTGACGTAATGCTTGAGGACAGGCCCGGCCTCTTCCGGCGTGGCTTCTCGAATCGTGTAGTCGACGGTTTCGCGTCCCCGGCGCAGCGTCACCCGCCCGAATGCTCGCGAGCGTCGGTTGTCGGCCTAGCGATCGATTCAATAACGCTAGCGCCGGCATCAGCACACGTAAGATCGCCGCTGTGATCCCCGAGCTGCGTCGGCTTCGCAGACCGCTGCCGCCCCAATTTGCGCCGGAGAGATCCCGATTACTACTGCCGTGGTCTCGAGCCGTAATCTTCACTCGTGACCAGCCATGGCAACTGGTGCTCAATCCGCTCCGAGAACTCGATCCTGTCGATCGGGTCGAAGAATTCGATCCTGTCAATTGGCAGCGTCGGGTCGTTCCTGTCCATCGGCTCCATCGGGTCGTTCGCCTCAGCATTCGCCATTGGGTCCTTCGCCAGTGTCGCCTCGATCCTTTCCGCGCTGTCGGACCGCTCGATCATGTCGTCGCGACAGCGGCGGGCGGTCATGCGCGGGTGAGCGTCAGCCTGTGAAGACCAACTCCTGCTCGTGGGCTACTCGCGCTGCCGCCTTCGCCCGCCCCGCCGTGCTCGTAGGTAGCGTCCCACCGCCACCGCGCATCCAAGAGTCGAGGTGTGGAGCACACCGGTAGCCACCGTCGTGTGGTCGCAATGGATCTAGGGCAAAGAGCCAGCGAGAAGATCACGGCGAGCAACCTCGAAGTGATCACGCAGGAACTCCTCGGTGAGAACGGGTCACGCCCATCGAGGGGGTCCCGCAACGACGAGCGCCCGTCTCTGTCGCGCTATCGCGGATCGGCACTCTGCCGGCTCGGGCAGCGCGCGCCGGACGCTGACTAAACGGTGACGGTCAGGGTCATGAGCGCGGCAGAGCAGTTCCACGTCGATGAGGTCTCCCCGTCCTACTGGCGGGTGACCTTCGATAACGGTCCGGTCAACCTGCTAGATCCGGACACCATCGACCAGCTCGGCGTCCTCATCGGGCGCATCGAGACCGACCCCGACCTCACTGTCGTCGTCTTCCGCAGTGCAACGCCGGGTTACTTCATGGCCCACTGGGACTTCCTGGCCGACAACGCCCGGGTGGCAGCGATGCAGCCCGGCCCGACTGGCCTGCACCCGTACGTCGACAACTTCGTGCGGCTGAGCCGGCTACCAGTGGCGACGATCTCGGAGATCCGGGGCCGCGCCCGCGGCGCGGGCAGCGAGTTCGTGCTCGCCACCGACATCCGCTTTGCATCCGAGAAGGCGATCCTGGGCCAGTTCGAAGTGGGCGTCGACGCTGTCCCCGGCGGCGGCCCCATGGCGCGGCTCGGGCGCCTGGTCGGCCGCGGTCGCGCGCTGGAGATTCTGCTCGGCGGCGATGACATCCCGGCCGCCCTGGCCGCCGAGTACGGGTACGTGAACCGGGTCATCCCGGACGACGAGATCGAGGGCTTCATCGACGCGTTCGCGCGTCGGATCGCGGCCTTCGACAAGGTGGCCGTCGCCGGCATCAAGAAGCTGGTCGACGTGGCCACGCTGCCCGACGACGCCGAGTTCGCGGCCGGGCTGCAGGCGTACTTCGCCAGCGCCGGCCGTCCGGAGCGCCGACCGTTCGTCCAGCTGCTGTTCAAGAACGGTATGCAGCAGCCCGACGGCATCGAGACCGACCTCGGCACCGCGATCGGGAAGCTGCGACAAAACGGCTAACGGCCAGGAGATTGACGACACCGGCCGACGATGCCCGCCGTGACGCTTGATCGCACCAGCCCCGGCCACTGAGCGCAGCGCAATCCCGAAGCCCTGCCCGGTCGCGCTCGATCCCGTCAAGGGCACCGTACCGCTCGGTGCCAGCGGCAGCGCGGCAATCCCGAGCTCGACCCGGGCGCCCGGCGCCCGGCGAAGTCCCCGGTCAGTTCTTGGCTGGCAGGGCGGGGGCGAAAAAGGCGATTAGTAGCTGGTTGACGCGCTCAGCCTCGTCGTGATGAACCCAATGCGAGGCATCGGGCAGACGCTCGACGCGGTCGAGGTTGGGCACGTCGTCGTGCTCGGGCTCGGCGAGTTCTTCGCCGAGGTAGCGGTCGCGCTGCCCCCAGATGACCAGGGTGGGCGCCGAGATGGGCCGAATCTGCTCTTCGGCACGCTTGAGCGGGGTCCGCACCGACGACCGGTAGTAGTTGATCATCCCGGTTGCCGCGTCTGGCTGGGACCACGCCTCGATGTAGCGGTCGATCTCCTCCGGCGTGTACGCCGGGTGGGCGTCACGCAGGAAGTGCCGGAAGAAGTGCCAGTGGTCGGCGCGCACGACGGTTTCGGGCAGCTCCGGGAGGTCGAAGAAGAAGAAATACCAGGACTTGCGCAGCTGCCCGGGGTGGTGCAGTCCCTGCGACAGCTTCCGCGGATGGGCCGCGTTGAGGATGGCCAGCCGGTCCACGACCTCGGGGTGGTTCATCGCGGTGGCCCAGGCGACGCTTCCGCCCCAGTCGTGACCGGCCAGCAGCGCGGTCTCGGCACCGCGTTCGTGGACCAGGCCGCGGATGTCGTCGGTCAGCTTGCCGATGTCGTAGGCGGCGACGCCGTCCGGCTTCGATGAGAGGTTGTAGCCGCGCATGTCGGGTGCGACGACGCGAAATCCCGCCGCCGCGAGCGGTTTGATCTGCAGCCGCCAGCCGTACCAGAACTCGGGGAAGCCGTGCAGCAGGACGACCAGCGGCCCATCGCCGGCCTCGACGTAATGCAGTCGTTGGTCGCCGACCTCGGCGTAGCCCTAACGAACTTCGCCGCCCAAGAGTGCTGCCGCCTGTCCCGCCGCACTCGGGTCGCTACGGTCTTCGGTCGTGCTCATCGCGCCCTCCCTCGGGTTCTTACCGATGACGGTAACGCCTTGACCATTCCTGCCATCGCCAGCCTGGCCGTCCGCCAGCCGGGCGAGGCCGTGCTCCTCGCGAGCGGCGCAGCGCGACCCCGCGCAGGCCAAGACTGTTCCAACGCAGTGTCCACACGTAGCCCCACACTGTCTTTCGCGGGGAGAGTGAGAGCTGCAGACCGGCCGCTTAGGCGCTGAGTCCTGTTGATCCTGCGATGGGACGAACTCCGGGTTGGTGATTGACAGCCCTGGTGCAGCCCACGGTAGAGAATGCGCACATTCTGGCAACGGCTCAGTGGGCCGCCGCGACCGGATACGCTCCACTCTCTGCGAGCGGGAGGGCCGGCCGATGCGCAAGATCCTCGTTGTCGCGAATCAAACTGCGACCAACCAACATCTCTTGGACGCGATAAAGGGGCGAGCCGCCAAGGAGGAGTGTTCCTTTACCCTCCTGGTGCCTGCGGTGCCTGCCAAGTCCAGCACGATGACGGGCATGCTGTCCGCTTCGGTGAACATCCCACAATCGAGTGGCGGTGATGAAGGCGAGGAATACCGCGTTGCGCAGCATCGCCTTGACTCCGCCATTGAGAGCTTCCGACAGGCGGGGATCCGCGTCGACGGCAACGTTGGCGACCCCGATCCGATCAAGGCGATCGGGGCGTATCTCAGGTACCGGGAGTTCGACGAGATCATCGTGTCGACATTGCCGCGAGGTATTTCACGCTGGCTGCATCAGGATCTTCCCCACAAGATCGAGCGCAAATTTCACCTTCCAGTAGCGGTGATAACGGCCCAGCACTGAAACGCCTCTCGAGTACACCCGTGGCCGGTCAGGAGCCGCGTCCTGCGCCGGGTGCGATTGGCCGTTTGGCCGGTCGACGATGAAGTGATCCCAGATCGTTTTGCGCTCCGACCTAATGTTCCAGGAAGACCTGCTGTAAGCGTTTACAAACCGTAGGCGTAGGGGCACAATCTCCCGTGGAGCGGCCGGTGAGCTTAATCCCAGCAGTTCACCGGCCGACCGCACGGTCGCTGAACGCACGCACGAGTACCTGACCGCCGCATGGGCGGCGAGGTTCAGTGCGCAGGCGCCGCCGATATCGTGAGCGCGGTCGGCACCGTCCACCACTGGTCGGGGCGATCGACGACCGGCGCCGCACGACCTTGCGCCAGCACCCGAGCGATGCGAAACAGGAACGCGGCGATGCCGGCGGATCCCTGCATCCACGACGTCCCCGGCGGCAGCAGCGGGTCGGCGATGCGGTGCTCGACGAAACGCCAGCGCGCTCCCTCATCGTCCCGGATCGCCCGCTTTACGAGCGCGTCGGCCATCGCGCGGGCCGCGCCGAGCAGCCAGCCGGCCCGCCCCGGGTCAGTGGTGTCCTGGTAGGCGTCGAGCAGGACGTCGCCGACGCCCGCGGTGCCGCAGCACCGGCCGTCGTTGTCCCAAAAGCCGGGCCGCAGCCGCTGCGGCACTCCTGCGTCGAGGATCGCGTCGAAGCAGCGCTGCCGCAGCCAGACCGTGGAGCGGCCAGCGACCTCGGCGACACCGGACCGAGAGAGGGCGGCGAACAGCTGCGAGGTCCCCGCTGGTCCGTGGCACCAGGTGTACGTCACGGGCTCGACCTCGCGGCTGGAGGGCGGGATGGTGTGCGGCACGACGAAGCCGTGCTCGTTAAGCCGCCCGACGGACAGGAGGTGCTCGGCACCGCGGGCGGCCGCCGCGACCAGGTCGGCTCGGTCGAGGGCCGTGCCCGCGACCGCGAGCGCGGACGCGATGCCGGCCGTCCCGTGCGAGAAGTTCGGGCCGCGGGACGGCGCGTGCGGGACCATCCCCCAGTCCAGGCCCGCCTCCGTCTCGTCCGCGTCGGCCAGCAGCGCGTCGCATCCAGCGGAAACGACGTCCTCGGCATCCCCGGCCCACAGCGCCGTGAGCACGATCCCGGCGGTCCCGCCGATGATGTCGGTGAGCACGGTGCCGTGATACGGACCGGGCTCCTGCGACACCCATCCCGCCGGGGTGCGCAGCTCGCCGATCCTGCGCAGCGCGTCCCGTTCGGCACCAGGCGCAAGGTGCCGCAGCCCAGTCACGATGCCGGCGAGACCGCCGTAGAGCGATGCGTCGTCGCGGGTACGGGACTGGCGGCCGAGCCGGGCCACCACGTCGTCGGCGAGGCGCTGCTCCCGTTCCGTGAAACGCCGGTGCTGCGCCACCTCGGCGAGCGCGAGCGCGGTCCCCGCGATCCCGACGTACAGGCAGTCGCGGTCCCAGGTCGCCAGTGTCTGCGGCGTGCCTTCCTCGACCGATTCTGGCAGCCACGGCCCGTCGTCGTCGCGGACCTGGCCGAGGGTCCAGGACCACGCCGCCTCCGCGAGGTCCCGGTAGGTCCCAGCGTCCGCCACGTCACTCCTCCAGATGCAGACGTCGATCGTGCCCTCGCCGGGCCCCGTTGGCGCCCCCAGCGATAAACCCGCCGAAATCTCAGCCTGCTCGGCAAGCAAGGCGACGGAATCCACGTCCGTGCAGCACCGCGCGCCCACGCCGGCACGGCCCGAAGATATAGCCGCGGAGTCCGCAAGCGCGCCATGGCTGTCGCTCGCGCTGGCGCCCGTGCGCGTCATGACCGAATGACGAAGGATCGCAAGCCGCGCAAGCTGCGCGCTCGCCTCTACAGATGTCGCATGGTGGCCGCCTGGTTCACCCAGTTGGCGATTCCGAGCCGAGAAGCGTCCGGCAGGATGGATCAAGTGCAGATCGCGATGTTGGGGCCGCTGGAGGTCACGGACGACGATGGTGCCGCCGT
The DNA here is from genome assembly GCA_963748415.1 of uncultured Actinomycetota bacterium. Classification (GTDB taxonomy): domain Bacteria; phylum Actinomycetota; class Actinomycetes; order Mycobacteriales; family Jatrophihabitantaceae; genus CAVVJA01. The sequence goes on along the minus strand of CAVVJA010000007.1, from coordinate 125,999 downwards.
CCATGTGGCTGGCATCCGGTTGCGCACGCTGCTCATCGCGTTGGCCCTGACGCCTCGCCAGCTGATCCCCACCTCTCGGCTGATCGACGCGGTCTGGGGCGACGGGGCCCCGCCCGGGGCGGCGAATGCGCTCCAGGCGCTGGTGTCGCGGCTGCGCCGGGCGCTTCCCGCAGGTTCGATCGAGTCACATCCGGCGGGCTATCGACTCGTGATCGGGTCGGACGATGTCGACGTCGTGCGGTTCGAGCGACTTGTCGCCGCCGGACGTGCCGAGTTGGCCCGCGATCCTGCTCCCGCCGCGGAGCGGCTGAGAGATGCTCTCGGCCTCTGGCGGGGACCAGCACTGCTGGACGTCTTCGACCAGGAGTTCTTCCAGACGACCATCACGAGGCTCGACGAGCTCAGGCTGACTGCGATAGAAGACCGGGTCGGTGCAGAGCTGCGGCTCGGCCGTGGGGCGGACCTGGTCACCGAGCTCACGGCGCTGGTAGTGGAGCACCCGCTGCGCGAGCGGCTTGTTGCCGCATGCATGCGTGCGATGAGCGAGGCAGGAAGCCCAGCGGAAGCACTCGGCCTGTTCGAGCGCACCCGCGAGGCTCTCGCCGACCGGCTGGGCACCGATCCGTCCCCGGAGTTGTCCGCCGTGCACACTGCGGTGCTCCGCGGTGAGATCGTCCCGGCACCGGCACCCGGTCCGGAGGCGGCACAACGCACCAACATGCCCGCCCGGCTTACCAGCTTCGTCGGTCGCGACGCGGATGTCGTCAAAGTGTGGGAGTTGCTCGGCGACTATCGACTGACCACACTCATCGGGCCGGGCGGAGCCGGCAAGACCCGCCTGGCCGTCGAGGCGTCACGCACGTTGCTCGATCAGATGCCCGACGGGGTGTGGCTCGTGGAGTTCGACCGGGTTACCGAACCGGCAGATCTCCCGGCCGCAGTGCTGGCCGCGCTGGGCCTACGCGAACAGTCACTGATGGGAGGGCCGAGCGATCCCATCGACCGGCTCACCGCGGTGTTGCGCGACCGAGCTGCACTGCTCGTGCTCGACAACTGCGAGCATGTCATCGCCGCCGCTGCAACGCTCGCGGACCGGGTACTCGCTGATTGCCCTCGGCTGCGCATCCTCGCGACCAGCCGTGAGCCGTTGAACATCAACGGTGAGTCCGTTTGGCCGGTCGAACCGCTTGCGCTTCCAGCCGCGGACGCCGAGTTGCGTGTCGCGGAGCTCATGTCGTACGACGCCGTCCGACTGCTGGTCGATCGGGTCCGAGCGGTCCGTCCCGGCCTCAACATCACTGACGACGACGTGCCGGCCGTCAGTGCGATCTGCCGAGCCCTGGACGGCATGCCACTGGCCATCGAGCTCGCGGCGGCGCGGCTTCGGACCATGACCGTGGTTCAGCTTGCCAGCCGCCTCGACGACCGATTCCGGCTGCTCACCGGCGGCAACCGCACCGCCATGACCCGGCACCAGACGCTCCGAGCGGTGGTCGACTGGAGCTGGGAACTGCTCTCCGAGGCGGAGCAGGCACTGCTGCGCCGGGTCACCGTCTTCGCCGGCGGTGCCACGGTGGAGGCCGCCGAACGCGTGTGCGCCGGTGGACCCGTGCAGACCAGCGAGGTTCTCGACCTGCTGACCGCTCTGGCCGACAAGTCCTTGCTGATGGCGGAAGGTGATGACGAGGCGCCGCGCTACCGGATGCTCGAGACAATCAGGGCGTACGGCAGGGAGCGGCTCGATGAGGCCGGCGAGCGGGATGCCATGCGTCACGCGTACGCGAGGTTTTTCGTCGAGCTCGCCGAGACCGCAGAGCCGCACCTACGCCGTGCCGAACAGCTGGAGTGGGGACGCCGGCTCGAGGCGGAGCACGACAACCTGCACGCCGCGATGCGTAGCGCGATCGCGCTGGGCGACGTGCAGCTGGCCGTACGCATGGTCAACGCCGCTGGCTGGTACTGGTGGTTCGGCGGTCACAAGGCGGAGGGGATTCAGCTGGCCACTGAGGCTCTGGAAGTGCCAGGGGAGGTCGATGCCGCGACCCGGGCGACGGGCGCCGCGATGATTGCCTACTTCACCACGGCCGGCCTGGGCGACCTGGGGCAGGCCGAGCCGTGGATCCGGGAAGCGAAGAGACTTGCGAAGGAACTGGCTAATCCCGGACCGCTGCTCCGGCTCGCAGTCGCGGTCTTCGCGGGTGTGCAAGACGAGTGGGGCCGAGGTACGTCGGCGATGGAAGCAATGGAGCCCCTGCTGGCCGACGACGACCCGTGGGTGCGTGCCCAGAGCCGGCTCACGCGCACCCGCATGCTCGGCGACGAGGAGCGGGAGAGCGATATCGGGAAGGCGCTCGACGAGTTTCGCTCTATCGGCGAGCGGTGGGGCATCTCATTTGCCCTGGCCACGCTGGGTGACCTGGCAGCGCGGCGCGGCGACCTGCCACTGGCCGTTGACTACTGTCGGCAGGCCGCGCAGGTCCTGACTGAGATGGGGGCCCGCGAAGACCTGGTGTTCCTTCGAGCCAAGGAGGCTCAACTGCATTGGCTGCTCGGCGACCCGGCGGGGGCAGGCGTGGCCATGGCGCAAGCCGAGCGCGATGCGGAGCACGTCGCCTGGGCTGATGCGCATGCGGCACTCGCGTTCTTCAAGGGCGATCTGGCTCGTTGGTCTGGTGACCTCGGCACCGCCCGTACTGAGCTGGGTCGCGTCGATGCGGTGCTGCCGCACGTCAAGGCCGACCCGTTGTTTCGGTCGATGATTCTCGACTCGCTTGCCTACGTGGACGCGATCGAGGGGGACCTAGCGAGGGCGGGTGACCGGCGTGCCGAGGCCCTCGCCATCGCGTTGGGCGGCGGCGACCTCGCACTGGTCAGCCAGGTCCTTGTGGGCGTTGCCGACCAGGCGGTTCGGCGCGGCTACCCCCACGAGGCCGCCCGGCTGTTAGCTGCGGCGGAAGGTGTCGGTGGCGGGCCGGACCGTTCACGACCCGACGAGCCTCGCGTGGCGGCGGCCGCGCGTGCCGCCGTCGGTGACGCGAAGTTCACCGAAGCGCTGCAGCGCGCCCGCGATGGCTTCACCGGCCTGGGACGCGGTGAGCTCGCGAACTCCGAAGAAGTCCGCGAGCTCACCGCGTCAGTGCTCAGTGTGCCAGCACCGAAGGCCGGTTGATCGGGGGGCGATTGAACTGACGCCTGGCCCACCGGTAGCTGCCGACAGCGATCACTACGCTCCAGGCGATGGCAAGGACGCCGTTATTGCCGATGCTGGTGCCGAGTAGCAGGCCGCGGACGGTCTCGATGACTGGCGTGAACGGCTGGTATTCGGCGAACCAGCGCAACGCCGTCGGCATCGAGTCGGTGGGCACGAACCCGCTGCTGAGGAACGGCAACAGTGTCAGGAGCATCGGTGTGTTGCTCGCCGTCTCGACGCTCTTCGCCTGGAGTCCGAGGCCGACACAGAGCCAGATGAGGCCCAGCGAGAAGAACGCCAACAGGCCCGCGGCAGCGACCCACTCCGCCGCGGTGGCGTTCGGGTTGAACCCGACGAGCAGCGCGACCCCGACGACGATCGCCATGCCGCCCACAGCTTGGATCAGGCTGCTGACGACATGTCCGGTCAGCACTGCAGTGCGTGAGATGGCCATGGTGCGGAACCGGGCGATGACCCCTTCGCTCATGTCCATCGCGACCGTGATCGCGATGCCCTGGGCCGCAGCGGCTGCGGTCATCAGAATGATCCCGGGCACGACATAGTTCACGTACTCCTGCCGGCCGCCAGACGGGGCGCCGAGCCCGTCGCCCAGCGTTCCGCCGAAAACGTAGACGAACAGCAGGAGGAACACGATCGGGATGCCGATCACGAACAGGCTCTGGGATGGGTAGCGCACCAGGCGTTTCATGCTGCGCCGCAACATCGTTCGAGAGTCGCGGGCGGCATAGGTCATGGCGCTCATCGCGCGGCCTCCTTCTCTACGGTGCGGTGCTCCTCCGCGCGGCGACCGGTCAGGGCAAGGAACACGTCGTCAAGATCGGGCATATGGACGGTGAGGGACTCGACGTGGATGGACGCCGCCTGAAGGTGGTCGAGCACCGCGCGCAGCGAATGGACGCCGCCGTCGCTGGGGATTTGCAGTGCGAGCGCGTCTTCGGCGCGGGTGGATCCGCCAAAGGCCCGCGATGCCGCGTCGAGCTCGGCACCGTCGGCGAACTGCAGCCGGATGTGCCCGCCGGGGATCAGCCGCTTGAGTTGATCGGCGGTGCCCTCGGCGACCAGCAGACCGTTGTCGAGCAGCGCGATACGGTCGGCGAGCTGGTCTGCCTCCTCAAGGTTTTGGGTGGTGAGGAAGACCGTCACCCCGTCACGGACCATCCGGCGGATCGCGTCCCACATCGTGCGGCGGGACCGTGGGTCCAGCCCTGTGGTGGGCTCATCGAGGAAGATGACGCGCGGGTCGCCGACCAGCGTCATTGCCAGGTCGAGCTTGCGGCGCATGCCGCCGGAGTAGGTGGACGGCGACTTCTTGGCCCAGTCGGTCAGGTCGAAACGGTGCAGCAGCTCGACTGCGCGGCGCCGACCTTCGGCCTTGTCCAGGTGGTTGAGGTCCGCCATCAGCAGGAGGTTCTCCTCGCCGGTGAGCAGGTTGTCCACGGCGGAGAACTGGCCGGTGACGCCGATGACCTTGCGAACCTCGTCGGGGTCGGCGGTCACATCGTGACCGTCGACCCGGGCCACTCCGCCGTCGGTGGGTAGGAGCGTCGACAGGATCTGGACAGTCGTTGTTTTGCCCGCGCCGTTCGGGCCGAGCAACGCGAACACGGTGCCCTCGGCGACCAGGAGATCGATGCCGTCGAGGACGACGTGATCACCGTAGGACTTGCGCAGCCCGGACACGTCGATCGCCGGCGGCCGGTTGATAGGCATGGCTTCCCTTCGTCCGTCTAGTTGACGAGCCGCCTGGCTCGGCGGCCACCCAGCCTTTGCTGGCTTGGCTGTTTCAACCTTCGGCGAGGGCGCTGATACCGGGTTTATCGCCCACTGACATGCCGCTGATACTCGAGGGCCCGCCGATACGGCGCATGAAGGCGCCGAGCACGGCCACGCCGGTGGCGGTGCCGACCTGACGCAGCGTGTTCACCAGGCCGGCGGCCATCCCGGCGTGGGCCGGCTCCACCGCCGAAAGCGCTGCCGAGGCCAGGCCGGTGGACGTGACGCCCAGGCCGATCCCGGCCAGGATGAAGCCGGGCAGCAGCACCAGCCAGGTGGAAGTGGCGGTCAGAGATCGCATATCTCATCGAGGTCCAGCAGGTGAGGTTGTAGCCCGTCTCGTCCGCGACGGCGAAGACCTTCGCATCGGTAGGGCCATCATTTGACCGACGCATGCGGCCTCATCGGCGTCCGTCAACACCCTGCTCGGGGCGGTCGAGTCGCGGCGCGGCGATCGGCCGGGATGTCTACCGACGGACCTGAGTCCCGTAGGCCTTCGGCGGCTAACCGATGCACTGGGGGAGGCGCGCGATATGCGCGGTGGCTTCGGAGTAGGTCGCCGATCCGGGTCACTGGCTGATGTGCTGGGCGATGTGTCGGCGGAGCCTGTTAGACAGGGCGGATGACCGGCATGCGTGATCGGACGGAACTTCGTGTCCAGGCGCAACGTCATCTGACCGCGCTCGCCGGCGAGGACGCGGTACTGCGCGAAGATCAGTGGACGGCGATCGCAGCTTTGGTGGCCGACCGGCGGCGAGTTCTGGTCGTGCAACGCACGGGCTGGGGCAAGTCTGCGGTGTATTTCGTCGCCACCGCGCTGTTGCGGGCACACGCTAGTGGACCGACGGTGATCGTTTCGCCGCTGCTCGCCCTGATGCGTAATCAGATCGCTGCCGCCGGACGAGCCGGCATCCGGGCTGTGACGATCAACTCCACCAACATCGACGAATGGCAGCAAGTCTTCGCCGACGTGTCGCGCGGCGCAGTGGATGTCCTGCTGCTGTCGCCGGAACGCCTTAACAACCCGGACTTCCGCGACAACGTGCTGCCCCGGCTCGCGGCGACCTGTGGGCTGCTGGTCGTCGACGAAGCGCACTGCATCAGCGACTGGGGACACGACTTTCGGCCCGACTTCCGTCGGCTGCGCACGCTGTTGCCCGAACTCCCGGACGGTATTCCGGTGCTGGCAACCACCGCGACTGCCAACGCGCGGGTGGTCGACGACGTCGCCGACGTGCTCGGCCTCCGGCCGGGCGCACCGGACGATGTTCTCGTCCTGCGCGGCAGCCTCGACCGCGATTCGCTGCACCTGGGTGTGCTCGAGTTGCCGACGACTACCTATCGGCTGGCCTGGCTCGCTGAGAACCTCGACACGCTGCCCGGCTCCGGGATCATCTACACGCTCACGGTCGCCGCATCGCAGGAGGTCGCCGGCTATCTGCGCGAACGGGGGTTCTCGGTGGCGGCCTACTCCGGCCAGACCGAGCAGGCAGAGCGACTCGCCGCCGAGGACGACCTGATCAACAACCGGGTCAAGGCACTCGTCGCGACATCGGCGCTCGGCATGGGTTTCGACAAGCCGGACCTCGGGTTCGTGATCCACTTCGGCGCACCGGCCTCACCCATCGCCTACTACCAGCAGGTGGGTCGCGCCGGTCGCGGAGTCGATCGGGCCCAGGTGATCCTGCTCCCGGGTCCGGAGGATCAGGCGATCTGGGACTACTTCGTCTCCGTCGGATTCCCCGCCGAGGAGCATGTTCGGCAGGCGTTGCGCACGCTCGCTGCTGAGGGCGCGCCGATGAGTACCGCCGCTCTCGAGACCCGCGTCGAACTGAGCCGTTCGCGGCTCGAGACGATGCTTAAGGTGCTCGACGTCGACGGCGCGGCCAAGCGGGTGCGAGGAGGGTGGATCGCGACCGGCGCCGAGTGGCAGTACGACGCCGACCGCTACCGCAACGTCGCGCGAGTACGCCATGACGAGCAGCGTGCGATGCGCGAGTACCAGACCACCACCACCTGCCGGATGCGCTTCCTGCGCACGCAGCTTGACGACCCCGGGGCGCTCGACTGCGGTCGCTGCGACAACTGCGGCGGGCTCACGCTGGCCGGCGAGGTCGGTGAAGAGACGGTCTCCGCCGCGGCGTCCGCGTTGGGGCGTCCCGGCGTCGCGTTCGGCTCGCGCCGGATGTGGCCGAGTGCCATGCCCGGTCTGGGCATCGAGGTGCGCGGCAAGGTGGCGGCGACCGATCAGGCCGAGACCGGCAGGGTGATCGCCCGGCTCACCGACCTCGGGTTCGGTTCCCGCCTGCGGCCGCTGCTCGCCGCCGAGGCCGAAGACGTTCCCGTACCGGACGACCTGGTCAAGGCATCCGTCCAGGTGCTCGCATCGTGGGATTGGGCGCAGCGTCCGGCCGCCCTCGTGCGCGTGGGCTCCGTGCGGCGCCCGCGGCTAATTGCGGATCTGGCGTCCCGGCTGGCCGAACTTGGCCGCCTGACCGACCTCGGCCAGGTCACCCACATCAGGCCCTCGTCGACCGGTCGCACCAACAGTGCGTTACGCCTGCGCGAGGTGTGGAATGCGTACGAAATGCCATCCGCGCTCGCCGCACAGCTGACCGGGCAGCCAGTTCTCCTCGTCGACGACTTCATCGACACCGGCTGGACGTTCACCGTAGTGTCCCGGCTGCTGCGCCTAGCCGGCGCCGCCCAGGTCTACCCGTTCGCACTCGCGCTTGCCGCATGACCTGGGGCGACACCGCGCATATCGTTCCACCTGTGCGGTGGCTCGGCCTACGGTAGCAAGGACCGGCCCGGATTCGACCAGAACGGGCAGGTGGCGTCCGGGTTCGCGATGGCTGAAGGCCAGGGCGGCCCACCGAGGTTCTCCCCGGCCTTCTACCTGGGCGATCTGATCACCGGGTACTTCGCGGCCGCCGGGATGATGGCGGCGCTCCACCGACGTGCCATCGAAGGTGGTTCGTACCAGATGAAGATGTCGCTGACACGCAGCGCCATGTGGGTACCGGAACTCTGCCTGCTCGACGTCGGCGCCCAGGGCGAGGTCCCCGAGACCGACTTATACCCGGCGGAGGCGGTCTCGATCGACACCGCGTACGGCGCCGTGACTTCGCTGACATCGCCGCTCACCTTCACCAACTTGAGCCTGCCGACCACCGACCGCCTCGTGCCCTACGGCGCGGACCCTCCATCATGGCCATCGGAACTGCCTGAGGGCCATCGAAGGTCGGGTTCGTCACGCACGAGCCCGACGCCTCCGACGGGCGCGCCGCCGGCGCCGGCGCCGAGTCGCGAAACAGGTGTGCGGTGCGTCGGCGTACCGTCATGGTCATGAGTCAGTACATGGCTTGGCCAACCGCCGACGGCGTGTGGCACATTGGGACCGGGCTGACCCTGCCGCCAGGTGCCAGTCTTGCGGACCTGAACAAGTTGCTGACGCTTCGCCACATCGACCGGGCCCAAATCGGATTCCACAGGCCGAACGATGAAGCACTGTTCAACGCGCAATTCGCGACTGCCATCGACCCGGGTAGGGTCTGACCCTCGTGGAATTGCCAAATCGGTGCGCGTAGGGCGACGCGCGAGAGCGGTTTGATGCGGGTTCTCGCGCGGATGCCCGTGTGCTGCATTCTCGCTAATGCCACGCCATGACCGCACTCAGTGCCTGACTCCTCGCGTCAACATCCTCCGAGGCGGCCGATGTAGCGAGCCACCTCGCCGCCGCCGGCGTGGAACGAAGCGACGGACGCGACCATCCACGGTGATTGCTTGGATCTCGGCGATCGCCGATTACTCCGTGGGCGACTGACCGGGTGGCTGCGGCTGCGTGTTCTGTGTCACTGGTCTGGCTGGCATTGCGACGTCAACGTCGAGGTCGGAACTGATCTGGTCCGGCACGCTTACGAAGCTGGTGCTGTCAATCGTGCTCCAAGTGACCTGAGCGCTCCCATTCGTTCGCACGCGCTCCACTGGGGCGCGGCATCGCAGGGGCCCGTCGTCTCATGACCGGGTTGCTGGGGTCGCCGAATCCCGATCGCCGCGCACGCCGATCCTCTGCGAGGCTGACGCCATGGAACGCATCGCGCCGATCTTCGCCGTCCATGACCTCGATGCGGCGATGGAGCACTACCAGCGACTCGGGTTCGCCGTCCGTGCATACGCGGGAGGCGGCTACGGATTCGCCACGTGGCACGGCATCGAGATCCACCTTGGTGTCGTGCCCGACGGCGACCGCTGTACTAGCACTGCGTACCTCTTGGTTGACGACGCCGACGACCTGGCCGCGGCGTGGCGCTCCGCAGGCGTCGAGCTTCATTCACCGCAGGACACCGAATGGGGGCAACACGAAGGCGCCGTTGTCGACCCCGACGGCAACGTCATCCGCTTTGGCTCGCCCATCGGGTGACGCGGCCACGGGCTGAGGCCGCACCGGCTACGTGATCCGGCGGTCGTGCGACCTCGCAGTAGTCGCTCGCGGGCATCTTGGCCGAGACCCACGTGGGACCGGGGTAAGAACGCCCGTCGCGGAATACCGGCGGCTGAACGTTGTGATGGCAGCCCGGGCGAGTGTGCGCAGATCAACCTGGGTGCCACAGAGAAGGAGGATCACGATGACGGAGCGGGATGACTCCTTGGACGTAGTCTTCGGCGCGACCGGCGCCATCGGCACCGCCGTCGTGACCGAATTGGTGCACGCTGGCCGTGATGTGCGGGCGGTCAGCCGCAGCGGCCAGGCTCTCGATGGCGCGCAGGGCGTGGCGGCTGACGTGTCGAACCGGCCCAGGCGGCCCGCGCGGCGGCCGGCGCGTCTGTCTCTATCACTGCGCCAGCCCCCCGTATGCCAAATGGCCCGAGCTGTTCCCGGCGCTGACACGTTCCATCCTGGATGCGGCCGAGTCCACTGGCGCCAAGCTGGTCTTCGCCGACAACTTGTACGCTTACGGCCCCGTTGACGGGCCATTGCGCGAGGACCTGCCTGCTGTCGCGGCTGGCCGCAAGGGCCGGACCCGGGTCGAGATGGCCGCCCAGCTACTCGCCGCGCACCGAAACGGCCAGGCACGAGTTGTGATAGGGCGAGCTTCTGACTATTACGGCCCACACGGGACGGGCTCGACGGCTGGCGAGACGGTGTTCGGGCGGATCCTGGCCGGAAAGAAGCCGCAATGGAGCGGACGTCTCGACCAGCCGCACACCTTCCACTACCTGCCTGACGTCGCTCGCGGACTGTTGGTTCTCGCTGACCGGCGGGAAGCTGACGGACAGGTCTGGCATCTTCCAGCGGCTGAGCCGCTGACCGCCCAGCAGTTCTTCGACATGATCGCCAAGGCCGCCGGGCAGTCGGTACCGGTCCACGCAAGCATCGCCAATCCAGCAATGCTCGCGGTCGCGGGCATCTTCCGCCACTGCTCCGGGAGATGCGCGAGACGACCTACCAGTTTCGCGCGCCCTTCGTCATCGACACCAGCAAATTCGACGCCGCCTTCGGCCACCTGGAACCGACCCCGCACCGCGACGCGGTGCAGCGGACCGTCGCCTGGTACCGGTCCCGCTGACCGCAGGCCACCGCGCGCAGCAGGCGATCAGCGTCGATCACGCCCACTGCGGCTCCGACCCGCAGGCACGTCATGTGCCCCAGGATTCCCAGATCTGCCCGAACTGCGTCCTTCCCCGCGGACTTTGCAGCATCGAGGTCACCCGCCAAGATCGCGCCCGCGGCTGTGTTGCCGCCGCTTTCCTGGGGGTGGCGGAGGCTGTCGTCAAGCCATGGCTTTCTCGAGAAGGTCGATGATGGTCTGCTGCTCGAGCTTGGCGGCCTCGGATCCGACACCGCCGCGCCCTGTGGTCCATCGGGCGAGATCGGAAGGTGTCGAACCGTGGTCGTTCGTGGAGCGGGGGTCGGCGCCGGCGCGCAAGAGCGCGTCGACGGCAGCTGAAGATCGGTTCCGCACTGCTCGATGCAGCGGCGTTACCCTGCCCTGGGCTCGTGCGTTCGGGTCAGCGCCCGCGTCAATCAGATAGTTGATGATCGCCCGCTGGCGTGTCGGGTCCCAGTTCGTGGCGCCGGGTTCACCGATGACCGCGGCATGCAACGGTTGGGCACCGCGCCGGTTGCGGGCGCGGATGTCAGCGCCTCGCGCAACCAGGTCACGGGCAAGCCCGCTGTCGAGCCAGATCGCAGCTCGTCCTGAATGATCAACTCATCGGACCACTGCGAGTGGCGGAATCCGCTGGCGAGCCGGGTACCCGAGGACCAACATGGCCAGAGTGAGCGACCAGCCCCAGAGGTGGAGTCAGGCAATCGTCTACCCAGACATGTGGTTAGACCCGGATGAGGATCCCCGCGACAGCGCCGGTGCAAGCCCGGAAGGCGAGCTGGCGACGTTGCAGGACTACCTGACGAACTACAGACTGACCCTGCTGATGAAATGCGAGGGTCTTAACGCCGAACAGCTAGCCCGTCGATCGGTGCCGCCGTCGACCATGTCGCTGCTCGGCCTGCTCCGGCACCTCGCCGAGGTAGAGCGGGACTGGCGCGCCTGGATCCTGCCTGGCGACCCCCCACCGAGGTTGTACGGCGCGGGCGACGCCGACTTCGACGGAGCGGTCGCCGAACAGGAGGTGGTCGATGCCGCATACGCCGATCTGGCCCGTGAGCAGGCAGCCACCGACGCCGTGCTGGCCGGGCACTCGGATCTGAGCGTGCGCGTGGGGAAGGACACCATCGCCGTCCGGGAACTGCTGGTGCACCGGATCGAGGAGTACGCCCGACACTGCGGCCACGCGGATCTGTTGCGTGAGTGCATCGACGGTCGCGTGGGCCAGTGAGGCGTTGAGTACTGCCACACCCCGAAGTCCCACTGCGAAGGCTCCTGGTCATCGCTCACTCGCAACAAGAAATATCGGACTGACCTGATCACTCGGCCCGTCAGGCTGGCGGCAACGTGCTCGTTCGGTTCGGTCTGCACCAGCTGTCCCCACCGATTCCGGATGTCATGTTCGACCGGGCGGGGCAGGATGGACAATGCGTTGGAAGCCGGCGTAATACACCTTCTCGATCACCTTCGGCGAGCGCCGAAATCCACGAACCCAAATGCCGGAAACACCGTTAGCGGGATAGACCCGCGACGGGAGCGGACGCGGGGGCGCTCGGTGGAACGACGACACCCGGGTCGCTCCGGCCGCTGGGCGTGGCCTGCCCGCGCAGGCCCTTGTTCCAAAGCTCCGAGGTCTGCCAGCCCCAGAACACGGCGAACAACGTGATGAGGGTGGCTTCGATCCAGATGATCCAGTACGACCAGTTGAATACCAGCCCGGCGATGCCCCAACCGATCGCGTCCGCGATCATCACTAGCGCGATAACCGCGTAGGGATCCCGCCAAGACAACGCTACCTTCACCTTGTCCCGAACGGGATGCGTCGCGACGGCCGGTTCCTTATATACCTTGTAGCTGACCGCGTCGAGAATGACGACGGCCAGGAAGCACGCGAACATGGCGATCGCGGCTGAGTAATGCGCCGTGTCCCGGAAGAAAGTGCGGAACCAGACGAAGGTTACGACTGCGTATCCCCACACGGCGAGCGTCAGGGCGTAGCCGATGAGGCTGAGCCGCGGCGGCCAGTTTCCGTGCTTGACCCGCCCCACGATGGAGATGACCGCCAGGAATACGAAACCTGCCGCCCCGACCGCAAGCAGTACAAACACGTTGTTGTGATATTCACTCTCGGTTGTCCGCCGTGGTCAGAACGGATCCGCACGAGCCGGTACCTGGTGTTGGCACGAGAGCGACGACGGGAGCGAACATGCCGGCGAGGTTCAGGAGGATGTCTTCGGCATCGGTGTTGCCTCGAAGGCAGATGAGGCAGGTGCCGACAGCGACCAGTGCGCCGATGAAAATGCCGTGGACGGGCGTGTAATAGTAGGCGCTGATCGACGTTTGGAAGCATCCCGGTGCTTTGGACCGTTCGAACCCGACCCCGATGAAGATGGCGAGTACGAATCCAATCATGGAAGCGCGCAGGTAGCGCCACGTCTTGATCGCGAATATCTGGTCGGTAGCGTCTTGTCGCACGAACTGCGTAGTCGTGGGCATCGGCCGTCCCCTCGGCGAGGTCTGCCCTGGCAATGGTTCCGTTCGCGCCCATACCGGTGGGGGAGGCGCCATGAACCACCCTGCGTCAGCTTCGGAGCTCACCGCCGCGTGTTCGAGCAGGACTAGCCCGGCCTCGGCAAGGGCGCTAGTGGTGGTTTGCTACGCATTTCTTGCCGCGGATCGCATTTCACGGTGGTAGCTCTGCCGCCGCGGCGAGCACTTCGTCAACGACAGCGGCGGCGTCAGCGTTGGTGGTGCGGTGGTTGGTGATGCAGGCTCGCAACACGAAGTTGCTGCGCACGGTCGCGTTGGACAGGTATACCCGCCCGCGGCGGTTCACTCTGTCGAGGATTTCGGCGTTTCGCCCGTCGCGCGATGCCTGGTCTCCACCCACCCATCGGAAGCAGACTGCGCTGAGTGGGACCTCGGCGACTCGTTCGAGGGATGGCTGCTTGTCGATCAGGTCGGCGAGCAGCCTCGCCTGTCGCAGGTTCGCGGCGATGGCGGCCCGGAACGACGATAGACCGTGATAGCGAACAGACAGCCATAACTTCAACGCCCGGACCCGTCGGGACAGTTCGAGGGTCTCCTCGAACAGGACATCACCCTCGACCGGGTCGTCGCTCAGCGAGGCGGCGTAGTCGTCGGTGAAGGCGAATGCCCGCCGTGCCGCTGCCGGGTTCCGGTACAGCAAGACGCCGCAGTCCAACGGCTGGTAGAGCCATTTGTGGGCGTCCATTGACAATGAGTCGACGCTGGCGATCCCCAGAAACTTATCGGGTTCCACCATCGCCGCGGGCAGGCCGTAGGCGCCGTCGACGTGGACCCAGAGACGCTCGTCGCGGGCCACTGCGACCAGCTCGGCGAGTGGGTCCACCGCTCTGGTGACGGTCGTGCCGGCACAGGCGACTACTGCGAGCGGCGTCCGGCCGGCTGCTCGATCGGCTGCGACCGCCGTGCGGAGCGCGGTAGGGCTCAACCGAAAGTCGTCGCCGGCTGGGAGGAGGCGAAGGTTGTCCCGGCCGAGACCCAGCAGCGCGACGGCCTTGCCGATCGACATGTGGGCTTCGGAGGAGGCATACACCACGCTTGGGCCGGCTACTCCTGTTTGGTTGGCCGGCGCCTTGGCCTCACGCGCCATTGCCAACCCCATCAGGTTTGCCAGCGACCCACCGCTGGTCAAGATTCCGCCGAATCCGTCACAACCGATCGCCTGAGCCAGCCACGAGATGACGGTGCGCTCGATCACCGCGGTCGCCGGACCCGACCGCCACGCGGTGCCGTTCTGGTTGATCACCGAGGCGAACAGGTCGCCCAGGGCGCCCACCGGCTCGCCCGAGCCCATCACGTAGCCGAAGAAGCGTCCGTTTCCGGCGCGGCTGTGCCGGGCCACCGCTGTCAGGTCGTCAAACACCGCAACTCCCTGACCGGTCTCAGGCGGCGGGACCGCGAACTGCTTCAGAGTCTCCGGGCCCGAAGAGTCCGGCCGGACCGGCAAGGTGTCGAGCTGGTCCAAATACCGGGTTGCCTCCTCTACAACACGCGCGGCCAGCATGCCGAACTCATCTGCCGGTAGGTCTAGAGGTCCCCTTTGCATGGCTCGAGTCTGCCGCAAGCGCACGTCTGCACCAGGTGCTGCACGTAGCGCCGGCCCACCACTCACTCATCCGTCTCGGGCCGGGTCAAACGGCACACCGACATCAACGCAGAAGGACGCAGTCGGATCGGATCAGATTGGCGCCGGCGGGTCTATTGCCGGTACGTCCAGCTTGTCGGCCAGGCAGACGCTGTATCAGTGGGCAGGATCGATGCCTAACTCCTCGGCCAGCGTTGCAGAAAGTGCCCCGTGCGTCGGACCAAACCGAATTCTGATCGTGGACCTCGGGTGAGCCGCCTCAACGTCCGAGCTCGGTAATGAAGTCAGTCGACTCCATCGGTTCGGAGAACATCGGGAAGTCGTACTTCAAGGCGTTGTCATGCTCCTGCGGGGAAGTCGCCGCGAGGCAGTCACTGAGCGTGATAACCCGATACCCGTTCTCGTATCCGCTCCGCATGGTGGACTCGACGCAGCAATTGGTCAGGAATCCGCCGAGGGCGATCGTCGTGATGCCCTTGCTACGCAGGATGAAATCGAGATTTGTGCTGGCAAACGTGTCCAGGCCGCGCTTGCCTTCAACAACGATGTCGCCCTCGGCCGGGGCGAGGTCATCGACGATGGCCGCGCCCCACGATCCTTTTACGAACGCGTTGCCATCGACGACGCCTTTGAGAATCCCGTAAGGGTGCGAGCTGATCTCGTGGTAGCCCGCGGCGAACGTGATCGGGGCGTGCATGACGGTGGCTCCGGCTGTCCGGGCGGCCTCGGCGACACGCCGGCTGTTGTCGAGCATGCTGGTCTTGTCCATCACCTCGGACACCGCGCCGTGCAACACGCCACCTTCGGAGGTGAAGTCGTTCTGGTACTCGATAAGCACGACCGCGGTCTTCTTTGGATCGATCGACATGACGCTGCTCCTCGTCGTCCGATGGTGACAGATCGACGCTAATCCCGGTTGCACCAACGAACAAGGGAACGGCGGGCTTGTGCGCCGATCTGCATCAGGCTGGCATCGTTGATCCCGCACGCTGCATCTGTTCCGATGACGCAGGACGCTGCGCTGGGGAGGCTTCCGGCAGGTTCAGGTGCCTCGCCAGCCATGGCCCGGTCACGCTGCCCGGGTCGCGCGCAACGTCCTCCGGCGTGCCGGCCGCGAGGATGTGCCCGCCGTCGGGGCCGCCGCCCGGCCCCATGTCGATGAGGTGGTCGGCGGCAGCCAGCAGGTCCAGATCGTGGTCGATCACGATGATCGTGGCCCCGGCCGCAAGCAGCCGGTCGAACACGCTGACAAGGGTGGCCACATCGAGTGGGTGCAGGCCGGTGGATGGCTCATCGAACACGTACAGCGCGCCGCGCTGGCTGTGTGTGGACCGTGCGTTCTGGCCGATTGGCGTGGCGTCGACCTGGATGATCTGACGGATGCCGCCGAGGTCCAGGTGGCGGACGTGCCCGGGCCGCGCCGGCCCGGGCTGCGCCGGCCCGCCGAGCACCGCCCGGGCGGCCGGGATAAGGCTGTCCAGGACCACGGCGGCCTTCCCCGCCCCTGACGGCCCGGCCAGCGCGGTCAGCCGTTGGACCGGGAAGGCGGCGGAGAGGTCGTGCAGGTTGTACAGGTCGCTGATTTCGATCGTGATCTGCCCGCCGGGACAAGCGTGCGCCGGACGGTCCCGTGACACGGCCGCCGCCCCGGCCAGGAACGGTCCCATGATCGACTGGGGGTCGGTTTCCAGCTGGCCGGGAGGACCCTGGGCGATCACCGTGCCGCCCTTGGCGCCGGCCCCGGGACCAAGCTCGATGACCCAGTCGGCAGCACTGATGAGCTCTCGCTCGTGCTCCACCACGACCACGGAATTACCGTTTCTGGTCAGCGCGGTGATGGCCTTGCGCAGCCCTAGGACGTTCGCCGGGTGCAGCCCGACCGACGGCTCGTCCAGCACGTAGAGCATGCCCGTGGTGCTGGTCCGCACCGTCGAGGTGAGCTCGATCCGCTGCCGTTCCCCCAGTGGACAGCGACGCACCGGCCCGGTCCAGGGTCAGGTAGCTGAGCCCGACGTCGAGCAGCGGCGTGAGCCTGCCGTTCAGCTCGGCGAGCAGACCGATGGCCACCTGGCGGAGCTCGGCAGGCAGCCCGGCGGACAGGCCGGCCGTGAACCCGTGCAGCTCGCCCAGGCTGAGCGCGCTGATCTCGGCGAGATTGCGGCCGCCCAGCTGTGAGGTCAGCGCCTCCGGCCGCAGCCGGGTGCCGTGGCACACCGAGCAGACCCGGGTGACGAGGAACCGCTGCACCAGCCGCCGGGTGCGCTCGTTGTCGCTGCGCAGCGAGCGTTCCACCGCGGCGACGGCGTTGTCGTAGTTGACCGATAGCTGCACCGCCCGCCCCTTCCGGCCGGAGACCGTCACGGGCACCCGGACCGGTTCGCCGTGCAGCACGACATGGCGCTCACGGGTGGTCAGCGCCCGGTACGGAACGTTGAGCCGCACCCCGAGCTGGCCCGCGGCATACATCGACAGCCGCCGCCCGCCGGAATTCCACGGCAGCACCGCGCCCTGCTCGATCGTCTATCCCGGATCGGGAACCAGCGTGGCGGTGTCGACTTCGGACCGGGCGCCCAGGCCTTGGCAGGCTGGGCAGGTCCCCGTAGGAGTTGAACGAGAAGGATTCCGCGCTGGGATGCTCGAACCGCGCGCCGCACACCGGGCAGACGATCTCCTCGCCGTAGGTAGCGATCGACGGCGCGACCCGGTGGCCGTTCGGGCACAGGTGCGACGCCAGCCGCGACGTCATCAGGCGCAGCACGTTGAGCACCTCCGACATGGTGCCGACTGTGCTGCGCGGCCCCGGTATTGGCGGGCGCTGCCGCAGCGCGAGCGCAGGCGGAAGGTGGTCGATCCACGTCCGGCCGTTGGGCCTGCGTCAGCCGCCGGCGGCTGTAGGTGCTCAGGCTGTCCAGGAACCGCTGCAGGCCCTCGGCGTACAGCGTGCCCATGGCCAGCGATGTCTTGCCCGATCCGGACACGCCGACCACCGCGACCGTCCGCCACAACGGCACGTCAACATCGATGTCCTGCAGGTTGTTGTGCCGGGCCCCGCGCACGCCAATGACCGTGGGCAGGGCTCCCGGCACGGAAATATCGCCAGCCGACACTGAAGGCAACCTAACGTCCACGGGCGCTTCGCAAGCGCGGCACCGGAGCCAGCGCTAGGCCGGCCCCGGTGCGCTGTGTTCAGGGGTGAATCGGTCTGCTGACGCCGAGCCCGCGATCGAGGCGCAACGATTGCATGAGGGCGAACGCGGTGGTCCAGGTGAAGACCTCGGTATCCGCGGAGGCCAGCACGCCGGTGTACTTCTCGACGATGGGGCGGTCGTGCGGCCACCTCGCGCCGGACACCGTCGGGGATTTCTCGCAATCCGCGCTCGGTCCGGTCGACCGCCACCACCGTCAGGCCGCTGACCGCCAGACTTTTCGTTATCGCGTGACCAAGCGCCCCGCTTGCACCGGCCACGATCGCCACCTGAGGGCTCACGGCATCTCCCTTGGATCTCTGAGCACGTGCATGTCCGAACATGCGAGCCGTCCGCGACGGACTCCAGGCTCGCCGCCCGCCAGGTGAACTGGCATCACCAGATCCCAGTGATGGCCGTTGACACCACATGCGCTGGGCTGATAGCGAGAAGACGATGTCGCCCATGGCAGGGCGTCCGGCGCAGGCACCAAGGCAGGCCTCTGACGGTGGCTCCAGTAGCTCCCCACCTCATCGACCGGGGTGATCTTCTCGCCGCTCTGGATCGCGCAGCGGCGCGGAAGGTGACGATCATCTCGGCCCCAGCCGGCAGCGGGAAGACGTCGCTGCTGCGCGCCTGGGCCGACCGGTCGGATCAGTCGCACCGGATCGCCGTCCTGCAGGTGCAACGCGACCAGCGCGACGCTCAGCAGTTCTGGCTGGCCCTGCTCACCGTGGTCCGCTACGCCTCCGGCAGCGCCAGCCGCGGGGAAGCTCCGGCCGCGACACCCGACTTCAATGAGCGGGCGATGGTCGACCGGGTGCTCTCGGAGCTTGCCGGCCATCGCGGCCGTTTCATCCTGATCATCGACGACCTACACGAGCTGACCTTGCCGGAGGCGCTCGCTCAGCTGACCCGGTTGCTGACAAACCTTCCCGGCAACGTGCATGCGGTGCTGGCGACGCGACGCGATCTCCCGCTGCGCCTGCATCAGCTGCGTCTGGCGGGTGAGCTAGCCGAAATCCGCGCGGCCGATCTGCGCTTCACCGAGCGCGAAACACGCGAGCTCCTGGATGCCTCGGGTATCGCGCTCTCGGAGGCCGGAGCGACGCGCCTGCATCAGCGGACGGAAGGGTGGGCCGCGGGCCTGCGGCTGGCGGTGATCTCCCTAGCCGGTCATCCGGACCCGGAGCGTTTCGTCGCGGAGTTCTCCGGCAGCGACCGAACGGTCGCCGAATATCTCATCGTCGAGATGCTGGACGGCCAACCGGACGACGTGCAGCACCTGCTGCTGCGCACCTCCCTGCTCGATCGCGTCAACGGTGAACTGGCCGATCTGCTGACCGGCCGCCCGGGTTCGGAAGGAATCCTGCTGGAACTGGAAGACGCGAATGCGTTTGTCATCTCGCTCGACCCCGAGCGCACGTGGTTCCGCTACCATCACCTGTTCGCGGATCTGCTGCGGCTGGAGCTGCGCCGGGTGCTGCCCGAAGAAGTGCCGGTGCTGCACCAGCGGGCCGCCGGGTGGTTTATCCAGCATGGCCAGATTGTGGATGCCATCCGGCACACCCAGGCAGCGGGCGACTGGCCCGGCGCGGCCAGGCTGCTCGCCGACTATTCGTTCAGCCTGACCCTCGACGGGCAGACGCAGACCATCCAGGCGCTGTTGCAGGCCTTCCCGCCGGGCGCGGATCACCCCGAGCTCGCCCTGGTGCACGCGACAGTTGACCTTGCGCAGGGGCGCCTGGGCGAGGCGGCCGCCCATCTGGCGGTCGCCGAGACGTACACCGAGACGGCGCCACCGGATCGCCAGCGCCGCCTCCACGTTGCGGTCGCGTCGCTGAAGCTGTCGCTGGCCAGGCGGCGCGGTCACTTTGCCGGCGTTCTCGAACAGGCCAAATTCCTTGCCTCCCCGGTAACCGGGCAGTCCGACGAGGACATCGCGCTCGGCAGCGACCTGCGGGTGATGGCGCTGATGAATCTGGGGATTGTCGAGGCGTGGTCGCTGGGGCTGCCAGAGGCTGAACGGCACCTGCGGGAGGGTGCCGTTCTCGCCCGGAGAATCGGCCGCCCTTACCTCGAAGTCGCCTGCCTGGCGCAGCTCGGTTTCGCATCGAAGATCCGCCCGTTCGCCATCACGCGGCGCCGCTGCCAGGAGGCGGTAGCGCTCGCCGACCGGTACGGCTGGGGCGCAGAGCCCATCGTCGCGCCCGCGCTGGTAACCCTGGCCGCCAATTCCGTCTGGACGGGCGAGTTTGACGAAGGCGGGCGATGGCTGCAGAGCACCGAACGGGCGCTGCAAACAGACACCGGGCCCGGTATCAGGCTGCTGGTGCATGTTGCAAGCGGCATGCTGCAGGCCGGCCGCGGCCGCCGCCATGAGGCGCTCGAGGAGTTCAGCGCGGCCGAACATCTGCAATCGCAGCTCGAGGGGTCGCACGCGCTGGCCAACCAGGTGACCGGCTGGCTGCTGGCCACCCAAGCCCGCGTTGGGCTGCCCGGCGAAGCCCGCGCCTCCCTCGCGGCCCTCGCTGACGAGCGGGCCAGCTCGGGCGAAATGGGGAATGCCCGCGCGGTGATATGCCTCGCGGAAGGCGATCCGGCGGCGGCTCTCGTCGCGGTGCAGGATGTTCTGGACGGCACGGCACCCGTCGTCGGTTACGTCACGCTCGTTGAGACTCATCTGCTCGCCGGCCTCGCCCACCGCGACCGTGGTGACCAGCGGGCGGCGGACCAGGCCGCCGAACGCGCGCTCGGTCTCGCCGAGCCTGACCGACTGGTCCTGCCGTTTGTGATGACGGGCGCAGAAAAGCTGCTGGAGGCGCTGCCCCGGCATGCGACGGCTCACGCCGCGCTGCGCACCGACATTCTCGACGTCATGCACGGCTTGTCTCTGGCGGCCAAGGTCCAGTCTTCCTTGGCGCAAACAGAGGAGCTCAGCCCCAGCGAACTTCGGGTGCTGCGATATCTGCCGACCAACCTGTCCAGGCCGGAGATCGCCAACGAACTGTCCGTCTCGGTGAACACCGTCAACACCCACGTCCGCAACATCTACGCCAAGCTCCAGGCCCGTGATCGCTTCTCGGCTGTGCAGCGCGCCCGAGAGCTGCGGCTACTGTCGGCGGGCCCGATGCGTTAGCGCGGTCACCTGATCCTGGTGATGAGGGTTCACCTGCCAGCGCTCGACCATCCATTCATGGACCCAGGGCCCGTCCGCTACGCGATCCGGATCCACGGCCACCTCGGCGCCGCAGTGCTTTCCGCGTTCCCGGCGCTGGTGCCGCAGCACCTGGGCGCCGACACCGTGCTCACCGGTCTCCTGGATCGATCGGCACTCTTCGGCGTACTGGCTGAGGTCGACGCGCTCGGGCTCGAGCTCGTCGAGATCAGCCAGCTCACGCCACAACGCAGATCACCAGAATCAGGTGACAGCTGCCCACCTTGATGGCCATTAACTTCGGGCGCGTCCAAACTCTGCTACCGAGAAGGTGCCGCTTCCATGACCAGTCAGCCAGTCCGGGACCCGATCGCCGACCATCTCATTACGCCAGAAAACGCAGTGTTCCTGCTGATCGACTACCAGCCGTCGCAGCTGGCCGGGGTCCGCTCGATGGATCACGGCCTCCTGGTCGAGAACGCAGTTTCGACGGTCAAGACCATCAAGACCTTCGGAGTCCCGGTCGTGCACTCGACCGTAAACGTCGCCTCCGGCCGGGGACAGCCAACGCTCCCCGAACTCGCCGGTCTGCTGACAGACGACAAGCCGCACGACCGGACGACGCTTCAACTCCTGGGAGGACATCGAGTTCGTTCAGGCCGTCCGCGCAAGCGGGCGCAGGAAGCTCATGATCTGCGCCCTGTGGACCGAAATCTGCATGGCCTTTACCGCACTTGATGCACTGCGCGAAGGGTACGAGGTCTACCCCGTCATTGACGCGATCGGCGGCACCTCGCCCGACGCCCACCGGGCCGGCCTCGACCGCGTGATGCAAGCCGGTGGACAACCCATCAGCTGGGTCTCGCTGGCCTGTGAGCTTCAGCGTGACTGGGCTCGCCAGGACACGGTCGCGGCGACCGTCGAGATCGTCCTCACCGACCGCTTACTGAAGGAGCAATAGCGGCAGTCGGCGGTGCTGGGCGGCGGTGAGCGGAGGGTCTAGCCAGTCGGCGCGGTTTCTGAGACCCTCACGTCGAGCGCTCATGGCAGCACACTCCTTTGCACCGCAGGTGAGACAAGTCGACACTGCGGATGGGCGCCGGCTACGGGTCGAGGTCGCCGGCGAGGGCGGCCGGGTGATCATCGCGCACGTTGGAACACCTAATGCCGGCCTGCTGTATGCGCCTTGGGTGCGGGACGCCGCCGATCGAGACATAACGCTGATCGCCTACGACCGTCCCGGCTGCGGCGAGTCGTCGCACCAGCCAGGGCGGAGCGTCGTCGATTGCGCCGTGGACGTGCGCGCGATCAGCGCTGATGTTGGCTTCGAACGATGCGCGGTCTGGGGCTTCTCCGGCGGCGGGCCACACGCCCTGGCCTGCGCAGCTTTGCTGGATGATCTGGTCGTGGCTGCGGCGACGATCGGCTCGCCGGCCCCGTCCGACGCGTCTGGGCTCGACTACTTCGCTGGCATGTCAGACAACGCTCGGCAAGACATGGAGCTCTTCCGATCCGATCGGGCCGAGTGGGAGCGTCAAGGTCAGGCCCAGCGGCACGAGCTACTGGCCATGACCGCGAGCGAGTTTTGCAAGCAGTGGGCAGCCGGTGTCTCGCCGCCGGACACTGCGGCCCTCCACAGCGAATTCGGCGCCTGGCTGCATCGCGCGGCCCAGGCCGCGGTTGCGGCCGGCGCTGACGGCTGGATCGCCGACGATGTGGCGTTGTTCCACGCACCGTGGGGTTTCGAGATGGCTTCCATTTCGATCCCGGTCAAGGTATTTCACAGTCGCGATGATCGCTTCGTGCCGTTCGGGCACGGCCGCTGGCTTGTCGGCGCAATTCCTGGCGCGCACGCCGAGCTGGAAGACGCCGCCGGACACCTGACGGTGGTCGCGAGCCGCATTGGCGACGTGCATGCATGGCTCGCGCAATGCCTGTGAAGCGGTGTGCGTCGGCGAGTCGCTAAGCGTGAGGCGAATCTCCTCCGGCAGCGCCGCCCACCTCGCCTCGGTCGTGTGATCGGGGTCGTAGGTGGCCGCGATGCGACGCAGGCGTCAGGCCGAGTCCACCGGGAGCGCGGCCTTGGCCGGCGCCGGAGTTTCGCCAACTGCTCACCGCGCTGCCCGAGACGGTCGTCGTCGGGTAGCCGCACGCAGACCCTCCTGGCGACGCGAGCCTCGACGCAACGTTCTCCGCCGGTCTCAAACTGATCGGTTTCAGGACATCGAGACCGTGTGGGTCTGATAGCTGACGGCCAGCTTCAGCACCTCTTCGCACCATTCACGGAAGCTCGTTGGCGTCGTGTTTTCCGGCGTCCGCTGGACGACGTTGTCGAGGCCCTGATTCTTCGCTGCGGCCATGTCAGTCATG
The DNA here is from genome assembly GCA_963748415.1 of uncultured Actinomycetota bacterium. Classification (GTDB taxonomy): domain Bacteria; phylum Actinomycetota; class Actinomycetes; order Mycobacteriales; family Jatrophihabitantaceae; genus CAVVJA01. The sequence continues at coordinate 102,559 of CAVVJA010000007.1, read as the reverse complement.
CCCTGCGCCATCGCCTCGGACATGCCGAACCCGACGAACCTGTCCTTGTAGTCCTCGAACGTGGTCTGCTGGAAGCGAACCTCCTTGCCGAGCACCTCCGAGATGATTTCAGCCATGTCGTTGAAGGACAGACCTTCGGGGCCCGAGCAGCGGAACCTCGGCGACGCCGCTCCAGTTCTCGTCGAGCAGCAGTCGCGACGCCGCGGCAGCGACGTCACGGGTGGCGACGGCTGGCAGCTCGCGGTCGCCGTTGATCGGCGAGAAGAACCGGCCCTGGTTCTTGATCGCCTCGGCCTGGCGGACGATGTTGTCCATGAACGACGGATTCGTCAGCGCTCGGTAGGCAACACCGGTGCTGGCAATCAGGTCGTCCATCGCCAGCGAGCCAGCGACGTAGCCTGCGTGCGCCGCCCACGGGGGTACCCCGGCCGAGCGCGGAGACACCGACGACCCGCTTGACGCCGTGCCTCTTGAACGCCTCGGCGACAGGCCGCGTGAAGCGGACGAACGCAGCTTCAACTGAAGGCGCCTGCGGCTCGGGCGGCCTCAGCCAGAACACGGCATCGGCGCCGGCGAAGACCTCGTCGACGACGGCGACATCGCCGTGTGAACCCTCGACGAGGTCGACGTGTTCCCGGACATCGGGCGGGAGAGCCGATGCCTCACGGCGATCACGCGCAGCGGTTCTCCGCGGTCAAGCAACCTGTCGAGAACCTGGTGGCCGATGAGGCCGGTGGGGGTAGTGATGACGATCATCGCCGCTCCTTTTGGTCGTCGTGCACGAGCACGTTGCCGACGACATCCGCGCCGCCTGGGACAACCACCTCGACTTCGCCCGCGAGAACCCGAACTTCTACAAGCTGATGTGGTCACCTGCGGTCTCCGCCAACAGCGCTGCGTTTCGCGAGGCGCTCCAGATGCTGTACGACCGGCTGGCGCTCGGCGCCAGTCGGGGCCAGCTACGCGTGTCGGTGGAGGCGGGCGCGCGCATGGTCATGTGCGCAGTGACCGGCGCTGCGCTTTCCTTGATCTCACAGCCGGACCTATTCGGCGACCCGACCTACGCAACGCAGCTCCGCGAGGCGGTCATCGCTGCGGTCACGGTCACGGTCACGGCAGGCAGGCCGACCGGTAGGCGCTTGGCACGCGACGCAGGCGCGCCGACGATCGCAACCGCGGCGGCGACGCTCAAGAGCAAGCTCGCCGTCGAGCACACGTCGCTCACGCCGCCCGAGCGGGCGCTGATGGATCAGTGGCTCACAACGTTGGCCGAGGCGCCCACGGCCGCACCCGCGACACTGCGACGCCGATCGCAACGTAAGAAAAAGGAGGACTCGAAACGACCACGACAGCGGCATCCGGGCTGACGACCTATCGCTGCTCGTCCGCCACGAAGCAAACTGCTCTGCAGCCGAGGACCCGCGACGGCTGAGGTGATCACGATCGCCCAGGGGCGGGCGGCCCCGACGAGGTCAGCCGGAGATCACGGCCTCATAGCGTGTCCTCGAGAAGGCCGGCCTGCGTGCGATGGGCGCGTCCACTGTGGACGGCGAGACGAGGCGCCGGTGCCGGGCCGATCGGGTGGTTCCGGAGTCCCTCGCAACCACGTGTTCGCCACGCGGTAGTGCACCAATCGGTTAGTCCTCGCCGCCCTGGGCGAAGCCGCCGGCGAGGTACTTGGCGTTGCCCCTGATGGCGGCCTCGTATCGAATGATCTCAGGCGTGCGGAGGTGGTCGGCGACGAGTTCGAGCATGCGCGCCATGGACGCATCCGTCCGGCCCGCGGCGTGCAGCGTCAACGCCTCGAAGACCCGAACCGATGCCGACTCCGGGAACCTCTCCCGCGCCTGCGCCAAGACACGCAGGGAGTCGTCGACGCGATCGAGGTTGCGTAATGTGCTGCCGTACTGGATCAAGCAGCGTCGCAGCGTGTCGCCATCGAGGCCTGCGGCCATCGCACGCTCGTAGTAGCCGACCGCGGTCTCTTCTTGCCCGTCCGTGTCGTAAGCGCCGCCGACTTCGTAGAGCACGTCTGCGTCGTCTGGGTGTTCGTCGAGTACCGCTCGGAACGCGTCGATGGTGGGTTGCATATTTGCCCGATCCCGCCGGTCGAAGATCTCGCGAAGCCGTTCCTGCAGTGGGGTGAGCTGCTCGGTCATGCCGGACACAGTGCCATACCGCAACGGTCGCAGGTAACCAATTTGCTCAGCCGTCTCTAGAACTAGTTGACAAGCAACTAGTCATAATGTGATGATGTCAGCATCTTTGAATACCCGACTCAGCCAGACGCGGCGGGGCGGATGTCGTCGCCCCGGTGATGCGCGATTCTTCGCCGAGCCGTAGCCCGTGCCGCTCGAGCCGGGTCCGCCGTGGCACTGGCGGCCAAGCTTGCAACGCGCTCGTCGCGGCAGCCACCCACCTGCTGTTGCTCCGCGAGGAGCGCTAACGAATCGCGATCTTGGACGCCGAGATCCAATTCGTCGAACAGATTCGCCGGCAGATGCGCGATCCGGCCAACGGCTAGATGCCGTACTGGATCGACAGCTACGCCGAGCGCACCAGGTCCCCCCGTGCCAGTCCACCGGGTGAAGCCCGACCGGCGGACCTGGTCACCGGGTCGCTGACGCGTCGATGGACTCTGCGATCCGCGCGAGGGCCCGGCGCGACCAGCTGATCTCGCCGCTGCGCAGGTCGTCGAGCACCGACCGAACCCACTGCAGTTCGGCGTGGGTCATGGTCCGCCTGTACTCGGTCTCCAACAACGTGATCCGAGGCAACCCGCGATCGGTCTCGGCGGCCAGGCCGGCGTCCAGCTCGTCCAGGGCGGCCTGCAAAGCGTCCGCACGTTGCTGCAGAGCCCGCGCCATTTCGCGGCGCGTGAGCAATAGCAGGTTCGACAGCGCGGCCGGGAATTCGGGGAACTCGGCCTTCGGCGTGGTAAGCATGCTCCGCAGCCAGGTCGCCGCCGCCTCGCGGCCCACATCGGTCACTTCGTAGACCGTGCGTTCCGGATAGCCCGGGTCGCGTTCGGTGGCGCGGGCCGTGATCAGGCCGGCGGACTCCAGGCGCTCCATCGTGCGGTACAGGCCGGCCCGCTGGCCCACGTTGACAACGTGATCCTTGCCCCACTGCTTGATCAGTCGCTGCACGCCGTACGGATGCAACGGCTTGTAATGCAGCATCGCGAGCACCGTCAGCGCCAGGGCAGATCCAGTGACATCACGCTCCATGAGCACCGAACATACCCGCCATCGAACTGGTAGCTCTGCAACTAGTAACTACGTCTCGCCGCGCTGAAGCCGCACTGGTCTCGTGCGCTGGGTCTCCACATCGAGAAGGCTCGAGTGCCAATGTCCGAGGCTGGTGGGGCGTGGTGAGCTCATGGTCGCGGGTCTGGTCTCGGTCGGCTGGGCATCGCGTCAACCGCTTCAGGTGTTCGGCCGTTGTTCGATTTCGACATCTCGGGGCGACCTGACGTCAGGCCTCTCCTTTATGCGGCCAAGGTCGGCGGCGGGGTTGGCGTAGAGCTCGCGTAGTTGGCCCGGGGTGGGGCACCATGTCGATTCGAAGCTGCTGGCTGTACAGGTTGCAGAGTGTCCTTCGTGGCGCGCCAGTCGTCCAGATGCAACCCGGGCAGAGTCATGCTCGCCTGATCACGAACGCGGCGTCGTCGGGGTAGCACGGGCTCCAGGCCTCACCGGGTTTCCGCTGACCACTGATCGTTCGCTCCGTGGAGGCGACTCAGCCGTAGATGCGTAGATCGGCGACACTCCACCATTGGGCGGCGGCTCCGGTCGAGACGATGCGCACATAGCGGAATGGATCGGCCGGGAGCGCGATGCGGGTCAGCTGCCCGGCGCCGCTGCCCGTCACCGAAGCGGACCAGGTGGTCCCGTCGACACTCGTCGAGACTGCGTAGCCGCGCGGGTAGTCGGTCAGGTCCGGTCCGGTGTCGAGGACGAGCAGGCGGGCCCGCGAAACAGTGTCGAGAGCGACCTGAAGTGTCTGCCCTGGCTGCTGAGCGGTTCCGGTCGTCCAGCGGGTGCTGGCGTCGTCGTCGACGGCCTTGGCCGCGTCCTGCCCGTCGGGCCCGGGCGGCGTTGCGGTGGCGGTCATCCTGTCGGCGGGGAGCAGCCGCAGCCCGTTGTCGAGCGCCCTGGAGGCAGTCCAAGTGAACGTCGCCAGTGCGCCGCCAGGCAGCGTGTAATTGAAGGAGGCGTCGCCCTGCGCGACGGCGAAGCTCGCCGGGTTGTCGTTCTCGTTGTGCACGACGAGAGCCGTCGAGCCATCCGGGTTGCGGAAATGCGGCGTCCATGATCTGCCCGTTCCAGTCGGTCGTGCCGAACGACGTGCTGGCGATGCGTACCGCACCGGGCCGGACGAAGCGGGCCAGGTGGCCGAGCGTGTAGTACTCGGCGTCGCGGGTGACGGTCTGGCCGGGACCCACGGTGAGCACGCCGGTGCAGGTGTCGCAGCCGTTGTTGTGCGGGCCGCCGGACGGATCGAGCGGAGGTTCCAGTTGACCATTGTCTGGCCCCAGTTCCGGGTAACGCCGAGGACGAGGTTGCGGGCGTGCCACTTCAACGTGTCGGAGAAAACCTGCGCGGGCGGGTCAGTCGGCCCGTGCGAGCCCGAGCACTCGGTGAACCAGACCTCCTTGTCCGGGAAAGCGTTATGCATCTCGGTCTGCCGGGTCTGGTCACCGAAATAGCAATGGAACGCGGTGCCAGCCAACCAGCGCGCGGCGCTGGTGCGCATGAGGTCGAATGGGTAGTTGACCTCGGGATCTTCTCCCGGCGGGGTTGAAGCGATGTCGTTCGGATGCTCGGACCAGTTGTGGTCGTAGCCGAAGAGCTTGACGTGTAGGCCCGCCTGCTGCAACGCGGGGCCGAGTGCGTTGATGAGCTTGGCCTCCTGGGCGACCGGCATGTCGGTGCCGGGATAGCCGTTCGGGTGCCGGTTCTGTGGCTCGTTCTGCAGCGTGAGCGCGTAGATCGGGACGCCAGCCCGCTGGTAGGCCTGGATGAACTTCACGAAGTACAGCGCGTACGCCTGGTAGATGCGGGGGTCGTCGATGAGCCATCCGCCGATCAGCGACGACGGCGTCTTCATCCACGCCGGCGGGCTCCAGGGCGTGGCGATGACCTTCAGCATCGGGTTGAAGGCGATCGGCCTCCACGCTGACCACTCGTGCTCGATCACGAAGTGCGCGGTAGACCAAGCACGTAACCCACGCCCCGGACGGTGAACACGAGGGCCTTGCTACGTCGGCGACCCCGCCCATCCTCGGCCGGTCGTCGGGCGCCGCGTTGACACAATCGAGCGGTGTACGAATCCATCGTCGAAACGTTGCTCGTGTCGCCGGAGCCCGCGATCCGCTGGAAGGTCCGCTCGCGGGTGCTGGGCGAGCGGGCCGACTCCCCGCAGATCACGACGCTGCGGGAGGAGATTCGGGCCTCGGAGACCGTTCGGCGGCTGCTGGCCCCGCTCGCCGCGGCGCGGCCTCCCGGCCCCTACTCCAAGTGGCAGGGCGCGCACTGGGTGCTCGGCGCGCTGGCCGACCTCGGTTACCCGCCGGGCGACGAAGCCTTGCTCCCGTTGCGTGAGCAGGTTCTCGACACCTGGCTGCACGAGTCGTACTACCGGGATGTGGAGGTCGCCACGAAGTCGGCGGCCTACGGCCACGCCGGTGTGCCGGTCATGCGTGGCCGGCACCGCGTGCATGCCTCCCAGCAGGGATACGCCTTGTGGTTCCTCACGAGTCTTGGCCTGGCGGACGGTCGCTGCGACAACCTCGTCGAGCGGCTGCTGCACTGGCAATGGCCCGACGGCGGCTGGAACTGCGACCGCGATCCCGGGGCCGATACGTCATCGTTCTTCGAGACGCTCCTGCCGATGCGTGGCCTCTGGGTGCACGGGGCGCCGCAGGCTCGATGCGCCGCCCTGGACGCGGCCGAGGTATTGCTCGAACGCCGGTTGGCGTACCGCGCGAGCACCGGCGCACTCATCCGGGCCGAGTTCACCAAGTTGCACTACCCGCTGTACTGGCACTACGACATACTCGGCGGGCTCAACGGCATGATGGAACTGGAGCTGCTCGGCGACCCGCGCTGCGCCGACGCCCTCGACCTGCTCGAGTCGATGCGGCTCGCCGACGGCTGGCCGGCCCACGCCCGGTTCTACCGCACATCGAGTGACACCGGATCGCATCACGACTTTGTCGATTGGGGTGGCACAAGCACGCGACGGGCCAACCAGTGGGTCACCGTCGACGCCTTGACGGTGCTACGGGCAGCGGGACGTTTCCACCCGTGAAGGAGCGCTGGGGCGGGTCTGGCGGGATCGAGGTTCGCCGCGACGGCGGTACCCCGAAAACGCGGCAGGGAGACCAGGCAGGCCACGGCGCACGAAAGGAATCACTGTGAAGCTCGCGCTCGATCCGTACATGTTCCGCACGACTGCGCTCCTGGAGCTGCCCGGCCTCGTGGCGGATCTTGGCTACCGGTACATCGAGCTGTCGCCGCGGGAGGATTTCACGCCGTTTTTTCTGCACCCGCGAGCGAACCGGGATGTCGTAACGAGGTTCAAGCGCGCCTTGGACGCGGCCGGCGTCGAGATCGCTACCCACCTGCCGTTGTAGCGATGGTCCGGACCGGACGAGGACGAGCGCCAGGCCGCGGTGCGGTACTGGAAGTGGGCCATTCAGCTGACCGTGGACCTCGATTGCCGGGTGATGAATTCGGAGTTCAACGGCCGGCCTGAGGCGGCCAGCAAGAGCGAAGCGCAATTCTGGCGCTCGATGGAGGAACTGCTGCCGATCTTCGAACGGGAGGGAATGCAGTTGCGCCTCGAGCCGCACCCGGACGACTTCGTCGAGGACGGCAAGACGGCCGTTGACATGGTCCGCGGGATCGACTCCCCACTCGTCAGTTTCCTGTACTGCGCCCCGCATACCTTCCGCATGGGCGGAGACATCACGGGCGTGATGGAGTACGCCGGTGAGCTGCTAACCCACCTACACGTTGCCGATTCCTTCGACCATCGGGCGTCATCCGGCCTGCGGTACATCGTGAACCCACCAGGATCGACCGCCCGTGATCCACCAGCATCTCGACATCGGGCAAGGCGAGGTCGACTGGAATGAGTTCTTCGGAACGCTCAGGCGAATGAAGTTCGACGGCGTCATGACCCTCTGCGTCTTCGCCTGGGAAGAGCGCGCCCGCGAATCAAGCCGGTACATGCGCGAAACCATCGAGAAAACGCGTCCAATCCTGGACGTAGCGGCCGGCGCGCTAGAGCGCCGGACATCGCTGATCGCACGGCATGGCTGCCCCCACATACGGCCACCGCGTCCCGGCGATGGATACAAACGGAATAGCGCGTCTGCCGTACCGGCTCAGCTGTCGATCAAACCCGTCGACCCAGAGCCAGCTGCACGGTGGTGTCGATGTCGACCTGGTCGGGCAGGACCGCGCGGACCTGGCGCAGGACCTCGGCGCGGTGCTCAGGCTTGAGCGAGAGGTAAGCCGACACCGTAGCCAGTCGTGCGACGAAGTCGGCGGCGGTCGTCGTCTCGACGCCGGTCAGTCTCTGCTCTGCGACGTCGGTAAGGCCATCAACACGGGCCATGTCGTCAATTGACCACGGATGGCCGGCGGTCTGGGTCTTTTCGGGAAGTAGCCGCCGCTCGATGTCATCGACCGCCGCGAACAGGGCTGGATCCTTCAGCTCGCCCGGGCGGCCGAACAACGCGAGCACCCCGCCCGGAACGAGCAGCTCGACGACCTTCGCCCACCTCGTCCTCGGGTTGGTCCAGTGCCAGGCCGCCGCGGCATACAGCAAGTCGAACCGCCGTTCGGTGTGAAACCGTTCGAACGTGACTACTACCGGCTCTACCGGCAGCCCCTGCGTCGTCCTCGCCAGCAGCTCCGCCATCTCGGCATCGGGTTCGAGCGCGGTGACCTCAACCCCGCGCGACGCAAATAGCCGTGCCGCCTTTCCGGTCCCTGCGCCGACCTCGAGCGCCACGCGTATCGGTCGTCCGGCATAACGCAGCACAGCCGCGAAAAGCTCGTCGGGGTAGCCCAACCGGTAGCGCTCATAGCGGTCGGCCACCGAACCGAACACCAGCCCGGAAACGGACTCCACAGACGGCTCGCCGCGCCCCGTGACCACGGGCTCATGAATATCACGGCGCCGGCGATGATCACGATGATTTTATTGCCTCCTCTGGACCAATACGAAGACGGCGCGCGATCTCGGGCGTTCGCCGGCACCCGGCGATCCCCACGGCGCAGCGCGTCGGTGTGGCTGTCCTAGCCCGACGTCGGGCCGCGTCACCGCTGTGGCCATCATCGTGGTGTCGGTATGAGGTCCTGGGCTGTCGGGAAGGGAGCGTCGATGGAGTACGCGGGTCTGGTCAAGCGGCTGAGCCTGCCGCAGGAGTTCACGCCCCCGAGGGAGTTGCGCTTTGGCCGGCTGCGCGCCATCGCGATCTCGCGGGAGGATCTGGACGAAGACGTTCGCGGTATCAACGCGAGCCTCGAGCTAATCCGGCGAACCCGCGGCCGCGGGTGGCCCACTGAGCCGGTGACCACCGAGGGCAACTATGTGGATTTGGTGTGGCATGAGCGGGAGTTTCGGGAGCATGACTCGTTCAGCTATGTGGTGCGGGAGCGAGACGGCGGCTACCTGGGATGCTGTTACCTGTATCCGGTGGGTCGACGGGTGCCACTCGACGACGAGCTGATCACGTGCGATGTGGATGTCAGCTGGTGGGTGACACCTGATGCGTACGCGGGCGGGTACTACGCCGAGCTGTTCCAGGCGCTGCAGGAGTGGGTCACTACCGCGTTTCCGTTCACCAAGCCGCATTACTCCAACCGGGAGCTGCCGCGCGCCTGACGCCGTAGCTCCGCTAGCCGGTCGGCAGGTCTTGCGCGGGTGGGAGCCGAGCACACTGGCAGCATGGCTGTCCGGCTACATCACGTCGTCATCGATGCTCACGATCTTCCTGGCCTCGCAACCTTTTGGGCTCACGCGCTGGGCTGGCGAATCCTGTCCGAGCGTGCGCGAGAGGTCGTTATCGGACCGGATGAGACTGCGCCGATTGGCATGTGTTTCATGCCGGTCCCGGAAGCCAAGACGATCAAGAATCGGGTGCACCTCGACCTGACTACCGGCGCCGACGATCGGGAGGCCGAGATCGAGCGGCTACTGCGGCTGGGCGCCCGCCGTGTGAATATCGGCCAGACTGGCGACGAGTCCTGGACCGTTCTCGCCGATCCCGAGGGCAACGAATTCTGCGTCGTGCGCCCGAAAACAACCCTCATCGGATGAGGCCCGGCAGGAGCCGTACGCGGCGGGCGGAGGGGTTACGCAAGAGTTCATCCTCGGCTGATGTCCTCGGCGGGTGCCGTCTGAGCATCATCCGGGCCGGGACGACTGTGCCGATCAGGCCCGGAAGGATCAGGGCCAGCTCCCAGTGCAGCGTACGGAGCACCTGACGGCAGATTCGACCAGAACCGGTCGATGGTGCCGAAAGCGGCGGGCCAGTCGCAACGCGGTACCTGCGGTGATGCATCTGGTGTCGTGAACGATCTCGGTTCGCTGGGACGGGGTCCCAGAATTTCTGCACGAGCGTGAATCTTTTTGACTGCTCCGGCGCGACAGTTATGTCGTGGCTCCCGAACGGCATAGCGATGCAGAGCTGCTCATCGCCGTTGCCTCCCGGGATCTCGAGGCGATGCGTGAGCTTTATGACCGGCACGCGGCTTGGCTGTCCGTCCGGCTGGCCAGGCGATGCAGCGACCGCGAGATAGTCGCCGACGCTTTACAGGACACCTTCGTCGCGGTCTGGCAAAAGGCTGCCACATTCCGTGGTCAGGGTGACGTCGCAGCGTGGCTATGGGGAATCGCGATCCGTCGGCTGGTCAGTCGGCTGCGCGGTCGCAAAGACGTGGTCCTTAATCTCGAGCCACGCCAGGCCGGCGTTGTCCCCGCCGCGGAAGAGCAGGTGCTGCTGTCCGTCGAATACGGCGATCTTGGTCAAGCATTAACGCGACTGTCACCGGAGATGCGGGCCGTCATCCAGGCGGTGGTTTTGGACGGGCTGACCACCAGAGAAGCCGCTCGCCTGTTGCGGATGCCTGAGGGAAGCGTCAAGACGCGTCTGTCCCGGGCGAAGGTACAACTGCGGGCCGCGCTCGTGGAGGGAGTCCAATGACCGCTTGGCACGTCGACGACGTTCTACTTCGCCGCTGGTTGGACCGCACAGACGCTCTGCCGCACAGCGCGTCGGTCGAGCAGCATCTGCTCGCTTGCCAGCAATGCCGCGACCGGGTCCGGGTAGCGGCCGCTGATGATTCAGCGCAACAACTGCCTGACCTGGGCATGGTGTGGTCACAGGTGCGCGACGCCATCGAGTTGCCGCAACCGTCGCGTTTCGAACGATTGCTCAAACGGGTCGGACTGCCGGCCCAGGACGCGCGACTGGTTGCCGCAGCGCAGGCGTTTCGCGGTCCGTGGCTGATAGGTGTGCTGGTCGTATTGGGGTTCGTCGGCCTCGCCGCGCAGTTCGGGCACACGCGCGGTGAGTGGTTCTTCCTCGCGGTGGCACCGCTGGTCCCTTGCGTCGCGGTGGCGGTCAGCTACGACCCCGACGTGGATCCAGCACTCGAGCAGGAGCTGGCCACGCCGTACTCGTCACTTCGCTTGGTGGCGTTGCGCACGGTTGCGGTGCTGGCCTCGGCCGTCCCGGTTGTCGTCCTGGTGAGCCTCGTCCTCCCGGTACGGGCCCCATATCTATGGCTGATGCCCGCCGCGGGGTTCGTCGCGAGCGTGTTGGCGTTGTCGACTTGGATCAACCCCTTGCGCGGTGCGGTCGCGATTAGTGCGCTGTGGCTCGCCGGAGTCTGGCTGGCGGCAGCCGAGGATGGGGCAGCGATCGCCGTGCTGCGCACCCCTTTCCAGATCTTCTATGTCTGCCTGATCGCCCTGTCGACCGGCGTTCTGCTCACGAGAGGACGGCATCTGCGTGAAGTGCGGACGCGAAGGGGGTCGTCATGATCCGTTTGTCTGACGTCGGGCGAAAGTACGACCGCACCTGGGCACTGCGCGGCGTCGACGTCGACCTGTCTACCGGTGTCGTCGGTCTGCTCGGTCCCAACGGCGCGGGCAAGACGACGCTGTTGCGCCTGCTCGCGACCGCCCTCGCGCCTACCCGTGGGCAGATCTCGGTGTTCGACTTCGACCCGCAAATCCCCGAGCAGCGGACTGCCATACGACGCCGGCTCGGCTATCTGCCCCAGGAGGTCGGCTTTCCCCGCGGGTTCACTGCCTTCGCGTTCGTCGATTACGTCGCCGTCCTGAAGGAATGGACGCAACCGGCCGCGCGACACGCCGAAGTGCGCCGGGTGCTCGATCTCGTCGGCTTGTCCAGCATCGCGACGAAGCGGATCCGCGCACTGTCCGGTGGGCAGCGCCGGCGGCTAGCGCTGGCCCAGGCACTGCTGGGCACGCCAGAGCTGCTCGTGTTGGACGAGCCGACCACCGGGGTGGACCCGGAACAACGGGCCGCGCTGCGTGCCGTGCTGGCCGAGGCGGCCCGAACCTCTGTCGTGGTGCTGGCTACGCATCAGACCGAGGACGTCGCGGCACTGTGTGAGCGCGTGCTCGTGCTGGACGGCGGGCAGGTCCGTTACGACGGTCCGGTGCGGGAACTGACCCGGCATGCGGCAAGCCGGGTCTGGCTGGCCGACGAGCCGGATCCGGCAGCCCGTGCCTCTTGGCGAACCGGTACCGGCAGGTATCGCAACATCGCCGAGTCCGCTCCGCCGGACGTCGACCTTGTCGAGCCCTCGCTGGAGGACGCCTATCTGCTGCTGCGCGCTGGCACCGGGACGACACCGCACTCCGACGGGATCCGGGCATGATCGCGACGGCGATCCGGCCGAGGATGCAGGGCACGTTGGCCACGTTGACCTGGTATGAAACGCGCCGTTACGTGCGCAGCCCCGTGCTTCTGCTTGCGCTGGCCCTGACGGCATACGCGATCTACGACCTGTCCCGAGGCGTCGTCGCCGATGCGGACGAGCTGCCCACCTATCCGGCATCGTTTCTCGGTGGCTTCGGCCTGGTTGCGGCGTGTTGGCTGACCCAGTCGATGCAGCGCAGCGCGGAAGCGCTCAATGTGGCTCCCACCCCATCGCGTGTTCGTACGAGCGCGCTCTGCTTGACGGCTGCCGTTCCGTTCGCGTGCGGTCTGCTCAGCCTGCTCGCGGTCGTGATGTTCCGGCGGGTCGACGGCAATTGGACCGAGGGCGCCTTCACCACCACCGATCGGTCCGCCGTGCTGCTCAGCCAGGTCGCGATCCCCGCCTTGGGCGGACCGTTGCTGGGGATCGCTCTCGGGCGCTGGGTGCGGGCGGGCTGGATCGCCCCGGCATTCTTCCTGATCATTGTGGGCTGGGTGATGCTGGCGAACGGACTAGCTGACACCTATCGGAATTCTCTGCCGGTGCTGCTCATGCGGATGTTCGCCCCGTTCACGTTCTTCACGACCTGGACCGGCGGCGGGGTGGAGACTTGGCGCGGCTCCCCACTCGCCTTCCTCGGCTGGCAGCTTTGCCTATGCGCGCTCGCGGTCACGGTGGCGCTGCTGCGTGACACCGATCGAAGTCGGCGCCGTCGGTTGCTCGTATGCCTATTCGTTGTGGGGTGCGTGGCCGTGGTGACGTGGGCGCTTGCCGTTACCGGCGGGCTGCATCACGCGGTCATCACGTACCCAGGCGGCCTGCCGCAGCCGATCTGAGGTTCCAATGAGATCGATTGTGATCACGCTGCGCGGCGCCTACTGGTCGGCCATCGCCGGCCTTACCGTCATCGCCTGCGCGATCGGCGCAGGTGGAATAGCGCTGGCACACTACTTTGTCGGGCCGCCGCTGCTGGCCACCGCGTTCGCCCTGCTTGCCGCTGCCAGCGCATTCACCCTGGACGAGTCGGCCAGTGCGGTCGTCGACGTCACGCCGACCGGGCCGGCCGCGCAAACTGCCGCTCGCGGTGTTGCGCTCACCGCACCGGTGTGCGGCGGCCTCGGTCTGCTAGTCGGGATGGCACTGCGGCCGACGACGGTGCCAATGTGGGCCATGGTGCTGGTGCTGATCGGCAACGTACTGCTCGGGTTTGCCGTTGCTGGCGTGGGAAGAGTGCAGACCGGCGAGCCCGGTCTATGGGCATCGGCTGCCACAGCGTTTCCACTGGTTCTGGCGCCGCTGTACGAGCCGGTGAGCCGCCGAATTCACACCTTCCCGTCGACCAGTTCCGAGGCGATCTCGTCGAGTACCTGGTGGGCAATCGCGGCCACGATCAGCCTGCTGATCATTGCGATCGCCGCCCGTACCGATCGCGCGTTCCGATGAACTTGCTGACCACACGTGCGCCGACCGGTTGTCGTAGCCTGTCACGGTGGCGGTTCCAGGAGGCAGTCCAGCAGCCGGCTCCGAGGGTTATGCCCTGGGCCGATCCAGGGCCGAGACGGACCGGCTCATTGCCCAACATCAGCTCTACGGCTCGTTCACCCGCCAGTTTCTGGTCGGCGCGGGCATCACGACGGGTATGAAGGTGCTCGACGTGGGAAGTGGCGCGGGAGATGTCGCACTGCTGCTCGCCGAGCTCGTCGGTCCGCAGGGGCAGGTCGTCGGCGTCGACGCCGACCCGGAAATTGTGGAAACTGCCCGCGGCCGCGTGGACGCGGCCGGCTGGACGACGGTGTCGTTGTTGACCGGCACTCTCGCCGACCTTCAGCTAGATCGGGACTTTGACGCCGTGGTGGGTCGCTGGATTCTCATGTACCTGCCCGACCCCGCCGGGTTCCTCCGGCAGGCCCGAACGTTTCTGCGAGCCGGTGGGCTTGTCGCGTTCCAGGAGGGCGATATCCGGCAAGCGGCTCGCACGTACCCGCCGGCACCGCTGCACGAAGAACTCGCGCGGCTGGTCACGCCTCCGCCCGGCGCACCGGGACCCGATGTCGACATGGGCCCGAAGCTGTTTCAGACCTTCACCGCCGCCGGCCTGCCGGCGCCGCAGCTGCGGCACGACACACCGGTCGGCGGCGGACCGGACTGGCCAGGCTATGCCTACCTCACTGCGACGATCCATAATCTCCTGCCGTTCTTGACGAAGGTCGCGGGCATCACGCGGGAACAGCTCGGCATCGACACGCTCGAGGACAGGCTACGTGCGGAGGTGGTCGGCCAGGGCGGGGTGCAACTCCTCCCACCGCTCATCGGGGCATGGGCACGGGCGTGACCGGCCGCGGGACGTCGGATCGTTGCGTTGACCCGGACGCTGAACCCGTAGCGGTCGATCTTCCGTCGCTGCGCCTACAGCTATGACAAGTGGCGGCGCATCGATCGAGACGGTTCATCGAGTGGACCAACTCCCGCGATTCGCGTAGTTCTTGGAACTCGACGTCAGGAGCTGGTGAGGATGACGAGTTGCTGGGTCGCTCGGGTCATCGCGACATAGCGGTCGACCGCTCCTTCGATGGCCGTGCCGAACGCCGATGGGCCGATGAGGACGACCAGGTCGAACTCGAGCCCCTTCGACAGTTCCGGGGTCAGCGAGCGGACGCGGGACGTCGCCCGGAACGTGGGATCGCCGATGACGCAGGCGATCCCGTCGGCGTGCGTGGCGAGCCAGGTGTCGAGGATCGAGCCCCGGTCCGATACAGACCCGTGTACCACGGGGAGGTCGCTGCTGCGGATCGAGGTCGGCACGTTGGCGTCCGGGAGCACGGCCCGGATGACCGGCTCGGCTTCGGCCATCACCTGTTCCGGCGTCCGGTAGTTGATGCTCAAGGTAGCCAGGTTCATCTGGTCGAGCCCGATTCGCTCGAGCCGTTCCGGCCAAGACTCCGTGAACCCGTGCCTGGCCTGGGCGCGGTCCCCGACGATGGTGAAGCTGCGGGACGGGCAGCGGAGCACCAGCATCTGCCACTCTGCGTCGGTCAGCTCCTGAGCCTCGTCCACGACGATGTGCGCGAACGGGCCGGCGAGCAGGTCCGGGTCGGTAGTGGGCAGTGCGGTCTCGTCGACCAGGGCGTTGTTAAGGTCCTTCCCGCGCAGCATCGACATCACGAGCAGCTCGGAGTCGTCGGCCGCGATCAACTCGTCGACCACGCTGGTCATGTGCTCGCGTTCCGCGGCAACGGCGGCCTCATGCTGACGCTTACGTCGTGACGCCTCCGGGTCGCCGAGCCGCTGCCGTGCTGCATCCAGGAGCGGCAGGTCGGATACCGTCCAGGCCTGGGTGTCCTCGCGGTGCAGCGCCTGGACGTCATCGGGGCGCAGCCAAGGAGCGCACTTGCGCAAGTAGGCGGGTACCGACCACAGGTCGCCGACGAGGTCAGCCGCGTCGACCAGCGGCCACGCGCGGTTGAGGGTCGTGAGCAGTTCCTTGTTCTGCCGCAGCGAGGTGCGCAACTGGTCGGCCGAGACGTCCTCGTCGTCGAGCTTGTCCATCAGGATTGTGATCAGCTCGTCCAGGATCTGGTCGCGCGCCTCGTTGTGCGGAGTGCCGGGTTGCGCTGCGTCGAACGCCTCGACCCAATCGTCGGCGCCCAGCCAGATGTCGGACCAGTCGGTCGTGACCGTCATGCCCTTGGTGGGCGGCTCCTCGTAGAACCGAACGGCCGTCTCGATCCCCCGCACCAGATCCGCGGACGACTTCAGGCGGACCACGTTCGGGTCGGTCTCGACCCCCGCTGCGGCTCCCTCGGCGACGAGGTCCCGCAGGGTGCACGTCTGCACGCCCTCCTCTCCGAGGCTGGGCAGGACGTCGGCGACATAGGCCAGGTAGGGCTGGTGCGGACCGACGAACAGCACCCCGCCCCGGTGGTGACCGAGGCGCGGGTCGGAGTAGAGGAGGAAAGCGGAGCGATGCAGAGCGACGACGGTCTTCCCGGTACCCGGACCACCGTCGACTACGAGAGCGCCGCGGGAGCTCGCGCGGATGATGGCGTCCTGGTCAGCCTGGATGGTGCCGAGCACGTCTCGCATCCGAGCCGACCGGCTGCTGCCCAGGCTGGCGACGAAGGCGGACTGGTCATCGAGCGCGGCAGCATGCCCCTCGAATCCGTCCGAGGTGAACACCTCGTCCCAGTAGTCGCTGATCCGGCCGCGGGTCCAGCGATACCTGCGGCGGCTTGCCAGACCCATCGGGTTGGCGTGGGTCGCTCCGAAGTAAGGCTCAGCCGCGGGGGAGCGCCAGTCGACCAGCAGTCGACGACCCGCGCTGTCCGTGAGGCCAAGCCGTCCCACGTAAACGGGTTCCGGATCAGCTGCGGCGACCAGGTGTCCGAGACACAGGTCCAAACCGTAGCGACGCAGCACGCGCAGGCGAGCGGTCAGCCGGTGGATCTCCATGTCCCGGTCCATCGCCTTCTGGCCTATGCCACCGGGCGCCTTGCGCTCCGCATCGATGCGGTCGGACAGGTCGGCAATCGACTGGTCGAGGCTCTCCGCAATGGCCGCGAAGTGCTCCTCGTCGCCGGCGATCAGCGTCGGGTCGGCCTTGGCAACGAGCCGGTCGGGAAGGTCAAACGCACTGGTCGTCAGCGGATTCACTACGTCAGCTCGGATCTGAGATATCTCGCAACCACTGGGTACACCAAGTCGTCTGGGCCAGCGTGACGAACCTGATGACCGTGAGAGATAACGATCCGCCTGGCGAGAATCCCGCAGCCATCGGTTCGACGTCCCCGCGCGACCTGGTCGTGGATTACAGCACGCACCTCGCGACTCCCTGCTTGCACGCATTCTGGCCTCGGTCGGCGATTCTGCGGCACGACCGGGGTCTTGCCGCAAGACCCCCGGTGCGCTATAGGTTGAAGGTGGAGGGGAGTGGACGGGTTACTTTCCCGTTCTTGGTCGATCAGAACGCGCTGCGGTCGGCGTCGCGCACCTTCTCCGCCAGCTGCTCGGCGTCGCGGTACGCCGCGATCTTGCCGTCGATGATTGTGAGCTCGTGGCGAGTTCGCTCGAGCCGCGCGAGGACCGAGGCTCGATGCTGTTCGAGCAACTCGCGCCGTCGACCGGGCTCGGCGTCGCCGTCGAGTGCGCAGAACCGTCGCAGGTCGGCTATCGACCTACCGGTGTCGCGCAGGCAACGCAGGATACGCAGCCAGCCGATGTCGTCGGGAGAGAATGCGCGGGCTCCTCCGGGCGTGTGTGGCACCGCGCCGATGATGCCGAGCCGGTCGTAGTAACGGATGGTGTCGATCGACAGCTCGGAGGCGGCTGCAGCGTCGGAGATTGACAGCGTCATTGCTGGGTCATTGTGCCGTGCCCGCCGCACGTTGGTCGGAGTCGGCGGGCTGGAGCAGGCCGTCGATCTCGCCGACCTGGGCCGCGTCGAGCGGACCGCGCGCCAGGGCGCCGGCTTGTTCCTCGGCTTGGGCAACCGTCCGGACGCCGGGCAGTGCGACTGCTCGGTTCGACCGGCCCCATACGTAAGCGATGGCGCCCTGCACGAGGGAGCGGCCGCCACTGGTGAGGACGCCACGGACCAGGTCGATCCGCTTCAACCACTCCGCCATCCGGTTGTCGTCGAAGAACGTCCACCATGGGGTGTTCCGTCGCACGTCACCCGGTGCCAGATCGTCAGGCGAAGAGTACTTGCCGCTCAACAGGCCCATTGCGAGCGGACTGCGCGCGAGCACCGCAAGATCGAGCCGGTCGCACGCGGCCAGAGCTGCTGTGTCGGCGCTAAAGACGTTGAGTTCCTGCTGTACGGCGACTCCGTGCTCTCCGGCCGCGATCGCTGCGATGACATCCGGCTCGGGCGCGCTGGTGCCGTACGCGCGGATCTTGCCGGCTGCGACCAGTTCCTCGAATGTTCCGACGATGTCTGTCAGCTGGTTCGGCGCCGGCGTCGGGTGCACCAAGTAGAGGTCGATCACGTCGGTGCTAAGCCGGCGCAGGCTCGCGTCGCAGGCCCGGCGCAGGTACGCCGGGCTCAAGTCGTGGCCTGCTCCCGTGCGGGTCGACTCGTCGAACACAAGTCCCACCTTCGTAGCCAGCACGACATCGTCACGGAACGGCGCCACCGCCCGACCCACGACCCGCTCCGAGTGCCCGCAGCCGTAGACGTCGGCGGTGTCGAGGAGCCGGACGCCGCCGTCGTAGGCCGCGCGGATCGCAGCGATCGAGACCTCGTCGTCCACGGGCCCCCAGCCAGCGGGTTTACCGTCGAAGACCCAATCCCCGCCGAGCGCCCAAGTGCCCACTCCCAGCGCCGGGACCCTCCATGGCCCTACCGTGCGAACCAAATCCGTCGTCTTGTTCTGCGTCGTCATGCCTCGAGCCTGGACCATGGAGTGCGCTCCAGGTCAAGGCGAAATCCCACATCGGCGCGATTCACTGAGCCAGCGTCACCGCGTAACCAGCGCGCCGAGCGCCGGAGTTCATCGCGCCGACCTCAACAGCGATGCATAGTCGCCGAGTGGCCCGAGGTGCGTCAGCTTGTCGGGGTTGACGATCGCGTTGATGCCGGTGATCTGACCGCCGGCGATCTCGAGCGCCATCACCGCGACCAGCCGCTGCTGTGCGTCGAGGTAGAGCGCTCCGGGGCCGCCGTTGACCTCGACGGGGCGCAGCGACAGGCCGGGAGCGCGGGCGGCTAGCCGAACCCAGTTGATCAGCATGCCGGCGACGCGGGTGCGTCCGCGCAGCGTCCGAGCGAGCGCCGGAACCTTGCCGCCGCCGTCGCCGGTCAGCTCCACGTCGTGAGCGAGCAGCGACTCGAGTCCAGCGAGATCGCCGTGCTCGGCGGCCGCGAAGAAGTGTCGGGCCAGCTCATCGCGCTGCTCGCGTGTGGTTTGGAAACGGGGCCGGCGCTGCTGGACGTGGCGTCGGGCGCGGGTGGCGAGCTGGCGCACGTTGTCCTCGCTCTTGCCGACGATCGCGGCGATCTGCGGATACCCGTAGTCGAACACGTCGTGCAGCAGCAACACGGCTCGCTGCTCAGGCGAGAGGCTCTCCAGCAGCACCAGCATGGCCAGCGACAGCGAGTCGGCGGTCTCGGCGTGCCGGGCTGGATCATCGTGGCGGTCGGTGATGATCGGCTCTGGCAGCCACTCACCGACATAGCGCTCGCGCCGGACGCGGGCGGAGCGCAGCTCGTTGATCGCCAGCCGGGTGGTCACGGTGGCCACGAACCCGCGCGGCGATGCAATCTGCTCGCCGCCGTCAAGGGTCTGATGCACTCGCAGCAGCGCTTCCTGCACCACGTCCTCGGCCTCCGACACGCTGCCGAGCATCCGGTAGGCGATCGCGAACGCGACCGGCCGCAGCTCGTCAAGCAGTCGCTCGCGATCGGTCATGCCGCTGCGAACCCCTGCCGCCAGCTCGGATGCTTGGGCTGCCACCCGAGCTCGCGCTTGGCCTTCGCGTTCGACGCACCGCGGATGTCGGTCATCATCACCACACCGGCCTCCCCGGCGAACAACCGCCCGATGAACCGCGGCACCCGCATCGGCTTCTTGACGCCGAGGTGCTGCGCCACCGCTGGCAGCCACTCGGCGACCGCCGCGGGATCATCGTCGACCACGTTGTAGACACCGCGACTGCCGTGCTCGACCGCCGCCACCGTCGCCTCCGCCGCGTCGGCGATGTGGATGAACGACCACACGCCGCCACCGTCGCCGACCACCGGGAACCTGCGGTGGCGGACCAGCTCGAACTGCTCCCCGCCCGGCGCCAGCGATGTGCCCGGCCCGTAGAACACGCCGTAGCGCAGCACAATCCCGTCCGTCCACTCCGCGCCAAGCACCGCCTCCTCGAGGTGACGGATTGCGGCCAGGGTCTCCCGCATTTCGCGCGCTGGGGTCGGGTCGAGCGGATCCTCCTCGCTCTTCACCAGCCCGCCGGTGCGCCCATACATGCCATAGGCGCCTACGCCCTGTACCACAAACCGTCGCACCCCGACCGCCTGCCCGGCGGAGAGCAGGTAGTCCGTGCCCTCGGTCCGCAGACGGTTGGTCAGCGCGAAATCGCGATCGAAATGACGCATGTCCACCCCCCCGATCGCGGTCAGCTGGTGCACGATCACTTCCGGGTTCGCGCGTCCGACCGCCTCGGCGACCTGATCGGCGTCAAGCGCGTCCGCGACTACCGGCACAGCGCCCAGCTCGGCCAGCATCGCCTGCTTCGTCTCGCTACGCGTCATGCCATGAACCTCATGACCCGCGGCAACCAGACGCGGCACCAGCTGCCTTCCGATTGCTCCCGTCGCACCTGCCACAAACACTCTCATAATCAAACTCCTTGATCGAGGATTACCTGCACCTCATAAAGACAAGACGGCAGCCCCGGCTGTGACACACCGCCGAGCACCCAGTCGCCGTCAAGGTGGAGCCCCGGGTGCAGGAATGACCTAATAGCGGTGAGGACCGCAAGAGCGTCTGGCTGTGGGTGGGCGTGGTCGACTACCGAGGGAAGCGCGGCCTGCTGGGCTGGAGTCCTGCCGCGCTGACGCCGAGTCCGGATGCGGTGTAGGAATCCGACAGGTCGCAAGACCGCGCGGCAAGCGTTTTCGCTCGTGTGAGCGCTCAGTTGCACGATTTCGCAACACCTATTGACAACGGCGCGAGTCAGCGAGATCTTGATTTGAGTCACATTCTGAGGGTTAGTCCGCTCAGTTGAGCGGTCCTCTGATGGGGAGATCTCATGCTTCGTGGCGCACCCAAGCGGATCCTGGCAATGCTGGCGGCGCTGACCGTGGCGTTAGGCCTAGCGGCCTGTGGTGGACTTGGTTGGGCTGGCGGCAGCGGCAACGCGGTGCGCGTACTGATGGTCAACAACCCGCAGATGGTGGATCTGCAGAAACTCGCCGGCACGTTCACGCAGCAGACCGGCATCAAGGTCGATTTCACGGTGCTTCCGGAGAATGACCTGCGGGATAAGGCCAGTCTGGAATTCGCCAGTCAGGCCGGCCAGTATGACGTGGCGACGTTGTCGAACTTCGAGATTCCGTTCTATTCGAAGAACAACTGGCTCACCCCGATGGATGATTACATCGCCAAGGACCCCGGCTTTGACCAGGCCGACATCCTCAAGCCGATTGCTCTGAGCCTGACCGGCCCGGACCGGAAGATTTACGGCGAGCCGTTTTACGGCGAGTCCTCGTTCCTGATGTACCGCAAGGACGTGTTCGCGGCTAAGGGTTTGACGGTGCCGGATCATCCGACGTGGGACCAGATCGCTGATATGGCCGCCAAGGTCGACAACGCGCAGCCGGGGATGCGGGGCATCTGCTTGCGCGGGCAGCCCGGCTGGGGGCAGGTGCTCGCTCCGTTGACAACCGTGGTGAACACGTTCGGTGGTACCTGGTTCGACAAGGACTGGAACGCCCAGGTGAACGGCCCTGGTTTCACCGAGGCGACGAACTTCTACGTCAATCTGGTCCGCTCGCACGGCGAGATCGGTGCCGCGCAGGCCGGCTTCACCGAGTGCCTCACCGATCTGGAGCAGGGCAAGGTCGCGATGTGGTACGACGCGACATCCGCGGCCGGATCGTTGGATGGAAAAGACTCGCCGGTCGCCGGCAAGATCGGCTACGTCCAGGCACCGGTCAAGCTGACCAAGAGTTCGGGCTGGTTGTACGCGTGGTCGTGGGCGATCGAGAAGGCGAGCAAGAAGCAAGGACGACGCGTGGAAGTTCGTCTCCTGGGCGTCGAGTAAGGGTTATGAGGACCTCGTTGGCACCAAGCTGGGCTGGGCTCGGGTACCGGCCGGCAAACGGACGTCGACGTACACGAATCCTGATTACCTCAAGGTCGCCCGCTCGTTCGCCGGGCCGACGCTCACCGCGATCCAGAGCGCCAACCCGGTCTCACCGGGCGTTCAGCCGCGACCGACGATCGGCATCCAGTTCGTCGGACATTCCGGAGTTCACCGACTTCGGCACCGCCTCCTCGTTGGCGATCGGTTCGGCGATCGGCGGCAAGGAGTCGGTCCACAGCGCGCTGGAAACCAGCCAACGTTTGGCCGCGAACGCCGGCAAGCTCTACCAGAAGTAGCGGAGGACAAGCGATGGCAACACAGGTAACCGACGCCGAGGTGCGGCCGTCGCGTGGCCGCCGTCGAGCCGATCGCAGCGCGGCGCCGGGAGGGCCGCCGACCACCTCGCGCGAGCGGTGGGGGCGCCGCGCTCCGCTGCTGCCCGCGCTCGTGTTCCTGATCATCGTCACGCAGCTGCCGTTCGTGGTGACCTTGGTCATCTCGTTCCTGAGGTGGAACGCGCTGTCACCGCAGACCCGGGGATGGGCGGGCCTGGACAATTACAAGAAGGTGTTCACCGATCCGGCGCTACGCTCGTCGGTGATCTTCACCATTGTGCTCACCGCAACCGTGGTGATCGTCAGTTTGCTACTCGGCTTGGCTATCGCGCTGCTGCTCGACCGGGCGTTCCTCGGGCGAGGCGTCGTGCGCACCATGATGATCACGCCGTTCCTGATCGTCCCCGTCGCCGCAGCACTGCTGTTCAAGCACGGCATCTACAACGCCAGCTACGGCCTGATCAACGGCACGTTGACTTGGATCTGGGATCTATTCGGCGGCACCGCTCCCCAGCCGGACTGGCTCACCGAGTATCCCAAGATCATGATCGAGGTCCAGCTGATCTGGCAGTGGACCCCGTTCATGATGCTGATCCTGCTCGCCGGTCTGCAGTCACGCGACCCTGAGGTGATGGAGGCAGCACGCGTCGACGGCGCCTCGACCTGGCAGATGTTCACCTACATCACGCTGCCGCACATGCGCCAGTACCTGGAACTCGCCGGCCTGCTGGGCACGATCTTCATCCTCCAGACCTTCGACGCGGTGTTCGTGATCACCTCCGGCGGCTTGGGCACGGCGAACCTGCCGTACACGATCTACCAAACGTTCTTCAGCGCGCACGACTACGGCTTGGCCTCGGCGCAAGGCGTGGTGGTGGTGGTCGGCTCGTTGATCGTCGCGACGTTGGCGCTGCGCACGGTGTCGGGGCTGCTACGCGAGGAGAAAACGTGATGACCACCGCAGTAGCGCGGCGTCCTGTCGCGGTCACCGACACGCGGCCACGTCGCAAATGGCGGGCCGGCAACGCCCTGCTTGGTCTCGCTCGCTTGGGTGATCGGCGTGCTCTTCATCATCCCGGTGCTGTGGATGGTCCTGACGTCCTTTCACAGTGAGGCCGACGCCAGCACCAACCCGCCCGACATTGCCGCGCCGCTCACCCTCCAGGGCTACCGACAGTTCTTCGGGCAGGGCACCGGCACCAGCCCGTGGCCGTACCTGGCGAATTCGATCACAGCGAGCGTCACCTCGACGATCCTGGTGCTCCTTCTGGCGTTTCCCGCCGCGTACGCGCTCTCCATCCGGCCCGTGCGCAAGTGGTCGGACGTGCTGTTCTTCTTCCTATCGACGAAGATGCTGCCGCTGGTCGCCGGACTTCTGCCGATCTACCTGTTCGCGCAGAAGGCTCACATGCTCGACAACCTCTTCATACTGATCATCCTCTACACCACGATGAACCTGCCGATCGCGGTCTGGATGATGCGGTCGTTCCTGGCGGAGGTGCCGATCGCGATCATCGAGGCGGCCGCTATCGACGGCGCCGGCGTCCTCTACACGATGCGCAAGATCGTCGCGCCTATCGCGGTGCCGGGCATCGCGGCCACCGCGCTCATCTGCTTCATCTTCAGCTGGAACGAGCTGCTGTTCGCCCTGGTGCTAACCGGGGTGCAGGCACAAACCGCACCGGTGTTCTTGACCAGCTTCGTCACCAGCCAGGGCCTGTTCCTGGCCAAGGTGTGCGCGGCCGCCGTCGTGGTGTCCATACCCGTGGTGGTGGCCGGCTTCGCCGCGCAAGACAAGCTCGTACAGGGCCTATCCCTGGGAGC
Source organism: uncultured Actinomycetota bacterium (assembly GCA_963748415.1). GTDB lineage: Bacteria > Actinomycetota > Actinomycetes > Mycobacteriales > Jatrophihabitantaceae > CAVVJA01. Next base: position 78,618 of record CAVVJA010000007.1, on the reverse strand, counting down.
CGTGAAGTGAGAGCCGCGATCATCAAGTCTGCCGGCAACGTCTCCGTCGAGACCGTCGACGACCCCACGCCCGGCTCGGGCGAGGTGATAGTCGAGGTCGCGGCCTGCGGACTCTGCGGCACCGACCTGCACATCCTCGACGGCGAGTTCGCTCCGTCCCTGCCGGTGATCCCCGGGCATGAGTTCGCCGGTCGGGTCGTTGCGTCCGGCCCAAACGCGCTCGATGTGCGTGACGGTGATCGGGTGGCCGTCGACCCGTCCCTGTACTGCTTCGAATGCCATTACTGCCGCATCGGCCACAACAACCTATGCCTCCGATGGGGAGCGATCGGAGTGACGGCGCCTGGCGGGGCGGCGCAGTACGTGGCCGTGCCTGCCGCCAACTGTGCGCGGCTGCCCGACCATATCGAGACGGCCGATGCGACGTTGATCGAGCCGCTGTCATGCGCGGTGCGCGGTTACGACGTGCTGCGCAGCCAACTCGGGTCACATGTATTGATATATGGCGCCGGCACTATGGGCCTGATGATGCTGGAGCTGGCCAAACGCGTCGGCGCGGTGAGCGTCGACATCGTGGACGTGATTCCGGACCGGCTCACGGTCGCCAGGCAGCTGGGCTGCTCGAATGCAGTCAACTCTGCTGAGGTCCTGGAGCAGCCCTACGGATGGGAGCTGGTCGTCGATGCCACCGGCAACGACAAGGCCATCCAAGACGGCCTCGGCCGGGTCGCGCCGGCCGGCACGTTCCTGCAGTTCGGGGTGGCTGCCTATGCGGCGCGGGCCACCATCGAGCCTTACAAGATCTACAACAAAGAGATCACCATCACCGGTGCGATGGCGGTGCTCCACAGCTATGAGCGGGCCGCCGAACTGTTCGCCGCAGGGTTGCTCGACCCGCGGGTGTTCATCACCGACCGGCTGCCCCTGGAGCGCTACGCCGATGCGCTAAAGACATTCCAGGCCGGACAAGGCCTAAAGACCCAAGTGATTCCGTAGGACACTAGCGGCGGACGGGGTGAGCCGCGTGCGCCGAGGAAGGGGCCCTTGCCGCGCCGGAACTCGAGCCTGTGTGCCAAACTGGCAGTTGAGCTGCTCAGGTGAGCGGTCGGTGGCCTTGAGGGGGATGGATCGACGTGCGGACTGGGCCAGCGCAGCTGATGTTGATGTCCCGTGTGGCCCGCGGCTACTACCTCGACGGCCGATCGAAGAGCGATATTGCCGCTGAGCTCAACATCAGCCGCTTTCGTGTCGCCCGACTTCTCGAGGCGAGCCGCCGATCCGGGCTCGTCCGCATCGTGATCGAGCACGAGGGGTCGATCGATACCGATCTTTCGATGCGTCTTCAGTCGACGTTCGGCTTGGCGCACGCCGTAGTGATCGATATTCCGGACGACGACGAGGTTGCGTTGCGCGGCCATCTCGGTGAAGCGGCCGCCGAGATGCTCCAAGAACTGGTCACCGCCGATGACGTCTTGGGTCTCGCCTGGGGCCGGTCGCTGAGTGCGATCGGGACGGCGCTGACCGACTTCGCCCCTTGCCCAGTCGTTCAGCTGACCGGTGCGCTGTCGCGTCCGGATGCGAGCGACGTACTCGAACTCGTACGGAGAGTGGCCCGGGTCGGTGGCGGCCCGGCGCACGTGTACTACGCCCCGCTCGTCGTCGCCGACGCCGCCACCGCACGCGCCCTCAGGCGCCAGCCGGACGTAATGCACGCGGCCGCCTTGTTGCCGGCCGTTACCGTCGCGGTGGTCGGTATCGGCGCCTGGGCTAAAGGGCTGTCAACCGTCTTCGATGCCGTAGAGCACGAGACCCGTGAGCGTGTCCGGCGCGCCGGGGTCATCGGAGAGATCTCCGGCGTACTCATCAACCGCGACGGCAGGGAGGTGATCAGCCCGTTGAGCAAGCGGATTATCGGAGTAACCGGGCAGCAGCTGGCAGCGATCAAGGACGTCCTTGGCATCGCCTACGGCGAAGGCAAGGTCGACGCCGTGCGATCCGCGCTCACAGGTGGGCTGGTGACCAGCCTGGTGACCCACTCCGCACTCGCACGACGACTCCTCGAGTCCGCGTCCGGAAGCCATCCGGCCGATCCGACCTCCGCCGATGCAGCTCGTGTCTGACGCTGACCTTCTGCCCGGAGGCACAGCGAACCGCGGCCTCGTCCAGCGCATCGGCGATACCGTGCATCGGCCAATCGGCCCATACAGCGATGCCGTCCACCAGCTCCTGCGGCACTTGGAGAGCTCAGGATTCACGGGCTCGCCTCGCGTGCTCGGAATCTGTGGTCAAACCGAGATCCTCAGCTATATCGACGGGCATGCCGCATACCCTCCGCCACCCGAGTGGGCGCTCACCGACGAGGCCCTGGTCACCGTCGCGGAGCTGCTGCGTAACTATCACCGGCATGTGGTCGACTTCAACCCCGGTACCGATCGCTGGCAACGCGCGGTGCCGGCTCGGTGGCGCGGATCGCTTGTCACCCACAACGACACCAACCCAGCGAACATCATCTTCCGCAACGGCGCCGCGGTCGGATTGATCGACTTTGACCTTGCCGCGCCAGGCTGCGTCGCATGGGAGCTGGCTGTCGCAGGCTGCTTTTGGGCGCCACTGCTCGACCCCCACGACGTCGTTGACTCGCGCCACGGTCGTGGCATCAGACGGTTCCGGCTTTTGCTGGACAGCTACGGAGCCCCACCTGATGTCCGCTGGAAAGCCGCCCAAGCCGCAAGCGCTGCCAACGACTGGATCGCCGAAATCATCGAGGACGGCAGCAAGCGGGGTCATCCGGCCTTCACCCAAACGTGGACACGCACCGCCAGCATGTACCGGCGCGCCCACCGGTGGATCGAAGCGCACGTCCACGAGCTGGCCGAGCGTCCCCAGGCCCGTTGCTAAGTGATCGACTCAGGCTGTTTGCGTTGAGCGGGTAGGAGACCGCATGACCCTTGTGGCAGGCATCGACTCGTCGACCCAGACATGCAAGGTCGTCATCCGGGACGCGGATTCGGGCAAGCTGATCCGTGAAGGGCGTTCGACCCATCCGACCGGTACCGAAGTGGATCCGCAGACCTGGTGGATCGCGCTGGAAGAGGCGGCGCGCGCAGCCGGCGGCCTTGATGACGTGTCGGCCATCGCGGTGGGTGGGCAGCAGCACGGGATGATCTGCCTCGATGAGGACGGGACGGTCGTCCGGCCGGCCCTGCTGTGGAACGACACTCGATCCGCGCAAGCCGCCGAGGATCTTGTCGCCGAGCTGGGTGGTCCCCGGGCTTGGGCTGAGGCAGTCGGATCGGTGCCCGTCGCCTCGTTCACCGTCACCAAACTGCGGTGGCTGGCCGAAAACGAACCCGCGAGTGCCGCCCGCACAGCCGCGGTCTGCCTACCGCACGATTGGCTCACCTGGAAGCTCGCGGGTGGTACGGACGGCAGGTCATTGACCACCGATCGAAGTGACGCAAGCGGCACCGGATATTGGTCGCCGGCAACCGGGACGTACCGTCCTGACCTGCTGCGGTTGGCGCTGGGCCGCGAGCCGGATGTGCCGGCCGTGCTGGGCCCCAACCGGCCAGCGGGTCACGCTGCGAGCGGAGCGTTGCTGGGCCCTGGAGCCGGCGACAACGCAGCCGCTGCACTTGGGGTCGGCGCGGCGGTCGGGGACGTGGTCGTCTCAATCGGCACATCCGGTGTGGTATGCGCAGTCAGCCCGTCGCCGACCGCGGACCCCACCGGAATTGTGGCCGGATTCGCATCCGCGACCGGAGAGTTCCTACCCCTTGTCTGCACACTCAACGCGGCGCGAGTGTTGGACTCCGCCGCGGCGATGCTCCGGGTCGACCACGTCACGCTGTCCGAGCTGGCTCTCAAGGCGCCGCCGGGGTCCGATGGTCTGGTCCTCGTGCCTTATCTCGAAGGGGAACGCACTCCCAATCGGCCCGACGCAACTGGTGCTCTGCACGGACTCACGCTGCGCACTAGCACGTCCGCCCACGTCGCCCGGGCCGCGATCGAGGGTCTGGTGTGCGGACTTGCGGACGGTCTTGACGCCTTGCAAAGCCACGGTGCCCGCATCGATCGCATCATCCTGGTGGGTGGCGGCGCACGATCCGAGGCGGTACGGCGAATCGCCCCGTCGATACTCGGCCACCTGGTGGCCGTTCCATCACCCGGTGAGTACGTGGCGAACGGAGCCGCCATCCAGGCCGCCTGGACACTGAGCGGCGGGCCGCATCTCCCATCGTGGGGCTCGCCCGAGGTGCAGCTTTACGAAGCCGACCTCGTTTCCGGCATTCGGGAGAGGTACGCCGCGGCAAGAGACCTCACCGTCCGCCAATTGGACTCGGGTTCTCCCGCCGGCCAATAGCGTCGGGGGAGAAGGCTGCGCCCGGCAACAACGCGCCGGCGCCTGCGGGTTCTCGCGCGGGCTCGTCAGGCGGCATATTCATCGTGGCGTCGCCACCACAGGACGGTCTCGTTGCGGCCCAGTGGCGCGCGGTCGAGCCACGGGTACATCCCCCAGAGGGCGTCCACGCCGCGCTCGTAGGTCGAGTACGTGTGGTAGATGGCGCCGTCATCGAGCGCGAAGGCGCTCATGCCGGGCCCTTCTGTGCGGTAGGTCGGCCAGTCCGTTCCGACGCTGGAGGTGATCGCAGCCACGAAGGGGTTCTCTTCGCCGGTCTCCGGCAGCCGGAGGTCGACAGTGCGAAAGTTGTACTCGACAGCTCCGGACTGCCACTCCTCCCTGGTGTGGGTCACGTGGAAGTCGTAGTTGAAGGCGCTATCGGACGAGGACGCCCAGGGGAAGCTCCAGCCCATCCGCTGCTTGTAGGCCTGCAGTTTCGCAAGTGGAGCCCGTGACACAGCGCAGAGGGTGACGTCATGGTTGGCGAGATGTACGACGGAGCCGTCGAAGCCGTCGGCGATTGCCGAGCAGGACGGGCATCCTGCCTCGTAGTCGGGTCCGAACATGAAGTGGTAGATGAGCAGTTGCGAGCGTCCTCGGAACAGATCGGCGAGCGACGCGGTGCCCTCGTCGGTGTCGAAGACGTACTCATTGTCGATACGAACCCATGGGAGATCCTGTCGCTGCCGTGCCAGTTCGTCGCTGCGCCGGGTCAGCTCCTTCTCGGCCACGAGCAGGTCCAGCCGGGCCGCGAGCCACTCTTCACGAGTTCCGGTCTTGTGAGTGGTCATTCATTCTCTCCTTCACATCGTTGGGATGAGTCCGGGAACTGACGCGGGTGCGACGGCGATCCAGATGCCGAGCCCGACGATCGCGAGCGCCAGCGGCACGTCAACAGCGGCTCTTGCGGGCAAGAGCTTCTGGGCGAAAACGACGACGGTGATTACCGCCATCCAGATGACGCTCATGACGCCCAGCACGACCAGCATCAGCATTAGTCCGATGCTCGAGCCGACGCAGCAGAGCCCGAACTCGAATCCGGAGCGGACGCTCCCGCGGCAGCGCCGGCGGAAGTGCCGCTTGAGCGGCGTGAACTCGTAGACGCCAGCTGCGATCACAACCGCGGCGGCGGCGACGGCCCCGTGCGGCCGATAGACCGCGTAGACCGCAGCACCCACGAGTGCCCAGACGGCAAGGTAGGAGCAGACGAACGGCGCCCCGGAGAGCACCCGACGACCGGCACGAAGGTGTCTGACGACTGCCGGGGCTGCGCTCGGCAGCATCATCGCCGTCATCATCGAGACCCACAGCGCGGCGAAGAACCCGAACGAACCGAGCTCGGTGGCCGCGCCCATGTCCATTCCGTTCATCTGCCAGACCGCGACCACCCACGATGCGGCGGCGAGCCCTAGCGTCGCCGTGAACGCGGCCGTGGCAACCCTCGTGGTCGCGGCGGGGCCGGCGTTGGCCTCCGCCGGGCTTCGGTCGACTGCGAAAGCAGCGGTGAATCGGTGATCAGGCATCGTGCCCTCGGCCTTCCTCGAGCGGGGTTGTAGTGCGTTTGCGGGCGGACCGGTCGAGGTGCTCCGTCAACGCCTCGAGCGGGCGGTCCCAGTCGCGAGCCAGTGCAGCCAGGAACTGCTGCGCCACCTGCATCGGCGCCGAACGGAGCCGGTACCGGACCCGGCGCCGCTCTCCGGGTTCGGCCGTCACCAGACCGGCCTCAGCCATCAGGGCCAGGTGCTTGGCGATCGCCTGCCGCGTGACCGGCAGCCGATCGGCCAGGTCCGTGGCCGTCGACGGGCCCTCACCGGCCAGCGCGGCCAGGATGGCGCGGCGGGTCGGGTCAGCCAGGGCGGTGAAGACCTGCTCGGCGATCGCCTCGATATCAGCCGGCATCGAGGTAGCTGACCAGTTCGCCCAGCTCGCTCGCCCATCCCTTGGTGTTGCCGTCGTACGCCGTGCGGTGGGCGTCGGCGGGCAACTGGGCGAACCCGCTCTCGACGACCGTCAGCCGCGTGCCCGCACCGACCGGTTCGAGCGTGAACTCGACGTAGGTCCGGCGCGGATCCTCCTTGGGCAGCCCGTAGATCTGCCAGGTGAACCCGAACACTGTCGGCTGCTCCACCCGTTCCACGCGCATGTCGACCTTGAGCCCGTCGGTCCAGCTCATCCGGGCCGACCCACCCGGGCGCAGGTCGATCGACGCCTCGTTGCCGAACCAGGAAGCAAGTCCCTCGGCCGTGGTGAGCGCCGCCCACACCTTGCTCGGCGGGTGAGCGATATCCACCGTCCGCTCGATGCGATCAGGAAAACCCATCACGACCTCCATCAAGTAGCAATCAATTGGTTGCTACAGTATTGCAACCGACTGATTGCGTCAATCGGCAGCCGCCTGTGGCGGGGGAAATCTCGACGCGGCGCTTTCCTGCACCTGGCGATCCGCGTCGTTGAGCCAGCCGACGCGGTCGCCCGGTAGGACGTTCTGCTGTGTTCTCGCTGGCGCCGACCGCCGGGTAGTGCGCTACGAGTTGTCGCTGATGGCCGCGCCGCGCGACGCGAATGTTCCGGCCGCGCTCTGCGAGGCGAGCGAGAGGGTGACCGCCCTTGCGGGCTGGAGATCGAGGAACTCGAGCAGCAGGTCGTTGACCTTGTCCGGGGCGTCGAGCTGCAGCCAGTGGCCGGCGCCCTCGACGCGTTCGTACCGCCACGGGCCGGTCACGTACCGGGCCGAGCCGGTCATCCCGGCCTCGGCCAGTGCGAAGTCGCCGGTGCTCCACACCCCCATCGCCGGCACGGTGACCGGTGGCAGCGGTGTCGGCGGCTCGACCAGCGACTGCGGCGGCAAGATCGCGCGGTATAGCGAGAGGCTCGCGGTCAGCGCCGCCGGGTCGGCCAGCCGTTCGACGACCGCCTCGATGTCCGGGTGCGCGGACCATTCGCGCAGGTTGCGAAAGTCGTCGGCCGACAGCCACCGTTCGGCGATGCCGGCGAACTGGAACAGCAGCATGTACCAGGACTTCTCCCGCTGCCGCCAGCCGACCGACCGGAACGCGGCCGGATGGCCGACCGACAGCGCGGTCATCGACGCGACCCGTTCAGGCGCCAGCGCTGCCGTCATCCAGGTGACGGCCGCGCCCCAGTCGTGACCGACCAGGTGCGCGCGGCCGATGTCCAGTGCGTCCAGCAGGCCGATGACATCGCTGACCAGGACGGGTGCGGTGTAGGCGGCCAGGTCGGTCGGCTTGCTCGACCCGCCGAACCCGCGGAGGTCCGGCGCGACGACCCGGTATCCGGCCGCGGTGAGCGCGGGTACCTGATGCCGCCACAGATCACCGGTGTCCGGCCAGCCGTGCAGCACGACCACCGGGATACCGGCGCCGGAATCACGTATGTGCAGGGTCACGTCCCCAAGGTTGACGTCCATCTCGCGTTCCTCCGAAAGCTTCAGGCGATCGTATCGAGCAGCTCGGCGCGGGTCGGGCCGGGCAACGGGTACTGCGCGGCGGCCATGCCTAGCGCGATGACCCGATCGAGCACACCGGGCGGAGCGAGCACCTCGTCGGGCGTGGCGATCAATGACACCACCGCCGAGTACGCCCGAGTCAAGTCCGGATCAGCGAGGCTCGCCGCGAAGAGCGCCTTGCTCGTCAGCCACCGCTTGTCGTCGGTGCGGTAGGGGGTGCCAGCGATGTCCGCGTCGATCTCAGCGAGCCGGTGCCGGTCGTACCAAAGCGTCGCGCGATACAACGGTTCGACTGCCTCGGCGGTCGCCTCGTCGAAGCGGCGGGCGAACTTGTCGTGGTCAGCCAGGTCGGTGTCCCGCAGCAGGTCGCGCAGCAATCGGGCGTGGATGAGCGCGATCGTCGCGCCCCGGCCGACCGACGGGTTGGTGCACGCCCACGCATCACCCACCGCGACTACGCCGGTGGCGACCGGCTCACCGTCGACCACGAGGCGACGGTGCCGGTCTTCGATGCCGGCCATCACGTCCACATCGGAGATCGGCTCGGCGTCGGCCCAGTGCGCGACGAGCGGGTACCGGGCGACAGCCGCGTGCCATCGGGCCGGCTCGCGCAGCACCCGCAGCGCCTTGTCCCGGCTGCTGGTTGTCAGCACCACGCTCCAGGTGCCGTTGTCGGCGGGCAAGGTGATGATCGACAGCGAGTCGTAGCTCTGCAGGAGGTTATTGAGCGCGACCGGCTGCTCGCCCGTACGCGAGCGGAAATGCCGGCCGTAGTAGACGAATCCGCAATCCGCCCGCTCTTCGACCGGACGCCGCGCGCCGACCGCCTGCAGCCACGAGTGCAGCGCCGACCGCCGGCCACCACAGTCGACTACCAGGTCAGCGGTGATCGCGGCGCCGTCTTCGGTGAGCACTCCGGTCACGCGAGGCACCCGCCAGTGCGAGTCCGTAGTCAGGCCGGTGACGGCGACGCCGCGCCGGATGGTTGCCCCGGCGGTTTCCGCTGCAGCCGACAGGGCGGCTTCGAGTATCGGGCGGCGGGCGGTCACGGTTTCGAATCGCTCGTCGCCGTCGCGCATCGGCCCACGCCGCGCGACCGGAAGCTCCGCCATCACGTTCAGATGCAGCGCGCCGGCGGCGTCCAGCGGTTTCCGGACTTCCGGCAGTTCCGCCCGCATCTGCTCCCACCAGCGAGACAGCATGAAGTGCGGCAGCCGGAACTGGTTGACGCCACGCCGCTGCCAGCCGTCCCATGCCTCGCCCGCGCGCTCCGGCGGTGGTGGCACGGCCGGGTCGCGTTCGAGCACGGTGACCTCATACCCGTCGCGGGCCAGGAGCATCGCCATAGCAAGGCCACTCAGGCCCGCGCCGAGAATCAGTATCCGTCTCGAGTGCTCGGAAGCCTCACCCATATCGCACCTCCACCCACGAACCGATGGGTGCAGGGTCGGCCAGGGAGCTGCTCATTTGCCAGGTCAGTTGGTGGTCAAAGGCTGCTCACTTGCTCGGTGTGCCGGTGGGCTCGTCGGTCCGGCGGGCTGTGCCGATCTCCAGCGACCACAGCGCCTCGGTCACCTCGTCGATCGCCCTGGCCAAGTGCCGGCGGTAGGTGCTGAACGGCAGCCCGAGGACCTCGGCCGCGGCCTCCTGGGTGGGTGCGGCGCGGACGAACGTCCGGTTGAGCACCGACAAGAGCTGGTCGCCCTTCGGCTGGCCGGCGAGCTGTTCGATGGCCGCCTCGACGCTGGCGCGCAGCTCGGCGGCGTCCGCGCCGAGTGCCGTCCCGACGAGCGGGCTCCCGGCGAGCCGGTCGGGACGGTTGAGGTGCTGGAGCGCCGACCGTACGGCTTCGCCGAATGCCGCCCGGGAAATCGGCGGCGGGCGCAGCGCCGAGTCGGGCGGTGGCCCGGTGCCGCCGCTGTGCTCGCGCTCGTTCATCAGATCGAGCCAGGCGTCGACCGGAAAGCGCCGCCAGTCATTGCCGTACACGACGTAGTGGAGGTTGTCGGCGTCGTCGATCTCGAACACCGGTCGGAAACCGAGGTAGTCGAAGAACGGGCCCCAGTACGCCGCGTCGATCACGGTCACGAACGACCAGGCGAGCGGCTCGGTACACCAATCGATGATCGACGACACCGTGCCGGCCAGCACCGCATACATGTCGCGCTGGTACTCGCGTACTCCGGCGACAAACCGGGTGATGTCGACCCGCTCGCCGGGCCGGGTCGGTGCGGTGCGCACCACATAGTCGAGTACGGCGCGGACGACGGGGTCGCGGTCCTCCATCGTCGAGCCGGACGGGCAGAAGATGTGATACGCGAATCCAGCGATGCCTTCTTCGGTTCGTACCACGCTGGTTCGGTCGGGCTGGTCGGCGAACCAGCGCTCGGCAATCGCAGCGCTGCCGCTGCCCTGCCCATGCTCGATGGTCGACACCAGCTGGGCGTACTCCTCCGGCCGGGCCGGCACCACGGCCGCCGAACCCTTCGTCCGCAGCGCGTAGTAGGCGGCGGTGAGCGGACTGCGCCGGTGCAGGTACGCCAGTTGCTGAGCGAGCAGCTGACGATCCAAGCCCGTCGTCGCGCGGATGCCAGCGACCACGTGATCGTGGATGACTCGGTGCAGCGATCGGTACCGCTCCGGTGAGCGGCGCTCGAACTCCGCGTCCAGGACATCGCGGGTGAGATCGTGCGGCATCAATCCGGTCGGCCCGCAAACCACGAATGGCCGGCGCCGGAGCCACCCCCACACCTCCGGCGCGTCCGCGCCGACCGTCTTCCGCAGCAGGTCCTCCGTGGTCAGCCAGGCCCGTGCGCAGGTGGCCAAGCCGACGGTATGGGCGTCGGAGGGCGCATCACGCAGAAGTGACTCAAGCAATACGGAAATCAGATCGGGTATGTCGGCGAGCCGGTCCGGAACCGTACCGCCCGAAGCGACGTCGGCCAGCAGCGCGAGCGCCAGCGGGTGGCCCCGGCCCAGCTCCAGCAGCCGCTGCCGGTTCGGCTCAGCCACGCCGGCGCGAGCGAGCAGGTCCGCGCTGTCGGCGTCGTCGAGGGGATCGAGGGGATGAATCGCGACCAGCTGGCGCCAGCCGGGGTCCGTTCGCCACGCGACGGCGGGTGGCTCGCGGCCGGCGAGGACCACGACGTCGTCGGCCGGCCGGGACGGGACCAGATCCTGGCGAAGCCAGCCGTCGATCGCGGCGAGTTGCTCGTACCCGTCGATCAGGAGCACCGTCCCGCTCCCCGCACCGTCCGTGCCTGCGCCCTGGGCTGCATTCGCGGTATCGACGGCCTCGGTGAAACCGGCCGGTGACGGATCGATCTCGCGTCCGTCCAGCAGTACCGCCCCGCGCCCCGCGCCCCGCGCCCGGGCGCACATCTCGTGCAGCAGCGTGGTCTTGCCGATGCCGCCTGGGCCGTGCAAGAACAACACCCGCCGCCGCGAAAGTCCGGCCAGCGCATCGTCGAACGACCGAAGCTCGGACCTGCGGCCGACAAAGCTCCGCCGCCGCGCCAGATCGATGACGTCACCCAGGCTGGTCGCCGTCACCAGCCCAGTTTCGACCCGGTCTCGGGAACGCGCCAGCGGGGTCCCAGTACGACAGTCCAATGGTGGACCACCGAGCTGCGCCCGAGGATGTCGAACTGCGGCTCGCCCGTACTACCCCTGGAGCGCGGTAGCTCCGCCAGGCGTGAACCCGCCGCGGCCAATTCGTGATCGGGTTGCTGCGGTCGCCGACCCTTGGACCCTACGACCGTAGGCACTCCTGCGTCGTGCCTGGTCAACGGGACGCAGGCCGCGAGTGCCGAGTCGCGTCAGGCGCTCCGCTGGGTCGAGTCCTGCGGTCCCGGGACAGCCGGCGCCGAACGGTGACGTGCCGAATACCGTTCGCCTCGCTGCCTCCGCTCTTGTCGGGCAAGAAGGACGGTTTCCCGCCATGTCTCGGTGCTAGCTTCGCTGATTGCTTTGGGCTCGTTCGTGCCGCTGGTCGTCATACCTGACCCCCGTGCCAAGCCTTGCGGCTTCTCTGACGTCTGGGCGGCCTCATACACCGACTGCACCATACGTGGCCGACTCAACACTCCAAAAGGCCTCGTTCGGTCAGTAGTCACGCCCAAACGCGACGTGATCGTCGGGTGCGGACTGCCGCTACCACCATGGAGCAGAAGTCCCTGGGTGGGTTCGCGCACACCAGAATGGACGCGGTCCACACGACAGGAGCAGTGATGACCAACCGACAAGCAGTGTCCACCGACCAGGCCCCGGCGGCTCTTGGTCCGTACAGCCAGGCGATCCTCGCCGGTAGCCTCGTGTTCTGCTCGGGCATGGCGGGCATCGACCCTGCGACCGGCGCCGCCCCGGACGGCATCGAGGCTCAGACCGAACAAGCCCTACGCAACCTGGCAGCCGTGCTGGCATCGGCAGGCGCAACCATGGCTGATGTGGTCAAGACGACCATTTTCTACGCCGACGTCGAGGACTTCAGCCGGCTCAACGAGATCTATGCCCGACACATGCCGGACCCGCCGCCGGCTCGTTCGGCGCCGGCCAATGTCCGGTTGCCGCGCGGCCTGCTTATCTCGATCGACGCGATCGCCGTGCTACCGGCTCCCCCGACGTGATCGACACCTGCTCGGCGTTGTCGGTCCCGCACGGGTACGACGACTGTCTCGCGGAGTACCTGGACACCCTCGGGGGTGGGCTCGAAGCGCCACTCGTGGGTGCCCGTGATGCCCTGCGTCATGCCACCCCACAGGATGCGGGAGTGGTAGTCGACCTCGTAGATGTTCGACGTGACGGTGAAGCCATAGCTGGTCCACGTGAACGAGTTGCCGGCCTCGAACGGGCCGTCCAGGCTAGCGTCGGTCATCTCCTGGTTCCAGCTGGGCCACGCGTTCACCCGCGTGTGCAGGGACCACACCGTGTCGAGCGGGCGGTGATGTCGATCTCATGGTCGGCGATTACGGGGGCGTCACGGTCTATGTCGGTCGGTGTCGTCATGGCCTTGTCTTCTTATCGGGGTCGAGTTCCGAGGGTCGCTGTGTGGTACGTCAGTTCCTCGCGGAGTCCGTGCCAGAGTGGGATGCCGGACAGGTAGGCGCCGGCGAGGGCGATGATCGTCAGGCTGAGCTCGACGGCCCACCGGCTATTGACTGCATCTCACCACCGTGCCCGACGGCCACGCGCCGGCGCCTATGGCCTTCGAACACACTTCCGACAGCCACGCGCAGGCCAGCTTCTGCTGCCATCCCTAGGTCCAAGTGGCCAGCAGCGAGGCCGGGAGAACCGTCGCACGGCGGGCGGGCTCGAGGCCAAGCGCTTTGATCCGGGCCAGCACGCCCTGGGTCGACCCTCGAGTCGGTCCGACGTGGATAAGCGGCCTTAGTGTGGGTGCGCTGCGCGGTCGACACGGACGACCACTTTGCCCGGCGGGCGAGGGCCGTGCTGTTGTGCGCGGAAGGCCGCGGGTAGGTCGCCCAGCTCGAAGATGAGCGAGACAGCGGGGCGCAGCTGCTGCCTATCGACGAAGGCGGCCAGTTCCCGGAGCTGGCCTCCGTCGGGCCTGACGATAAAATACACAGCGCGCACGTCGCCGCGCCGGTCCTGGCCTGGGTCCGGTTCGTCAGCGATTGCGACCAGGACGCCGCCGCTGCGCAGCACAGGCCAGGATCGGGCCAGGACCTCACCGCCCACTGGGTCGATCACCACGTCGACATCATCGACCTGGTCCTCGAACCGGCCGGAATAGTCGATGACCTGTCCCGCGCCGAGCTTGGTAACAAAATCTCGGTCGCGTGCAGACGCCGTGGCGGTCACCCGGGCGCCGTGTGCCGCTGCGAGCTGAACCGCGTAGGCGCCGACCCCTCCGGCCCCGCCGTGGACCAGGACGTGCTGGCCCGGCTGCAGCTCGGCGTGCTCGTGCAGCGCCTGCCATGCGGTCAGAGCGCCAAGCGGGAGCGCAGCCGCCGCTTCGTGGTCAGCGGCGGCGGGCCGTGGAGCCAGGTCCGCGGCGGGAACAGTGACATATTCAGCGGCCGCGCCGGGCCGGTCAAACCCGACCACGCCATACACCTCCTCACCGAGCTGCCAGCCGGTAACCCCGCCGCCGGATGCGACCACCACGCCGGACAAGTCGTGGCAGGGGATAACGGGCCAGTTATCCGGCCAGCTGAGCTCGTCTGCGGTAATAGCGGTAGCGCGGACTTCAACCAGCACCTCCCCAGTTCCCGGCTCCGGCACCGAGATGATCTCGCCGGTCAGGCTGGCCGGGGGCGAGCTCGCAGCTCGCATGGCATACATCGTGCGGGCAGGAGTGGTCACGGGTCACCTCCGTTGGTTGCGTTCGACGTAGTGATCTTGGACTTATCGCTATATAGCCACGATAAATCCAAGATCATGGATGGTTCGGGACTGGACACGCCCCTAGTCTCCCCCACGCTACTCCGTCTGTAAATTGGCTTGCGACCCTCCCGACAGGAGGCACTCTGTGAAGGTACGGTCGCGGTTCAAGTGTGCGGATGGTGAGGGGTCGTGTCGCGCGCCGGGCGGTGCTGCTGCGGGAGTTGGCCGCTCACACCGGGCTGGTCAGGGGTGGACCGCGCTGCTGGACACCTACCGGGCTGTGCCGGCGGTGCATGCGCCCGGGCGGTGCTGGTCGATCTCGCGGTCACGATCGCCGACGGCGGTGACGCGTTGGCGCATCTGGCGACGCTGCGGGACCAGCAGAGCTGTTCGGCCTGGTCGCCTCCGACCCGACCGCGTGGCGTGTGCGTGCAGCGGGTCGACGAGGCGCAGCTGGCCCGGCTGCAGGCGTTGCGCGCGCGGCCCGGGAGCGGGCCTGGGCGGCCGGTGCCGGCCCGGATCTGTCGGCGGGTTGACCATCGATCTCGACGCCACCATCACCACCGCGCACTGCGACAAGGAGAACGCGCCAACACGTGGAAGAAGAGATTCGGGTTCCACCCGCTGCTGTGTTACCTGGACGCCCGCCTCGTCGGCGGCGAGCGCCGGCCGGCCTCCTGCGCCCTGGCAACGCTGGACGCAACACGGCGCCGATCAGTCGAGGCTGGACCTGGCGATCGCCGCACTACCCGCGAACGCCGCCTCGGCCCGTGACCGACGCCCACGGTGATGGCCAGTGCCGACGCGCCGGCGCCACCCACCTGTTCGCCGCCGCCTGCCTCACGCGGATCCGTTCTCGTGGGCTTCGCGGTCGACGACACCTGCAGCGCGATCCTGCGCACCCGAACCAGCCTGGACCAGGCCTACAACGCCGACGGCGACCGCGCCGCGGCGCCTGGGTCGCCGAACTCACCGCTGCTCACCTCACCAACTGGCCAGAAGGATCCCGGGTCATCGTCCGCCGGAACGCCCTCACCCCGGAGCACAGTTCACGCTTCACCGACATCTACGGCACCGGTTCACCGCGTTCCTCACCGACACCCACGGCGGCCAACTCCCCGACCTCGAGTCAGCCACCGCACCCACGCCCGCGTCGAGACCGCATCCGTTCCGGCAAAGACACCGGCCTGCGCAACCTGCCCTTCTACGCCTACCAACCAAGTGGGCTCGAACTGCCCTCACCGCCGCCGACCTACTCACCTCCAAGCCCTGTGTCTCACGCCCTCCCCGCCAACCCCCACCTCCTACCGCCTCACTCACCCCCTCCCACCCTCTCTCAACTCACAACTCCTCCACCCACTCACCCCTCCACCCTCCCCCCCCTCCACCCCCCCCCCTTGAGCCAATCCGGCCACGAGGTTCACCATGGTCGCCAGGATCATCGAGCCGAAGACGAACGCTTGCAGACCGTGCCCGAACGCTGCCAGCCGAATTCGACTGCTCCGCAGAGTGGTATCCGATACTTGGTAGGTCATTCCGATGGTAAATGCCATGTAGGCGAAGTCCACGAACCTCGGCAATTCGTCTTGATTGAAGTCAATGCCTCCGACAGTGCCGGAGTAATACAGCACCGCGTATCGCAACATATACAGGACATGCACGAGCGCCCAGGAAACCGCCACACTGAGGACAGCCAATGCAGCCAGAAGTGCTTGTCGCGCTCCGTGCGCCGAGCTAGCCCGTACCAGCACATAGGCGACCGCGGCCAAGCTCGCGAGGTTCGCCATCAGTATGAGAAGCTCTGTGACCGTTGGTGATGGGTCATCGCGGGTCGCCATAGCTGCGGTTTCAGCTGCGTTGCGGCCTCTCGCAGACACCCACGTGAGTACGCAGAACGTCAACGCAGCCGCGGTCCAACCGACGAGCGGCGCGTAGCCCCATCCGGCGAAAAGGCCGGCCACTATTCCCGCGAGAATGCCAACAACAACCATGACAAAGAGCACCTGCCATGCCCGTCGCACACGAGCGGGCGCTGATGAGGCCCGAGAGGCAGGAACGCTCACAAGCGCAGTCAAGCAGCGAATATCGATATGACTACGGTGCCGCGCCGCAGTCGCCAAACGGCCACTTGTCGGCGCTGCTAGCCTTTCTTCTTTTTTTCTCCCTTCTTTTTTGCTTGCTCTCGCTGTGGCTTGTTGTCTTCTTCTCCAGCCTACCAGGCGAGCAGTTTGTCGATGGTGGCGATGCTGGTGAGCAGCAGCGCGTCGAATAGTCGCCGGAATTCATGGACGGTCAGCTCGATCATGTTGGCCGGTGTCGGGGCCAGTTGCGTTCGGCGCAGGTGGCGACGGCGAGGAAGGCGTGGGCGAGCATCGCGAGGGTGGTCCAGCGGTGCCAGGAGGTCCAGCGCTGGACCTGGTGCTGATCCAGGCCGGTGAGTTCCTTGGCGGATTGGAAGTTCTCCTCTATGCGCCAGCGTTGCCCGGTGACGCGGAGCAGAGCCGACAGCGGCACCGGGGTCGGGCTGTAGCAGCGCAGGTAGGCCAGTTCCCCGCTGCTGGGGTTGCGGCGGATGAGCAGGTGGTGCTGTCCGGTGTCGTCGGTGTCTTCGTCTTCGGGCAGCAGCGCGATCCAGGCCCACTGGTAGTAGCGCGGTCCTTTGCTGCCGCGTCCGCCGAGTAGCTCTGCCAGTCGTCGGTACTGATCAGCTCGGCGATCGCGTCGACGCGTTGAGGTCCGCCGTGGGTCGGCACGCGGCGGTTGGCGGCGACCTGCAGCACGTAGCCCAGCCCGAGCTCACGCACGGTGGCGCGCAGGATCGGATCGGCGCCGTAGACCTCGTCGCCGCCACCCGCCGGCCGGCACCCGGCCTCGACCGCGCGGATGAGCATCGCGGTGGCCAGCGCCGGCTTGGTCGCAAACCCGATGTCGGCGGCACCCCAGCTGCCGCGCAGCGCTGCTGGTCGTCGGTCCACGCGCGCGGCAGGTACAAGGCCCGTCGATCAGGCATGCCCGCGGCGGCGGCGTAGGTCACGAACACCGCGACCTGGGCGTTCTCGATCCGCCCGCGGTGCCGGTGTATTGCCGCTGCACCCCGACTGAATGTCGCCGTGTTTGAGATCGCCGTCTCGTCGATCACCAAGATCGCATCCGCTCACCAACGCGTCGTGACGTAGCCGCGCAGTCATCGCAACCGCGTCGGCGTCCCAGCACGCGCGCGAGAGCAGATGCTGCAACGCCCCGCTCTCCTCACCACGATGCTCGCAATGTCCAACAGTTCTTGCGCTCCAGCGCCCAGCATCCCCAGCATCAATCCCCTGCCGCAACGGCTCATAGCGCACAACCGCGACTCGATACGTCCAGCACCGCGCCACGCCTCCCCACCGAACAGGATCTACGCTATAGCCGCGGCCACCGCAGCGATTCGTTGTTCACACAAACACCATGCTCGCCCTGCCGCCCTCACCACACCCCCGCTCCCAACCCCATCACCACAAGGTCACGATCTACACTGTCGTCTAGCCGGATTGGCCGGTCGGCACGAGGGTGGCCGCGACGTCGAGATCGACAGCGTCGCGCAACTTCAACGCGCCGAAAAATGCCGAGTACGGCTTGATGCCCCACTGGCTCTGCACTACTTGGGCGGTGGCTCGCAGGCGCGGATCACCGCAGGATTCCTCGATGCTGCCGCGCACCATGACGGGATGGGTGGCGTCACGAATGGTCAGTTGTCCGTCGACCGACAGTTCACGCTGTGCTCCACGCAGCACGGTGGAGCCGAAAGTGATCGCCGGGTAGCGGGCGGTGTCGAGCAACTCCCCGATAGTCTTGCGAATCTCGGCGCGGTCGGCATCGGTGAGCGACTTGATACCGCCGCGCCCTTCGCGTACCTCGAACGAGTCGGCGTCGACTATGAGCGCCACGGAGGAAGCGGCCGGATCCGCGCCAATCTGCGCGGTCCCCTGCCATATCGTCGCCTCGATGGTCAGGTCGTGGCCGGCCCGCGAGCCGAGGCCCGTGCGGTACGTGCGGATAAGCAGGCGGCCCGTGTCCGCGCCGAACCGATAGTCATCGGCAGCGACCATCTTCGACACCTCCCAGCCGTTACGGCGGAGCCGACCCCGCGCAGCGGCTCACGCGGCTCGCCGATTGACGCCTACCGTCCCACGGTTCACTGGCCGCAGGCGTTCGCCGCGGAGTTCGAGGCGCATTCATCAACCCGGCGTGCACGATCAGTCCCATCCTGGCAGTGCTCCTCTTCGGCGCCGAGCTGAGAGTCAGGATCGCTTACCGGTGTGGGTCGTTTGGGGACCTCCGCAGGCGGGGCATGGTTCGATGTTGCGGTTGCCGGGCCCACGCTCGTAGCTGGGCGATGTCGATGCCGTACGGTGCCGTGCTGGCATATGGTGCCAACGCATCGGCCGCCCGCCGGAGCAGCCGGTCGGCGCCTTCCGCGTTGCCGCGCGCCTGGTGGGTACAGCCAACCGCAAGCTGGGCAAGACCCTTCCACAAGCCAGCATCGTCGGCCTCGCGTGCTGCCTTCCACGCATCTTCGAACACCTCGTGGGCATGAAACGGACGCCCGGCGTCGAACAATCGCTGCGCCTCGTGCAGCGTCTGCTCGGGAGTCCGCACCTGGCCCTCGGGTTGTCGCGGAACTCCGTTTGCGCCATAGGGCAGCGGGCGACCGAGTCCGTCACGGGGACGCGCGTTATGCGGGCGCCCGGCATCGTCGCGGTCACGATCCATGACACCCAGTCTGGGCCAGTCTCGTCGCCGAGATTTCGGCGAGCAGCCGTCAGCATAACGCTCCGCGGCGGGCTGAATGCGGAGCGGCGGGATGCATCCGGACCAGGAAGAGACGTACGGTCGCGCATGATGGCCTACTCGTCCGGTTTGGAGATTGTCAATTGGTTGCATCGACGGTCCGCGAGCGCCTCGGTCGGCATGAACCCTTATTTGGTGCATGGGCGACGTCTTCGGACGTCACTATGGTCGGCGCGGTCGCATCGGCGGGGTTTGACTATGTGGTCATCGATCTGCAGCACGGCGCGGCCACCGAGGCGTTTCTGCCGGGAATGTGTGCGTCGATTGCTCTGACAGGCGCTGCGCCCATAGTGCGGACCCGGTCGGGGACATTCGCCGACGTTGGGCGAGCCCTGGACCTCGGGGCGCACGGTGTGATCGTGCCGAATGTGGATGATGATGCCGCTGCGGCGGCAATCGTCCGGTCCGTGCGGTACCCCCCCGAAGGGGATCGCTCGCTCGGCCGTCTGCATGCCGACAACACCGACCCGCTCTGCTTCATCATGGTGGAGTCGAGAAATGCCGTGCAGGCATTGCCACGGACTCTGGGCGTACCAGGTATTGATGGCATCTACGTCGGCCCGGCGGATCTGTCCCTGTCGCTCGGCTGCAACCCTACGCACGCAGACCGGACGTTCGATTCGGCGATTGCCCATCTCCTCGATGAATGTCGGGCAGGAAATGTGCCGGTAGGCGTTCACGACCCCATGGGTACCGAGATCGACCGCTACGTCGGCGCTGGGTGTCAGCTCGTGAACGCGTTCAGCGATATGCCTGCGCTGACCAGACTTGCCCAGGAGGCGCGCCAACGCGCAAGAGGATCCAGCTAACCACTTATGTCGGTCTATGACGAACCTCGCCGGTTCCGTCACGTTCCTGCTCAGCGACGAAGCCGCGATGATCACTGGCGTCAGCCTGTCGATCGATGGCGGGTACCGCAGCCGTTGACCATGCCGCCGCCCGCCACGCCGCCGCCAGCGACATCGTCGATGCTGTGTTCCCGGGTCTTCGCGGCCGTCCTGTTCGACCTCGACGGGCCACGGGGCATTGGTGAGCGCTGACTATCGCTGGAGGCCCCAGTATTTGGGGCCTACATGCGTTGACAGAGTTGACTGCCGACGGTCGTTTTCGGTTCTCCTGTGTACCCGTTGTGTACCCGGGAAGATCAACATCGTTCGCACCCGCCGTGCCTCGAGCGCCGATCCCGACGTGCGGCACGGCGGTCGGATCAACCCCGCGTAACGCCGCTCGGTGCCGATTCTGGTGCGTGTTCGGCGGCTAAGCGATGCCCAGGGTGCTGCGCGATATGTGCGGTGCGGGCATGTAATGTGAGGATCGGCGATAGGACCCCGGCTCTTGCCGGCACGGTGGCCGTGCGGGGTGCGGATGACCCACACGGCGGCATCGCTGGTGCGCGGGCCGTCGCACTTTCCTGCCGGCGCCGGTGGATCCTTTGAGATTTGTGGTTGGGTGGACCTGGCGCCGTGGCCGTGTCTGGCGGTCGGCGGCAGAGCATCGGCGCGTCGCGGTTTCCTGTTCTGCTATTCCTTCGGGTTCGAACTCCGCCGTGGTCTGCTAACCGCCGCGCATGGGAGGCTGGCCTGGCTGCATCGGACCTTGCGGGTCACGTCTGAGCATCGTTTCGGGTGGCCAAGATCGTGATGGTCACCCAACCAAAGACCCACGAAATCGTGCACGCCGTCCCAGAGGCCCAAATTGCGACAAAGGCCCAACGCGTCCTTCCGCTGGTAGCGACGGTCGGGGCATTGGATCCGGGTGACCTCTGCTCTAGCCCACGGGCCATGCGTGGTACTTACTGGAGGGGCGACGACCTCGGATATGCGGACGTAGCGCGCGATCGGTGTCCGAACGGGACCGACTGGGTGTCGCACTTCGTCGGGAACACGGGCGCTCGAAGCGCGTCTCCGAGGGCCGGTGCTCCTTCGGTGAGACGGAGGCATTGAAGTGATCAACGAGACCCTCCGGCTACTTCGGCGTAGTCGGTTTGGGGGAGCATTCGAGTACCTGGCGCAGGCCGGCGGCGGCTTGCTGCGCCCCGCCCTGCTGCGTTCTGGGGCAGCTCCGGAGGAGGAGCACCGGGCCCTGCCCGGCGATGACCTCGTTCCGAATCCGGTTTGGCAGGCGACGCGCGCCGTGACCATCGATGCCTCTCCGGTCGACATATGGCCCTGGATCATGCAGATGGGCTATGGCCGTGGCGGCTTTTACGGCTGGAACCCGCTGGAACGTGAGGATACCGGCGCCTGGCGGCTGCTCGACGTGGTACCTCCGGCGGTCGGCGACATCTGGCTGGACGGGCCGGGCTGCGATGAAACCAACGGCTCCTGGAAGGTGACCGCTGTCGATCCGCCTGTAACCCTCGTCCTGCGCTCGATGCGCGACCCCTTAACGGGTAAGGAGCTCGACCCGGCTGCGGACCCAAGGTTGTTCATCGACAGCTCCTGGGCCTTCCACCTTGACCGGATAGGCCGGCGGAGCACGCGCCTGCTCGCCAGGACTCGGATCGCCATGCAGCCCCGTTGGGCGCTCGTTTCCCTCAAATGGCTTGGAGTTGGGGACACAGTGATGCAGCGCAGGCTTCTCGACGGCGTGAAGGCGAGGGTCGAGACCGCGGCTGACGGCAGTGCGCCGGGCACGCGACGCTGACACTGGCGGTCATCGAGCCCGTTGCGGCGTCAGGGTCCGTCACATCGATCGATCCGGGTGATCCTTCGCAGGAATCCGACGAAACATGGTGCGGCGGGAGGCGATTCTCGCGCGCCGCTGCCGTGCTTCGGGTGGGCATCTAGGGGCTGGCCATGCGGATCCGGCTCGATTGATGACGGCGTGGAGACGGGGCGTGGCACCGGTCGCGGGAGGCGGGATCACCGGTCTCGCATCGTCTTGGTACGGGTCTGCTCGATGAGGTCGTACCCGCATGCATCGCAGTGCGTCGACAGCGGCCTACCGCTGTCGGAAGATTGCCGCACCGCCCCGGCAGGAGGAGCGGCTGCACGGCATCGGCGATCAGATACGCAGGATCGATCCGACGGTGAGCGGCGAGAGCGCGTACGCGGCGCGAGCACGTAGGGCCACATGTAGCCCCAAATTTAGGTGCCAGCCGATGAGGATCTCATGGACCGGCCGCCTCATGAGCGGGCTCCCGCCCCATTCGAAAATGAGCGTGAGGACCAACCAGAACAGGCCCACGACGATGAGGGCGAGGCTGGAGTAGCTGTCCTCGAACGTCAGCAGGAACGTGGCGAACAGGAATATATAGACGATGCGCGTGGTCATTCCGATTTGATTGGCCCCTAACGCGCCGAACCTCGGTTCATAGACCCGGTTCATAAGAACGAAGAAGTTGAGTCCCGAGACGCCGATTCCCACTAGCCACACCCAGAACGCGACCCGCAAGAGATTGGTGTTCATCGCCTCGCCCCAAACCGTGTGCGTCCGGTGACGTTACTGACGTGGATCTCCACGTCGTTGTCCTGCTCGCATCTCGTAGCGCATCCACGCCTGCCACCAAGCTCCCTTGTGCAAGTCGGCGATCCTCCGCAGAGCGCCGAAGAATCCAGCTACTGGAATAGATGTTCGATCTGCAGTGCAGGCCGATGGTGGAATCCAGTACACGGTGGTGTCCCGCAAGCCAATTCGGCAGACGAACGCTCGGAACACCTTCGCGTCGGCGGTGGTGGCAGCGCCGGCGGCGAACATGCTGAACAGGGCGTAGTCGCCGTCGAGTCGACCGACGAAGGGTGCGGCCGGCCCTCTACAGACCCCTAAGGCCTGTCGGGGTATGGGAGCGGTCCGCCGTGTCTGTCATTGCACGCGGCGGTGCCGCCGCCCCACGAGGCGACTTTGTGCTCTGGCCCAGGCCATTCCTAGCGGGTCACGATCGGTTCATGACGAGATTGCTGTTGTTCGCTGGGCTGTTCATCGGGGTGGCGGCGCTCGCGAACCCCATCGCCCGAGACTGCACGGCATCGACTGGGAGCAGCGGCTCGACCACATGCCGGACAACTCCCCACCGAAGTGGATGTTCCGCAACGTCGCCGCTGTCCGCGGCAACACTGACCGGTTCCTCGATGTCCTCGAGCAGGACACGCATCCGCCGGACGGGTCGGCGCTTCCCGCCACGGAAGTCATGCCGGACCACAGCCGGCGCTGCGCACCGGCGCCCATCGGGTAGGAGGTTCTGATGAAGGTTGTCACGATCTACGCGCACAACGACCCACACTCGTTCTGCCACGGCGTGCTCGAACGATTCACAGCTGGTCTGCAGGACGCCGGCCACAGCAGCGACGTCATCGACCTCTACGCCGACAACTTCGACCCGGTGTTCCGGGACCGGGACGTGGCAAGCTACATCAGCGGCGACATCCCCGACGACATCCTCGCGCGGATGGACCTGCGGGCCCGGGTGCTGCAGTCGTGTCGATGGCCGGGCCAGCGCTGGCTCGCCGAGCGGGCGCTACGCGGCAAGTCGCAGGCCGAGATCGCTGCCCTGATCCGCGCTCACATGCCCAAAGACGTCCTCGCCTACCAGGCGAAGGTCGCCGCCGCGGACGGGCTCGCGTTCATCGCCCCGATCCACTTCTGCAACTTCCCGTCCATCCTCAAGGGCTGGATCGACCGAGTCTGGACACTTGACTTCGCCTTCGGGCTGACCTCGGCCGGCTGGCACGGCGACGTGAACGGGCGAATCCCGCTGCTACACCACAAGCGGGCGCTCATCATGACCTCGACCATCTTCAACAAGGACGCCTACGACGCGGGCATCCGCGACGCAATCGGCAAGGTCATCGACGAGTGGGGCTTGCGCTTCCCAGGAATCCAGGACGTCGAACACGTCTACTTCTACGCCGCGACTGCGGCCGCCCCGGACACCATCCGCGGGTATCTCGACCGGGCGTATGAGCTCGGCAAGACGTTCGAACGCGACTCTGGTGCCGCGCCCGCACCAGTACCCAACCACGACACGACCAGCCCGAGCGCATGACCAGGCCGGACATGATCGAGCGACTCGACCAAGTGGACGAGCTTATTCGCCGGGCTGGATGCCGGTCTGCCGCTTCGATCGGACCATTTCGACCGCCTGCGCCCGATACTGGTCCCGGCCGCCGTTGCGGGCGATCTCGCGGCTAATCGTGGCGGGCGGCTTTGGCCGCCTTGCCCGCTTGAACGCGGCCTCGTCTGTTCAACTTCCGACACTTCCGGATGCGTCACATGATCGCAGGCCATCTTGGCGTCGAAGCAGCTGTATGCGTTGTGATGCTCGCCGGGGTGTGCCTGGCGGACGACGATGTCGACGAAGCTGACCCGGTCGCCGTACCGGTCATGGAGGAGCCGCATCGGCCCGACGGCGCCGCGGGTTACCGGGCATGTGTATGAGGCGAAGTGGAGCAGCACCGGTTTGCCACGCAGGTCGCGCAGGCGCAGCTCAGTGCCGTCGGCGGTTGGCAGCACGAAATCCGGCGACCCAGGCGGGCCGCGTTACGCCGGCAGGACTCGCCGGCGGCGACCCCACGGGACACCTCCTCTCGCTCTGCGGCCGGCAGTTGACAAACCGCCCGACGCCGCGGTGATTGGCGCACCCCGCCGCTCTGTCCCAGACCAATGGCCCTGCTGATCCGATCGACCCGCGAGCATCATCAGGCTCGACAGGGCGAACCAGTGGGGGTGGGCGGTTGCAATGTCTGACATACGCATTGGCGCGGGAACCCAGCAACGTCTGTTCCGGGACCGTCACGACGCCGGTCGGGTGCTGGCCGGGTTGCTGCAGAAGTACCGGGCACAGCCGGACGCGATAGTGCTCGGGCTGCCACGTGGCGGAGTGCCGGTCGCATATGAGATTGCGGTGGCGTTGGGCATTCCCCTGGACGTGTTCTTGGTGCGCAAGCTGGGTGCCCCAGGCCGCGACGAACTCGCGATGGGCGCGATCGCGAGCGGCGGGGTGGTGGTCCTCAACGAGGACGTCGTGCGCGGCCTGGACGTCAGCCCGCTCGTGCTCCAGCAGGTCGCGGAGGAGGAGGCGCGGGAACTGCTGCGCCGCGAACGTTCATATCGCAACGAACGCCCTTCGCCGGATCTGAAGGGCAGAACAGTCATCCTGGTCGACGACGGGCTTGCGACCGGGGCGAGCATGCGTGCCGCTGGGCAGGCACTTCGGCAGCTGCAGCCGGGCCGGATCGTCGTTGCGGTTCCAGCCGCGCCGGCATCGACGTGCCGCGAACTTGCCGCGGAGGTTGACGAGGTCGTCAGCGCGACCACACCGGCGCCGTTCTACGCCGTCGGCGCCGCGTATTGGGACTTCACCCAAACGACCGACGATGAAGTGCGTGAGCTGCTGCGGGCGGCACAGTCCATCGTTCCGACGGTGACCGGCGCGCTGTCGGGCGAAGCCCAGGTCATCCGTGCCGAGGCGCGGCCTGTGATCGAGGGTGCGCCATCCACCGAAGCGTTGCTCGACGTCGTCGGCGACGCGGATTACGTCCTGATCGGCGAGGCGTCGCACGGTACGCACGAGTTCTACCAGGCACGCGCCTCGATCACGCGCCGTCTGATCGAGGAGAGGGGCTTCCGAGCGGTCGCGGTGGAGGGTGATTGGCCCGACGCCTACCGAGTGAACCGTTACGTTCGTGGCCGCACCGACGACCAGGACGCCGAGGAGGCGCTGCGCGGGTTCGAGCGATTCCCGACCTGGATGTGGCGCAACGACGTGGTGCTCGACTTTGTTGGTTGGCTACGGGCGCACAACGACCGGCTCGACGGTGGCGAGGACGCGAAGGTTGGCTTCTACGGACTGGACGTGTACAGCCTCTACCGCTCCATGGACGAGGTCATTACTCACCTCGAGAGTGTCGACCCGCAGGCCGCGGCGCGCGCGCAAGAACGCTACGCCTGCTTCGACTAGTACGGCGGTGATGATGGGCAGGCTTACGGCTACGCCGCCGCGTTCGGTGCCGGCGAGACCTGTGAGCGGCAGATCGTAGAGCAACTGGCGGAGCTGCAACGAAACGGCCTGCGCTACGCCCGGCAGGACGGTCTGCTGGCGGAGGACGACCAGTTCTACGCCGAACAGAACGCCCGCGTCGTGCAAGCTGCCGCCGCGTACTACCGCTCCATGTTCGCCGGCCGCGTGTCGTCCTGCGCGACCGACACATGACCGATACCCTCGATGCGCTCACCCACCATCTGACCAGGCGTGGCGCACCCACCAAGGTCGTCGTGTGGGAGCACGGGCGATGGCCAAGCAAGCTGAGGCCGAGCGGGAGAAGCGCGCCAAGATCATCAATGCCGAAGGCGAGTCGCTGGCCGCGTCCGCGCTCGGTGACGCCTCGGACATCATGATGGCTCACCCGCTGGCGTTGCAGCTGCGCAACCTGCAGAGCCTGGTCGAGATCGGCGTGGACAAGAACACCACCGTCGTGTTCCCCGCACCTCTGATGAGCACGATCGGCGAGCTTGGCTCATTCCTCGCCCAGGAGACGACCGCAGCGGCCACACCGCATGCGAGGCTAGCCGAAGCCACCAGGCTCATTCCCAGCCCGGCGCCGAACGGAGCCCCCTGAACCGGCTTGGTCGAACGGTACGGCCAGATGGAGTGGAGGTGAGCGCGGTGTCGGCCGTGGCCAGGCCGTGAGGAGACGACGCTCGATAACCTGTTCGGGTCATGCCCGGACGTATGCCGACGCCGTCGGGTTCAGCATCCTTGGCGACGACGAGTGGCTGCCGGCGCCTATGCCCAGTTCCCGACTAAGGTCAGCGAGCTCGCGGCGGGGCGACCGGTGTCCCTACGTTTCCCGCCATGTCACTCTCGACACCGAAATGCTCGCCGAGTGGACGGCGGGCACGGCAAGCCGTTGAGCGCCGAGTTCGCCGACCCCGAGTTCAGGCGCGCCATCGTCAACACCTCAGTCGCCGACAAGATTGAGGAGCTCTATCGTTGATCGGCGGCGCCTGGCCCGTCGGTGCCGACGTCGCCCGCGGTGAGTCGTACCTGCAAATCGGCCACGCCTCGTCGGATCGCGACCCGGGCGTGGCTTTCGTGGGCCAGCTCGGTCACCGGACGGTTTTCCGCGAGGAACGTCGCGGTGAACTGGGTGATGCCGCATTCAAGGGCTCGCCGGGCCAGCATTTTGATCAGCTTGGTGGCTAACCCGACGCCCCGCCAGGCTGGGTGGACCACGACGGCGACTTCGGCTACACCGGCGGATTCGGGTATGGCCATGTACCGGGCGACCGCGACACCCCGGCCCGTGCGGTCGCGCGCTACGAGGGCGAAGCGGTGCGCGTAGTCCAGCCGGGTCAGCCGGTCGAGGACGGCGTCGGTGAGCGGCGGCGGCCCGCCGAGAAAGCGGGTGCGCAGCGTCTCCGGATCCGCCGTGCGGATCGCCTCGGCCAGCTCCGGCGCGTCCGACGGCAGCATCGGACGGACACTGACGCGGCGACCATCGGCAAGTTGCAGCGATGTCTCATAGCTTCGCGGATAGCCGACGGGCCGTTCATCACCCGATCGGCCTCCGGCCATAAGGCAAGCCTGCCGCGGGCCCCGTACCCGAGACCACGGCACAAGGTCCTACCTCGTGTCTCGCCTGCCGAAATCTCCGCCCGTCGCAGGCCGGCACGTCGAACCGCGGACGCCTTTCGGCGTTGTGGCCGCCGGTAGCGGCGCGCAATCCACGGGCTGGACGCCACGCAATGTTTCACGACGGCGGAACCCGCCGCGGTGCAGGTGAAGTGCAGAGCTGGGCGGAATGATGAAACGGCCTGCACCGAGCGGGCCTGGGCTCGGCACCGGTAAGAGGGGCAGGCTGGCGCGGATCTTGTTCGGGCATGGGCTGGCCGACGGACCCGTTGTTCCTGTCCGACGACCAGGGTTGGAGGACGGGCCCCGTGGCTTCTGCTCAGCTACCCGACTCCGACCCGCGGAATCATCAAGCTGGCCCAGGAGGGCGGCTTTGACGGAATCGTCATGCAGATCGCGCTGGCGGAGAGTTCTACTGCTATTACGCCGGGTGAGCTGCCGCTGGTGCTCAAGCTCAACGGCAAGACCGACATCCCCTCCGACGCCGAGGCTCTCTTGCCGCTGAACGCCACCTCGAAGACGCAGTCCGGCTCGGCGCCCACGCCGTCGGCTACACCGTCTACGTGGGGAAACCGGTGCAAGACCGCGACTTCGAGCAGTACCGCCGGTCCGCGCCGACGCCCTGCGGCTGGGCATGCAGCTCATCGTCCGGGCATACTCCCGCGGCGCGGCCATTTTGAGGCCAAGGACGGCAAGGACTCCTTCTACGCGGTCGACTAGGCCGCGCACGGCCAGCGAACTTGGCGCCGACATCGTCAAGGTGAACTCACACATCCGGAGAAGACCACCGCCGTCAAACAGCCCTGCGACGGGCAGTTGTCCACCCAGCAGGCCGTCGACGCGGTCATGGGATCAGCCAACCGCACACTTGTGCTCATCACCGGCAGCACCAAGGCCGGCGACGAGGCGATGCTCGACAAGGCCCGCCAGTCGGTGCCGGCGGCGCCACCGGGCTCATCTTCGGCCGCAACATCTGGCAACGCGAACACGACGAATCGCTGCGCCTCGTCGCCGCGCCGGGCAAGATCTTCGACGAGTACTCCAGCGGCTCAGATTAGCCAGGGACCATCTCCGCAAACGCGCAGTCAGGTTCGGCCGGGATGGGCTTCGGCCCGGATGAGGGGGGCGCCAGGGCTATCTGGGCTGCCCGGGTTGCAGCACGGTGCGCAGGTCGGTGGGGAAGTGTTCGAGCACCACGGACAGATGCCCGGACAAATGCTGGTCGAGGGCTGACGTACGGCGTGCGCCGCCTTGGTGACGTTGGCTCGGAGATACGCGCGTCCGTCGCGAATCGGGCGGTGAACTGGCCGCGGTCGTACTTCACCGGAACCTTGGCCGGGTCCCACCCTTCGTAGTACACGCCGCGGAGTATTTCCGGCAGTTGCGCGCCGAAGTGCGCCGCGTCGACCACCGGCAGCCGGTCGCGCACGGTGTGCAGCCACGCTCGGGTCACCCGGTAGGCGAAGCTCATATCCTCGGTGTCGAACTGCGCGGCGACGTCCGCGATCCAGGCTCGTGCGGTGTGCACAGCCCGATCGAGTGGTGCAGGCGTGGCGTGGGACATCTCGTCTCCTGGGTCGCTTGGCGGGGCTGGTCAGGCCACCGTGGCCGTCACAGCATTGGAACAGCGGGCAGTGGGCCGGTCATCGGCCTGGTTCGCGGTCATCCTCACGTGTCGGCGTGCCGGAGATAGCGGCGTTCGATCGCGTCGACGATGTGCGCTCGTGCGTGCTCCAGTTCGCTGGCGCGCCGCATGTTCAGGTCCCGCTCGATGGTGGCGAGGCCTGCTCCGAGCTCGTGATCGGCAAGCGTGCCGTGCACCCAGCGGGAGAAGTCGCCGCGGGTCAGGTGGTAGTCCAGGTGGCCAGGTCGCAGTGGCGCAGGTGGCGGCTGAATTCCTCCAGGTTGCCGCGACAGCCGGCGCTTCGCCGTTGGTGTGGTGGAAGTAGAAGCGGCGCTGCGTCGGCAGCGGCGTCGTCGCGTACTTGTGCTGATGGCGTACGTGGAGCTGAGCCGTTCAGCGACGCGGAACGGCCGGCAGTCTTCGCCCGCCAGACTGCAGGCCGGCCTGCAACGGGACGAGCTCGGACGGACCGGACGGATGGCGGCCGGTGACGGTGAAGGTGACCCCGACGCTCCGCGCAGATCCTCCGGCAGGCTGTCGGGCTGCCAGGTGACCAGGCAGATGCCTGGTTCGGCCACGGTCAGCCCGGCGGTCTGGGTGTCCGCGGCCCACAGCTCTTGGTGCGCCTCGTCGTGGATCACCCAGTGGGGCGTGCCGTGCCGCGCGCGTTCCGCGCTGATCGCCGCGGCAGCCGCCGCACGTAGTCGAGCTTGTCGTCGGCGGACAGACCGGACAGGTCCAGCACCAGGCTGGCCCGGTTCGGGCGGAGCGATCGCGAGCAGGTCGGTGGGGCTGGGCAGATGCGCGGCCGCGTCGATGAGGTGAACGCCCGGGCGTTGGGCCAGTCCGAGGTGATCGCCCTCGCGGTCGATGACGAGCACCGAGTACCCCGCGTCGATCCATCGCTCGGCGAGCAAGCCCGGCCAGGTAGCTCTTACCCGCGCCGGTGTCGCCGCTGATCAGCACGCTGCTCTGCGAACCGGGGACCCGCGCCGGGTGCCCGTCGTCGAACTCGCCCACCTGGACCCAGTGCCGCGCCGGGCACAACCGTTGGTGACCGGCCAGCAACGGCCCGGCGAGCAACGCGCAGACACCGGCGCCATCGGCCCGATCGAGTACCAGGTCGGCGTGCTCGGCCAGTGACGGCACGGCGTTGGCCACCGCGACCCCGACCTCGGCGGCCTGCAGCAGCGCGAGGTCGTTCTCCGCGTCGCCGACCGCGATGGCGTTGTGCGCGGACAGGCCGAGCTCGTCCAGCGCACAGAGCAGCCCGTTCCCTTGGTGACCCCCGCCGGCAGGATCATCGCGGCGGCACGGTTGTGCACCACCTGGCAGTCCAGACCGAGCTCGGCGATCACCTCGACCGCGACGCCAGCGTCCCGCCCGTCGACGGCCACCAGCACGCGACCGCGGCGAGTCCAGACGCCCCGGTCGGCTAGCGCCTTGTCCACCGCCGGGTCGACCGGCTCGGACAAGTAGCCGCTCGCCGGCCCGTGCGAAACACCGCACCGTTCTCGGTCACTACCGCGTCGAACCGCCCGGTCAAGCCGGCGAACGCCCGATCCATCTCCTCACCAATGCGCCCGGTGACCAGGACAACGTGCCGCTCGCCACGCGTGGTATCGATGGCTCGCAGTGCGTCACCGTGAAGACCACCGTTCTCAGCCAGCGTGCCATCCAAGTCAACGGCGACGGCCCGGAAAAACCACATCTGACATGTCCTCACTGGTTCGTTCACCGGCAACCCGGCTGTCCGCGGTAGCGGCGCGAGCACCCCAGCTCGACGTCGACCGGGCACCATCGGGTTGTGGCCGGCACTCGGAGAAGCGGTGCGCCGGTTTGCTAGTGCGGTGGGTTTGACGGTCTGCCCTGTACGCCGGAGATGTCGGCGGAGGCGAGTTCGAGCAGCCGGTCGGAAAGCCGCCGCAACGCTCGGGCTACGGCGACCTCGTCGCCGATCTCGGGCACGAGGGCATCGGCTGGGTTGCGGTGGGCCTGCCCGCGGGCGTCGATGCGCTGCGGAGACTCGGCGACGAGCACCGCGTGCGCGCTCGTGTCGTCCCCGGACTCGAACAGGTCGATATTGACCCGCCAGGACCGGACATGAGGCACGGCGGGCGGCGCGGCCGGTTCCATCGTCATGTCCTGGGCTGAGCTGGGCATCCGCGCCGGGGAAGAACAGGCCTGTGTGGCCGGTGTCCGACCAGCGCACCACGTAGGGCGGACTGCCGTCGGCGTTGTGCAATTCCACGATTTCGCCGTCACGAACCGGTCCGTCGACGGCAGGGGAGGCAACGATGATGTGGTCGCCAACTGACGCTTTCATGGCGTGCTCCTCGATGCGAGCTGCCCCGTGAGAACAGGGATCACCTCCCATGCAACCGGCCGCCACCCCGCGCGACCAGATCCGAAGGTCCTGCCGTCCACGACATGCCTCCGCGTCGCGCGGATCCCGATCGGTCACCATAGGGGCGTTTGGCCCTACCGCAACGCGAGACCGCGACTCAGCTTGGTGGTCTTGGCTTCGCACGCCGGGGGTGGGTCGTGGCATTGTTTCCGCTCCTCGTCATCATCGTGATCATGGTGCTGGTCGTCGTCTACTTCGCCCGGCATCCGGACTCGGCCAGCCGAGCCAGATTCCTCAAACGTGCTGGTTTCGGATTGATGGCGTTCGTGACGGCGGTGTTTGCGCTGTTCGTCGTCGGGGAGACCGTCGACGATCCGGGTGGCTGGGCGGCGGCCGGTCTCATAGCGCTCTGGCTGTCCCCGCTCGCGGGCTTGGCCGCGCTGTGCTGGTATCGCCCGAGCCTGGCCGGTCGCGTGCTGATCGGCCTCACGGTGATGCTCGTCGCCGTGACGGTCTGGGCAACGGCCGACTCGGACAGCTGGCGGGCGTTCGAGGATCATCACGGTCCTTTCCGCACCATCGCCGTGTTCGTCCTCACCGCAGCGGTTGCCGTGCTGGGGGTGAAGCGCACCAGGTTGGCCGGAATCTTGCTGCTCGTGCTCGGTGTCATGCCGCTGGCGGTGTCGAGCTTGGGACATTTGAGGCTCGGTTCGCTCGCCGTCGCGACGACGCCGGCGTTGATCACCGGCGTGCTGTACTTGATCTCCGCTGCGTTGGATCAGGGCCGGACGCCCGACGCGCCGCCGCCGAAGCATCGGCACTCGGTGGGCTGATCCGCTAGCGGCCATCACCAATCCTCGTCAGGACGTAGTGCCGTACACGGACAACGCCGCAGTCGGCGATGCTGGCGGAGGAAGACCGCTGCGCGGAGAAGGAACCGGTGGCACCTGTTGGTGATCCGGAGCGGCTCCTCGCGCTCGCCGACCGCTCCACCGATCTGTTCCTGCTCGATGAGCCGACGAGCGGACTGGATCCGTTTGTCCAGCAGGAGTTCCACGCCATCATCCGAGAACATGCCGACGCGGGAACGGCGGTGGCGCTGTCGTCGCATGTGCTGTCCGAGGTCGAACGTGTCGCCGATCGGGTGGCGATCATCCGGGCCGGCCAGCTGATCATGGAGTCTCTTGCTCGGCTGCGGGAGTGCGCCACACACACGGTCGAGGTGCGCTTCGCGTCGCCACCGCCGCATGATCCTTTCGCTGCCGTGGACGGCATCCGAGACGTTCGGCAGCAGGGCTCGGTGCTGCACCGCTCGGTGCAAGGACGCATCGACGCTCTCATCAAGGTGATCGCCAACTACGACGTCGTGGACCTGTTCGCCGCGCTGCGGCTGTTCTCCGTGCTGCTTGACGTGGGACTTGCAACCGCGTGCATTGCCGCCTGCGCTACGACGCTCGGACTCTTCGTCGGCTGCATCGCCCTCGACCTGGGCGCCGCTACCGTCCGCCCGACGTTCACCCGCGGCATCGCCGCCGTTGTCCTACCGGGGTACGAGGTGTACCGGGACGACCTGCACCTGATGTATTCGCATCGGTGGACCGGGTCACGGGCGCATTGGCGGTCTGAAGATAGTGCCGATGCACCGCCGCAAGATGTGGCTGTACCAGGCATCGCGGGGCAGACTCCGAATGGCTGCAGGCGGTCCTCGACGAGATCAGCCGGCCGATCGGGGCGCAGATTCGCCTGGAGCCGGGTGCGACGCTCGCTGCGCGCCGCCCGCCTAGAAGGGCCTGTCGGCGTGGGATGCCCCCGGGCACGGCGGTCAGGAAGGCGGGGCTTTCGACCCTGCCGCGCAGGAGCGGAGCGGTTGCATTCTGACAGTAGGTATCTCGGTCATGTGCATGTCGAGGCACGGGAGGCGGGGTGGTGTGCTAGATGTTGGGCAGGGACCCGCTGTCCGGTCGGCACTTGTCGGTGGCGCCCAAGTCCGGGCCGCCGCGTGATCCTCCACGGCCTGCAGCGTCCCCGCCGACGCGGCCGGGATGGCAGCGATGGCTGTGGCCGATAGCGATCGCGGCAACGCTCCTGCTGCTGATTCTGCCGAGCCTGGTGGGCGGGAGGGCGGCGAAGTCGATGTCCTACAGCGACTTCGTGTCCAAGGTGGACGACGGCCAGGTGTCGTCGGTGACGATCAACGACAAGGGCGCGTTCACCGGAGAGCTAAGGGACGGCACGTCGTTCACCAGCCAGATCCCGACTGCCGTTGGCACCACCCGACCTCGAATCGCTGTTGCGGTCCAAGGACGTGAAGATCACCGCGACGCAGGTGCGGAGCAGCTGGGTGTCGGTGCTGGTGGCCTTCCTGCCGTTGCTGTTGCTGATCGGGTTTTTCGTCTGGGCGGGCCGCGGAGCGCAACGCTCGCTGGCGCGGGGCATCGGCGGTTTCGGCCGGTCCAAAGCCAAGATCATCGAGGCGGAACGGCCGGCGACCCGCTTCGCCGATGTCGCGGTACGAGGGCGTCAAGCAGGAGATCAGTGAGGTGGTCGACTTCCTGCGCGACCCCAGCGCTATGCGGCCGCGGGCGCCAAGGGTCCGCGCGGCGTGATCATGGTCGGACCGCCCGGCACCGGCAAGACGCTGATGGCCCGCGCGGTGGCTGGTGAGGCCGAGGTGCCGTTCCTGTCGGTGACCGGTTCGGCGTTCGTCGAGATGTTCGTGGGCGTCGGCGCGTCCCGGGTGCGGGACCTGTTTGACGAGGCGCGCAAGCGGGCACCGTCGATCGTGTTCATCGACGAACTGGACGCGATCGGGGCGCGGCGTGGCGTGCGTGGGTCTCGGTGGCCACGAGGAGCGCGAGCAGACCCTCAACCAGCTGCTCGCCGAGATGGACGGCTTCGACCAGGGCAGCGGCATCGTGGTGCTGGCTGCCACGAACCGGCCGGAGACCCTGGACCCGGCGCTGCTCCGGCCTGGCCGGTTCGACCGTCAGGTGGCCGTTCCGTTGCCGAACCAGGCCGAACGGGCCGCGATCCTCGCGGTGCACGCCACCGGCAAGCGGCTCACACCCGACGTCGACCTGGTCGTCGTCGCCCGGGGGACGCCGGGTTTCTCCGGCGCGGACCTGGCCAACCTGATCAACGAGGCCGCGATCAACGCCGTGCGGGCCGGACGCACGACGCTTTGCGGCGACGACCTGGATGCGGCACGGGACCGGGTACTGCTCGGCCGGCGCGAGACGTCGAACGCGCTGCTGCCCGAGGAGCGTCGGTCGGTGGCGGTGCACGAATCCGGACACGCACTGCTGGCCGCGTTGTGCGAGCAGGCCGACCCCGTGGCGAAGGTGACCATCCTGCCCGTCGGGCATGGCCCTGGGCGCGACCGAACAACTGCCGGAGGCAGAGCGGCACCTGTACAGCGAGAGCTACCTGACCGACCTGCTGACGGTCCGTCTCGGCGGCAGGGCCGCCGAACTGGTCGTGTTCGGCGAGGGCTCGACCGGGGCGGCGAACGACCTGACCGGAGCCACCCAGGTCGCGACTCGCATGGTGCGCGAGTTCGGGCTCTCGAAGGTCATCGGCCCGGTCGGCTACGGCACCGGCGCGCCGCAGTACCTGGGCGAGACCGTCGCCGACCAGGCGCAGCGGCCGTACTCCGAGCAGACCCAGCGGATCGTCGACGAGGAAGTGTCCCGGCTGCTTCAGGAAGCCGAAGAACGTGCCGTGGCGCTGTTGCGGGCACACCGCACCGCGCTGGATCGGCTCGCCGCGCTGCTGGTCGAGCACGAGACCGTGAACGGCTCGGCCGTCGGCGAGGTTTTGCGGGCCGAGCGCTCACAGCCGGGTCCGGTGGCCGACCGCGTGCCGTCGCCGGCCTGATCGCCGGACGGCCGGGACGTACTGCCCTGGTCTCGGTAGCTGTTGCGGCCATAGCGTCGGGTCACGGCCCATTCCAATGACGCGGCGCACAGATGCTGCAGCAGTTCGCCGAACCGCTCGCCATCTGCGGGGCCGACCAGTTCAAGGGGCGCGCCTACGAGAAGGCGGCGCGGGCAGTGGCGGGCTACCACCGTGAGATCGCTGCGTGTAGTCGGGGCAGGCGTGGGACCAGCCGCTGATCAGCCGTATCGAGTACGCCGACGAGGGCCACGCGGGCGATGCAGGCGACCTTAGCGGTTATCAGAAGGTCGCAGTCGCAGTCGTTTATGTTGGTCCATCAGCGCCTCCTGGTGAGGGTCTGTTCGGCCCAGCGGTGAGTGTCGGCGTAGCGGCGGGCGGCCTCGACGCTGCTGCGCTCGCCGGTGGTGGTGGGCACGGGACTGGTCGGCGAGCCGGGTGTGGGTGTCTCGGATCGTGTGATCGATGTTGCCGGTGATGGTGGTGCCGCGCAGGAGTCGGGAGATGTGAGGGGTGGCAGTGCAGGTGCGTGGCGAGCCGCGTCATGGACCAGCCGTGGGCGATGAGGGCGTGGAGGCGACGTTTCGCGCCGGTG
The DNA here is from genome assembly GCA_963748415.1 of uncultured Actinomycetota bacterium. GTDB lineage: Bacteria > Actinomycetota > Actinomycetes > Mycobacteriales > Jatrophihabitantaceae > CAVVJA01. Next base: position 42,546 of record CAVVJA010000007.1, on the reverse strand, counting down.
CTGTCGACGACGGCTGGGTGCTGGCTGACCGCTGTGAGTTGCCGGATGCGTTGCGCGGTGCCGGCCCGGACGCGGGGCGGGGTCGCCGCGTGGTGGGTGGACAGCAGCGCATGGAGGGTGCCGCGGCTGACGCCGGCGCGGGCGGCGACGGTGGCGAGGCTGATGCCGGAGTTGAGGAGTTGGGTGAGGTGGGCGCGGATGGGTTCGGCATCGGTGTAGGGATGCCATTGGCCGTAGGCGATGGCGCGGCGGCGTGCTTGTCGGGCGGTTCGGTTGGCGCGCTGGCGGGAGGGGCACTTGCACCCGTCCTGGGTGTAGGCGGCTCGGGTGCCGTGTCGGTGGTGGTGGCCGCGGTCACGATGTGTGCGATCGGAAATCTGTTCGCCGGAGGGACGTTGGCGAGTGGACCCGTGATTGGTGTTCATGGCAGCTGGACGGTGTACCGGGGAGCCGGGTGACTTTCCACACGCGGGCATACCGGCTGGATCGGGCCGGTGCCCACCGTGTCCGCCAGGAAGCAGCGCCACGAGCCACTTAGCCCAGGTGGCGAAGGCGGCTCATATCAGAGAGCCACCGTCACCGTGCAGCGAGGCGCCGGGCTTTACCCGTGGCTGCGACCCGGACGCGTTCGACGCGTTTCATCGACTCCGTCGCATGCCTCCTACAGGAGTAGCTCTAGCCAACGGTCGTTCGGCGTGAAGCCCGACCGGTCGAAGACCTTGCGGGCGTCGTCGGTGGCGTGCAGGTAGAGGCGGCGGACGCCTGCCGAGCGCGCGTCGCTGATGCAGGCGTCGAGCAGCGCCATACCCAGACCATGGCGCCGATGCCCGGGCCGCACGTACATGTTGAGGACGTCACCCTCGCGGGTGCGGGTGTCTTCAGGCCGGGGCGGCATGTCGTGCATCAACAGGGACACGATCCCGACCGCAGGCGCACGCTCGTTCTCGGCCAGCCAGGAGCGCAGCACGCCCCGCCCGGTGGCGACCTCGACGAAGGACCGCGTCTGCGCCACGAAGCTAGGTGCGAACTCCGCGCTGCTCACCGATCGGAGCTCGGCCATGAACGCAACGCGCAGCTCGGTGACGATCTCGGCGTCGGCGAGGTCGGCCTTCCGGAGCCGCATTGGGGGAGCCTATCTGCGCGATCCGGCTTGCAGGTTGTGGGCGGTGGGCGAGCTTTCGCCAGCTGGACGACCGACCTCGCGATCCTCGAGCTCACCGGCTCACCTCGGATGCGGTTCTCGAATTCGCCTTCGGCCGCGCCAGCCGGCATACGGTCTCGTTGCGCGCAGTGCTGTGCTGGCCGCCGGACATGCTGGCGTCGATGTCCTGGCTGCGCGAGCCGCGGCCAGTGGCGTCCGTGCAGCTGATCGGCAGATGACGGCCCACCCGATCACGTCAACCGGTATCGACGCGGGGGCCGGGAACGGCCCACTCGCGACCCGCCCGACCTGCTCTTCCGTGATCTGCGGACCGGTGTAGACAGGCTGGAGCAGCGTGAGACCGACCGAAGGCCGGCGGCGTTCGGCCCGAACCTGCTGCCTCGGACCCGGCGCCGGACGTAGTGGGCGGATCTGGTCCGCCAGATTAGCCATCCGCTGGCCCTGCTGTTGTGGGCGGCCGCGGGCTTGGCGCTGGCGGCCGGGACACCGGTGCTGTGCTGGGCGATTCTGGCTGTTATCGCAGTGAACGCGGCGGTGGCGTTCCTGCAGGAGCGGCAGGCGGCCCGGGCGGTGGAGGCACTGGCGGCGTACCTGCCGCAGCGGGCCCGGGCGGTGCGCGGCGGCATGGTTGCCGTGGTGCTGGCGACCGAGCTTGTCCCGGGTGATGTTCTGCTGCTCGCCGAGGGCGATCGGGTTTCGGCGGACGCCCGTCTCATCACCGGCGCGCTCGAGGTGAACATGTCCGCGCTAACCGGGGAATCGGGTTCCGGTGCAGCGCGCAGCGGGCACGCCGGATACCGCGATCGCTTGATCGACGCTCCCGATGCGGTCTTCTCGGGCACCGTGTGCACGTCCCGGGAGGCTCGCGCGGCGGTGTTCGCCACCGGCAACCGCCCCGACCTGGCCTACCTCGGACGAATGGGCCGAACGGATCGCCGACGCTCGCGTCATCTTCGACGATTCGCTGTTACGCGAGACGCTCCGGCAGGTCCGCGGAGGGGTCGTGGTGGTGACCGAGGTTCTATTGCGAATACGGCGCCATCATCATCGGCAACCGAACGTTCATCAACGTCGACGCGGTGATGGTAGATGGAACCCCATCGACATCGGGGAGGTACGCCAGATTGCCACACACGTCGAGCTGCCCACCGCGACGCATCCCATCGATCCCGACGCGCGCCGGCCTGGCTGGGAATACGGTCAGCCGATCACCATCGCCGACAACGGGTGGTGGGTCGGTGGCGGCGTGGTCTGCGCGGGCGTGACGATTAGTTCGGACACCGCCGTCGGCGCGGGCGCGTTCGTTACGCGCGATCTCCCGGCCGGTGTGATCGCGGCGGGCGTTGCCGCGCCGGTCTTCCGCGAGATCGGCGCCGCGGATCGGGTCGCGATCACGCAATGTTGACGACGTCGCCGCGCTGTTGTTTCCCATGGGTAGCTGCACCGGCACATCCGACCGGTGCAACCGGAGAATCCAGGCCGGTTAGGCGCAGGACGCTGCTGCGGCTGGGTGGTGACGCGGCCCGGGTCAGCCAGTGCGATCGTCGGACTTGACGACGAGCAGCGACCCGTAGACAACGATCGCATGAGCGCGACCGTGCATGTTCTCATGATCACGTTCCGGATCTGGCTGATCGAGATCCCGATCGCCGCCGTGAACGCGTTCGTCCTCATGGACCGCGTCGACACACCGCGCATCGGATCTCTACACGCGCACCAGATAGCGATGGCGACCCGGATTGGGTACGTGTTCGTGCTCGCCTATCTCCTCGTTCTACTCCGCCCGCGACTACACATCGCTGAGCCTTCTCTACGCTGGGCTGTTCTGGATGGGGCTGTGGCTGACATTCGAGTGGGCTGGCAGCTTCCTGCTCCGTCGTCCTGTGCACGAGATCCTCATCGGCTGGCACGTTGAACATGGCTACATGTGGCCGTACGTGCTGCTCACCTACCTGATCTCACCGGTCGTCGTCGGCTGGCTGTTCCACCCCTGACGACGTTCGGTCCTGCTGACGCGCACAAAATGCTGAACAGGCACCTGCGCTCAGCCGCCACAGCGCGCTGGCGGTCGTGCTGATGGTCACGTCGGCACGCCCGCTCACCGTCGAGGAGGAACGCGTCCGCGGCAACGTCTTCGACATCGACCTGCTCGCCGGGCGCTTGCTCGACGTCACCGCCGGGCTGCAGGCGATGCCCGACGTCCTCGCAGCGTATCGGCTACTTCGGAGCGAGCACCGGTGCCGGGGCCGCCCTGATCGCCGCGGTCGATTCGGACGCAGACATCGCCGCCATCGTCTCCTGCGCCGGCCGGCCGGATCACGCGGGCGAGAACTGGTCCTGGTCCGTGCCCTGACACTCCTCATCGACGGCGGCTACGACGACACGTGCTCAGAACTCAACCGCGCCGCGCAAGCCTGGCTGCACTGCCCGAACCGCCTCGAGACTTTGCCCGACGCTACCGACCTGTTCGAAGGACCCGGCGCACTCGACGCCGTCGCGCCCGCCTTGCCGGCAGATGGTTCACCGACCACTCCGACCCGGTCGCGACATCGAGCTGACTTCCTCGCCGATTGGCGAGCGCCTGGATGGTCGGTCAGCCCGCCGCACGGTCCGGGCCGGGTGATTGCAACCTGACTGGCATGTTGTCGGTGAACTCGGACGCCGCGGGCCGGGTCAGCACCCGGTTGCAGGTTTTGCGCGGGCCGTTCGGCGCGAACAAGATCGTCTGTGGCGAGCAGCAACGTTGCCTGGTGTCGGTGACGCAGGCGTCACTGTCGCCGACCGAGGAGGCCGACGCTCCGATCGGGTTCGCTGTCGGCTAGGGGGCGAGGGCGGCTTGCATGATCTGCCCGTCCCTTATGTGCACGACTCGGTCGGCGGCGGCGGCCACTCGGGAGTCGTGGGTCACCATGATCCGGTCAGCTCGGGCGTTCGCGGCAGCCGCTGAATCAGCGCGACGACGCGGTCGACCGAGGTGCTGTCGAGGTTTCCGGTCGGCTCGTCGCGAGCAGCAGCGGCGGGTCGTTGACCAGCGCGCGGGCGATCGCGACGCGCTGCCGCTCACCGCCGGACAGGCGGGTCGGCGGCCGCGCCTCGCACCCGGCCAGGTCGACGTCGGCCACCAGCAGCCCGATGAGGACGCCGGTGCCGGCCACTTGCGGGTAGCCACGGATGCGGCGCAGCGTCGCCTCGTCGATGCTGCTGTTGAGCAGATCCGAGACGCCCTTCTGGGCGACGGTGAAGTCCGCCCGGCCGGTCTGTATGATCGCCAACGCGCTCGAGCGCAGGCTGTCGTTGACGATGCTGAACGTCACGACCGTCATCACCCCGATGGCCACCGCGAGGGATGCGAGTGTCAGGCGCAGCCGCTTCACACCTACGGTGCGTGACACCAGACCAGGAAACTGAGCCCACCGCGCACCGTCCCCACCACGCCGCGATCGTCGGCGCCGGCCCGGCCAACGATCCAGAGACCAAGGGCCTGTGTGCGCACGAGCGCCTCCGATACCGGGAAGAACGTGCTCCAGTGCCCCGTGCGGGAATCGAACCCGCACCATCGCCCATGCTGTACTGCCGATGCCTGCCAGATCGGTGGCGGCGGTTTCCGTTTCTCGCGAGGGTTACCCGCTCGTCGCGTGGCCCAGGCTGCGCATCCAGGGGAGGCACTGCCCAGTGTGCCGGCGCTCCGCGGAGCGTGACAGGGCCGGGTGGCACCTAGCGGTGAGGACGAACGGCCTGGTGCTACCGCGATCGGTCGCGTTGATCAGCGATTAGCCGCGCCGCTTCCCACGCCTTGGCGCCGTCGAACCTTCGAGCCCCTCCAGCGCGCGTGTCGTAGACGTGGAAGGCGATGCGGCCGTCGCAGCGAATCCGTCCATCACGTCCGGGGGCTCGACCTCCATAACTCGTCATCCAGCAGCGGGATCGCCACTGATCATCTCGCCTGCTTCTGGTTGTTCCCCTGCGATCACGCGTGGACCATGCGAGCAGTGCGTGGTCGGGGATCAGGTCAACGACGGCGTGGGCCGTGCGCATCGCTGCCTGCCAAGGCCTGCTCCATGTCGCGCCGGCGTACTCGGCGCGCGCCGCTGCTCGCAGGATCGCCACCGCCCGGGCAGAGAGACCGGGTGGCCAGGCGGCAGGGGTGTTGCGAGGAGGAGTGCCAGCGCCGAACCCACCAGACTGGTGGCGCTCGCCGTGTGCCACGTCCCCTGGACGCAACCGTCCAGGGCGTCGAGCGCATCGATGATCGTCACCGCGGCCTGCCAGCCAGCCGGGCAGGTGCCCCCAGAGCAAGGGACCCTAGCTGCAATGCCCTTCAGTTATGCGGCTGTGATTTCGATGGTTGCGGGGCCGTGGTAGCGGATTTCTTGATGCTTGGGGTGTTTGATGGGCCGGTAGCAGGGGCCGTAGCGTTTGATGACGCGGGGGTAGGCGTGGTGGCGGCGTTTCCGGTTGGGGTAGGCGAGGATTTCCTCGGTGACGCGGCGGTGGGCGTTGTTGGCTTGGTGAGGGGGGAAAGGCCGCGGAGCCGTCGGCTTCGCGGCGGATCACGGGTGGGGATCGGATGAACGATAGGCGGTCGGGGTCGATGTCGGCGTCGTGGGCCGCCTCGGTCATCAGGGCGCGGATGGCGTAGTGGGCGAGCAGGATGCCCCAGATTTCTTGCCGCACCATCTGCGGGGATTTCGACCGGAGCACGCGGGAGTGCGCGATCTGGTGGGTTTCGATTTCGTCGAGGGCGGTCTGGAATTCCCACCGTTGGTGGTAGCAGGCGGCCAGGTCGGGGGCGAGTACGGCCTGCCAGTCGGTGATGGTGGTGATCAGCCGGTAGGTCTCGCTATCGGGCCGGTCGGTGATCTGGTATTCGACTGCCCGGACGATGACCGCTTTCCCGGTCGCGGCCATCCACCGGGCCTGACCCAGATCGGTGGGTGTGCTGGTGCGGTTGCCGGTGATGGCCGATAGCCAGGAGCCGTCGGGCAGCCGCTGCAGGACGGGCAGTTTCAGGCTGGCGGTGACCCGGAACAGCAGCTGCGCGCCGGTCTCGGCGGCCCGGGTGAAGAAGTCGTAGCTGTAGAAGCCGCGGTCGAAGGTGACCAGCATCCCCTCGTCGAGGTCGGGCAGCACCGCTTGTGCGAGTTCGCGTTCCCCGGTGCTGATCGGGCCGGGCTCGGCGGCGATGACGGCGTGCGTGCCGCACTCACCCAGCCCCACGACGCGGACCTGTGGGAAGGCACCGCCCTGCGCCTTGCGGGAGGATGGGCGGCCGAACGCGGCCTCGTTCTCGCCGGTGTCGGGCACGTCGAGGGTGACCCGGTCGATGGCCATCAACCGCCATGGTCCCTGCCCGGCGCCGATCGTCGCCGGTGTGGCCAGCGCAACCGCGGCACGTTCGAATAGCCGCCGCACCGGCGCCTCACCCAGACGCTGCCGTGCCTGACACAGCGCCGAGGGGGTGGGTACCGGCCAGGCGTGTTCCCACGCTGCGACGAACCGAAGCCCGCCGACCATCCTGCGCATCACTTCCGCGTACGCCTCGCCGAAAAACAACGCCAACGCGATCACGTAATAGACCACGAGCCGGGCCGGTAACAACCGGTTGCGCTTTTCCTTGCTGCGCGTTTCGGCGATTACCTCGTCCACCAGATCGCGCCGATAGATTCGCGAAACCACACCCAGACACAGATAATCCGACAGTCGACCCTGCTGCGGCGCGTCCACCCATTCATCAGTCACGGCCGCGGAAACTACCGGTGCGACAACCGAAATCAGGGAAAGGAAACGCGCGTGTCAAATCCACGCAGGCGGCCGAAAATGCCCTGACCCACCAAATCACAAACGCCTAAACGACGAAAACAAACCTGAATTCTTAACTGAAGGGCATTGACCCTAGCTGCGAGGTCGGCGCCACCTGGTGAGGAGAGATGCGCCGGGTTGCCAGCGGAAGCCGACCGCGGTGAGCAGGACGGCGCCGGCGGTCCAGCTCAGGGTGACGGCCAGTTGTGAGTGAGTCATCGGCCGGCCACTCCCGGCAGCGACGATCTTTTCGGCTGCCGTAGCGATGGGTGAGAGCGGGAGAGCGCCCGCGGTGTGTCGCAGCCAGGTCGGTGCCGCGGTGGCGGGAAAGAACACGTCGGAGATGAAGGCGATCGGCAGCATGGTGCCGTAGGCGATGGGCAGTGCGGTGTCGGGTCGGGGGACGAGCGTGCTGACCGCGAGCCCGAGGGTGGTGAAGCTGACGATGGCAAGCGCGGTGACGCCGGCCAGGGCGGCGATGTCGCCGCTGTCTAGCCGCACGTCCATGAACAGCGCGCCGACGGCGAGGACGACCGCCACAGACGCCAGGCCGACCACGGCGGAGGCGGCGATCCGGCCGACGACGTAGGCCCACAGCGGTAGCGGCGTGCCGTGTAGCCGCTTGAGTACGCCCTCCTCGCGGGCGATGACCACGGAGGTGATCGTATTGACGTAGCAGGCGTTGAGCAGGGCGAAGGTTGCCATGGCTGGCGCGAGGAAGTCGGCGTAGCGGATGCCGTGCAGTTCACGCAGCGCCACCTGCGGGGTGGCCAAGTTGAGCGCGACGAGCACCATTAGTGGGATCACCAGGGCCGTGAACGTGCCGATCGGGCTGCGCAGCAGGAGCAGCAGCTGGTAGCGAACCTGCCCGGCGGCGAGGACCAAATCGAACCGGCTGCCGCCCCACCGGCACGACGGTTACGGCGTCACCGCGTGATCGGTCTGCTAGGTGATTTGCAGGTACGCGTCCTCGAGCGGGGGGCGGGTGACGGTCAGCCCGGCGAGTTCCTCGCCGCGTTCGACAGCCCAGCTGGTGAGGATCGCCAGCGCCTGGGTCGGCTGGTCGCTGTGCAGCAGTATCTGACCGCGGTCACGCGTCACCGTCCACGGGCCGGGTGGCAGCTTGTCATCCCATCCCGGATATGAAATGCGGATGCTGATGACGGCCTCGGCAACGTCGCGGCCCCGAGCTTGCGGGGGGTGGCCTCGGCAACCATGCGCCCGTGCCGCAGCACCGCGACCCGGTCGGCGAGGTGTTCCACCTCTCCATGTAGTGCGAGGTCAGCAGCACCGTCTTGCCGAGCTGGCGCAACCCGTCGACCATGTCCCAGGCGGACCGCCGCGCGGTTGGGTCGAACCCGGTGGTCGGCTCGTCGAGGAAGATCACTTCGGGGTCGCCGATCAGGGCGAGGCATAGGTCGAGGCGGCGTTGCGTACCGCCGGACAGGCCGCGCACCCGCGTTCTGGCGTGGTCGGTCAGCCCGACGAGCGCTACCGTCTCGTCGGGCGGTCGCGGCCGGCGGTAGAAGCTGGCGTAGAGGTGGACGGTTTCGGTGACGGTCAGCTCGGCGTCAATGTGGTGGTCTTGCCCGTGCCGTGCTCACCGGGCTGCACCTCGAAACTCACCCGTCGACCGCGTGGTGCGGTCCGTGATCCTTGCGCAGTCCGCGCACCGAGATCACTGGCGACACCAGGTCAGGGTGCCGCCTGAACGGCTCGGTCACAGAGCCCGAAGTCCTGACCTTCGGCCCTGCTGCGTCATCCGGGACCGATGTTGGCTCGATGCATGTTGTTTGTGGACCGGTTCGATGCGGGCCGTCGCCTGGCCGAGCGACTGCGACCGCGGACGAGCCAGGACGTGGTCGTTGTCGGGCTGCCCCGCGGTGGTGTGCCGGTCGCGTTCGAGGTGGCGACAGCGCTGCACGCTCGGCTGGACGTGATTGTGGTGCGCAAGCTGGGCGTGCCGTTCCAGCCCGAGTTGGGCATGGGCGCAGTCGGCGAAGGCGGGGTGCGGATCATCAACGACCAGGTGGTTCGCCTGGCCCAGGTCAGCGGCGAGGAACTCGCCGCGGTCGAGCAGCGGGAGCGGGCCGAGGTGCAGCAGCGCGCGCGGCGTTTCCGCGGCGAGCGTGCAGCCGTCCCGCTCGCCGGGCGGACCGTCGTGGTGGTCGATGACGGGATCGCGACGGGCTCGACGGCCCGGGCGGCGTGCCAGGTGGCCCGCGCGCACGGCGCGGGCAAGGTTGTGCTGGCGGTACCGGTCGGCCCGGAGGACATCGCGCAGCTGATTGGGCCGGCCGCCGATGAGGTGGTCTGCCTGCATACACCGGCGGACTTCGTCGCGGTGGGGCAGGCCTACGCCGATTTCAGCCAAACCAGCGACGACGAGGTCGTCGATCTGCTCGAACGCGCGGCCCGCCGGGCACCGGCGCTGGCGTCGTCGCGCGCCGACCCGCCTCAGCAGGAACTCGCTCTGCCGGTGGGACGGGTGCGACTGGCCGGGCAGCTCACGGTGCCCGCCGGCGCCCCGGGACTCGTCGTGTTCGCGCATGGCAGCGGCAGCTCGCGGTACAGCCCCCGCAACCGGTACGTCGCTGAGGCGCTTAACGACGCCGGGCTGGGCACGCTGCTGTTCGACCTGCTCACCGTCGACGAGGAGGCCGATCGGGGCAACGTCTTCGACATCGAGTTGCTCGCACGGCGCCTGCTCGAGGTCACCAGGTGGCTGCGCACCATGCCGAGCATCCCGCACCGTATCGGCTACTTCGGCGCCAGCACCGGCGCAGCCGCCGCGCTGTACGCCGCCGCCGACCCCGAGGCGAACGTCGCCGCCGTGGTATCCCGCGGCGGGCGGCCCGACCTCGCCAACCCGCGGTTGGCCTTGGTCTGCGCCCCGACGCTACTCATCGTCGGCGGCTACGACGACGTCGTCATCCAGCTCAACCGAGCAGCTCAGGCCCGGCTGCGGTGCGAGAACCGGCTGGAAATCGTGCCCGGCGCGACCCACCTGTTCCAGGAGCCGGGCACCCTCGACGCCGTCGCCCGACTCGCCAGCGACTGGTTCGCCACCCACCTCACCGCGACCACCCCGCAGGCGTAAACCCCTCGTCGCGGCAGCGCGCGGCGCGAGTCCGCAGCCACGCGTGCTCGACGCCATGGCCGCGGTACCGCGCGAGTTGTTCGTCCCCATGCCACGATCCCGCGTGCGATGCGGGGCAGCCGGTGCCGATCCCGCACCGCCTCGTCACCGCGCAACCCTCGCTAGTCGCGATGGTCGAGGCCTCGCCCTGACCAGCGACCAGACCGTCCTCGAGGTCCTGCGCTGAATACGGCTACCAGACCGCGGTGCTCTCGTCCGTCTCGCCCGCTGGGTGTGGAGCGTCGAATAGTGGGCCGACCTCCGCGGCCATGGCGAACCTACGGCGGCCACGAGGAGGTCCGCCTGTTCAGCAAGCAGGGTGGGGCACTCGTCGCCATTCGCGGTCTCGTCTCGGCCCGCTCCGTCGCGCTGCTCGGACGCTTCGGCGTCCAGTGACCAAAGACTCTGTCGCTGGCCGCCTGCCTCCAGCAGCCTGGCTGTCATGTCGAAGGGGGAATCATGAGCAGCGTCGCACGCGTCACCGAGATCAGTGCCGAGTCCGAGACCAGCTTCGACGACGCGATCCGGGTCGGGATCGAGCGGGCCGCCCTGACGCTGCGTGGCGTCAAGTCGGCGTGGATCAAGGAACAGAGTGTCCAGGTCGCGGATGGTGCGATCACCAGCTATCGGGTGGACATGCTGGTGACGTTCCTGCTGGACGGGTGAGACGTAGGCGGCTAGCCCGAGGCGGACCGTCGAGCAGTTGCTGTTCGAGCACGGTCGCACGTTCGCCGACGAGCTCAGCGTCGACTTGGAGGCTGACTCGCCGCAGCCGTGGTTTCGGCTGCTCTGTTTCGCGCTGTTGTCCTCCACCCGGATCAGCACGCGGATCGCGGTGGCCGCGGCCTAGGGGCTGGCCGCGGCCGGCTGGATCGACGCCGAGGCGATGCGCCGGTCCACGTGGGAACGGAGGGTGCGGGTCCTCGACGAAGCCGGATACGTCCGGTACGACTTCCGCACCGCAACCCGGCTGGACCAGCTCGCCCAGCACGTCCTTGAGCGGTATGGCGGTGACCTACGCCGACTGCGCATCGCGGCCGGTCAGGACCGCGGTCGGGCGCGGGAGCTGTTGCAGGAGTTCGTCGGCATCGGTCCGGTGGGCGCGGATGTTTTCCTGCGGGAGGCGCAGGTCGCCTGGCCGAAGTTGCGCCCGTACGTCGACCCGCGAGTGCAGGACACCGCAACCGAACTCGGCCTGCCCGCGATCCGCACCGGCTCGCCACGCTTGTGCCGGACAAGGACTTTGCTCGGCTGGTAGCCGCGCTGGTGCGGGTGCGTCTCACCCGCCGGTTCCCGCGCGGCAGGATGTCGATACTGGTGGGGGCACCGCGGTGAGCTGGCGGACCTCCGTTGTCGCGTCGAGGTCATTCGGCCGGGGTGATCAACCCGTAGTGCCCGTCGTAGCGGTGGTAGAGGATGCTGCCGCGCTCGGTGTCGGCGTTGAGGAAGAACACGAACGGCCGCCCGGTGAGTTCCAGCCGGTCGATCGCTTCGGAGACGGCGAGGCGAGGCGCGGGCGGGGGCTCACCGTCAGGGCAACGGCAGCCGGTTGCGCCGGCTCGGGAGCAGCCGCGCTGCACGCCAGGCGGTAGCCGGTGGGCCCGGCCCGGTAGATCACCGAGTCGAGCCCGGTGTCGGCGTCGGTGAACAGGTGGAAGTCGTAGTCCATGGTGTCCATGTCGATCGCGGCTTCGTCCGGGGTCTCGACCGCGAGGGTGAACGACTTGTGCCGGACGATCTTCCGCTCATCGAGCGGGCGGGGGTAGTAGTCCGGGCGGTGCGACGGCTCCTCGCCGTGGCGCCACTCGTGCTCGCCGGGTGTGGGCCCGCCGCCGCGGCGGGCCTCCCAGTGCTGGGCCATCCGCTCCAGCCGACGCACCAGCCGCTCGTGCAGCAGGTCGATCGCCTCGCGCATGGTCTCGGCCGCGACATGGGCGCGCACCAGACGCCCGTTGAGGTCGAGGTTGGCCTGCGCGATCGCCGGGCGGGTCACCGCGGGATCAGCCGCCTTGGTGAGCTTCACCCGCGCATACAGGATCGGTTCGTGGGCGTGCTTGGCTAAGGCGGCGATCCGCGACCGCGCGTACCCGGCTAGGTCAGCGGGAACCCGGCCGCGCGCCTCGACCACCACATCCACGGTCGACATTTCAGACATCGACGATCACCTCGCATTTCCATCCGTCGCCCGTGGGCCGAACGCGAGCCCGGAACGGGCGATGCCTTTGGGAGTGCTACCGACCAGGTCGACATCGTTGAGTGCGGCTAGCTGGAAGAAGATGGCGCCGGTGTCTGGACCGGCCGGCGTGACCGACACCGCGATCGGGATTTCGCTCGCGGGTGTCGAGCAGGAACAGGACTTCTTCGAGCGCCGAGACGAGGCGCTCGTCCCAGGCGTATCGACGACCGCGAAATCGTGCGTGGTGTAGCGGCGTGGCGCGGAGCGTGTCGGCGAAGGACTCGACGAGCGCACGCACGGCTTCGGCGATGCAGCCTTCGGGCGTGGGTGCCCACGCCTGAAGCATCAGGTCGGCGGGATGCGGCAGAGTCGGTGCCCGGCTGGCTGTTCGCATGGCTACCCCTTGACCACGCCGATCGGGCCGCAGCCGGGCGACCCGGCGGGCGAGGCCGGCCTGCTCGCAGGTGCGTACGACCTCGTCGACGTCCTTGTAGGCGAACGGTGCCTCCTCGGCCAGCCCGCGCATGGACGCTCCGCGCACCATCACGCCTGCTGCCTCGAGCTGGTCGCGCAGCGCCTGCCCGCGGATCCGGCGGGTCGCGGCGTGCCGGCTCAGCACCCGCCCGGCGCCGTGGCAGGTGGAGTGGAATGCGTCGCTGCCGGCGACGCCGGCGAGCACGTAGGACGCGGTGCCCATCGACCCGGGAACGAGCACCGGCTGCCCGAACGGGGCGAGGTCGGCGGGCAGGTCGGGGTGGTCGCGGCGGCCAGGCGCGCGTGGCGCCCTTGCGGTGCACGCACAGCGAGCGGCGTTCACCGTCGATGACGTGGGTCTCCAGTTTGGCCAGGTTGTGCGACACGTCGTAGACGAGGTCCAGGCCGCTGCCCAGGACCCGGCTGGAAGGCGCTACGCGCGGCCTGGGTAAGCAGTTGCCGGTTGGCCCGCCCGTAGTTCGCGGCGGCGGCCATCGCGCCCAGGTACCCGCGTCCCTCCGGCGAGTCGACCGGTGCGCAGGCCAGCTGCGGGTCGGGCACCTGGATGCCGTAGCGCGGCATCGCCGCGAGCATGCGCGCACGTGGTCGGAGCAGATCTGGTGGCCGAGCCCGCGTGATCCGCAGTGGATCATCACGCACACCTGCCCGCGGCCAGGCCGAACGCGGCGGCGGCCGGTCTCGTCGTAGATCTGCTCGACGACCTGCACCTCGAGGAAGTGGTTGCCCGAGCCGAGGCTGCCGACCTGGCCCGAGCCCGCGGTCGAGTGCGCGGTCGCTGACCTGGGCGACGTCGGCGTCGGCGACCGCTCCGGCGTCCTCGCACCGGGCCAGGTCTCGAGGCACGCCGTGCCCGTCGCTCGCACCGCGTAGCGGGAGCCGCCGGCCAGCACGGCCTCCAGCTCGCGCGTCCGGACAGCCGCCACACGCCGCCGCGGCCCATCCCGCGCGGGATGCGCGCACCGAGCAGGTCCATCAACTGGCCCAGCCGTGGCGCGATCTCGGCGCCGGCCACCGCGAGGCGAGCAGCCGCACGCCGCAGGAGATGTCGAAGCCGACCCCGCCGGGCGAGACGACGCCGCCCTCGGCGATCTCGGTGGCGGCGACTCCGCCGATCGGGAACCCGTAACCCCAATGCACGTCCGGCATCGCGTAGGAAGCACCGACGATGCCGGGCAGCGTGGCGACGTTGGCGACCTGCTCCAGGGACCGGTCCCCATGCGCGGGCGGTAGCAGCGCACGAGAGGCGAACACCACGCCGTCCACCCGCATCGCACCGCGGCGGGGAAGTCGCCAGCGGATACGGCGTCTCCTCGACCAGTTCGACAGGTGCGCCGTCGCGCATCACCGCGAGGTCGTGCGGCATGCCGCCTCCTTCCCGTGCAGGAAGCGCCGCAGCTTCGTCGAGCGGATAGGTGTTGATGACCTCTGCCTTCTCGGCCCAGCCGCGCTGCGCGGTCGCGACCCCGAACTTCAGGTAGTCCAGGTGCGGGACGGCGTGCGCGTCGGTGGAGATGGCGAACCGTACGCCGGCGTATCGTGCGCGGCGGACAGCTCGTCGTCGAGGTCGAGGCGGTCCGGGAAGCTGTTGATCTCCAGCGCGGTGCCGGTGCGTGCCGCGGCGTCGAACACCGCGTCGAGGTCGACGTCGATCGGCGGCCGGTGGCCGATGAGCCGGGTGGTCGGGTGGCCGATGATGTGCACGTGCGGGTTTTCGATCGCTCGTAGCAACCGGGCGGTCATCTCGTCGCGGGACTGGCGCAACTGCGAATGCACCGAGGCGACGACGACGTCGAAGCCGGAGAGGAACTCGTCGTCCCAATCTAGTGAGCCGTCCGCGGCGATATTCAGCTCGGTGCCGTGCAGTAGTCGCCATCCTGTCTCGATGTTCGAGTGCGCGCAGTTCCTGCCGCTGCGCGAGCATCTTCTCTGTGGTCATGCGCTGCATGTACAGCTGCGGCGCGTGGTCGGTGACCGCGTAGTAGGCGTAGCCGCGGGCACGGGCCGCGGCGACCATCTCCGCCAGCGGCGCAACCCCGTCGGTGAGGTTCGTGTGCGTGTGCAGGTCCCCGCGGATGTCGCGTTCTGACACGACATGAGGCAGCTCACCGGCCAGCGCCGCCTCGACCTCGCCGCTGTCCTCGCGCAAGGTCGGCTCGATCCACGGCAGACCCAGCCGCGTCGTAAACGTCCTCCTCGGTGCCGCGGCGAGCTGCTTACCCGACTCGACCTCGAACAGCCCGTACTCGGACAGCTTGAGGCCGGCGCGCACCGCGATCTGGCGGAGCGGATGTTGTGCGGCTTCGAGCCAGTGAAATACATCAGCGCTGCGCCCCACACCGCCGGCTCGACAACGCGGAGGTCGACCTGCACACCCTTGGTCGTCACGATCGAGGACTTCGTCGGCCCGTGCGCGAGGACCCGCGCGACCAGCGGCAGCGCGCAGAAGGCGCGCATCACCAGCATCGGGCTCGCTCCGACGTGACGAGCAGGTCGATGTCACCGACCGTCTCGCGCATCCGCCGCAGCGATCCGGCATACGCCGCGCGCGGTGCACGGCGGACAGTGCGGTCAGCTCGCCGAGCAAGCTGCTCGGCCAGATCGAGCGCGACGGCCAGCCCGATCCGCCCCCCGCCGCTCTGCGCCTCCTGGATGGCCTGAGCAAGATTCGCCTCGCTGCGCTCACCCCATCCGCGCAAGCCGCGCAGCCGCTGATCGTGCAACGCGTCCAGCAACTCGCTGACCGACGTGATACCCAGCTGGTCATACACCTGCCGCGCCCGCTTCGGCCCCAACCCGGGCACCGCAGCAACGTCCGCAGCCCAGCCGGGACACTCGCCCGCAACTCGTCGAGCTCCTCCACCGATCCCGTCCCGCGGAACTCCACGATCTTGTCGGCGATATGCGAGCCCACGTTCGGGATCGCGTCCGAGGCCCTTCTCGTCCAGGCCGACGATCTCCTCGTGTAGCCCGCCACCGACCGCGCCGCCTTCTCATACGAGCGCACCCGAAACGGATCACCACCGGAGATCGCGAGCAGCTCCGCGAACTCCACCAGCATCCGCGCGGCAGCATCATTCGATCGAGCCATAACCCAACGCTAAGACCGCGTACCCGTCCGAGCGCAGGGCAGTTCGTCCCGACCAGACGGCTGCCCAGGACCTCCCCAATGGGTTTGACGACACTCCCAAGACCCGCTTCGCTTCGCTTCGCTCGGCAAGGGGAGCGTCTTCCCGGATCAGCCGGCCGGTCTACCGGTCGGGCGGGGTGAGGTAACGGCGTTCGATGCTGTCGATGGTGCGACGGGCGCGTTCGAGTTCGCTGGCCCGATGCATGCTGAGTCGCGTTCGATGGCGACGAGATCCGCGCTGAGGTCGTGGTCGGCGAGGGTGCCTATTACCCAGCGGGAGAAGTCGCCGCCAGTCAGGTGGCAGTCGAGGGTGTTCAGGTCGCAGTGGCGTAAGTGCTGGCGGAACTCGTCGAGCGATGCGGCCGCTGGCGCGCCGCCGTCAGCCTCGGGGAAGTAAAAAGCGCACGTATTCGACGGCGCAATAGTGCCGAGGTTCTGGGACCAGGCGGCGCATGCCGGCCGCGCGTTGGCCGAGGAGTTCCGCTCCCGGCACGTTGTCTCGGCCGGCGCGCTTGGAGGTGGCAGCGGCTCGCCCGCCGCGCACGCGGTCGACATAGCCAACACCGAGGAAGTGGATCTGATCGCGCTGGGCTGGTCGCAACGACTCGACCCGGGGCGCGCAGTGACGGTTCGCCGGTCGGTGCTGCATGCCGGCGTCCCGGTGCTGCTCGTGCTCATCGTTGAGGAGTGAGGAGACGCGGGTCCTGCCCACCGCCGGCTCGATGGAAGCAAACGAGGCTATCGTGCCAGGCCTGCTGGCGATGCTGGCTGATTGAGGTTGCCGGCTCTCACGGTTGACGCCGTCGACGCGCGCGGTTGCGTGAGTTGCAGCAGCCGCCTAGGTGCGCCCGACCGGCTGCGCAAACCGAACGAGACCGGTGTATCGGCCCGATTGCCCGACCTCTCGCCGAGCCGCGCACGCGACGACTCGCGGGGCGATTTCCCTAGCGCCGGCATTGTCCGGATCAGGTAGTGGAGGTCGCCCTCGGCTCATCTGAACCTCGGGCCTCTCAGCCGTTGAGTATGTCCTCTCCGACTCCCTCGCACGCCTCGCGAGCCACGCTCATCGTCTGCCCGGGACGCCGTCATCGATAGGGCCGAAAGTCCCATCCCACCGGGCGGCCGGACAACCACGTGCGACTCGGCGCGACGACCGGCCCAGTCTCGGCAGAACAACCACAGGAAGTTCGGCAGATCAACCAATTGACCTTCGGCAGATGAACCACGTAGGGCGCCGGAGCTGCTAGGCGTGTCAGGCTACGCCGAGGTCATCCCACGCCGAGCGATGCAGAGTCTCCTTGACGCCTTGGCTGATACGCGGGTTGTCATCCTCAACGGGGCTCGGCAGACGGGCAAGAGCACGCTGGCGCGGCAGCTCTTCCGGAGTTCCCGGGTGTCACGCTGCGCTATCTGGACGAGGCAGTGGTTCGGTCAGCGGCCGCCGCCGAACCGGCGTCGTTCGTGCGCCGCGACCGCCTGCTGATCATCGACGAGGTCCAGCGGGGGCCTGACTTACTTCTGGCTATCAAGCATGAGGTCGACCTCGATCCGCGCCCGGGCCGGTTCCTGGTGACCGGCTCGGCTCGCTTGTTCGCGCTGCGCGACATCCCGGATCTGCTGCCGGGCCGGTCGGAGACGATCGAGCTGTGGCCGTTGTCGCAAGGAGAGATCGCGCGATCGAGCGACCGGTTCATTGATGCAGTGTTCGAGCAGGGTTCGAAGTTAAACGTGTCGGAGTCGGATCTGCGGCGGGAGAGTCACCTGGAACGCTTTTGGCTGGTGGCTACCCGGAGGCGATCAGGCGCGCTGCCCCCCGCCGGCCGGGTCGGTTCCTCGATTCCTACGTCTCGGACCTGATCAACCGCGACGTGCGGCAGATCTCCAACATCGAGCGGCCTGCGGACCTGTGTCGGCTGGTGAACCTCGTCGCCGCATCGATGGCCTCGCTCGCCCTCCCGGCCGCCCTTGCCAATCGGCTGCGGTTGCCGCCCAGCACGGTCAAGCGCTATCTCGACCTGATCGCGGCGTTCGGCGCCGGCGCCATGGTCGCTGGCTGGTGGTCGCCGACCGGAGGGCTCCCCGGCTGCGCGCGGTCGTCATCGCAGCTGGCGCATTCGGCGCGACGATGCTCGCCGCGGCGCCGGCTCCGGATTCGGTCTGGAACTGGTCGCGCTTGCCCTGGTGGGTGCGGCGAGCGTGTCGTTCATGGCGTGCGGCAATAGGATGCTGCAGCTCACCACGGCAGAATCGATGCGGGACCGGGTGATGGCGCTGTGGCCGATCGCGTTTCGTCGGCACGACCGCGATCGGCGCCGCGATCATCGGTTACATGACATCCAGCACGCGGGCCTGCGGTAGAGGATCGCGGTCGGCGGTCGGCCGCGCTGCGCTCGCCATGGTGCTCGCGGTATGGGCCCGCTACCGCCGGGGCGGTCCGCCGGTCTCGGCTACGCCTGAGCTGAATGCCGGCGCGGGCCCCATCTGGCGCGCTGGGCTGCGTTCGGCGCTGGGTTCGGTCGCGTGCGCGTGAATCGGTTCGTGGATGACGGCGACCGGGCAGGGAACCGCGTGCAGCGTGTCCACGATGTGGCCGCCGCGCGGGTGCGGCGCGAGTCCTCGCCGGTGATAGCCCAGTACCAGCAGGTCGCGCGAGGTGCAAGTCGCAGCGAGGCTGTCGGCCGCGGCGCCGATAGGGACGGAAGAGGTGACGGCGGTCGTGGGGTACTCGGCCTGCCACCGGATCACCGAGCTGGCCAGGGCGAGGGCCAAGGGGGCAGTGGGCCGCCGGTCCGGGAGTAGGAGGCGCACCACGTGGACCGGGACGTGGTGGTGGATAGCCTCAGTGAACGCGAAGCGCAGCGCTTGCTCGCTGGCCGACTGTGTGCGGATTGCTGCCACGACCCGCTCGGGTGCCGCGACCTCGCCCGGCCGGACGGCGATCACCGGGCAGCTGGAGGTGGCCAGCACATGCCGGACGACGGAACCGATCCGTAGCCAGGACCGCCTGCAGCGGTCGCTGCGCCCGATGACGAGAAGCGCGGCGCGGGCCGACAGGCGTTCCAGGGTGTGCGCTGGTGAGCCAGCGAGCACGCTGCCATGCACGGTGATCGCCGGGTTGAGCTGGGCCGCGGCCGCCAGAGCATCGTCGATATGCGGGATCTGCTGGGAGTCGCAGGCGTGTACGACCGAGACACCGCAACCGCGGGCCCGGGCCTCGATCATCGCCCAACTGAGCGCTGCGTAGCTCTCGTCCGACCCGTCAAAGCCAACGAGGACTTCCATGTTGTCAGTCTCGTGGGCAAACGATAGCGACGGCAGCGGCATCCGTCCCACCCCGGCGGGACGTTCGATCCTGGCTGGTGTCGACGGGCCGCGGGGAGGCTGGCCGACACGAGGCGGGCGGTGGTCCACGCGGGATGGGTGCTGCCCTGGCTGGCTGCTGGTTCCGCGACTGGGGCGTGACCATGGCGCTTGCGGCGCCGTGCTGCCCGGCGACGAGCTGGTACTCGATCCGGCCGATGTCACCACCTGGGTCCTCACCATCGCGTCGCCCGCGCGGGAGGCGTGGCGCCAGCTGGTGCAGATCGGCCAGGCCGCGGCCGGCTGTACAGCTGTGGCTGGCTGGAGAACCTGCTCGGGTTGCAGGTGCACAGCACGGGTACATCCGCGACAGGTGGCAGCGGCAGCGACCCGGCGTGGTGCGGCGGGTCCGGCCGCTGGCTTGGCATGCCGGACGGGCTGACGCTGCCGATCACCCGCATCGAACCGGCCGGGTGGTGACCGTGCTCCGCGAAGACTCGGCTCGGACGCCATGGGACGCTCTGTGGTCGCTCCACGTCCTCTCGAAGGACCGAAAGGGTGCCGGCTCACGCAGCCGCAGCGCGTGTCGCGGTTGGTTGACGTGGCTCGTGGCGCGGCTGCCCGACCCGGTCACCCTCGTCATGACCCGGCGGGATGCTGCTGGGCATCAGGCGGCGCGCCGAACGATCCGCTCGGCAGCTGGCGGCCGTGTCATGACGGAAATGGCATAAATAGCAGACTGGGACGCCAGATACACGCCCACCGACCTGGTCTGGTCAGCTACGCCGAACCGCTAGGTCGAAACCGAGTTCGCGGACCTGCCGCCCGGCTGCGCGCTCGATCTCGCGTGCGTTGAGGGCCGCAATGCGTTGTGGCTCGCCGGACTTGGCTGGCGGGTCACCGCGGTCGACTTCGCCCGTGTGGCCTTGGCGAAGGGACGCCGCGCGCTAGACGCTGGCGACGGCCGGGCGGACCGCATCGACTGGGTCGAGGCTGATCTGCTCGCCTGCTAGCCCGAGCCGGGTAGCTACGACGTTGTCGTCATCGTGTACCTGCAGCTGCCGGCAGATGAACGTCGGTCGCGGGCGGCCACGGCGCTGGCCGAAGGCGGGTGGTGCTCGTGGTCGCGCACGACGCGGCGAACCTGGCCGGCGGCGTGGGCGGTCCGCGTGATTACGGGTGGACGCGCACTGGTCGGTGCTGGTCATCGTGGCGCTACTGACCGACTTACTCGCCGCAAGTGTTCAACCGGACGCCGCACCCCACCACAGCTCGGCCGCGTACCTGGGTGTGGCAGTGGCCGCCGCGGTGGTGTTCCTGGCCGGGCTGCTCGCGCACGAGGTGGCCCACGCGCTGGTCGCCCGCCACTACGACATGCCGGTTCAGCACATCACGCTGTGGATGCTCGGTGGGATGACCGAGCTGGGCGGCGAGCCGCCGTCGCCGCGGGCCGATGCGTTGATCGCGGCCGCAGGTCCGGCGACCAGCCTGGTGCTGGGCGGCGGGGTTCGCGGGGCTGACATGGCTGGTTGGCGGCGGGCTGCTCGGCTCGGCTCTGGCCTGGCTCGCCGTGGTGAACGTGTTCCTCGGCGGGTTCAACCTGCTGCCCGGCGCGCCGCTCGACGGTGGCCGGCTGTTGTGCGCCCTGCTATGGCGGCACTACAGGGACCGGGCACGGGCCGCCGACATCAGCGCCCAGGTGGGTCGCGCGCTGGGGTTCGCCTTCGTAGCGCTGGGCATGCTCGAGGTGCTTGCTGGTGCGCTAGCCGGATTGTGGCTGGCGCTGATCGGCTGGTTCGTCATGGCCGCCGCAGCCGGGGAACGCTACCAGGCGTTCATCGAGCAGACCGGCGACCTGCGGGTATGCGACGTGATGACCCGATGTCCACACTCGCTCCCGAATGGTGGACGGTCGCTGACTTCGTCGGCCGACTCGCTCCTGAGCAACTGCGCGAGCCGGCCTTTCCGGTGGTGGGCTTCGACGGCCAGCCCGAGGGCGTGCTGACCGCGGGCGACCTTGATCGAGTCCCGGCGCAGCAGCGCGCGACGCGACGGGTCCTCGACGCCTGCCACCCCCACCCGCTGACGATCACGCCGGACAAGTTCTCGGGCGGCTCATTCATGTCTGTGCCGCGCAGCCGGCTGTCAGCTGCCATTCCGCTCATCTCCTTGCCGGGCTCTCGCGACGAGTGGAGTGCTCTTTCCCGCGTGGGGTAGGCCTGTCACGATGCCGGTTGGCGGCCGCAGGTGCGCTCATTCGACGACCGCCCAGATCACGCGCCCGTGACTGGTCTGCTGGAAGCCCCAGGAACGGGCCAGTTCGTGCACGGTCTCGGTGGCTGCGGCGCTAGTGTCATCGATCGCGGCGAACGGCGCGAGGCTGTGCCGGTCGGCGATCTCGACCCGGGCGAGCGGGCCGATGATGTCGATGCACACCTCGATGTCCGAGTGCGCCTGATGGGTGCTCAGCGCGACGAGCCGGCTGGCAAGGGTGGCGCTGTTTTGGGTGACCTGGTCGGGCAGTCCGGCGTTGCGGCACGCGGCGCGTACGGTGTGCGCTGCCTTGAGCACCGCCGCCGGATCCGGTGCCAGCCGCAGTAAGGCGCGCTGTGGGCCGTGTTGTGATGTCATGACGATCCTGTTCACACCGCGACCGCGGGACGGCTCGGAGGTTCAGGACCGCGCAGGCTCGCCCACAGTTGACCGCCGGTCTCGGCGCGCTCATACCCCCACGACTGGGCCAGCCGCCCAGTGATCTGCTGCCCGTGCCGGCAGCCTTCCCACGGATCCGCGCCGACCGCCAACCAGCCGAGCTGATAGCTCTCACGTGCTCGCAGCGTTACCGTGCCATCGCTGATATCGAGGCTGAACTCGACGACGTCGTTGGGGCGCCGGATGGCGCTGGTGATCAGCGCGCCGGCCACGAGCGCGCACTTCTCGGCCAGCTGCCGGTCCAGCAACGGCCGGGTCTGTTCCCGGACCAAGTGGCGCGCCAGCCGAGGCGCGAGGCTGTGCGGGCGCAGCCGGATGCGCGCCCGACCCGACGCTTCGTCCGCTCGTCCGACGCCGTGCATCGTTTCAGCTCGTCGTCGTGTCGAGTTCGCATGCTCTGATGCGCGTGACACCGCGGATCGCCCCTTGTCATTCATCTTGGACCGGGATCCGCGTCGGCGGCTCGTGGGCGGCCAGGGAGGTACGCGGCCTCCTCCACGCTGGTGCCCATCAGCTGCGGCGGCACCGCGAACAGCGACTGCACAGGGCGACTCGCCCATCGTGAAAGCCGCACGTCGTGACCGAGCCTGGTCAGGCTGCGGGCCAGGTTGTCGACACTTGCCTGCGTGCCGCCGTAGGAGGTCGGCGGCACCGGCAGCCACGGCGCGATCAGCCCGACGCGCAGCGCACGGTCCCACCCGAAGGACGAGCACGGCATCGAAGCACTCGCGATACGGCATCTTCATCTCCCGGGGAACGGCCGGGCACACAACCGGTGCCGCCGCCGATCCGCAGCGAGAGCTGCGCTCGCCCAGGTCGGGAGCGAGTCGCACAAAGAACCTATGGGCAGCGAACCACCGGCCGACAGGGTCATTGGTCCGAACACCGGCTCTTGACGCATGCCACAAAGGCGAGGGCTAAGTTCGGGTTTGGATTCGGGTCGTGGTCTGGCGACGACCCGCTTCACCAGTACAGTCGCCTCGATCACGGCATCCCGGCGCTTCACCGTTCGGCAGTCCGGGGCGCCGGAAGTCTCGATTAGGATCGTCCAGCTCGAAGATCACCGAGCGGATCTGGCCGATAGCGGTATCCAGCTCCTCGACATACCCCAGCACCGCCGTGCGCTGGCTGGCGTCAGCCAGGACGCTCGCCAGCCCGCTCAGGCCGAGCCCAACTCTGAACAACCGGCCGACGACCCGCTCGTTCAGCTCCTCTGCCACACGGTCGCGATCCTCAGCCAGCCGCGCCGCCACGTCCTGCCCTCCCCCGGCGCCCGGACCTGCCTCTACACGGTTCATCGCCGCGTTCGATAGCGGTTGCTTTCCCCGATCAGCGTGACTGGTGTCGAATGACTGTGCCGAGGCGATGGTTATCCGACCGGCTGCCGACATCCCGGGCCTCCCTGGACACCCGCTAGTGACGTGGCGCCACCAGGGACCGCAGCAGCTGGATGCACCCCAGATCGGGAGTGCACAGACGCGGCGCAAAGCCGCGACCCGACCATAGCCGAGCCGAACCAGCTTGGCTACCATTCCGCCTAGAACCGAGGTAGCTCGCTGAGTCGGGTCACAGGCCGCGAACATCGCCCCAGCCAGTCAGGTCCTCAGCCGCTAGCGGGAAATGGTCGTCACGAGGTGCGCTGAGGACACCCGAGGCTGCGCGTCATGCTGGCGACGGACCACGGCGGGTGTTCTTGTCCGTGCAGGGAGGCCACGGATGGCCGAGATGAGTGGGCTGACCCAGGCGCTGATCGGCTTCGCCCGCGCACTGGCCGGCGGCTACGACGTCAGCGACGTGCTACACGACCTGCCCGACCGGGTCAGCAGCGTGCTGAACATCGCCGGCGCGGGCGTGTCCGTGCGCGACGGCGGCGCGATCCGGTTCGTCACCGTTGACCACGAGACGATCGTCGCCCTCGAACGCGTCGCAGAGGAACATGATCAGGGCCCCTGCGTGGACGCGACCCGTACCGGGCAACAGGTCCTGGTAAGCCGGCTCGCCAACCACGCCGCCCGCTGGCCGGACTACGCCGCCAAGGCCGCCGAGCTCGGCATCGTCGCGGTCGCCGCCATCCCGATGCGCAACGCTGCCCGCATCGGCGCACTCGACCTGTTCGACACCAGCGAGCACGACTGGAGCCCGGAGGAGGTTGACATCGCCGACGTGTTCGCCGACATCGCCACCGCCTACGTGCTGCACGCCTCCGATCTGGAGCGTGACCGGCGCACCATCGAACAACTCCAGCACGCACTCGACAGCCGGGTCATCATCGAACAGGCCAAAGGCATCCTCGCCGGCGAACGCAAGATCAGCATCGACCAAGCCTTCGCGCTGCTCCGCAAGCACGCCAACGACCGCAACGCCACCCTGCGCGCGGTCGCCGAAGCTGTAGTCCACCTCGGCCTACGCCCCTGATACCACGATGGGCGGCAGGCGCCGCCCATCTGTCCACGACCGTCGAGGACACCCGGTCTCCGCGATTCCACCTGTGGACTGACGACACTCGGACCGCGCTGCGAACCAACGCCCCAGCGCGCGCCGTGGCCTAGTCCAGTTCCGCGTGACGCGCGCTCACCGGACTTCCAGCGTGCCGCTCTTCCATGAATCCAGCGTGCACGTTCGCTGATACGAACGGTCAGGGACAAGGTCCTTCACGCGGTTCCCACGGCGACGTCGCGAGCGTGATGGTCCGACGGACATCGACATAGTTACCTCGTCTTGTTCGGCGAGCGCGCGAGAACGACCGATCTGGACGCATAACGCGCGCTTGCTCGACGCCTGCCGGCTGTACCGGAACGACGGCTCGCGAGTGCTGAACAGGTGCTTGTGTCGGATACTTTCTGGCGGCCGCATGGCGTCTGGTCCGCCGACGGCAATCATGTTGGCGTGAGCGATGCTGGAGGGCCCATGGATGACAGCGTCCGCGCCGCGCTGTTTCGTAGTCAGATCATCGATCTGACGACGACGGGACGGCGGACGGGACAGCGCCGACGGATAGAGATCTTCCTGCACGAGAAGGATGGCATTCTGTTCATCAGCGGGATGCCACGCGCGGACCGGACCAGGGACTGGATCTATAACATCGCCGCCGACCCGCGTGTGGTTGTGCACCTGAAACAATCCGTGGTCGCTGACGTTCCGGCCACCGCGCGAGTAGTCACCGACCCGGACGAGCGACAGCCGCTGATCGACGCCGCGGCGCAGCGCTGGGGTCGCACGGACATCCCGGCCATGCTCCAGCACAGCCCACTCATCGCGCTCCACGTCGACGGCGACGGTCCAGATCGTCGCGTCGACGCCTGAGCGCCAGGACAACATCACCCACAGTTCGGGATCAACGTTCTACGGCGACCATCTGAGAAGTGACCCGGCAGCTAGCGTTACCGCAACACAATGACGCGGCGCAACGGCCAAGGCGTCGTCAGACCAACACACTGCGCGCTGCCGGTCCCCGCCACATGAGCGCGCGATCGACGGAGATGCGTGCGCATCTCGTCCGCTTTCGCGTGCTGAATTTAATGAAACGACCGTGGTGCCTGGCATCCCGGCCGGGACGAGTTAGGTGACGCCGGGGAGGCGTCAAGGGTGTCGGCTACGTCTCCATCCGTGCCGTTCGATGGCGTCGGTAGCCTGTCACGGTCTTGAGTTCAGGTTCGCTTCTGGAGGCAGGTGTGAGCAGCCAAGAACCCGATGCCAGCGGGACACCACCGCTGGGGCCGCATGTCCTTGAGTTGCGTATTCATGGGGTCAATAACACTCCGCCCGCGGGCATGCTGGATCTCCCTGCGGACGCGGTGGAGATGGTGGCCGGCGACGAGTTGGCTAGCTTCTGGCGGCCAAGGCCGGACAGGATCGCGCCGTTGACACGCCACGACCGTGGCTATGTCCGACCGGACGTGACGCGCGAGGCGTACTCGTGGGGAGGTCTGGCGCGCAATTCCGTCGGCGGCAGCTCGGGATGGAAGAAAGCCCTCGCCGTCGCCGCGCGAGTCGGCTGGATGCTGCTGCTGCCCTTTGGGCTGACGAACGTGGCGTACTGGTCTCGGCGTCTCGACGGCGGCCCCGGAGATTGGAAGCTAAGCGGTCGCGGGGCCGGGACGCTGCGCGTCGTCGGTCTGCTCATGACGTTGCTCATGTTGATTGGAGCGGCGATCCTGTCGATGGACGTTGTCGGGGTGCAGTGCTACGCGTCGCCGAACCGCAAATGCTCGAGCTTGCCATCGCAGCTCGGGTTCCTACAGAACTGGAATGTAGGCGAGCGGCTCGCGCTGCTTAGTCTTGTGCCGCTCATTCTGATCGTCGGGTTGTGGGCGTTGTCGGCGAAGACGCGCACAACCTACGACCGATCGACCTGGGCGGAGGCTGACCGCGACACCGAGACGATGGTCTGGGGTGCCGCCACCGCTGAGAAAACGTGGCCTCTCCTGGCCACGCCCGGGTTCTGGCAGCACCATGTGATCAGCGCCAAGACCGCCTTCCTGCATCTCGCCGCGGGGCTGACGCTGCTGGCGATGCTGACGTCGTGGGACGGTGTCTTCGGAACGTCATCCCGATGCGCTGCGCCGCTGGATCTGTTCCGCCGTGACCGGGCATGTTGGCATCAGCTCAGCAACTCCTACGGCCGTGGGTGGGCTGAGCTGGTGGTCTGGGTCCTCGGCGCCGTGCTGCTAGTCGTGATCTTCACGCTGACCATACTCGGCTCGTCAGACGCAGTTGATATCTCACAAGATCCCCAGATCACGACACCGAAGCACCGCGGTGTGCTGCTGGCGATCGGGGCCGCGGCCGTGCTGTTTATCGGTCAGGAGGCCGTGCTGATCTGGTGGCACGGGGCAGCATTAACTGCCTCTCACCTGGTCGGTATCTCCGCCGCATCCAACGTCCTGGTCTGCCTGCTGTTCGGTATTAGCCTGTCCGCACTGTTCTGGCGGCGCGGTATCCACTGGTTGATCCCGCCCAGCATCGGCATCGGCCTCGGCATCAGCCTCCTGCTATGCGGGCTGGCGGGAACCGCCGGCTGGATACTGCGGGCAATCACAATCGCGGCCATCGCTATCACCGTCTGGCTCGCGACCCACCGCCGGCAAGGCGACGAACATGCGCAGCGTTACGAGGCCTGGCGCGGGTGCATTCCGGGTGTTGTCCTTCTTGTCGCGTTGCTGGTCGCGATGACGCTGACCACCGCGGTGGTCGTCGGCATAGCTAACCTGCTCAACGGCGCCAATTCGGCCGCGTCACTGGCCGGCGGATCGCCGCCCGCCGCTCTCCCGAAGCCGTGCCAGTACAGCTGCGAACAACCCACCGGTGCACCCGATCTCCGGGTACCTCAACCAATCGTCTGGTTCGGAGTGGGGCTGCTCATCCTCGTCGTGCTGCTGCTCGTGATTGGGCTCGTCGTCGCTGTGGTGGTTCGCCGCCGGGCGAGGAGCGACCCGTCGATCATTGACCCGCCGCCCGTCGCCGTCGATCCGCCGGAAACGCCGACCGATGCACTGCGCGCGTCTACCGCGCGCAAGCTCGCACAGATCGCACATCGGGGCGAGGCCGCGCTCGGCCTTGTCGTCCTACTCGGCGGCATCGGGCTGCTCATATCACTACTCTTCGCCGCCGCCTGGACCGCCCCCGTCCATCCCACCGGATGGCAGAGGGTCGCCGCCGGCGCAATCGGACCGGGCATGTGGACCTCGGCCAGCAGTGGGCGCAGCAGTGATCGCTTTCGCCGTCGGCGGCAGCGCACTCGGAAACCAACGCCCGTTCGGTTTGCTCTGGGATGTCACCTGCTTCCTGCCACGAGCCGGCCACCCGCTCGGACCACCGTGCTACGCCGAACGCGCCGTACCCGAACTCGTTGCCCGCTCTGACCGATACCTGTCCCACCGCGCGGACAGCGACGTCCACGGAGACAAGATCATCCTGTCCGCCCACAGCCTCGGAGCGGTCATCGCGGCCGCAAGCATCTTCGCCATCCAGGGCGACGACACACGTCGGAGCGAGGTCGCGGCCATCTCCCTGCTCACGTACGGCTGCCAGCTACGCGCATACTTCGGTCGCCTCTTCCCCGAACTACTAGGCCCGAACGTGCTCGGCAATCACCCTGCACGCGCCGCTGGACTCATCAACCCGAACCCGGTCGTCGGCAGCGACCCCGCATCCGACAGTCCCGACCGTCACGCACTCGCCAGACTCTTGGACGCGGCCGCCGACACCGGCCGCTGGCGCAACCTTTGGCGCCGCACGGACTACCTCGGCTTCCCAGCCTTCAACGGCATACCCGACCAAAACAACATCGACAAAGGCGCCGAAGAGATCGACCGCACCGGCTACATGCTCGGCATCCTCACCCACTCCGACTACCCACTCACCCCCGCCTACACGACGGCACTCACCTACCTGATCGGCACACCGGACGCGGGGAACCAAGGAAGCGCGACACCGTCTGAGTAAGCAATCATGACGGTCATGGCGTGGGTGGTATTGCACCCGTCAAATGGTGACCCACCTGCGCGGCGGTCGGTGCGGTGTTCATTAGATACCGACGGTCCACATTGGGCGCTGATTAACGCAGTCCGACGGGACGTAGTTGTCAAGCGTTCGCCGGAGTTACTTACCCGGAGCTATATCCGAATAGCGGCTCGCTGCATCTGACATGGGCTTACGGACGATCGTTAAACGAGCATCTCGGCACAGCTCCCCGATATGCTTTCTCGGAGGGTAGAGGCTGAAGACACGATAACTCTAGCCTCCCACAGCCCAGCAAGGTCGGGTTTGACCAGCCGGCAGCGCACCTTCGGAGCACGGCATCTTCCAAGTGATGGCGGCTGCGTCATTCGTAGCCAGCGTCTTCCCATCGTGACCCCGCGACCGTCGGATGATCAGCGATGATCCGCGTATGCGCGCGTGGACACCATCGTGCGGGCGAACGCCCTGATATCCGCAACAGCGAACGTCCGACCATCGGCATTTCGTCAGTGTAGCGCTCAATAACGTTCCATCCGTGCTCGTCTTGATCTCTGCGGCGGTGCACCAGAACGACGGCTCGGGCGTCGGCAAACGTGGGCTGTCAGCGGTCGGATGCGGATTCGATGCGTGACTGCTGGGCGAGGAGGTGGTCAGTCGACGTGGAGGACGGTCTTGCCGCCGATGCGGCGGTGCAGCAGGGCGTCGAGCGCTGGGGTGGGTTCGCGCCAGGAGCCTTCGAGCTCAACTTGGCCGTCGAGGCGGCCGTCGGCGATGAGCGCGCATAGACGGGTGAGGTCACCGGTTCCGCTGGCGTGCGCGGTGGTCTCGTCGAACTGGTTCAAGGTGTAGATGATCGCGCCGGGCGCCCGGTCAAAACGTGCGACGCGAAAGGTGACGGTTTCCTCGGCGCTCTGGGTCGCGATGTTGACCACGACGCCGTGTGGGGCGACGTGCTCGATGGCGTGCCCGAACGTGGCACCGCCCGCCGTGTCGAGGATCATGTCGAAGTCACCGTCCAGCTGCTCGACGACGTCTTGAGCGCCCAGGCTGCGCAGCAGCGCCTGGGTGGCGGCGGCGTCGCGCACGAGGGCGGTGGTGTGGGCGCCGCTGGCGTGAGCAAGCTGGACCGCGATCCTCCCGACGCCGCCGGTCGCTCCCGTGATCAGCACCCGTTTGGCGAGGATCAGCCCGGCG
Organism: uncultured Actinomycetota bacterium; assembly: GCA_963748415.1. Lineage (GTDB taxonomy): Bacteria > Actinomycetota > Actinomycetes > Mycobacteriales > Jatrophihabitantaceae > CAVVJA01. The sequence goes on along the minus strand of CAVVJA010000007.1, from coordinate 12,983 downwards.
ACCTCCAAGGCCCGCAACGCCGTGATGCCGGCGGTGGGCAGCGTGGCGGCCTGCACGTCGGACACCTCGTCCGGGATCGGCGCCAACCTGTCGGTAGGGATCGCTGCCAACTGCGCCCAAGCGCCGGCTCGGGCCAGACCGACCACCCGCATGCCCGCCGGCGGCCCGCTGCCGTCAGCTGCCGCCCGCTCAATGACACCAGCGGCGTCCCAGCCGGTGATCGACCCCTCGGGCAGCGCTGGCAGCCGGATGACCTCGCCACGTTCGGGAGGAGCTCGATCGGCCTGCGGTGGTCGACGCCGCACGAGTCGGGATCGCAGTCGCGCCAGTCGACGTCGGTCAAATAGCCGTGACGGAGGTCTTTGATGCCGGCGCTACGTTCGCTGAGGAGGAACGCGAAGGGCCGGGTCTCGGCGACGCCGGCGAGCGCCCGGCTGAGTACGGCGACGCCTTTAGTGGCGGGCCGAGGTGCGGCGAGCCCAGGCGCACGACGTGCCGCACGGTTAGCTCGCGCCCTGACGGGCATTGGCGATCCTGCGGCGGCGCTATTCATCGAGTCCCCAGGCGATCACGCGGTCGGGGTGGATCGGATCAGCTCGTGGGGTTCGGTGACGGTCTCGGCCCGGCTGCGGATCTCGCCGCCACCCGGCCGCCAAGGGTCTGCGCTGGCCAGATCGTCGATGACGATGGCGGTCTGGGCGGCGGCGCGGGCGACGTCGCCGTACGTTATGTTGCCGGCGATCTCGCGCCCGGTCACGTCGATGATGTCGCGCAAGGCCGAGTACTTCACCCAGCCCGCGTACGCGGATGATTCGTGGCCCGGGTGTTCCGGGAGTTCGGCTGCGGGCCGGTCGACCGCGGCGACCCGCACGTCGCCGCGTCCACCATCGACACCGGCGTCGCGTTGCTCGCGGCTGGCAAGGCCATCGGGATCTGCCCGGAGGGCACCCGTTCACCGCACGGCCGGCTGCACAAGTTCCGCACCGGGCTCGCGCGACTCGCGTGGCTCCGGCGCGCCGGTCATCCCGGTCGGCCTGGTCGGCACCGGCCAGATGCCCTTCTACGAGTCGTGTACCCGTGCGGCCCGACCGAGCCCGAGGCGCTGCGCCTCCGAGGCGGCCACGATCCGTCCGCAAATGGCGCCGACAGGCGACAACCATCACGGAGGGCGTTGAGCCTCCGGCCGTTCGGGCCGGCTGGTCGCCGCTACACGCCCTTGAACAGAGAGTTCTTCGTCGACGAGGCCGGCACGATCTCCAGCCGCTGCAGTTCAGCACCGACACCGGTGACGTCCCCGTCTGCCTGGTCGAGCATTTGCAGGCCTACCTCCACAGCACGCCAATCAGCTGACGGGTCGAAGAACCCCAGAACGTCAACGACCGCAGCCACCCACCGTTTCGCGCCGCGCTTGTCACGTCGCAGCTGGGTGTAGTAGCTCTCCATAGCGTCGCTCACCGACTTCTTGCGCTGGCCCCACTTCTCGCCCTTCCGGGCCGCGTCACAGGCCAGTTGCCACAGCTGCGCAACGTTGACGTGCCGATCCAGCACAGGTTCCACCACGCGGGGCAGGGTAACGCTCAAAGGACCGGTCATAGCGGCTCGGTGTGCATTCGGCGATCGCTCTCGGGGGCATGTCACGGCGTTGGTGAGCTCACTGCCAAGTCACGAGTAGCCAAGGCTCTCGCCGTTGGTTCGCCTTGTTGAGAGACGGTGCACACCCGCAAGCGCACTCCTGCGAGCCTGCCAAGGATAGCGAACACACGTTCGAGAGCGGACCGCTCTACTGGCATCGGGTAGCTGTTTCGCATAGCTGCTTCGCGCTGCTCTGGCTACACCGCTCGCTACACGATCACCGTCCGTAGGAGGGCCACCAGGCCGACCGACTGCTTGCCGCTCTACTTGGCGGGGCCGCGGGTCGGGATGTGCACCCGAGTGTCCTTACTCGCCGCTGCGGCCTTCTTGTCCGCGCGTTTCTGCTTCAGCGTCTTGCCGGACTTCTTGCTGCTCGACTGACGGGGCGACTTGTCGGCCACGGCTGACTCCTCGGGTTCGCGTGGCGGTGCGCCACGCCCGGTTCGCGCCTGCTGCACGTGCCGAGCCGGGTCGTCATAGGACCTCACGCCCACTGTCCTCGGGCTGATGACGCCGCGCAATGGACACAACTTCAACGCGCTGCGATGCTCACATCTCACCCGCTCAGAGCGTCCGGCAGCTCGTGGGCGCGCAGCGCGGCGAACGCCGCCGAGCGGGCAACGTTGTCGTCGTTCTTGTTGATCTGACCGGTATTCAGCAGCCGCACCAGCGCGGCCAGCTTCGGCGGCACATCCAGCACGCGCTCCCTGGCGGCGATCAGCTGCTGACTCAGTAGTTGACCCAGCCCACGCGCGCCCTCAATCGCCCACGTCCGTCTCGGCCAGCGCCCGGCCCACTCCAGCAACCCTCTCGACCTGCCTCCTCGACCCGCGCACCCGAAGCTGTCCGAGCCAGCCCCTTCTCGCGCGCGTCGAGCGCCACCGCGGTATGCGATCCCTTGTGCGGATTGATCCCGATCATCACGCCAGTCACGCCGACCTCCGAATAGACGACACCGATAGGAAACCGTGATGGGCTACAACCTGCAGTCCCACTCGATGGGTGAGTTCGCTGACAACGAAAATCAAGCCATCGCCGGCGCCCCAGGCAGGACCTGACCAGCGGTCTCCTCAGACGTGATCTTGCGTTGGCTACGCGAGGTGAACACCGGCAGCGTGCGGCTCACACTTGCTTGATCACGTAGATCGCGCCGACCGCCGATTCCGTGCGGTTGTCGAGGGTGTCATGCGGGGCCTGGCAGCGGTGCTCTGTGCGGATGTTTCACCCACTCGTCAGGAGATCTGGGGGCGGATCTTGCTACAACTACGGCAGTGTCTTCGGCGTCGGCGCAATCTCAGCCTGGGCAACCGGCTCATCGCTGTGGGTGCCCGCGCATCGACTGTTCGCGATGCGAGCCCGGTGATCCTCGACGTGAGCGGCCTCGGTAGAGGGCGACCCGCCGTTGTTCGGCCAGCAGCCAACCGGGGTGCCCCGTGGTCCGAGATGGTCCGGTCGCACGGTCAGTCGATGCGAGCAATCGGTGTGCCCTGGACGACGGCGTCGTCCTCCTTCACGAGCAGCGTGATGACGCCGGCCTGGGGTGCCGGCACGTCGGCCGCCACTTTGTCCACCTGCACCTCGGCGATCAACTGGTCCTGTTGCACCGTCTCGCTGTCGGAGACGAACCAAGTGGACAGCACGCCCTCGGCGTCGGGTTGCTTCTCGGATAGCGCCGGGAACAGGACATTGGTCATGCGCGGGCGACGCGGTGGATGGCTGCCTCGATGCGGTCCTGCCGCGGCAGCACGGCGTACTCCAGCGAGTGCGCGTACGGAACGGGGGTGTCCGGGTTGGCCACTCGTACCACCGGCGCGCGCAGCAGCGACGGGTCGACGTCGGTGATCGTCGCCGCCACTTCGCCGGAGAGCCCGAACGACTGGTAGTCCTCGTCCACCACCACGAGGCGCCCGGTCCTGGCCACCGAGGAGAGAATCGCCTCCCGGTCGAGCGGCACGAGCGAGCGCAGGTCCACGACCTCCACACTGACGCTGCCGTCGAGTCTGTCCGCGACGTCGAGCGCGTGGTGAACCGACAGCGACAGCGTGACGACCGTGACATCAGTTCCGTCCCGAGCCACCTCCGCCTTGCCGATGGGGACCTCGTAGTCGCCGTCCGGGACGTCGGCGACCGTGCGCGGGTTCTTCGCCATCCATGGCAGGCCCATCACGCCCTTGTGGAACATGTAGACGACCGGGTTGTCGTCGCGGATCGCCGAGGTCATCAGGCCTTTGGCGTCGGATGGGTTGCTCGGCACGACGACCTTCATTCCGGGCAGGTGCGCGAACGTTCCCCACAGGCACTGGGAGTGCTGCGCGGCGTCGGAATAGCCGCCGCCGACGGCGGTGGTGAGCACCATCGGGACCTTGACGTTCCCGCCCGATTCGAAGTGGATCTTCGCCATGTGGTTGTAGATCTGATCGAGGCAGACGCCCATGAAGTCGGCGAACATGAGCTCGGCGATCGGCCGCATGCCCTCGACCGCGGCACCGATCGCCAGGCCGATGAACGCGGTCTCCGAGATCGGTGTGTCGAGGACACGCTCGGGGCCGAATGCGTCGAGCAGTCCGGTGGTGGAGCTGAAGATGCCGCCGTACGCGCCGATGTCCTCACCGAGGTAGATGATGGACGGGTCGCGCTTCATCTCCAGTTCGATCGCTTCGACCATCGCCTTGGCGGTGGTGAGGCGGTGCGTGCCGCGGATCTCCGGCGCGGCCTCGGTAGTTGTCATGGCGCGCTCCTCACGCGAACACGTACTTGCTGGCGTCGGCGGGGTCGGGCAGCGGGCTGTTCTTGGCGAATGTGATCGCCTCCTCGACGGGCCCCCGTGCCTCGGCCTTGATCTGCTCGCGGCTCGCGTCCTCGAGCAGCCCGTCGGCGTGCAGCCGCGTCTCGTAGGTGGGGATCGGGTCGCGCCCGGATAGGTCGTCCAGATCGCCGCGATAGCCCTGCGCGTCGCCCTCGAAATGCCCCCACAGCCGCAGCGTGCGCACCTCGATCAGGCTCGGGCCGCCGCCCGAGCGCGCCCGTGCGACGGCGTCGGCGGCGGCATGGTAGACCGCCTCGACGTCGTTGTCCTCGATCCGCCGTGCGGGGATGCCGTAGGCCGCGCCACGAATGGCGTTCGAGGGCACCGCCGTGGATGCGGCACGCGGCACCGAGATCGCCCAGTCGTTGTCCTCGATGACGAACACGACCGGCAGCCGCCACAGCGCCGCCAGGTTGAGCGACTCGTGGAATCCGCCCTGGTTGGCGGCGCCCTCGCCGGTGACCGCCACTGCGATCCGATCGCTGCCGCGGCGTTGGAACGCGAACGCCTGCCCCAGCGCGGGCGGGTAGCCCTCGGCGATGATGCCTGAGCAGGAGAAGTGCGTCGTGGGGTCGAACAGGTGCATGTGACCGCCGCGACCGCGGCCCAGCCCGGTCTCCCGGCCGAAGATCTCTGCCGCCATCTTCGCAAGGTCGACGCCGTGTGCGATGGCGAAGTGGTGCGGCCGGTGCGTTGCCGTCACCGCGTCGTCGGCGGTGAGATGCGCGCATACCCCGGCCGCCACCGGCTCCTGACCCGCGGACAGGTGCATCTCGCCGGGCACCAGGCCCTTGCCGATGTCGAAGCCGGGACCCTTGTCCGCGTGGTACTCGCGCAGTATGGCTTCCTCGAACGTGCGCGAGAGCACCATCGTCCGGTACAGGGCGAGCCGGGTCTGGCTATCGAGCTGGCCTTGTCCCGGCGGGCGGTCGTGCGTCACCGTGGTCATGGCAAACCTCCCGGAATCGCGGTCGCACCCCGACTGTCCCCCCGCCCGTCGCGCGCCGCAAGAGCGAGAAGTTCACATGGCGATACCGCGGCCCGTCACACCGCGCCGGCGTAGGCGATGAGCCGCGCCGCACGGTGCAGCGCGTCGCTGCGTTCGATGATGCGCCGCACCTGGTGGGCTCGCACCGAGACGGCTACCGCCGCCACCATGGACGGCGAGGGTACCGGGGCGGCGACGCATGCGGTGCCGAGCGCGTACTCCTCACGGTCGAGCGCGTAGCCCTCGACGGCCTCGAACTGGCGCAGCAGCACCCGCCGATCGGTGACCGTTCTCGGTGTCAGGTCGGGAAGGTCGTGGTCGGCTAGGTAGCCGCGCCGGGTCGCGTCGTCCACGGTGGACAGCACAGCCTTGCCCAGCGCGGTTGCGTGCGCGGCTTCGTGGAAGCCCACCCACAAGTCGGCGCGCGGCGCTGCCGGGCTGTCGACGATGTCGATGACGGTGATCTCCCCGTCGGCGAGCACAGCGAGGTACGCGGCGGCGGTCAGCTCGTCGTGCGACTCGCGCAGGATTGGACGGAACCGAGCCGCCCGCGCGGTCGGCCCACCCGGCCTGCCGGCGAGCGCTGCCACCCGGCACCCCAGCACGTACCCGTGGCCCTCGACCCGGTCCAGGTATCCCTCGTGCACCAGGGTTCGGAGCAGGTGGTAGGCCGTCGGCTGGGCCAGCCCGGCCCGGCGGGCCAGGACCTTCGCCGACACCGGGCGGTCGGTGGAGATGACATCGATCGTCGGCACCAGGTCGAGCAGGTGCAAGGCACGCCGCACCGACTCGATCAGCGTCGGCTCGCCCTCCACCACCGTCTCATCCAGTCCGACGTGAGGCAGGCACGAGGATGCCGCGGCCCCGCAGCCGACCGCTATCGAGGTCGTCCATGGCGTCGTCGACGGCGTCGAGGGGGTAGCTGCGCGTGTGCAGTGTCACCTGGCCGCTGTGGGCCACGGCCATCAGCTCGGACAGCTCGTTGTAGCTGCGGCCAGGTTGCCGACCACGTTGCGTTCGGTGGAGATGACATCGATCGTCGGCACCGTGATCGTCCTCGTATACCCGACTCGCTGGTACTTTCCCCGCAACGATGGCGCAGAACACGCAATCCATGCGCTTCAGTATGCGTCCCCTCCTCGGCACGAGCGCATCTCAGCATGCGCGGTAAACCGTGAGCCCGACTTATTCATATGGGCGCGGGACTTACGCACCGGGATCCGCGCGTATCGACGGGAGTGTGCGCACGTCTATACCTGAAACCGCGATGATTTCGGCGAACGACGGCCGGGATCAGTCAGCCGCCGACGAGTAACTGATCGGTGCGTGACGGCTGGAATACCGCGGTGGCTCTCATCCTGTACTTCATCTTCGCTTCCTCGTCGCACGTTGGACCTGTTGCGATCCCACGCCATAGCCATGACGCAACGCGATCAGGCGAGCCACTGTGCTGGAACAGGTTGGTCGTGGCGAGCGCAGCCGAGGTGACCATCGGGACCCTGTCATCCGGCCTCGTCGCCTACTTCCTCGGCGGTTCGATCACCGACCGGCCCGCAAGACTCCGGCGTCAAGCGGATTCTGCTTATCGGCTTCATCGTCTCCGCGGTCGTCCTTCTCGCCCATAAGAGCTGACCGCGACGGCACCCGGCCGAACTTCGGTCGTCTCTAGCCCCAAGCAACTGAGCAAGCCCTAAGGCGCACGCCGAAGCCCGCGGATGTGCTGAGCCTTTCGGGAAGGGCATAATCCAGATATCGAGAGTCATCTGGCCGCCGTAACGGAACCTCGTTCCGGTGAGCGCTGCCTTCTGTGCAACGAGCCCGCCGGCAAAGTCGTGCTGGGTCCGATCGAGCGGGTATCCGGTCTCCGACGTCGCACGCCCGTGTGCACCAAGTGCGCGAACTCCCGCGCATCGCGTCCACGGCGGTGGCGTTGAGCAGTTCGGCGGGTGGCGAAACACGGCCTGCGACGCTCGATCGCTGGCCTTTCCCCAAAGGTATTTCGACCGTAACCCAGCTGCCGATGATGGCCCATTGCCGTGGGAGGTACGGGGAAGGCGTTCAACGGAATGCTGCTGGCTCGCCGACTCGATCGACATATTTTGGTTCTTAGCTGTAGTCAAGATGGTCCTGGCCGGGAGAGTCCCGCCGGGTGGTGTAAATCGAGATCCTCGCCAGGGTGACCGTGTGTCGGTCCGGGATGGTGAGGGGCCATCGCGTGAGGCTCTGTGAGAAGCGACCAAGCGACTCACGGAACGGAACACGCGATGGCCCTGGACCGGTCTGCCCGGCTGGAACTGCTCGATGTGATGCGAAGCGCCGACGGCGGTGAGTTGATGCGCCGGCTGCTGGCGACGATCGTGCAGCTGCTCGTGGATGCCGAGGCGACGGCGTTTGTCGGCGCCGAACGGCACGAACGCAGTCAGGCGCGCACGAACCGGCGTAACGGCACTCGCGACAAGCTGGTTGCGACAGCGACCGGCGACATCGCGGTGAAGATCCTTCACGGCACGGACTTGTTTCCACCGGGCCGTGCAGATCCGTCTGACAATTTCGGGGCCGTTAGTGCCACTTCGGGCCGAGAAATTTCCTCGGCGGGGTTATTGGCCGACGGCGATGTGTCCAGTGATCATGCAAATCCGCGACTTGGACCAGGGAGTAGAGTTCCGCCTCAGCCCAGAGTCAGGAGCCGCCATAGATGGCCAAGGTGCTGTGTGTGCTGTATGACGATCCGGTTGACGGGTACGCGGCCGCCTATGCCCGGGATCAGATCCCAGCGATTGATACATACCCGGGCGGCCAGTCGACGCCAAGCCCACACGCCATCGACTTCACCCCTGGCGAGCTGCTGGGCAGCGTGTCAGGCGAGCTGGGCCTGCGTGGCTTCCTGGAGGCTGCCGGTCACACGCTGGTGGTGACCTCCGACAAGGACGGCCCGGACTCGGTGTTTGAGCGGGAGCTGGCTGATGCCGACATCGTGATCTCCCAGCCGTTCTGGCCCGCCTATCTGACCCGGGAACGGATTGCCAAGGCCAAGAACCTGAAGCTGGCGATCACGGCCGGGATCGGGTCGGATCACTATGACCTGCAGGCCGCCAGCGAAGCCGGGCTGACCATCGCCGAGATCACCTATTCCAACAGCATCAGCGTCTCCGAGCACGTGGTGATGATGATCTTGTCGCTGGTGCGCAACTACATCCCCTCCTACCAGTGGGTGGTTAAGGGCGGCTGGAACATCGCCGACTGTGTTGAGCGATCCTACGACGTCGAAGGCATGGCAGTCGGGACTGTCGCCGCCGGCCGGATCGGGTCCGCGGTGCTCCGGCGGCTCAAGCCCTTCGACGTGAAGCTGTGCTACACCGACCTGCACCGGCTGCCCGGCGAGGTCGAGCGCGAGCTCGGGGTCACCTTCTATGAGAGCGCGGCGGAGATGGTGCCGCAGTGCGACGTGGTGACGATCAACGCCCCGCTGTACCCGGGTACCGAGGGCCTGTTCAACGATGAGCTGATCGCGACGATGAAGCGCGGCGCCTACATCGTCAACACCGCCCGGGGCAAGATCTGCGACCGGGATGCGATCGCCCGGGCGCTGGAAAGCGGGCAGCTGGCAGGGTATGCGGGCGATGTCTGGTTCCCCCAGCCCGCGCCCAGGGATCACCCGTGGCGAACCATGCCGCATCATGGCATGACCCCGCACATCTCGGGGTCGTCGCTGTCGGCGCAGGCGCGTTATGCCGCGGGTACCCGCGAGGTCCTGGAGTGCTGGTTCGAGAACCGGCCCATCCGCGAGGAGTACCTGATCGTCCAGGGCGGCCGACTGGCCGGGGCGGGAGCGCACTCATACAAGCCAGGCGACGCCACCGGCGGCTCGGAGGAGGCCGCGCGCTTCATGGCCTGACTATTGTTTCGATGGGCGCCGGGCCAATCCAACCAAGATCACGGTCAAGGGTGGCCGAAGGCCATCGCGTGTGACGGCGCCACAGGCGCCGCCTTTGAGGGTGATCTTGCCCGGCTCAAGACTGGAGCGCCGGGAGGGGGCCGACCGATGTCATCGATGGATCGCCGCAAGTTCCTGGGCGTGGTAGGAGCCGGGACAGCCGCCGTCTCCGCTGCCACCATCTCCACAGCCGCCTTGTTCACTGCCAACACCGCCACGCCGCGTCCGGCACGGGGTCCGGGCACGCTGGCTTTCCGCGCCGAAACCGGGCTGCCCGGGGCAAGTTAGCTGCTGCATGTATGCAGTGATATCAGACGGTGCATCCGTTAACGGCGGATTTGCGGGCAGAACCTCTCAGCATCTCCGGAACGTTTGGCCGTTTCATTCCCGGCGGACGAGTCCGGTGTAGCCGGCGACGAGCAGGGTCGCGAGCGCCCACCCCAGCCCAGTGGCTATCCAAGTAACAGCGACCCAGGCCCGGCCCACGGTGCGTGCCCGTTGGTCCCCCAGTTGTCGGCCTGGTGGACGTTGATGATCGGGATGACTGTGTCGACCGCGTAGCCGATCGGATAGAAGCACGGGTAGTTGCGCCTCGTGGGTCTATTCCGGTGGCCGAGTACATCGTGACCAAGGTTCGAAAGGAATTGTCGTCGGACGGCACACGCGAGCACATCGAGGGTGTGTGTGTGAACGGTGTTCACTACACCCGCAAGCAGGTGGTCAAGAGCATCGCGGCCAACAACGTCTGGAAGACGCAAGCCGACGGGTATGAGGCGGTCATCGAGCCCATTGCGTTCTGCTCCAAGCCTCGCTGCACGGCTACGTCGTACATCAAGACCAACCCCGACAGCACCAGAAGGACAATCTCGAGAACCTCGATCGTTGCTGATAACGGCGCGAACCCGACCGCAGCCGGGTACGGCGGGCAACACGGCATCACCGTCATCGACTGCGGCTGCCCGCTAATGTTCGACCCCACCGCCGACATCGGTCACAAGATGATGAAGGTCATCTACACGATGAACGGCCACGTGTACAACACCGTGTGACGACGACGGAAGCACTCCGACCTCCTGATTCGGGCTCCGTTTACTGCGTGAATCACGATCATCCGCAGTGACGTGTGATCGCTTTCCCGCCCGCCCATCACGCCCGTGGAAGACCCTGGCCTTCGCCCTCGCTGCGGCGAAGGCGCTCACCGATGGCCTCCCCTTCCTGTCCAACAGGGACGGGACGTGCGCGGTCGAGATCTTCGAGTTGCTGCCGATGTAGCAGGAACGCACTCCCACACACGCGGGGCCGACGAGCACACGCGACTGGCGGCATTTGGATATTGCTAGGGCGTTCCTGGTTGCGCGGTCGATGGGTACAACCGTCTCCGGTGCTGTTGAGCCCGACCTGGGGAACTAGTACGACAGCTGTAGATCGTGATCATTGTTGTTCGCGGCGTCGGTAGTGGCAGGCGCGGGCGGTGGCTTGGTGTCTTCGTCGCCAGGCCGACCAGGCGAGCAGTTTGTCGATGGTGGCGATGCTGGTGAGCAGCAGCGCGTCGAATAGTCGCCGGAATTCATGGACGGTCAGCTCGATCATGTTGGCCGGTGTCGGGGCCAGGTCGCGTTCGGCGCAGGTGGCGACGGCGAGGAAGGCGTGGGCGAGCATCGCGAGGGTGGTCCAGCGGTGCCAGGAGGTCCAGCGCCGGACCTGGTGCTGATCCAGGCCGGTGAGTTCCTTGGCGGATTGGAAGTTCTCCTCTATGCGCCAGCGTTGCCCGGTGACGCGGACCAGAGCCGACAGCGGCACCGGGGTCGGGCTGTAGCAGCGCAGGTAGGCCAGTTCCCCGCTGCTGGGGTTGCGGCGGATGAGCAGGTGGTGCTGTCCGGTGTCGTCGGTGTCTTCGTCTTCGGGCAGCAGCGCGATCCAGGCCCACTGGTAGTAGCGCGGTCCTTTGCTGCCGCGTCCGGCCGAGTAGCTCTGCCAGTCGTCGGGACCGATCAGCTCGGCGATCGCGTCGACGCGTTGAGGTCCGCCGTGGGTCGGCACGCGGCGGTTGGCGGCGACCTGCAGCACGTAGCCCAGCCCGAGCTCACGCACGGTGGCGCGCAGGATCGGATCGGCGCCGTAGACCTCGTCGCCGGCCACCCAGCCGGCCGGCACGCCGGCCTCGACCGCGCGGATGAGCATCGCGGTGGCCAGCGCCGGCTTGGTCGCAAACCCGATGTCGGCGGGCACCCCAGCTGCCGCGCAGCGCTGCTGGTCGTCGGTCCACGCGCGCGGCAGGTACAAGGCCCGGTCGATCAGGGCATGCCCGCGGCGGGCGGCGTAGGTCACGAACACCGCGACCTGGGCGTTCTCGATCCGGCCCGCGGTGCCGGTGTATTGCCGCTGCACCCCGACTGAATGGTCGCCGTGTTTGAGATCGCCGGTCTCGTCGATCACCAAGATCGCATCCGGCTCACCGAACGCGTCGGTGACGTAGCCGCGCAGGTCATCGCGAACCGCGTCGGCGTCCCAGCACGCGCGCGAGAGCAGATGCTGCAACGCCGCCGGGCTCTCCTCACCACGATGCTCGGCAATGGTCCAACAGTTCTTGCGCTCCAGCGGCGCCAGCATCCCCAGCATCAGATCCGCGGCGTGCCGCAACGGCTCATAGCGCACGAACCGCGACTCGATACGGTCCAGCACCGCGCCGAACGCCTCACGCCACCGAACAGGATCTACGCTATGAGCCGCGGCCACCGCAGCGAGTTCGTTGTTCGACACAAACACCGGATGCTCGCCCGGTGGCCGCGCCGTTCATCGGCGACACGCCGCCGCTCCCAACCCCATCGACCACGAAGGTCACGATCTACAGCTGTCGTACTAGGTGGTATGCCTCCGATGTTGCCTGCGCGAGGATTGAGCTGCCACCGATCGATGCAAGATCATCATTAGCGTCCACACGTCGGCATCTACATGCGTCGCCGGTGCACATAGAAATCCATCTGCTCAGCTCTCGCGACTACGGCAGACCGTACATATCGACGGATCTTGCGCGGGGTGACATCCGCGGCGGTGACGCCGATCGGCCCCTCAGACCTGGGTGACGCGGGGGCAGGATTCCGTGCGCGTCGGGTCGTCAACTCATGCGTGGTCCAAGACGTCTGACGCTCGACGGTCGATGTTGGCGACCGTCGTCCGATATGCGTCCCGCCCACGCGGCGGTAAAGCCCGTAATCGCGACTACGCCCCGGCTGCATAGTGCGTGTTGGCTCCCAGCGAATCTGCGATGTTCCAACGCGACGCCGCTGGATTGCCTGTTCGGGTGAGGCCGTCAGGCGGTCGAGAATTCGACACTTGGCAGTGGTCCTAACACGCAATTTGAAGCGCTGCCGCTGCAACTCGCCGACCACGTCGAGCGGACGTGCAACGGTCAGTCGGCGGCCGCGAGGCCACCGCCCATCCCGTCGTTTGCGGTCGTCACCTGGCCTCGCACTGCCGTCTCGTTTCCACCAGCCACGTCTCGCCTTTGTGCGAGTCTACCAATACGATCGCCCTACCCGAATTCTCAACAGCCCTTCCAATGACGCCGAATATCTATTACCAACGGCAACCGTGTCTAACTAACAATTCCCAAGCCTTTACTC